>NZ_ATVN01000005.1 GCF_000420745.1 Pseudorhodobacter ferrugineus DSM 5888
GTTCAGTGCCTCTGGCGGTGCATTGCTCTTCCACCTTCTGAGCAAGCTGTATGAACGCACCAGCGTCATCATCACCACCAACCTGAGCTTCAGCGAATGGGCCAGCGTGTTCGGCGATGCCAAGATGACCACCGCACTGCTCGATCGTCTTACCCATCGCTGCCACATCCTCGAGACTGGCAATGACAGCTACCGCTTCAAGGCCAGCTCCGAAACAGCGAAGAAAAAGCGAAAGGAGGCAACAGCATTGACGCCATCATGACATAGAGAACATAACTAATGGGTGGGTCAAATCGCGGTGACAATGCCGGGTCAGTTCTCAGTGACAATCAACACCAACGTGTTTTCCCTGCACGCCGGTCGGTCCGAATCCACCTTGCGTGACCCGATTCGTGACTTGATCAAGGCGCAACGCGGCATGGTTGTGGCCACCACTTTTGCCTCTAACGTGGCGCGCCTCAAAACACTGGCCGATGCTGCCGTGGCCGCCGACCGGACCGTGTGTTTCTTGGGCCGCTCGATGCGCCGTATGGTTTCGGCGGCGGAACAAGCGGGCGTGCTGAAAGGCCTGCCACGCACAGTCAGCCCTGAAGAGGCCCTAGAGGTGCCGCGCGGCAATCTGATGCTGATCGTCACCGGCTCGCAAGGCGAACGGCGCGCCGCCTCGGCCCAGTTGTCGCGCGGGAAATATCTGGGGCTGGAAATGAAAGAGGGCGATACGTTCCTGTTTTCGTCGAAAACCATTCCTGGCAACGAGCGCGGCGTAATCTCGGTGATGAACGCCTTTTCGGAAATGGGCGTGAACATCGTCGATGACAGCGGCGGGCTTTACCACGTGTCCGGCCACGCCAACCGCCCCGATCTGGAAACGGTGCATAAGGTGCTGAACCCCGAAATCGTGATCCCGATGCACGGCGAACACCGTCACCTGCGCGAACATGCCCGCATCGCGATGGCCGCTGGCCGCATGTCGGATGTGGTGACAAATGGCATGATGATCGACCTGACAGGCGACGCGCCAGTCGTGGCCGAATATATCGAGACAGGGCGCACCTATCTGGACGGTTCGGTCATGATCGGGTCCCGCGATGGTGTGGTCCGCGACCGTATTCGCATGTCGCTGAACGGTCATGTCATGGTCACGCTGCTGCTGGACGAGGCAGATGAACCCTTGGGCGATGCTTGGGTTGAGGTGAAAGGCCTGCCGGAAAAGGGCCGCACCGGCGCAGTGCTTGCCGATACGTTGGAAGCCGATTTGACCGAGTTCTTGGATAAGGCCGGTAAAAAAGTGCTGAAGGATGACGCAAAGCTGGACGAAGCCGTGCGCCGCGTGGTGCGCCAGATTGCAATGGAAGAAATCGGCAAAAAGCCCGAGGTGACCGTGGTGGTCAGCCGTTTGACTGACGGCTAACGCTTTACCTTAAACATGAAAAAGGCGCGCAAGGGAAACCCTGCGCACCTTTTTTTATCTTTTAGAACCTAGCGTTAGGTCAAAACCCAACGCCTAGGTTTGTTACGTTGCGCTTTCATCCGCAGCAACAATTTCAACCACGGCCGCGTCAACCCCATCATCGTCGTCATCCGGTGTGTTATCTTCGATCTTAAAGCTGCGCAGAATGAAGTCTGGCACATGGTCGCCAAGCCCGACAACACGGTCATTCCCGCCCCGCCGATCATCGCGGCGCTCAGTATTGCGGTCGCCACGGCGCTCATCACTCTGCTCTTCGCGCCGACCGTCCCGACGATTGTCATTACGATCATCGCTGCGGGCATTCCGTCGGGGCTCGCTGCGCGCACGGTCTTCACTCGGTGGGCGGCGATATTCGGCTGCAGGCGTTGGTGCAATGGCAGCAACCGGGGCAGGGGGCGCAACTACGGCCTCAACCTGCGGCGCATCTACCGCGTCTGCGTCAGCAACCGCTTCGGCCTTTGGCCCACGCGAACGGCTACGGCCACCACGGCTACGCTTTGGCTTTTCAACCTCTTCCTCTGCGGCAGCAGGCGCAGGGCGCTCGGTCTTTAGGGCGATTCCTTCGGGCAATTCGCCGCGCGGGACGGGCTTGCCAACCAGCTGCTCAATTGCAGAAAGATACTTCGCATCCGACGGGACTGACAGCGTATACGCCTTGCCTTCACGTCCCGCCCGGCCCGTGCGACCAATCCGGTGCACGTAATCTTCGGGGTGGCTTGGCACGTCAAAGTTGAACACATGGCTCACGGCGGGAATGTCCAAACCGCGCGCGGCCACATCCGACGCCACCAGCAAATGTACAGACCCGTCGCGAAACCCGTCCAGCGTGCGGGTGCGTACCGATTGGTCCAGATCGCCGTGAATAGGGCTTGCGTTAAACCCGTGCTGTTTCAACGACTTGGCAACAACATCCACATCCATCTTGCGATTGCAGAAAATAATCGCATTGGTGCAGCTTTCACCCTCGGCCCGAATGATCGCGCGCAAAACCTCACGCTTTTCGGCAAAGGTCCGGTCCTTGCGGCTCGGCTTTATCTCAATCAGCTTTTGCGTGATCGTGTCAGAGGTCGAGTTCTGACGCGCAACTTCGATCTTTACCGCACCCGACAGGAAGGTATTGGTGATCCGTTCAATTTCCGGTGCCATCGTCGCCGAATAGAAAAACGTCTGGCGGGTAAACGGCGTCAGGCTAAAGATTTTCTCGATATCGGGGATGAATCCCATATCCAGCATCCGGTCTGCCTCATCGACCACCATGATCTGCACGCCTTGCAACAGCAATTTGCCACGCTCGAAATGGTCCAGCAAACGGCCCGGTGTCGCGATCAGCACGTCAACGCCACGGTCGATCAGCTTGTCTTGCTCGCCAAAGGCCACGCCACCGATCAGCAGCGCTTTGGTCAGCTTGGTATGCTTGGCATAGGTTTCAAAATTCTCGGCCACTTGGGCGGCCAGTTCGCGTGTGGGTGCCAGCACCAAGCTGCGCGGCATCCGTGCGCGCGCACGGCCCTTGCTCAGCAAGGTAATCATCGGCAGCACGAAACTTGCGGTTTTGCCGGTGCCGGTCTGGGCAATGCCCAACACGTCTTTGCCTTCCAGCGCATGCGGAATGGCTTGGGCCTGAATGGGGGTAGGGGTCTCATAGCCTGCTTCGGCCACAGCCTTAAGCACGCGGGGATCCAGCGCGAGGTCAGAAAATTTGGTCATGTGCGTCCTGTGAATGCGGTATCGGACCGCAAGGGTGGGATGGGACGCAAGTATTCCGGGCGCCCCGGCGTCTAAAGCCCGAAGGCTGATCAGGAGTTAGCCGTTATTGGTGATAACGTCAAGTTCCAGCCATTGTGGTCGCCTTATGCGTGGGCTTTTTCGCTGACAGCGCAGGGGCTTTTGATTTGACCGCAGATTTGGCCCGCGTATCCGCAGTGCTGCGTTTCGGGGTTGCCTCTGTGACACGTGCGGCAATCTTTTCGTCTTTCGGCTTCGCTGCCACTTCGGCCTTTGCCTTTTCCAACGCCACCTTGCGGTAATCAACCGCATTCGGGTGCTCTTTGCAAAACGTCCGGAACGCCCGCATGTCTGGTTCTTGCAGCATGGTGTAATAGCGCGCCAAATGTGTGAATATGGCCGCCTCGCGCAGTTCCATCAGCCGCCCGTCAGACGCTTTGTCCAGCGCCGCCATGCGCGCCTTTACCCGTGCCACAAACGGCTGCATGCTGTCGTCAATCTCAAAGTTCTTGTTCCGCATGGTCCAATAGCGGTGCCCGATTTCGCGGTTGCTTTGATGCGCCGACCCGCGTGCCGATTTCAGCATAAAGCTGGAAAGATCGCGCACAATGTAATGGTTGATCTGCGCAAATTTGCAGCCCCCTGGATCGTTCGAGTTAAAGTTTTTCAGCGCGTAGTCTTCCGGCGCAAGCCCGCTGCCATTGGTATAGCGGATCGTCTCTTCTGGCGTTTTAGGGCCGTTGGGGCGATGGATGCCGGGGCGTTCAAAAAGCGACGGGCGAAACATGCACTTATATGCGCCAAAATGGTCTGGCTCTCTCATCTGATAATTCGCCATGCGAAAGCGGTCTGTCACAAGCTGGTCGGTCAGCGTTTCATAGCCCGAATTGCCAAAAAGCCGCCAGTTCAGTTGAATACAATCGCTGTCGGGCAGCGCCTTCATCAAATCCTTGATCGTCCCGTCGCCGGTCTTGACCACCAAAAACTCGTCCAAATCCAAGGCCATCGCCCAATCGCTTTCGGCGTATTGCGGCAAATTTCCACTGCGCGTATAGGCCCTGACCTGATGGCGGCCCGCAACGGCGCGGTTATAATAATATTCAATCGCGCCGATATTGCGCAAAGCGACCAATGTCTGATGGGTCAGATCATCGCTATCATTCTGATAGATAACGATATCCGTGAACCCTACTTCAAGATGATGCGCGACCCATTCCAGAAAATAGGGCGCTTCGTTTTTGGCGGTTGCAATCAAAATGGCGCGTGGCTGTGTCATTTGGCCTCTTTTCTTTTATGTGTTTCGCGCGGCTATTCGCGCGCGTTTTTTGTCGCGCATTGCGCTGATCCGGCGAAACAACCCGCCGGAATCTTGGTTCAATCTGTCCAGCAGCAGGCAGGCGAGCGGCCCCATCACCGGCTCGTCCATTGCGCGCTGCCACACGGGGGCCAGCAGGTTGATATCAAGCCCGCCCGATGCCAGCGAAAACGGTGTCATCTCCAGCGGCAAAACCGCATCAATCCGGCGCAAGCCGTACACCTCATCCGGCGCTTTGCCCGAATGCAACCGCTCAAATTCATAGAGTTTCATCATCGAAAACAGCATGCCCATCTCGCGCCCCAGCGCCTGCTCCGATGCGGTTGCCCCATGTTCACCAAAGGTAATCACGGCCGAAATGAGCCAGCGCGTGCTGAGGACCCCCAGCAAATAGGGTGACTGTTCGACCCATATTCTGCGAAACAGTGGGACGGCCTCGGCGGGAAAACGGCGTTTGCGCAGATGGGAAATCAAGAAGCCATGCAAAAACACCAGTTCGGACTCGCCAACCATTTCAACCCGCAGTTCATGCTCTTTCGCGGCCCAGCGGCTTGCGGCTTGCGGCAAATCAGGGGGCATAACCACAGGTTTCATGACCAAAGCGGCCAAATCCACATCAATATCGGGCAAGCCTTCGCCTGCTTCGGGCCGCATCGGGCCACGCCGCTTGTCCCAATGGCCGATCAAGCTGTCCGGCGCCCCCACATATGTGGGCGGGGAAAGCGGCTTGGTCGTCTGCCTCACCATCAACTGCCTCGTTTGTTTTCTTTTTAGAAACAATGTGGCGGTATATTGCGCAGCAGTCTACGGCATGATGTAAAATTTGGTAATCTTCTCAGCGGGTACGTGGCCAATTGGCCACGCAGGTCACGCCATCATTTCCTTGGTCGCGGTTAATTTCAGCGTGGGATAGTCGCGGATGATCCGGTCAATATCCCATTGCAGGCGCGTCAGGAACACCAAATCCCCATCACTATCGGTCGCGATATGGCCTTTGTTGATGTTGGTGAATTTGTCCAACTCCGCCTTCGGCCCCTGCACCCAGCGGGCCGAGGTGAAATGCGATGGCTCGAACCGCACAGGCAAGGAATATTCCTGTTCAATCCGGCTAGCCAGCACGTCAAACTGCAACGCGCCGACAACACCCACGATATAGCCCGACCCGATCATCGGCTTGAACACTTTCGCAGCCCCTTCTTCGGCAAATTGCAGCAGCGCCTTTTCAAGGTGCTTTGCCTTCATCGGGTCGCCCGCGCGCACGCCTTGCAACAGTTCCGGCGCAAAACTTGGGATGCCCGTGAACCGCAAATCCTCGCCCTCGGTCAGCGCATCGCCGATACGCAGCTGCCCGTGGTTCGGGATGCCAATAATATCCCCGGCCCAGGCCTCTTCGGCCAACTCGCGGTCGGCGGCCAAAAACAGCACAGGGCTGCTGATCGTCATCACCTTTTTGCTGCGCACATGGTTCAGCTTCATCCCGCGCTCAAAATGCCCAGACGCAAGCCGCACAAACGCCACGCGGTCGCGGTGCTTGGGGTCCATATTGGCCTGCACTTTGAACACAACGCCGGTCACGGCCTGCTCTTCGGGTGCCACTTTGCGTGACGCTGTGGGCTGCGGTTGCGGCTCGGGCCCGAATTTCGCGATCCCGTCCATCAATTCTTTAACACCAAACGAGTTGATCGCAGACCCAAACCAAATCGGCGTCATCGACCCGTTCAACAGCGCCTCGCGGTTCAGCGCGGGCAGCAAGGCCTTGGCCATTTCCAGCTCTTCGCGCAGTTTCGCCAACATCTCGGCGGGCACATGCTGCGCCAGCTTGGGGTCGTTCAACCCTTTAATCTCAATCGTTTCGGCCACGCGGTTCCGGTCGGCGCGGTCCATCAATTCCAATCGGTCGTTCAGAATGTCATAGCACCCCAGAAAGTCACGCCCCGACCCGATGGGCCAACTGGCAGGGGACACGTCAATCGCCAGATTTTCCTGAATTTCGTCAATAATTTCAAATGTATCGCGGGCCTCACGGTCCATCTTGTTACAAAAGGTCAGGATCGGCAGGTCTCGCAACCGGCACACTTCAAACAGCTTTCGCGTCTGGCTTTCCACACCTTTCGCCCCGTCAATCACCATCACGGCGGCATCAACGGCGGTCAGCGTGCGGTAGGTATCTTCGGAAAAATCCGAGTGGCCGGGCGTGTCGACAAGGTTAAACCGGAACTCGCGGAAATCAAACGACATCGCGGATGCGGAAACCGAAATCCCGCGGTCTTGCTCCATCTTGATAAAATCCGACCGCGTGCGCCGCGCCTCACCCTTGGCGCGCACTTGGCCAGCCATCTGAATAGCCCCGCCAAACAACAGGAACTTTTCGGTCAGTGTGGTTTTACCGGCATCCGGATGTGCGATGATCGCAAAGGTCCGGCGGCGGGCGATTTCGGGCGGAAGGGGGGGGCGATTGTCCAACATAGGCGGCACATATCGGTAATTTCAGCGCTTCGCAACTGTCCGCAAGCGGCCCTAACGCCCGCCCTCACTGCGCTTTTGCCTGTCGAGGCCAAGCGCCCCCAAAACCTGCGCGCTGGCCTCGGTTCCAAAGTGCTGGCTTTGGCTAAGGCCTGGAAACCGCTTCTTAACCTCGGCGGCCAGATCGGGGGGCAGGCGTGACACAGTCGCCTCTGTCACCATCAGGCTTTCTGCGGGAATACCCTCGGCATAGATGATTTCATGCGCGTCAAAAACCAGGCTGTAATAGTCGACAAACCCGCCTTCGCGCAAAAACACGGTGTTGCCATTCACCAAATGCTTGGCCTGCACCAGAATTTCCGATTTTGGCACGCCATTCGCTTTGCGGCGTTGATACAGAAACATGCGGTGATGCTGGCTGACCACCAAATCGCCCGCGTTGCCCATTACGCCCGCCGTAATCATCACCGGCGCATAGGCCCCGACCGCCCGCAAGGTCACATGACCGACCCAGCGCAAATCTTGCGGCCCGTGGTCACGCGTCAAAACGCGGTCGCCGGCGGCCAGATCCTCGATCGGGCGCTGCGTGCCATCGTCCAGCGTGATCATCGTGCCGCGCGCAAAGGAAATGCACAATAGGTCCATCAACCGCTCTTCCGGTTGCGGCTCTTCCATCTTGACCAAAGTATATTCGATTTGCGGGCCCATCGGTGACAGCGGCAAAATGTAATAAGCCCCGTCAAGGCCGGCATTGGCCCAAACCCGCAGCGCCAGCATCTCCACTTTGTCACCGTCCGGTGCCATCATGGTGTAACGCGCCGCAATCGTGACCAATGCACCAGGGGTGCCCAACGCGCTCCCCTCAGCCACGGTCTGGGCGTCACCACCGCGCTGCAAAACCAGCTTTTGCGCCTCGACCCCCTGCGCCAGTTCGTAAATATCACCGAGGCAAGCGTCATCCAGCCCCGCCAACCCTTCATTAAGGTTAACCCCAATCGAAACAAACACATCATCCGAGGTGAAAACCTGACAGATTTGTCTGGGCAGGGCGGATTGTTCAACGGTCGCTTGCACAATAAGATCCATTTTTCACTAAATACATAGGTGGTGGAATATGCCCGATATTCCAGAACAGAACCTTATCAAATCCTTAATTTTTTCACCAGCTTACGATTTTATCGCACTATTAGCGCGAAACAACACCTCAGGTCTGTGCGCATTGTTTCGCACTCTCGCGAAAAACCAGCTGCTCGGCGAATCGCGCCTGCCCACTTTCCCTTGGCTCCTCTGCCTGCTACCTCTGTTTCAGAAATAACACCAAGGGGCGAAAACATGGATCTCGGGATCAAAGGGAAAACGGCACTGGTCTGTGCGGCATCAAAGGGCTTGGGCCGTGGGTGCGCCGAGGCATTGGCCGAAGCAGGCGTGAGCCTGATCATCAACGCGCGCGGTGATGCGGCGTTGCAGCAAACCGCCAGCCATCTGCGCGCCACCTACGGCGTCACGGTCACCGCCGTGGCCGCCGATATTACCACCGATGCAGGCCGCACTGCGGTTCTGGCTGCTGCGGGCGATGTTGATATTCTTGTTACCAACGCAGGCGGCCCGCCTCCGGGCCTATGGTCCGATTGGTCGCGCGATGATTTCATCAAGGCACTGGATGGCAATATGCTGACCCCAATCGCCCTGATGCAGGCGGTTTTGCCAGGCATGATCGCGCGCAAATGGGGCAGGGTGGTCAACATTACCTCCGGCTCGGTCAAGGCACCGATCCCTGCACTGGGCCTGTCCAATGCCGCGCGCACCGGCCTGACCGGCTTTGTCGCAGGCACCGCGCGGCAGGTGGCCGAACATGGCGTCACCATCAACAACCTGCTGCCCGGCATCCATGCCACCGACCGCGCCGACAGCTTGGATGATGGCGTCGCCAAGGCCCAAGGCATCGACCGCGCTACCGCCAAAAAACAACGCGAAGGCACCATTCCCGCCCGTCGCTATGGCACTGCCGCCGAATTCGGCGCGGCCTGCGCGTTCCTGTGTTCCAACAAGGCGGGCTTTATCGTGGGTCAAAACCTGTTGCTTGATGGCGGCGCCGTCAACGCAACAATCTAGCCTCTCGTGCAGCGTATCCTGTATCTGTCGCACCCCGAGGTGAACATCGACCCGCAAACCCCTGTTCCGGAATGGAAACTTTCGGATCAGGGGCGGCGGCGTCTGATTGCCTCCACCGCACGCGGCTGGCCCGGTCGCGGGTGGCGTATCGTCACCTCGCCCGAAACCAAAGCCCAGCAAACCGCTGAACTGTTGGCCAATGCCTTTGCCCTGCCGCTGCACATTCACCCTGATATGGCCGAGGTAGACCGCAGCGCCACGGGCTATATCCCGCATGATCAGCATGAAACCTTGGCCGATGCCTTGTTCGCCCATCCCGAAACAGGCCCGATGGGCTGGGAATCCGCCATTGCCGCCACGGCCCGCATAACCCAAGCCTTTCAAGAGGTTATGGCTGAAGTGTCAGACAACCTTCTGTTCATCGGGCATGGCGCGGTTGGCACATTCTTGTGGTGCGCGCTGACCAAAACCCCCATTACCCGCGCCGCCGACCAACGCCGTGGCGGCAGCTTTTGGGCCGGAACCTACAGTGCAGCAGGCTTTGTCGCTGGGCACCCGTGGCAAGGGCTGGAAACCGCTGCGGTAAAATAGCCGCCAGACTTGCTCATCGCTGCTGCGCCTGCTAACCCATTCCCGATTGAATTAATAAGGTAAAGGCCGCGCGCCCGATGCTTTCGCCCCAACCCAGATTAGAGGTTACAAACCTGTCCCGCCGTTTCGGTGCGCGCGACGTGGTGAAAAACCTGTCGTTGACCGTGGCGGCAGGGCAGGTGACCTGCTTGCTTGGGCCGTCCGGTTGCGGCAAATCCACGACCCTGCGGATGATCGCAGGTGTTGAAAACCCCGATAGTGGCAGCATCCGGATGGACGGCGAAACCGTCTGTGACAGCCACCTGCGCCTGCCCCCCGAACGGCGCGGCGTTGGCCTGATGTTTCAGGATTTCGCCTTGTTTCCTCACCTCAGCGTGGCAAAGAACGTGGCTTTTGGCCTGACCGGCGACAGCACCACCGCCGCCGCCCGCGTGGGTGAGCTGTTGGAACGCGTCAACCTTGCAGGCTTTGGCAGCAAACACCCGCATGAACTTTCGGGCGGCGAACAGCAGCGCGTGGCGCTTGCCCGCGCCCTTGCCCCGCGCCCGCGCATCATGCTGATGGACGAACCTTTTTCCGGCCTTGATAACCGCCTGCGTGACGGCATCCGCGACACCACCCTAGAGGTGCTGAAAGACGAAGGCACCGCCGTGTTGCTGGTCACCCATGAACCCGACGAGGCGCTGCGCATGGCCGATGAGATTGCCTTGATGCGCGATGGCCAAATCGTGCAGCGCGGCTCACCTTATCATGTTTATAACGCGCCGGTTGATCGTGCTGCCGCCGCATTTTTCAGCGATATCAACGTGATACGGTCCGTGTCGCGGGGCGCACTGACCGAAACCCCCTTTGGCGCCTTCCTGACCCCCGGCCATGCCGACGGTGGCAAGGTCGAAATCGTGATCCGGCCCCAGCACCTGAAAATCGATTTTGACCGCGCGGGCCGTGGCCCCAACCCAACCCCGCAAGATGGCACACCTGCCCGTGGTATCGTGTCGCGCGCGCGGTTTTTGGGCCACGAAAGCCTTGTCGATTTCACCATGGATTTCGACGGCTCCAAACTGACCGCCGCTGTGCCGGGGGTGTTTTTGCCCAAACTCGGCACGCCGCTATGGTTGATGATCCGCCGCGACCGCTGTTTTGTCTTTCCCGCCTGATGTCAGGCCAGATCTTCGGGGTCGGGCACTAACCCTGCTTGCGGCAACAGCGTCGCCACTTTGAACCGCAAGGCCCGCGCCGCCCGTGCCCGTGGCCCGTCGCCTGCGCCAACATGCGCCAGCCCCTCCATCAACGCCTCCAATTCTTCTTGCGTCAGCATCACGGGTGGCAACATCAACGGCGCGCGCAAGATGTACCCCAACCCCCGTTCGCCTTCGACCGGAATGCCGGTTGCGGCCATCATCGCCATATCGCGCCAGATCGTGCGCACCGACACGCCCAATTCCCGCGCCAGCGCATGCGCCGTATGCAGCCGCCCGTCGCGCATCCGCTGGATCAAATCGAAAACGCGTTGGTCGCGGCTCATCCTTGGCCTCTCCTTCTTATAACTGACAAAATACTGTCAGCAGCGCGGCCCGTAAAGCAGAATCCCCCTTTGATCCGTCCGCACGAAGCCCTAAACGAAACGGATAACAGTCTGGGCCCCAACCCGCGGCCCGATAGGGGAGAAGTCTAATGTTAAACAATATTGGCCCAATGGGTCTTATCTTGATCGCCGTTGTCGTCCTTGTTCTGTTTGGCCGTGGCAAAGTGTCATCCTTGATGGGTGAAGTCGGCAAAGGCATCAACGCCTTCAAAAAGGGCGTGAAAGAAGAAGCGGAAGAGCTTGAAAACAAGACCGCTGCGGATGCCGTCGATGTGACGCCCAAGAAAAAAGACAAGGTCTGATAGACGCGCAGGGATACGCCCATGTTTGATATCGGCTGGACCGAGCTTATGGTCATCGGGATCGTGGCGCTGATCGTGATCGGCCCCAAAGATCTGCCAGAAATGTTCCGCACCCTTGGCCGCTTTACCGCCAAGGCCAAAGGCATGGCGCGCGAATTTTCCCGCGCAATGGAAACGGCGGCGGATGAGGCAGGCGTCAAAGACGTGGCCTCGGACCTGCGCAAGGCAACCTCGGCCAAGTCGATGGGCTTGGATGCGGTGAAATCGGCGGCGTCCAAGTTTGAAAGCTGGGATCCGATGAAATCGACCAAATCATCAGCCGCCAAACCAGACCCCGCCGCGCCAAAACCAGATGCGCCAAAGCCCGCCGCCGCAAAGCCAGCCGAACCCAAACTGGACATACCCAAAGGCCCCGCAACCCAGGCCCTTGCCGATGCGCAAGCCGCCAAACGCGTTGAACGCACGGCAAAAGCGGCAGAGCCTGCTGCAAAACCGCCCGCAAAGGCGGCTGCAAAACCTGCGGCCAAGCCAACTGCCAAACCGGCGTCAAAGCCCAAGGCTGCCGCGCCCAAACCGGCCCCGAAAGCTGCACCAAAACCTGCGCCCAAAACACCAAAGCCAAACACCAAAAAGGGTGACGTATGAGCGCGGATGACATCGACAATAGCTCTGCCCCGCTGATCGAACACCTGACCGAACTGCGCAACCGCCTGATCTACTCGGTCCTAGCGTTCGTCGTTGGCATGGTCCTGTGCTTCAGCGTCTGGAACCCGATTTTCAACTTCCTGACCCAGCCGATCTGCGCCGCCCTTGCCGACCGCAACCAAGATTGCAGCCTCGTGCTGATCAAACTGCAAGAAGGCTTCTTCGTCGCCATTCGCATCTCGCTTTTCGGCGGCTTCATCCTTTCCTTTCCTGTCATTGCCTTTCAAATGTGGCGCTTCGTCGCCCCCGGCCTGTACAAAAACGAAAAGGGTGCTTTTTTACCCTTCCTCGTCGCCTCGCCCGTCATGTTCACCATCGGCGCTGCCTTTGCCTATTTCGCCATCCTGCCACTGGCGTTCGATTTCTTCCTCGGTTTCCAACAAATGGGCCCTGCAACCGATGCCGCCGCAGGCTCGGTCGGTGTGCTGTTCCAAGGCTCGATGGAGGAATATCTGGCCCTGACCACCAAATTCATCCTCGCCTTTGGCCTATGCTTCCAGCTTCCCGTCTTGCTGACCTTGATGGGCAAAGCGGGCCTCGTCTCGGCGCGCGGCCTTGGGTCTGTACGCAAATACGCCGTTGTGGCCATCCTCGTGCTGGCAGCCATCGTGACGCCGCCCGATGTCGTCACCCAGATCATCCTGTTTGCCGTGGTCTACGGGCTTTATGAAATCTCCATCCTCCTTGTGAAACGGGTCGAAAAAACCCGCGAAGCCGATCTGCGCGCCCAAGGCCTTTGGGTCGACGAAGACGACTATGACGAGGATGATACGGGTGAGGACGTTAAGTAATGGATAACGCAATCCTGATCCGCATCGCCGAGGCGCTGGAACGTATAAACCCAGCGCCCGTGCCCGCCCCCGATTTTGATGCGGCCAACGCCTTTATCTGGCACACCGCCCCCGACCGTCTGGACCCCGTGCCAAACGTGTCGCGGGTCGATCTCGACCTACTGATCGGCATCAGCCGCGCCCGCGATATTTTGCATGAAAACACCTTGCATTTCGCCCAAGGCCTCCCCGCCAATAACGCCTTGCTGTGGGGCTCGCGTGGGATGGGAAAATCCAGCCTTGTCAAGGCGATCCACGCCGACATTACAGCAAATCACCCCCTCATTCTCGTTGAACTCAGCCGCGAAGATTTGCCAACCGTCACCACGCTTTTGCGCCACCTGCGTGCCGCCCCAAACCGCCGCTTTATCCTGTTTTGCGATGACCTCAGCTTTAGCCACGATGACACGCATTACAAATCGCTCAAGGCCGTGCTGGATGGCGGGATCGAAGGGCGCCCCGACAACGTCATCTTTTACGCCACCTCCAACCGCCGCCACCTGATGCCGCGCGACATGATCGAAAACGAACGCTCCACCGCGATCAGCCCGTCCGAGGCGGTCGAAGAGAAGGTTTCGCTCTCCGACCGTTTCGGCCTCTGGCTTGGCTTCCATCCGTGCAGCCAAGACGACTATTTGGCGATGATTGACGGCTATCTCGCAGCGCATGGGCTGGTGGTCGCCGCCGACACTTTGCGCGCCGAAGCAATAGAATGGCAGGCCACACGCGGGTCGCGCTCCGGCCGGGTGGCTTGGCAATTTTTCACCGATCTGGCGGCGCGCCACGGGGTGAAGGTCTGAGATTCCGATCAAACACAGGATCACTTTTGGTTGATCTTGATCAAAGTCAATTCTGACGGGATCCGATACAATCCCCTATGTGAATGTATGCATGGGAGGATTTCATGGAATTTACGAAACGGTTTGGACTTTTGGCCCTGATGGGGTGCATGGCCGCTGGAACCGCCAGCGCCGATGTCTTGCGCGAAACCGCGTTGGAGGCGTTCAAGGCCCTGCCATCGACCACGCCCGCAGTGAAAAACAACCCAATCACGCCCGCCAAGATTGATCTGGGCAAGGCGCTGTTTTTTGATCCGCGGATGTCGGCATCGGGCGTGTTTTCATGCAACTCTTGTCACAATGTGGGCACCGGCGGCGATGACAATCTTGAAACTTCCATCGGGCATGGCTGGCAGCGTGGGCCGCGCAATTCACCCACCGTTTTCAACGCTGTTTTCAACGAGGCGCAGTTTTGGGATGGCCGCGCGCCAGACCTTGCCGAACAGGCCAAAGGCCCGGTACAGGCCGGTGTTGAAATGGCGAACACGCCCGATAATGTGGTCGCCACACTGAAATCTATGCCGCAATATGTCGCGTGGTTCGAAGGCGCTTTCGAGGGGGAAACCGATCCTGTCAGCTTTGACAATTTTGCCAAGGCGATTGAAGCGTTTGAGGCAACGCTGATCACGCCTGCACCGTTTGATGCGTGGTTGAACGGTGATGATGCGGCCTTGTCGGATGTCCAGAAAGCGGGTTTGCAGCAGTTCGTGGATCTGGGCTGTGTCGCATGTCACGCGGGGACTAACTTGGGCGGGCAGGGCTATTATCCCTTTGGCCTGATTGAAAAACCCGGCGCGGATATCTTGCCGGTGGGTGACAAGGGCCGCTTTGCCGTGACCGAAACGGCGGATGATGAATATGTGTTTCGTGCGGCCCCGTTGCGCAATGTGGGACTGACCGCGCCATATTTCCATTCCGGCAAGGTTTGGGATTTGAAGGTTGCCGTGCAGATCATGGCCGAATCGCAGTTGGGTGAGGAAATCAGCGATGAAAGCGCCACACAGATTGTCGCTTTTCTGGACAGTCTTACAGGTACAGCACCAACTTTGACCTACCCAATCCTTCCGGCAGAAACAGCTTCAACGCCGCAGCCCTCGGGCGAGGTTTTGCCTCAGTAAGGCAAATCCCGTTGTAAAACAGAGACGCGCGTGCCGGAAGTGGCGCGCGCGCCTTGTGTTATTGCAGCAGGCTCATGGGATCAATCGCTTCAACCCCTCTGCGGATTTCAAAATGCAGGAAGGCGGGGTTGGCGTTTTGCACCACGGCAATCGCTTGGCCCTTTTTCACCTTGTCGCCTTTCTTTACCTTCACCGCGTCGATTCCGGCATAAACGGTCAGGATATTGCCATCATGGCGCATCACCAAAATGGGCACTTGTCCGGTGTCTTTGGTGATCGCAACCACTTCACCTGCCGCCGCTGCCCGCACGGTGGCACCTGCCGGCGCTGCAATATCAATGCCTTCGGTCTTGCCCTTCACAAAGGGCCGGATAATCTTGCCATCCGCAGGCATCACAAACGCGGATGAGGATGCGGCGGTGCGGGTTGTCCCCATATCGGGCGAGGTGGGGGTTTCTTTTGGTTTGGCGCTTGCAGGCTGGGTCTGTTCTGCTGGTAAAGGGGTTGCCGCTGATGGTGGCACCGGCGTTGCCGAGCCTGCGCCGGGGGCTGTGTTGTCCGCAGTGGCGGGGGCTGCTGCACCCAAGGTTGGGATCAGCAAATACTGGCCTTCGCGCAAATCGAGCGTGGGACCAAGCCCGTTCCAATCGGCAAGCGCCTTGACGCTGACGCCGTAAATGCGGGCCACGGAATAGGCCGTCTCGCCCCGCCTGACCCGGTGGCGGCCCGGCTGCTCGGCTGATACCGGCGCCGCCGATGAGTTGCCCACCCTGTCCAGCGCACCCGAAGCGATGGCTGTCACTTCAATCGGTGCAGGTGCAATCGTGCCACCAATGATCGCGCCACTGGGTGGGGCCGAGCCGATGATGGAGGCCGAGTCGATCCGGCGTGGCAGGGCAATCACCTCGCCTTCGCGCAGCAAATCAGTGGGTTGCAACGCGTTATAGCGCCCCAATTCATCCGCAGTCATCCCCAGCCGCCCCGCGACCGAGGCGACCGTGTCACCCCGCCGCGCTAACGCGACCTGATACCCCGGATAGGCAATGACGCCGCGACTGTCTGCGCGGGGCCGGTTTTCGGTGGCTTGCCGTGCCGCACCACTGGTATCCAGACCGCCGCCCGTCAACCCGCGCAAATCCCAATCCAGCCCCCCCCCTTGTTGCGTACAGGCTGTCATTGCCGTCAGCGCGACACCAAGCATCAAAATGCGCGGGAACGAAGAAGGAGAAATACGGTTCATAATGCACGGCCTCATTGGGTTCGCCCGGGTTAGCCCCGGTGCGGGTTGGTTTACTGCCTTATTCGGCACCTAGACCTTCGATCAAGGGCACAAAGCGCACGGGTCGAAGTTCGTCATACTCATATCCGCTGTCAAGGCGCGTGACCTTGATCAGGCTTTGCACGGCATCCGACTGGCCTACCGGCACGACCATGATACCCCCGATTTTCATTTGAGCCAAGAGGGGCCCGGGCGGGTCTTCGGCCGCGGCGGTCACGATGATGCGGTCAAACGGGCCTTGGTCGGGCAAACCGTAACTGCCATCGGCGGCAAAGGCCGTAATATTGGTCAGGCCAAGGGCACGAAATATCTCAGATGCCTCGCGGACCAATCGGCGGTGGCGGTCTACGGTATAGACGCGACGGGCGAGCTGGCTGAGGATTGCGGCTTGATAACCGGACCCTGTTCCGACCTCCAGCACTGTATCACGGGGCTGCACGTTCAGCGCTTGGGTCATCAACCCGACCACAGACGGCTGGCTGATGGTTTGGCCGCAGGCGATGGGCAGCGGCATATCCTCATAGGTTTTATCGGCGAACAGACCCTTGATGAAATGGCCACGGTCCACCCGCTCCATTGCCGTCAAAACCCGCGCGTCAGTCACACCTTTGGACCGCAAGGCAAACAAAAACCGCATCTTGCGCTCGGCCAGATCGTCGTCGCTTTCCTCGGGCCCTGTGGTCATGCCAAACGCACCTGAATATCGGCCAAACGGTCATGCGCGGTCAAATCGGCGCGCATCGGGGTTACAGCGATGTAATCGTTCATATTGGCGTTCACGTCGGTGCCGGGGCCGCTGTCGACTTGCTGCGCCCCGCCTTTGATCCACAAAAACCGGCGGCCATTGGGGGCGTGATGCGGTTCCACGCCGAAATAGGTGTTTGGCCGCCAGCCTTGGGTGACGACCTGACTGCCTTTTACATCGGCAGCCGAACAGGGCGGAAAGTTGATGTTGTAAAACAGCTGGTAATCATCGTCCGTGTCCCACAGCCCCTTGTCCAACAGCTTGGCGACAAGGGCCGCGCCATGCACACGTGCGCCTTCAAACGGGTCGGCCAATACGTTCGTGCGTTCACCCAAAAACTGCGACAGCGCAATCGCGGGGATACCCTGCAACGCCGCCTCCATCGCGCCGCCGATGGTGCCGGAATAGAGCACATTTTGCCCTGCGTTATTGCCACGGTTCACCCCCGACAGCACCAAATCGGGGCGCGCATCGGTCATCACGTCATAAATGCCAGCCAGCACACAATCGGCTGGGCTACCCTCGGCGGCAAAACGGCGGGGCGCCAGTTCGGCGATCATCGTGGGGTGGGTGTAGCTGATGCAATGGCCCACGCCCGACTGCTCAAAGGCGGGGGCAACCGTCCACACCTCGCCATTCGGCCCAGCGATTTCGGTGGCGATTTCGTGCAAAACCTCAAGCCCGGGGGCGTTGATGCCGTCATCATTGGTGATCAGAATGCGCATATCAGGCCTTTGTCGGTGTCCTGTTCTGATTAGACGACCCCTGCGCGCGGGTAAAGCGCCCAGTCCTGATTGATGCGCAATCTGCGACGATTGCAACGAATTTGCCTCACTCGGGACTGGGGTGAAACGCTGGGCGAAATTTGCACGAAAATGCGGCAGGTTAGGTCTTGGCCTTTGGCCGCGCCTATGGTCTTTGAAGGGCAAGGGTGCAGTTTGCACCGTAAAACGCCTGAGGATATGATGACCGCGCTTACCTGTTTCAAAGCCTACGATGTTCGCGGCCGTCTGGGCGCGGAGTTGAACGAAGGCATTGCGCAGCGCATCGCCCGCGCCTTTGCCCAAGTGATGGGGGCTGAACGGGTTGTCGTGGGCCATGACCCGCGCGCATCGTCTTTGGCCTTGGTCGCAGCGGTCAAAGCAGGGCTGGTTGAGGCGGGGGTTGAGGTGCTGGACCTTGGCCTGTGCGGCACAGAGGAAATGTACCACGCCACCGCGTATTTTGAGGCGGATGGCGGGATCGAAGTTACCGCCTCGCATAATCCGATGGATTATAACGGGTTGAAGATGGTCAAGGCGGGGTCGGCGCCATTGGACCCTGCGACGGATATGGTAAAGATCAAAGCCTTGGCCGAAAGTGCCGATTTTGCGCCCGCCAAGCCGGGCGGTGAAGTGCGACAGGCCAAGGCGGCGCGCGGGGCGTATGTGCGGTCTGTGCTGTCCTTTGTCGATTTGCCCGTGCTGCGCCCGATGAAGATTCTGGTCAATGCGGGCAATGGCGCGGCTGGCCCCACCTTTGACGCGCTGGCCGAGGCGCTGTCGAAAAAACGTGCGCCTTTGTCGTTCATTTGCCTGAACCACGAACCCGATGGCAGCTTTCCCAATGGCATCCCCAATCCTTTGCTGCCCGAAAATCAGCCGATGACAGCCAATGCGGTGCTGGCGGCAGGGGCCGATATGGGCATTGCGTGGGACGGCGATTTTGATCGCTGTTTCTTGTTTGACCATCTGGGCCGTTTCATTCCCGGCGAATATATCGTGGGTCTGCTGGCCGAGGTGTTCTTGGCCAAGGAGAAGGCCGCAACCATTATCCATGACCCTCGGATTATCTGGAATACGCAGGACATCGTAACCCGTCTGGGCGGTAAACCCGTGATGGCGAGGACGGGCCACGCCTATTTGAAACAGGCCTTGCGCGATACCGGCGCGGTTTATGGTGGCGAAATGTCGGCGCATCACTATTTCCGCGATTTTGCCTGCTGTGACAGTGGCATGATCCCGTGGTTATTGATTGTAGAGCTGATGTCGCGGCGCGGCGTTACGCTGGCCGATTTGGTCACGGAACGCTTGGCGGCGTTCCCGTCGTCGGGTGAGATTAACTTTGTCGTGGCCGATGCGCGGGCTGCTGTGGCGCGGGTGCGTGCGGCGATGGAGCCACAAGCCGTGGCGGTGGATGAAACCGACGGCTTGTCGCTGGATATGGGCGGCTGGCGGTTCAGCCTGCGGTCATCGAACACTGAACCCTTACTGCGCCTGAACGTGGAATCGCGCGGCGATGCGGGGCAGGTGGCGCAAGCGGTCGAAACCCTGCGCAGGTTGATCGAAACGTAAGCACTGGCCAAGCCAGACATCCAGATGTCGCTTTTGCTATTGGTTTTTCGGGCGCGGGCGTTAGCCTGACCTGAACATCAGGAGGCATCATGCTTAACGATCCGCTTTTGCAGCCGTATCAGCTGAAACATTTGACCCTGCGCAATCGCATCATGATCACCAGCCACGAACCGGCCTATCCTGATGATGGCATGCCCAAGGAACGGTATCGCGCCTATCATGTAGAGCGGGCCAAGGCGGGCGTGGCACTGACCATGACGGCGGGGTCGGCGTCCGTTTCGCGCGACAGCCCACCCGTTTTCAACAACATCCTTGTTTGGAAGGATGAGGTGGTCGGCTGGATGAAGCAGTTGGCGGATGAGTGCCACGATCACGGGGCCGCCGTGATGATCCAACTGTCGCATCTGGGCCGCCGCACCCGCTGGGACAAGGGCGATTGGTTGCCGTCTGTTTCTACCAGCCACGCCCGCGAACCCGCCCACCGCGCCTATCCCAAAAAGGTCGAAGATTGGGATATTTCCCGTATTATCAAGGACTATGCCGATAGCGCCGAACGTATGCATGCGGCAGGCTTAGATGGTATAGAGCTGGAATGTTACGGGCATTTGATGGACCAATTCATGTCGCCCTTCACCAACACGCTCGACGGTCCTTATGGCGGGTCATTGCAAAACCGCGCTCGTTTTGCGCTGGATGTGGTGGCGGCAATCCGTGAACGCGTAGGCGATCGGTTCCTGATTGGCCTGCGCTATACGGCGGATGAGGTGGCAAAAGGCGGGATTGACGCCGACGAAGGCGTGGCAATTGGCAAGCTGTTTCGCGACTCGGGGCAGGTCGATTTCCTTAATGTCATTCGTGGCCAAATCCACACTGACCCCGCGATGACCGATGTGATCCCGATCATGGGCATGAAATCCGCCCCCCATCTGGATTTCGCAGGCCGTATCCGCGCCGAAGTGGGCCTGCCCACATTTCACGCCAGCCGCATCCCCGATGTTGCAACGGCGCGGCATGCGGTGGCTGCGGGCAAGCTCGATATGGTCGGCATGACGCGCGCGCACATGACCGACCCGCATCTGGTGCGCAAAATCATCGAGGGGCGTGAAGATGATATTCGACCCTGCGTTGGCGCCAACTACTGCCTCGACCGCATTTACCAAGGCGGCCACGCCTATTGCATCCACAACCCCAGCACGGGCCGAGAGGTCGAACAACCGCATGAAATTGCCCGCGCGACAAAGCGTAAAAAAATACTGATCATCGGTGCAGGCCCTGCGGGGCTAGAGGCCGCGCGCGTGGCCGCCTTGCGCGGGCATCAGGTTGTTGTACATGAGGCCGCGCCCAATGCTGGCGGCCAAATCCGTTTGACCGCGCAAACCCCGCGGCGGCGCGAGATGATTGGTATCATCGATTGGCGTTTGGCGCAGTGTGAAAAAATGGGAGTAACATTTAATTTCAACAGCTTTGCCGATGAAGCTACAGTAACACACGAAGCGCCTGATGCGGTTATCATCGCCACGGGTGGCCTGCCCGAAACCGCGATTTTGGACAGCGGTAATGACCTTGTTACCTCAACTTGGGATATTCTGTCGGGTGATGCGCGCCCCGGGTCCAACGTGCTGATCTATGACGAAGCAGGCGACCCCGCAGGCCTGCAAGCCGCCGACAAAGTGGTCGCAGCGGGGGGGCGCGTCGAAATCATGACCCGCGACCGCAGCTTTGCGCCCGAGGTGATGGCGATGAACCTTGTCCCCTATATGCGCACGCTGCAAAGGGCCAATGCCACCTTTACCGTCACGTGGCGCGTGCTGTCGGTGCGGCGCGAGGGCAACGAGCTGGTGGCGCTTTGCGGGTCCGATTATGGCGATATGACCGTGGAACGCCGCGTCGATCAGGTCACCGTCAACAATGCCACGGTGCCACTGGATGACCTTTATTTTGCGTTGAAACCCTTGTCGAAAAACCTCGGGCAGGTCGATTACGAGGCGTTTATTGCAAGCAATCCGCAAACGCCTGAGCCTAACCCCGACGGTGCGTTTCATCTCTACCGCATCGGTGATGCCGTGTCGTCGCGCAACACGCATGCAGCGATCTATGACGCCCTGCGGCTGATGCGCACGATCTGATCTGCCGCCCTTGGCGTCCCTGACCCCAAGTGCTAAACGGTCGCGCAAAGAAGGGGCCGACAGATGACTGATATGCTGGAACACGAACGCAAAACCGCCGCCGCGTGGTTTCGCACGCTGCGCGATGAGATTGTTGCGAGTTTTGAAGCATTGGAAGACCGCCAAACCAGTGGTCCCACAGCCCAATTGCCCGCAGGACGGTTTGAGGTGACGGATACCAAACGCAGTGCCGATGACGGGTCCGATGCGGGCGGTGGTCTGATGTCAGTGATGCGTGGTGGCCGTGTGTTTGAAAAGGTCGGGGTCAATATTTCCACGGTTTACGGTGACTTGGGCCCATCTGCGCAAAAGGCGATGGCCGCGCGCGGTGTGCCGGGCATGGAAAGCGACCCGCGCTTTTGGGCTAGCGGCATTAGCCTTGTGGCCCATATGCAAAACCCCCACGCGCCTGCCGTTCACATGAACACCCGTATGTTCTGGACCCCGCATGCGTGGTGGTTTGGCGGCGGGTCTGACCTGAACCCTTGCATCGAATACGCGCAGGATACGGCGCATTTCCACGCCACGCAGGCGGCGCATCTGGCTCCGCATGGCGATGATCTTTACCCCAAGCTGAAGGCGTGGGCGGATGAGTATTTCTTTATCCCGCACCGCAACCGCGCGCGTGGGGTGGGCGGCATTTTCATGGATGACCGCAACACCGGCGATTGGGCTGCTGATTTCGCGCTGACCCAAGATATCGGCCGTGCGTTTTTGCCTGCCTATGTACCGCTGATTGACCAGCGCCGCGATACTGTTTGGACTGATTCCGACAAAGACACACAGCTCGTCCATCGCGGGCTTTATGCCGAATATAACCTTGTCTATGACCGTGGCACCAAATTTGGCCTTGCAACCGGACATGATGCGAATGCGGTGTTGATGAGCCTGCCACCGATGGCCAAATGGATCTGATCCCTGCATGGATAGACGGCACCCTGCAACCCGTTGAAAAGCTGGCCGTGCATCAGCGGGGCTTGCAGCACAAGGCGGTGTCGGTCTTTGTGCTCGACGGCGGCAAGGTGCTGATCCAGCAGCGCGCGGCGGCCAAGTATCACACGCCAAACCTTTGGGCCAACACCTGCTGCACCCACCCCAATTGGGGAGAGGCGGATGCCGATTGCGCCCGCCGCAGACTGGCCGAGGAGTTGGGGATCACCGACTTGGCCTTGCAAGCGGTGGGCGAAGTCAGGTACCGCGCCGATGTTGGCAATGGCTTGGTCGAGGATGAGGTGGTCGCGGTTTTCACAGCCTCTGCGCCGCCAAACCTTGCGCTAAGCCTGAATTCAGATGAGGTGCAGGCCGTACGCTGGGTTCTAATTGGGACCTTAGTGGATGAGGTCTCAACCGACCCCACCCGTTTTACCCCCTGGTTGCGGATTTATCTGACCCAGCATCGCGGGCAAATTTTGGGCGCGCTTTAAGGCGAAAGCCTCTGGAACTTGTTCGCGATTGCCGCCACCATTGCCGCTCGGTTGGGGCAACGGCAATGAGGAACGCGATGCGCAATTCTGATGATATCTGGGCCAAGGTTGAAGCGCATGAGGCCGATTACATTCGCCTTGCCAATCAGGTGTTCGACACGCCCGAGGTGGCCTATACCGAAGTGAAATCCTGTGTTGCCCATCTGGCCCAGTTGCAGGCCGAAGGGGCGCGGATTACCCAAAACTTGGCAGGCATTCCTACGGCTGTGATGGGCGAATGGGGGCAGGGTGGTCCAGTTATCGCGATCTTGGGTGAATATGACGCACTGCCAGCGTTGGGGCAGGTTCCTGGCGTGGCCGAACCGCAGCCTTTGGGCTATGCGGGGCATGGTTGCGGGCATAATTTGTTGGGTTCTGCGGCATTGCTTGCCGCCGTGGCCTTGCGCGATTGGTTGGCCGAGACGGGCACCGCGGGTCGTGTGCGGTATTATGGTTGTCCGGCCGAAGAAGGCGGGGCGGCCAAGGCGTTTATGGTGCGGGCAGGCATGTTTGAGGATGTGGATGCCGCGATTACCTGGCATCCCGGTGATTATACGGGGCTTATGGCGCCGCTGGCGCTTGCGAATATGCGAATTGATTTCACCTTTTATGGCCGTGCGGCCCACGCGGCAGGCAGCCCGGAATTGGGGCGATCTGCCCTTGATGCGGTGGAGTTGATGAATGTTGGCGTCAATTATATGCGTGAGCATATGCCGGATGATGCCCGCGTTCATTATGCCTATCTGGATGCAGGGGGCGAGGCACCGAATGTGGTGCAATCGAAAGCCACGGTGCGGCAATTGATCCGCTCGCGCGATAATAAGGGGCTGCGCGATTTGGTGGCGCGGGTGCGCAAAATTGGCGACGGGGCCGCGTTGATGACCGAAACTCGGGTCGAGGCGAAAGTGGTTTCGGCGGTGTCGTCGATGCTGTCCAGCCCCGTTTTGGAGCGGGTGATGGAGGCGCAGATTGTGGCGATTGGGGCGCCTGTGTTTGATGGGGCGGATCGGGAATTTGCGGCAAAGATCCGCGCGACCCTGACGCCAGAGCATATTGAGGACACGTTTTACAGGGTTGGCCGCGCGGTTGACCTAGGCCTGCCACTGGCTGATTTTGTGGTGCCGCTGGCCGAACAAAGGCCTGCTGGATCGGGATCTACGGATGTGGCGGATGTGTCTTGGGCCGTGCCGACGGTTCAGGCCTGGGTCACGACTTGCGCACTTGGGACGCCGTTTCATAGCTGGCAATTGACGGCGCAGGGAAAATCGCCGGCGGCCCATAAAGGGATGACCCATGCGGCCAAAATCATGGCGGCGACGGGGCGGGATTTGTTTGCGCGGCCTGATATTTTGGCTGAGGCAAAGGCCGAGCATGCGACAAAACTGGCGCGAGAACCTTATGTTTGCCCGCTGCCCCCCGAAGTGATGCCGCCAATTCCGCGTTGAATGTTCGCGCGCGGACATTTTTGTAACCTATTGATATAATGTGGAAGTCACAAATTTTTTAACCAAATATTAACCTGCGGACATGCGGACGCAGGGCAGTGGGAGGGACGGGACGATGAAGCTTTTTTTGGCCAAGGGGACGATTTCTATCGCGGTGGCAATTACGTTGGAGGAGGCGGGGGTGGGCTATGACCCTGTGGTCGTGGACTTTGCGGCGGGCGAGCAGACCAAGCCAGCCTATCTGGCGATAAACCCCAAAGGGCGGGTGCCATGTTTGATAACGGATCACGGCCGCTTGACCGAGACGGGCGCGATTTTGGAGTATATCGCGGCGCTTGCCCCTGCGGCGGGGTTGATCCCGCAAGATGCGTTTGTCGCGGCACAGATGCGCGAGGTGATGTATTACATCGCGTCGACCCTGCATGTGAACCACGCGCATAAATTGCGGGGGCATCGTTGGGCGGATTTGGAGGCAAGTTTTGCCGATATGCGCGCAAAGGTGCCGCAGACGATGGCGGCGGGCTGTGCCTATTTGGAGCAGGAGGTTTTGCGCGGGCCCTATGTGCTGGGCGAGGCTTTTACGCTGGCGGATGTCTATTTGTTTGTGGTGACGACCTGGTTGGCCGGGGACGGGGTGGATGTGGCGGCCTATCCCAAGCTGTCGGCGTTTGTGGCTGCGATGGAGGTGCGGGCATCGGTGCGGGCTGTGCGGGTGCAAGGGTGGCTTTGACTTTGTTGGGTCGTTTTAAGCGGATGCGTTTTTTAGGTATTTTTGCCAAGATGAAATGGGAAAGGCCTGGGCTGTGGTGCGGGCGGCGGCGTGAGTATTTTTGCAAAGATGAAGCGTTGTATTTTAAGCTAAAGTCGAAACGCATCAGCTGTTTTTGATGCGGTTTGCCAAGGTTGCGAGGGCGGAGGGGTTTGCGCCTTGTGCCTCGGCGCGGTCGGCGGCATTGAGGAGTTTGTACATGCCGCGCAGGCCCAGCCAGCGCAAAGGTTCGGGTTCCCATTTGCGCAAGGGGCGGTTGACCCAAGGCAGGGCTGTGAGGGCGGTTTGACGGTTTAGCGCGAGGTCGGCCAAGGTGCGGCCTGCAAGGTTTGCAGTCGAGACACCGACACCGACATAGCCGCCTGCCGAGCCGATGCGGGTTACGGGGTCAAAATCGACCCGTGCGCACCAGTCGCGCGGCACGCCCAGGGTGCCGCACCATGCGTGGTCGATGGGTGCGTTGGCGGCGGCGGGGAAATGCTGTTTCAGGATGGCGATCAGGCGGCGGATGGTTTCATCATCGGGGGTGCCGTTTTGATCGAGGCGGTTGTTGAAACGGTACGGGATGCCGCGCCCGCCGACCGCGATACGGCCATCATC
Source organism: Pseudorhodobacter ferrugineus DSM 5888 (assembly GCF_000420745.1). Lineage (GTDB taxonomy): Bacteria > Pseudomonadota > Alphaproteobacteria > Rhodobacterales > Rhodobacteraceae > Pseudorhodobacter > Pseudorhodobacter ferrugineus. Next base: position 25,856 of record NZ_ATVN01000005.1, read on the forward strand.
GGTGCGTTGGCAGTAGCAATAGGCATTGGCGAAATCGCCCAGCATTTCATAGCCTTGCCAGCCGATTTTGTCCCAGACGCTTTCGGGTAGAGGAGCGGTGACGATTTGGGCGGAGTTGAGGGGAAGCAGGTCGCGGGCGTGACCCGCCAGTTGACTGGTAAAGCCTTCGGTGGTGCGCAGGATGGTGCGGGCGGTTATGGGGCCGCGCGTGGTTTCAACGCGGCCCGAATGCAGGGTGGTGACGCGGGTGTTTTCAAAGATGGGGACGCCCATGCGTTCGACCAATCGGGCGAGGCCTGTGACGAGTTCGGCGGGTTGGATGCGGGCGACATTAGGGATTTTGAGCCCGGCGCGGGCGTTCGGGATGGCGACGCGTTGGGCAAGGTCGGCGGCATCAATTATTTGGATATCTGTTTCGCCCCAATGGGTTCGGCTGCGGTGTTCATCCAAAAGGCGGGCATGTTGGGCGGGGTTGGTGGCGACAAGGAGTTCGTCGGTGCGTCGGATATTCGCGGGGATGCCTGCGGACGCGGCAATGCCGATGATTTCATCGACCGTGCCGGACATGGCGCGGACCAGTGCGCGCACGGCCTGTTCAGTGCTGGTGTTAAGGTAGCGATCATGGGTCCATGCAAAGCCGCCCGTGAGCCAGCCACCATTGCGGCCCGAGGCGCCGAAGCCTGCGTGTTCGGCCTCGACCATTATGACCCGCAGATCGGGGGCGGCGCGCGACAGGTAATAGGCGGCCCATAGGCCGGTGAAGCCGGCGCCGATGATGCAGACATCGGCCTGCGTGGGGCCTGGCAGGGCCGGGCGCGGCATCGGGCGGCCGGTTTGGGTGAACCAGAAGGAGGTTTCGCCGGTGGTTTTGGGCCAAAGAGCTGGGATGTGCGGGGTCATTTGGGGCAGAATGGCGCGGGGCGGCGGCGGTGGCAAGTCTGATGAAACGCTTGCGTGGTTGGAAATTGCGGCGCAAGGTTGCAGCATTTAGAGGTTTGTTTTCAGGAGAAGCGCATGTGGGATTTCAAGATATCTGCGGCTTTGGGGTTGATGCGGCGGACAGCACCGTTTTTGCTGTTTCGCGTGATTGTGTATTTCGGGATCACGGCGGCGCTGGTTTTGGCCACGGGCACCGGGGCGGGGCTTGGTTGGGGGATTGGTCATTTCGGGGATGAGGCGTTTCGTGCCACGGCCACTGGATATGGCGCGCTTGGCGGGTTCGGGTTGACGGCGGGGGTGGTGTTTTTCTTTCGCGATTACCTTTTGTACATCGTCAAGGCGGGCCATATCGCGGTGATGGTTGAGGTGATGACCGGCGGCGGGGTGCCTGGGGGGCGCAGCCAGATAGACTATGCCAGATCGGTTGTGGCGGCGCGGTTCGGGCAGGCGTCGGCGCTGTTTGCACTTGATCGGGTGATCAAGGGGGTGGTGGGAGCGATTACCGGCATTGTGCAGGGGGTGATGTCAATTTTGCCGATCCCGGGGCTGAGCAATATCATGGGGGTGGTGCGGGCCTATTTGCGGGTGTCGGTGGGGTTGGTCGATGAGGTGATTTTGGCCCACGCGATCAAGACACGTGCGGTGAAGCCTTGGGCCAGCGCGCGCGAGGCGTTGGTGCTGTACGGGCAGAACGCGCGGCCGATGTTGGTGAACGCGGCGTGGTTGACGGCGATTGTTTATATTCTGAGCTTTGTCGTGTTTTTGGTGATGTTGGCACCTGCGGCGGCGATTGTGTATCTGATGCCGGGGGCATGGTCGGCGGGTGGGTTGGTGTTTGCGCTGATCTTTGCCTGGGCCGTGAAGGCGGCGTTGATTGAACCCTTTGCCATTGCTTGCCTTTTGCAGGTGTTTTTCAAGGTGACCGAGGGGCAGGTGCCCAACCCCGAATGGGAGGCAAAGCTGGACAAATTGTCGGATAAATTCCGTGGGATGGCGGGAAAAGCGGCGGCGTGGGTTGGTGTTGCGCCGAAGGACGTATCAGGGACCAAGCTGTGACATAAAAGCGGATTGTGCCTGCGCGGGGCATGTTGCCCATGCCGCTGTTCTGTGGCATCACAACTCCAACCGAAATTAAACCAATGGGGTCTTCCATGACCGATTTTGCTGCCCGTCGGACCATGATGGTCGATACGCAGGTTCGCCCGTCTGATGTGACCAAGTTTCCGATCATCGAGGCGATGCTTGTTGTGCCGCGTGAGGCGTTTGTTGGCGAGGGGCAGCTTGAGGCGGCCTATGCGGGCGATAACCTGATAGTGGCGCCGGGGCGGGTGATCCTGGAGCCGCGCAGTTTTGCCAAGCTGCTTGATGCGGTGGATGTGCAGCCCGATGAGGCTGTGTTGGATCTGGGCTGCGGTTTTGGCTATTCGACTGCCGTTGTGGCGCGTTTGGCCGAGGCTGTGGTAGCCGTTGAGGAAGACGCCGCGATGGTGGCAGAGGCGCAGGGACGGCTGTCGGCGCATAATGTTGACAATGCGGCGGTGATTGCGGGGCCTTTGGTGGCGGGGGCGGCGAAGCACGGGCCCTATGACGTGATCTTGATCCAGGGGGCGGTGCAAGTGGTGCCCGAGGCATTGACCGCGCAGCTGAAAGACGGTGGCCGGATTGGCGTGATCTTTATGGAAGGCAGCCTTGGGGTTGCAAAGATTGGCCATAAGAGCGCAAATGGTGTAACTTGGCGCTACGCGTTTAACGCATCGGCCCCGGTTTTGCAGGGTTTTGAGGCGGCGGCAGCTTTTGCGCTTTGATAATTCAAGACGGCATATTTGACAGGCGGAGACAGGCAGATGACCAAGTTTAGCAAAGTCCTTCGGGCAGGCGTATTAGGTATTGTTCTGGCGTTGCCGCAGGTCGCTGTAGCCGAAAGCCTTGCCGATGCGTTGATCTCGGCTTACCGCAATTCCAACATTCTGGACCAAAACCGCGCGGTGTTGCGGGCGGCAGATGAGGATGTGGCGCAAGCGGTGGCGACTTTGCGCCCCGTTTTGACGTTTCAGGCGAGCAGCAGCTATGTCCATAATCCGGCGTTTGAAGGATTGACGGGAAGCGTTTCGCTGGTCGCGCAAATGACGCTGTTGGATTTTGGCCGGAATGCGGCGACTGTGGCGGCGCTGAAAGAAACAGTATTTGCGACGCGGCAATCCTTGATCGGATATGAGCAAGAGGTGTTGCTGGATGCGGTGACGGCCTATGTCACGCTGCAACAGCGCCAGGACACGGTAGCGCTGCGCGAGGCGAATTTGCGGTTGATTACGCAGGAATTGCGCGCATCGCGCGACCGGTTCGAGGTGGGCGAGATTACCCGCACCGATGTAGCGATTGCCGAGTCGCGGCTGGCCGCATCGCAGGCGGAACTGGCGACCGCGCAAGGGGATTACGCCATCGCGCGCGAGACGTATAAATTAAAAATCGGACATTATCCCAAGGGGTTGAAGCGTCTTCCTAATATGCCGAGAACCGCCAAGAGCCTTGGTGATGCACAAGCCGTGGCCCAGCGGACCCACCCGAGCATTCGCCAGTTGCAGCATCAGGTTGCAGCTGCCGAGGCAGGGATTGCTTTGGCCAAGGCGAATATGGGGCCAACGCTGACGGGCAATATCAATGTAACCGACGCCCGCAAAAAAGCGTCGGACAGCTTTACTGCGGGCGTGACGCTGAGCCAGACGATTTATGCGGGGGGGCGGCCTTCGTCGCTGTACCGCCAATCTTTGGCAGCGCGTGATCAGGCGCGCGCCGGGTTGAATCAATCGGTGGCGGTTGTGCTGCAATTTCTTGGCGCGTCATGGTCATCGGTTGAAGTGGCGCAGGCGAGCATTCAAGCAAGCGACCGGCAAATCCGGTCGGCGCAGACCGCCTATGACGGTGTGCGCGAAGAGGCAAAGCTGGGCGCGCGAACCACGTTGGACGTGCTGAACGCGGAACAAGAGCTGCTGGCAGCGCGAACAGCGCGGTTGTCGGCGCAGGCAAGCTATTCCATCGGGGTTTACACGGTGCTGGCGCGGATGGGGCTATTGACTGTGGATCACCTGAATCTGGGCATCCCGACTTATGATCCCGAAGCCTATTATAATGCGGTGAAAAACGCGCCTGCGACGTCTTCGCAAGGCAAGCGTTTGGACCGTGTTTTGAAAGCGATCGGCAACTGATGCAGAGGCTTTACGACCGATCTGGCCGCCAGTAGGCAGTGGCAAGCCCGGAACCAGATCGTTTCGGGCCGCGTATTGTCGCCTAAATGACGACGATTGTTGACTAAATCGTAAATCGTTAACCGGATCATACCCAATTCCTTGTCATATGGGCCGTGAATCGGTAAAGTTTATAAAAGGCGTGCGCGCCGATTATAATTGCGATGGCGGGTCAATATCTGGCCATGTTTGGTGCGATGAGGCAGGTGGTATGTCAGAGCCAATGAGTTCGGGTGATATTGAGGACGTGCTGTCCTCGATTAGACGGCTTGTGTCCGAGGATTTGCGCCCTGCCGGCAAGGACGGGCCAGCAAAAGCGCTCGCCGAAAGTGGTGCCGCAGCCAAGGCTTTGGGGCCTGATACAGGCGGTAAGTTGCTGCTGACGCCGGCTTTGCGGGTTGTATCCACCCAAAACAGCTTTCCCACGCAACCGCATGGTGACGCTGTGGCGGATGTGATGCCCGAAGATGCAGAGCCTGAAACCGATGCCGATGACGCGCTTGTGAGCCGCACAGCGTTTGATTCGGCCGCCGAGGATGAGGATTGGTTGCCGGAACGTGCCAGTGACGGCGAGACCTATCCAGGTTGGGCGCAAGCCGATGATGCCATAGAGCCAGAGTCCCAGATGGGCCGTGTGGTTCATGAAATCGCGGCAGGCGTGACCGATGGCGAGGATGATTGGGAGCACGAAGGCGATGACGCAACAGTAAGCGCGGTTTCGTGGCAAGCACCGGAATGGGTGGAAGAGGCTGAACTGGTCGACGAATTGGCCAGTACCGTTGCAGCGCGCAGAGCGATGGCCGATTTGGCCGAGGAGGCCGCCGTGGCCGAGATAATGGCGCGGGCTGCCCAAGCGAAGCATGACGCGGACAAGCCTGCCTTTGCGGACAAGCCAGTATCGGCAGAATCAGACGATGCGGACGATGATATTTTTGCGGAAGCTGAGGGGTATTTCGACGAGACAGTGTTGCGCGATTTGGTGCGCGACCTGATCCGCGAAGAGCTGAGCGGGACACTGGGCGAGCGCATCACGCGCAATGTGCGCAAATTGGTGCGGGCCGAGATAAACCGCGCTTTGACAGCACGCGATTTTGACTGACATCGGCTTTGCGTTTGGGGAATGAAAAAAACGCGCCCAGACCCTGAGCGCGTTTTTTCTTTGTTAACCGTGTTGGGGTTAAGCTGCTTCTGCCTGTTCCAGGGCATTGCGGCGCTCGGATTCTTCACGCGACAAAGCAACGGAGGTACGAATCCCTTTGGACACGAATTCCATCAAGCCTTTGACAACACGTTCATTCGGGTCGATTCCAGCGCAGGACAACACTTCGCGCCCATCGCGCGAGCGTGCCCAGCGGGCGATCTGATCAGGGCCGTTGCCATATTTTTTATCGTCAGCGATGGCATCATCCAGCGCCGCCAGAACCACGGCGGCAAAGAGCTTGCGCGCGCGCTGCCCTTGTTCAAAATTGAAAGCAGTTCCATCTACGAAGTCTAGCATCGGGCCGTCCTATTCTTGGTCTTGCGTTTTTCGACGTTCGCGCAATATGACCATTTTCACGCGATTCGGCATCCCTTGTTTGACATGGCTGATATGCGCATTGCGCATGGCTGTCGGATCGGAACACTGTATCTTGTAAGCTTGTCGGCGCTAACAGTGGTATATATAGGGTCTGTTAGGATTACTTCAACTTTTCGACAAGGTTTTGTCATAATGCCAAAGATCAATGGAAACGAAATTAAGGCCGGTTTTGTGCTGGAGCATGATGCGGGCCTGTGGGCGGCGGTGAAGGTGAACATCGTAAAGCCGGGAAAAGGCGGGGCTTTTGCACAGGTCGAGCTGAAAAACCTGCGCGACGGGCGCAAGTTGAACGAGCGGTTCCGGTCGGAAGACAAAGTCGAGAAGGTGACTTTGGAAAACAAGGACCAGCAGTTTTTGTATGAAACCGACGGGATGTTGGTGTTCATGGACAATGAGACGTTTGAGCAGATCGAGCTGCCTGCCGATTTGTTGGGCGATCGACGGCCGTTTTTGCAAGATGGCATGATGGCGACGGTGGAGTATTTCGGCGACGAGGCGCTGTCGATGCGCCTGCCGCAAAAGGTTAAGTGCCGGATTGTGGAGACCGAGCCTGTGCAAAAGGGCCAGACGGCTGCGAACAGTTTCAAGCCCGCGATTTTGGACAATGGTGTGCGTGTGATGATCCCGCCGTTTATCGGCGTGGACGAAGAGATCATCGTGCATACGGAATTGATGGAATATTCCGAACGCGCCTGAATGGTTTGGGGGCCGGTTAGCCTGTCCCCAAATACACCACCGCTGCGCCGCCTGCCGTCATGGCATCGGTGGCGCGGTCATAGCGCAGGTAGGCGATGGCTTGGCCGTTACTTTGCGTAAAGATCTGACCCACGGGCTTATCCCCGGCCATGATCTCGGTCCCGACGGGGACGGGCGCGGAAACCGACACGCGGGCGATGCCCTTGCGCAGCTCGGTTTTATGCTTCATCCGCGCGGTCACCTCTTGTCCGACATAGCAACCCTTGCGGAAATCAACGCCGTGGAGCCGCTCAAACCCCCATTCAAGGATATAGCTGTCGTTCGGGATCAACTCGATCATCGTTTCGGGGATCAGGTGGGCCACGCGAATGGCGTCCCAGTCTGTGTTGGTTTTGGCCCCCGCGGTTGGGCCATAGTGCCGCCAGCCAAGCGCTGCATGGCGCGGGTCGGGGTATGCGGCGCCTGCGGGTGGGTGGCCAAGGCCGCGGGTGACGTGGATGTCGTGGGCCGGTGTTAGGTGCACATCGGCGCGCAGTTTGTACATGGACAGGCGTTTCAGGAGGTCATCCGCTAGGGCGGTTGGCAAATCCAGATGCAAGCCGTCAGCTGTGCCCAGCACAAAGAAATCGGCCAGATATTTGCCTTGGGGGGTTAGGACGCCGGTCCAAGCCAAGCCCGGAGCGGAGGCAAGGCGCGTGATGTCATTGGTCAACAAGCCTTGCAGGAAGGTGGCGGCATCTTTGCCTGTGACCGAAACGATGGTGCGGGTGGTCATTTGGGCGGTCCTTTGCGGTAAGGTCTTATGCCTGAAACTGCAGCTTGCACAGATCGGCGTATAGGCCGGAGCGGGCTAGCAATTCCCCATGGGTGCCACTGTCAACAACGCGGCCCTGATCCATTACGACAATATGGTCGGCGTTGCGGATGGTGGCAAGGCGGTGCGCGATCACAAGGGTGGTACGGCCAGCGGCGGCGCGGGTCAGGGCATCGGCGACCAGCGCCTCGGATTGGGCGTCAAGGGCACTTGTAGCCTCATCCAGCAGCAGCACGGGGGCGTCGCGCAGCAGGGCGCGGGCAATGGCCACGCGTTGGCGCTGGCCGCCAGACAGGGCCGAGCCGCGCGGGCCTGCGGGGCTGTCGAGGCCCAAGGGCAGTGCGCCCACAAATTCCGACACATGGGCGGCGTCCATCGCAGTCGCTAGGGCTGTAATGTCGGGCGTGGTGCCAAGCGTGATGTTTTCGCGCAGGGTTTCATCAAACAGGGCAGCGTCTTGGGTGACAACCGCAAACTGGCTGCGCAAATCGGGCAAGGGCAGGGTGGCGATATCGGTGCCATCAAGGCTTATCTGCCCCGATTGCGGTTCGGCCATCGCGGTCAGCAGGTTGAACACCGTGCTTTTGCCCGCCCCCGATGCGCCCACAAGCGCGGTCATTTTGCCCGCAGGTGCCGTGAACGACAGGCCCCGCAACACCGGCACATCGCCGTAGCCAAAGACCACATCATCCATCACGATTTGCGGTGCAGTATCGGGGTGGGTAAGGCAGGCCGTGGCGCGAGGACGCGGCGCGGGCTGTATATCAAACAGCCGGAACAGGCGTTCCAGACTGGCAGCGGCGACTTGCCAGAACCCTGCCATATCGCCCAAACGGCGCAAGGGTTGAAACGTTAGCGCCATGGCCGAGAAGAACGCCATGAAATCGCCGATCGTACGCTCGCCTTCAACAATCTGCGCGCCGCCCAGCATGACCACGGCAAAGAACCCCACCCCCGTGATCACATCGATCAAGGCTGGAATCGTTGACCGCCCCGCCACCATGCGCAGTTCGGCGCGGATGATGCGTTGGACGATCGCGTCGAACCGGCTGACTTGATAGGCCTCCATCCGGTTAAGTTTGACAGCTTGGATACCGTGAAACACTTCGTCAAGACGGGTGGCGCGGTGGCCAGCGTCATTGCGCATCGCGGCGGTTTTGCGGCGGATATAGCGCTGGATAATGATGGCGGGTGCGATCAGGATGGGGGCACCGATCAGCGCGGCCAAGGTCCAGACCGGATCAATGGTAATGGCCACGGCAAACAGGCCTATCAGCGAAATAATATCGCGTCCAACGCCGGTGATCACGGTTGACCACACCCCTTGAACCGCAAGTGTGTCGCCTTGGACCCGTTCGATCAGGGCACCCGGCGGGTTGGTTTGGAAAAATCCGCCATCCAGCGTCAGGATATGGCGCAGCAAATCGACCTGCATCGCCGAGGAGGAGCGCTGCGCGATAACGGTAAGCAGGGTTTTTGAGGTTATCGAGGTCACCGCTCGGATCAGGAACAGCCCGAGGATGGCGAAGGCGACCCAGATCAGTGCATCTTCGCCACCCGCTGAAAAAACTTTGTCAAACAGGGGTTTGAGCATATAGGACAATGCTCCCAAGGTGCTGCCTTCGACAATCATCACGCAAATAGCCACGGCCATTAAGCCGCTGTGGCGGCGCAAATAGCCCGACCATAGCCGCCCGAACAGGCGAGAGGAGCGGTAGGGATTGTCTTTGGCGGTTTTGGTCACGGGGTTTGGAGCCGGTATAAGGACGGGATGGCAAAGGTGTAGCGCGATATGGCGGGGGGCTGCAAGGCGGGGCCAGTTGATGGGGTCGCTGACGGGACAGCTGATGGGGCAGTTGACGGGGCCTTTTTGCAGGCCTAGCAATTGGCGGTGAATCAATTTGGATATGCCCGTAATGAAAACTGCTGTGTCGCTTGCTGCTGGTCGCCCTTATCTTGCTATTCCTGGACCGTCGGTGATGCCCGACCGCGTGTTGCGTGCGATGCACCGCGCGTCACCCAATATTTATGGTGGCGAGATTTACGATGTGGTGGCAGGTATTTGGCCGCGCCTGCGCGCGGTGGCGGGCACCACGCAGAACTGCGCGATCTATATCGGCAACGGCCATGCGGCGTGGGAGGCGGCGAATGCCAACCTGTTTTCGCGTGGCGACAAGGCATTGGTTTTGGCCGTGGGGCGGTTTGGCATTGGTTGGGCAGAATCGGCGCGCGCGATTGGTGTGGATGTCGAGGTGATGGATTTCGGCAAATCCACTCCTGTTGATATGGCGCGGGTCGAGGCGGCGCTGCGGGCGGATAGTGGCCATAAGATCAAGGCCTTGCTGGCCACGCAGGTCGATACATCGAGTTCGATCAAGACCGATGTGGCGGCGTTGCGCGCGGTTTTGGATGCGGTGGGGCACCCCGCCTTGTTGGCGATTGATTGCATCGCGTCGCTTGGCTGCGATGAATTCCGGATGGATGCTTGGGGCGTGGATGTGGCCGTGGCCGCCAGCCAAAAGGGATTGATGACCCCGCCCGGATTGGGGTTTTTGTGGTTTTCCGACAAGGCGCGGGAACGGTGTCGCGGTAATGATCTGCGCACCCCCTATTGGGATTGGGAACCGCGGGCCTTTGGCACCGAATTCTGGCAGTATTTCAACGGCACAGCGCCAACGCACCATATTTATGGGCTGGCCGAGGCCTTGGTGATGCTGGAGGAAGAAGGGATGGAAAACGTCTGGGCGCGGCACCATGCGCTTGCAGGCGCGGTTTGGGCGGCGTTTGATGTCTGGGCCAGTGGCAGCGCGACAATTGCGATGAACGTGGCGCAGCCTGCCGATCGGGGGTGGTCGGTGACAGCGGCGCGGATTGGTGGGCAAGATGCCACGCGGTTGCGCGAATGGTGCGAGCACGAGGCGGGTGTGACGTTGGGCATTGGCCTTGGCATGGCGCTGCCTGGCGATCCGGCTTGGCACGGGTTCTTGCGGGTCGCGCATATGGGGCATGTGAATGCGCATATGACGCTGGGTGTGCTGGCCGTGATGGAGACGGGGATGCAAACGCTGGGTATTGCGCATGGGGCTGGTGGGATTATGGCGGCGACACGGGCGTTATCCTCGCGCTCAGCTTGATTTCTTGTGAAATTATGATATATATAGTTTCAGGAGAAATGAAATGTCTGTACATCTGCTGAAAACTGAGTCTCGATTGACGCTTGGCCAAGTCGCGGCCAAGGCGGCTTTCAATGCCGCGCGCGAATTGGGGCTGACCCAGCGTGATCTGGCGCGGGTGATCGGGGTGTCTGAGCCGTCGGTCAGCCGGATGAAGGGGGGCGGGTTTGCGCTGGAGGGCAAGCCGTTGGAGCTGTCTTTGTGCCTGATCCGCGTCTTTCGCGCGCTGGATGCGATGACGGGGGGCGAGGCGGCGGTTATTCGCGGCTGGATCGCCAATAATAACACCGATTTGGGGACGGCCCCGCGCGATATGATTGTGACGGCAGCGGGGCTGATTGATGTGATGAACTATCTGGATGCGGCGCGTGCCCCCGTTTGAGGCATCACTGCGGCCGTTCAAGGGCGGGCTGTGGCGGATCATTGAAGGGCAATACAGATCATCCACCTTACGGATTGTCGATACATTTCAAGAACATGACATGCTGGAGGCGATGCTGGAGGCATCCAAGCCCGTGGTCCCTGCGGAATGCCTGCATCTGGATTACCAGTTCTGGTCGCCGTTTCGTTATGGCTGTTACCCAAAGGATTCGCGGTTTCGCCGGCGTGGCCGCACCCCCGGCGTTTGGTACGGGTCCGAGGCGCCGCTGACCGCGATGTGCGAGATGATTTGGGGCATGTTGCGGTTTTTCAAGGCGTCTGTGGGCACGCCGTTGCCGCGCCGTGCGGTGGAATATACGGCCGTGCGGGCCGATATTGCGACGCCGTTCTTGCTGGACCTGACCACGCCGGATTGGGCGGGGCAAGGCGATTGGATTGCGGGGGAGGATTACACCGATTGCTTGACGTTGGCCGACAGGTTGCGCGCGGCGGGGGGCGAGGCGGTGCGCTATGCGTCCGTGCGCCAGCCAGATCACGCGGCGAATGTGGCGGTGTTTACCTGCCACGCCTTTGCCAAGCCGCATCCCACAGCGCTGCAAACCTGGCATGTTCTGTATTCTGACGCGTTGCAAAGGGCGACGAACGAGACAGAGGGCTCACGCTATTCCTTAGTTATTGATGATGTAAAATTTAACTTTATATCATAGTCTTGCAGCACGTTCTTAAAGCCATTTCTTATATTTGAAGTACAAGAACGGCAGCACCGCAAACGTCACCATCAACCCGATCGCATAGGGATATCCATAGGCCCATTGCAGTTCGGGCATATGGGCAAAGTTCATCCCGAACATCGAGGCAATCAGCGTGGGCGGCAGGAAAATCACCGACACGACCGAGAAGATCTTGAAGATACTATTTTGTTCGATGTTGATCAGGCCAAGCGTGGCATCGAGCAAAAACGTAATCTTGGACGCCACAAAATTGGCGTGGTCGGTTAGGGATTTCACATCAGACGCCAAGGTGCGCGCGCGTTCGCGCAGGTCGGGGCTTGCATCCTGCTTTGTCAGCACTTGGCCAAGATAGGTGACAAGCCGGTCCAAGGTTAGCAAACTGTCGCGGATGTTGGAATTAAGATTGCCCATTTGGCCTATTTTTTCCAGAACCTTTTGATAATCAGGGTTTTTCCCGCATTTTACCGGCAGGAACACCCCGCGCGATTGCGCGTCAATTTCGGCTGCGGCGCGTTCTAGAATATCGGCCTGACGGTCTATGACTGCCTCCATCAAGCCCACCAGCACCCCGCTTGGCCCGTCCATTTCGATCTGCGTGGCATGCGCGCGGGGCGGAAAAGAGACGAAAACGCGGGGGTTGTGATAGCGCACCGTGACCAAATGGCTGGGCGTCAGCACAAAACTAACCGGCCCCATGACCGGATCGCCGCTGTCGGAATTGGCGGGCAGGATCGCGGTCATAAAGGTGGAATGGTTAAAGGTATAAAGCCGAGATGAAATCTCGATCTCGTTCATCTCGGCTTGGGTTGGGATGTTACAGCGCAGAGCTGCCTCGACCGCGGCCTCTTCTTCTGCGGTCGGGTTGTCCAGATCAAGCCAGAGGGCGGTTTCAAGATCGCCTGTCGTCGGTGTCAGCACGCCGTCGTGCAAGGAATAGCTGAAAATCATCGCGTGCCTCTTGTCCCAGTTGGGTGTAACCCTTTGTTGACGTCGGGCACGCGATTGTCACGACGTTATTTCTTGTTTTTGGCCAACCAGTCAGTCATCCACGCAATTTCAGCCTCTTGCGCGTCAATCACGCCTTCGGCAAAGGCGCGGACCTCCGGGTCTGTGCCATATTCCAAAACGATGCGCGCCATATCGACCGCACCTTGGTGATGCGGGATCATGCCTTGCACAAAATCGACATCGGGGTTGCCGGTCAGGGACATGTTCATATCGGCATGCATCTTGGTATTCGCGGCGGCAAGTGCCATCGACGCGGGACTTTGGTCGCCCGACATCGTATGACCAGTGTGGTCCATGGTTTGCGCCAGAGCGGGCAAGGGCAGGGCAAGCGAGACGGCAAAGAGAAGGTGTTTCATTTTAGGCCTTTCAACGGAGGAGCCTAGGGACCATGCAACGTTCCCCCAAGGGGAAGGCAAGTCAATCGTTTGTGAATGGGCAAGGCGGTATCAATCCGCTTCACCTTGGGCGAGGACTAGCTTATTCTGCATTTATGATATTGGACTTAGTGGGGATGCCCGATGCGCAATAGCCCAAACAGACGCCCGGTCATCGGGATTATCGGGAATATGAACCTGCTGAATGAAAGCTATCCTGTGCATGCGGGGGGCACGATGAACAGTCAGGCGGTGGCGGATGTGGCGGGGGGATTGCCGATTATCATTCCGTCTGATCCGCATTTTGTCAGCGTGGCCGAGCTGTTGGAGCTGTGTGACGGGTTTTTGTTGACGGGCGGGCGACCCAATGTGCACCCGTCCGAATATGGCGAGGCCGAGACGCCGGCGCATGGCGATTTCGACCGTTGCCGCGATGCGATCACGCTGCCACTGGTGCGGGCCTGTGTGGAACGGGGGCAGCCGTTTTTGGGCATTTGCCGCGGGTTCCAAGAGGTGAACGTGGCGATGGGCGGCACCCTTTACCCCGAGATCCGCGATTTGCCGGGGCGGATGAACCACCGTATGCCACCGGATGGCACGATTGAGGAAAAGTTTGCGCTGCGCCATGTGGTTAAGTTTACCGAAGGCGGGGTGTTTGCAGGGTTGATGGGCGCGGGTGAGGTGATGACCAATACCTTGCACGGCCAAGGCATTTGCAGGCCCGGCGCGCGGGTGGTGATTGACGGGCATGCGCCCGATGGGACGCCCGAGGCAATTTATATCAAGGATGCGCCGGGGTTCACGCTGTCGGTGCAATGGCACCCCGAATGGAATGCGGCCAATGACCCTGTATCGCGGCCCTTGTTTACGGCCTTTGGTGCCGCCGCTGCTGCTTGGGCGGCGGGAGAGCGGCCCGCCCTGCGCGCAATGGCGGGGGCCTGACGTTTGGCCTTGACCTTCCCCCAAGGGGAAGCGGTTAAGGTGAGTTCGAATGACGTTTGAACCGGAGACAATTCTATGCGCAAGCCTATTTTTATGACCGCCTTGGCGGCAGGGGTGGCCGTGGCAGGCATTGGCTTGTGGCAGGTGTTGACCCCTGCTGTCGTGCCGCCCAAGACGGCTGCTAAAGCCACGGGCCCGCATGTCGTGATACCCGCGTTGGTAGGAGACGCTGTGATTGGAGCGCGGGCCTATGAGGCCAAATGTGCAAAATGCCATGGTACGAATGGCGTGGGGGTTGAAGGTGCGGGGCCGCCGTTCTTGCACAAGGTTTACGAGCCATCCCATCACGGGGATGCGGCGTTTCATTTGGCGGCATTGAACGGGGTGCGGGCGCATCACTGGCCGTATGGCGATATGCCTGCAGTCGACGGGATCACCAAGGCCGAAGTGACGAGCATTGTCGCTTATGTACGCAGTCTTCAGGCGGCGAACGGGATTTTCTGATGCGGCGTTTGGCGGCTAAAAAAGGCGGGCGCTTGGGCACGCCTTTTTTAGCCGCGGATAGGTAGGGTTATGGGGTCACTTTGGTTGGTGCGGCTGGCGCGACAATCAAAGGTGTTGCGGGGGCCGTCACGGCCGAGGTCGTTGTTGCGGCCGGTTCAGTGGATGCCACGGGCGCAGCCCCGGGGGGTGGGGCCTGATAGGTCACTGTTTTGATTTCCAGTTCCGGCACGGCGGGTTTGGGCAAGATTTTAGCCTTGGCCACAGTTTGCTTTGGCTTTGGCGGTGTCGGGATTTTCAGGCCTTTGGGCATGGACCCATCGGCGTTCAACACCAAAACGGTTGCACCCGTTGCCACGCGCTTGTTCAGGTCGATCACGTCTTGTTGGATCATGCGGATACAGCCCGACGAAGCGTTTTTGCCGATGGACCACCAATCGGGGGTGCCGTGGATACGATAGCCGTAATCGCGGCCGCCCGACAAAAGATAGATTGCACGCGCGCCAAGCGGGTTGGTAGGGCCGCCGGGTTGGCCGTCTTTCCACTTTTCCAGTTTGGGGCTGCGGGCGATCATTTCCTTGGGCGGGGTCCATGTCGGCCAGTTTTTGGTTTCCGACACCACAGCCTCACCCGCCCATTCAAAACCGGATTTGCCGACCGAAATGCCGTAGCGGATAGCCTTGTTTTTGCCCGTCACAAAGTACAGGAATTTTTGGCCGGGGTGGATGATAATAGAGCCTGCGGGCCGGTCGGTTTGATAAGCGACCTCTTGGCGGCGATATGCCTCGGGCAGTTTGTCCAAGGGAATGGCGGGTACGGCGATAGTCCCGTCCATCCGTGAGACATAGGCAGTTTCGGCGGGTTCCACGGCGGCCGAGCGGCGCGCGGCTGCGGGATCAGCGGTTGTTGCTTGGGGTGTCGGGGCAACGCAGGCCGACAAAGCGAGTACGAATGCGACCGGCAGGCCCGCAAGTCGGATGGTGGAACCGAAACTGCGCATATAAATACCTTCATACTGCCGCCGGAGCGGATTCTTTGGTTATTCCTAGAAATAGAACAAAGAACCCCTAGGGTCAAAGCCGATTGCCTTAAAATGCTGGGGAGTCTTGCCGAAAGGGCGAATTATAGCGTTGTGCGCAGGTGCCATAGCTCTGGAAACAGCTCTACCTCTAGCATTCGGCGCAGGTATTGGACACCAGATGTGCCCCCGGTGCCGCGCTTGAACCCGATGATGCGTTCGACTGTGGTGACGTGGTTAAAGCGCCAGCGGCGGAAATAGTCTTCGAAATCAACCAGTTTCTCGGCCAGCTCATACGCCTCCCAATAGGTTTCGGGATCGCGGTAGACGGTTTCCCAAACCGCTTGCACGCCTGCATGCGCGGTCCAGGGCTGCGACAGGTCACGGCTGATCACATCTTCGGGAACAGGCAGGCCATTGCGGTATAAATGCCGCAATGCCTCATCATACAGGCTGGGGCGGGCAAGTTCGGCGACCAAAAGCGCTGTGTAATCGGCGCGGTGGGCATGCGGGCGCAACATGGCCGTGTTGCGGTTGCCGACGGCAAATTCGATCAGACGGTATTGGTGGCTTTGAAGGCCCGAGGATTGGCCGAGGTCATCGCGAAAGCGGGTGTATTCGGACGGCGTCATGGTGCGCAGCACGTCCCATGCGGAATTGAGCTGTTCAAAGATGCGCGAAATACGCGACAGCATTTTGAACGCTTCGCGAACGTGGCCTTCGGCGATACAGGTTCGCGCGGCATTGAGTTCGTGCAGGGCCAGCCGCATCCAAAGTTCCGAGGTTTGGTGCTGGATGATGAACAGCATTTCATCATGGGCATCGGTGCGCAGCTGTTGCGCGTTCAAGATCGGGTCAATAGCGAGGTAATCGCCGTAAGACATGCGCCCGTCAAAGGACATTTCCGCGCCGTCAGTGGCGGGGTCAAGGGGGGTATTCATTGGGCATTTCATCGAGGTTTCTCCGGTTACGGGGGGAATGCTGCGTCAGGAGTGACACAGGCCTTTCGCCGCCAGAACCGAGAGGGTAGACATCCGCCGCCACAGTGCCGCCCAAGCCGAAGGGGCGCACAGCGGTACTGTGCCGCTACTATCGCCGGTAGGGGGGCCAAGTTGGACAGGCCGTTTTGCGAGGCTGAGAGCGGATAGGTATTTGGACCAAGATGAAATGCGAGCTTGCATCAGGTGACGCGGGCGCGGGTTTTGTAGTCTGGGCGGTCCCAGAGGTTTTGCGCCATGATATTGCTTAGGATTTTGATAGCGCCATCGACGTCTTGGTCCGAGGTGTAAAGCGGGGTGAAGCCAAAGCGCAGGATGTCTGGGGCGCGGAAGTCGCCGATCACGCCATGGGCGATGCAGGCCTGCATGATGGCATAGCTTTCGGCGTGGCGGAACGACACTTGCGAGCCGCGTTTGGTGCCGTCACGCGGTGAGGCGAGGGTGAGGGTGGGGCAGGCGGCCTCAACCCCGTTGATAAAGCGGTCTGTCAGCGCGATGGATTTGGCGCGGACATCTTTGATGCAGGCTTGGTCCCAGATATCAAGCGACGCCTCAAGGGCTGCCAGTTGCAGGACCGGAGGCGTGCCGACGCGCATGCGTTCAATCCCTGCGCCAGGGGTATAATCGAGATCAAAGGCAAAAGGGGCGGCGTGGCCGAGCCAGCCGGACAGGGCGGGGCGGGCGGCGTCTTGGTGGCGGGGGGCGACATAGATGAAGGCCGGGCCGCCGGGGCCGGAGTTAAGGTATTTATAGGTGCAGCCAACGGCGAAATCGGCGCCACATTTGGCCAGATGCACGGGCAAAGCGCCCGCACTATGGGCCAGATCCCAAACCGTCAGCGCGCCTTTGGCATGGGCGCGGTCGGTAATGGCCTGCATGTCGTGCATGCGGCCCGTGCGGTAATCGACCTCGGTCAGCAAGGTGACGGCAATGGTGTCGTCGATGGCCTCCAGCACATCCTCGGGGGCGACCGTTTTCAAGGTATAGTCGGGGCCAAGGGTACGGCACAGGCCGTTTGCCATATAAAGATCAGAGGGGAAATTGCCGGTATCGGACAGGATCACGCGGCGCTTGGGGTTCATCTCCAAAGCCGAGGCGAGGGCTTGGTAGACCTTGATCGACAGGGTGTCGCCCATCACAACGCTGCCTGCTTCGGCGCCGATCAGCTTGGCGATGCGGTCGCCCACAGCCGAGGGTTGCGCCATCCAGCCTGCCTTGTTCCAGCCGGTAATCAGCATTTTGCCCCATTCATCCGTGATCGTGCGGGCCACGCGGGCTGCCGCCGCCTTGGGCAAGGGGCCAAGCGAATTGCCATCAAGATAAATCATGTCTTCGGGCAGATCAAACTGGCTGCGCAGGCTGGCGAAATCGGTTGGCATGGGGCATCCTTTGGCTGGGTTGCGGCATTGAAGCGCTTTGCCGAAGGAGTTTCAAGATGAGAATGAGGGCGATTTATGCTGAAGCTGTTTGATTGGCCGCCGGTTTGGCTGGGGCTGTGTTTGGCCGCCGCATGGGGGCTGGCGCAAGCGGTGCCCTTGCGGCTTTTTGGCGCGGTGGGCGATGTGGCGGGCGTGATGGTGGTGTTGGCGGGGCTGGCCATTATGGCGATGGCGGTGTGGGAGATGGGGCGGGCGCGGACCACTGTGATCCCAAGGCGTGCGGCCAGCCAGTTGATAACCTCGGGCGTTTTCGGGTTTAGCCGCAACCCGATCTATCTGGGCGATTCTCTAGTGTTAATAGGGGCTTGCCTGATGTTTGATACGGTTTTGGGCTTTGCTTTGGTGCCTGCGTTTGTCTGGGTCATCAATCAGCGGTTTATCGAGGGCGAAGAGGCGCATTTGACCCAAGCGTTCGGGGATGAGTACCGGGAATGGTGCGCCAAGGTGCGGCGCTGGGTTTGAAACGCGGCGTTAGAATGCGGTTCTTTCGTTGCTGACTTGTGAAATATTGTTGCGCGGTGTTTAAGGGATGCAGAAATGCGGACCTGACGCCTTACGCTGCGTCAAATATCGGGGGAGAAGCTGTTGAAGATTGGGGCACCCAAGGAAATATTCGAGGGCGAAGCGCGGGTTGCGATGACGCCGGATTCGGCCAAGCTGCTGCAAAAGCTGGGCCATACCTGCGTGATTGAAACTGGCGCTGGCGCTAAGGCTGGATTTTCGGACAAGGCCTATGCGGACGCGGGCGTCGAGGTGGTGAAAACCGCCGCAGCCTTGTTCAAGGCCGCCGATGTCGTGGTTAAGGTGCGCGGGCCCGAGCCTGTGGAGGCAAAGCGCCTGACCGAGGGGCAGACGCTGATCTCGTTCTTTTGGCCGGCGCAGAATGACAAGTTGCTGGCGCAGATGAAGGCGCAGGGATCGACTGTCATTGCGATGGATATGGTGCCGCGGATTTCGCGGGCGCAGAAAATGGATGCGCTGTCGTCGATGGCCAATATCGCGGGCTACCGTGCGGTGATCGAGGCGGGCAATAACTTTGGCCGGTTCTTTACGGGGCAGGTGACGGCTGCGGGCAAGGTGCCACCAGCGAAAGTGCTGGTTGTCGGCGCAGGCGTGGCCGGTTTGGCCGCGATCGGGACGGCAACGTCGCTGGGTGCGATTACCTACGCGTTTGATGTGCGGCCTGAAGTGGCCGAGCAGATTGAGAGCATGGGTGCCGAGTTTGTATATCTGGAATTTGACGCGAGCGAGCTGCCGGATGGCGCGGCCACGGGCGGCTATGCGGCCCCGTCGACGCCGGAATTTCAGGCCAAGCAATTGGCCAAATTCCGCGAATTGGCACCCGAGATTGACATCGTTATCACTACCGCCCTGATCCCTGGCCGGCCTGCGCCCAAGCTGTGGACCAAGGATATGGTCGAGATGATGAAGCCGGGATCGGTTATTATCGACCTTGCGGCCGAGCGTGGCGGCAACTGCGATTTGACCGTGATGGATGAGAAAATTGTCACCGACAATGGCGTCACGATTGTCGGCTACACCGATTTCCCAAGTCGGATGGCGGCGCAGGCATCGACGCTTTATTCCAACAATATCAGGCATATGCTGGCCGATCTTACACCAGCCAAGGATGGTGTTATCAACCATAATATGGAAGATGACGTGATCCGTGGGGCGACCGTGGCGCATAAGGGCGAGATTACCTTCCCGCCACCGCCGCCAAAGGTGGCCGCAATTGCGGTGCAAAAGCCGAAGGAAAAGGTGAAAGAGCTGACGCCCGAGGAACGGCGCGCCAAAGAGGTGGCCGAGTTCAAGCTGCAAACGCGCAACCAAGTCGGGTTGATGGCGATTGCGGGGGGGCTGCTTCTGCTGGCGGGGATGTTCACCCCTGCGAGCTTTATGTCACACTTTATTGTGTTTGTGCTGGCCTGTTACGTTGGTTTCCAGGTGATCTGGAAAGTCAGCCACAGTTTGCACACGCCGTTGATGGCGATCACCAATGCGATTTCGTCGATCATCATTCTGGGCGCGGTGCTGCAAATCGGGTCGGGAAGCTGGCTGGTTGTGGTGCTGGCGGCCTTGTCGGTGCTGATGGCAGGGATCAATATTTTCGGCGGTTTCATGGTAACACGGCGGATGCTCGCCATGTTCCAAAAGTCGTAAGCGGAGGCGAATATTATGGAATATGGTTTTACAACAGCCGCTTATGTTGTCGCAGCCGTGCTGTTCATTCAGTCACTGGGTGGGCTTTCGGGGCAAGAAAGCGCGAAACGCGCGGTGTGGTACGGGATTGTCGGCATGGGTATTGCCGTGCTGGCCACGGTAATCGGGCCAGGGGCGGGCAATTGGCTGCTGTCGGTGTTGATGATCGCCGTGGGGGGCGCGATTGGATATGTCGTGGCGCAGCGCGTGCAAATGACGGAAATGCCACAGCTTGTGGCCGCGATGCACAGTTTGGTCGGTTTGGCTGCTGTGTTCATCGGCTATAACGCGCATCTGGAGGCGGCACTGGTTGCTGCCACGCCCGAGGATCAGCGCAACCTGCTGGAAGGGTTTGCAGCAATTTTGGCGCATAAATCGCCAGTTGAGCTGACGATTTTGCGGGTCGAGGTGTTCCTTGGCGTGTTCATCGGGGCGGTGACGTTCACAGGATCGGTGATTGCCTATGGCAAGCTGGCGGGCAAGGTTGACGGGGTGGCGAAAAAGCTGCCCGGTGGTCATATGCTGAATGCGGGTGCGGCGCTGGGATCGTTGCTGATGCTGGTGATTTACCTGCAATCCGGATCGGCTATGGCGCTTATCGTGATGACATTGCTGGCCTTTTTCATCGGCTATCACCTGATCATGGGCATCGGCGGCGCGGATATGCCGGTCGTAGTTTCCATGCTGAACAGCTATTCCGGCTGGGCGGCGGCGGCGATTGGTTTCTCGCTGTCAAACGACTTGCTGATCGTGGTTGGTGCGCTTGTCGGCTCATCGGGTGCGATCTTGTCCTATATCATGTGCAAAGCGATGAACCGTTCGTTCGTATCGGTGATCCTTGGCGGGTTTGGTGGCACCACTGGCCCTGCAATGGAAATTTCGGGCGAACAGATTGCCATTGATACCGAAGGTGTCGCGGCGGCCCTGAATGAGGCGGACAGCATTGTCATCATCCCAGGCTATGGTATGGCAGTGGCGCAGGCGCAACAGGCCGTGTCGGAATTGACACGCAAACTGCGCGCGCGGGGCAAAAACGTGCGCTTTGCCATCCACCCCGTTGCGGGGCGTTTGCCAGGGCATATGAACGTGCTGCTGGCCGAGGCCAAGGTGCCTTATGACATCGTGCTGGAGATGGACGAGATCAACGAGGATTTCCCATCTACTGACGTGGCCATCGTTATCGGGTCGAATGACATCGTGAACCCCGCCGCCCAAGAGGACCCGAACAGCCCCATCGCAGGCATGCCTGTGCTGGAATGCTGGAAGGCGAAACAGGTGTTCGTGTCCAAGCGCGGACAGGGCACGGGCTATTCCGGCATTGAGAACCCGTTGTTTTACAAAGAAAACACACGGATGTTTTATGGCGATGCGAAAAAGTCGCTGGATGCTTTGTTGCCCTTGATCGACTAAGGGCTGATACAGTTTTATAAAGCGCCCCGCTGGCAACGGCGGGGCGTTTTGCGTTTTCCCACAGCCCGCGCCAAGCGTGGCGGATTTACCAGTGTACCATTGCGCACCGCTGGCAGGGTGTCTGGGGAATTTACAAACCGTGTAGCACCTCGTTTCCTAAGGGCACGCAAGACCGAGGATCCTATGCCCAAAATAACCGACCACCCGTTGCGCTATGATTTGGTGAATGAGCTGCATGCGCGGCCCTTTCCGGCGCTGACGGTGCCTTGCCATGCCGTTTATGTGGCGATCAAGGAACCCGAACATGCGGTGAACCGTGACCGTGCGGCGGACCTTGGGCATTTGCTGGCCTTGCTGGACCGCCACGGATCACCGCACCCGCAGCCCGATGCCACGCATTTTTCGGGGCAGATGGGGCGGCATGATTTGAAATGGGAAAGCCATACGGAATTTGTGACCTATTCGGCCTTTGGCAGCGGTGTGTCTTCGCGCGCCTTTGACCCGATGGAGGCGGATGTGTTCCCCGAGGATTGGCTGGCCAACGCCCCAGGTGCGCGGCTGACATCGGTGCTGATACGGGTCGAGGAAATGCCCGAGGATGAGGCCGCGATGCTGGCCAAGCTGGACCAGTGGTTTGTGCCAGACAGTTTGGCGGTGTCGCGGGTCGTGGACGGGGCCGCTGTGGTGGCGGGGGATTTCCGAATTGATGTGGCAGGGCATATGCGCTTTGCCGTGTTTGTGCAAAAGGGCACTGGCGCGCGGCGGATTGGGCGGATCGTGCAGCGACTGTGCGAGGTGGAAACCTACCGCGCGATGTCGATGCTGGGCCTGATGCGGGCGCGCACGTTGAGCGGGCGGCTGAACGGTTTGGACCCGCAGTTGTCGGCGCTGGTGTCGGGGATGAACAGCACGGATCATTCCCCCGAAGAGGTGCTGCACACGCTGCTGCAAATCTCGGCCGAGTTGGAAAGCCTGTCGGTGCAGTTCAGTTTCCGGTTCGGGGCGACGGGGGCCTATGAGGCGATTGTGAACCAGCGCATTTCGGTGCTGCGCGAGGCACGGATTGAGGGGCGGCAAACCTTTGGCGAGTTTATGATGCGCCGCTATGATCCTGCGATGCGGACGGTGAAATCGGTCGAGGCGCGGTTGCGCAGCCTGTCGGAACGTGCGACGCGGGCGGCGGAATTGCTGCGCACGCGGGTCGATGTGGAACGGTCGGCGCAGAACCAAAAGCTGTTGGAAAGCATGGATGCGCGGGCGGATGTGCAACTGCGGTTGCAGACCACGGTTGAGGGGTTGTCGGTTGTGGCGATCAGTTACTACGCGGTGAACCTGCTGGCTTATGTTGCCTATCCGCTGACCGAAAGCCTTGGGCTGTCGAAAGGGATGACGATGGCCGCCTTGGTGCCCGTGGTGATTTTAGGGGTTTGGGCGATGGTGCAGCGCATCAAGCACAAGTTTCATTGATAAAGGCCCGCCGGTTGGGCGGGCCTTTATGGGTTAAGGCGTGACGTTTAGCCAAAGGCAGGTTGGGCCTGTGGTCTTCCATCCAGAATACGGTTGGTGATCAACGCTCCTGCGGCGATGGCGGCAAGCGCAAGAAGCGCTGCAACTGACAGGGTGGGAATGCCCGCAAGCCCTGCGCCCAAGGTGCAACCGCCCGCCAGCACGCCGCCCACACCCATCAACGCGCCACCTGCCAGATAACGGCCGGTCTGTGCTGGCGTGTCAAAGCTTTGCCATTGAAAGCGGCCAGCTGCTAGCGAGGAGAGGCCAGCGCCCGCAATCGAGCCGCCGAACAAGCCAATACCAAAGCCCGCCGCGACGGATGACGACGCGATGGCCCAGAACAGGGTTTCAGACAAGGGCAGCGTAAAGCTGAGGCTTTCCATGCCGATGGGGTCGAATTCATCCAGAAGCACAAATCCGGTGCCAACCCATGCAAGCGGGACAAGTGCGCCAATGGCCACACCTGCGGCCAGTTGGCGAAGCGGCAGACGGGCAGATAGGGCATAGGCAAAGGCGGCGGCGGCCATAACACCCGCCACAAGCGGCGCGCCACCCGGCAGGTTGCCAAGGCTGATCGCATCGCCCAAGGGCACGGTGATGTCGCCCAAAGCGGTGCGCAGCGGGGCCAGCAGCCCCTTCATCGTCGCATGGGCGGCAATGGCGAATACGACCAGAACGGTCAGGGCGCGCAGGTTGCCAGTGCCAGTTAAAACGGTCAGACGCGAGGCGCAGCCACGTGTCAGGACCATGCCTGCACCAAAGGCTAGCCCGCCGATCAGAATGGCTACATAAGGCAGGTCGGGGGTCAGCAAGCGGTGGCCGTCAAAGCTGATCCAACCTGCGGCGACTGCGGCTTGGGTGCCAAGGATCGCTGTCGCAAGGGCCGTAGCCCAAAGGGCGAGGGCGGGTGTGCGCTCAACGCTTGGCCCAACAAGACCGCGGCGCAGGCAAAAACGGGTAACCTCGGCCAAGATGCCGAACACAAGGCCGATGGTCAGGCCAAGGATGACCGAGGCACCGCGCGGGGTGAGGGTTTCAAAGCCGAGGGTTTCAAACATTGCAGAGTCCCGTTCAATCAGAATTTTATTCTGTCTGGTTCAGGGTTGGGTCTGTGGCAAGGGATGTAGCCCTTGCTGTAGTGGAGTTTGCAGGAACGGTATTCTATCTGGGGGTGGTGTTTGGAACATAAGACCAAACCGCCCCTAAAGACAGAATATCTGTCTAGGGGCGGCGGGAAGACTTGGATGGGTGGTCTTATTTCAGATCAGCGGCCCCGAATGCGTGGATCCAGCGCATCGCGCAACCCGTCACCGATATAGTTGACCGACAGCACCGTCAGCGAGATGGCAACACCGGGCCAGATCACGCGTTCGGGGTATTGCTGGATATATTCGGCACCATCAAACAGCAGGCGGCCCCATGTCGGGAAATCGGGCGGAAAGCCGAGGCCGAGGAAGGACAGCGCGGATTCAGTGATGATCGCGTTGGCGATGCCAAGGGTGGCGGCAACCATGATGGGTGACATGACGTTGGGCAGCACATGGCGCAGGATCATCCGGCGGGAGGGCGTGCCGATGGAACGCGCGGCCAACACGAATTCACGTTCCTTCAGGGCCAGCACCTCGCCACGCACCACGCGGGCGGCTTGCATCCAACTGGTCAGGCCGATGGCGACCACGATCAGCAGGAAGGTTCCGCCTTCGGGGCCGAATGCCTTGGACAAGGGCGCGCGAAACAGCATGGCCATGACCAGCAAAAGGGGCAACAAGGGCAGCGCCAAGAACAGGTCGGTCAGACGCATCAACACGTTATCAAGCCGTTTGAAATAGCCCGCCATCACGCCGATAAACGTGCCCAAAGTGATGGAAATGACCATCGCCGTCAGGCCCACTGCGATAGAGGTTTGCCCGCCCTTCATCATCCGCGCCAGCATATCGCGGCCCAGTTGATCGGTGCCAAGGGGAAATTCCCACGATGGCGGTTTGTTGCGGGTTTTGATCATCGTCACCGCATCGGGATTGATGAAGGTAGGGTCTTTTGTCCAGACCAACGGGCCGACCGATACAAATAGCGCGAGTGACAAGAAGACGAACAAGCCCACCAACGCGCCTTTGTGCGATTTGAACTGCACCCAGACATCGGCCCATTGACTGCGCGGTTTGGCCAGTTTTACGGCTTGTGGTGCGGCATCAGTCATAGCGGATCCTCGGGTCTAGCAGTCCGTAGAGAATATCGGCGATCAGGTTGAACAGCACGATCAGCACGGCAAAAATAAATGTCAGAGTTTGCACCGTAGGCAGGTCCGACCCTTGGATCGCGCCAATCAGCAGCGCGCCAAGGCCGTTCACACGAAACACCTGTTCGGTGATGATCGCGCCGCCAAAGATGGACGGGATGCCAAGGGCGATAACGGTGACAACGGGGATCATCGAGTTGCGCACGACATGCTTCATCACGACGATCCGTTCTGTCAGCCCCTTGGCGCGGGCGGTGCGCACATAGTCTTGCCCAAGGTTTTCCAGCATGGACGAGCGCATATAGCGGCTGATCTGTGCCGCGTTATACAACGCCAGCACCATCACCGGCATGGCCATTTGTTTGACCTGCTGGGTGAAACTGGCCCAATCGGTGACGCGCAGCGATGTGTCATAGATCGACGGGAACCAGTGCAGGTTGACCGCGAACACAAGGATCAACACAAGGCCGGTGAAAAACGTGGGCACCGAAAAGCCGATCATCGCGATGAATGTGCCGATTTGGTCAAACCATGAATATTGGCGGTAGGCGGAATAGATCCCGATGGGCAGTGCGATCATTACGCCAAGGATGTAGGACGTGCCGATCACGGTCATGGTTTGGGGCAAGCGCTGGACGACGGTATCCATAACCGGCGAACGCGACTGCCAGCTGACGATGCGCTGCATATCGGCGGAATAGGCCGTGCCCCACCAATGGTCCCACAGCACCAAGGGTTCGACCACAAAAAACTGCTTTAGCCACAAGAAATAGCGGACAAAGACCGGTTCATTCGCGCCCATCGCCTCCATAATCTTCATGCGCACGTCTGGCGGCACGGTCAGGGGGATTTGGCTGAGGGGTGAACCCGGGGCAAGGTCCACGAGCAAAAAGATCAGTAAACTGATGAGCAAAAGCGTCGGGATCGCGAATAACAGCCGACGGAGTGTGAAGGTGAGCATATGCGGCGCCTTAGGTCATCAGTATTGGGGGAAAGGGCGGGGGAGAGTGCCCCCCCCCGCCCAAAGATCAGGTCAGCTTACTTAACGCGGAACCAGTTTTCGACGTTACCCATTTCCGAGTCCCAGACGTTCAGGACCACACCGCCAAGGGTGTTGGAATGGGCCGACAGACGACCACGGTCGACCAATGGCACGATGGTATAGGTGTCTTTGGTCAGCATTTCGTTCATGCGGATAACGATTGCCGCACGTTCAGCCTCGCCCTTTGTCTGGATCAGCTGGGCTGCCAGTTCATCAAACACCGGATCGCAATAGCGGTTGATGTTTTCGCCCTGCCACTGGGTTTCGGGGCGCGGTGCCTTATCGCAGGTATAGGCTACGATATAGGGTTCTGGGTCTGTGCCGGGGAAGTTGTTGGCATACATCTCCACGTCAGCATAGAACTTCTGGAACGTATCGGGCGAACCCGGATCACCACCAAAGAACACGCCGGCATCGACGGTTTTCAGCTCTACTTCCACGCCCAGCTCATTCCACCAGCCCTTGATCAGCGCTTGGAAATCCTGACGCACAGGGTTTACCGAAGTTTGATAGACCAGCTTGAACCGCTTGCCGTCCCTTTCGCGAACGCCGTCGGCGCCGACAACCCAGCCCGCCGCATCCAGCAATGCCTTGGCGCCGTCCATGTCTTGCGTCATGCAATCGGTGTTGGGCGAGGCATAGATAGCCGGGGCAGGGACGAGGTTACAGCTTGGGCGACCCGATGCGCCATAGCCGACTTCGACCAGCAAGCTGCGGTCGATGGCCATCGACAGCGCCTTGCGTACGTTCACATCCGACAAGATCGGGTGTGGGTGCATCGCGGTGGACCGTTCACCTTCTGGCAGATCCGGGGATGGATCTGTCATGTTCATTTCGATGCGTTCAACCAAGGTGCCAAAGCCGGTTACGAACTGGCCTTTGCCACCTGATTGCATCTGTGCTTGCAGTTCAGGGTTGATCTGGGTGTTCCAGGCATAGTCAAATTCGCCTGTTTCCATGACCGCGCGCGCAGCCGATGCCGCATCGCCACCACCCTTGACCGACAGCGTGGCAAAGTTAGGCTTTGCCGGGTCGCGGTAGTTGGGGTTTGCGGCCAATTCAACGCTATCGTTCACCTTGAAGTCGGTGACATAGAACGGACCGGTGCCATGGGGTTTGAAGTTGGCATCTGTACAGGTGGGCGCGGCCGCACCAAGGCAGTTTGCAAACTGTGCCTTTTGGATGATGGGCGATTCAGCGCCAACAAAAGCAACCAGCGGGTTCGGTTTTGGCCCGGTAAATGTGACTTTCACGGTCAGCGGGTCGACCGCTTCAACCGTTTTTACGCCTTCGTATTTCGCCAACTGCGCGCAACCGCCTGCGGGGTCCATGCAATAGGCGGCGGTGAACACAACGTCATCGGCGGTAAAGGGCGTGCCATCGGACCACAGGATGCCTTCTTTCAGCTTCCATGTGACCGAAGTTTGATCCTCGGAAATGCCGCCATTTTCCAGTGTTGGAATTTCGGTGACAAGACGCGGGAAAATGGTGCCGACTTCATCAAAGCCTGCCAGTGGTTCCAGCACAAGGCTGCCCACTTCGACGTCTTTTGTCCCGGATGACAGATAGGCGTTCATGATGGATACGGCTTGCGAATACAGCACTTTGACGTTGCCGTCAGCACCACGTTCGGCCATTGCAGCGGGTGCAAAAGCAAACGCGCAGGCAGCACCCAATAGGGCGGTTTTCAGTTTCATTGTTTTGGTTCTCCTTGTTGGTTGTACTCGAAGTCCTCAGCCAGGCCGGTTGATCCGGCGGCGGTGTTATTGTCGGGTTTGACCAGATGGCAGGCCACAAAACGGCCGGGGCGGACCTCGGCCAGATCTGGCTTTACCTCATGGCAAATCGGGATCACCTCGGGGCAGCGTGTGCAAAAATTGCAGCCTTTGGGTGGGTTGGAAGGCGAGGGCACATCGCCTTGCAAGATGATGCGCTTGCGCCCAGATTCGCGTTCAGGGTCGGGGTCGGGCACCGCCGACAGCAGCGCCTTGGCATAGGGATGCAACGGGTCGGCATACAGCGGTTCGCGGGGCGACAGTTCGGCAATGCGGCCAAGGTACATCACGGCCACACGGTCGGCGATATGTCGGACCATCGACAGATCATGGCTGATGAACAGATAGGTCAGCCCGTATTGTTCTTGCAAATCCTCTAGTAGGTTCACGACTTGGGCCTGAATGGACACGTCCAATGCGGCAATCGGTTCGTCGCACACGATAAACTTGGGGTTCAACGCCAAGGCCCGCGCGATGCCGATGCGCTGGCGTTGCCCACCCGAAAAGGCATGGGGGTAGCGGTTGGCAAAAGCGCGGTTCAGGCCCACGGCATCCATCAGCTCGTACACTTTTTCCAGCTTTTCATCGGCGCTGAGTTTGGTGTGTTCGTCCAAGGGTTCGGCAATGATTGCGGCCACGGTCATCCGCGGGTTCAAACAGGCCTGCGGGTCTTGGAACACCATCTGCATCATCGGGCGTTTGGTGCGCAGTTTTTCGGGTGACAGCTTGGCGATATCTTCATCGCCAATCGTCACCGACCCCGACGTCAGTTCATAAAGCCGCAAAAGCGCACGGCCCACGGTGGATTTACCGCAACCGGATTCGCCCACCAGCCCAAGGGTTTCGCCTTCAAATATATCAAAGCTAAGGCCATCCACCGCCTTCACATCGCCGGTATGGCGGCGCAAAAGGCCGGAATGGATGGGGAAATACATCTTGAGGTCTTTGACCTCGACCAGTTTTTTGGCCGGCTTGGCATCAAGCATCGGCTGGCCCCCCTGTTTTGGCATCCCAATGGCAGGCGACATCATGACCGTAGCCCACACGGCCCGCCCCTATTGCACGGCGTTGCGGGTTTTCTGCGCCACAGCGCGAAAACGCATGCGCGCAGCGGGGCATGAATGGGCAGGCCACGGGGGCCGCGCCCATGATCGGCGGTTGGCCTTCGATTACCCGCAGACGGGTTTCGCGCTGGCCCGTGACGGACGGAATGGTTTTCAGCAAAGCGCGGGTATAGGGGTGCTGCGGGTTGGCAAACAATTCCTTGACCGGGGCCTGTTCAACCACTTGGCCGCCATACATCACCAAAACACGGTCGGCGATGCCCGCAATCACGCCAAGGTCATGGGTGATCCAGACGATCGCCATCCCCAGCTTGGTGCGCAGTTCCTTAACCAATTCGATGATCTGCGCCTGAATGGTAACATCCAGCGCGGTTGTGGGTTCATCCGCGATCAACACTTCGGGGTCGCAGGCCAGCGCTATGGCAATCATCACGCGCTGGCGCATACCGCCGGAAAACTGGTGCGGATAATCGGCAAGGCGGCGTTCGGCATCTGGGATGCCCACCAGTTCCAACAGCTCTATCGCGCGGGCACGGGCCTGTGATTTGTTCATCCCCATATGGCGGCGCAAGGGTTCGGCCACCTGATTGCCGATGTTGTAGACGGGGTTAAGGCTGGTCATCGGGTCTTGGAAAACAAAGCCAATCCGCCGCCCGCGAATATCACGCAACTGGTCTGGCGTGACCTTCAATATATCAACATCGCCCAGCATCACCTCACCCGCGAGCACTTCGGCGGGGGGCATCGGCAAAAGGCCGATCAGTGACATCATGGTCACGGATTTGCCCGACCCGCTTTCGCCCACGACCCCCAGCAATTCGCCGGGTTCCAGGTGAAAACTTACCGAATTGACTGCATGAACGTCGCCCGCGCGGGTGCGGAAAACGGTCTGCAAGCCCCGGACATCAAGGACGGGCTTGGCCCCATCGGGCATATGACGACTCCCATGTCGTTAAATTATATCGTCCAAGGTCAGCCAGTGACCGCCTTGGTTGATGGGATGTTATCGTTTTTTTGCCCTCCCGCAACAGGGTTTCTTTGGCTTTGTCGTTTTGGCGGCGTGGTTTATTGGCTTGCATCTTGACCTGTCTGGGCGAATGTCCGAGCGTGGCTTGAAAAATAAGGACCCACGCCATGCACCCTATGAACTTGTCCGCTCGTGAAATACTTGACCAACTGGTTGGGTTTCGCAGCGTCAGCCACGTAAGCAACCTTGATTTGATTGATTGGGTAGAAGGGTATTTGGCATCGCACGGCGTAAAATCGTACCGCGTTTATAACGCTGATGGCACCAAAGCGGCGCTGTTTGCCAATGTTGGACCTGAGGTGGAAGGCGGGGTGATTCTGTCGGGCCATTCCGATGTGGTGCCGGTGGAGGGGCAAGATTGGGCCACCGATCCGTTCACCGTGGTCGAACGGGACGGGCGGCTTTATGGCCGTGGCACCTGCGATATGAAGGGGTTTGTGGCGCTGGCGCTGGCCGCCGTGCCCTTGGCGCTGGCCGCAGGGGTGAAACGCCCGCTGCAAATCGCGATCAGTTATGACGAGGAGGTGGGTTGCACGGGTGCGCCGCCGATGATTGCGCAAATGGTCAAGACCTTGCCCCGCGCGGCGGCTGTGGTGGTGGGCGAGCCGTCGATGATGCGGCTGGTCAACGGCCACAAGGGCGGCCACGGCTTTGCCGTACATGTGCAAGGGTTTGAGGTACATTCGTCACTTCAGCACACCGGCGTCAACGCGATCATGACGGCCGCGCGGCTGATTGACTGGGCCAATATTATCAACGCGGAAAATGCGGCCAAGCCTGCAACCGCATTGGGGCAGGGGTTTGTGCCGCATTGGACCACGGCGCATGTCGGCAAAATTCAGGGCGGTACGGCGGAAAACATCACCGCCAAGGATTGCCACTTCGGGTTCGGGTTCCGCGTGGTGCCGGGCGAGAGTGAAGAGGCATGGGCCCAGCGTTTCAAGGACAAAGCAGCAGAGATAGAGGCCGAGATACAGGCCATCCGCCCCGAAGCTGCGATCACCTTGACCCAAACCTTTTACGTGCCCGGCCTTGTCCCCGAACAAAACGGCGCGGCCGATCATTTGGTGCGGCGTTTGACGGGTGACAACGGGTCCGAGGTGGTCAGCTATGGCACCGAAGCAGGGCAGTTTCAGGCCGAGGGGTATTCTTGCGTGGTCTGCGGGCCGGGCGATATTGCGCAGGCGCACCAGCCGAATGAATACTTGGAGGTTGCGCAATTCAATGAGGCGTGGGGCTTTATGCAGCGCTTGGTCAAGGATTTGGCGGAGTAGGGGATGCAGGCCTTTCCGATTTCGATGGATGTGCCGCCCACCCACAAGGGCGCGTTGCCCGCTGCCTGTGATGTGGTGGTGATAGGTGGCGGGGTCATTGGCGTGATGACCGCGTGGTTTTTGACCAAGGCCGGTAAACGCGTGGTTCTGTGTGAAAAAGGCCGGATCGCGGGTGAACAATCGGGGCGCAACTGGGGCTGGATCCGCCAGCAAGCCCGCGATGCGGATGAGCTGCCGATCATGGTAGAAAGCATGGCAATCTGGCACGGTCTGGTGGCCGAACTGGGCGATGGCTTGGGCTTTCGGCAAGGTGGTGTGGTCTATATGGCCAATAAACCCGCTGATATGGCCGAGTTTGAAGCGTTCATGCCCCACGCCCGCGCACATGGGCTTGATACACGGATCATGACGCGGGCCGAGGTGGGGGCGTTGTTGGGGGCATGTATCTGGCAGGGCGGCATGATAACCCCGTCCGATGCGCGGGCCGAACCGATGGTCGCGGTTCCCTTGATTGCCAGCGCCTTGGCCGCCAAGGGCTGTGTGATTGTCGAAGATTGCGCCGTGCGCGGCCTTGATATGGCGAATGGCCGTGTGGCGGGCGTTGTGACGGAACAGGGTGAGGTTGCTTGCGATGCCGTGGTCATGGCGGGCGGCGCGTGGTCCTCGTTGTTTTTGCGCGCGCAAGGCATTGATATACCGCAGCTTTCGGTGCTGGCGTCAGTTGCGGCAACCGAACCGATGCCCGAGATTTTTGCGGGCAATGCTGCCGACAATCACTTTGCCTTTCGACGCCGTGTCGATGGCGGCTATACGATTGCGCCGGGGTCCGAGCATGACTTTTTCATCGGCCCTGATGCGTTTCGGCATTTGCCAAAATACATCCCCACCTTGCGCAATGACTTCCGGTCGACCCATTTTCGCGCCGCAGCCCCGAACGGATACCCCGATGCATGGCGCACGCCGCGCCTCTGGGATATGTCCAAACCCTCGCCGTTTGAGGCGACGCGCGTGCTGAACCCCGCGCCGAACATGAAAACCCTGTCGGATGTCCAAGATGCCTTTGCCGCCGCATATCCGCATCTGGGCCGCCCGAAACTGCGCTGCGTTTGGGCGGGGATGATCGACACCATGCCCGACATTGTGCCCGTGCTGGATGCGGCCCCGCCGACATCAGGGCTGTCGGGCCTGTTTATTGCGACAGGGATGAGTGGGCACGGATTTGGCATTGGCCCCGGCGTGGGGCGGGTAATGGCGGATATGGTTCTGGGGCGGGCCTTGGGCCATGATCTGACCCGCTTTCGCCTGTCGCGTTTTACGGACGGGTCAAAAATTAAACCCGCCCCAGCGCTCTGACCCTTGCAGGGCGGGTTGGTTTGGATCAACCTGCTGCCATACCACCAGGAGGAGGCCCCGATGCCCGTAAAGAACCGTTTTGCCGAAATGCTGCCCGAGTTGACAGCCATTCGCCGTGATTTCCACGAAAACCCTGAACTGCTGTTTGAGGTGCACCGCACCGCTGCCAAAGTGGCCGAGTTGCTGCGCGCATGGGGCTGTGACGAGGTGGTCGAGGGGATTGGCCGCACGGGTGTGGTGGGGGTGATTCACGGCAAAACCGATTCTGGCAAGGTGATAGGCCTGCGCGCAGATATGGACGCGCTACCGATTATGGAGGCGACGGGGCTGGAATACGCGTCGAAAACCCCGGGCAAGATGCACGCCTGTGGCCATGACGGGCATACCACCATGCTGCTGGGTGCCGCCAAATATCTGTGCGAAACCCGTAACTTTGATGGCAAAGCCGTGGTGATTTTCCAACCCGCCGAAGAGGGCGGCGGTGGCGGGAACGAGATGGTCAAGGACGGCATGCTGGACCGCTGGAATATCCAAGAGGTGTACGGCATGCATAATATGCCTGGCATCCCCGTGGGCCAGTTTGAAATTCGCCCTGGCCCGATGATGGCGGCGGCGGACCAGTTTGAAATCACCGTGACGGGCAAGGGTGGCCATGCCGCCAAACCGCATGATTGCATTGATACGCTGCTGGTCGCCAGCCATATCATTGTGGGCTTGCAGTCGATTGCGTCACGCAATGTGGACCCTTTGAAACAGGTTGTAGTGTCCACTTGCGTGGTGTCCACTGACAGCAACGCCCACAACGTCATCCCGCAAACTGTTGTTTTGAAGGGCACAGTGCGCACGTTTGATGCGGAGGTTCAGGATTTGGTCGAGGCGCGGATGAACGCATTGCCCGTACAAATGGCAGCGGCATTTGGCGCATCGGCCGTGGTGAATTTTCAGCGCGGCTATCCCGCCACAGTGAATGCCGAGGACAACACCGGCTTTGCCGCGGAGGTGGCGATGGCCGTTTCGGGCAAAGTGCGCACCGACACCCCGCCTTTGATGGGGGCCGAAGATTTCAGCTATATGCTGAACGAACGCCCCGGCGCCTATATTTTCCTTGGCAATGGCGACACGGCGATGGTGCATCACCCCGCCTATAACTTTGACGACAACGCCATCCCCTTCGGGTCCAGTTGGTATGCGGGCATGGTGGAAGCGCGGATGCCCGCGGCCTAAAGCGCGCGCAAATCGCGGCGGATCACCTTGCCTGTGGCGGTCATCGGCAAGGTGTCTACAAACACAACATCGCGCGGGGCTACATGTGGGCTGATGCGGGTTTTCACCCGGTCAATCAGGCGCTTGGCGGCACCTTCTTCGCTGGCACCCGTACGCAGCACCACAAAAGCGCGCACAATTTCGGTGCGCAGCGCATCGGGCACCCCCACGCAGGCGGCCATGACCACATCGGCGTCACCCATCAGGCAATTCTCAATCTCCGTCGGGCCAATGCGGTAGCCTGCGGATGTGATCACATCATCTTCCCGCGCCGAAAATGTGAAATACCCGCGCGCATCTTGGCTGCCCAAATCACCCGTTCGCAACCAGTCATCGCCAAACGCCGCTGCGGTTTTATCGGGCTGGTTCCAGTAGCGCAAAAACATGCTGGCAGCCCCTTTGCGGATGCAAATCTCACCAATTTCATCCACGGCACAACCGCGCCCGCGTTCATCCATTATCGCAACTTCAAAGCCGGGCAAGGCTTGGCCCATGCTGCCAGGCTTCACAACCATCATCCCCGCCACTTGGCTGATGCACAGGTTGCACTCTGTCTGGCCGTAAAGCTCGTTTATCGGGGCACCCAAAGCGGTTTGACCCCAGCGCAGCATTTCCGCCCCGAGGCTTTCACCACCGGAAGAAATTGAGCGGATATTCACCCCGGCAGGCACAGCTGTGCCGCGCATCAGTTTCAGTGCCGTTGGCGGCAAAAACAGGTTCCGGATCCCGTGGGCGGCAATCAGCGCATAGGCGGCCCCGGCCTCAAACTTGCGCATGCGGTGGGCGACCAAAGGCACCCCGTAATACAGGCAGGGCATGGCCATATCCATCAGCCCGCCAATCCACGCCCAATCGGCAGGCGTCCAACCCTTGTCGCCCGCTTGGGGGAACCCTTCATGCGTCAGTTCCATGCTGGGCAGATGGCCAAACAAGAACCGATGCGCGTGCAAAACCCCCTTGGGCGGACCGGTGGTGCCCGAAGTATAGATCATCACAGCGGGGTCTTCGGCAAGCGTGTCCACGTGGGCTGCTAGCGGCGAATGGGCGGCGATTTCGGTCCAAAGATGCTTTGCATCTGGTATGGGGTCTGTACAAAAAATTGATTTTAGATCAGTCAGTTCTGCGGCGATGTTCAGAATTTTCGGCAGGCTTTCCCCGTCCGTCACGACCAGTTTCGCACCGGAATCGGCCAGCCGGTACAGCAATGCATCCCCGCCAAACAAGGTGAACAGCGGCAAGGCAATCGCCCCCAGCTTCATCGCGGCGAAATGCACAATCGGCACGGCGGCGGACTGGGATAACAGCACCGCGACACGGTCGCCTTGCATTACGCCGGACGCGGCAAAGGCCGTGGCAAGCCGGTCCGATGCGTCTTTTAGCGCGGCGTAGGTCCAATCTTGCGACCCGTTTTCTGTAACCTCGGTCACAGCAATCTGGTCGGGGTGCGCGGCCGCCCAATCATCACAACAGGCCTGTGCAATGTTGAAATGCTTGGGCCAATCCCAGACAAAGCCTGCGCGTTTGGCTGCCCAGTCACCCGTCAGCGGAATAAGCCGCCTACTGCGCAAAGATCGTTACTTCTGGTAAATCTGTCAACGGCAGGTTCAGCGCGCGAAAGGCCGCGAGCGACAGCTGTGCCGCCCCTTCACCCGGGATCAGGTCAACCGCAATGGACCTACCCGCCGCCGTAACAACCCGCCCCGCGCCCGCTTTTTTCACAAGGCCGGACCGAAGCCAGAACCCTGGCTCGGTTACATTGCCAAGCGCCACGGCAGTTTTGCCCAAAGATAGTTCGCCCGCAGGCTGGGCGTGTGCGGCAAGGGCTGCGGCCTTTTGCGCCGCCGTGGTCGTATCAAGTGCGCGCGCCGTGCGTGCGCCCGCAGGCGGGGCCGCCACGCCAACAGAATTCGGCCGCGTCAGCGGCTTCATCGCAATCGGGGCGACAGGTTCCATCGCGGCAGTTTTGCTGCCGCCAAATGGCATATTGGCGCAGCCGGACAGCAGCAGGGCGGGGACGATCAGGGCGAATACATATTTCATACTTGTGACGATATCCGCCCTTAAGTTGTCTTTCAATGGCCTTGCAAGCCCGCGCCGCGCACCGTACGCTTTGGGAATGAATACACCTTTGATTGACCCATTCGCCCGTGCCATCAATTACCTGCGAGTCTCGGTTACGGACCGCTGCGATTTTCGCTGCGTCTATTGCATGTCGGAAAACATGAGTTTTCTGCCCAAAGCCGAGTTGTTGACGTTGGAAGAATTGGACCGCATGTGTTCAACTTTTATCGGGATGGGTGTGGAAAAGCTGCGGATCACGGGGGGAGAACCCCTTGTTCGCAAGGGGATCATGACGTTTTTCGAAGGTATGGCGCGGCATTTGCAAAGCGGTGGCTTGCGCGAATTGACGCTGACCACGAACGGCAGCCAGTTGCGCAAATATGCGGCCGATCTGGCGGCCTGTGGGGTTCGGCGGATCAATGTGTCGCTGGACACGCTGGATGATGCGAAATTCGCGAAAATCACCCGCTGGGGGCGGCTTGCGCAGGTGTTGGACGGGATTGCAGCGGCCAAAGAGGCGGGCTTGCGGGTCAAGATCAACGTCGTGGCGCTGAAAGGGTTTAACGAGGATGAGCTGTTCACCCTGACCGATTGGTGCGCGGCCGAGGACCATGATTTGACCTTTATCGAGGTTATGCCAATGGGCGACCTTGGGAATGAGGATCGGCTGGACCAGTATTGGAGCTTGAAAGACCTGCGCGCACGGCTGTCGGAGCGGTTTACTGTGACGGAATTGACCGAGCGCACGGGCGGGCCTGCGCGCTATGTGCGGCTGGAAGAAACAGGGCAAAAGCTGGGCTTCATCACGCCTTTGACCCATAATTTTTGCGAAAGCTGCAACCGTGTGCGGCTGACCTGTACGGGTGAATTGTACATGTGTTTGGGCCAAGAAGACATGGCCGACCTGCGCGCGCCGCTACGGGCCAGCGCGGATAACGCGGTGTTGGAAAGCGCCATTCGTGCAGCCATTTTGCGCAAACCCAAGGGGCATGATTTTGATTATTCGCGCCAGCGCACCGATGGGCAGATGACCCGCCATATGAGCCATACGGGCGGGTAACGCGCTGTTTTGCCAGCGGTTTATTGAGTATTTAGGCAAAGATGAAATAGGACCGCGGGTTTAACCCAGATATTGACCAGCCTCTTTGCGCGCCCATGTTTTCATCAAATCGCCAAACTCGGCCAAAAACGCCTCCGTGCGTGCCGGATCATGTTTGGACAGGTCGCGCAGCCACCACGCCACGGATTTTTGGATAAACCAATCCTTGTCGCCCAAATAGCTGGCGGCCCAGATCAGGATGCGTTCGCGGGCCGCATCCTCATGCGGTTTCAGGTTGTTCAGGCGGGCAAAGGGCAGGGTGGCGACCAACGCGGCGCGGCGTTGCCACATCAGATCAGATTTCGTCCAGCCTTCAACCGTATCAAGGCGCGACGGGTCGGCGATGAGACGTTTTTGCGCTGCGATACAGACGGCATCGGCAATGGCCCAAGCGTCAAAATCGAGCACCCATTCGCAGATCATATCCCACGCAGGCGTATCATCGGGGCGGATGCGCGCTTGGGTCAGCAGTTTTGCGGCCGCGATTCTCGCCTCATGGATGTTACTGGCCCAAAGGTCGGCGCACAGCGCCAAGCGCCCCTCTAGCGTCAGGTCCTCGCGCCATTCCTTGCACAGCGCGTCAATTGCGGGGTTGGCCGTGCCAAGATAAGGGCGATCAACCTTGTGATACTCGGCCATCTCGGCGGCTTTGCCCGCAACGGACTGGGCCTTTAGGGCGGCAATGGCGTCATCAAAGGTCATTCAACTGTCACCGATTTGGCGAGGTTGCGCGGTTGGTCCACATCGGTGCCCTTTGCAATTGCGGTGTGATAGGCCAGCAGTTGTGCGGGCACGGCGTAAAGGATGGGTGCAAGGAAATCAGGCACCGACGGCATGACCAGCGTGCGCCAGCAGCCCATCCCCGCCTCGGCCACGCCTTGCGCATCGGAAATCAACAAGACCTTGCCGTGGCGGGCCATCACCTCTTGCATATTCGACACGGTTTTGTCGAATAATGCGTCACGCGGGGCCATGACAATCACGGGAACATGGGCATCGATCAGCGCGATTGGCCCGTGCTTCAGCTCTCCGCTGGCATAGCCTTCGGCGTGGATGTAACTGATTTCTTTCAGTTTTAGTGCGCCTTCCATCGCCAGCGGGAACAAAGGGCCACGGCCCAGAAACAAGATATCCTGCGCTTCGGCCAAGTCTTCGGCGATCTTGGCCACGTCGGGCGCGATCTGGATCGCTTGGTTGATCAGCCCCGGCAGGCTGTTCAAATCGGCGATGTGTTGGGCCATCTGTTCGGGCGTAAGCCGCCCCTTATCTTGCGCTGCTTTCAAGGCCATCAGCGCCAAGGTGGCAAGCTGGCAGGTAAAGGCCTTGGTCGAGGCAACCCCTATCTCTACCCCTGCGCGGATCGGCAGGGCGATATCGGATTCGCGCGCAATTGATGACGTTGGCACATTGACCACCGCGACAATCTTGGCAACCTTGTCGCGGCAATAGCGCAACGCGGCGAGGGTATCGGCCGTCTCGCCCGACTGGCTGACAAACATCGCCCAAGAGGCCGGCGACATCGGCGGCTCGCGGTAGCGGAATTCGGACGCGACATCCACCTCGACCGGAATACCCGCCACCTGTTCAAACCAGTATTTCGCCACAACGCAGGCGTAATAGGCGGTGCCGCAAGCCACCAGCGTCAGGCGGTCAACATTGGTGAAATCCACCTCGGCAGGCAGATTCAGCTTTCCATCCATCAGATTGTGCTTGATCGCATCGGCCAGAACCACAGGCTGTTCCGCAATTTCCTTGGCCATGAAATGCTTGTAGCCGCCTTTTTCAATGCGGGTATGTTCCAGCACAATTTTGGTCGCAGCGCGGTTGGCACGGCGGTTGGCGTCATCAAAAATCTCGGCACCCGCACGGGTTATAACCGCCCAGTCGCCTTCTTCCAGATAGGTCACCGTGTCGGTCATCGGCGCCAGTGCGATGGCGTCTGATCCCACAAACATTTCACCCTCGCCATGCCCGATAGCCAAGGGCGACCCTTTGCGCGCGGCGATCATCAAATCATCCTCGCCGTCGAACAGGAAACACAGCGCAAAGGCCCCGTGCAGCCGCGACAGGGTTTCGCGCGCGGCCTCAACCGGGGTCATGCCTGCATCAAGATGGGCGCGGGTCAGGATCGCCACGGTTTCGGTATCTGTTTCGGATTCAAAGGCATAGCCTTTTGCCAGCAAGTCCTCACGCAGCTCGCGGAAATTCTCGATAATGCCGTTATGGACCACGGCCACTGCGCCCGATTGATGCGGGTGGGCGTTGGCAACCGTTGCCGCCCCATGCGTGGCCCAACGGGTGTGACCGATGCCAGCCTTGCCCGCCAGCGCGTCATGAACGAGCAAATCCGACAGGTTGACCAGCTTGCCAACAGCACGGCGGCGGCCAAGTTTGCCTTTGTGAACCGTTGCAATCCCCGCAGAGTCATAGCCGCGATATTCCAGCCGTTTCAATGCCTCAACCAACAACGGGGCGACTTCGTGCTTTCCAAGGACCCCTACAATACCGCACATTATTGGGCCTCTTTCTGGCGCTTTTCGCGCACCGATTTGTACATATCGAACAATTTCACCGCCAACCCCGGCTTGTTGACCTGCCGCGCCCTGCCAATCGCCACGGCCTCGGCAGGCACATCCGCTGTGATCACCGACCCAGAGCCCGTCATTGCATCGCGCCCCACCCGCACGGGGGCCACCAGCATGGTATTGGACCCGATGAACACGCGCGGCCCGATTTCGGTATGATGCTTGTTCACGCCATCATAATTGCAGGTAATGGTGCCCGCGCCGATATTGGTATGCTCGCCCACATGGGCGTCGCCCAAATAGGTCAGGTGGCCGACCTTGACCCCTTCATCCAGCACAGCATTCTTGATTTCCACGAAATTGCCGACATGCACATCTTCGGCCAGTTCAGCACCGGGGCGCAGGCGGGCAAAGGGGCCAACGCTGGCGCCACGGCTGATATGGCAGCCTTCCAGATGACAAAAGGCCTTGATCTCGGCATCGGATTCGATGGTGACGCGCGGGCCAAAGACGACATTCGGGCCGATGGTCGTATCGCGGCCAATCACCGTATCCAGCGCGAAATAGGTGGTGGCTGGATCGGTTAAGGTGACCCCATTTTCCATCGCCTCGGCCCGCATCCGCGCCTGAAACGCGGCTTCGGCCATGCTCAACTCGGCGCGGGTGTTGATGCCCAGCGTCTCATCCTCGTCACAGCGCACGACGCCCGCTGACAGGCCCTGCGCGCGCGCGATTTCAATAATGTCGGTCAGGTAATATTCGCCCGAGGCATTGGCATTGCCAACCCGTGACACAAGGTCAAACAGGACCGATATATCAGCACAAATAACACCAGAATTACAAAGGGTAACAGCACGTTCTGCATCACTCGCATCCTTGAACTCGACAATCCGTTCCAGCGTATCGCCCGAGGTGATCAAGCGGCCATAACGGCCCGGATCGGCGGCCTCAAACCCCAGAACAACGACGGCGTTGTGCACGCGGGCATCCAGCATCGCTTGCAGGGTTTCTGACCGCACAAAGGGCGTGTCGCCATATAGAACAATTGCATCGCCCGTAGCGCCCGCCAGCAAAGAGGCGGCCTGTGCGACCGCATGGCCTGTGCCAAGCTGTTCGGCTTGCAGCACCACCTCAACCGAGTTGTCAAAGGCGCGCGCGGCCTTTTCCACCGCCGCCGCACCGTGGCCTGCAATGACCACAATCTGGTCTGGGTCAAGGGTTTGTCCTGCCTGCAACGCGTGGTGCAACAAGGGGGCAGCCCCCAAGCGATGCAGCACCTTTGGCAGATCCGAATTCATCCGCGTGCCTTTACCAGCCGCCAGAACAATCAATGAAACCGACATGAAACCCTTTCCTTCAACGTCAGAACCCTTTTACACGGGTGTATCCGAGTCGCAAGGTCGGGGACGTAACGCGCTGTTTCAGCGCTGACATATGGGG
This sequence comes from Pseudorhodobacter ferrugineus DSM 5888, assembly GCF_000420745.1. GTDB lineage: Bacteria > Pseudomonadota > Alphaproteobacteria > Rhodobacterales > Rhodobacteraceae > Pseudorhodobacter > Pseudorhodobacter ferrugineus. The sequence continues at coordinate 66,971 of NZ_ATVN01000005.1, forward strand.
GCGGGATGCGCACTGTTGTTTTCGATCTGGATGGAACCTTGGCCGACACCAGCGCCGATTTGATTGCAGCGGCGAATGTGTGTTTTGGGCTGATGGGGCAGGGGCGGCCCTTGGACCCCGTGGCCGATGCTTTGGTGGCCTTTGGCGGCGGGCGCGCGATGTTGCGGCTTGGATATTCACGGCTGGGAATGACGTGGACCGAGGCGAACATCGACGCGCAATATCCGGTGCTGCTTGAGGCCTATGAGCAGGCGATTGCCGTCCACAGCGCGCTTTATCCCGGTGCAGTTCAGGCGGTTCAGGTCTTACGCGCGGCGGGGTATGCGACAGCCATTTGCACTAATAAACCCGAACGATTGGCCGTGATGCTGTGCGATCACTTGGGCATTTCCAACTTGTTCGGGGCGCTGCTGGGGGCCGATACCTTGCCCGTGCGCAAGCCCGACCCTGCCCATTTTTTTGAAACCGTGCGCCGTGCGGGGGGCGACCCTGCGCGGTCTTTGCTGATAGGTGACACTATCACCGACCGCGATACCGCGCGGGCGGCGGGGGTGCCTATCATCCTTGTGGGGTTCGGCCCCGAGGGGCAGGGCGTGGAACGGCTGACGCCTGACGCTTTGCTGCACCATTATGATGATTTGCCCGCCTTGGTTGACAGGTTTTTGCCCGCCTGATCAGGTCTTTGGCATCATGCTGGCAATATAGGTGGCAAATTCGAAATTCGGGCGTTCCAGATGCGACAGGTGGCCCGGCCCTGACAATTGCGCGCACAGCCCGCGATAGACTTTTTCGGTGCAGCCGCGATCTTCGTCATTTACATGGTCCAGCAGGGCTTTGACTGTCGTTAAATGGGTCTGGGCGTCAGGGTCGCTGGCCCAATCGGGGTGCAACCCCCCGCCATACAGGATTTTCACGCGGCCGGGGCCATCGGGTGTCAGGCACAGATACCAGAAATATCCGGGCGTCAGGGTGATCATCAAGGACGGGTAAATCGCAAGCAGCCAGGTGATCCGCCGCTGATCGCCCTGAAGGGTGGTATTGGACGGGTGGGCGAGCGAGAGTTTGACCGTGTCGTTCTTCATGATCCAGTGATAGTTGAACCCTGCCTCGCCTTCGGGGCAGGTCATTTGGGCCAGATCAACCGAGCCGCCGATGGTGCCTGCGTGGCAAACCGGCAGGTGATAGCTTTCCATGAAATTTTCGGCCAGCACCTTCCAATTGGTGTCCCAGTGATGCTCTTCTCGGAACGTTTCCACATAGGTGGCCATATCCAGATAGCCGACCAGATCTTGCACGCCTTTCAGGCGATCATGCGGATCAGGGGCATCGGGGTTCAGGGTGACCATGATCCAGCCCAGCCAATCGATGCAACGGATTTGGGGCAGGTTGACCTGATCTTTGCAAAACCCGTCATTATGCATCATGGCGGGGGCACCGCGTAAGGAACCATCCAGATTATAGGTCCAGGCATGGTAGGGGCAGGTGATGGAACGGGTGTTGCCGCGCCCTTCCAATAGGATCGACATGCGGTGCCGGCAGACGTTTGACATGGCCCGCAGGGTGCCGTCTCGGTCGCGCAAAACGATCACGGGTTCGCCCGAAATATCCATCGTCAGGTAGTCGCCGGGGGCTTTCAAACCATCGGCGCGGCCGGCGCAAAGCCAGTCTTTGGCAAAGATATGGTCCTGTTCCAGCGCGGCAAATTCGGGCGAGGTATAGACCGATTTCGGCATGGCGCGGGCCTGCCCAAAGGGCTGCGAAACATTGGCTCGGAGTTCCTGAACTGGCGAAAGTTTGGGGTCATGGGTGGTCATGTTTGCCTCATGAAGTCAGGGTTGATTTAGTGAAGCATTGTTCGGGGCCGACTGTCACGGAATTTCGGGGGGTGAGGGTTTGGAAAATCGAAAACCGGGGATTGAAACGGCTTTTGTGCGCGGGATGTACGCGCGCGGACATTTTGATAAGATGTTGATTTGTTTTATATTTGTTATTTCTGTTAACCGAATTTTAACGCGGACGGGGGCGCGGGCTGGTGGACTATTGCGCGAAATATGTCGGATGGTGCGCTGAAGCGCAGCCTACGTGGGGCGGAGTCGGGGTGAACCCCGACCTACGGCGGCGGTATGGGGGATGGTGGGGTAAACCCCACCTAGCGCGCGGGCGTTACGCGCAGAACATATCGTGGATCAGGGTCATCATCCGTGTCGCGCGGGCATCGGACAGGGCGTAATAGATCGCCTTGCCGTCACGGCGGCAACTGACCAAACCTTCCAGCCGCAAGCGCGCCAATTGCTGGCTGACGGCGGCTTGCCGAGAGCCAAGGAGGCTTTCGAGTTCCGTCACCGATTTTTCGCCCGAGGTCAGGTGACACAAAATCATCAACCGCCCTTCATGCGACAACGCCTTGAGGAAGTTCGACGCGTTTTCGGCTTGGCGGACCAATTCTTCGGGGGGGACGCTGTCGCAGGGGATTGCGGGTATTGCGTCTGTGGTCAGGTCAAACGCCTTAGGATCATACGACATGCGTGCAAGGTTTCCCCGAATAAGGCCCGAATAAGAACTGTAGGACGACATAGCGGCACGAACCGACACATTCAAGTTTTTGCGGGTATTTTTGCAAGATTGGGCCCGAAAACCGCCTTTGCGTGGCTTTTTGGCAAAGCGGTGGGCGTGGCCCGCACGGGGCGGGTGCTTTGGCCCCGAATGTAGGAGCTTAAAAATCACCAAAAACCGCTGGGCAAGCGGTTGGCAGGGCTGGCACCGCGCGGCGGTTTGGTCTAGGAGTGGGCCATGTTTCCATAGCGCCATGTTCAAATAGGGCCATGTTCAATTAGGGGTCGTCTGATGAAAGCCGCAGTCCTTACCTTTCCCGGGTCCAACTGTGACCGTGATCTTGCCGTAGCCTTTGAACAGGCGGGCGCCGAGGTGCACCGCGTTTGGCACAAAGACACCGATTTGCCCGCCGGCCTTGATATTGTGGCGGTTCCTGGCGGGTTTTCCTTTGGCGATTATCTGCGTTGCGGCGCGATTGCTGCGCAAAGCCCGATTGGGGCGGCGGTGCGCGCCCATGCGGCCAAGGGCGGCTATGTGCTGGGAATTTGCAACGGCTTTCAGGTGCTCACCGAAATGGGGTTGCTGCCCGGTGCGTTGATGCGCAATGCGGGGCTGAAATTCATCTGCAAATCGGTGGAATTGCAGGTGGCCACGACCAATAGCGCCTATACATCGGGCTATACGGCGGGCCAGCGCGTGCGCATTCCTGTGGCGCATCACGATGGCAACTATACGGCCGATGCGGAAACCTTGCAGCGGTTGCGCGACGAGGACCGGATTGCGTTTACCTATAGCGACAACCCGAACGGGTCGATGAACAGCATCGCAGGCATTTTGTCTGAGAACCGCCGTGTGTTGGGAATGATGCCCCACCCCGAGCGCGCAAGCGAGGTTTCGCACGGTGGCACCGATGGATCGGTGCTTTTCCGCGCAGTGGCGGGTGCTTTGGCGCTTGCCTGACGCAGGGCCGCTTGAGAATGCAGCGGGCAGGCCGTAAACTGGCCGCTATGAACGAAGACACTTCATCCCCAAAAGGCCGCGCTGTGGCTGCACAGCCCGCACCGGTACAGTCAAGCCGGTTGTCTTGGACCATGCGTGGGCTGATAGCAGCCCTGTTTGCCACGGCGGTGGCGGTGGTGTTTGTGACCAACAGCTGGTTGACCGAGCGGTTCAGCGAGGCCACGCGCAACCGATCCGAAGTGCGGCTTGCGCTTTATGCGGGCAACCTGATTTCGGAGTTGCAGCGTAACTCGGTTGTGCCCTTGCTGCTGGCGCGTGACCCCGAATTGATCCGCGCCTTGAACGAGTCGCAGTTCTCCAGCACATCGGCGCGGCTGATTTCGTTCCAAGGCGAAATTGGCGCGGCGTCGATTTTGCTGTTGGACAAGGACGGGCGCGCGGTGGGGGCGACAAACCGAAATCTGCTGGGGTCAAACCACCGCAGTTCGGCCTATTTTGTGGATGCGCAGCGCACCAAGGACACGGTGTTTACAGCGCAGCTACGCGAAACGGGCGGCAATGATTTTACCTATTCGCGGGCGGTTCTGGCCGACAATCGTATGGTCGGCGTGATCGTCGTGGCCGTGGATTTGATGAAATATGAGCGGGCCTGGGCCGGACTGACCGATGCGGTTTTGGTGACCGATAGCGAGGGCAAGATTATTTTGGCGACCGAACCGCGCTGGCGGGGGTTGTCGATACCCGAGGCGCTGGCCGTGCAAGATGCGCCATCGGCGATTGAACGCGCGCTGCGGGCGACGACGGATTGGACGCAGACCCGCCCTGATGCCTATTTGCGCGGGTCTGCCGTGATGAAAACCGAAGCGCGGGTGCCGTTTCGCGGCTGGCGGATTTTGACCTATACCGCCTACGATTCCGTGCGCGAGCGGGTGAACGGGGTTCTGGCGCTAGAGATTATGGGTTTTGCCATGTTGCTGGCCCTGACATTTTATGTGCTGTCGCGCAGGGCGTGGTCACAAAGTGCCAGTTTCCAGCGCGAAAGTGCCGAATTGCGCTTGCTGAACGCGCGGTTGAAACGAGAGATTGCGCAGCGCGAGAAGGTGCAAAAAGACCTCGCCGTGGCGGAACTTACGCTGGCGCAATCGTCGAAACTGGCGGCTTTGGGCGAAATGTCGGCGGCGGTGAGCCATGAGTTGAACCAGCCTTTGGCCGCAATGAAAACCTATTTGGCCGGCGCGCGGCTGTTGTTGCAGCGCCATAGGCCGGATGAGGCGCTGTCGTCGTTTCAACGCATCGACGATCTGATTGAGCGGATGGGGGCGATCACGCGGCAGCTGAAATCCTATGCCCGCAAGGGGGGCGAGGCGTTCGAGCCTGTGGATGTGCGCGCCTGCCTGTCGAGTGCTTTGTCGATGATGGAGCCGCAGCTGAAAACCCGCGTGGTGCAGATCACGCGCAACCTGCCACGCACGCCGGTGATGATTATGGCCGACCGTTTGCGGTTGGAGCAGGTGATTATCAACTTGCTGCGCAATGCGCTGGATGCCACCAAGGATACCAAAGACCCGCGCATCGACCTTGCGATTGTGGTCGATCATTCGGTCCATCTGACGGTGCGCGATAACGGCCACGGGATTGATAACCTCGACTCTATGTTCGAGCCGTTTTACACGACAAAGAAACCGGGCGAGGGTGTGGGGCTTGGCCTTGCAATATCGTCGGGCATTGTGACCGATCTGGGCGGACGCCTGATCGCACGCAATGGTGAGGACGGGGGGGCTGTATTCGAAGTACAACTTCCCATATTGGGCACAGAATTGGCAGCAGCGGAGTAACCTATGGCGCGTGCAATGAAAGTCGCGATTGTCGATGATGAAGCCGACATGCGGCAATCGATCAGCCAATGGCTGGCCCTGTCGGGGTTTGAAACCGAAACCTTTGCATCTGCCGAAGAGGCGCTGAAAACCATTGGCGCGGATTATCCGGGCGTTGTGGTGTCCGATATCAAGATGCCGGGCATGGACGGCATGGCGTTTTTGAAACGCCTGATGAGCCTTGATAACGGCCTGCCCGTGATCATGATCACCGGCCACGGCGATGTGCCCATGGCGGTTGAGGCGATGCGGGTCGGCGCCTATGATTTTCTGGAAAAGCCGTTCAATCCCGACCGGATGACCGAGCTGACCAAAAAAGCCACGCAAAGCCGCCGCCTGACACTGGACAGCCGCGCGCTGCGCCGCGAATTGTCGGATGGCACGGTTTTGATGAAAAAGCTGATCGGCAGCTCTGCCGAAATGGAACGCCTGCGTGAGGACATCCTTGATCTTGGCCAAGCCGACGGGCATGTGCTGATCGACGGCGAAACCGGCACTGGCAAAACGCTTGTTGCACATGCGCTCCACGCGGTGGGCCCGCGCGCATCCAAAAAGTTTGTGACGATTTCCTGCGCGGCATGGTCCGAAGACCAGCTGTCGATGCGGCTCTTTGGCCCGATCGAAGACGGTGCTATACCGCTGATCGAAGACGCACGGGGCGGCACCTTGTGCCTTGAGGATATCGAATCCCTAAGCCATTCGCTGCAATCGCGCCTGCTGACCACGATCAATGACCAAGGCAGCCCGCCCGAGACGCGTATTATTGCCATCGTGAACGAACACGCGCCCGATAAAACGCTAGAGGATATCCTGCGCCCGGATCTGTTCTACCGCCTAGGTGCGCTGACCATCCTGTGCCCGCCCTTGCGCGCGCGCGGCGAAGATATCCTGACCTTGTTCACCCGCCTGTCCGAACAATTCGCCGAGGAATACGGCTGCGACGCGCCACAAGTCGCCGCCCAAGAAGCCGCCCAACTGTTGCAAGCCCCTTGGCCCGGCAATGTGCGCCAATTGGTCAATATCGCCGAACGCGCGGTGCTGCAAAACCGCCGTGGTTCGGGGTCCATCGCATCTTTGTTAATGGCCGATAACGAGGCCGCAGGCCCCGCGCTGACCACCGAAGGCAAGCCGCTGAAAGACTATGTCGAAGCGTTTGAACGGATGTTGATCGACAACACGATGCGGCGGCACAAAGGATCCATCGTCGCGGTGATGGACGAGCTATGCCTGCCGCGTCGGACGTTGAACGAAAAGATGGCGAAATATTCGCTCAGCCGTTCGGATTACACCTAAGGCAGGAAAGGTGAGTGTTTAAGCAAAGATGAAATGCAAGGGCGGTCCCCCTTTCTTTTCGGCAAAAATATCCCGGGGGTGAATGGCCGCAAGGCCAGGGGGGGCAGCGCCCCCCGCCACCGTTCCGCCCAAGCGCTACCCCCGCATGCGCGCGCCATCTGCGTCAAACAGCGGTGTTGTCACCAAGCGGGCAGGGCGGCGTTCGCCCAAAATCTCGATCTCGACAGCCAGTCCCTCTTTGACCTGTGCCGTCGGGATCAGCGCCAGCGCTACCGATTGCCCCGTGCAATGTGAATATCCGCCGCTGGTGCAATAGCCCTGTACGGTGCCGTCAATCCACACAGGCTCCCACGCTACAACATCGGCGTCTTTGGCATCGACGATAAAGGCCACCAGGCTGCGGTTCGCGCCCGCTGCTTTTTCGGCCATGGCAGGGGCCTTGCCGATCCAATCCGCAGGTTTGTTCCAGCGGATAAAGCGGTCGAGGCCGGTTTCACAGGGCGTATAATCCGGGCTGAACTCGCGGCCCCAAGAGCCGAAGAATTTGTCCAACCGCAGGCTCATCATCGCGCGCATCCCGAAGGGGCGCAGGCCAAGATCGGCGCCTGCGTCGTTCAGAACGGTCCACAGGTGGCGCATCGACATGTGATCGCAGTAAATCTCATACCCCAAGTCGGCCGTATAGCTGACGCGCTGCACGATGCATTTTGCCATGCCAACGGTGATTTCCTTGACATCCATAAACTTGAACGCCGCCGCCGACACATCCGCGCGGGTCACGCGCGACAGCAGGTCGCGCGCGTTGGGACCCGCAATTTGAAAGCCCGAGCGTTGATCCGAGATATTCTCAACGGTCACACCGTCCTCGGCGTGTTGCTCAAACCAGCGGCTGTGCCAACCTTGTGCGCCATAGCTGGCTGTCAGTTGGAATTCGGTTTCCGACAGGCAGGACACGGTGAAATCACCAATGATCTTGCCGCTCTCGGCCAACATAGGTGTCAGGCTCAACCGCCCCGGTTTCGGGATCAACCCCGCCATGATCCGGTCCAACCATGCGCGCGCCCGCGGGCCTGTCACGCGGTATTTGCCAAAGTTTTGCACCTCGTTGATGCCTACGGCGTCTCGCACTGCCATCACTTCCTGTCGCGTTGCCTCCCATGCGTTTGAGCGTTTGAAGCTGGGTTCCTCATGGCGCGGCTCGCCGGGCAGGGCGAAATAGTTTACGACCTCTAGCCCGTATTGCTGCCCCCAAACGGCCCCCATGCCATCAAACACGTCATACATCGGCGTGGTGCGGAAGGGGCGGGCGGCGGGGCGCTCTTCGTTCGGGTAGCCGACTGAAAAGCGCATCTGGTAGTTTTCAATCACCTTGGGCACCGTATAGCCCGGCGTTGTCCAATTGCCGAAACGCGCCACGTCAAAGCCGCGGGGGTCGCGTTCAACCTCGCCCTCAATCATCCATTGCGCAAGGGCCAGGCCCATGCCGCCGCCTTGGCTAAAGCCTGCCATCACCGCACAAGCCGACCAATAATTGCGCAGGCCAGGCACAGGGCCGATCAGCGGGTTGCCATCGGGGGCAAAGGTGAACGGCCCGTGGATCACGCGCTTGACGCCTGACCGTTCCAACACCGGAAAGCGGCGATAGGCGAAATTGACGCTGTCTTCGATCTTGTCAAAGGATTCGTTCAGCAGCTCATGGCCAAAGCCCCACGGCGTGCCATCGACCGACCACGGCTCGCACGGTTTTTCATAAAAGCCGATGCACAGGCCACGGCCTTCTTGGCGCAAATAGCTTTCACCGCCTGGGTCCATGACATGCGGAAATTCGCGGCCCGATTTCAGGATATCCATGATTTCGGGGATGTCATCGGTGACCAGATACTGATGCGCCATTGGCAAAAGCGGCAGGTAAACCCCCGCCATAGCGCCCACTTCGCGCGCCCAGAGGCCCGCTGCGTTGACCAAGTGTTCGCAGGTCACGGTGCCTTTCTCGGTCACCACTTCCCAGCCATCCTTGGTCTGGTTGGTTTCCAGAACCCGATTGTGCAACACAATTTCGGCCCCGCCCATACGGGCCGCCTTGGCATAGGCATGGGTGGTGCCCGACGGGTCCAAGTGCCCGTCAAGCGGGTCATACAACGCGCCGATAATCCCTTCCAGATTGACCATCCCGTCGGTCAGCTTGGCAATCTCCTCTGGCCCCAAAATCTCGGTATCAAGGCCCATATAGCGGTGCTTGGCGCGCTCGGCTTTCAACTGCTCAAACCGCGCGACGTTGTCGGCCAAGGTGATCCCACCCACATGGTGCAACCCGCAAGACATGCCGGTAATTTCCTCCAGCTCTTTATAAAGCCGGATGGTATAGCCCTGCAAAGCCGCCATATTGGTGTCGCCGTTCAGCGTATGAAACCCGCCCGCCGCGTGCCATGTGGACCCCGACGTCAGTTCTGACCGCTCGATCAGCATCACATCCGACCAGCCCAGCTTGGTCAGGTGATACAGAACCGAACAGCCAACAACGCCGCCCCCGATAACAACAACCCGTGCATGGCTTTTCATGGCAACCTCCTGCGCAATTTTGCCCAGAGTGGCGCGGCGTTAGGGCAAAGCGCAAGTACAGACACGACAATTAATGTCGCATCCCGCACGTCCTCCCGCTTTCTTTTCGACAAAAATATCCTCGGGGGGGCGCCCCGAAAGGCGCGGGGGGCAGACAGCCCCCCTTTGTCCCTACCGCAAGATCACTTCTCGGGGATCAACCCGCGCGGGCTGAACCGCAGCACCAAAAGCAAGATCACGCCAAGCGTCAGCAACCGCATATGCTGCGCAGAATCGACCAGATGGGTCTTTAGCGCACCCTCGGACATGCCATAGGTCACAACCGACATCACACCTGGACCAAGGGTCTCAACAATCAGCCATAGCCAGCCAATCAGCAACCCGCCCAACACCGCGCCCCAGTTGTTGCCTGATCCGCCGACAATCACCATCACCCAGATCAGAAAGGTAAACCGCAAGGGGTTATAGGTGCCAGGCGTCAACTGCCCGTCCATCGTGGTCATCATGGCCCCTGCAAAGCCGACAACAGCCGATCCGATCACAAACACTTGCAAATGGCGGCGGGTCACGTCCTTGCCCATCGCAGCCGCCGCAACCTCATTGTCACGAATAGACCGCATCATCCGGCCCCACGGGCTGTTCAACGCCAGCTCGGACATCCAGACCACAACGAACAAAACCATTGCAAAAAGTAGCGCATAAAGCACTTTGACAAGGATGGACGAGGCGGTCATCGGGTCAAACCCATAGTTCGCGGCCCAGTCCAGAAAGGCCGCACTTTGCTGCAAATCCACCTCATAGGGCACAGGCCAAGGGCGGGGCAGGCCGATCATGTTTTTCACACCGCGCGCCAGCCAATCTTCGTTTTTCATAACGATAATGACAATCTCGGCAATGCCCAGCGTGGCAATCGCCAGATAGTCCGAGCGCAGCCCAAGCGCGATTTTACCAATGGCCCAAGCGGCCAGCGCCGCCAGCACACCGCCCAGCGGCCACGCCAGCAGCGATGGCAGGCCAAGCCCGCCAATATTGCCTGCGATGGCGGGGTTGAAGGCCTCAACCGCATCAACAGACGGGTCAAGAATGGCGCGGTAGGCAAAGAACCCGCCAACCAGCACCACTAGCAGCACGGCATTGCGCAAAGTGCCTTTGCCAAGATTGCGGTAAATCCAAGTGGAAAACGCAATGACAGCCAAACCAAAGGCAAGGCCCGCCATGATGCCCCAACCGCCTTGGGCCCAGCCCTGCGGCTCGGGCGGGGCGGATACCAACACGACGGCCAAACCCCCAAGCGCGGCAAAGCCCATGATCCCGGTGTTGAACAGACCCGCATAGCCCCATTGCATATTCACGCCCAAAGCCATGATCGCCGACAGCAACCCAAGGTTCAGGATGTTCAATGCAAGGTTCCAGCTCAGGAAAACGCCGGTGCCAAGGTAAAGAACTCCGACGAGGCCAAACAGAATAAGGTTGCGCGTGTTCATGACGATTTTCCCTTAAACAGACCCGTTGGCATAAACAGCAAGACGATGATCAGAATGATGAAACTGACTGCCAGCTTGTAATCGGTCGACAGCAGTTGGATCAAATTGTCAGGCGCCATATCGGCGGGCACCAGATAGCCCAGTACCTTTTTCCACGCATAGGTCACAAACACTTCGGAATAGGCCACGACAAACCCGCCCGCAATTGCCCCCAGCGGGTTGCCAAGCCCGCCCACCACGGCCGCCGCAAATATCGGCAACAGCAATTGGAAATAGGTGAAGGGTTTGAACGATTTGTCCAACCCGTACAAAACCCCGGCAATGGTTGCCAGAACCGCCACGATAATCCACGTCACATTGACCACGCGGTTGGGGTTGATGCCCGACAGCAGCGCCAGATCCTCGTTATCCGAAAAGGCGCGCATGGATTTGCCCGTTCGGGTTTTCTGCAAAAACCAGAACAACCATGCCACCACGATTACGGCGGTGACAACGGTGATCGCTTGGCTCGATTTGATCGCCAAACCTTCATCAAGACCGGTCCAGCGCTTGAAATCGCCCGCCGTGACAAGGAAACGCGCGCCATCGGCAAAGTTTTGTTCCTCGACCCCGATGATCAGACGGGTGATGCCGTTCATCACGAACATCACTCCCAGCGACACAATCACCAGAATGGTCGGGGCGGCGCGCTGCTTGCGGTAAAAACGGTACACAAAGCGGTCGGTCAGCAGCAACAGCCCCGCCGTAACCGCAATGCCAAAGGGCAGGGCCAAAAGCGCTGTGGGCAAGGGGCCAAAATGCACGCCCATGCTTTGCAGCCACCATGTGAACAGGATGGTGGCCATCGTGCCAAAGGCCATCGTATCGCCTTGGGCAAAGTTGGAAAACCGCAGGATGCCATAGACCAGCGTGGCCCCCAAGGCCCCAAGCGCGAGTTGTGCGCCGTAAGCGGTGGCTGGAATGACCACAAAATTCACAAAAGCGACGATCGCGTTAAGAATATCCATCAGCCTTGCTCCGGTATTGTTGTGGTCAGGTCGCGGCATTGGCCGGTGGCGGTTGCGTTTACCGCGCTGTCAGCGGTGAACCCTGCGGTTTCAACCCATGTCATCGCCCCGCTGTCGGCAATGCGCAGGCGGACCATCCCCTGCTCTCCACGCCGCCCCACCCATTCGCGGGCGGCAACGGTATCCAGCCGGATCTGGCTGCCAAGCGTCAGATCATCGGTCAGATAGGCCGGGGCGTCACCGCGCTGCGGCACGACAAACACATTTGGCGGCACGGCTGTGGCGCAATCGGTTCCGCGGCAAAACCCGTTAAACCGGCAGGCAAAATGCGCCACGGCCTGCGGCGTCGGGATATAGCGCCATTGGCTGAACGACACCATCACGGTTGCCAGAATGATAAAAGCGGCGGCCATAAGCACGAAATGATTGGTATCCATCCCCTTAACCCCCCAAGAAACTGCGGCGAACCTCGGGGTCTTGCATCAAGGCTTGGCCCGTGTCGGTGAAACGGTTTGCCCCTTGGACCAAGACATAGCCTTTATCTGCAATTTCAAGCGCTTGGCGGGCGTTCTGTTCCACCATCAAAATGGAAATCCCGGCGCGCGCCACTTCGATAATCCGGTCAAACAGCTCGTCCATCACAATCGGGCTGACGCCTGCGGTGGGTTCGTCCAGCATCAACACCTTTGGCTTGGTCATCAACGCACGGCCCACGGCGACTTGCTGGCGTTGGCCACCCGACAATTCGCCCGCCGCTTGATGGCGCTTGTCCTTCAAAATCGGAAACAGGTCATAGACCTGCGCCATTGTCCCTGCAATATCATCGCGGCGCAAAAACGCCCCCATTTCAAGGTTTTCCTGCACGGTCATGCTGGTGAAAATGTTCGACGTCTGCGGCACAAAGGCCATACCCTTGGCCACACGATCTTGCGGGCTCAGCGCGGTGATATCCTCGCCTTGCAGTTTCACATGACCGCCCCGCAGGTTCAACATGCCAAACACCGCCTTCATCGCGGTCGATTTGCCTGCCCCGTTCGGGCCAACAATCACAGCGATCTGGCCCTTTTCCACGGCAATTGTGCAACCATGTAAAATATCGGCCGCGCCATAGCCGCCGGTCATATTCTCGCCAATCAAAAACGGTTCGGCCATCACGCACTCAAGGGCGCAAATCGGCCCCCTCCCTTTTTCTGTTTACAAATATCCATCGGCGGCTGGCCACATGAAACAACGGTCCGGCATTTACGCATGCGCTTTCACCTTGTTCTTCAGGCCCGTGCCCAGATAGGCCTCGATCACCCGTTCGTCGTTCTTGACTTCTTCGACTGTGCCTTGTGCCAAAACCTTGCCCTCGGCCATACATATCACCGGGTCGCACAGGCGGGCGATGAAATCCATGTCATGTTCAATGACACAGAACGTATAGCCCCGTTCCTTGTTCAAGCGAATGATCGCGTCGCCGATGGTGTTCAGCAAGGTGCGGTTCACGCCGGCCCCTACCTCGTCCAAAAACACGATCTTGGCGTCGACCATCATGGTGCGGCCCAGTTCCAGCAGCTTTTTCTGCCCGCCGGAAATCTGGCTGGCCTTTTGATCGGCAAGGTGGCTGATGGTCAGAAATTCCAGCACCTCATCGGCCTTGTCGCGGATACGCGCCTCTTCGGCATTGATCCTGCCGCGCTTGAACCAAGTGTTCCACAGCGTTTCACCCGATTGGTTTTCGGGCACCATCATCAAATTCTCACGCACGGTCATCGACCCGAATTCATGCGCAATCTGAAAGGTGCGCAGCAATCCCTTGTGGAACAATTCATGCGGGGGCAGACCGGTGATATCCTGACCATCCATCATAACCCGCCCCGAAGTCGGCGGCAGGCGCCCCGCGATCACGTTGAACAAGGTGGTTTTACCCGCGCCATTCGGCCCGATCAGCCCTGTGATGGACCCCGTTTCAATGGTCAGCGATGCACCATCCACGGCATGAAAGCCGCCGAAATGTTTGTGCAGATTTTCAACGACGATCATTTGCAATAGCTCCCCAAGGCGCTCGCTCGCGTCCTTTTTAGTGACCAAACGGCCCGAAGTTTCCTTCGGGCCGTTCAGAATGCGATGTAACGCGACTTAGCGGAACTTGTCCGTCACGAATGCGCCGCCGTTGACGGTGTATTCGCGGTAGTTGCCAGCCGATTCGCCGTTGCCGACCAGTTCGACAGCCGTCGCACCGACATAGTCGATATCGGTCCCTGCTGCGATCAGCTCCAGTGCTTTGCCCAACTCTCCCGCGTTGATCTTTTCACCCGGTGCGTTGGCAATATCCATTACCTTGGCAGACCAATCCTTGGCATTGGTCGACTTGGCCGCTTGCATCGCCAGCATGATCAGCGCCGCTGCGTCATAGCTTTCACCAGTAAACGAAGAGGTCGGGTCAAAGCCTGCTGCGGTTGCATTGGCTGCAAAAGCTGCCGCACCTTCGGAATCGGTGCCGGGAACGGTGCCATAGGTGCCGTTCAGGCCATCACCGATTGAAGCAATCAGGCTGTCGCCATACATGCCATCGGGCAAAAAGAACGTGCTGAACGCGCCCGTATCAAGTGCGGCCTGGATAATACCCTTGCCGCCTTGGTCAACATAGCCTGCAACGACCAGAATATCGCCACCGGCAGATGCCAATGTTGCCACTTCGGCGGAATAGTCTGCCTTGCCGTCTTCATGCGCGGTATTGACCGTGACCGAACCGCCCTTGGCCGCAAAAGCCGCTGCGATGCTGTCGGACAGGCCTTTGCCGTAGTCGTTGTTGGTATAGGAAATCGCGATGGATTTCGCGCCACGCTCGGTCAGGATGTCGGCAATCACTTCGCCCTGACGGGCATCGGATGGCGCGGTGCGGAAGAACAAGCCGTCATCTTCTGCCGACGATAACCCCGGGGAGGTCGCGGACGGCGAGATCATACCCATGCCGTTTGGACGGGCAACGTTTTGCAGGATCGAGCCGGTGACGCCCGAACAATCCGCGCCCATGATGCCGTTCACGCCAGCCACGGTGATCAAACGCTCAGCGGCCGCTGCGGCTGCTGTCGCGTCGATGCAAGTGCTGTCCGCGCGTTCGGATGTGACGGTGCCACCATCCATGAACTTGCCCGAATCGTTAACCTCTTTGATCGCCAGTTCGGCAGAGGCTGCCATGTTTGGCGTGATCGATTCCAATGGGCCGGTAAAGCCCAGAATGATCCCGATTTTCGCGTCTTCAGCATGGGCAGAACCGGCCATAAGCGCGATTGTCGCAGTTGCCATCATTAGTTTTTTCATTGTTATCTCCCTAAGTAGACTTAAATTCTGACAAGAGCCTAATCGTAGTATTTGGAAAAGAAAAGGAGAGAAAACATGTCTTTCGTCATGCGTTTTCCGATGAATTTGCAAGTTTTATCGTTTTGGCAACCTTGCATTGCGCTGGCCCTCGGCGCGATGATCTGGGTGACGCAAGGTCAAACGGCGGTAGCGCAAAACGTGCAAGTCACGCAGATAGCCAACGGGTTCGAAGAGCCGTGGGCGATTGGATTTCTGCCCGGTGGCGATGCATTGGTAACAGAACGCGACGGGCGCTTGTTGCGGCTGCCCAGTGCCGGGGGCGCAATGGTGCCTGTGAACGGGGTGCCGCAGGTGGCGGCCACAGGGCAGGGCGGTTTGCTGGATGTCATGGTGCCGCGTGATTTTGCGGCCACGCGCCGGATTTGGCTGTCCTATGCCGCGCCAGTGGCGGGCGGGGCGGGCACGGCGGCGGGGTTCGGGCGGTTATCGGATGATGGCATGGCCTTGGAAGGGTTTCGCGCGGTGATGGAACCCGTGGGCCGCGCAGGGGGCCGCCATTTCGGCGCGCGGCTGGTCGAGGCGCTGGATGGTACGGTGTTTTTGACCACAGGTGATCGGGGCGATGGTGATTTGGCCCAAGCCCTGGACGGGCCGGAAGGTAAGGTCCTGCACTTTTTCGCCGATGGGGCGCCGCTGACCGCGCCCGAGTTTGCGGGAAAAGACGTGTTTCCTGGCCTTTACAGCTATGGTCACCGCAACATTCAAGGGGCGGCGCTGGACCGTGAGGGGCGTTTGATGACGGCAGAACACGGCGCGCGCGGCGGGGATGAGGTGAACGCGCCTGTCGCGGGGCGCAATTACGGGTGGCCGATCATCACCTATGGGCGCGACTATTCGGGCCTGAAAATCGGCGAAGGTACGGCCAAAGACGGGATGGAGCAGCCCTTGTTTTACTGGGACCCGTCCATCGCGCCGTCGGGGTTGATGGTTTATGACGGCGCGCTGTTTCCCGATTGGCGGGGGCAGGTGTTCACCGGCAGCCTGAATTCCGACCTGATCGCGCGGCTGGACCCTGCGAATGGCTTTGCCGAGGCGCGGGTCACATCGGATGAAACCACCCGCGTGCGTGATATTCGGCAAGCGCCGGATGGGTCGATCTGGTTTTTATCGGTGTATGACGGGGCGATTTATCGGATCGCGCCTTAAATCGACAGCCGCAGCGGCCCGCCACCCGGTGCGCCGCCTTGGGTGCCGCGTTCGCGGTAAGGCGTCGTGGAATAATGCGCGCGGTAGCATTTGGAAAAATGCGACGGTGACGCGAAACCACAAGCCAGCGCCACGTTGATCACCGACATATCGGTTTGCATCAACAGGTTGCGCGCCTTGGACAGACGCAACTCCATATAGTAGCGCTTGGGCGAGCGGTTCAGATACCGACGGAACAGCCGCTCCAATTGCCGTGTCGACATGCCCACATCATCGGCCAGATCGGCGGGGCTGATCGGTTCCTCAATCGCGTTTTCCATCATCTGGATGACTTGTGACAATTTCGGATGCCGCACCCCGATGCGGGTCGGGATGGACAGACGCTGGGTGTCCTGATCAGTGCGAATGGTGGAATAAATCAACTGGTCGGCCACCGTGTTGGCCACGCTATCGCCATGATCGGCCGAGATGATTTTCAGCATCATGTCCAGCGATGCGGTGCCGCCGGCCGTGCTCATCCGGTTGCCATCAATGACGAAAATCGAACGGGTCAGCCTGACCTGCTCAAACTCCTCGATAAATCCGTCTTGGTTTTCCCAATGGATCGTCGCCTTTTTCCCGTCCAGCAACCCCGCCTTGGCCAGCGCATAGGCCCCCGTACACAGGCCCCCAATCGCCACCCCGCGCCGCGCCTCGCGCCGCAGCCAGTTCAAAATACCCTTGGTCGTGGCCTTTTGCACATCAATCCCGCCGCACACCAAAACCGTATCTTCGCGGTCAATTTCGGACAGGCCTATATCCAACGTAAAGGCCGCCCCATTGGAACAGGTGACAACGCCGTCACCTTCGCCCGCCAAGACCCATTGATACACCGGCGCGCCGATCACCCGATTGGCAATGCGCAACGGTTCGATCGCGCTGGCGAATGACAGCATCGTAAACTTGTCCAACAGCAGGAACACAAAGCGTTTCGGCTCAAAGTCCTTGGTCACATTGGTGGCTTTTTTGGGCGGGAGGGACATTATTCTCTTTCAATCAACAAGAGTGTCTACCGAAACAGGAATTTGCGGCGCGGGCAAGGGGGGCTTGCGCCTTTCGGCCTTTGCTTTTCGCGGTACAGTGCCTATACACCGTGCCGATACCGCTAACCTTTCGGAGAAGACCGATGACGCAGGCTTGGAAAAAGACGGACTGGCGCAACAAACCTCGGGTGCAGATGCCCGACTATTTGGATGCGGATGCCTTGAACGCGGTTGAGGCCCAGCTTGGCAAATATCCACCGCTTGTGTTTGCAGGTGAGGCGCGGCGGCTGAAAAAACAGTTGGGGCTGGCGTCCGAGGGCAAAGCGTTCTTGCTGCAAGGCGGCGATTGCGCGGAAAGTTTTGCCGAATTTTCGGCCGATAATATCCGCGACACCTTCCGCGTGATGTTGCAAATGGCGGTCGTGCTGACGTACGGCGCGAAAGTGCCGGTGATCAAGGTTGGCCGGATGGCGGGGCAATTTGCCAAGCCACGCTCGGCACCGACCGAAGTCATCAATGGCGAGGAATTTGCCAGCTACCGCGGTGACATCATCAACGGGTTTGAAGCAACACAGGCCAGCCGCATCCCCGATCCCGCACGGATGTTGCAAGCTTATACCCAAGCGGCGGCCAGCCTGAACCTGCTGCGCGCGTTCTCGACCGGTGGTTTTGCCGATATTCACCGCGTTCACAGCTGGACCTTGGGCTTTGCCGAACATGACAAGGCCGAACGCTACCGCGAGCTGTCGAACCGCATTTCCGATGCGCTCGACTTTATGGCGGCTGCGGGCGTGGACAGTTCCACCGCGCACCAGTTGTCGCAGGTTGATTTCTACACCAGCCACGAATCGCTGTTGTTGGAATACGAAGAGGCGCTGTGCCGCGTGGACAGCATTTCGGGCCAGCCCGTTGCAGGGTCGGGCCATATGATCTGGATCGGCGACCGTACCCGCCAGCCCGACGGCGCACATGTGGAATTTGCGCGCGGCGTGTTGAACCCGATCGGGTTGAAATGCGGGCCATCGACCACGGCAGACGACCTTAAGGTGCTGATGGCCAAGCTGAACCCCGAAAACGAGGCAGGGCGTTTGACCCTGATCGCGCGGTTCGGGGCGGGCAAAGTGGGCGATAACCTGCCGCGTCTGATCAAAGCGGTTGAGGAAGAAGGCGCCAAGGTCCTTTGGTCTTGCGATCCGATGCACGGGAACACGATCAAAGCCGCAAGCGGTTACAAGACCCGTCCCTTTGATTCGGTGCTGCGCGAGGTGCGTGAATTTTTTGGCATTCACCAAGCCGAGGGCACGGTTCCTGGCGGTGTGCATTTTGAAATGACCGGCAAGGATGTCACCGAATGCACCGGCGGTTTGCGCGATGTGACGGATGAAAACCTGTCCGACCGTTACCACACCGCTTGCGACCCGCGCTTGAATGCCAGCCAATCGCTGGAACTGGCGTTTTTGGTGGCAGAAGAGCTGTCCAAAACCCGCAACGCTGAGCGCCGCGTGGCACTGTAAGTCACGTTCAACGGGTGAAGATATGAAAACGGGCGCCTGACTGGCGCCCGTTTTTTATTGCCCCGTTCCCCAGAAAAGCAGGGGGGAAGACGGCCCCGCCTTGGCTATTTCACCACGCGCAGATAGGATTTGGCGGCGGTTTCACGGCTTGGTGCATCGAACGGCTTGGGGGGTTCGGCAAAGGCATGTTGCGCCACCCCCGCAACGATCTGCGGTGGAAACTCGGAGCGTTGTGCAGGGGTATCACGCGACCTGTCGGTCCGCACAAGCGCGGTGACACTGGCGCGGCCAATATCAAACCGCCGTGGGCTGCGCCCGATATCGCCCGTCAGCGCGATGCACCCCAAGGCAAGGGTGCTTTGGCCCGCATCATCCAGCAAAGGAAGCACAATAAGGCGTGCCGTCATTGCGGGGCGGCCCAACCCCGCCAAGGCAATAAGGTCCAAGGCCAAAGTTGCGGGTTCCGCGAAAACCTGTTCCAGCGATTTGGCCAACGCAGGCCGTGCGGTTGGGGTGAACATCGCCGAAATCGGCAGGCCCCGCACCTCCATCCCCATGACATCGGCGATATCCATGCCTGCGATCCGAAAACGGGCGATCCCTGGGGCGACACGTTCGATCAAAAACGTACTGGACAAGGCGGCTTCGAGGCCGCGCGGATTAATCTGTGCGCGCAGCGGAATGCCACCTTCGTCGCGCAGACCTTCCCAATAGGCGCGCACCTGCGCAAGAGGGTCAACCCTGCGATCGGCACCAAGGCCCGATGAAACTGTTTCATCACGTTCAGTCATACTTACTTTACCCCAACCGCCATGACCTCTCGGTCCAGCTGTAGAAATGCCAACCAATTGCAAGACCCGCAGATACCACGACCTAGCTGCTCGAAACCGACTTGCCTATCGATGTGGTTAACGCCGGTGCAACATGTATTACTCAACTGTTAATTTACACGAAACACGCTGCAATTGGTAAAGATATTGTTTAAATGGTAAATAGGGCTTGCGCGCCGTCCCGCCCAAACCGTCTGACCAAGCCACCTGCGACGCATCGAAGCCTGATAAAGGAGCTTGCCTTATGACCCATTCAATGACTGGATTTGCGACCGCGCGCGGCGCGCAAGGGGCCTATACATGGGTTTGGGACCTGCGGTCGGTCAATGGCAAGGGTCTTGATCTTCGCTTGCGCGTACCCGACTGGGTTGGCGGGCTCGAAATACCGCTGCGCGGGGTTTTGGGCAAGTCCCTAAGCCGTGGGAATGTGTCTTTGACGCTGAAAGTCAGTCGAGAGGCGGGAGGTGACAGCGCATTGCGCCTGAACCACGCTGCATTGCGGGCGGCACTTGGGATGCTGGCCGAGGTTGAGGCCGAGGCGATGTCGACGGGCGTAACTCTTGCGCAGGCCAGTCAGGCCGATATTTTGTGCCTGCGCGGCGTGATGGAACAGGGCAGTGATGACGAGGACACAGGCGGTCTGCTGGCGGCCCTGACTGCCGAATTTCCACAGCTGGTGGCAGACCTTGTGGCAATGCGAACCGTAGAAGGGGCGGCACTGCGTGTGGTTGTTCTGGACCAGTTGACCCAAATCGACGGCTTGGTCGCCGAAGCCGCGAAAGAGGCGGCTTTGCGGCGTGACGTGGTGGCAGAAACCTTGCGGGATAATGTACGAAAACTGCTGCAAGCCGCTGATACTTTGGATGAAAAACGGATTGAACAGGAACTGGCCTTGCTGGTCGTCAAAGCCGATGTAACCGAAGAGCTGGACCGCCTGCGCGCCCATATCGGGGCGGCACGCGCCTTGATGGGGGCAACCGACCCCGTTGGCCGCAAGCTTGATTTCCTGATGCAGGAATTTATGCGCGAGGCGAATACCCTGTGTTCCAAGGCGCAATCCATCGCGCTCACACGGGTTGGGCTTGACCTGAAAACCGTGATAGATCAGATGCGCGAACAGGTTCAAAACGTGGAATGACGATGACCAAACCGACCAACCGCCGCGGGCTATTGCTTATTTTGTCGTCGCCGTCCGGCGCGGGGAAGTCGACCTTGGCCAAAATGCTAATGGGCTGGGACCCTACCTTGCGGTTTTCCGTATCCGCCACCACCCGTGCCCCGCGCGAAGGCGAGCTGGACGGGCGCGAATATTATTTTCGCAGCAAGGATCAGTTCAAAGCGATGATTGACGCCGGCGAAATGCTGGAACATGCCGAGGTGTTCACCAATTTCTACGGCTCGCCCAAAGCCCCGGTTGAGGCCGCGATGGCCGAGGGCCGCGACACGCTGTTTGATATCGACTGGCAAGGCGGGCAACAAATCCGCAACTCGTCTTTGGGCCGCGATGTCGTGTCGATTTTCGTGCTGCCCCCGTCGATCGCCGAGCTGGAAAGCCGCCTGCGGGGCCGCGCGCAAGACAGCGACGACGTGATCGCGGGCCGCATGGCAAAGTCGCAATCGGAAATCAGCCATTGGGCGGAATATGATTACGTTTTGGTGAACCGCGAACTTGACCGCACCTTTACCGACCTGCGCACCATCCTAGAGGCCGAGCGCCTGCGGCGGGACCGCCAGCCAGCCCTTTCGGGATTTGTGCGCGGGCTGAATGAGGAGTTTGAGGCAAGATGATCTATGCGTTGGACGGAATTGTGCCGCAACTGCACCCCGACACATGGGTTGCCGCGGATGCCAATCTGATCGGGAAAATCGTGTTGGAGGAAGGCGCCAGCGTTTGGTTCGGTGCCAGTTTGCGCGGCGATAACGAAGAAATTCGTGTCGGCCGCGACAGTAATATCCAAGAAAACTGCGTGCTGCACACCGACATGGGCTTTCCGCTGACCATCGGGGCCAATTGCACCATCGGGCACAAGGCCTTGTTGCATGGTTGCACCATTGGGGACGGCTCGTTGGTGGGCATGGGCGCTATGGTGATGAACGGTGCGCAAGTGGGCCGGGGGTGTTTGATCGGGGCTGGGGCGTTGATCACCGAAGGCAAGGTTATCCCCGATGGCAGCTTGGTGATGGGCGCGCCGGGGCGGGTGATCCGCGTGCTTGACGCCGATGCGCAGATCAGGCTTTTGGCCTCGGCGGCGGGCTATCGCGCCAATATGCGGCGATTTAGGGACGGGCTGAAACCGCTTTAAGTTTCGCCGCGAAACCTATGATATTAAACGATTTTACTGAACGGTCCTGTAACGAATTGTTAAGGGTTTCACGGGCAAAAAGATACTGATTTGCCGTTTCGCCCGCGCGGTTGACTATGGGCATGCCGGATATGTCAGCGGTTTCAATGAAATACTGGCCAAAGATGAAGCAGGTTCCAACTGTGCCCCGGCGTGGTGCTCGTGGGCGGCACCCCCCCAAAAAAGAGGTCGCACAAGATTGCCAAGATGCAGGCGGTAGGGCTGTCCAAATCCGTGACTGATTTCGCCGCAGTCGTCTGTGCAGCAACACACCGTGACGCCGCCACAGTGGTCACAGCCAAAACATTGGCAAAACTCATGGTCTTGCCAGCCAATGAACCCGCCGCAGGCGCGGATCAGGGCAGACGGGATTTCCCCATGATGTGACGGCCCATTTGCCGCGTGATCATGAAGCCGACCGCCAGATTGATGCGCACGCTGCGCGCCTGATCGGCCAGGCTTTAGGCCCATGTTTTGGCCCAAAACCCCCGATTCCGCGCAATCAACAAAATCTGCGTCAAACCCTCTTGCACCCCGCGGAATCATCGGCTATTCAGCCGCCAACGGGTTGTTAGCTCAGTTGGTAGAGCGCTTCGTTTACACCGAAGATGTCGGCGGTTCGAGCCCGTCACGACCCACCATTTACCCCCCTTATGTTCATTTATAAACATTGCCCCTGCGCATGGGGATGTTTGCACCTTTGCCGTTTCTCGCTAGCCTCTTGTTAACAAACACAGGAGCAGCTGATATGAGTTGGAACCCCGCCCTAGACCCCGATATCCCCGTTGGCGATGCGGTTGACGCGATAGACACCGTTATCATCCCCCGCGCGCGTGACCTTGGCGGGTTCGAGGTGCGGCGCGCCTTGCCTTCGACCCAGCGCCAAATGGTCGGCCCTTTCATCTTTTTCGATCAATTCGGCCCTGCGGAATTCCTGACGGGCAAAGGCGTTGATGTGCGCCCGCACCCCCATATCGGCCTTGGAACCGTCACCTACCTGATGCAAGGCAAGCTGCACCACCGCGACAGCCTTGGCACCGATCAATGGATCGAACCGGGGGCGGTGAACTGGATGCTGGCGGGGCAGGGGATCACCCATTCCGAACGCATGGACGGGGCAGCCAGCGTGCCGCAAACCCTGTTCGGTTTGCAAACCTGGCTTGCCCTGCCCGAAAAACACGAAGAAGACCCCGCCGATTTCGTCCATTCCCCCAAAGCCGATTTGCCGGTGCTGGAAGGCGAGGGCAAAACCGTGCGCCTGATTCTGGGCGATGCCTGGGGCGCGCGCGCGCCGCTGCCGATGCTGTCCGAAATGTTCTATGCCGATGCGACCCTTGCCCCCCACGCAGCGATTCCCTTGCCCGACACGCATGAAGACCGCGGCATCTATGTCTTGCAAGGCGAGGTGACTGTCAGTGGTGAAACCCACACTGCCGGTCGCATGCTGGTGTTTCGCCCCGGCGACCGTATTTCGGCCCGCGCAGGGGACCAAGGTGCACGTATTATGCTGCTGGGTGGCGAAACGATGGGCGGCCCGCGCCATATCTGGTGGAACTTTGTCGCCTCGAGCCGCGATAAAATTGATGCCGCCAAAGAGGCTTGGCGCGCCGGTGATTGGGCGCATGGCCGGTTTAAATTGCCCCCCACAGACAACGCCGAATTTATTCCGGCCCCCGACAGGTGAAAAACCCACTTGGCCGCTTGACGCCGTGCGCGGCCTTCCGTAATACCCCCTCATGTTCGGGCGGGCCCGGATGGCATACGCGGTTGTAGCTCAGTTGGTTAGAGTACCGGCCTGTCACGCCGGGGGTCGCGGGTTCGAGCCCCGTCAACCGCGCCAGCCATCCGCCCGCCCCGAACGTAAAGAAAATGCGCGGTTGTAGCTCAGTTGGTTAGAGTACCGGCCTGTCACGCCGGGGGTCGCGGGTTCGAGCCCCGTCAACCGCGCCATTTTTCTTCTTTCTCCAAAAAACAAAGTCGTTTCCCTACAAGGTTTTGGCCTGCGCCACCTGCGTATAAAAAAGCCTGCACCGTGTTACCGGGGCAGGCCAATCGAGCAAGGGATACGCCCCCACTCAGGCGCAGGGTGCTGCTGTCACTCCACGCTGCTGCGACGCAGCAAAGATTGCGCCGTATAAACCAGAATCGCCGTGCCAACCGCACCCGCCACCGCGATGCCCAAAAACACGATCACATCCACGGGGCCGCCAAGATCGCTGAGCTTGGAACTGGTCACCGCCAGCACAAACCACACCGCCGCAATCGCGCCCAGCGGCATGGACAGTTGCGCCAGCAAGAATTTGCGCCACGATACGCTGCGATCGCGGATCATGACATAAAGATACGCCACAGTGACCAGCACCGCCGCGATCACCATCGCCCAGAACAGCCCAGGGCCAAAGATTTCTTCAAACACGGCCAACAGGGTGCCGAATGTCAGGTCTTTCATCACGTTTCTCCTTTAGGCGCGGCCACGCAACATGGCGTTATAGGTCGGTTTCAGGGCAACTTCCTTCATCAACCAGCTGATCCACAACTCCTCGAGCGGGGCAATGATGCCGGGGAAAGACGGGGTCAGGTTGTTGTTATAGTCAAACTCCACCAGCATCGCGCGGCCGACACGGGTGATCATCGGACAAGAGGTATAGCCGTTATAGGTCAGCACTGGCTCTGTCCCGGTCATCGCGGCGATCAGACCATCCTCCACCACCGGCACCTGCCATTTGACCGAGGCGGCGGTCTTGCCCTTCGGCACTCCGGCCACGTCGCCAAGCGCCCAGATATCGGGATAGCGCAGATGGCGCAGGCTGGCTTTGTCGCATTCAACCCAGCCCTGATCCGTCCATTTATCGGCCCAGCTCAAGCCCGATTGTCTGATCACCTCGGGCGCGCGCTGGGGGGGGATGACGTGGATATAGTCGTAGTCCCGCGTTACCGGTCCGGTGGGCGTGTCAAAAATCGCCGTCTTGGCCCCTGCATCAATGGCGCGCAACACATGGGAATATTGCGGCGCAATGCCGCGGTCGCCAAACAGCATCCGCACCTTTTCCGATACAATAGGCACCCCGAACAATGCATCGTTATTGGCCATATACTGGATGTCCAGCTTGCCTCGGGTGCCGGCGCTGCGGGCGATATCCTCGATCAGGAAGGTGTGTTTCAGCGGCGCCCCTGCACATTTCATCTCGGTCGCGGGGCGGGTGAACAGGCCAACCCCACCCGTCTCGGTATAGGCTTTGGCCGCAGCCCATGTTGCGGCGGCATATTGCGGCCCGGCGTATAGCGCGCCAATCCCGTTCTTCCCGACCATATCCAAGGAAAACCCTTCAATCGCGTCATGGTCCAGCACAAGGCCGGGGGCGACCACCAGAAAATCATAGGGCAGGCTTTGCCCGCTGGCCGTGGTCACGGTTTTGACCTCTGGGTCAATTGCAGCGGCGGCCTCGGCTATCAACGTCACCCCGTCCGGCAGCCAATCAGTGGTTTTCGACGTAACGTAACCGGCCGGTTTCAACCCCGCCGCCACCAGCGACAGACCGGGTTGGTAAATATGCTCCGCACGTTGGTCGAGCAGAGTGATCTGCGCCCCCGAAAGCCTTATCGCCAAGCGGTTCGCAAGTGCCGTCCCCCCAGCTCCCGCACCGATGATGACAATGCGCGCCTTGGTTGCAACCTGCGACAGCGCCGCCTTGGGGACCGTGACAGCCATCGCCGCAGCCCCACCTGCCGCTAGCCCGAAAAACTGCCTGCGGTTCGTCTTTAGCTTGGTCATGGCGTCCTCCACTGAAATCCCACATTCAATATTAAGCATATGTTAAATTTGCGGTGACAGAGTTGATTTGGATCATGCTGCGTGCAGAATTATGGATGCCGCCACGCAGATCAAAGCCGCCAAAGCAGCCCAAACCAAGCACAGATCGGTTTCAAGGATCACAAAGGGCGACAAGCCTATAGCTTGACCCGATACCGCACATGCCCGTCCGTGGGCGTATAGCTGTCATACAGTTTGCGCGCGCGGATGTTGCCTTCATCGGTGTGCCAGTACAATCGCGCATAGCCCTTTGCGCGGCAAATCGCGATCAAATCGTCCATAAGCGCACGGCCAGCGCCTGCACCCCGTGCGGCCTCGGTTAGAAACAGGTCTTCCAGGTAACAATCGGGGGCCATAACCCAAGTCGACAGATGCGTGTGGTGCAACGCAAAGCCCAGCATCCTGTCCCCGTCAAACGCAAAGCGCCCGCGCAGCAGGCTGCCCTGTGCTATGATCCGGCCCCAAGTGGCCGTGGTCACGTCGTCTGCCAGCGTCACATCATAAAACGCCAGATATTGCGCCCAAAGCCCGCGCCATTGGGCTTCGTCTTTGGGCAAAGCATCTCTAATCATCGGGCTCATCGTCCTGCTTTCTTTTCGGCAAAAATATCCCGGGGGGTCCGGGGGGCTGGCCCCCCGGCTATTGGTTTGGTCCGGGGGGGCTGGCCCCCGGCGTCTGTCTTGTTCCGCAAGGGCCTCGCGTCGCGAAACCCTTATCCCGCGGGTCCCTCTAACGGGTACAGACAAGCCCGCGTACGCCCTAATATTTGGTTAACAGAAACTCATAACACGCTGTTTCAAAACAAAATAGCAAAATGTCCGCGCGCGGTCATTTTGCCTGTTTCGTCAGCCGATCCAATATTCTGGCCCAGGACCGGATCCCTTTGTGAAAGCTTTCCAGATCGTATTTTTCATTCGGGGAATGGATTTGATCATCGTCTTTCCCGAACCCGATCAGCATGGCATCCATATCCAGATAGGTCTTGAAATACCCCGCAATCGGGATCGACCCGCCACAGCCCACATAGGCCGCAGCCACGCCCCATTCATCGGTAAGCGCGGCTCTTGATGCCTCAAATGCGGGATGGGACACGCTCATCTGCCCCGCAGGGCTGTTGCCGTGGCCTTTGAACTCGACCGTGCAATCGGCGGGCAGGTTGGCCTGAACATAGGCCCGAAATGCCGCGCGGATCGCAAAGGGGTCTTGCCGTCCCACCAGCCGGAAACTGATTTTGGCATGGGCTTCGGCTGGCAAAACGGTCTTGAACCCGTCCCCCGTATAGCCGCCCCAAATTCCGTTCACCTCACAGGTCGGGCGCGACCAGATCATTTCCAAAGGCGTGCGGTCCACCTCGCCCGCAGGCACCGACAGGCCGACATCGCCAAGGAAACGGGCATGATCAAAGGCCAGCCCCTGCCACTGGGCCCGCATTTCATCCGACAGTTCCGGCACCCCATCGTAAAACCCGGGCACGGTAATGCGCCCGTTTTCATCATGCAGCCCCGCGATGATCCGGCTGAGGACACGGATCGGATTGCGCGCCACCCCGCCATACATGCCGGAATGCAGGTCTTTGCTGGGGCCGTGAATGGTCAATTCTTCGCCCAGCAACCCGCGCAGCATGGTCACGATGGCGGGGGTTTTGGATTCGAACAGCCCCGTGTCACAAATCAACGCCACATCGGCGCGCAGCTCGTCTGCGTTCTCTTCCATAAAGGGGATCAGGGACGGAGAACCGGATTCCTCCTCTCCCTCCAGAAAAATCGTCAAGCGGCAGGGCAAGGTGCCATGTTTGGCCTTCCACGCGCGGCACGCCTCCAAAAACGTCATCAACTGGCCTTTGTCATCCGACGCGCCGCGCCCGCGAATGACGCGGCCTGCGGGGGTGTCCTCGATCTGCGGATCAAAGGGGTCGCGGTCCCATAGGTTCAGGGGATCGACGGGCTGCACATCGTAATGCCCGTAAAACAAAAGGTGTGGGCCGGTGGCCCCGTCCGGATTATAATGCGCGACAACCATCGGATGCCCGGGCGTGGGCCGTTTGCTGGCGTCAAAGCCAAGCGAAATCAGATCATCTACCAACCAATCGGCCGCGCGGTCACAATCGGCCTTGAAGGCGGGATCGGTCGAAATAGACGGGATGCGCAGCAGGTCCAGCAAGCGCGCGGTGGCGTCTGGCAAGGCTTCATCAATTTTGGCAAGAACAGCATCAAGCGACATCGCGCATCTCCGATTTGTGACTTTGGGCGCAGAGTATCAGCCACGCCGCCCCTGTCCAGAGCCGCAAAAATCCGTTAAACCCCTTGCAACACAAGGTTCGCCCCAAACGCAGGAGCATTTGCAATGAAATTGATGACACAGCGCATTTTAGCGGCAAGCGCCGCTTTGATCACATTGGCAGGTGCCGGCTTTGCCGAACCTGTCACCGGAAAAGTGGCCGAAAAACAGGTGTTTTCCCCCACGGGGTCTGAGGTTGAGATGCTGCCCGTCGCAGGGCTGTCACCGGAAAGTGCTGCCCTTTTGCAGCAGGTTGTTGGCGACTATGCCTATTATGCCGCCGCAGCGATCGCGCCGGATGAGGATATCTTGAAATCCGAGGCAACAATGCTTGTAGCCAATCATCACAGCATTGAGGCCGCGTCTGCGGCAGCGCTTGCCGGTTGCGACAAGGTTCGTCAGGGCGGAAGCCCCTGTGTGGTTGCAGCCATCGTGCGCCCAAAGGGCTGGGAAGCGCGCGCGCTTCAACTGTCCGTCGAAGGGACGGTGGCCTTGGTAAACGACTATGGCAAAAAGGGCGAGCGTGCGATGGCGACCAGTGCCCAAACCGGCTTTTTCGCCTTGGCACAGGGGGCAGGTGCCCAAACAGCGGCCGTGCAAGCCTGCAATGATAAAGGCGCCACCGATTGCGCGATTTCTGTTTCTGACGCCGAGTAACGGAGAAAAGTGACAAAAGGGGGCGTCAAAATGCCCACTATGAGATACAGAGTTTGATGAATATCAAGGTGGTCATCGCGAATCTGCCGCAATCTGCCCCAACTTGCCTTGGATTATCCTGATTCGTTGCAAGACGCTTGGAGATACTTATGAATTATGAAGCCGCCCTCGATGCCGCCCTGAACCGATTGCACGAAGAGGGCCGGTATCGCACCTTCATTGATATCGAGCGTCGCAAAGGGGCCTATCCTTCGGCTGTTTGGCGCAAAACCGACGGGACAGAAAAGGATATTACCGTTTGGTGCGGCAATGACTATTTGGGCATGGGCCAGCATCCGGTGGTTTTGGCCGCAATGGCCGAGGCGTTGGAAGCAACGGGTGCGGGATCTGGTGGTACACGCAATATTTCCGGCACTACGGTGTACCATAACCGGCTAGAGGCCGAGCTGGCCGATCTGCACGGCAAAGAGGCTGCTTTGGTGTTCACATCGGCCTACAACGCCAATGACGCGACGCTTTCGACGCTGCCAAAGCTGTTTCCCGGCCTGATCATTTATTCCGATGGGCTGAACCATGCGTCGATGATCGAAGGTGTGCGCCGCAACGGTGGCGCCAAGCGGATTTTCCGTCATAATGATGTTGCCCATCTGCGCGAATTGTTGGCCGCCGACGATCCGGCCGCGCCGAAAATGATCGCGTTCGAGTCTATCTATTCGATGGACGGCGATTTTGGCCCGATCAAAGAGCTGTGCGATCTGGCCGATGAATTTGGCGCGCTGACCTATATTGACGAGGTTCACGCCGTTGGCATGTACGGGCCGCGCGGGGCAGGGGTTGCCGAACGTGACGGGCTGATGCACCGCCTTGATATTATCAACGGCACCTTGGCCAAGGCTTATGGCGTGGCGGGTGGGTATATCGCCGCGTCGGCAAAAATGTGTGATGCGGTGCGGTCCTATGCGCCTGGGTTCATTTTCACCTCGTCGATGCCGCCTGCGGTCGCGGCAGGTGCCGCGGCTTCTGTGCGCTATTTGAAAACCGCGCAGCATTTGCGCGATGCGCAGCAGTTGCATGCGCGCATCTTGAAAGATCGGCTGAAATCTATCGGGCTGCCGCTGATCGACCATGGCAGCCATATTGTGCCCGTGCATGTCGGTAACCCTGTGCATTGCAAGGCTTTGTCCGACATGTTGCTGGAGCGATTCGGCATTTATGTGCAGCCAATCAACTTTCCGACAGTGCCGCGCGGCACCGAACGGTTGCGGTTTACCCCGTCACCTGTTCACGATGCGGCACAAATTGACGGTTTGGTGAAGGCAATGGACACGCTTTGGCAGCAATGTGCGCTGAATCGTGCCGAGTTGTCGGCCTAAGTTGTTCTGCGGATGCAAACTCAGTTGCTTTGTGCTAAGTTATCCACAATACGAAGGTTATGGGTCGATGGAAAAACGACTCGAACGTGGTTTGGGGCAGTTGTGGGGCAAATTTTATGATCGGCCGGAGGAAAGCGCCTTCGACGTCTGAGATCGACAAGCCTAAAGGTTTTGACGATTTCGAGTTGCGTCTTGGTGATCTTATGCGCGGTGAGCGTGCGACCTTGGGCAAATCATTGCTGGATGTTCAACGCGAGTTGAAGGTCAAAGCGACTTATGTTGCCGCCATTGAAAATTGCGATGTGTCTGCCTTTGAAACCCAAGGCTTTGTTGCCGGATATGTGCGGTCTTATGCGCGCTATCTGGGGATGGATCCCGATTGGGCT
Organism: Pseudorhodobacter ferrugineus DSM 5888; assembly: GCF_000420745.1. Taxonomy (GTDB): domain Bacteria; phylum Pseudomonadota; class Alphaproteobacteria; order Rhodobacterales; family Rhodobacteraceae; genus Pseudorhodobacter; species Pseudorhodobacter ferrugineus. The sequence continues at coordinate 97,425 of NZ_ATVN01000005.1, forward strand.
TATGCCAAGTTTTGCCGCGAAGCGAATTTTACCTTGGCGCATGGCATGTCGGCGGCGGCATCGCCCGCCCGTATTTCGCAGGCCCGCAGCAAGGTTCAGGATTTTGGCGACCCGCTGGCAAATCCGAATGCATCCTTTGTGCCCCGCAGCGAGACGATGTTTTCGCGTGTTGAACCCAGTGCGATCGGCTCGCTTTTGGTGCTGTTGGGTCTGATCGGTGGCCTTGGCTATGGCGGTTGGTCGGTTTTGCAAGAGGTGCAGCGCGTGCAGCTTGCCCCCGTGGATCAAGCCCCACAAGTGGTGGCCGAGATTGACCCACTGGGCAATGTGCAAGGCGTGGCACCCTTGGTACGCTCTGCCCCCGAAGCCCCGGTTGCGGAACCCGCATCGGCGCAAGACACGCTTGCCGCTGATATCACAGCGCCGGTTCGGTCAGACCGTCTGTACCGCCCGCAAGCTTTGGATGTGCCGGTTCTGACGTCACGTGATGGCCCGATTGCGGCGATTGACCCGCAGCGCGGTGAAACCTTGGTTGCCGCCGCTGTTGAACCTGTGACGGGCGAAACCGACGTTGGAACTGATGTACAAGTCGTGGCATCGGACCCGAACACTGTTGAATTGCTGGCTGTGCGCCCGTCTTGGGTGCGTGTGTCTTCGGCCGATGGCACGGTTTTGTTTGAAAAAGTGCTGGACGCCTGCGAACGCTATTCGGTTCCCTTGCTCGAGGATGCGCCTGTATTGCGGGCTGGCAACTCCGGATCGGTTTATTTCACGGTCAATGGCAAAACCTTTGGCCCTTCGGCTCCGGGCGCGCAGGTCGTGAAAAACGTTGTGTTGACTGCCGAAGCTGTACAGGGAACTTTCCCTGCGGTCGAAGCCGGCCAATCTGTGGCTGTGGCCGATGCCAACAATGCCTTGGTGCTTTGCCCGTCCAGCCCGTCTTTGTGATCGGTTTCGCGGCCTAAGGGCGTTGCCCTTGCGCCGCTTTCGCCCTAGCTAAGGGGTAACCGCAATCACCGCATGAGTGCTGCCTATGACACATAATCCCATCCGACCCTGGCGCAATATTGCCCGCCGCAAATCCCGCCAGATCATGGTGGGCAAGGTGGCGGTTGGCGGGGATGCACCGATTTCCGTGCAAACCATGACCAACACCCTGACCACCGATATCAAAGCCACGATTGAACAGATCCAGCGCTGTGCCGTGGCGGGTGCCGATATCGTGCGTGTGTCTGCGCCTGATCGCGAAAGCGCCTTGGCCCTGCGTGAGATTTGCTACGAATCTCCCGTGCCTATCGTCGCCGATATTCATTTCCACTACAAACGTGCGATTGAGGCTGCCGAGGCGGGGGCTGCGTGTTTGCGCATCAATCCCGGTAATATCGGCGATTCGTCGCGCGTGCGCGAAGTGATCAAGGCTGCCAAGGACCATGGCTGTTCTATCCGTATTGGCGTAAACGCCGGGTCACTGGAGCGTCATCTACTTGATAAATATGGCGAACCTTGCCCTGATGCGATGGTGGAATCGGGTTTGGACCATATCAAGATTTTGCAAGACAATGATTTTCACGAATTCAAGATCAGCGTGAAGGCGTCAGATGTGTTCATGGCCGCTGCCGCCTATCAACAACTGGCCGATGTTACCGATGCGCCGATCCATCTCGGCATTACCGAGGCAGGCGGCCTACAGTCCGGCACCGTGAAATCCGCGATCGGCCTTGGCAACCTCTTGTGGTCCGGTATCGGCGACACGATCCGCGTGTCCCTGTCCGCCGATCCGGTCGAAGAGGTGAAGGTCGGGTTTGAAATCCTAAAATCACTTGGCTTGCGCCACCGTGGTGTGACCATCATTTCCTGCCCGTCTTGTGCGCGCCAAGGCTTTGACGTGATCAAAACAGTAACCGAACTTGAAAACCGCTTGGCCCATATCACCACCTCGCTCAGCCTTTCCATCATCGGCTGCGTGGTCAATGGCCCTGGCGAGGCTTTGATGACCGATATCGGCTTTACCGGCGGTGGGGCAGGGTCGGGGATGGTCTATCTTGCCGGCAAACAAAGCCATAAACTGGGCAATGACGGCATGATTGACCACATCGTCGAACAGGTCGAAAAGAAGGCGGCAGAGCTTGAGGCCGCAGAGCTTGCGGTCGCAGAACAAGCGTCGAAGGCGTTGCTATAACTTCGCCTTCATCTTGGTAAAAATACTCCACGGGGGTCCGGGGGTGGGAAACCCCCGGCGCTGGTCGGTAAAAACCAACCTCAGCCTTTGCGCTGACCCTCCACGATCTGGCGCATCCCGTCCAGCGGCACATAGCCGCGCACCAATGTCTGGTCGATTACAAAGGTCGGCGTGCCATTGATGTCCAGCCGCTGCGCCAGCGCGCGGTTTGCCTCGATCACCGAGGTCACCTCGGGCGCGTCCATATGCGCCACAACCGCCGCCACATCTTTCAGCCCAACCTCGGCGCCAAGGGTGGCAAGGCTTTCATTGGTCACATCGCCCTTCATCACCATCAGCGCGTCATGGGCTTTCTCATAAGCCTCGGCCCCTTCAACCTGCAGCACTGCCACGGCAAAGCGGGATGCCATCTCGGATTGTGGCCCAAGGATCGGGAACTCTTTGACAACAAAGCGGATATTGCCGTCTGATTTGATCAGCTCGGACACTTTCTCGAACGCTTTTTTGCAATATCCGCAGCGGTAATCCATGAATTCCACCAAGGTGATATCGCCGTCAGGATTGCCACCCACCCAGCTTGCCGGATCATTCAAAATCTCGTCGGAATTGGCCGCCAGCAGCGCCAGATCATTGTTGGCCTCTTCATCATTGCGCCGCTCTTCCAGGACCGCGATTGCTTCCATCAGCACCTCGGGGTTTTCCATCAGATAGGCCCGCACTTCGGCGCGGAAATCCGTGCGCTCGGCATCCGACAGTTTGCTTTGCGCAAAGACGGGCGTTGCAAGGGCCAAGGCAAGGGCTGTGGTGGCGATCAGTTTTTTCATGCATATGCTCCGGTGACACGGGGGGGACGGCCCCGTCATGGTTGACCTTTTCCCCCTCATGCCCGATTGCAGGGGGGCAGGGCAACCCAATTGCCCGTGACCAAACGCAGCATAGGGGCGAAAAGATGCGAGTATCAAGGCGCGGGGCCGTTGATCCCTTTATTGTGATGGATGTGATGGAAGCCGCACGCGCAGCCGAGGCCGCAGGGCGCAGCATCATCCATATGGAAGTAGGCCAACCCGGCACACCCGCACCCAAAGGCGCGCGCGATGCGGTGACGGCGGCGATGGGGCATGGTGCGCTTGGTTATACCGTGGCGCTTGGCCTGCCAGAGCTTCGCGCAGGCATCGCGGCGTTGTACCAACGCTGGTACGGCGTAACGCTGGACCCTGCGCGTGTAGTAGTGACTTCGGGGTCGTCTGCGGCCTTCCTTTTGGCCTTTACCGCGCTGTTTGAGGCGGGCGACCGTGTGGGTCTGGGCGAGCCGGGCTATCCATCGTATCGCCAAATCCTGCGGGCCTTGTCGCTGACCCCCGTGGGTATTCCGGCGAGCGTTATGAACCGCCTGCAACCGACCCCTGCCGATATGGCTGGCATTCAAATGGCTGGGATGATCGTGGCCAGCCCCGGCAACCCATCGGGCACCATGCTGGACCATGCAGCCCTCAAGTCGCTGATGGATCATTGTGCGGCGCATGACATTGCCTTTATCTCGGATGAGATTTACCACGGGCTGCATTACGGCGACCGTGCGACCTCGGCCTTGGAAATCAGCGATGATTGCTACGTCATCAACTCCTTTTCTAAATATTTCAGCATGACAGGCTGGCGCGTGGGCTGGATGGTGGTGCCGCAGGACCATGTGCGGCTGATCGAACGGCTGGCGCAAAACATGTTCATTTGCCCGCCCCATGCCAGCCAAATCGCCGCCCTTGCCGCCTTGGATTGCGTGCCCGAGCTGGAGGCCAACCGCACCGTTTACGCCCAGAACCGCCAATTGATGCTAGAGGGCCTGCGCGCGGCGGGTTTTACCAAAATCGCGCCCCCCGATGGGGCGTTCTATATCTATGCCGATGTGTCGGATCTGACCGATGACAGCCTTGGTTTTGCAGCACAAATCCTTGAACAGGCGGGTGTAGCTGTCACCCCCGGGCTGGATTTCGACCCCGTTCGCGGCGCGCAGACCTTGCGCTTTTCCTATGCCCGCAGCACGGAGGAGATCATGACGGGGCTTGCGCGGCTGGCAGCGTTTATGGGCCAGTATTCCAAGCTGTGAATTTACATTCGGCCGCACAACCCGGATAAAGGTGCAAAACGGGGGAAGCATGCGGGCAGTATTGGGCATAATCGCGACGATCTGGATGGGTGCGGCACCCGTTTGGGCGCAGGACCTGTCAGCGATTGCGCGGCTTTTGCCCGAAACATCAAGCATTACAGACAGCGGGCGCGGGGTGTCGCTTGACCTGACCATTTCACAATCGGTGCCGTGGCGGGTGCGGGTGCTGGACACGCCGCCGCGCCTGATCCTTGACACGCGCGAGGTGGATTTTGCGCAAATCGCCGCAGTTCCGCGCCGTAGTGATGCCGTGGTTGATTTGCGCGCAGGCGTGTTTCGCCCGGGCTGGTCGCGGCTGGTGTTGGAGCTGTCGGGGCCATTCGCGGTCAAATCGGCGGCAATGGATACGGCAGGGACAGAGGGAGCGCGGATCAACGTAACCCTTGCCCCAGCGTCGCAGCAGGATTTCGCCGTCCTTGCTGCTGCCCCCGAACCCGAAGGCTGGGCCTTGCCGAAACCTGCTGATGTGCCAAAAGTCCTTCCACACGGGGCAGGGCCGCTGGTTGTGGTGCTGGACCCCGGCCACGGTGGCATCGACCCCGGCGCCGAAAACGATGGCCACCGCGAAGCTGATCTGGTCCTTACTTTTGCGCGCGAATTCAAAGAGGCCTTGCAGCGCAGTGGTGATTTTCTGGTGATCCTGACCCGCGACGAGGATGTTTTCGTCCCACTCGAGGCGCGGATATCGGTGGCGCGTGCGGCGGGGGCCAATGTGCTGATCTCGCTTCATGCCGATGCTTTGGCCGAAGGCGATGCCTCGGGGGCGACGCTCTACACGCTTTCAAATGATGCGACAGATGAGGCGTCCAAAGCCCTTGCCGAACGCCACGACCGTGATGATCTGCTGGCCGGGATTGATTTGACCGAACAAGACGATCTGATCGCCCATGTGCTGATGGATATGGCCCGCACCCAAACCACGCCGCGGGTGGATAGGCTAGCCGAGGCTTTGAAAGCCGAAATTAAGGCCGAAGGCCTACGGATGCACCGAAAACCGATCCAATCCGGTGGGTTTTCGGTGCTCAAATCACCCGATATTCCGTCTATTCTGATCGAACTGGGGTTTTTATCGTCCGACCGTGACCTGGCCCATTTGACCGACCCCGCGTGGCGCGCAAGGATGATTGCAGCACTGGGTACGGGTTTGACCAAATGGGCCGCAGCCGAGGCGGCCTTGAATGGCGGCCAATAGGCCAAATGTGATGAGTTCCCGATAAATTGCGCAAGATCACGCCATGATGATGGGGAGTTCTTTTGACCCCACTCTATATGCTCTATATAGGTCTGATCGGATAATATGGGGAATATGCCTTGATACGGTTCATTGGGTCATTTTTTGGCGGCATTTTCACTTTGCTGACGCTGGGCGTGTTTTTCGCAGCCCTGTCGATTGGCGCGATTTTCTACATGTACAGCCGCGACTTGCCCAGCCACGAAAGCCTGGCCCAATACGCGCCGCCCACCATCAGCCGCGTCTATTCGGGCGAAGGCAGCATGATGGACGAATTCGCCAAGGAACGCCGGATTTTTGTCAGCAGCGAGGAAATCCCCGAGCTGATCAAACACGCCTTTATCAGCGCCGAGGACAAGAATTTTTACACCCACCACGGCTATGACGCGCGCGGTATTGCTGCGGCAGCGATTGAGGCGGTGCGGTCGCGCGGCGAAACGGTGCGCGGTGCGTCCACCATCACGCAGCAGGTCATGAAAAACTTTCTTTTAGGTGGAGAGCGCAAAGCCGAACGCAAGATCAAGGAGATCATTCTTGCGACACGGATTGAAGAAACGCTGAGCAAGGAAAAGATTCTTGAGCTGTATCTGAACGAGATTTTCCTGGGCCAGAACTCTTATGGTGTGGCTGCTGCTGCGCAGACCTATTTCAATAAAACCCTAAGCGAACTTGCCCCGCATGAGGCAGCGATGCTGGCCTCGATGCCGCAAGCGCCGGGCAAATACCACCCCGTCACCGCCAAAAAGCGTGTGACCGAACGGCGCGATTATGTGCTGCGCGAAATGTGGCAGAACGGTTATATCGACGAGGCGACATATCGGTCGGAAAAGGAACTGCCGCTGAAATCGGTCCAAAACGGCGATTTTCCGGCGTTCCGCGATGCCCTTCCACCGCGCGATTATTTCTCCGATGAAATCCGCCGCCAACTGTCCGGCACCTTTGGCGAGGATGAGTTTTTCGGCGGTGGTCTGACCATCCGCGCAACCGTTGACCGCGAATTGCAAACCGAGGCCGCCAAGGCGTTACAGGCGGGTCTTGAAGGGTTTGACCGCGGGCAGGGCATCTGGAATGGCACCCGCCGCGTGATTGACCCCAGCCTGCTGTCGTCTGAGGAAGGCTGGCGCGAGGCGCTGGCCGCCGCCGATGTTGCCCGCGATATTGATGGCTGGAAAGCGGCGATCGTGCTGGAAATCGGCGAAACATCGGCGCGGATCGGGATTGAAGGCGTGGCCGAAGACGAAGACGGCCACTTTATTCCGCCGGAAGATGTGACTTGGGCGCGCAAACGTCAGGCCGATGGCCGGCTTGGCAAAAAGGCCACTGTGGCGGGCGATCTGGTCAGTGTGGGTGATGTGGTGCATGTGCGCGCCATGACCAAAGATGACGATGGCAGCTTTATCCGTTGGACTCTGCGCCAAGTGCCCGAGGTGCAAGGTGCTTTCATGGCGATGGACGTGGATTCTGGCCGCGTTTTGGCCATGCAGGGCGGGTTTTCCTATCAGCATTCGGTGTTCAACCGCGCCACACAGGCGCAACGCCAGCCCGGTTCCAGCTTTAAGCCCTTTGTCTATGCGGCGGCACTCGACAGCGGCTTTACCCCCGCCACCATCGTTGTCGATGCGCCGATCGAGGTGAACACCCCGCAAGGCATCTGGCGGCCACGCAACTCGTCCAACAAATTCTATGGGCCAACCCCTGTGCGCACGGGGATTGAACAGTCACGCAACCTGATGACAATTCGTATCGCCGAAGAAATCGGCATGGATGTGGTTGCAGGCTATGCCGAACGCTTTGGCGTTTATGACAAAATGGGCCAGTTTCTGGCCAACGCGCTGGGGTCGGAAGAAACCACCTTGTTCAAGATGGTCGCGGCCTATGCGATGTTTGCCAATGGCGGCGAACGCGTGGAACCGACGCTGGTGGACCGCGTTCAAGACCGTTATGGCCGTACCGTTTATCGCCATGACCAGCGCAAATGCGACGATTGCCAATTGGCATCGTTGAACCCGAACGAACTGCCCGACATAAGTTCAAGCCGTGAACGCGTGATGGATGCAATTACCGCCTATCAGCTGACCTCGATGATGGAAGGTGTTGTTGTTCGCGGCACTGCCAAGGGCATCAACTTGCCGGTGCCGATTGCAGGCAAAACCGGCACCACGAATGACGCCAAAGATGTATGGTTCGTGGGCTTTTCGTCGAACATCGCGGCGGGCTGCTATATCGGCTATGACAGCCCGCGCAGCATGGGCAAGGCCTATGGCGGCACCCTTTGCGGCCCTGTCTTTGAGCGTTTTATGAAAACGGCCGTGGCGAAATATGGCGGAACCAAATTTAAGGTGCCACCGGGCGGCTATTTCAAGAAAATCGACCGCTTTACCGGCGCGGTTCTCTCTGACGATGCCACGGGCGACAATGTGATTTCGGAATACTTCCGTGAAGGCGAAGACCCGATCAACAGCCTTGGCATGATGGTCGATGGTGGGTTTGGTATGGGTTCCAACCTGCCACTTTTTGCCTATGGTGAAACGGATACGGGTGGCGATTCGGGACAATCGGTCACGACCGCCAGCGGCAAAACCAAGGTGCTGCCGAAAAAGGCAGACTTTGGCACGCTCAGTTCCGGCGGGCTTTATTAACGGGTGGCGGTAACGAGTGGGCTGGCGGGGCACCCTTGCCCAAGCCCGCCCAAACCGCTATCACCCGCCCCTAAGCTGGCCTATCCAACCCATCACGACCATGCCCTGCAAGGAATGCTTTATGCGCGCCGAAACCCAATCCAATGTGGAAACCATCCGCAAATCGCTTGCCCTTTTGGGGCAGCGCATGGATCTGGAAACCGCGCCGCACCGGCTGGAAGAATTCAACGCCATGATCGAAAATCCCGATCTGTGGAATGATCCGGCCAAGGCGCAAAAACTGATGCGCGAACGTCAAGGCGTTTTGGACCAACTGTCCACCTACCGCCTGATTGAAACGGGCCTGCGCGACAATGTTGAATTGATCGAGATGGGCGAGGCGGAAAATGACGCCGAGATCGTGACCGAGGCCGAGGATGCCTTGCGCGCCTTGCTGGAGCTGGCACGTGGCAAAGAGCTGGAGGCGCTGCTGAACGGCGAGGCTGATGGCAACGACACTTTCCTTGAGGTGAACGCTGGCGCAGGCGGCACAGAAAGCTGTGATTGGGCGTCCATGCTGGCGCGCATGTATGTCCGCTGGGCGGAGAAAAAAGGCTATAAGGTTGAATTGCAGTCGATGTCGGACGGCGAAGAGGCGGGTATCAAATCGGCGGCCTACAAGATTTCCGGCCCAAACGCTTACGGCTGGTTGAAATCGGAATCGGGTGTTCACCGCCTTGTCCGGATCAGCCCCTATGACAGTGCCGCGCGCCGCCACACCTCGTTTTCGTCCGTCTGGGTCTATCCGGTAGTGGATGACAATATCGAAATTGATATCCCTGACAAAGACATCCGGATTGATACCTACCGGTCGTCCGGTGCGGGCGGGCAGCACGTCAACACCACCGACTCGGCGGTGCGGATCACCCACTTGCCAACCAATATCGTCGTGACGTCATCCATGAAATCGCAGCACCAAAACCGCGAAATTGCGATGAACGCGCTGCGCTCGCGGCTCTACCAAATGGAATTGGACAAGCGCAACGCCGCCATCAACGCGGCCCATGAAAGCAAGGGCGATGCAGGCTGGGGCAACCAGATCCGGTCGTATGTGTTGCAGCCCTACCAAATGGTCAAAGACCTGCGCACAGGGGTGGAGACATCCGACAGCCAAGGTGTGCTGGACGGGGACTTGGACAAGTTCATGGCTGCCACTCTTGCGATGGACGTTTCCGGTAAATCGCGGGCCGAGGCCAATTCCAGCGACTAAGACGGCAGTTTTATCGTCGTATATCAAATACATCTTTGTTAGCGCGCGCCCCCACGATAGGCTTTTGCCTGACATGTAGGAGGTGTGAATGTCCCAAGCTCCAGCGCAAGGCGCAAAGAAACCCGAAGTCCTGATACTTGATATGGGCGACCTTTTGGCGGCGCTCATGGCAGGTTGGGCCGATTTTCGTGCCGCACCGCGCTTTGGCCTGTTCTTTGCGGCGGTTTATGTCGCGGGCGGCTGGCTGATCCTGTATGCGCTGACCGCCACAGGGCAGATCTGGTGGACTTTGCCTGCGGCGGCAGGGTTTCCCATTCTTGGCCCGTTCATCGCCTGCGGGTTGTATGAGGTAAGCCGGAGGTTGGAGGCGGGGGAGCCGCTCAGCTGGTCTGCGGTTCTGGGCGTCATTGCGCTTCAAAAAGACCGCCAGATCCCGTCTATTGCGGTGGTTGTTGTGGTGTTCTTTTTATTCTGGAACTTTCTGGCCCATATGATTTTTGCGTTGTTCATGGGGCTTCAGGCCATGACCAATATCAGCACGTCGCTGGATGTGTTTTTTACCTTGAACGGGCTGACCATGCTGGCTATCGGCACCTTAGTGGGGGCCGTGTTTTCCGGGGTGCTGTTTTCGCTGACTGTGGTCAGCCTGCCGCTGCTGCTGGACCGCGAGGTCGATTTTGTTACCGCCATGATTACGTCTGTTTCTGTGGTGCTGACCAATCCGGTCGTCATGCTGGTGTGGGGACTGTTGATCGCAGTGTTGCTGTTTGGCGGCATTGCCTTGGGGTTTTTGGGGTTGTTCGCCACATTGCCGCTGTTGGGTCATGCAAGCTGGCACCTCTATCGCCGCGCCTTGGCATAGCGGCGCGTGGACTGAAAAAGGGCACCCGCGATGGGTGCCCTTATCTGTTTAACGACCAAAAGACTCAGATCAATTCTGATCGTTGCTGCTTGAAGACTGTGGTGCTGGCGTTGGCATATGGGGCTTGGCCGCAGGGGCTGCCGGTGCCATAGCGGCACGGCCAGTTGCCAAAGGATCATCCTGACGCTGAACCGACCCTTCGAAATGCGCACCCGATTCGATGGCGATCGTTTTGTGGATGATGTCACCCTCGACCCGTGCGGTCGATGTCAGGCGCACTTTCAGCCCGCGGACGCGGCCAATCACGCGGCCATTGACCACGATATCATCGGCCACGATTTCACCGCGGATCGTGGCGGTTTCGCCAACGGTCAGCAAATGGGCACGGATATCGCCTTCGACCGTCCCTTCAACCTGAATATCGCCCGTGGTGCGCAGGTTGCCGGTGATTGTCAGATCCGATGCCAGAACCGAAGCCGCAGGCTTGGTTTTTGGCGTAGATGGCGTGAAATCCATCGAGCTGCGCGCGGCAGGCTCGGCTGGACGGGTGGTTTTGTCTGCCTCGGCCTTGGGGCCAGGTTCGTTGATTTTGCTTTTAGAAAACATCTGTCGCTGCCTTGATAAAGGTCATCGGGTTAACAGGTTTGCCCCCGATCCGAACCTCGTAGTGAAGATGAGTGCCGGTAGACCGGCCCGAATTCCCCATATCACCGATACGCTCGCCGCGCGATACCCTTTGTCCAACTTTGACGCGGATATTTGATTGATGCGCGTAGCTCGTCTCGATTCCAAACTCATGTTGGATCTTTACTTGCCGACCATAGCCTGAATTCCAACCGGCATAGGTCACAACTCCGTCAGCGGTGGCATAAATGGGTGTGCCGTATGCGGCGGCAAAATCGGTGCCCGCGTGCATACGGGTGCCAGCCCCCTTGGGGTCGCGGCGATAACCAAAGCCCGAGGTGAAGCGGAACGCCGATTTGATCGGTGTCGCAAAGGGCGATTTGGCAGCGGCCAAGCGGTACAGGTTCATCCGGTCGAGACCCTGCAAAATTGCATTGGCGCGGATTTCGTCATTGCTGGGGGTTTCGCCTTTGGTCGACAGTGAAAACGGCGTCAACGGTCCACCTTGGCCGGAATAGCCGCGCCGGACCGAGTTCAATAAATCATCGGGCGACATGCCGGCCGAGCGGAACATTTTATCCAGCGGTCCCATTGAGATGCTGACGGCTTCCTCCAGCTTGGCGAAAATAACGTCATTCTTGGCCTCAAGCGCGCGTTTTTGCGCGGCCATATCATCGGTTTGGTCACGTGCAGCCATTGCCACCACGGCCATGCTGTCACGCTGTTCGGCGGTGCCTGCCAGAGCTTCAGCCAAAATCTCGACAGTCGATGACGCATCGCGCGCGCGGCCTTCGCCTGTGCGGCCCGATCCGGTTTGTTCTTCAAGCGAGGCTGTCAGCGTGTCTTTTTCATCGCGCGCATCGTCGCGCTCCTTGATGGTGCGGCGCAGGGTGCTTTGAATTACATCAACGCCGGTTTCCATTTCACGGCGCCCATCCTCGGATGCCAGCAAACGTGCCTGCATGTCACTGACTTCTTTCAGCGCAAGGTTAAAGCGTTCCTGCGCGCGCACCGCTTCTTCGGCGCGCAAGTCGCGGTCTGCCGATAATGCGTTCAGCCGCGCCTCGTACAGCGCTTGTTGGCGTTGAGCTTGATCGCGCCCTGAACCGGCGGAAATGGATTCCATCATCAGTATTGATGTCGCAAGGATCGTCCAGCCAAGGCACAGCGCGGCCCCCGTTACGGCAATCGCCTGGGTCACAGGGGTCAACCGGATAAAGCGGGTGTCTGTATCGGATTTCAGAAATAGCCGTTGTTCCGGGAAATAGCGCCCGATACCCGCATTGATCCGATAAGAAAGTCGCTTCAGCACTGAACAGTTTCCGGTCTTGTTAATCCTGCGATACCACCCGACCCGAGGGTATCCCGGCGCATGTCATCAGGGGCATGGATACAAAGCCCACGCCAAGGGTGCAAGAATTTTGACCACCCAAAGCGGAACCAATCGTAGCTTATGGGAAAACAGGCAGAAAACCGCCGACAAATCAGGGGTTTCCCGCCCTGTCTTAACTTGCTTCGGCCTCGGTCAAGGGCCAGTAAAAATCGGGCGGCAGGCCAGCGTCGGCGCGCTTTTCCTCATTAAACGGCGGTTTCAGTGTGCCGGGAAAGTAGCGCCGGACAAGGGCGTGGAACGCCTCTTTCGGGTCCAACCCGTCGCGGCCACACAACCAGTTGAACCATTTTGACCCATAGGCGACGTGGCTCACCTCTTCGGCATAGATGGTTTTCAGCGCCGCAATCGGGGCCGCTTCGCCTGCCGCCTCGAACAGCGCGATCATCCCCGGCGTCACGTCCAGCCCTCGCGCTTCCAGCACCATCGGCACCACGGCAAGCCGACCCATCAGGTCATCCACCGTATCCTCGGCCGCGCGCCACATGCCGGCATGGGCGGGCAGGGCGCCGTAAAAGCTGCCCACTCCTTCCAGACAATCGCACATCAGATTGAAATGCTTGGCCTCATCATCGGCCGCACGGACCCAATCGTCGTAAAACCCCAAAGGCATTGGCACATGGGTGAACCGTGCGATGATGTCCCAATGCAGATCGACGGCGTTCAATTCGATATGGGCCACGGCATGCAAAAGTGCGATCCGCCCTGTGGGCGACCCTGGCCTGCGGCGTGGCATATCGCGGGGGGACAGGGTTTCGGGCAAGGCCGGACGGGCGGGGCGCATCGGTGGGGTCGCCGAGCCAATGGCAAGCGGTTGCCCCGCCGCCCGTGCCGCAAGCCAAGCCGCCGCGTGTTTGCGGCCCAGCGCTGTTTTCGCACGCCCGTCTGCGGTGTGCAGGACTTCTAGGGCCATGTCGGCCAACGATAGGGTCACAGGCGTTTGCCTTGGGCTTTTACTGCGGCCAAAACCTCTTCGGCATGACCTTTGGCCTTGACCTTGCGCCAAGCCTGCAAGGTTTTCTCGTCGCCACCTATTAAAAATGTGGCCCGTTCAATCCCCATATACGTTTTGCCATACATCTGTTTTTCCACCCAAACCCCGTAATCTTCGCAGGTTTGCCCCGCCTCATCCGACACAAGGATCACGCCCAGATCATGCTTGGCCACGAATTTGTCATGCGATTTAACGCTATCTTTGGAAATCCCGATCACAGTCACCCCAAGGGCTGCAAAATCGGGGGCAAGGCTGGTGAAATCCTTGGCCTCGATCGTGCAGCCGCTGGTATCATCCTTGGGATAAAAATACACGACCACCGAACCCGGCTGCAGCGACGAAAGGGTCAACATCGCCCCGCCATCACGCGGCAGCGTAAAATCGGGCGCCATTTCGCCTATGTTTGACATATCTCTCTCCTGTTCGCTAAGCCGTGCTTTGCCTTTGGGTTGCCTTTGCGCAAAGATAAAGGCAATCCCCGTCAGGACAACAGGGTAAAGCGTAAAAGGTAAAGTTGCGATGCCAGATCCGACACCGGATCTTGAAACCACACCGCTTGGCGATCAGGGCCTGATCGGCCCAAGGCTGCCAAACAGCGACACGGCGCATTCGGCGCTGCCCATAGACATGACCGATGTGGTGCCTGATGATGCGCCAGACCCTGCCCATACCAGACCACCACGGGTCAAACGCTACCATCGCCCCCATCGCTGGGGCACCTATTGGCTGATCCCGACCTTGATGTTTCTGGCACTTGCGGGGCTTTTTGCGGGCCTCGCCGTGTCGGGCAAACCGATCCGCCTGCCGGTTTGGGCGGTGGTTGAGGCGGAACAACGCATCAACACCACGTTGCGCGAGATTACCGGCGATACGGCGTCGCTATCCATCGGTGACGCGGTGTTTGTGGTCGATGAAGACTGGGTGCCGCGCCTGCGGCTGGAGGATGTGCGCCTGCTGGAACCCAACGGCGCGACCTTTCTGTCCTTGCCGGAATTGCGTGTGGCAATTGACCCCACAGCCTTGGCCAGTGGCAAGGTCCGGCTACGCAGCCTGCGGGTTATTGGCGGGGCGATGTCCTTGCGCAGGCTTAAGGACGGGCAGTTCGACATTGCGCTGAACCTGAATTTGAAACCCCGTCCCATTGTCGGCTTGTCAGGCGTCGTCTTAACACTGGTTGAATTGTCCAAGCATCCGGCCCTTGCCTATTTGAACCGGATCGAGGCGCAAGCGTTAAGCCTGACCTTGGATGACCGCATGTTGGACCGCGTGTGGAACCTTGGCGACGGGCGTCTTTCCATGTCAAATCAGGGCAAAGAACTGGCGGTTGAACTGGGTATGTCGGTCAATGGCGGCAAAACCAGCGGGGCCTCGGCTGTTGTCACGCTGTTTGCGGCCAAGGCCGATGCCAGTGCCCGCATGACCGTCACCGTGGACCGCGTCGCTGCGGCCGATATCGCATCCCAAGCCGCGCCGCTGACGTGGCTTTCGGTGCTGGATGCCCCGATTTCAGGGCAGATCGCGTCAACCCTTGATGGGACAGGGGCGCTCGCGTCGCTCGATGCCTCGCTGACGCTCGACAAAGGTGCTTTGCAACCGACGCCGCAAACCAAACCCGTAGCGTTTGACGGTGCATCGCTGTTTTTCGGCTATGATCCGGCCCGGGAACGGATTGATTTGCGCACAGCATCGGTGACCAGCAAGGATATTGCGCTGACCGCGTCGGGCCATGCCTATTTACCAGGCGTCACCACTGAAAACCCCAAGGAAATTCTGGCCCAAATCCAGATCGAAAACCTGCAAATCGACCCCGAAGGGCTGTTGGATGAACCCGTGCAGTTTGAACAAGGTGCTTTGGATTTCCGCGTTCGCCTTGCCCCCTTTGGCGTGGATATCGGACAGGCAAGCCTGACCCACGAGGACCAGCATTTGCTGGCATCGGGGCAGGTTGAGGCGGGGCCAAAAGGCTGGACTGTTGCGGTCAATGCGCAGCTGGACCAGATCCCGCACGACCGATTGCTGGCCCTGTGGCCGCCGCAGGTTGTGCCCAAAACCCGCCTTTGGGTGACCGAAAACGTGCAGCAAGGCGATTTGTCCAATGTCCGCGCAGGTTTTCGCTTGGCCCCCGAGGCAGAGACGATTTTCTCGCTCGGCTACGATTTCGCACAGGCGGATGTGCGGTTTTTGAAAACACTGCCGCCGATCCAAGGCGGGCGCGGCTATTCGGTAGTTCAGGGCAAGTCCTATATGATGGTGCTGGAAGAAGGCTTTGTGACGGCCAAATCCGGCGGGCAGATCAATGCAGCGGGGTCGGTGTTTGCCGTGCCGGATGTGACGCGAAAGCCTGCGATGGCACAAATAGATGTGCGCGCCGTTGGCGATTTGACTGCGGCTCTTTCGGTGCTGGATGAAAAACCCTTTGAATTTATGACCAAGGCCAAACTGCCCACAGATCTGGGTACGGGCCGCGCGGATGTAGTGGCGCGCATTGTCACGCCCTTACGCAAAGGTGTCAAAATCACCGATGTCGATTTTGATGTCACAGGCCACGTCACCGGCTTTTCTTCGGATGTTTTGGTGCCGGGGCGAACCTTGCGGGCCGACCGACTGGCGCTGCGCGTAACCCCCAAAGATATGCAAATCGGCGGCAAGGGCACATTGCAATCTGTGCCGTTTGACGGCCAATTCACCAAATCGTTCTTGCCACAAGACAAAGGCATTTCGCAAATCAAAGCCACCGCCGAACTTAGCCCCAAGGCGGCGGCGTCGCTTGGTGTGCCATTGCCCGACGGCTTTATATCGGGGCGCGGCACGGCGGCTGTCACGGTCGATCTGCGCACGGGTCAAACGCCTGCCGTAACGCTCCGGTCTGATCTGTCGGGAGTGGCAATGGGCATTCCGGCCCTTGGCTGGACCAAATCTGCGGGCAGCAAAGGGCAGCTTGCGCTGGATATCAGCCTTGGCAAACCCGCCTCGGTCGACAGCATCACCCTTGACGCTGCGGGTTTAACGGCGACAGGCGCGATCACCTTGGCCCAAGATGGCGCGTTGCGCGAGGCCAATTTCTCTTCGGTCCGGTTGGGTACATGGTTGAACGCAGCCGTCACCTTGTCAGGGCAGGGCAAAGGCGGCCCGCCTGCCATTGCCGTTACGGGGGGGCGCGTCGATCTGCGCGGCTTGCCGGCCAACCGCGGCAAGGCGACAGGAACCAGCGGCCCTATCTCCTTGCGATTGGATCAACTGACGGTCGCTGATGGCCTTGCCCTGACCGGCTTTCGCAGCACCATGACTCCGCGTGTGGGTGGCGTTGAAGGAGAGTTTACAGGCCGCCTTAACGGCCAAACCAGCATTAATGGCACCCTTGTACCCAGCCGCAACGGTACCGCAGTCCGCTTGCGGTCCAATGATGCGGGGTCGGTCTTTTCCGCGGCCAAGATATTTCCAAATGCCCAAGGCGGGGTGTTGGACCTTATCCTGACCCCCACAGGCCAATCCGGCACCTATGATGGCACCCTAACGGTCAAAGATGTGCGCATCCGCAACGCCCCTGCGGTGGCCGAACTGATAAATGCCGTGTCCGTTGTGGGCCTGCTTGAACAAATGAACGGCAGCGGCCTTTTATTCAGCCAAGCCGAGGCCAGCTTTCGCCTTGGCCCCCGCGCCGTGCAAATCACCCAAGGATCGGCCGTTGGGGCGTCGCTTGGGGTGTCGCTGACGGGGCTTTATGTGTTCAACGGCAAACGCTTGGACTTGCAAGGCGTGATCTCTCCGATCTATCTGCTTAACGGGATCGGCGCGATTTTCACCCGCAGGGGCGAAGGGTTGTTCGGTTTCAACTATACCCTCAAAGGCACCGCCAAAGAGCCGAGCGTGTCCGTCAACCCTTTGTCTATTCTTACCCCCGGCATGTTCCGCGATATTTTCCGCAGCGCGCCGCCAACATTGGAACCCAGTCAGTGAAACTTGATGACTTCGACTTTGATCTGCCCGAATCCCTGATCGCCACGCGCCCCGCGCGTCCGCGTACAGCGGCCAAAATGCTGGTCGTGCAAGGGGATAGCCTGTCAGACAAGCATGTCCATGATTTGCCCAGCCTGCTGCGCAAAGGCGATCGTTTGGTGTTGAACAACACCCGCGTCATTCCCGCGCGACTGATCGGGCAGCGCCCGCGCGATAGCGCACAAGGGCCCGTTTCGGCCAAGATCGAGATTACCTTGATGGAACCCCATGCCTCTGGTGGCTGGCGCGCGCTTGCCAAACCCTTGCGCAAACTGGCTTTGGCCGAGGATATCCATTTCGCAGGCGGGCTGGTTGCCACTGTCGCAGATAAATCCGAAACCGATGTGCGGTTGACCTTTAACCTTGAGGGTGCAGAGTTTGACTCCGCTTTGTTGGCCGCAGGCACCATGCCATTGCCGCCCTATATCGCGGCTAAACGCGCGCCCGATGCGCAGGATAACGACGATTATCAAACCGTTTTTGCCCGCACCCCCGGTGCGGTTGCCGCCCCCACGGCGTCTTTGCATTTCGATGCCGATCTGCTGGCGCAGCTGGCCGCTATGGGCGTCGACTTTACCGAAGTGACCTTGCATGTCGGCGCAGGCACCTTTCTTCCGGTTAAGGTGGACGATGTCACCACCCATAAAATGCACGCTGAATGGGGCGAGGTAACGCCGCAAGCTGCCGCTGAAATCGCCGCCACCCGCGCGTCGGGGGGGCGGATAATCCCCGTGGGCACCACCGCCCTGCGCCTGATCGAATCTGCGGCCCGCGCCACGGGGCAAGTGGAGCCTTGGCTGGGTGAGACGGATATTTTCATCTATCCCGGCTTTGCGTTCAAAGCCACAGATGCGCTGATGACCAACTTTCATCTGCCCAAATCGACCCTTCTGATGCTGGTTGCGGCGCTTATGGGCCAAGACAGGATGAAAGCGGCCTATGCCCATGCAGTAAGGCAGAACTATCGTTTCTTCTCTTACGGTGACGCGTCATTGCTGATAGCTGAAAGCACTAATCCGGCATAATCTGTCGCGTTTGTGACAGCCCGCTGTCGTGCCAATCGGCACGGTGGCAGTGATCCCGAAAGGCCAAAGCCCATGTTCGTCGTACTCAAGAATTCCTGGGCCCTTTTGCTTGGCATGATGCTTTTGATGCTCGGCAACGGGATGCAGGGCACGCTTTTGGGTATCCGTGGCGGCGAAGAAAACATGTCGACCTTTCAGCTGTCGATCGTCATGTCTTGCTACTTTTTGGGCTTTTTGTTCGGGTCACGCATGGTGCCCGATATGATCCGCCGCGTGGGTCATGTGCGGGTGTTTGCGGCTCTTGGTTCCATGATTTCTGCTGTGCTGATCATGTATGCGGTGGCGCCGAACTGGATCGCATGGTCGCTGATGCGGGTCATCATCGGCTTTTCCTTTGCGGGTGTTTATATCACGGCCGAAAGCTGGCTTAACGATGCGTCGACCAATGAAACCCGCGGGCAGGCGCTGTCGATGTACCTGATCGTGCAGATGATCGGCATCGTCGCAGCCCAAGGGCTGTTGAACCTTGGCGATCCGAACGGTTTTATCCTGTTCATCATTCCCTCGGTCCTCGTCTCGCTCGCCTTTACCCCGATCCTGCTGTCGGTCAGCAAGGCACCTGCTTTTGCCTCGACCAAACCGCTTAGCTTTCGCAAACTTTATGACGCGTCCCCCTTGGGCTGCATCGGGATGTTCTTGCTCGGCGGCGTGTTCTCGGCCCAATTCGGCATGGCAGCCGTTTGGGGCAGTCAAGCGGAGCTAAGCATTCGCGAAATCTCGATCTTTATCGCGGGCATATATATTGGCGGCATGGTGTTTCAATATCCCATCGGCTGGCTCTCTGACCGTATCGACCGGCGCAAGGTGATCCTTGGCATCACCGCCGTGGGCGCGGTCGGCCTGATGATTCCCGTGCTGTGGGATGTGCCATTTTGGGTGCTGTGCGGTGTCGGCGCCTTGGGCGGTGCCGTATCAAACCCGCTTTATTCCTTGCTGCTGGCCTATGTGAACGATTATTTGGACCGCACCGATATGGCTGCAGCCTCGGCAGGTTTGTTGTTTATCAACGGCTTGGGCGCGATCTCCGGTCCGGTCATCACGGGTTGGATGATGGCCAGCTTTGGCCCCTCGGGTTTCTTTTTGTTCATGGCGGTGCTGTTTGCGGCCCTTGCTGTCTACGCCCTCTACCGGATGACACGCCGCAAGCGGTCTGCCGATGCGACGTCCAGCTTTACCGCTGTGTCCCCGTCCGGCACCGCGATTGTGCTAGAGGTGGCGATGACCGAAGCTGATGGCGAAGGCCCCGAAAGCGAACACGGCCTTGCCGAAGCACAGGCGCGTCACGACGCGAAAGGCTGATGTCAGGGCATTGAACCCCGCGCCTAAACCTGCCACGCTTGGTCTGGCCACGCATTGAAAACAGGGGCGCGCATGTCTGATCCAGTCACCGTTCTAACCTTCTGGCTTGAAACCGTCGGCCCCAAAGGCTGGTACGAGGTGAACGCCGATGTCGACGCTGAAATCACCGCCCAATTCGGCGATCTGTGGCAGTCCGCACATGACGGTGCGCTGGACCACTGGATCGACGGGACCACAGGCACTTTGGCCTTTCTGATCCTGACCGACCAATTCCCGCGCAACATGTTTCGCGGCGATCCCCGCGCTTTTGCCACTGATCCATGCGCCCGCGCCGCCGCCCGCATCGCCCTTGCGCAGAACTGGGATCTGGACGCGCCCACACCCGAACGCCAGTTTTTCTACCTGCCGTTTGAGCATTCTGAGGATTTGGCCGATCAGGCCCTTGCCGTCTATTGCTTCAGCACCCGCATGGAAAACCCTGAATCGGCCCTCCATGCCCGCGCGCACAAGGCGATCATCCAGCGCTTTGGCCGCTTTCCGTTTCGCAACGCAGCGCTTGGCCGCAGCTCAAGCCCCGAAGAACTGGCCTTTATGGAAAACGGTGGCTATGGCGCCATCGTGCGCGACCTGCAAGCCAAATAGGAGTAGTTATGCACCCAGCGCATGGGCCTTGGGCGGTGAGAACATTGCTAGACAAATAAAAATAGTTTAATGGCAAACTACTTTTTCTGAGGAGGAAAAAAATGGCAGCCAAGAAGTTTGATGTGGTCGTGATTGGGGCAGGGCCGGGGGGCTATGTTGCAGCCATTCGCGCATCGCAACTGGGTAAATCCGTGGCCATCGTGGAGCGCGAAAACCTTGGCGGTATTTGCCTTAACTGGGGCTGTATTCCGACCAAGGCTATGCTGCGCTCGGCCGAGGTGTTTCACCTGATGCACCGCGCATCGGAATTTGGCCTGTCCGCCACCGGCGTGTCCTATGACCTGCCTGCTGTCGTCGCCCGCTCGCGCGGTGTGGCAAAGCAATTGTCAGGCGGCATTGGCCATTTGATGAAAAAGAACAAAGTCACCGTCTTTATGGGCGATGCAACCTTGCCCGCCAAAGGCCGCGTCAGTGTGAAAACCGCCAAAGGCGTGGAAGAGCTTGAAGCCCCCGCCATCATCCTCGCCACAGGTGCCCGTGCCCGCACTTTGCCGGGGCTAGAGGCCGACGGTGATCTGGTCTGGACCTATCGCCACGCGCTGGAACCCAAGCGCATGCCGAAAAAGCTGCTGGTCATCGGGTCAGGTGCTATTGGTATAGAATTTGCCAGCTTCTTCAACACTTTGGGCGCTGATACCACCGTGGTCGAGGTGATGGACCGCGTGTTGCCCGTGGAAGATGCCGAGATTTCGGCTTTCGCCAAAAAGGCCTTTGTCAAACAAGGCATGAATATCCTCGAAAAAACCACCGTCAAGAAACTGGATAAGGGAAAGGGCAAAGTCACCGCCCATCTGGAATCAAACGGCAAGACCGAGACGATGGAATTTGACACGGTCATTTCCGCCGTCGGCATCGTCGGCAACGTCGAAAATCTTGGCCTTGAGGCGTTGGGTGTCAAAATCGACCGCACCCATGTCGTCACCGATGAATTCTGCCGCACGGGCGTTGACGGTCTTTATGCCATAGGTGACATCGCAGGCGCCCCATGGCTTGCCCACAAGGCCAGCCATGAAGGCGTGATGGTGGCCGAACTGATCGCAGGCAAACACCCGCATCCCATCAAACCCGGCTCTATCGCGGGCTGCACCTATTGCCACCCGCAAGTGGCATCGGTCGGCATGACCGAGGCAAAGGCAAAAGAGGCCGGAATCGCTATCAAAGTCGGCCGTTTCCCCTTTATCGGCAACGGCAAAGCGATTGCTTTGGGCGAGTCTGAAGGCATGATCAAAACCATCTTTGACGCCAAAACCGGCGAGCTGCTGGGTGCCCACATGATCGGTGCCGAAGTGACCGAGTTGATCCAAGGCTATGTCATCGGCCGTCAGTTGGAAACGACCGAAGAAGACCTGATGCACACCGTCTTCCCGCATCCGACCCTGTCGGAAATGATGCACGAGGCGGTTTTGGATGCTTACGGCCAAGTGATCCATATGTAATGAACGCAGCCCTACGCCAACATGCCATTGCCGTGTGCAATGCCAAAATTGCCACCAAAGGCGAGGGCGTGGGGCTGTCATTCTATGCGTTTTTTGCCAATAAAAACACAGATCCGGTGGGGTTGATGCAAGCTGCCGAATGGTGGATCAAAACCCACCGCCTTGATCATTTTGAAAAGGCCGTCAAAATCCGCGACATGATCGCCCGCGGCGACTGATTCCATGCGCCCCGCCTCTCCCCTTGTCATCATTCTTGTCCTTTGGGGCGCGGGCCTTGGCTCTGCCGCGCAATTCGGCAAAATCTCCATCCTGTTCGACCGCATTGCCACGCATTATGCAGGTGCTGGCGATGTCACCATCGGGTTGATCGTGTCTATCGTCGGTTTTGTCGGGTTGATCTTTGGCACCACGGCAGGCCTGTTGGTGCAACGCTTGGGCTACCGCCGCGTCTTGGTTTGGGCCCTTGGGGCAGGGGCCGCGCTCTCGGCACTCCAAGCCCTTTTCCCGCCGCTACCCGTCCTCCTCGCCCTTCGCGCGATTGAGGGGTTTTCACACCTCGCCATCGTCGTCGCCGCCCCCGTGATGATCGCGCAAACCGCCAGCTTGCGCCACCAAGGGCTTGCCATGACCCTATGGTCCAGCTTTTTCGCCGTGTCTTTTGCCCTGACCGCCGCCCTTGGCCTGCCCTTGGCGCAGGCTTACGGTGATGGGGCGCTGTTCATCGCACATGCCGCCTATATGGCTGTTTTTGCAGGGCTTATATGGATATTCTTGCCAAGGGATACCGCCGCCGATACCCCGTTTCCAGCGGCCAAAACCTTGCTGAAACAACATGCCACCATCTACCAATCGCCCAGGCTGTCGGCCCCAGCGATGGGGTTTTTCTGCTACACGCTCACCTATGTGGCCTTGCTCACGTTGCTTCCCCCGATGATCGGCGGCGCACATCAAATCCTGATCGCCACCGCCATGCCGCTGGTGTCTATCGCGGTGTCGCTGACCCTCGGCGTCTGGCTCTTGCGCTGGGTGCCCGCCATTCGCATGGTGCAGGCGGGGTTCGCTATCTCCGTCATCGCGACCCTGTGCCTTTGGGCGTTTTGGGGCCATGATGGGGCCATGATCGCCGCCGCGCTGACCCTCGCTGCCATGCTTGGCATCGTCCAAGGCGCCAGCTTTGCCGCCATCGCCCAGCTTAACCCCACCGCAGACGGCCGCGCCCGCGCCGCAGGGGCTATCGCGCAACTGGGCAACCTTGGTACCACCACCGGCACGCCGCTTTTGGCGGCCTTGATCGCGGGTCAAGGTGTGTCGGGTATGGCGCTGTTTGTCCTTATCCCCAGCGTGCTTGGCATCGCGTTTCACCAAATCCAAGCGCATCGCCGCACCTACATTTTCGATTAGGGGCCCAGCGGCCAACACCCCGAGCGTGTAAATTCGCCACGGGGACCGGAGTCCTGACCCCAATAAAACACTCCATTAAAACAAACAGTTGAAATAAGAACGACTGCAATTCAGGATTGCATTGATGCCAAAACTGCAGGATAGACAGGCAAGATTATCGGGCAGTCATGGGAAGGAGGCCTTATGCGAATTCAACTGGGTTTGGGCGCGATTGGTGCGGCGCAACGCAGGCGTTTGATCCGCCGCGGTTCTATTATCCTGGGCGTTCTGGCCAGCATCTTTTCGTTTGTTACCATCGACCTTGCGCGGAATGATGCGATCTTTACGGTGGGGCTTACCGTGGTAGAAGCCAACACACCGCCGATTATTGAATTTCAACTGCAGAATTCATCCAATACGCCGATGACCAAACTTGAAATACGCTTCGCAATCTATGATCGTGCCGGAAACCATATCCGCACAAAAAACGAGGCAGGGGTTTGGGAGGCACTTGAAGAAAGCTATTTTACCCCTCTCGGCATGACCATTGGTCCAAATGCAGCCAAATACGGCGTTTTTCCGTTCTCGGCGCTGGAAAAACCTGTGGCCGAAATTGGGTTTGCCTTTGTCTGTGCGATTTTCGATGGCTCCTTTGGCATTGATCAAGTTCGGACAGAGATGGTCTTAACGAAAACGCTCGCAGGCGGTTTTGGCCAACAAAAGCACAGCACCGATGTTTACTACATCTCCTCGCCCAATTGCATGCCGCCCGCTCAGTTTCCGACAAAGTGATACTTTGACTGCGTTCTTCATACGTTCTTAATTTTTGGTTGGAGACTCAGGCAAAACATCCTATCTATGCCGCTGAAACATCGGGGGCTGGTATGGCTGAGCAGAAGTTTATCGAAGTACGCGGCGCGCGGGAACACAACCTGAAAGGCGTCGATGTGGACATTCCACGCGATAAATTGGTTGTGATTACGGGCTTGTCCGGTTCTGGAAAATCCAGCCTTGCGTTCGATACGATCTATGCCGAAGGTCAGCGCCGCTATGTCGAAAGCTTGTCGGCCTATGCCCGCCAATTCCTTGATATGATGGGGAAACCCGACGTTGATCATATCTCCGGCTTGTCGCCCGCGATATCGATTGAACAAAAAACCACATCGAAAAACCCGCGCTCGACCGTTGGCACGGTGACCGAGATTTACGACTATATGCGCCTGCTGTTCGCGCGCACTGGCACCCCCTTCAGCCCCACCACGGGCAAACCGATCACCGCCCAACAAGTGCAGGATATGGTCGATATCATCATGGGAATGGAGGAGGGCACCCGCGCCTATCTGCTGGCCCCGATCATCCGTGACCGTAAGGGCGAGTATAAAAAGGAATTTCTGGACCTGCGCAAACAGGGGTTTCAGCGGGTCAAGGTTGACGGCACGTTTTACGACCTCGAAGACGCGCCCACACTTGATAAGAAATTCCGCCATGATATCGACGTGGTTGTCGACCGGATTGTTGTAAAAGAAGGTATTGAGACTCGGCTGGCCGACAGTCTGCGCACTGCGTTGAACCTTGCTGATGGCATCGCCATTCTGGAACTGGCGAATGACGACGCCACCCGCACCACATTTTCCGAAAAATTTGCCTGTCCGGTGTCAGGCTTTACCATCCCCGAAATTGAACCCCGCCTGTTTTCGTTCAACGCCCCCTTTGGCGCGTGCCCTGTGTGCGATGGTTTAGGCGTTGAACTGTTTTTTGATGAACGTCTGATCGTCCCCGATCAAAACCTGACGCTGGCCCAAGGCGCGCTGGCCCCCTGGGCCAAATCCAAATCCCCCTATTTCATGCAAACCATTGATGCCATTGCCAAACATTACGCGTTTGACCAAAAAGCCAAGTGGAAAGACTTGCCCGAAAACGTGCGCGAGGTGTTCTTGCGCGGCTCTGGTGAGGAAGAAATCAAGTTCCGCTATGACGAAGGTGGCCGCATCTATCAGGTCAGCCGCGTGTTCGAAGGCGTCATGCCCAATATGGAACGCCGTTTCCGCGAAACCGATAGCAATTGGGTGCGCGAGGAATTTGAACGCTATCAAAACAACCGCTCCTGCGGGGCCTGCAATGGCTACCGCCTGCGCCCCGAGGCTTTAGCGGTCAAAATCGCAGGCCTTCACGCGGGCCAAGTCGTGCAAATGTCGATTTCCGAGGCACATGACTGGATCAGCAGCGTGCCGGACCATCTGACCAATCAGAAGAACGAAATCGCCCGCGCAATCCTCAAGGAAATCCGCGAACGTCTTGGTTTCCTTGTGAATGTTGGCCTCAATTACCTCTCCCTCTCGCGCAATGCAGGCACGCTTTCTGGTGGCGAAAGCCAGCGGATCCGCCTTGCTTCACAAATCGGCTCGGGCCTTACTGGCGTGCTTTACGTCCTTGATGAACCCTCCATCGGCTTGCACCAACGCGACAATGACCGCTTGCTGACCACGCTCAAAAACCTGCGCGATCAGGGCAATTCGGTGCTGGTCGTCGAACATGACGAAGACGCGATCCGCTGTGCCGATTATGTGTTTGACATGGGGCCGGGCGCAGGTGTGCATGGCGGCACGGTGGTGTCACATGGCACGCCCGCGCAAGTCATGGCCGATCCGGCCAGCCTGACCGGCCAATACTTGCAAGGCACCCGCGAAATTGCGGTCCCCAAGGTGCGGCGCAAAGGGTCGGGCAAAAAGGTGACGGTCGTTAATGCCACGGGCAATAACTTGCAAAACGTCACAGCCGATTTTCCGCTGGGCAAATTTGTCTGCGTCACAGGCGTTTCGGGCGGTGGCAAATCCACCCTGACCATCGAAACCTTGTTCAAAACCGCCGCCACCCGCCTGAACGGTGCCCGCGAAACGCCAGCCCCTTGCGACACCATCAAAGGCTTTGAACACCTAGATAAGGTGATCGACATCGACCAGCGCCCGATTGGCCGCACCCCCCGTTCCAACCCCGCCACCTATACCGGCGCCTTCACCCCGATCCGCGATTGGTTTGCAGGCCTGCCCGAATCCAAGGCGCGCGGCTATTTGCCGGGTCGCTTCAGCTTCAACGTCAAAGGCGGGCGGTGTGAGGCGTGTCAGGGTGACGGCCTGATCAAGATTGAAATGCACTTTTTGCCCGATGTTTACGTCGAATGCGAAACCTGCAAGGGCAAGCGGTACAATCGTGAAACCTTGGAAGTTAAGTTCAAAAACAAAAGCATAGCCGACGTTCTTGATATGACGGTTGAAGATGCCCAAGGCTTTTTCCAAGCCGTGCCAAGCATCCGCGAAAAAATGGATGCGCTGGTGCGCGTGGGTCTTGGCTATATCAGCGTTGGCCAATCCGCGACGACCCTGTCGGGCGGCGAGGCACAGCGCGTCAAGCTGTCCAAGGAACTTGCCCGCCGCGCCACGGGCCGCACGCTCTATATTCTGGACGAACCCACCACCGGCCTGCATTTCGAAGACGTCAAAAAACTGCTCGAGGTGCTGCATGAATTGGTCGATCAAGGCAACACCGTCATCGTGATCGAACACAACCTTGATGTCGTCAAAACCGCCGATTGGGTCATTGATATTGGCCCCGAAGGCGGCGATGGCGGCGGCTATATCGTGGCCACCGGCACCCCCGAAGATATCGCAGCGGTCGAGGCGAGCCATACAGGCCGCTACTTGCGCGATATGTTAAAGCCGCGCAAAGTGGCGGCAGAATAAAGCTTAAGGGGTGAAATGGAACGGTTTTTCAAACTTTTGGGCCGTGGCCTGCAACTCACGGCCGCGTTCGGCTTGCTGCTTTGGGCGGTTTTTGCCGTTCATTATCAGCTGAAACCGCCGTTCCAAATGGCGGGAATCGTCGCCATCGCAGGCACCGCCCTTGTGATCCTGTTCCTCTCCAGCCGTGGCAAATGGCGCGGTGTCTGGCGCTGGATGGGCCTGTCCGCGCTGGTCATTTTCGGCTGGTGGTACACCATCACCCCGCGCAGCGACCGCGATTGGATGGTCGACGTATCGCGTGGTGTGACCGCCGAACCCGTCGCAGGCGGCCTGCTGGTCAAAAACATCCGCAACTTTGATTGGACCTCGGAAACCGACGCGACCGCCGCTTGGTATGACGCCACAGTCAACCCCGATGATATCACCTCGGTTGATATGCTTTTGTCGACATGGGGCAACCCTGACATTGCCCATGCGATTGTCAGTTTCGGGTTCAAAACCGGCCAACATATTGCTTTTTCAGTCGAAACCCGCAAAGAGGTAGGCGAAACCTATTCCACCTTGGGCGGTTTTTTCCGCCTTTATGAACTCACTCTGATCGCCGCGGATGAGCGTGACATCGCCCGCTTGCGCACCGATCTGCGCGGCGAAACTGTCAGCCTTTATCCCATCGATCTGACGCTTGATCAACGCAAAGCGTTGTTTATGTCTTATATAGATTTCGGCAGCCAACTTGCCGCACAACCGGCGTGGTACAACACCTTGACCACCAATTGCACGACCGTGCCGTATTTCATGGTTGCCGAATTTTCCAACCGCGTCACGCTTGACCGTCGCATGATGCTGCCCGGGCGTTTGCCGGAATACTTGCACGAATTGGGTGTGTTGGCAAAAGGCCAAGACATGGCACAGGTCCGTACCCGCGCCCGTCTTGGCGCGCTTGGCCCCGTGGGCCCTGACAGCGCCGCCTTTTCCAAATCGATGCGCCGCGCTTGGGTCACGCCCTAGGCGCGGCGCCCAAGATCACCCTTTACGCATCGTGCAGCTGGAAATGCCAAAGATCGAATAGGCGGGGCAGGTGCGCGTCAAACCTGTGCCAAGCGCTATCACGCCCAGCACCACAAACACCCAACGAAAGCCGAACCCGGGCATCAGGAAAAACGCGGCCAAAAGCGCTACGCCAACTGCAATCCGCAACACCCGGTCAATACCGCCAACATTGGTTTTGAACATCTCATACTCCTAAGCGGGCAGGAATTGCCCTTACCCGCTTAATATAAATCATATTCCAATTATTGCAATTGATCCAAGTCAGCCGCGCCCGCGTTTTTCAAACCGAGGCAACATCGCACTGAAATCGCGGCCATTGCCATCCTCATCCTCAACAAACCGCGCATAGAGGGCAGCCGCCGCAGCGCCCATCGGCGTGTCTGCGTCCACCGCTTCGGCTGCTTGCTGTGACAGGCGCAAATCCTTCAGCATCAGTTCCGCCGCAAAACCGGGGGCATAGCCATTGTCAGCCGGGCTTTTGGGCCCAACACCCGGGGCAGGGCAATAGGCGTTCATCGTCCATGAATAACCCGATGAGGTACTGACCACATCAAACATCTTTTGCCGGTCCAGCCCCAGTTTGTCAGCCAAAGCAAAGGCCTCGCAGGTGGCAATCATCGTGACGCCCAAAATCATGTTGTTGCAAATCTTGGCCGATTGTCCGGCCCCCGCAGCCCCGCAATGCACCGCCTTTTGGCCCATAACCGCAAACAACGGCTGCACGGTCGCAAATGCCGCATCCGACCCGCCGACCATAAAGGTCAACGTGCCTGCCGTGGCCCCGCCAACCCCGCCCGAAACCGGCGCATCCAAGGCATCCAACCCCGCCTCCACGGCCTGCTCGGCCACGGCCCGCGCGCTGTCCACATCGACAGTCGAACAATCACACAGCACCGCCCCCGCCGCCATTGCAGGGATCACCTCACCCGCCACGGCCCGCAATATCGCACCGTTCGGGAGCATGGTAATCACCACCTCCGCCCCTTGCGCCGCCTGTGCCGCCGATCCCGCCGCCACGACCCCTGCCGGCATTGGAGCTGTCAAATCAAACCCAACAACCTCATGCCCCGCGGCCACCAGATTGGCCGCCATCGGCCCGCCCATATTGCCCAAGCCGATAAACCCGATCTTCATAGCCTCTCCTCCACTGTCCAGGCCTGCGCCCCCAAAGGCATCAACATCGCCGCTACCGCAGCGCCACTAACCGCCTCAATACTCCCGTGCAACCACCGCGGCGCGCGGTCCTTATCAATCACCGCCGCCCGAATACCTTCCAGAAAATCGCCCTGTTCCTGCGCGCGGTGGGTATAGCGGTACTCCAGCTCCAGCGCGCGGGGCAGGGTGGGGCTGTCCCCCAAACGGTGCTGCATCTCCACAGCCGCACTTGCCGCCAGCGGCGACACGCGCCCCAGCGCCTTCAGCGCCCCAACGGCAAAATCACTGTCATCGCCGCGCAAGGACCGCGCAATATCGCCCAAAGTCTCACCGCCAAAATGGCGGTCAATCGCCGCTTGCTGCCTCGACAACGCGCCCTCGGGGGCCGGGCGAACAAACCGCTCCAACGCGCCCACACCGTCCAAAACCAGCGCTGCAATCAATGCAGGCCACTCGGCCTCAGGCACAAACACATCCGCAAAGCCTGCATAGATCGCATCGGCAGGCCCCATCCGCGTGCCCGTGGTGCCCAAATACTCACCCAACCGCCCCATCCCAAGCGCGAGCAGAAACGACCCGCCGACATCCGGCACCAACCCGATCCCGCATTCCGGCATCGCAATCTGGCTTGTCTCCCCGACAACGCGGGTGCGCGCATGGCAGCCCACACCAACCCCGCCGCCCATCGTAAAACCCTGCATCAAGCTGACCACAGGCTTCGGATACCCCGCAATCCGCAGGTTCATCCGGTATTCCTTGCGCCAGAAATCTTGGCCATGCGCAAAATTGCCCGCCATTCCTGCGGTATACAGCTCGGCAATATCGCCACCGGCGCAAAAGGCACGCGCGCCTGCGGCATCAATCACCACCAAATCTACGTCATCATCCTCGGCCCACGCCATCAACGCCGCATCCAGCGCCCCACACATCGCCTCGCTTAACGCGTTCAACGCCGCAGGTCGGTTCAGCGTCACGCGCCCGCACCGCCCCTCAACCCTGATCAGAATGTCGCTCATCTTGCAGCCAACATTTGCCGCGCAATAATCACGCGCATAATCTCGTTCGTGCCTTCCAAAATCTGATGCACCCGCAAATCGCGCACGATCTTTTCAATCCCGTAATCGGCCAAATAGCCATAGCCGCCATGCAGCTGCAAACAGCCGTTCGCCACCTCAAAACAGGCGTCCGTCACATACAGCTTCGCCATCGCACAAAACTTGGTGGCCTCGGGCGCGCCCGCATCCAGCAACCCCGCCGCATGGCGTAAAAACACCCGCGCGGTTTGCAACTTCACCTCCATATCGGCCAACCGAAACTGCAAACCCTGAAACTGGTCGATGCTTTGGCCAAACGCCTTACGCTCGCCCATATAGGTCAACGTCGCATCTAGCGCCGCCTGCGCCCCGCCCAAAGCACAGGCCGCAATGTTCAACCGCCCGCCGTCCAACCCCGCCATCGCATAGGAAAACCCGCGCCCTTCCTCGCCCAGCAAGTTGTCCGCAGGCACCAAACAATCATCCAACTGCACCTGTCGCGTCGGCTGCGACCGCCAGCCCATCTTGTCCTCCAGCCCGCCAAACGACAGCCCCTCGGCCCCGTCCTCGACAATCAACGCCGAAATCCCCTTGGGCCCCGCGTCCCCCGTCCGCGCCATCACGATATAGGCGTCCGAATAACCGCCCCCCGAAATAAACGCCTTGGTTCCGGTCATCCGGAGCCCATCATTCCCCCGCACCGCCCGCGTCTTCAACGCCGCTGCATCCGACCCCGATGCAGGCTCGGTCAGGCAATAGGAAAACACCGTCTCCATCGAACAGATCCGCGGCAACCACCGCGCCTTGGCCTCAGCGCTGCCAAACTTGTCAATCATCCCGCCGCACATATTGTGGATCGACAAAAACGCGGCCACTGACGGACAGGCCATAGACAAGGCTTCAAATACCAAGGTCGCATCCAACCGCGACAACCCCGATCCGCCAAACTCTTCAGAAACATAGATCCCGCCCAGACCAAGCGCTGCCACCTCTGGCCAAAGGTCTTTCGGAATATTCTCCGCTTTTTCCCATTCACGCGCAAAGGGCGCAATCTTTTCGGCACCAAATCCTTGGGCCATTTCAAAAATTGCGTGCTGTTCTTCGGTCAGGGAAATGCTCATGGCAGGGGCCTCTCTACAAGGATCAGTCAGAATTGAACAAATGTTTAATTCACAACTCTTTCAACACTGTTTCAAACCCTTTTTCTGTTCGAAAATATCCACAGGGGGTCTGGGGGCGCGTGCGCCCCCAGCTTGGTCCGATCAATCCATCGCCTTAAAGTTAAACTCACCACCTTCTTTAATCCCCGAAGGCCAGCGCGCCGTCACAGTCTTGGTCCGCGTATAAAAGCGGAACGCATCCGGCCCATGCTGGTTCAAATCGCCAAAGCCCGATTTTTTCCAACCGCCAAAGGTGTGATAGGCCAGCGGCACCGGAATAGGCACGTTAATCCCCACCATCCCCACATTGATCCGCGCTGCAAAGTCGCGCGCCGTGTCACCATCGCGGGTGAAAATCGCGGTGCCATTGCCATATTCATGGTCCATCGCATAGCCCACGGCCTCCTCATAGGTCTTGGCCCGCACACAGGACAGCACCGGCCCAAAAATCTCCTTGCGGTAAATCTCCATATCCGTGGTCACATGGTCAAACAAATGCGGCCCCACGAAATAGCCATCCTCATAGCCCTGCAACTTAAACCCGCGCCCGTCGACGACCAGCTTGGCCCCTTGCGCCACACCAGACTCGACCAGCTTCAGGATGTTCGCCTTGGCCGCCGCCGTCACAACAGGGCCATAATCAATATCATTGCCCGCCGTGTAAGGGCCAACCTTTAGCTTCTCAATCCGCGGGATCAGCTTGGCAATCAGCGCGTCTGCCGTAGCCTCCCCCACTGGCACCGCGACCGAAATAGCCATGCAGCGCTCGCCAGCAGCCCCAAAACCCGCCCCAATCAGCGCATCCGCCGCCTGGTCCAAATCGGCATCCGGCATAATGATCATGTGGTTCTTGGCACCACCAAAACACTGCACTCGCTTGCCGTTGGAACAGCCGCGCCCATAGATATATTCCGCAATCGGGGTCGACCCGACAAAGCCAATCGCTTGCACAGTTTCATTGTCCAAAATCGCATCGACCGATTCCTTGTCACCGTTTACCACCTGCAAAACGCCGTCCGGCAGCCCCGCTTCCTTGAACAGCTCGGCCAGCATCAACGGCACCGACGGGTCACGCTCGGACGGTTTCAAAATAAACGCGTTCCCGCAGGCCAACGCCGGGCCCATTTTCCACAATGGTATCATCGCCGGAAAGTTGAACGGCGTAATGCCAGCCGCCACACCCAAGGGCTGGCGCATCGAATACATATCAATCCCGGGGCCAGCGCTATCCGTAAAATCGCCCTTCAGCATCTGTGCCGCGTTGATGCAAAACTCGATCACCTCAAGCCCGCGTTGCACATCGCCCTTGGCATCGGGAATGGTCTTGCCATGCTCGCGCGATAGCGCCTCGGCCAGCTTTTCCATATCGCGGTTGATCAGGCCAACCATCGCCATCATCACGCGGCCCCGCTTTTGCGGGTTGGTGGCCCCCCAAGCGACTTGCGCCTTGGCGGCATCGGCAACGGCTGCGTCCAGCTCGGCCTTGGATGCCAAAGGCACCCGTGCCTGCACTTCGCCCGTCGCTGGGTTAAACACATCGGCAAACCGCCCCGATGTCCCTTTAACGTGTTTGCCGTTAATCCAATGGCTCAACTCTTGCATAGCATCCTCCAGATGTGACTTTCCCTCACCCTAGCCTTGCAAAATCGCGCGATAAAGGGGCAATATTCCAAAAGCGTTTTGCATATTTGCAGGGGTAACCACATGGACTGGGACGATCTGCGCATATTTCTGGCTGTGGCGCGGGCCGAATCCCTGTCCGGCGCGGGCAAAACCCTGCGCATCGACCCCGCCACAGTAGGCCGCCGCATTGCCCGCCTCGAATCCACCCTTGCCACGCGCCTTTTCACCAAAACCCCACAAGGCTATGCCCTGACCGATGCAGGCCAACGCCTGATGGACCCCGCTTTGGCCACCGAAACAGCCGCCGCCACGGCAAGCGAAAGCCTGCACACAGGCAATGAGGCCCTCTCCGGCCAAATCCGCCTTGGCGCCCCCGATGGCAGCGCGAACTACCTTCTGCCTCAGGTCCTGGCCCAAATCAGCGCCGATCACCCCAGCCTTGAAATCCAGCTCGTCGCCTTGCCGCGCGTGTTCAACCTGTCCAAACGCGAGGCCGATATGGCCATCGCCGTGTCGCGCCCCGAAACCGGCCGCCTGACCGTGCAAAAACTGACCGATTACCACCTCCACCTCGCCGCCTCACGCCAATACCTTGCGCAAAACCCAGCCATCACCTGCCGCGAAGACCTGAAACACCACCGCATCGTCGGCTACATAGCCGATATGATTTTCGACAAAGAACTGGATTATCTTGGCGAATTCGCATCCGCGCCCAACCTCGCGTCCAACTCTGTCTCGGTGCAAACCCAGCTGATGCGCGCAGGGGCAGGGGTTGGCATGGTCCACGATTTCGCCATGCCCTTTGCCCCCGAACTGGTGCAGGTCTTGCCCGAAACTGTGGCGCTGACCCGCAGCTTCTGGCTGGTGCGCCACGCCGATGATGCGCCGATCAAGCGCCTTAACACATTCGCCGACCTGCTGGCCATCGGCCTGCGCCGCGAATTGCAACGGCTGGAAGCGCACCCCAAATCAATCGCTTGACACACAGCCCCCCGCCAGACGACCCTGATACTAACGGTCACGAAGGAGGACGCTATGCTGGTCAAACAAATCCTGTCATCGAAACCCACGGGCAAGGTGTTCACTCTCGCCCCCCATGCCACCCTAAGCGAGGCCGCGGCCTTGCTGTCGGACAAACGCATCGGCGCGATCATTGTGTCAAAGGATGGCAAACACCCCGCAGGCATCCTGTCCGAGCGCGATATCGTGCGCGAACTGGGCAAACGCGGTGTTGTCTGCATGACCGACACAGTGGATCAGGTCATGACCACCAAGCTGATTGGCTGCACCAATGCCGACAGCGCCGACAGCGTCATGCAGAAAATGACCGATGGCCGCTTTCGCCACATGCCGGTTATGGACGGCGAAGTCATGATCGGCCTGATTTCCATCGGGGATGTGGTCAAGGCACGGCTGTCGGAACTGTCGATGGAAAAAGACGCGCTGGAAGGCATGATCAAGGGGTTTTAACCCCCTAAAACCCGCTTGCAATCTGGCGCGCAATAATGTTGCGTGGCCCAGCAAGTACAAGGAAAGCTGCCATGCGTATAGGTCTGTACCCCGGAACCTTTGACCCGGTCACTTTGGGCCATACCGATATTATCCAACGCGCAATGGCGCTGGTCGATAAGCTGGTGATCGGCGTCGCCATCAACCGCGACAAAAGCCCCTTGTTCACGCTCGAAGAACGCGTGGCCATGGTCGAGGCGGAATGCGCCGCGATCACCGCCAAAACCGGCGGCCAAATCGTTGTCCACCCGTTTGAAAACCTGCTGATTGATTGCGCCCGCGATGTAGGGGCGACCGTCATCATCCGCGGCCTGCGCGCCGTAGCCGATTTTGAATATGAATTTCAAATGGTTGGCATGAACCGCGCGTTGGATTCGTCGATTGAAACCGTCTTCCTGATGGCCGACGCGCGGCGTCAGGCCATAGCATCCAAGCTGGTCAAGGAAATTGCGCGGCTGGGTGGGGATATCACCAAATTCGTGCCGCCCGCGGTGCGCGATGCCTTGGTAGAGCGGTATAAGTAAACTCGGCCTCCACAGCCTCCAGCCTCCGGGCGCTATGCCCAGACAGGCCCTGTGGCCTTAGTTCCAAACCGCCTTTTGGGCAATGCGGTCCGCATCTCCGCGAAACAGCCCAAGATCCAATGCCACATCCAGCGGCAGGTGTGCAATCTCATTGCGTGTTGCGATATAGCGCGCCCGATTTTTCAGCGCGGTTTGCAGTTTATTGATAAGCGTTTTCATATGTCCTCACGTCCATCCAAAGCTTGGCCCCATGCCAAAACTTCTTATTCTCTCCATATCGGGGGAAATGCTTGCGCTAACAACTGGCAGCAGCGTCAAGCCGCCATGCACAAACTGCATGGCTCAGAATGGCGCGATGACCCCAAGAACGACAAAACCCTTCAAAATTGCATCCACTGCCACCGCCGCCAGAATGATTCCCATAACACGGCTAACAACTGACGCGCCCGTCGCACCGATAATCCGATGAATTGGGGCCGCCGCCAGCAAAATCAGCAAGGTAATCCCCAACACAAGCGCCATCAGACCTGCCGTCATCGCCTGATGTGCAATCGAAAACCGGTCGTTGTCCGTCAGAATCACCACAGCCAACATCGCGCCGGGGGATGCAATCGACGGCATCGCCAAGGGAAATACAGCCGAGGCGTTATGGTCCCACTCGGCCACTTCCGATTCTGGTTTTGACACGCCAAAAATCATCGACAGCGCGAACAAAAACAGCACAAGCCCGCCCGCAATCTGAAAAGAGGGCAGGCCCAGCCCCAGCGCGTCCAGCACCAACTGCCCAAAGACGATGAAGGTCAGCAAAACGGCAAAGGCGATCAACACCGCGCGCAACGCCACCTTGCGCGATGTCGCGGCAGAGGCCCCGAATGTCACCGCCAGAAACACCGGCAGCGTTCCGATAGGGTCAATCACCACCCAAAGCGTGATAAATTCCTGAATAAGTGTGGTTGAAATCTGCATCGCCCCGCCTTTTCGTGCCCCGCCCATTAACGCCGCCGCTGGGCTTATTCCCAGCTTACAAGTGCGCCCGCCAATATCCAGCCAAGCCCAAATACAACCAATTAAAAAGGCGCCACAGCGGGCGCCTTTCTGCCGAAACTGTCTGACTTTGTTACAGCAGTTTTCCCATCGCCACGGCCGTATCGGCCATGCGGTTGGAAAAGCCCCATTCATTGTCATACCAAGTCAAAATCCGCACCATGTTGCCGTCCAGCACCTTGGTTTGGTCCAGATGGAAAATAGATGAACGCGGATCATGGTTGAAATCGGATGATACGTTTGGTTGGTCGGTATAGCCCAAAACGCCTTTCAACGGCCCGTTTGCCGCCGCAATAATCGCCGCATTCACTTCCTCAACGGTCGTTGGGCGCGCGGATTCGAACGTCAGGTCCACAACTGACACATTCGGCGTTGGCACGCGAATGGCCACACCGTCGAGCTTGCCGTTCAGCTCCGGCAACACCAGCCCCACGGCCTTGGCGGCGCCGGTTGACGTCGGGATCATGCTGAGCGCCGCAGCCCGTGCGCGGTACAAATCCTTGTGCATCGTGTCCAGCGTCGGCTGATCGCCGGTATAGCTGTGGATCGTGGTCATAAAGCCTTTGGTGATGCCAATCGCATCGTTCAACACCTTGGCCACGGGCGACAGGCAGTTGGTAGTGCAAGACGCGTTGGAAACGATCACATCATCGGCCGTCAGCGTGTGATGGTTCACCCCGTAAACGATAGTTTTATCCGCGCCCTTTGACGGGGCCGAAACCAATACGCGGCTTGCGCCATTTTCCAGATGGATTTGCGCCTTGTCTTTGTCAGTGAAAATGCCGGTGCATTCCATGACGATATCAACATGGCTCCAAGGCAATTCGGCAGGGTTGCGAATGGCGGTCACCGCAATCGGCCCACGGCCCACGTCAATCGTCGTCTCGGTCGTCATCACAGTGCCCGGAAACCGCCCATGCACCGAATCGAACCGCAGCAAATGCGCATTCGTCTCAACAGGTCCCAGATCATTGATGGCGACCACCTCAATATCCGTGCGCCCCGATTCAATAATCGCGCGCAAAATGTTGCGGCCAATACGACCAAATCCATTGATGGCAACTTTAACGGTCATGGCAAATTCCTTATGCTTGGCGGGGAAGGGCCCCCGATTGCTAGCGCTAACATCACCAAATCAGCGCAAATTTCAAGCCCAGCTTGCCGTACTCACCGCCAGAATGACACAAAATCTATGAAAACCGCGAATTTGCGCATCAAGAACAGCAAAGATGCGCCGCCGTTCAGGAATATATCCCCCAAAACCGCGACGAAAATCAGCATCCCCAGCCAAACAGCAAGCTTGTTCGTCATACGGTCCCTAACACCTCGGGCCGCAAATGCTGCCCGTTTTTTACAACAGCCGCCCCATCGCGCCGGCCACATCGGCCATCCGGCAGGAAAAGCCCCATTCATTGTCGTACCACGCCAGCACGCGCACCGATCTGCCCACAACCTTGGTCTGATCCGGCGCAAAGATAGAGGAATGCGGTGTGTGATTGAAGTCAATAGACACCTTCGGCTCGGGGTCATAGGCCAAAACCATCCCCATATAGCCCGCAGCCGCCTCGCGCACGATTTCATTCACCTCGGCCACCGTCACCGATTTGTTGGCGATAAAGGTCAAATCCACCGCCGACACATTCGGCGTCGGCACCCGCATTGACGTGCCATCCAGCTTGCCCGCCAGTTCCGGCAACACCTCGCCCAGCGCCTTGGCTGCGCCCGTGGATGTCGGGATCATCGCCATCGCCGCCGACCGCGCGCGGTACAAATCATCATGGCGGCGGTCCAATGTGGGTTGATCGCCGGTATAGCTGTGGATCGTCGTCATGATCCCGGACTCGATCCCGATCGCATCGTTCAAAACCTTGGCCAATGGCGCCAGACAATTCGTCGTACACGACCCGTTCGACACCACATGATGGTCCGTGGTTAACTGCCGATGGTTCACCCCGTACACAACAGTCTTGTCCGCGCGTTTCGCTGGCGCAGATACCAACACCCGCTTGGCCCCGCGCGACAAATGTACCGCCGCCGCATCGCGGTCGTTAAACTTGCCCGAACATTCCAGCACCACATCGACGCCGTCCCAGTCCAGCTCTTCTGGGTTATACGTGCTCATCACCCGCATCGGCCCGCGCCCAAGGTCCAGCGTATCGCCCGATACCCGCACAATCCCCGGAAACCGCCCATGCACCGAATCGTATTTCAGCAAATGCGCGTTCGTCGCAATCGGCCCCGTGGCATTGATCGCCACCACCTGCACATCATTGCGCGCACTTTCCGCGATATGCGCCAAGGTGCAGCGCCCGATCCGTCCAAACCCGTTGATCCCGATGGTGATTGTCACAGCAAAACCCTCATATCCGCTCAGCGTCTTTGTCCGAATACACAAGGCCAGTTGCATTTCAAAGTCTAAAAACGAATATATTACAGCGTGTTAGCGCAAACCTAACCTGTTGGCGCTAACACAATCCCCCGTTTCCGCTAACGCCTTGCCCTGCGCGCCATCTTTGGTACTCTGTCCATAACCTCACGAAAAAGGATATACGATGAGCGGCCTACTCGCCCTTTTGGATGATGTTGCAGCAATCGCCAAGGTCGCCGCCGCCGCCGCCAAGGCCGGCTCCAAAACCGCAGGTGTGCTGATCGACGATGCCGCCGTGACGCCCACCTATGTCACCGGCCTTGCGCCTGCGCGCGAACTGCCGATGATCTGGCGCATTACCAAAGGCTCGCTGAAAAACAAACTGATCTTCCTGCTGCCCGCCGCTTTGTTGCTCTCCAACTTCGCGCCTTGGGCCATCACGCCGCTTCTTATGTTCGGTGGCGCTTATCTCTGCTTTGAAGGGGCTGAAAAAATCGTCCACGCCCTGTTCCCCCATGCCAGCCATGAGATTGAGCAAGACCTGACCCCCCGCGATCCCGCGCATCTAGAGGAAGCCCGCGTCGCAGGGGCCATCAAAACCGACTTCATCCTCTCGGCCGAAATCATGACCATCTCGCTTTCGGTGATCGAGGCCCCGAATATATACATGCAAACTGCCACCCTTGCGGTGGTCGCCGTGGGCATCACTGCGGCCGTTTACGGCGTTGTGGCGCTGATCGTGAAAATGGATGATGTGGGCCTGCACATGGCCGCCAATATGCGGCTTGCCGCCTCGCGCGCGTTTGGTCGCGGCCTTGTCCGCTTCATGCCGTACCTGCTGGCGGCCCTTTCTGTCATCGGCACGGGCGCCATGCTCTGGGTCGGCGGCAATATCATCACCCACGGGCTCGAAGTCCTCGGCTGGCCATGGATTTATGACCAGATCCACCACGCATCACTTGCCGCCGGCAATGCCGTAACCAGCGCCCAAGGCTTTATCAAATGGGCCACCACCGCCGCCCTTGATGGTATAGTCGGCCTTGGCCTTGGCATTCTGCTGATCCCCATCGTCACCAAACTCATCGGCCCGCTGATCGCCACCATCACAGGCAAAAAAGCCGCGCATTAGGGCAGGGCGCAGCCGCCCAAGTCACAAACAGTGTATGATGCCCGCACTGCGGCCAAAGCCAGCTTTTGTGGCGGCTATAATAATACCCGCTTTTCATATCCTTCCAAAAACGGTGGTTTTAGGAACTGTGTAGTTTCGACGAGCCGACACGTTATTGCCACGATTTTACGACATGTCGAAGAACTAACTACAATCAGATCTACAAAATTTCAGATAGGAATAATCATGAGAAATATATTCACAGTGGTTTACAATATTGTTCTCATTTTTTCTGCTTCGCTATCCCATGCGCAGGATAAAACAGAGGTCTATCAGCTTAGAACTGAAGTTACTGATGCTTGGCGCACTGCCTCGGACCTTTCCTCGCGGCTGGAGGAGGATTTATCGCAGAAAATGCCATCAGTTTCTGGGTGGTTCTGCACTCCAGATATGACTTTGCCTTCCTCAATGTCCGGCGCAATCGAGGCAATTCCCACCCTCAGTCTTGTATGCGAACATGTTGAACAAGAAATGCGGGTGACCTTTTTCCTTGATCCCACGTCAGCAAGACTTCAGTGTGAAGCGATTGAAAACAAGAAATCAGGTATTGCCAACGGGCGCGTAAAATCTGATGCGTTTCGTTTTTTTGAAGCCGGCGACTGGCATATCATGCGCAGTGGGGTTGATATTCAAGGATGTTCGTCTGGTATTTTAGCATTCGTTGCGAAGGGCGATAGAAGCCAAGCCGCAATCGATATGGGGCTTTCTGCTATCGATCAGTTTGGCGAAGCAATGCTTGCGTTTGACGCCGCAGAAATTTTTGGATCTGAAACATTCGCTGAGCAACAAAGTGCGTTAATACGTTTTGTCGACGGCCTTGAGATACAGGCGCACTATCTTGCGCGCATGATCCCACTGCCTACCGATAGCCCGCTGGATATTGTTAAATCCGCTCCGTCAAGTGAACGAACTCCATGGGATTTGCCGATGCCATCAATCTTGACTTCCGCCCCTTCTGCATCAGCAACGCTCGAACTTAAAGACTGCCGCGTTATCGTAGAGTTGTCCGCATCGGAGGTCATGATTGAAGAAGCTATGCGCACCAGTGGACGTTGGGCGAGTCCGGGGGGAACTGATGGAGAAGTGAAGAATGTCTATATGCGAAGAAACACTGAAAGGTTCGTCGGGCGAGAGAGGATCGATGGAACGGGGATTGAGGCATTTGTCGACAACCGAGTAATCGTCAGGGTGGTAATACCAGGCGCACCCCCCTGCGAGAGTGCCCCAGATATCGTGGCGCGCCTGTTTCGCGAAATCATAACCAACGATCTTTCAACCTTTGGGATCAGATAAAAACCGTCCCAAAAACCCTCCTTTTTGGTACGCTAGAAAACCTGTTCTTTTCCCGCCGCCAAAAAACCCATTCAAAACCTGACCCGTTGTTGAAGGTTTTTGCCTTGCCTGCGTTAGCAAGCACCCAAACCATTTCATCTTGGCCCAAATACCTATCTGCGCTCCAGCCAAGCCCTCCTACGCATCAATCCTGCGCAGGGCAGGGCAACTGCCCCCTTGCCCCTTACACAGGTTCAATCATCGCGACCCGCGTTGCGTGGCGACCCCCTTCAAACGCGGCATCCAAAAACGCGTCCACAATATCCAAGGCAAGCCCGCCGCCCACCACCCGCGCGCCCAGAGCCAGCATATTGGCGTTATTATGCTGCCGGATCATCCGCGCCGAAAACGTGTCACAGCACACACCGCAACGAATGCCCGCCACCTTATTGGCCGCCATCATGATGCCTTGGCCTGTGCCACAAATGATAATCCCCAAATCACTCTTGCCCGCAGCGACATGCTCTGCCGCCGCGCGGCCGTGCATAGGATAATGTGTGCTCTCGGTCGTGACTGGTCCGATGTCGACCACCTCAAAACCGCGCGCCTGAATATGCGCCGCAATCGCTTGGCGCAGATCAATCGCAGCATGGTCGCTCGACAGCACAATACGGGTCTTGCTCGTCATGGGGTATCCTCGCCTAACATCACAATAGTCTCCCCACGCCATAGCGCGAAACCAGTTCCAGAAAAAGCCAGTTTGCGCAAACGCCGCAACTTTCTCTTTGACTTAAATATCCACTCAGCCCTCCGCCAAAAGCACAGGAAGGGGGCAAGCAAAAACCCGCGCGGAGAGGGACCGCGCAGGTTAATTTCAGGTTAACAAGAAATTATAACAGTTTGTAATTTATCAGATTTCTAAAATGTCCGCGCGCGAACAGCCCGCGGAAATTCCCAAGATCACAGCCCCAGCATGGCCTTGGCGCGTGCCACCGCAACCTCTGCCGTGATGCCAAATTCCTGATACAGCCGCTCTGCCGGGGCCGAGGCCCCAAAGCCCTCCATCCCCACAAACGCCGCCTTTTGCTCGCGCCCGCCCTGGCCCAAAAGCCAGCGATCCCAGCCCGTCCGAACCCCGGCTTCAATCGCCACCCGAACCGGACCGGGGGGCAGAATTTTGCGGCGATATGCATCGTCTTGCTCGGCAAACAGCTCCATACACGGCATCGAAACAACCCGCGCCCCGATCCCTTCGGCCTCCAGCAAATCTCGGGCTTTCAGGGCGATTTCCACCTCGGTCCCCGTCGCGATCAAAATGACCTGCCGCTTGGCCTCGGCCTCGGCCAAAACATAAGCCCCCTTGGCGACCAGATTCTGGTTGGAATGGGTCTTGCGAACCGCAGGCACCCCTTGGCGCGACAAAGCCATCACCGACGGGGTCTTAGTCTGCGAAAACGCAACCTCCCACGCTTCAGCCGTTTCCACCTGATCCGCTGGCCGCAAAACCAGCGTATTCGGCGTGGCGCGGCTGATCGCGAGGTGTTCAACAGGCTGGTGGGTCGGGCCATCCTCGCCCAGGCCGATAGAATCGTGGGTCATCACATAAACCACGGGAACCCCCATCAGGGCCGACAGGCGCATCGAGGGGCGGGCATAGTCGGTAAAGCACATAAATGTGCCCGAATAGGGCCGCACGCCGCCATGCAGGGCCATCCCGTTCATCGCGGCGGCCATCCCATGCTCGCGGATCCCGTAATAGACATAGCGCCCAGTCCGGTCCTCAGCCGAAAACATGCCAAGATCGCCGGTTTTGGTATTGTTTGAGCCGGTTAGATCGGCCGACCCGCCCATCGTTTCCTTCATCACCGGATTAATCACCTCCAGCGCTTTTTCTGACGCCGATCGGGTGGCCAGTTTTGGCATAGTCTCAACAGCCTGCTTTTTCAGCGCCCGCACAACCGATGCCAGCTTGGCAGGGGCCTCGCCACGGAAAATCCGGTTGAACTCACCCTTGCGAGATTCCGAAAGCTCGGCCAGACGGCCTTCCCATGCTTTTCGGGGCTCCAGACCACGCGCGCCGATGGTTTCCCACGCGGCTTTGATGTCGGCAGGAATGTCGAACGGGCCGTGGGGCCAGCCGTAAACCTTGCGTGTCTCTGCGATCAAATCGGGCGAAGTGAGTGCGCCGTGCCCTTTGGACGTATCCTGCGCCGACGACCCCAGCGCGATGTGGGTCGCACAGGCAATCATCGCAGGGCGTGCAGACGCCTTGGCCGCCGTAATCGCGCGGTCAATATCCACGGGGTCATGACCATCACATTCGAACACATCCCAACCGCTGGCCGCAAAACGCGCCTTTTGGTCGGTGATATCGGACAAGGACACCTTGCCATCAATGGTGATACCGTTGTTATCCCACATCACGATCAGGCGCGACAATTGCTGCTTGCCGGCCAAGGCAATCGCCTCTTGGCTGACGCCTTCCATCAAACAGCCATCACCTGCGATGACATAAGTGTGGTGATCTTGCAGCTTGGCACCCCAAACGGCGCGCAGATGTTCCTCGGCCATGGCGAACCCCACGCCGTTGGCAATGCCCTGACCCAAAGGACCCGTGGTGGTTTCAACACCTGTGGCGTGGCCATATTCAGGATGGCCCGCAGTAATGGCCCCCCATTGACGGAAATTTTTGATCTGCTCCAGCGTCATGTCGGCATAACCCGTCAGGTGCAAAAGCGAATAGATCAGCATCGACCCGTGACCTGCCGAAAGGATAAAACGGTCGCGGTCCGGCCAATGCGGGGCGGATGGATCAAATTTCAGATGTTTTTCAAAAAGCACAGTCGCCACAT
Source organism: Pseudorhodobacter ferrugineus DSM 5888 (assembly GCF_000420745.1). GTDB lineage: Bacteria > Pseudomonadota > Alphaproteobacteria > Rhodobacterales > Rhodobacteraceae > Pseudorhodobacter > Pseudorhodobacter ferrugineus. The sequence goes on from NZ_ATVN01000005.1 coordinate 141,148, forward strand.
CGGCCATCCCCATCGGCATGCCGGAATGGCCAGAATTTGCAGCGGCAACGGCATCCAGCGTCAAGGTGCGAATGGCGCAGGCTTTTTTCCAATGGTCAGGGTGCTGGGCGCGCAGGGTGGCAATATCCAAAACTTTGATCCTTCGAGTTGTCCCTAAGCAGCGCCGGAAAGCGGATGCCTAAGCGTGTGGGGGGGCAGCGGTAAGAAATCACCTTTGCCAAAAAGCTTGAAAGCTGCATATCAGCCTTGTCGGCAAGATCAAGCACGTCTGGCAAGCGCTTGATCCTAAAGGGGGGCGCAATTCCCCTGAAGTTTGGGATAAGATCACTTTAACGCTTGACCAAGGCGATTCGCTTGGTTCGAATTATAAGAGGCTTGTGGGGGCTGCGCAGACGCGGCTTTGCCTATCAGGTCAAGAGAAACAGCACCTTGTTCAAAGGGCGGCACGGCAGAGGCAAAGGGGGCATTTGAATGAGTGACCACAGCAATATCGCAGAACTTGAACGGCGGATTACCGCAGCCTTGGGGCGCATTGGCGCGGGGCTGGACAAGTGGACACAGGCCGAGTCCGTTGCCGCCGATACAGCCCCGGCCATTGCCCAACCTGCGCCCAATGTGGTGCCTGCAGTGCAAACCAGTCAAATTTCAGAGCTTGAAGCCGAGATTGCGAAACTGAAAGCCGCCTTGGCGACTGAAAAAGCCAGTGTTGCCCAAATGGCCGAACGCCTGAAGTCGCTAAAGGAACGCGAACATTCAAGCCAAGGCCAGTTGGAGGCCAAGGTTGAAAAGATGACGCAGCAGTTGGATGTGCAGGGGTTAGAGCTGCAACGCATGCGCAAATCAACGGTGCAGCTGCGCGAACATTTGCGCGTTTTGCATGAAGCGGCGGCAGATAACATGGTTGAACCGCATCTGATTAACAAAGCGATGTTGGCGGAGTTGGAAAGCCTGCGCGCGACCCGCCACACGGAAACCGCTGAAATGGATGAAATTCTGGCCGAGTTAAAGCCGCTGATTGAGGAGGCCCGCGCCAATGGCTGAATTGGAAATTACAATCGGCGGCCGCAGTTTCATGGTTGCCTGCCAAGAGGGCGAAGAACATTTTCTGCAAACCGCCGCCGCGATGCTGGACACCGAGGCGCAACCGCTGGTCACACAGATGGGGCGTTTGCCTGAGGGGCGGATGCTGCTTATGGCGGGATTGATGCTTGCGGACCGCACAGCATCTGTTGAAGATCAGCTGCGTGTGTTGAAAGCACGAGTTGAGGAGCTGGAAAACCAACCCGTGCCAGAACCTGTAAAGATAGAAGTCGCCGTGATCCCACCGCAAATTCCCGAAACGCTGGCCGAGATTGCCGCGCGGGCCGAGGCGTTGGCGGCCAAGGTTGAGGACAAGGTTAAGTCTGGGCGATAAGCCATTGTGATAGTGATGAAAAAAGGGGGCTGTCTGCCCCCTTACGCTATTTTTCGAGGGCGCAAAATACCTGCCCCCCGATGATATTTTAATCGAAGAGAAAGTTGTTTCAGGCGTTGGCTTCGCGGATTTTTTCGGCGGCGTCTTTGTTGAAGGTCACACCGTTCGCCTCAAACATCTGGTCCAATTCTCCGTTCAGCGTCATTTCTGTGATGATGTCGCAGCCACCGACAAACTCACCTTTGATGTACAGCTGGGGGATGGTTGGCCAATCCGAGAAATCCTTGATCCCTTGGCGGATATCGGCATCTTCCAGAACGTTTACGTCGGCGAAATCGACGCCCATAAAGTTCAACACACCAGCGATGCGGCTGGAAAATCCACATTGTGGAGCGGTTTTGGTGCCTTTCATGAACAACACAACGTCATTTTTTGTGATGGTGTCCTGGATCTGTGCTTTTGCGTCAGTCATTATCTTGTTTCCTGTCTGGGGGACGGTCGGTTTCGTCGCCAATACCGCGGGCAAAACCAAGCCGGTGGACGTATCAGTCGGGTGCTTTGGTGGTTAGGCCAAGCGCATGCAATTCGCCTTGCGGCCCATCCATCTTGCCTTTCAGTGCTTTCATTACGGCGCGCTGTTGTTGTACGCGGTTTTGGCCACGAAAGCTTTCATCAATCACCTCGGCGGAAAAATGCGCGCCATCATCGCCTTCGACACGCACTTTGGCGTTAGGAAAGCTTTCACGGATCAGCAGTTCTATTTCTTGCGCGGTGATTGGCATTGCGGCGTCCTGTTGGGTTATCTGGGGTTCAATGTAGGGCGGACGGTTACGGCGTGCAAGATCAGCCAACGGCCTTTGCAAAAGCCGAATGATAAAGGGCTGACAAAACTGCAAGCGGGGCGGAGTCTGTGCCAAAGCCGACGGAGGTGCCACCAAACTGGCCCATCTGTGTCACTTTGACGCCAGCTTTCTCACCAGCTTCGATCAATTCGGCGGCTTTGCCAACCTCGCAGGCCACCAGATAGCGGGCCTGATCCTCGCCAAACAACTGACCGATTGAATGGCTGTCGACCCAAACGCCGGTTTGTGCGGCATCGGCCATCTCGAACGCGGCAAGGGCCAGGCCGCCATCGCCCAGATCGGTGGCCGCGCGCAGCAGTTTGCGGTGCTTGCGCAGGAACTCGCCGTGTTTGCGCTCGGCCTTTAAGTCCACTGCGGGGGCATCGCCGGTTTCCATCCCAAACGCCTCGGCCAGCAGCGCCGATTGGCCAAGATGACCCTGCGTTGTGCCAATGACCAGAAGCATGTCACCCGCTTGCGGCACGCCTGCGATCAGTTCATCCGCCGAGGCCAAGAGGCCGACTGCGCCAATGGTGGGGGTGGGCAGAATGCCGGTGCCGTCAGTTTCGTTGTAAAGCGACACGTTGCCCGACACGATGGGCATATCCAGTGCCGCAACCGCCGCACCGATACCTTTGATTGCGCCAACGAATTGCCCCATGATTTCAGGCTTTTCGGGGTTGCCAAAGTTCAGGTTGTCGGTCGAGGCCAAGGGCCGCGCACCCACGGCGCACAGGTTGCGGTACGCTTCGGCTACCGCTTGCTTGCCGCCTTCAAACGGGTTGGCCTTAACATAGCGCGGCGTCACATCGGACGTAAACGCCAGCAGCTTTGGCGTGCCATGTACACGCACAACGCCCGCGCCAAGACCAGGGCTGCGCACAGTATCGGCCATGACCATGCTGTCATATTGTTCATAAACCCAGGCCTTGTGGGCATAGTTCGGGCTGCCGATCAGGGCGCGCAAACCGTCGAGAGGGGTGATGGCAGGCACATCGCCAACGGGGCCAGCCGCAGATGTTTCCACCCAAGGGCGGTCATATTCGGGGGCCGAAGAGGCGAGTTTTGACAAGGGCAGATCGGCCATCACCGCATTGCCTTGCATAATCAGGAAACGGTCTTCGGGGATGGTTTCGCCGACGATGGCAAAATCCAGGTCCCATTTCACAAAAATCGCACGGGCCACCGCCTCAAGTTCTGGGTTCAGAACCATCAGCATGCGTTCTTGGCTTTCCGACAGCATCATCTCATAGGCCGTCATGTTGGCCTCGCGCTGCGGCACGTCGTTCAGTTGCAGCTTAATGCCCAGCTTGCCCTTGTCGCCCATTTCCACGGCCGAACAGGTCAGGCCCGCGGCCCCCATGTCCTGAATGGAAATCACAGCGCCGGTTTGCATCAACTCCAAACACGCCTCTAGCAGCCGCTTTTCGGTAAAGGGGTCGCCGACTTGCACCGTGGGGCGCTTTTCTTCAATCGTGTCGTCAAATTCCGCAGATGCCATTGTGGCACCGCCAACACCGTCACGGCCCGTCTTGGCGCCGAGGTAGACCACAGGCATGCCCACGCCGCTGGCCACTGAATAGAAAATCTTATCCGCATCGGCCAGACCGGCGGCAAAAGCGTTTACAAGGCAGTTGCCGTTATAGGAGGCGTGAAACCGAACTTCGCCGCCGACGGTTGGCACGCCAAAGGCGTTGCCATAGCTGCCCACGCCTTCGATTACACCTTTGACCAGATGGGCGGTTTTGGGGTGCGAGGGCAGGCCAAACGACAGCGCATTCATCGCGGCAATCGGGCGCGCGCCCATGGTGAACACATCGCGCAAAATGCCACCAACGCCCGTGGCGGCCCCTTGGTGGGGTTCAATATAGCTGGGGTGGTTATGGCTTTCCATTTTGAAAATCACGGCCTGACCGTCGCCGATATCGACCACGCCCGCGTTTTCGCCCGGTCCGCAAATCACCTGCGGGCCTGTCGTGGGCAAGGTGCGCAGCCATTTTTTCGACGATTTGTAAGAACAATGTTCGTTCCACATCGCCGAAAAGATGCCAAGTTCCGTATAGGTCGGCTCGCGGCCAATGATCTCTAGCAAACGCTCGTATTCATCGGGCTTCAGCCCGTGGACGGCGATAAGTTCGGGCGTGATCACTGGGTCGGTCATGGCTGTTTCCCATCGGTCAATTGATGCCGCGTCCATAGGCCAATGCGGCGCAAAGGGGAAGGGAAAAGGGACAAACCAAAGTGCAAATGCCCAGCTCAGCGGGTCAAATCCTGCACGTGCCAAAAAAAAAGGCCGAGCTTTCGCTCGGCCGAGTCCAACAGGGAGGTATGAAAGTAGCAAGAGATACTCATTGCTGCCCTCGTAGGTCGAGATAGGCCGCCCGTTTCAATCCTGCAAGTTTTTTGACCGTGCAGTCTAGGAATGCCCGATATGCAGTTTGCGCATGGCTGGTTTAACCTACGGATAAGATACAAAATTTAGGCATTAGTCGACAGTTTCAGCGCTGTCACGTTGACGCTTGCGATAGGCGAAAATTTCCTCGGTTACGAAATCGCGAAAGGCTGCGACCCGTTTTGATTGACGCAGCTCCTCGGGGTAGGCGAGAAAAACCGGCACTTCGGCTGATTCTACGTCCGGCAGGACCCGCACAAGATTTGGGAAATCCTCGGTCAGGTAATCCGGCAACACGCCAACGCCCAAATGGCTGAGAACACCTTGCAGCACGCCGAAATAGTTGTTCACTGTCAGGCTGGACGGGATATCATACATCATAAGCTGCTGCACCAACACCGCCCCAGCCGCCACCTGCGCGGTGCCGATGTGCTGCGAGATTAGGCGATGATGGGCGAAATCTTCCATGGATTGTGGAACGCCGGCTTGGGCCAAGTATTCGCTGGTCGCATAAAGCCGCATGCGAATGTTCATCAAACGGCGACGGATCAGATCGGCCTGACTGGGTTCCTTCATCCGGATGGCCACATCAGCCTCGCGCATGGGCAGGTCCAAAACCCGCTCTTCCAGCATCAAGTCAATCTTTAGGCTAGGATATTTAGCATAAAGTGTGGGCAGACGCGGCGCAAGCCAAAGTGTGCCAAAGCCCGTGGTCGTGGTTACACGCAGCTCGCCAAATACTTCATCCTCGCTGTCGCGAATCCGTGCGGCGGCAGCATCCAGCCGCTTTGCCATCGATTTCGTCGCATCAAACAGCAATTCGCCTTGTTCGGTAAGAATCAGTCCCCGTGCATGACGGTGAAAAAGCGTCACGCTCAGGCTCTCTTCCAGAGACCGGATTTGCCGCGACACGGCAGATTGCGACAAATGCAGTGTATCGCCTGCATGGGTCAAACTGCCCGCATCCGCTACCGCATGAAAGATTCTTAGTTTATCCCAGTCCATCCCGATACTCTCACAAATTTGACATACGCTACCACGAACAGTTCTATCTATCGACACCCATTACTATGTAAACGGTTAAGGCCGAAAAAATTCCCCTTGGTAGGTCAGCATTTTTGACCTATATTGAAGGCATGTAGCAGCACTGGGGAGGGCACGTTATGACCAAGCAAGAGGTTTCGCTAAAAGATCGGTTGGATTTGACCAAATCGCCGGTGCTGTTGAACGGAACGCAGGCATTGGTGCGCCTTATGCTTATGCAAAAGGCACGCGACGAACAGGCGGGGCTGCACACGGCGGGGCTGTGTACCGGCTATCGCGGGTCGCCTTTGGGGGCGGTTGACCAGCAAATGGCGCGGGCCGTGCGCGAACTGTCCGCCGCCGATATCACCTTTCAACCGGGCTTAAACGAGGATTTGGCCGCCACCGCTATCTGGGGCAGCCAGCAAGCGGAGCTACGCGGGCAGGGGCGGTATGACGGTGTGTTCGGCCTTTGGTACGGCAAGGGCCCGGGGGTGGACCGGTCCGGCGATGTGATGCGCCACGCCAATCTTGCGGGCACTTCACCGTATGGGGGGGTCATCATGGCACTTGGCGATGATCATACGGGCGAAAGTTCGACCACCTGCCACCAATCGGAATGGGCGGCGGTCGATGCGTCTATCCCCGTCATCTCGCCTGCGGGTGTGCAGGAAATTCTGGACTACGGGCTCTATGCCTTTGCTTTATCGCGGTATTCCGGCCTGTGGACGGGGCTGAAGCTGATGAAAGACACAGTCGAGGCGACAAGCGTGGTCGATGCGCGGCTGGACCGTATGTCATTTGTGACCCCAGATTTCCCGATGCCTGTGGGCGGTTTGAACATCCGTCTGGGCGATCACTGGGTCCAGCAAGAGGAACGCTTGGTCAATCACAAGCGCTTTGCCGCCGAGGCGTTTTCGCGCTCGAATGGCATGGACCGCCGTGTGTGGGGCAAGGCGGGGGCCAAGATCGGGCTGGTGGCTGCGGGCAAAAACTGGCTGGACCTGGCGCACGCGTTGTCGCTGTTGGGCATAGATAAGGCAGAGGCAGAACGGTTGGGGATCACCACCTATAAGGTTGGACAACCCTGGCCGCTGGATATGCACGGCTTTCACGATTGGGCCGATGGGCTGGATCTGATCATCGTCGTCGAAGAAAAGCGAAAGCTGATCGAGGTGCAGATCAAAGAAGCGATTTTCAACGATCGGCGAGGGCGCCGGGTCTGGGGCGGGCGCAAAGGGTCGCCCGAGGCAGAGGTCCTGTTTCCGGTGCCCATGTCGCTGGACCCTGTGATGATCGCGTCTAAGCTGGGTGACATTTTGATCGACGAAGGGCGCGGGTCTGATCGGTTGAAAGACGCATTGCAACGTATTGATGCAGCGACTAAATCTGATAACGCGACTGATATCGCGGCGCGTTTGCCCTATTTCTGTTCGGGCTGCCCGCATAACACATCGACCTTGCTGCCCAAGGGCGCGCGGGCGGGCGCTGGCATTGGCTGTCACACCATGGCGCTGTGGATGGACCGCGGTACATCAGGCCTGACCCATATGGGTGGCGAAGGGATGAACTGGATCGGTGAAGCGCCGTTTTCCAAGACCGACCACGTGTTCCAAAACCTTGGCGATGGCACCTATAACCATTCCGGCATCCTTGCCATTCGCGGCGCTTTGGCCGGAAACGCCAATATCACCTATAAGATCCTGTTCAATGACGCCGTAGCCATGACCGGCGGCCAGCATAACGAAGGCAATTTGACTGCCTACCGCATCGTGGCCGAAGTGCAAGCGATGGGCGTGCAAAACATTGCTGTGGTTTACGATCCGAAAGAGGCGGTGGATCTGTCACGCTTTCCGGCCAATGTCGAAAAGTACACACGTGATGCGATCATTACAGTACAGGAAAAGTTCAGCAAAGTCAAAAGCGTGTCGGTCATCGTCTATATCCAGACCTGTGCCGCCGAAAAACGCCGTCGCCGCAAGCGGGGCGAATTCCCCGACCCGGATAAGCGGGTGTTCATCAATACCGATGTCTGCGAAGGCTGCGGCGATTGTGGTGTGCAATCGAATTGCGTGTCCATCGTGCCGGTTGAAACCGAATTGGGCCGCAAACGCGCGATTGACCAATCATCCTGTAACAAGGATTATTCATGTGTTTCAGGGTTTTGCCCGTCGTTCCTAACGCTTGAGGGCGCAAAGGTCAAAAAGGCTGCGACCGCCGAAATCATCCTGCCAGGCATGCCCGAACCTGTTTTGCCCGCCATCAACGGCACCCATAACGTGGTGATTACCGGCGTGGGTGGCACGGGTGTCGTGACCGTGGGGGCCATTCTGGCCATGGCTGCGCATATCGACGGCAAAGGGGCGGGCATGATGGAAATGGCGGGCCTTGCGCAAAAAGGTGGTGCTGTTCACATCCATTGCCGCCTTGCCAACACCCCTGCCGATATTTCCGCCATTCGCGTGGCCGTGGGCGAGGCGGATGCGGTTATCGGCGGCGATCTGGTGGTCACGGCGGGTGGCAAAACGCTGGGCCTGATGACCACGGGGCGTACAGGTGCTGTCGTGAACAGCCATGAAATTATCACCGGCGATTTTACCCGCAATACTGAATTTCGTATTCCCTCCGACAGGTTACAGTTGTCTTTGGAGGCGCGGTTGAAAGACAAGGTCAGCTTTTTTGACGCGACAGAACTGTCACGCGCGGCCCTTGGCGACAGCATTTATTCCAACATACTGGTGTTTGGCGCGGCCTGGCAACAAGGGCTTATCCCCTTGTCATTGGACGCCATTTCCAAGGCAATCATTCTGAACGGCGCTGGCCCCGAGCGCAACCTGCGCGCGTTCAACCTTGGCCGTTGGGCGGTTTTGCACCCTGAACAGGTCCAAACGGTGCTGGCACCCAAAGCCGCCGAAACCCCCGACCCAATAGCTTTTCGCGCGGCCCATCTGCGCGATTACGGCAATGACGCACTGATGCAAAAGTTTCTTAAACTGGTCGATGCGACGCCCGAAGCGCTGCGCGTCAGCGTGGCAAAAGGTTATCATAAGTTGTTGGCAATAAAGGACGAATACGAAGTGGCCCGCCTGCACTTGGACAGCATGACAAAGGCGCAAACCGAATTTGACGGAACCTTACGCCCGACCTTCCACCTCGCCCCGCCGTTCTTTCCCGGCCGCGACGCCCAAGGCCGCCCGAAAAAGCGCGCCTTTGGCCCTTGGGTGATCCCGGTTTTCAAACTACTTGCCCGCATGAAACCCCTGCGCGGCACCGCCCTCGACCCCTTTGGCCACACAAATGAGCGCCGCATGGAACGCAGGTTGATTGCTGACTACGAACGCGATGTGATGGAAGTAATCACCAGCTACACCCCCGCAAAGCTAGCCTTGGCGCAAGAGATCGCCGAACTGCCACTCACAATTCGCGGTTTCGGCCCTGTCAAACATGCCAATGCTGAAAAAGCAGCGGCACAACGCATGGCACTTATGGCAAATTGGCGCGATGGCGGTGGGTCGGCTTTGGCGGCGGAATAGGATCAACCACAGGTCTTTCGTCGCAACACGACACACGCTATACTGGCTGGATAAATTTGGGGCAGGTGGAACGCCCCAAAACCATAGGGGCAGTGACATGGCAGTAGGGGTCTTTGACAGCGGGCTTGGTGGGTTAACGGTGCTGGATGCGTTGGTGAAACGTCTGCCCGATCAAGCGTTTATCTATCTGGGCGACAACGCGAATGCCCCCTACGGCACCCGCACCGCCGAGGATATTTATAACCTGACCTGTGCCGCCACCGAACGCCTGTGGGCCGAAGGTTGCGATTTGGTGATCCTTGCTTGCAACACCGCATCGGCCGCCGCGCTGAAACGGATGCAGGAAACATGGCTGCCCGTCGACAAGCGGGTCTTGGGCGTATTTGTGCCCATGATCGAGGCCGTGACCGAACGCAATTGGGGCGACAATTCGCCTCCGCGCGAGGTGGATGTGAAACACGTGGCCCTGTTTGCAACCCCCGCCACAGTGGCCAGCCGGGCCTTTCAGCGTGAACTGGCTTACCGCGCGATTGGCGTGGATGTTGAGGCGCAGCCTTGTGGCGGCGTGGTCGATGCGTTGGAACAAGGCGATGAAATTCTGGCCGATGCACTGGTGCGCAGCCATGTCGAGGCGTTGCTGCGCCGCATGCCAAACCCGCAGGCTGCCGTGCTGGGCTGCACTCATTACCCGCTGGTCGAACATGTCTTTGCCGAAGCATTGGGGCCGAGTGTCAAAGTGTATTCGCAGCCCAATCTGGTCGCCGCCGCCCTTGCTGATTACCTTGCGCGCCGCCCCGAAATGAAGGGCGCTGGCACCACATCGAAATTCATGACCACAGGCGACCCCAAGCGGGTTGGCAGCAAAGCCACCCAATTTTTGCGCCGCCAGATCACGTTCGAGGCGGCCTGACCTGCTACCTTCCGCCCCATTCCCCTTTTGGTGGGATGTGATAAGCTACACTGTGAATTGACCGGAGTTGCCATGAAAAGCCTAAAGAAAAAGCGTCGGATACAGGTTATCGTCTTAGCCTTTGTGGCACTGGCCATTTCTACCGGCTTGGTCGGTTATGGCATGCGCGACGGCATCAACTTTTTCCGCGCGCCTGCGCAGGTAATGTCTGACCCACCGTTACCGACTGAGACCTTTCGCCTTGGCGGGCTGGTGGCCGAAGGGTCGATCGTGCGGGGGCAGGGTGAAACCGTCACCTTCAGCGTGACCGATGGCGGGGCCACCGTGCCTGTCGCTTTTACTGGAATTTTGCCTGATCTGTTTGGTGAAAACCAAGGCATGATTGGCACTGGAAAGCTGGTTGATGGCGTCTTTGTGGCGAGTGAAATTCTTGCCAAGCACGATGAAAGCTATATGCCCAAAGAGGTCATCGACGCGCTGAAAGACCAAGGTGTGTATGTCGCACCGAACGGTTGATTTGCGTAACCTTAAGCAAAATTAACTCAGTCTGGGCACCAAGCCGGGGGCAAATCCTCGGTATTGGAGGCTGGACATGCAATCAGTACAGGAAATTGCCGGCGCAATCGTTGCGCGCGAAGGCGGCTTTGTCGAAGATCCCGATGATCCGGGAGGTGCTACCAATTTTGGCGTCACCATTCATACCATGCAGCGGCTTGGCATTGATCTGAACGTCGACGGGCTGGTGGATAAGTCCGATGTGGCGGCACTTAGCCGCGATCAAGCTGTCGACATCTACGTCGAGCATTATTTCACCCGACCCGGCATTTTCCAATTGCCCGAGGCTCTGCAACCGTCGGTCTTTGACATGATGGTAAACGCAGGCAGCAATGCGGTGAAACTGCTGCAAAGGCTGCTGACCGATATGGGGTTTCCCTGCATTCCCGATGGCGCCATCGGCCCACAAACCATCACCGCCGCACAGCGGGCATATGAGGCGGCACCTGCATTCCTTGCCGATGCCTATGCGATTGCGCGGCGCAATTATTACTACCGCATCGCCGATGCCCGCCCCGCCAGCCGCAAATATGCGCGCCGCCGGAACGGGGGCAAAGGCGGCTGGATTCTGCGCGCCGAGGAATTTATGTCGCCGAAATACCATCTTTCCAACGCCGATCATGCCAAACGGGTGGCCGCATGGGGGTAATCGCAAACCTGTTTGGCGGCGCACAGGCCGTCACTGCAATAGGCACCGCCGCCAAGGACATCGCAGAGGTGTTCACCCCATCCGCCACCCGCCAGATGGAACTGTCCGCCGAGGCGCAAATGGCCGCCTTGCGCCAATTGGGGGCCGAATATGCCGACCCCGGCCTTGGCTGGTTTGACCGAATGGTGAACGGGTTAAACCGCCTGCCGCGCCCGATGCTGGCCTTTGGCACCTTGGGCCTGTTCGTCTATGCAATGGTCGAACCCGTCAGCTTTGGCGAGCGTATGGTGGGTTTGAACCTTGTGCCCGACCCGCTCTGGTGGCTTTTGGGCGCGGTCGTGGGTTTTTACTTTGGTGCACGCGAGGCGCATTATTACCGCCGCCCAACCGCGCCCGTTGCCGTTCCGGCGCCCGAAAATGCCGCCGCAATGACAGCGGTATCCGAACCAAACCCCGCGCTGCAAGATTGGCGCGGCACGGGACGATAACCAAACCTGACCAAATATGCCCCGCCGCACCCGCGACCCGTGCAGCGGGGCATTGACCATAGGCCCGCGCTCTGGCATCCCCGTACCTATCCAAAGGACGGGACAAATGAACCTTTTTTCAGACATTCGCACACTGGTTTTGGCCGAAATCACGGCAATGATGGCGGCAGGCGATTTGCCCGCAGGCCTGGAACTGGGGGCCGTAACCGTTGAACCTCCACGCGATGCCAGCCACGGCGATATGGCCACCAATGCCGCAATGGTGCTGGCAAAGCCTGCAGGCCTGCCACCCCGCGCGATTGCCGAAATGCTGGCGGCCCGTTTGACCAATGATCCGCGCATCGCGGGTGTCGAGGTTGCGGGCCCGGGCTTTTTGAACCTGACCTTGGTGCCGACCATCTGGGCAGGCCTTTTGAAATCCACTTTGACCGAAGGGGCCGATTGCGGCCGCGGAACGATTGGCGCAGGCATCAAGGTTAACGTCGAATTCGTCTCGGCCAACCCCACCGGCCCCATGCATGTGGGCCACGTGCGCGGCGCTGTGTTCGGGGACGCGCTGGCCCGTCTGTTGGCCTTTGCCGGCTATGACGTGACCCGCGAATACTACATCAACGATGGCGGCGCGCAGGTGGATGTGCTGGCTCGTTCCGTCTTTAACCGCTATTTGGAAGCGCATGATTTGACGGTCGATTGGCCCGAAGGCAGCTATCCGGGCGACTATCTGATCGAGGTGGGCGAGGCTTTGAAAGCCAAGGTCGGCGACATCTGGCTGAACCAACCCGAAGAGGTTTGGCTTGACGAAGTGCGCAACTTTGGCACCGAAAAAATGATGGAAATGATCCGCCAAGATCTGGCATCTTTGAACGTGCAGATGGATGTCTACTCGTCCGAAAAGGCCCTGTACGGCACCGGCCAGATCGAGGCCGCGATCAACACCTTGCGCGACATGGGCCTGATTTATGAAGGCACGCTGGAACCACCCAAAGGCAAACTGCCCGAAGATTGGGAGGCCCGCGAACAAACCTTGTTCCGTTCCACGGCGCATGGTGATGACGTGGACCGCCCCGTGATGAAATCGGACGGGTCATGGACCTATTTCGCTCCCGATATCGCCTATCACTACAACAAGGTGCAGCGCGGCTTTGATCAGCTTATCGACATTTTCGGCGCCGATCACGGCGGTTATGTCAAGCGGATGAAAGCGGCAGTCGCGGCCCTTTCGGGTGGCCGTGTGTCGCTGGATATCAAGCTGATACAGCTGGTCAAACTGTGGAAGAACGGCGAGCCGTTCAAAATGTCCAAGCGGGCAGGGACCTTTGTCACCCTGCGCGATGTGGTTGAACAGGTTGGCCCCGATGTCACCCGTTTTGTTATGCTGACCCGCAAAAACGACGCACCCTTGGATTTTGACTTTGCCAAAGTTCTGGAACAATCCAAAGACAACCCCGTTTTCTACGTCCAATACGCCAATGCGCGGATCAATTCGGTCATGCGCAAAGCGGTTGCAGCGGGCGTTGCCGTTGACGATGCCAGTCTCGCCGCAGCAGATTTGGCGTTTCTCAACAACCCATACGAGATCAATTTGGCGAAAAAGATTGCAGAATGGCCACGCCTTGTGGAAATCGCGGCACGGGGCAATGAACCCCACCGCGTCGCATTTTATCTGTATGAACTCGCCTCTGACCTGCACGGATTGTGGAACAGGGCTAAGGATGAACCCGCTTTGCGCTTTGTTCAGGACGATCCTGCAACAACTCAGGTAAAAATCGCATTGGCACGTTCGACGGGCGTTGTGATTTCTGCAGGTCTCGCTATTTTAGGGGTTACGCCGGTTGAGGAAATGCGCTGACTTAAGGTGCCCCACTGGCGTTTAAACAGGCAAGACAGCGTGGTCGGGCAACCGTCCATGCAGTGAGGCAAGAGCATGGCAGACTTCGACTTCGATCGTTTCGATGGCCGCGCATGTGCGCGCGGCATTTCATCACATCATGGTGCCGCGACTGGGCACGCCAGCCGCTTTGTGGTACGAGCAGGGGCGCTAACGTCCATCGCCTTGGTGCTTGGCGTGGGGTATTGGGGCTATCAACTGGCCGTTCGCAATATGCACGGCATTCCGGTTATTCAGGCCTCTGACGGCCCGATGCGCACGGCTCCCGATGATCCTGGCGGTCAAATCGCGGATCACCAAGGCTTGTCGGTCAACACGATTGCGGCCGAAGGTGGTGTATCTGCTCCCGCCGACCGTTTGACGCTGGCCCCCGCACCTATCACCCTAAGCGACGGTGATTTGACTGGTACGGCTATTGCGATGGTCGCCCCGGTTTCGGCGCGGTCCGCCAGCACACCCGGCCTTGTGATCGGTGCCACGCCCCAAGAGGATGAGGACGGGTTCGACCCACTTTTGACCGTCAGTCTTGATGCAAATACCGACGTTGCCAGCTTGGCCAATCTACTCAGCCAAGGTGCTGTACCTCTGACAGGCGAGCTTGACATCACGCTTCGTGCGAGCCCTGAACCTGTTGTTTCTATGCCGAAGGGTACAATGATCCAATCTCCGCGCCCACGGGCACGGTCCGAAGTGCGCCCCTCTGCGGCTTTTGACGGGCAGACTGTTCTGGCTGCGGCTGATCCCACGCCCGAAATTACGGGCGACGCTTTGGCTTCGGGCACCCGATTGGTTCAGCTTGGCGCTTTTGACAGCGAAGACATCGCGCGCAAAGAATGGGATCGGCTTTCGGGTAAATTCGCTGATTTGCTGATTGGTAAAACCCGCATTGTCCAAGCCGCCCAAAGCGGCGGGCGCACCTTTTACCGTTTGCGCGCCATGGGTTTTGCTGACGAATCCGAATCGCGCCGTTTCTGCTCGGCCCTTGTGGCGGAACGTGCGGCCTGCATCCCAGTGGCTGTGCGATGACCGCAGGGGCCACCTCGGCGACAATCCTAGGCTGCCTTGGCCCCACGCTTTCAGCAGCCGAGGCGGCGTTTTTCCGCAATGCCAACCCTTGGGGCTTTATCCTTTTCGCGCGCAACGTTCAGGACCCCAGCCAATTGCGTAGCTTGACTGCCGCTCTGCGCGACGCCGTTGGCCGCAATGCCCCCATATTCATCGACCAAGAAGGCGGGCGCGTTCAACGCCTGCGCGCGCCGCATTGGACCGAATGGTTACCACCCTTGGATATGGTCAATATCGCGATGGACCTTGCGCCAGCGGGGCACGGGCTGGATGCAGCCTGTCGCGCAATGGAGCTGCGCTACCGCATCATCGCATCCGAGCTCCTCAGCGTGGGTATTGATGCCAATTGCGCACCTTGCCTTGATGTTGCGTCCGATGTTACGCATCCCTTCCTGCGCAACCGCTGCTTTTCAGACTATCCTGATGTGGTCGCCCAGCTGGCGCGCGCTGCTGCCAATGGCCATCTGGCAGGGGGTGTGCTTACGGTGGTCAAACATATGCCCGGCCACGGCCGCGCCACCGCTGACAGCCACAAAGACCTGCCCACCGTCACCGCCACCCGCGCCGACCTAAACGCCTATGACTTCGCCCCCTTCAAGGCGCTGGCAGACCTGCCAATGGCGATGACAGCCCATATCATTTACACCGCAATCGACCCTGACCTGCCCGCAACCACCTCTCCCAAAATGGTGCAGGTCATGCGCGATGATATCGGCTTTGGTGGCCTGCTCATTTCTGATGATTTGTCGATGAACGCTCTCAGCGGCGACTACGCATCGCGCGCAGCCAAAACCATCGCGGCAGGGGTCGATATCGCCCTGCATTGCAATGGCAAACCTGAGGAAATGGAACCCGTTGTTGCAGGCGCGGGCCATATGTCTTCGGCTAGCATGGCGCGCGCCAATTCCGCCCTTGCCCTGCGCATCAAGCCAGAAACAGTTGACATTGAAGCCCTTCGGTCCGACCTTTCGGGCCTCATGGACGGGTAGGGCGATGGCGGACGATTTCATTGAAGGGCAGACCAAAGACAGCATCGCCGACCGGCTTGCCGCCGAGGCGCTGATCGTCGATGTCGACGGGTTCGAAGGCCCACTGGATTTACTCCTCTCCCTCAGCCGTACCCAAAAGGTCGATCTGCGCAAAATATCCGTGCTGCAACTGGCCGAGCAGTATTTGATATTTGTGAACAAAGCCAGTGCCTTGCGCATCGAACTTGCCGCTGATTATCTGGTCATGGCGGCATGGCTTGCCTATCTTAAATCGCGCCTCCTTCTTCCGCCCGATCCATCCGAGGATGGCCCCAGCGCCGAAGACCTCGCCGCCCATCTGGCCTATCAACTTGAACGCCTGCAAGCGATGCGTGAGGCTGCAGCGCAGCTTATGGCGCGTGACCAAATGGGGCGTGACTTTTTCAAACGCGGCCTGCCCGAAGACGTGACGCGCCGCAAAAAGATCAGCTATTCCGCGACCTTGATGGACCTGATGCAGGCCTATGCCCGCATCCGCACCCGTGATGATTTCCGCCCCTTTGTGATGGACCGCAACAACGTCTTCACGATGGAGGAAGCGCTGGAACGCCTGCGCGGCCTACTTGGCTATGCCGGCCAATGGACCGATCTGACGAGTTGGCTGCCCGCCGGTTGGGAAACCAACCCCCAGCGCCGCCGTTCGGCCACCGCCGCCCATTTCGCGGCCATTCTGGAGCTGGCAAAGGCGGGCCAGCTTGAGGTGCGGCAAGGTGACAGCTTTGCCCCGATCCAAGTCCGCAAACGCGAAGGGGGCCGTCCATGACCGACCCAAAAACCGATACCAACAGCCTGTTCGCCGCCCCGCCACAGGCCGAACAAGAGCGCATGATCGAGGCGGTTCTGTTTGCCAGCGCCGACCCCGTAACCCTTGCCGAACTGACCGCCCGCCTGCCGCATGGCTGTGATGCGGCCGAGGCGCTGGTTACCTTGCGCAAGCGCTATGACGGGCGCGGCGTGCATCTGGTCAAGGTGGGCGATGCCTATGCCTTTCGCACCGCGCCCGACCTTGGCCACCTGATGCACAAGGAATCGGTCGAGGCGCGCAAACTGTCCCGTGCCGCCGTGGAAACCCTTGCC
Source organism: Pseudorhodobacter ferrugineus DSM 5888 (assembly GCF_000420745.1). Classification (GTDB taxonomy): domain Bacteria; phylum Pseudomonadota; class Alphaproteobacteria; order Rhodobacterales; family Rhodobacteraceae; genus Pseudorhodobacter; species Pseudorhodobacter ferrugineus. The sequence goes on from NZ_ATVN01000005.1 coordinate 158,012, forward strand.
ATCGTCGCCTATCACCAACCCGTCACCCGCGCCGAGATAGAGGAAATCCGTGGCGTGGCTGTGTCGCGTGGCACGGTGGATCAGCTGATCGAGCTGGAATGGATCCGCTTCGGCCGCCGCCGCATGACCCCGGGTCGCCCCGTGACCTTTGTGGTAACCGAAACCTTCCTCGACCATTTCGGCCTCGAATCCGCCCGCGATCTGCCGGGGTTGAAAGAACTGCGTGCCGCTGGTCTTTTGGACAATCGCCCTAGTTTTGTCACAGGTATCGGGCAAGATGACGAAGACGAAAGCCAAGAAGGCCAAAGCGAACTTTTTGAGGATTAGACCATGGACCGTATCATTTCGATGATCATCAATCAGGTGATCCGCCGCGTGATCAACGTTGGCATCACTAAAGGCATGGCCCAGTTTTCCAAGGGCAAGGCCACGGGCGGCCCCGACCAATCGGCCGCTGGCCGCGATGCCGCCAAACGCGCCCGCGACGCGGCCAAGTTGACCCGCCGTTTGGGGCGTTAAACGCTATTTCGGCATCTGGAAATGCTTGGACAGCTTCAACCCCTGTCCTTGATAATTCGACGCAATCCCCGTGCCATACAGCGCCTCGGGTCGTGCAGACATTTTCTCATAGACCAAGCGCCCGACGACCTGCCCATGTTCCAGCACAAACGGCGCTTCGTGGCAGCGCACCTCTAGCACACCGCGCGAACCGGCACCGCCTGCCTGCGCCCAGCCAAAACCGGGGTCAAAAAAGCCCGCGTAATGCACCCTAAATTCGCCCACCATCGCCAGATAGGGCGCCATTTCGGCGGCGTAATCGGGTGGGATGGTCACGGCCTCACGGCTGACCAGAATATAAAACGCGCCCGGGTCCAGAATGATCCGCCCCTCACGGCTGCGCACATCCTCCCAAAAATCGCGGGCGGGGTAATGACCGATCTTGTCCAGATCAATCACGCCCGTGTGCGGCTTGGCGCGAAAGCCAATCAGATCATCGCGGCCAGCCTGCAAATCAACCGAAAACCCCAAGCCTTCGGAAATCACAGCCTTATCCGAAACCAACGGCGAGGCGGCATGCAAAGCCGTCAAGGCCTCATCATCCAAAACCGCCTGCCCCTGCCGGAACCGGATCTGGTTCAACCGCATCCCGGGCCGGACCAGCACCGAAAAGCTGCGGGGGCACACCTCGGCGTATAGTGGGCCATCATAGCCCGGTGCGATCCGGTCAAATTCGACCCCGCCATCGGTTATAGTGCGCGTCAGCAAGTCCAGCCGCCCCGTTGACGACTTGGCATTGGCCACCGCCGTCAGCCCCGCAGGCAGCGCCAAACTCTCCATCAACGGGATCACATAAACGCAGCCTTTTTCCAACACCGCGCCATCGGTCAAATCCACACGGTGCATCTCAAACTCGGAAATCCGCTCGGCCACACTGCGCCCATGCCCTGCCAAAAACGACGCGCGCACACGGTAAGCCACCGTTCCTAAACGCAAATCAAGGCTCGCAGGTTGGATCTGATCAGGCCGCACCGCAGGGATCGCCGTGATTGCACCCGTAGCAATCAAACCACGCAAGGCTTGGGATGGCAAAACTCCGGTCATCGTTACGTCCTCCGTACGGGGTCTGGTCGCAGAAACGAAACCGCCCGCGCCTGCATAAGACAGGGCGGGCGGTACTCAATAATGGTCGGGCTAGCGAGATTCGAACTCACGACCTTTCGTCCCCCAGACGAACGCGCTACCATGCTGCGCTATAGCCCGACACTTGCGCTTTCATACTGAATTTACGGGCGGGGGCAAGCATGAAAGTTCTAATCCATTGGATTTAGCGCGGTTAACGGCAGCTTATCGGCGGGGTACACGGCCCAAATCACCGACCCGATTGCGCAAGGCCACCAACCGCTTGAAAAGCACGTCTGCTTGCGGCCTTTTTTCGCCAAACGCTCCCGCTCGCAGGGTCCGAATATCGGCAGCAAGCCAATGACCAGAGATTTCAGTGGGCGCAGGCATTGGGCCGGGCAGGGCGGGCTGTGGCGCGGTGGTCGTGACAGGTTCGTCTGCTTTCACACCCTCGGCCACGTCACGTTCTGCGCCATCGGTCACGCTCTTTTCAGGCATCTGCGGCGCATTTTCGGTCTTTGTGCCACTCTGCCCGTTTGGCGCAGCGAAAAGATTCTCTTGTGGGTCGGCTTTTGGCTCCGCTTCTGTCTCAATGCCCTGCGATTCGCTCAATACAACCTCATCACGCGCGGCCAGCACTGCAACGCTCGGCTCTGCCGCCACATCCTCGGCATCCGCTAAATCCGCCTCCCCCTCGATTTGGCCTTCCAGTGCGGCGTATAGCGCAGCTTCGTCTATGCCTTCGTCGGCTGAAATGTCTTCCACGACTTGCGTCAAACGGGCCGCCTTGGCTTCGTCATCTGCCGTTGCAGCCGCGCTGTCCAACGGGGCTTCTGCCGCAGCAGTGTCTGGCACTTCAGACCCGCGCGCATTCGGAAACAAAGCGATCGGTGTTCCCGCGCGTTCGGGCGTTGGCACGACTTCATCATCCACAACATCCAGATCGACTTCGTCCGCAAAAACATCTTCTGCCATACCGCAAACATGCCGAACCCCTTGCTCACGCAAGATTTTCTGCACACCCCGAATGGTCAATCCTTCATCATGCAAAAGCCTGCGAATACCCACCAGCAAGGCCATATCCGCAGGGCGGTAATACCTGCGTCCACCCGCCCGCTTCACAGGCTTTATCTGCGGAAATCGGCTTTCCCAGAATCGCAAGACATGCGCGGGCGTTTCCAGCAATTCGGCCACTTCGCTGATCGTGCGAAAAGCGTCTGGCGACTTATCCATGAAGGATCCTCAAGCTTAGCCCTTGGCTCCAGCCGCGACGCGATCTTTCATCAAATGCGAAGGGCGGAAGGTCAACACGCGGCGCGGGCTGATCGGCACTTCGTCACCCGTCTTTGGGTTACGGCCCACACGCGCGGTTTTATCACGGATCGAAAACGTGCCAAAGGACGAAATTTTCACCGTATCGCCCGATGCCAAGGCATCCGACACATGCAGCAAAACACTTTCAACCAATTGCGATGATTCATTGCGCGACAGCCCAACTTCACGAAACACAGCTTCGCTCAGGTCCATCCGCGTCAAGGTTTTTTCAGTCATTCCATCCCCCCGGGTTTTTCCAAAGGATGCGCGGTTTGAAAACCCAAGTCAATATCAGAGACTTGCGAGAAGGAGTTACAGCAAGAAATTAGCTGAAAATCGTACTTACCAGCGCAAAACAACTGCGCCCCAGGCCAACCCGCCACCAATCGCTTCGGCCACCAGCAGGTCGCCTTGCTTGATCTGGCCGCGCGCCACACCCACCGACAGCGCCAAAGGAATGGACGCAGCCGAGGTGTTGCCGTGGTCTTGCACCGTCAAAATCACGCGCTCAATAGGCACATCCATGCGCGCCGCCGTGGCCGCAATAATCCGCAAATTCGCCTGATGCGGCACAATCCAATCCACATCCGCGCCCGTCAGCCCGATTTTTTCCAACGCGGTATCCGCCGTTGTCGCCAGTTTTTCAACGGCTTGGCGGAACAATTGGTTGCCTTGCATCCGCAGCTTGCCCGATTGGCCGTTGGTCGAAACCCCGCCATCGACATACAGCATCTCTTTATAGCGCCCGTCCGAATTCAGATCAGCAGACAGCACGCCACGATCGGTCACACCGCCCGTTCCGTCTTCGGCCGCAAGCACCAGCGCACCAGCGCCATCGCCAAACAGCACACATGTTGAACGGTCGGTCCAATCCATAATCCGGCTGAATGTTTCGGCCCCGATCACCAGCACCCGCCGCGCTTGCCCCGACAGAATCATCGCATTCGCCGTGCTTAGGGCAAACACAAATCCCGCGCAAACGGCCTGCACATCAAAGGCAAACCCGCGCGTCATCCCTAATTTACCCTGCACCATGGTCCCCACAGACGGAAAGGTCAGATCGGGGGTCGAGGTCGCAACAACAATCGCATCAATATCATCTGGTTGCAGACCCGCATTTTCCAACGCCGCACGTGCAGCATTCACAGCCAAATCCGAAGTTGTCTGCCCCTCGGCCGCAAAATGGCGCCGTTCAATCCCCGAACGGCTGCGTATCCACTCATCCGTGGTATCAAGCGTTGCCTCAAATTCGGAATTGGGCACGATGCGGTCGGGCAAATAATGCCCAACACCTTTAACAACGGCTCGAAGTGTCATTTGGCCTCACCATTCCCCGCCGCAGCACTATCCACAGTGCCGCCCAAGGCATCTTGCCCCGCGCGGCCCGCAGATGCAACGCGCGCGGCCAATCGTTCGTTAAAGCCCGATTTTGCAAGGTCAAAGGCCAAACCAATCGCCGCCGAAACCCCTGTCGCATCGGCAGACCCATGCGATTTCACCACGGTGCCATTCAGCCCCAAAAACACGCCGCCGTTCACCCGCCGCGGGTCAATCCGCTTTTGCAAACGCCGCAGCGACCCCATCGCCAGCAGGGCACCAAGCTTGGATAACAGGCTGGACGACAACGCCTCTCGCATGAAATCGGAAATCAGCTTGGCCGTACCTTCGCCGGTTTTCAGCGCGATATTGCCGTTAAACCCGTCTGTGACGATCACATCGACACGGTCGCTGGGAATATCGCCGCCTTCGACAAATCCAACAAAATCGAAATCGCCAACCGCCGCCACCGCAGGCATCTGCTCAAACGCTTGTTTCAACTCTGGGCGGCCCTTGTTTTCCTCGGTGCCCACATTCAGCAACCCCACACGCGGCCGCTTCAGGTTCAAACCGTTGCGGGCATAGGACGCGCCCATCGTGGCAAATTGCAGCAAATCTTCGGGCTCGGCCTTAACATCTGCGCCCACGTCCAACATCACGTTGAATCCGCCGGGGTTGCGCGATGGCCACAAACAGGCAATCGCGGGCCGCGTCACACCGGGCAGGCGGCGCAGGCGGATCATCGAAATCGCCATCAGCGCGCCTGTGTTGCCACAAGATACCGCCACCGTTGCCTCGCCGGCCTTGACGCTTTCGATGCAAGACCACATCGACGTACCTTCGCCATTGCGCATAACTTGGCTCGGCTTGTCTTCCATCGTCACCGCGCGCGGCGCGTGGCGCAGCGTACAGCGCCCCGCAAGAACGGGATGCTTGGCCAACAGTGGGGCCAAAACGGTCTCATCCCCATGCAGGATGAATGCCAATGCAGGCGTTTTTTCAGCCGAAAGCACAAGACCTGCGACAACTGCCGCAGGCCCACGATCTCCGCCCATGGCGTCAACCGAAATTACAACTCGCTCCGCAGTCTGCCCGATAGGGCCCTGTTCGGTGGTGACAGGTGTTTCTGCGGCGCTCATCGTCATGCGTCAGGGCAATGACAAACGGCTTACGCCGCGTCCTCGTCCAGATCGACGTCTTGTGTAGAAGCAACAACTTCGCGTGCGTCATAGTGACCGCATGCGCCACAAACGTGGTGCGGGCGCTTCAACTCGCCGCAGTTGGAACATTCTGCCGGGTTAGATGCGACCAGCGCATCATGAGCACGGCGCATGTTGCGCTTGGATTTGGTGACTTTGTTCTGCGGGACAGCCATGTCTCGACCTCGGTGTTCTGAGGGCTAATGCCCTGATTTTCCTTGGGGATCTGGCAGTAACCCGATCGTTTGGGCGCGTTAGATCCACTCTGTAAACGAAGCGCGGAACATACTGCGATTCTGGCCACGCGCAAGCTCTTTCTGCCAAAGCTGTTAATCCGTTGCGTTCACACTGTTGCAGCGGTGCTTACTCGGCCCCGCCATCAGGGTTTTCCAGCTTGGCCTTCAAGGCCGCCAACCCTGCGAATGGTTTCAAATCGGCATCCCGCAATGGCGCTGTACCGGGGGCCGAAAACTCGGCCACGTCCAAAATCGCGCCTGGCGCACGCGGAAACGGGGGCAAGGCAAGCGACAAGGCCTCGACCGCGACATGCCCGATATCAACCTCTTCGCCCAAAGCTTCGGTCGTGTCGTCATCGGGAATTTCAACCTCGTCGCCGGTCGGATAGTCCCATTTCGCCAGATATACCCGCAGTACATCTTCCCTGATCGTGGTAACAACAGGCTCCAGCGTAATGGCACAGGCCTGCTCCACCACCGCCTCCAACACGGCCCCCAGCGCAAAGTCATGCCGCCCCTTGGGGCTGATCGCCCCGACAAAGCGCATTTTCTTTATCGCAAGAATCCCGAGATAATCCGCGACCGCCGCCCGCGCCTGCGCCGATGGTATAAGGTCAAAACGCGTAGGCTTGCGGCTTGACAGGCTTGCCGCCTTGAACGCCTCGCTTAACGGTAGAGCGGGAAGGCTTGGGTCGCTGGTCTGGCTCATTCTCTGTCCTCTGGTTTGTCGCGGTGCAGGATCCTACACATAGACACCTATCGCCCGCGCGCAAGGTTTACCCAAGATCGCGTTCCTTTCTTGAACAAAAGCTTATCCTTCTGTAAGCCAAGGGGAACGCCGGAAAACCGGACTGGGATACGAGGCTTGTGCCTCATAGGCAAGAGGGTGCGATGCAAGTGCAAGCAGGCAACATACGGGCGCGGATGGCGCAGATGGCTATGGCAGGATGCATCCTTTTGATGGCTGGCTGTTCGGCGATTTACCGAAATCACGGATATGTGCCTGCGGATGATGATTTGGCGGTCATTCAGGTCGGCGTTTCAACGCAGCAAGATGTGGCAGATGTTATTGGCCGCCCGTCGGCCGCCGCGTTGTTGAACGACAACGGCTGGTACTATGTTCAAAGCAAATTCAAGCAGGTAGGCCCCAGAAAGCCGGAAGAGATTGACCGCCAAGTGGTCGCGATCTCCTTCACCGATGCAGGCATAGTCGAGAACGTAGAACGCTTTGGTCTGGCAGAAGGCCGTGTGGTACCACTGTCGCGCCGCGTGACGGACACCAATATCAAGAGCATCAGCTTCTTGACCCAGTTGTTCAGCAATTTTGGTCGACTGCGCGCTGGCGACATTGTCGGCCAATAGGGCCTGACCTTACATCTTAAGGGTCAACAGCAAAACTGTTGGCCCTTTGCATGGCATCTCGGCCTACATTCAGGTGATTCGGCGATATTGCGCAAACAAAGCCTTTTCCAACATATGGGATTGCCTTGCATCATTTCATTGCGCCCCGCATATTCGCGCCTAACTTCATGACCCTAAGGCCCAACAATGGATCGCGTGCTGCACCTGCAAAAAGGGCGCTACCTTGCGCGGACAGCGTCCGGTGGCGCTGATCTTGCGGCAGCACTCGGATTGCGGAGTCGATGCTTTGGCTTCAAAGATGGCAACGATACCGACCGCTTTGATGCCGATTGCACCCATATTCTGGTCGAAGACACCCAAACCAGCACCGTTGTCTGTGCCTTTCGGGTTTTGCCCTTGGCCACAGGCCCTGATATTTTGCGCAGCTATTCCGCCCAGTTCTATGACCTGACCGCGCTGACGCATTTCCAAGGCCCACTGCTGGAAATCGGTCGGTTTTGCATTCACCCTGACCACCACGACCCAGATATCTTGCGTGTGGCTTGGGGCGCACTAACCCAATGGGTTGATGCGACAGGCGTGCGTTTGCTTTTTGGTTGCAGCTCATTTCTTGGCGATGATGCAACACTGCACAGGGCCGCGTTCCAGCTGCTGCAGCGCAAACACCGCGCGCCCGCACGATGGAACCCGCACCCCAAAGCGCCCGAGCGTTTCAGTTTCTCCCTTGACCCGTACGATGACCATATTTGCGGCGCAGCGACCTTGCCACCGTTGTTGCGCACCTATCTGATGATGGGGGGATGGGTCAGCGACCACGCAGTCTTTGACCGACAATTGCACACTATGCATGTGTTTACCGGCGTCGAGATTGCCTCTATCCCCGCCGCGCGTGCACGGCTTTTACGGGCTGTCGCCGGTTAACGCGGCTTTCGTTCAATTACGCCCAGAAAATCCAACGCCGCATCCAGCTCGCTACGCCCTTTGCTCTGGTTTTGCGCCTTCAGCGCGTCAAACCGTACCCGTAATGCGGCCTTTTCGGCCCCCTTGCAATCGTTCCAAGGCCGCCCTTGTAGCCCCATGACAATCACGTAATAGCCAATGAAATGCGGGGCAGCGCCCGATTGCAACAATCGCAAATAGGCCTCATCCGCTCCAAGCGCGCGCAGCTCTTGGGCCGAATGGATGCCTGCCTTGGCGAAGGCCGCCTCGCTGGCAGGCCCCAGATTGGGAATAGAGGAAATTGCAAGCGGGTCTGTCGCCAAGGCGCAGGTCCAATCTATCCGCGTGTTACCAAGCTATGACGCAACACGCACCACAGACAGGCAAACACAAAGCCGATTAAATCGCCGCCCAGTCGCGGAAAATCGGTTGGCCTTGCTGTTGGCTGCCTGCAGGGGTTTGGCCCTGTTGTTGGGTGGATGGGGCAGGGGTGCTGCCTTGCTGCGGGGTTGGGGACGCTTGAGCCATAGCTTTGTTCCGATTGCGAAGACTGTCGTGCAACAGCCAGATCTATAAAATTTTAAGAGTCAGTTGCGGCCAGCACATGGCAACAATATGGCACGGTTGCGGCGATTTAGTCGCGCAAACCAGAACCCACAAGGGGCGATCATTGCGAAAGTCGAAAGCCTTGATAAAAGGTCACAAGTGTCGGCGGATTTTGGCCCAAGTCATCCTGCAACCGTAACATTTAGCCCCGATCAACCAACCGTCAGCAGTCTCTTCATTTCCGTATTGTTCTCGATCAAATCGGCTAATGTCAGCCGGTCCAAGGACGCATAGAACGCATCCAGCGCATCCGCAAAGGCGCATTTTAATTCGCAGAACCTAACAAACGGACAGGGCTCTTTATCCTCCACCATACAGTCCAAGAACGGCACCGCCCCTTCGAAATGGCGCACCACCTCGCCAACCCCAACCAAGCGCGGCGCGCGCCGCAGCTTTAACCCACCCAAACGCCCCCTGATGGTAGTGATAAAGCCTGCCAACGCCAGCTTGTGGATCACCTGTGCCAAATGGTTTTCAGACGCGTTGCAAGCCTCGGCAATTTCGGCTTTGCGCACCGTCCGTTCGGCATTGACTGCACAAAACATCAAGGTCCGCATCGCAAGATTGGTCCGAATTGTCAGCCGCATACGTAAATCCTCACAGACGCCATTTTCTCCCAGCTACGGCGAAATCTGCACGCTATCCATGATCTGGATCAGTCGATGGATGCGGGCAAAACGGGCTCTGCGCGTCAAAGCTGCGTTTTTTTCGACTTTGTTAGCGCTATCATTCACGACACATTCGGATTACAAAGCCCGAATTCCTTTCCGGCCTTGCCGATCAATGGCCCCACAGCCAAACTGACATTCACAGCGCGCCGGCCCATAGGGCAGGGCCTCCCCTACTGCAGGACATCTTTCGTGAATACGCCCCTTAAACCGTTTCAGCCCACCACACCTTCCATCCCGCAAGGGGCCTTGGCCGATGATGTCCTGCGTCATCTGACCTACACCTTGGGCAAAGATGCAGACCACGCCAGCCGTTATGATTGGCGCATGGCCCTGTCCTTTGCCATTCGTGACCGTGTGGTCGGCCCGTGGTTCGCCTCTACCCGCCGCACATGGGCCGAACAGCGCAAACGCGTCTATTACCTGTCGATGGAATTCCTTATCGGCCGCATTCTGGAAGATGCTGCCATGAATTTGGGGCTGGATGACGAGGCGCGCAGTACAATGGCGGCATTCGGCCTGGATTACCGTGCGCTGATCGAGGATGAACCTGACGCCGCCCTCGGCAATGGCGGCTTGGGCCGTTTGGCTGCCTGCTTTATGGAAAGCATGGCAACCATTGGCTGCCCCGCCTATGGCTACGGCATCCGCTATGAACACGGGCTGTTCCGCCAGCGTTTTGAAGGCGGCTTTCAGGTCGAAACCCCCGAAGATTGGCTGTCGCAATCCAATCCGTGGGAATTTGCCCGTCCCGAAGCCGCCTATACCATCCCTTTCAAGGGCCATATGGACGGAAATGTTTGGGTGCCAGGTGAAACCGTTATCGCCTCGGCCTATGATATGCCGGTTGTTGGCTGGCAGGGCAAATGGGCCAACACCCTGCGCCTGTGGGGCGCCAAAGCGACCACCCAGTTTGACCTTGAACGCTTTAACCGTGGGGACTATGCGGCGGCCGCCGAACCCGAGGCGCTGGCCCGCACCCTGTCACGCGTGCTATACCCCGACGATACCACCTACCAAGGCAAGGAACTGCGCCTGAAACAGGAATTTTTCCTGACATCCGCTGCTTTGCAAGACATCCTGCGCCGCCACACCGCGGCTGGCCTTGATATCCGCGCCTTGCCAAATCACGTGGCAATCCAGATGAATGACACACACCCCGCCATCGCGGGCCCCGAACTGATCCGCCTGCTGGTCGACCAACACGGGCTGGACTTTGATGAGGCCTTTACCACGACCCAAGCCTGCCTTGGCTATACCAACCACACCCTTTTGCCCGAAGCGCTGGAAAAATGGGCGACCTTTACCTTTGGCACGATCCTCCCACGTCACATGCAAATCGTCGAACAAATCGACTCTGCCCATCGCCGCGCCCACCCGAACCGCCCGCATTACGTGGGCATCGTGAAACACCACGAGGTGCGGATGGGTGAACTGGCCTTTATCACCGCCCACCGCGTCAATGGCGTCTCGGCGCTCCATTCCGATCTGGTCAAACAAAACCTGTTTCCCGAGTTGAACAAACTCCACCCCGGGCGCATTATCAACCAAACCAATGGCGTCACCCCGCGCCGCTGGCTGCGCATGGCCAACCGTCCGTTGGCGGGCCTGATAACTGACACGATCGGGGATGGGTGGGAAGACAACCTTGACCGCCTCAAGGACCTGGAACCCCATGTCGAAGACGCCGGTTTTCGTGCCAATTTTGACGCGGCCAAACGCCAAAACAAAGCGGCCCTGACCGATTGGCTGGCATCCGATTGCGGCGTGGCCGTCAACCCAGATGCGATCTTTGACGTACAAATCAAACGCATCCACGAATATAAACGCCAGCTTCTGAACATCTTGGAAACCATCGCCCGCTATCAGGCAATCAAGGCCAATCCAAACGGCAACTGGGTGCCCCGCGTTAAAATCTTTGGCGGCAAGGCGGCCCCCGGATATTTTGTAGCCAAGGAAATTATCCACCTTATCAATGATGTGTCGTCTGTTGTTAATGCAGACTCTCAGGTCGGTGATCTGCTCAAAGTCATCTATCCCGTCAACTATAACGTCTCGATGGCCGAACGTCTGATCCCCGCGTCGGACCTCTCTGAACAAATATCGACGGCGGGCAAAGAGGCCTCAGGCACTGGCAATATGAAATTCATGATGAACGGCGCGCCCACTATTGGCACGCTTGACGGTGCCAATGTCGAAATCCTTGAACATGTCGGCGCGGACAACTTCTTCCTCTTTGGCCTCACCGCCGCCGAAGTTGTCACCCGCCGCGAAAACCCCGATCATGCCCGTATGGCGATTGAGGCAAGCCCAACCCTTCAAGCCGTGCTCCAAGCCATCGCCGAAGGCCAGTTTTCGCCCGATCAAACCGACCGCTATAATGATCTGGTTCACCGCGTCTGGCACCACGACTACTTCCTCGTCGCGGCAGACTTTGACGCCTATCTCGCGGCTCAGGCACAGGTAGATACCGCCTATGCCAACCGCGACCGCTGGGTCCGCATGGCCGCCCTCAACACCGCGCGCTCCGGATTTTTCTCGTCCGACCGAACAATCCGTGGCTATATGGCTGATATCTGGTCCATCACTCCGGCCCTATAGGGGGATTTATGCCCAAGGACGCACCGCTCGCCATCCACACCGCCCGTGCCATTGCACAAGGCACCCATGGTGATCCGTTTTCTGTTCTTGGGCTGCACCCCTGCGGCACGGGCTGGCAACTCCGCGCCTTCGTGCCGGGGGCCGAAACCCTATCGGTGCTGGCGGATACCGAAACCAAGGCCACCCCGCTTGCAGGCGTGCCTGGCTTTTTCACCGCCGATCTGCCCGAAAAAACCGCCTATAAACTGCATGCTACCGGCAGCGGCGCGGAATGGACCTTCGACGACCCCTTCCGTTTTGGCCCCGTTTTGGGCGAAATGGATGAATACCTGCTGGGCGAAGGCACACATAAACGCCTGTGGAACGTTCTGGGCGCGCATATGATCACACATGAAGGTGCGAAAGGCGTGCATTTCGCCGTCTGGGCCCCCAACGCGCAGCGCGTGTCGGTTGTCGGTGATTTCAATGTCTGGGATGGCCGCCGCGCGCCGATGCGCCGCCGTGGGCCAACAGGGGTTTGGGAAATTTTCATCCCCGACCTGACTGAAAATACAACCTACAAATACGAACTGCGCAGCACAGAAGGCGCGGTGATGCCGCTGAAATCCGATCCCGTGGGCTTTGGCTCCGAACATCCACCCGCCAACGCTTCGGTGGTGCGCGATCTGCGCAATCCCAACTGGACCGATGCGAAATGGATGAAAACGCGGGCCACGGCACAAAATGTCGATGCGCCGATCTCGGTATACGAGGTCCATCTCGCCTCATGGCGCCGCGCCCCCGGCGACCGCATGCTCAGCTATGTCGAACTTGCCGACCAGCTTATCACCTACGTCACCGACATGGGCTTCACCCATATTGAGCTGATGCCGATCTCTGAATACCCCTTCGATGGCTCTTGGGGCTATCAGCCCGTGGGCCTGTTCGCGCCCACCATCCGCCACGGCACCCCGCCGGAATTTCGCGCCTTTATGGACGCCGCTCATAACGCAGGCATCGGCGTGCTGCTCGATTGGGTGCCGGGCCATTTTCCGTCAGATGCCCACGGTCTTGGCCAGTTTGACGGAACGCCGCTCTACGAACACGCCGACCCGCGCGAAGGGTTCCACCAAGATTGGAACACCCTGATTTTCAATTATGGTCGCGTCGAAGTCGCCAATTACCTGATTTCAAACGCACTCTATTGGCTAGAGGAATACCACCTTGACGGGCTGCGCGTCGATGCCGTCGCCTCCATGCTCTACCGCGATTACAGCCGCGATGCAGGCCAATGGATACCCAACCGCGATGGTGGCCGCGAAAATTACGAGGCGATTGCCCTGCTGCAAAATATGAACATCACAGCCTATGCCGAAATGCCGGGCGTGATGACCGTGGCCGAAGAAAGCACCGCTTTCCCGGGCGTATCGCGCCCCGTCGATCATGGCGGGCTGGGGTTCGGGTTCAAATGGAACATGGGTTGGATGAATGACACGCTGTCTTACATGCAGCGCGATCCGATTTACCGCAAACACCACCATCACCAAATGACCTTTGGCCTGCATTACGCGTGGTCGGAAAATTTCATCCTGCCAATCAGCCATGATGAGGTGGTGCATGGCAAAGGCTCCATGCTGGCCAAAATGCCGGGCGGGCGTGACGATCAATTCGCCAACCTGCGCGCCTATTACGGCTTTATGTGGGGCCATCCGGGCAAGAAACTGTTGTTTATGGGCTGCGAATTTGCCCAAAGCGGCGAATGGGCCCATGCCCGCAGCCTTGATTGGCACGAACTTGATGGCGATCACGGCGCACCGCATCGCGGCATTCAAGCGCTGGTCCGCGATTTGAACGCGCTTTACCGCAACACGCCTGCACTTTACTTGAATGACACGCGCCCCCAAGGGTTTGACTGGATTTCAGGCGATGATGCGGACGGGTCCACCTATGCCTTTGTGCGCAACGGCGGGGCAGGGGATGCACCCGTGGTCGTGGCCTGTAACTTTACCCCAATTGAGCGCCACATCCGCCTTGGCCTGCCGAATGCGGGCCGATGGGATGAGGTGCTGAACACCGATGCCACCCTTTATGGCGGGTCCAACCGTGGCAACATGGGCGGGGTTAAAACCGAACCCACCGCCAGCCACGGCCAGCCACAATCGGCGATGATAACACTACCACCGCTTTCGACCGTCTTTTTCAAACACGCCGACCGCTAACCGCTGGGCAACGCCCGCGGCACCAGAATTTTCAGGGTAGGGGAGAACCCAATGAAACCACGCGCAAACCAAAGACTGTCGTCCCAAGCTATGGCCTTTGTGCTGGCAGGCGGTCGCGGCAGCCGTTTGAAGGAACTGACCGACAAGCGCGCCAAGCCTGCGGTTTACTTCGGTGGCAAAACGCGGATCATCGACTTTGCCCTGTCCAACGCGTTGAACTCGGGCATCCGCAAAATGGCGATCGCGACCCAGTACAAGGCGCACTCCCTCATCCGCCACATGCAGCGCGGTTGGGGCTTTTTCCGCGCCGAACGGAACGAATATCTTGATATTCTGCCCGCATCGCAGCGTGTGTCGGAAAACAAATGGTATCTGGGCACCGCAGATGCCGTGACGCAAAACATTGATATCGTTGACAGTTACGGCATCAAATACGTGGTTATCCTTGCGGGCGACCATATCTATAAAATGGATTATGAGGTCATGCTGCAACAGCACGTTGAAACCGGCGCCGATGTGACCATTGGCTGTTTGACCGTACCGCTAAGTGAGGCATCGGCCTTTGGTGTGATGGATGTCGACAAGGATTTGCGCATCACGGCTTTTCTCGAAAAACCAGCCAACCCGCCACATATGCCTGGCGACCCAAAATCGGCGCTCGCCTCGATGGGGATCTATGTTTTCAACTGGGATTTCCTGCGCGATCTGTTGATCCGTGATGCCGAAGATACCAATTCCAGCCATGATTTTGGCAATGATCTGATCCCTGATATCGTGAAAAACGGCAAGGCGATGGCGCATCAGTTTTCCGAAAGCTGTGTCACGAGCGGCTTGGAAACCGAACCCTATTGGCGCGATGTTGGCACGATTGATGCGTTCTGGCAGGCCAATATCGACCTGACCGATTTTGTGCCCAAGCTGGACCTGTACGATAACGCCTGGCCGATCTGGACCTATGCCGAGATCAAGCCACCCGCAAAGTTCATTCATAATGAGGCGGATCGGCGCGGATCTGCAGTGTCTTCGCTGATTGCGGGGGATTGTATCGTGTCGGGATCTTCGGTGTCCAACAGCCTGCTTTTCACCGGCTGCCGGACGCACAGTTTTGCCAATCTGGAATATGTCGTGGCGCTGCCTGATGTGATTGTGAACCGAAAAGCCGAGCTGAAAAACTGCGTGATCGACCGCGGTGTGATCATTCCCGAAGGGTTGGTTGTTGGCCAAGACCCCGAGATGGACGCAAAGTGGTTTCGCCGGACCGATGCGGGTGTGGTGTTGATTACCCAAGATATGCTGGATGCGCGGACGCGAAAACTGGGGTAGAGCCTTGAAGGGTCGGTCTTGGGGCAACCAAAGGGGGAGGGCTGTCTGCCCTCCCCCTTAGACCCCCTCCCGAAGATATTTTTGAACAGAAAAAGAGGGTTAAGATGGGTCGCGTGCTTTCGGTTGCATCGGAATGTGTACCGCTGTTGAAGACCGGCGGTTTGGCCGATGTGGTGGGCGCGTTGCCGCAGGCCTTGGCGGGGCAGGGCTGGGAGATGCGGGTTTTGATGCCTGCATATCGCAGCGTATTGCCTCAAGCCAAAGGCTGGCCGGTGGTTTGGTCTGATCCGGACTTGTTTGGCGGGCCTGCGCGGGTGTTGGCGGGAATGGTGGCAGGAATTTCCATGCTGCTGTTGGATGCCCCGCATCTTTATGACCGCGAGGGTGGGCCCTATTCGGGGCCGCGCGGCGATTGGCCGGACAATGACATCCGTTTTGCAGCGCTGTCATGGGCAGGGGCTGCGATCGCGCGGGATGGTTTGGCGGATGGTTGGCGCCCCGATCTGCTGCATGCGCATGACTGGCAGGCGGGGTTGGCACCGGCCTATCTCGCCTATTCAGGGGCAGCTGTGCCCAGCATCATGACCATCCACAACGTCGCGTTTCAAGGCTTTGCCCCTGTCAGCCAGCTTGCCGCTTTGCGTTTGCCATCTGATCAATACTACCCCGATGCGCTGGAATATTTTGGCGGATTGTCCAGCCTCAAGGCAGGGATGATCACCGCCAGCAAAATCACCACCGTGTCGCCCAGCTATGCAGGCGAATTGCGCCGTGCGGAATTTGGTATGGGATTGCAAGGGGTTATCATGTCGCGCGCCACCGATGTATCGGGCATTTTGAACGGCGTTGATACCGACGTCTGGTCGCCGGAAAATGGCCCGCACCCCTATTCCGCCCGCGCACCCAAGGGCAAAACCCTTGCCCGTGCAGCCCTGTGCGCCGAACTGGGGCTTGATGTGCCAGGCCCCTTGGGCATCATCGTCAGCCGCTTGACCGACCAAAAAGGCATCGACCTGATCCCGCAAATCGCGGCCAATTTCATTGCGGCAGGGGGCGGTCTTGCCGTTTTGGGCAGTGGCGACGCCGCATTGGAATCGCAGATGCGCGCCTTGGAAGCCCGCTTTCCCGGCCGCGTCGCCGTGCGCATCGGCTATGATGAGGATCTGAGCCAGCGCCTCTTTGCAGGCGGCGATGCGGTGCTGGTGCCGTCACGCTTTGAACCTTGCGGACTGACCCAGATGTACGGGCTGCGCTATGGCACCTTGCCCGTGGTCGCCGCCGTTGGTGGGCTTGCCGATACCGTGATCACCGCCAACCCCGCCGCGTTGGCCGCAGGTGTCGCCACAGGCATCACCTTTCACCCCACCGATGCGCCGGCCTTTGACCTTGCCTTGCAAAACCTGATCCGGTTGCACGGCGATAGCAAAACATGGGCGCAAATGGTGAAAAACGCCATGCGCCACCCCGTGGGGTGGGAGGAAAGCGCTGCCCGCTACGCGCAACTTTATGCGGGGCTGACCGCCGCGTGACCCAATCACAGTATGATACCCGCGCAGGCACCCCCTTTGCCCTTGGCGCCACGCCAACCGGCCAAGGCACCAATTTTGCGCTATTTTCGGCCCATGCCACGCAGGTCGATCTGTGCCTGTTTTCCCCCGACGGTAAACGCGAACAGGCGCGCATCCCGATGCCCGACCGCCAAGGCGATATCTGGACGGCACAGGTTGACGGGGTGACGGCGGGCACCCTGTACGGCTACCGCGCCCACGGCCCCTATGCGCCCGAACAGGGTCACCGTTTCAACCCGAACAAACTGCTGCTGGACCCCTATGCGCGGCAGGTCAGCGGCACCCTGCGCTGGTCCGATGCTCTGATGGGCTATAAAGTTGGCGCCAACCGCGCCGACCTGTCGATGGATACGCAGGACTCTGCCCCTTTCATCCCAAAATGCGTGGTCACGGCCCCTCTTGAACCCGCCACCCGCGGCCCGAACCACCCCTACACCGATAGCGTGATCTACGAGGCCCATGCCAAGGGCCTGACCATGCAGCACCCCGACATTCCGGCGGGCCTGCGCGGCACTTACCTTGGGCTTTGTGCGCAGCCTATGTTGGACCACCTGATCACCCTTGGTGTCACGGCAATAGAGCTTTTGCCCGTTCACAGCTTTATCGACGACCGTTTCCTTGTTTCACGCGGTTTGCGCAACTATTGGGGCTATCAAACCCTTGGGTTTTTCGCCCCCGACATGCGCTATGCCAGTGCCAATGCGCTGGCCGAATTTCGGCAGATGGTCCAAACCTTCCACACGGCGGGGATCGAGGTGATCCTTGATGTCGTCTACAACCACACGGGCGAAGGCGACGAGCTTGGCCCGACCCTTGCCTACCGTGGCCTTGATAACGCCAGTTACTACCGCCTGCGCGATGGCGGGCGCTATTACATCAATGACACGGGCACGGGCAACACGCTGAACCTGTCGAACCCGATGGTGCTGCGTATGGTCATGGATTCATTACGCTTTTGGGTCCGTGATATGGGTGTTGATGGTTTCCGCTTTGATCTCGGCACCGTTTTGGGGCGTGAAGGGCAGGGGTTTGACGCTGGTTTTGATCCGGGCGCTGGCCTGCTCGATGCGATCCGCCAAGACCCTAAGCTTGCCCGCGCCAAACTGATCGCCGAGCCTTGGGATATCGGCCCCGGCGGTTATCAACTGGGCAAATTCCCGCATCCTTTTGCCGAGTGGAATGATAAATTCCGCGATGGCACCCGCCGCTTTTGGCGCGGTGATGCGGGCATGGCCCCCGATTTTGCCGCCCGCCTGCTGGGCAGTGCTGGGCAGTTCGACCACCACAACCGCCCCGCTACAACATCTATCAACTTCCTGACCGCGCATGACGGCTTTACCTTGGCCGATCTGGTGCAATTCACCGTCAAACGCAACTTGGCGAATGGCGAAGATAACCGCGACGGCCACGGCGACAACCATTCCGACAATTTAGGGGTGGAGGGGCCAACAGACGACCCCGCCATCACCGCAGCTAGGGCCTTGCGCAAACGCAATATGCTGGCGACCTTGATGCTGGCCCAAGGCACGCCGATGCTGCTGGCGGGCGACGAATTGGGGAATGGGCAAGATGGCAATAACAACGCCTATGCCCAAGACAATGCCACGGGCTGGGTGACTTGGGACGGCGCCGATGCGGGGCTTACCGCCTTTACCGCTGGCCTGATTGCGCTGCGCCGTGCCCATCCTGTGCTGCGCCAAAGCCGGTTCTTGCACGCCGCCACCCGTGCCGACGGGCTGCGTGACATCATATGGCGCCGCGCCGATGGCACCGAACCAAGCGCCGCCGATTGGCATGACGCTGGTTTTCGCTGCCTCGGGCTGGAACTGCGCTATGCTGCCGCCAGCCAAAACCCCAGCCCAGATGCTGTGTTTGCCGCGTTCAACACTGGCCCCGATCAGCCTATAAATTTACCCGATACCGCCGCCGCGTGGCACCTAATTCTTGACACTACGCGCCCCGACCTCGTGCCATATCTTGTCACTGGGCCGATAACGGCCCCCGCCCATTCCGTTCTCGTCTTTGCCAATCATCCTTGAAACGCAGGAACCTGCCATGATCCGCACCATCCAAACCACGCCTTTTGACGGCCAAAAACCAGGCACCTCGGGCCTTCGCAAGAAAACCCGCGTGTTCATGCAGCCGCATTATCTGGAAACCTTCGTGCAAGCGGTTTTCGATGCCATTGGCGGGGCAGAAGGAAAATGCTTTGTTGTTGGCGGCGACGGGCGGTTTTACAATGACACAGCGGTGCAAATCATTCTAGCGATGGCCGCCGCCCAAGGTGCTGCATCGGCCATCGTGGGGCAGGGTGGCATCCTGTCCACCCCAGCCGCCAGCCACCTGATAAGGCTGAACAAAACCGACGGCGGCATCATCCTGTCAGCCAGCCATAACCCGGGGGGCGAGGATGAGGATTTCGGTATAAAGTTCAACATGCCCAACGGCGGCCCCGCGCCCGAACAGGTGACTGACGCGATGTATGCCGCCACCAAAACCATGGCCCAATACACAACGCTCGACGCCCCTGATGTCGACCTGAACACCATCGGCACAACCCATTTGGGCGGAATGCTGGTGCAAATCGTCGATCCCGTGACCGATTACGCCGCCCTGATGGAAACCCTGTTCGATTTCCCAGCAATCCGCGCGCGTTTTGCCGCAGGCTTTACCATGCGCATGGATTCCATGTGCGCGGTGACCGGCCCTTACGCCCGCGAAATCTTTGAAAACCGCCTTGGCGCGGCACGCGGCACCGTCACCCACGCCACGCCCTTGCCCGATTTTGGCGGCATGCACCCCGACCCAAACCCCACTTGGGCGCATGAGCTTATGGCCGAAATGATGGGCCCCAACGCCCCCGATTTCGGTGCTGCCTCGGACGGCGACGGCGACCGCAATATGGTCGTGGGCCGCGGCATCTATGTCTCGCCCTCGGACAGCCTCGCCATTCTCGCCGCCAACGCCCACCTTGCCCCGGGATACGCGCAAGGCCTCAAAGGCATCGCGCGCTCCATGCCCACCTCCGCCGCCGCCGACCGTGTGGCAGCCGCGATGGGCCTGCCTGCGTTTGAAACCCCCACGGGTTGGAAATTCTTTGGCAACCTGCTCGACGCCAACAAATGCACCCTTTGCGGCGAAGAAAGCTTTGGCACAGGCTCTGATCATGTCCGCGAAAAAGACGGGCTTTGGGCCGTGCTTTTGTGGCTCAACATCCTTGCTGTGCGCAATCAATCCGTCACAGAAATCCTGACCGACCACTGGCAAACCTACGGCCGCAACTACTACAGCCGCCATGATTTTGAAGCGATTGAAACGGCCAAAGCCGATCAGATGATGGCCGCCCTGCGTGCAAAACTGCCCCAACTCACCAATACCGAAACCCACGGCATGACCATCGCACGGGCCGATGATTTCGCCTATACCGACCCCGTCGATGGCTCGGTCAGCACCCATCAAGGCGTCCGTATCCTGTTCACCGATGACAGCCGCATCGTCTACCGCCTGTCGGGCACGGGCACGCAAGGCGCCACCTTGCGCGTCTATCTGGAACGCTATGAACCCAGCAGCGGCAATCTCAACCTTGACCCGCAAACAGCGCTTGCCCCGATCATTCAGGCTGCGCATGACATCGCCCAAATCAACGCCAACACCGGACGCACAGAACCGGATGTCATTACCTAGGGCGCGATCTGACATCCATCTGTCGCCAATCACCGCGACACCGCGCGCCCCACGCGCCTAGCCTTTCCCCAATCGGCCCCCGAACAGGGCCACCTTGGGAGGGGATGTTATGAACGACCAAAAGCCTGCGCGAAGTGGCCGCCAAGCTCAACGCGCCACACGCGGCGGCGGCATGGGGCGGCCCTATATCATCCGCAACATCCCCAATTACGATGTGATGTCCGAAGAAAACCTGCTGAAGACTGAGGCCACCGCCGACCGTATCCTCGCCGAAGTGGGTATCGAGTTTCGCGATGATGACATTGCCCTGAACCATTGGAAAACCGCAGGCGCCTATGTCGATGGCCTGCTGGTCAAATCCCCCCCCCGGCATGTTGCGCGAAATCCCGAAATCCGCGCCCGCGCAATTCACCCAACACGCCCGCAACCCCGCTAATTCGGTTGAAATCGGCGGCAAATCCGTGGTCTTCGTCCCCTCCTACGGCTCTGCCT
This sequence comes from Pseudorhodobacter ferrugineus DSM 5888, assembly GCF_000420745.1. Taxonomy (GTDB): domain Bacteria; phylum Pseudomonadota; class Alphaproteobacteria; order Rhodobacterales; family Rhodobacteraceae; genus Pseudorhodobacter; species Pseudorhodobacter ferrugineus. Next base: position 179,139 of record NZ_ATVN01000005.1, read on the forward strand.
TCGTGACGGACCTAGACCGAGGCCGCCGCTTTGGCACCATCGCCGACTTCCAAAACTTCATTAAACTCGCGCAATCCTCACCCAATTTCCACCACTCCGGCGGCACCATTTGCGAACCCACCGATATTGCCGTGAACAAACGCCACCTTGATATGGTCATGGCCCACCTTACCCTGTCCGACCGCCCCTTCATGGGCTCGGTCACGTCCCAAGAACGCGCCGAAGACAGTATTGAAATGGCGCGCATCACCTTTGGCGCTGATTTTGTTGATAAAAACTGCGTTATCCTTGGCAATGTCAACGTAAACTCGCCCTTGGTCTGGGACGGCACCATGACCAATTCCTTGCGCGCCTATGCTCGGGCAAACCAAGCCTCAGTGATCCTGCCCTTTCATCCTTGGCGGCGCAATGGGCCCCGTCACCAGCGCAGGGGCCATCGCGCAATCCTTGGCCGAAACCATGGCCGACTGCGCGCTCACGCAATTGGAAGGCAAAGGCGCACTGGTTATTTTCGGCAATTTCCTGTCGTCGATGTCACTGCGCTCCGGCTCGCCTACTTTTGGCACACCCGAACCCGCCATTGGCTCTATGGTCATCGGCCAGCTAGCGCGCCGCTTAAACCTGCCGCTGCGCTGTGCGGGCAATTTCACTACTTCCAAACTCCCCGATGCGCAGGCGATGGCCGAAGGCACCATGTCCATGCTCTCGGCCATCCATTGCGGCGCGAATTTCATCCTGCATTCGGCGGGCTTTCTCGACGGGCTTTTGTCCATATCCTATGAAAATTCATACTCGACGCCGATCTTTGCGGTGCGCTCCACTCCTACCTCGACGGCATCAAGGTCGATGATAACGAACTCGCCCTTGATGCATTCAAAGAGGTCGGCCCCGGCAACCACTTTTTCGGCTGCGCGCACACAATGGCCAATTACGAGACCGCGTTTTGGGATTCCGACCTTGCCGACAATGAGCCGTTCGAGAAATGGGAAGCTGCGGGTTCCACCGATGCCGCCACCCGCGCCAACACCTTGTGGAAAAAACGGCTGGCGGAATTTGAGGCACCTGCCTTGGATGCAGGCATCCGCCAAGGGCTAGAGGAATTTGTCGGCGCGAAAAAGGCGGGTATCAAGGACATGTGGTATTGATCGCAGGCAGTTTATCGCAAATCGCAACTTGCCCCAAAATCCATGATTGCCCAAACGCAACCTATGCGGTTAGGCTACCATTCTAGGCACTGGGGGAAATGCGATGCAACTGTCTGATCAACGCGACATCAAGGCCGATGTGGCCACCGTTTGGGCCGCGATCCTTGATGCCGATGTGCTAAAGGCCTGTGTGCCGGGCTGCGAGTCGATGACTGGCAACCCGACAGACGGGTTTGAAGCGGTCGTTGTGCAAAAGGTGGGGCCCGTAAAAGCCCGCTTTACGGGCGCCGTTACCCTGTCGGATATGATCGAACACCAATCGTTGCGTATTTCGGGTGAGGGCAAGGGCGGCCCCGCAGGTTTCGCTAAAGGTGGGGCCAACGTGACCCTCGCGCCGTCCGACACCGGAACCTTGCTAAGTTATGAGGTCGAGGCGAATGTCGGTGGCAAACTGGCCCAACTTGGCAGCCGCATCATCGACGGTTTTGCCAAGAAAATGGCGGATGAGTTTTTTACTCGTTTCCAAGCCGCCGTCGAGGGCCCGCCCGATACAGAAGACGTGGCCGAAGATGCCCCGATTGATGAGAAAAAGAAAAGCTGGCTCAAACGGCTTGTAAGCTAACGTACCGAATTTCAACGGATTTCCCTAGGGAGGAAGACGATGACGAAAACCACCATGACCGTGAACGGCAAACCCGTTGCCGCCGAAACCGAAGGCCGCACCCTGCTGTCCGCCTACTTGCGCGAAGGCCTTGGCCTGACCGGCACCCATATTGGCTGCGACACCTCCCAATGCGGCGCTTGCGTTGTGCATGTCGATGGTAAGGCGGTCAAATCCTGTTCCGTCTTTGCCCAGGATGTCGAAGGCGCCGATGTGAAAACCATCGAAGGCATGGCCAATCCTGACGGCTCGCTTTCGGTTATCCAACAGGCGTTTCAGGATAACCACGGCCTCCAATGCGGCTTTTGCACCCCCGGCATGGTGATGTCTTCGGCGGCACTGCTCGCTGAAAACGCCAATCCAACCGAGACCGAGGTGCGCCATTACCTTGAAGGCAACATTTGCCGCTGCACTGGCTACCACAATATCGTCAAGGCCGTCATGGCCACATCCGGCCAAACCGTTCCGGCTGAATAATACGCCTATTCAACAAATTATGCAGCGTTCTTAACGCAGTGCATTAAGGGAGGATACGATGCCTAAAGATGGTGGAATCGGCGAAAGTACTAAGCGCCGCGAAGATATTCGGTTTTTGACAGGCAAGGGCCGCTATACCGATGATATCAACCTGCGCGGTCAGGCCTTTGCCTGCTTCCTGCGCTCCGAGGTTGCCAATGGCCGGATCAACAGCATTGATACATCGGCGGCGATGTCCATGCCGGGCGTGCTGACCATCCTGACGGGTGATGATTTCACCGGCATGGGCGGCAACCCCGCAGGCTGGCTGATCAACTCGCGCAATGGCGAACCGATGAAGGAACCCAAGCGCCCCGTTCTGGCGCATGGCAAGGTCCGCCACGTCGGTGACGCCTATGCGATGGTCGTGGCCGAAACCTATGGGCAAGCCCGCGACGCCGCCGCCGCGATTGAGGCGGATATCACCGAACTCCCCGCCGTGGTCGATATGGCCAAGGCGCTCGCCGACAGTACCAACCTTGTGCATGATGAAATCGGCACTAACCAATGCTTTGACTGGGGCTGGATCGAAGATAACCGCGCCGCCGTGGACGAGGCGTTCAAAAACGCCCCCCATGTCACCACGCTGGAACTGGTCAACAACCGCCTTATCCCCAACGCGATGGAACCGCGCGCCAGTCTCGCCGATTATGACGCAGGCACGGGTGACTATAAACTTTATACCACCAGCCAAAACCCCCACCTGCACCGCCTGCTGATCGCGGCTTTTGTCATGGGCATGCCCGAAAACAAACTGACCGTGATTGCCCCCGATGTCGGCGGCGGCTTCGGCTCTAAAATCTATCACTATGGTGAAGAGGCCGCCGTGCTGGCCGCCGCCAAGGCCATCAACCGCCCCGTCAAATGGGTGGCCGAACGCTCGGAATCCTTTCTGTCCGATGCGCATGGCCGCGACCATGTGACGAAAATCGAACTCGCCACGACCAAGGATGGCGAATTTCTAGCCCTGCGCACCGAAACGCTGGCCAATGTCGGCGCATATCTGTCGAACTTTTCCACCGCCACGCCGACCTTCTTGCATGGCACCCTGATGGCGGGCCCCTATAAAACCCCTCTGGTCTATGTGAACGTCAAAACCGTGTTCACCAACACTGCGCCCGTTGATGCCTACCGCGGCGCGGGCCGCCCCGAGGCGACCTTCAGCATCGAACGTGTCGTCGATAAATGCGCCCGCGAACTTGGGATTGACCAAGCCGAAATCCGGCGCAAGAACCTCCTGACCCCCGATCAATTCCCCTACACAACGCCCGTGGGCCTTGTTTATGACACGGGTAACTATCAGGCGACGATGGATAAAATGACCGAACTCGCCGATCTGGCAGGGTTTGAGAAACGCCGTGCCGCCAGCGCCAAAAACGGCAAACTGCGCGGTCTGGGCCTGTCCACGTGGATAGAGGCTTGCGGCATCGCGCCTTCAAACCTCGTCGGTGTCCTTGGTGCCCGCGTCGGCCTGTTCGATGCCGCCACCGTGCGGGTCAACGCCACGGGCAATATTTCTGTGATGACCGGCGCGCACAGCCACGGGCAGGGGCATGAAACCGTGTTCGCCCAAATCGTCGCGGAACAGCTGGGCATTCCGGCCAGCAGCGTCGAAATCGTCCACGGCGACACGTCAAAAATCCCCTTTGGCATGGGCTCTTACGGCTCGCGCAGCCTTGCTGTTGCTGGGTCTGCGATGACCAAAGCGGTGGATAAAATTATCGCCAAGGGCAAGAAAATCGCCGCCCATATGCTTGAGGCATCGGAACAAGATATCGAGTTCAAGGATGGCAGCTTTAGCGTGGCAGGCACCGACAAAGCCAAAACCTTTGGCGAAATCGCGTTTTCGGCTTACGTGCCCCACAACTATCCGCTTGAAACGCTGGAACCGGGGCTAGAGGAAACCGCCTTTTACGATCCCGCCAACTTTACCTATCCCGCTGGCGCCTATGCGTGTGAGGTCGAGGTGGACCCCGATACGGGCAAAGTCGAAATCACAGCCTTCACCTGCGCCGATGATTTTGGCAATGTGATGAACCCGATGATCGTCGATGGTCAGGTTCATGGTGGTGTGGGGCAGGGGATCGGGCAGGCGCTGCTCGAATCCACCAGCTATGATGAAAACGGCCAGCTGCTGACGGGGTCCTACATGGATTACGCCATGCCGCGCGCCGATGATGTGCCGTTCTACACGGTCGATCACAGCTGCATCACGCCTTGCACCCATAACCCCTTGGGCGTCAAAGGCTGTGGTGAGGCAGGGGCGATAGGCTCGCCCCCCGCCGTGATAAACGCGGTGATTGATGCGCTACAGCGTGGCGGTCACACCCATGTCAAACATATCGATATGCCAGCCTCGCCCGCGCGCGTGTGGGCGGCGATCAACAACGCTTGAAACGGAGGCCGTGATGTATAATTTCGATCTGATAAAGCCGAAAACACTGGCCGATGCCGTGGCCGCGATGGGTGACGGGGCACAGGCGCTGTCGGGCGGGCAAACCCTGCTGCCGACGATGAAACAGCGCCTTGCCGATCCGGGCACCTTGGTCAGCTTGACGGGTATCCCCGAACTCCAAGGCGTATGCCAAGGGGACGGTGGCATCATCATCGGCGGGGCCACGCCGCATGCGGTGGTGGCAAAAGAGGCGTTGAAATACTATCCTGCGCTTGCCGCGCTTGCGGGCCAAATCGGCGACCCCGCAGTGCGTAACCGTGGCACGATTGGCGGGTCCATCGCCAATAACGACCCGTCTGCCTGCTATCCGGCAGCGGCGCTTGGGTCGGGGGCCATTATTCAAACCAATGCCCGCGAAATTGCCGCAGATGACTATTTCCTCGGGATGTTTGAAACAGCACTCGATGACGGCGAGATCGTCACGGCGGTAAAATTCCCTGTGCCGCAAGTCGCCGCCTATATCAAATTCGTCCAACCCGCGTCACGTTTCGCGCTGGTGGGCGTGTTTGTGGCCAAGTTCGCAGATGGCGTGCGGGTGGCAATTACAGGCGCGTCAAACAACGGCGTGTTTCGCTGGAGTGAGGCCGAGGCGGCACTCTCGGCCAACTTCACCCCCGATGCAATTGCAGGTCTAACCCTGCCCGCCGATGACATGATTGCCGACCTTCACGGAAGTGCAGACTACCGCGCGCATCTGTGCGGCGTGATGACCAAGCGCGCGGTGATCGCGGCTGGTTAAGGCAAGCTCGGTTTGGCGGGGCCGTTGAGACCCCACCAAACCGCTGCACACGCAGGTGCAGGACCTCACCTGTGCTTTGATTTCAGGCGTTGATGACAGGCAGGGCAAGCGACACAAAACGCTTCACCACTTGATTGCAGGTTGAAGAGGCGTTTTGACAGTGGAAAATGTACTGTTTTTGACGTTACAAGAGCGCCTCTATGGCGCGATCCAAAGGTCCGCACTGCGGAAAAAGTGCCTTTTCGCCGGTTACAATCCAAGGGTTGCTTTCGCAAGTTATCAAGGTCAGGTGACCTCATTCAAGCATGACCCAGGCTGTCCCGTCGTTTGATGATCGCTGGCAGGAGCTAACGAAACGTACGCCGTCCAAGCCCTGTGAAATGCCGACTAGCGCGCAGTTCGAAATAGCTTTGTCAGGCGTCATGATAGCTTCTGCTGCCTCGCGAGATGGGCAGCATGGCCCCCACGTATGATCTTGCTTGGCGCTTCGCCCAACTTGGTGAACCAAAGGACGTTTGGTCCTATCTACACTTAGCGGAGGGATGCTTTACCGTTCCAGATCTTCAAAGATCGGGATGCCCACACTGGTCTGTTGACCTTTGGAAAGCAGGTGCAGTCAGTAGCAATATTTGCGGGTCGCTCCATTCATGCGAAAATAAAGGGCAGTTCGTCTAAGTTTATAGCAATTCACAGGTGCCGGGAGCGCCTTCGCCAAATTCTGACGTCTCGCAGGTTTTGTTCGCGCCCTAGCGTGCTTAAACGGATTTTGGAAGGATAGCTGCATGACCATAACTCAAACCTTTCCTCTGATGCAAAGAAGTCATGGCCATGCAACGGCCCGCTTTGGCATGTCAAACGGGCTGGTCCAGTTGCGGGATTTGTCACAGAGCGGCTGTGCAAAGGCATTTTTCTTGCCAAACAATCAAAGGGCGCAGCCCGAGGTCATTTTCCTGAACACCGCTGGCGGGCTGACAGATCAAGACCAACTTTGCTATGAAATTGTGCTTGAGGCTGGCACGCGTTTAACTGCCACAACCCAAACCGCCGAACGGGCCTATGCCAGTCGTGGGCTCGCCGCAAAGGCCTGCGTTGTGGCGCAAGTGGGTGGCGGGGGTCGACTCGATTGGCTGCCACAAGAAACGATATTGTTTGAGAACAGCCACTTGGCACGGGATACTGTGATAGATGTTGCGACTGATGCGACATGTCTTTTGGTGGAAAGCGTCGTGTTGGGCCGTCATGCGATGGGTGAATCCTGTGAAACGGCGCGACTGACAGATCACCGCATGGTGCGCCGAAATGGCAAACCAATCTGGGCCGATACCGTCAGGCTTGACCCGCCATTTCTGGCGGCGAGGGCGGGGCACGCCATGTTGGGCGATGCGCGCGCGTTTGCTGTTGTGGCCTTTGTCGGGCCGGACGCGGAAGCAGCCCTTGATCCGGTGCGACGGGTCTTGAATGAACATGGCACACAGGCTGCAGCCTCGGCTTGGGATGGCAAGTGTATCACGCGCATCACGGCCCAAGATGGCTGGCCCCTGAAACGCCAGATTGCGCGGATTTTGCAGGTGCTGCGTGATGGGCCCCTGCCACGTGTTTGGCAGTTGCAAGGAGTGTAAAATGAACCTGACCCCGCGTGAGCGCGAGAAACTTTTGGTGAGTCTTGCTGCGATGGTGGCCCGCAGTCGGTTGGAGCGAGGGGTAAAACTGAACCACCCCGAAGCCATAGCCTTGATTTCCGACTTTGTCGTGGAGGGCGCGCGCGATGGTCGCAGCGTTGCCGATCTGATGCAAGCGGGGGCGCATGTCATTACCGCCGAGCAGTGCATGGAGGGAATTCCCGCGATGATCCACTCTGTCCAGATTGAAGCAACCTTTCCCGACGGCACCAAACTTGTCACCGTCCATCATCCCATTAGGTAGGAGCGCGCCATGCGGTTTTCCCCCGTTGTTTTCACACTGATCCCCGTGCCTGCTTTGGCGCATAGCGGCAATCATACGCCGAACACAGTGATACAAAATCTGTATCATTTGGTGACAGCGCCCGACCATCTGATATTGGCGGCGGGGGCCGTGGCCTTGGTCGTCGCCTTGATATATTTGCGCAAAAGGCGGGCATGATGAAGCCGGGCGAAGTATACCCCGCAGCGGGTGACATTACGCTGAATGCGGGCCAAACCGGCATTACGGTGATGGTCGCCAATACCGGCGACAGGCCAATTCAGGTGGGCAGCCATTACCATTTTGCCGAAACGAATGCGGGCCTTTCGTTTGATCGTATCGCCGCGCGGGGGATGCGCCTGAACATCGCCGCAGGCACAGCGATCCGGTTTGAACCGGGTCAAAGCCGCGACGTAAGCCTTGTGCCTTATGGTGGATTGCGGCGCGTGTTTGGCTTTAATGGCGCCATAATGGGGGATCTGTAAATGTCCACACGCATTGCGCGGGCCGATTATGCAGCGATGTACGGCCCCACGACGGGGGACCGTGTGCGCCTTGGCGATACCGATTTGGTGATCGAGGTCGAGCGCGATTTAACCACCTACGGCGAGGAAGTGAAATTTGGCGGCGGCAAGGTGATCCGGGACGGGATGGGCCAAAGCCAGATCAGCCGTGCAGGCGGCGCGGTCGATACCGTGATCACCAACGCCCTGATTTTGGATCATTCCGGCATCTATAAGGCTGATATCGGCCTGCGCGACGGTCTGATCCACAAGATCGGCAAAGCGGGCAACCCCGACACCCAAAACGGCGTCGATATCATCATTGGGCCGGGAACCGAGGTGATCGCGGGCGAAGGCCGGATTGTGACGGCGGGCGGTTTTGATGCGCATATTCATTTCATCTGCCCGCAACAAATAGAGGATGCGCTGCATTCGGGTATCACCACCATGCTGGGGGGCGGCACGGGCCCGGCGCATGGAACGCTCGCCACCACATGCACGCCGGGGCCATGGCATATCGGGCGGATGTTGCAGGCGTTTGACAGCCTGCCGGTGAACCTTGGCCTATCGGGCAAGGGCAATGCTTCGCGCCCCGAGGCCTTGGTAGAAATGGTGCGGGCCGGGGCATGTGCGCTCAAATTGCACGAAGATTGGGGCACGACCCCCGCCGCGATTGATTGCTGCCTGACCGTGGCGGATCAGATGGATGTGCAGGTGATGATCCACACCGATACGCTGAACGAATCCGGTTTTGTGGAAAACACCCTGGCCGCTATAAAAGGGCGCACCATCCACGCCTTTCACACTGAGGGCGCAGGCGGTGGCCATGCGCCCGATATCATCCGCGTCGTGGGCAGCAAGAACGTCATACCGTCATCAACCAACCCGACGCGGCCCTATACCGTCAACACGATAGAAGAACACCTTGATATGCTGATGGTGTGTCATCACCTTGATCGCTCTATCCCCGAAGATATCGCCTTTGCCGAAAGCCGGATCCGGCGCGAAACCATCGCGGCCGAGGATATTCTGCACGACATGGGTGCCTTTTCTATCATCTCGTCGGATAGCCAAGCGATGGGCCGGATCGGCGAGGTGATTACCCGCACATGGCAAACCGCGCATAAAATGAAAGTGCAGCGTGGGCGGCTGGAAGGCGAGACGGGCGAGAACGACAATCTGCGCGCCCGTCGCTATATCGCCAAATACACGATCAATCCGGCAATCACGCATGGCATGTCAGCACATATCGGATCTATTGCGCCGGGAAAGCGCGCTGATCTGGTGCTGTGGTCGCCCGTATTTTTCGGCGCCAAGCCGGAAATGGTCCTGCTGGGTGGCACAATTGTCTGCGCGCAGATGGGCGATCCGAACGGGTCCATTCCGGTGCAGCCGATGTATTCGCGGCCCATGTTTGGCGCTTTGGGCAAATCGCGTATGGCAAGTGCAGTGACCTTCGTGTCTGCGGCGGCGCTGGAAGATGATGTTGCCGGGCGTCTTGGCCTTGGCAAATCGGTGCTGGCGGTGGAACATACGCGCAGCATCGGCAAGGCCGATATGGTGCTGAACAACGCCACACCGCAAATCGAGGTGAACCCCGAAACCTATGAGGTGCGGGCTGACGGTGTGCTGCTGACCTGCGCGCCAGCCAAAGAGCTTCCGCTTGCCCAACGCTATTTCCTGTATTGAGGCCGCAAGATGACAGGTATTCCCACCGCCCGAAAACTGCACCGCCACGGCGGAGCAGCACTTGCCGAAGCCGTTGTGTTGGATTACGCAGCGCGCCTGCTGCGGCGCAAACGATTGAAAACGAACAAGGGTTTGTCGTTTCTGGTTGATCTGGCGCAGACCACCAACCTGAATGACGGCGACGTGTTTGAACTGTCTGACGGGCAGCGTATTGCCGTGCGGGCAGCAGATGAAGCCGTGGTCAAAGTGACCGGCGATCTGGCACGGCTGGCATGGCATATCGGCAACCGTCACACGCCTTGTCAGATTAAAACCGATCACCTGATCATCAGCCGCGACCCTGTGCTGGAGGGGATGCTGATCCAACTGGGTGCGACGCTGACCGTGACCAACCAACCCTTTTGCCCAGAAGGTGGCGCTTACGGCCATGGCCGCACGATGGGACATGATCATGGGTCCCCCCCCGAACACGGCGCACACGGCGGACACGACCACAACGGCGATGGGCTGCATCACGAGCATGGCGGCTTTCATAGTCATACCCACCCACATGGTTGATCAGCTGGATCAGTTGCGGCTTGTGCAATGGTTATCACCGGCCTTTCCGATTGGAGGGTTTGCCTATTCGCAGGGGCTGGAGGCAGCGATCCATGATGGCTTCATCTTGGATGGGGATAGCCTTGCCTTGTGGTTGCAGTCTGTCCTGCGGTTTGGATCTGGTCGGATGGATGCCATCTTTGTGGCCCATGCGCTTGATCCGCATACCGATATTGCTGCCCTTGCCGATCTTGCCCGCGCCTATGCGGGAAGCGCAGAGCGGCTGAATGAGATGACGGAACAAGGTCGCGCATTTGGCGTCACGATCGCCGCACTGCTGAAGGCGCCGCAACCGCCACTGCCCTATGCGGTCGCCCTCGGTTATGCTGCCCGCAATTTGAACCTTAAGACGTCAGTTGTTCTTGGCCTTTACTTGCAGGCGTTCGCGGCGCAATTGACTGCGGCTGCGGTAAAATTTGTGCCCTTGGGTCAGACCGTTGGGCAACAAATACTCACAAATTTAGGGCCAGACCTTGTGCAACTGGCCGCCGAATATGCCGTCACACCGCTGTCAGAACTGGGCAGCGCAAGCTTTGGCGCCGATCTTGCGCAGATGCGACATGAAACCATGGACGTTAGGATATTTCGATCATGAAAAGCCCAAATGGCCCTTTGCGGGTTGGTATCGGCGGCCCTGTAGGTGCCGGAAAAACCACCCTTACCGAAAAGCTCTGCGCCGCCCTTGCGCCGCGTTGCTCTATGGCGGTGATCACAAATGATATCTACACCCGCGAAGATGCAGAGTACCTGATCCGCGCTCAGGTTCTGTCCTCGGACCGAATTCGCGGTGTGGAAACCGGCGGCTGCCCGCATACGGCGATCCGCGAGGATGCCAGCATCAACCTTGCCGCGATTGCCGATCTGACGACGCAGTTTGACGATCTGGACTTGATTTTGATTGAATCGGGGGGCGACAACCTTGCCGCGACCTTTAGCCCTGAATTGGCCGATTTGACGATCTATGTGATCGATACGGCTGCAGGGCAAGACATCCCGCGTAAAAAGGGGCCGGGGGTCACGCGTTCGGATTTGTTGATCGTCAATAAAACCGATCTGGCGCCGCATGTCGGCGTCGATCTGACGCTGTTGGAACAAGATACGCGGATCGCTCGCAAAGACCTGCCTTTTGTTTTGGCACAGTTGCGCGGCGGAGTGGGGATCGCCGAGGTCGTAGAGTTCTTGCAACGTGAAGGCGGCATTTTGCTGTCCGACCCGATTTAGGGGCCGGCATGTGCTGGGCGTCCACTTTCTGCACCGCAGCGACAAAGGTTGCATAAAAATCAGGCGTCAACCGCAAGGCGCAAATATTATGTGCTATTTTCCCGCAGGCAGCATTGCCTCGGTCCCCCCCATCTCATTTTCTGCAATGGCTCGGTTCAGTTAGAATCCGAAAAGATGTGCGGCGGGAAATTGGTTTGGACGTCATCTCCCACCGCACGGGTGCAACAATTGCTGCCCGCCATATATGTGCCTTCTTTGCAAAAAAAGGAAGGGCATGGCGCGGCCTAAAAGGGAAAGACTCATGAAACTATCCAGACGCGCGCTGTTGGCCTCAGGTATCGCGGCCTTTGCTGCCCCTCGGATTGCCTTTGCGCAAGCCGAAACGATCAAGGTCGGGGTGCTGCACTCTTTGTCCGGCACGATGGCCATCTCGGAAACCACGTTGAAAGACACCATGTTGATGCTGATCGAGGCGCAAAATGCCAAGGGCGGCGTGTTGGGAAAACAACTGGAGGCCGTGGTGGTTGACCCTGCATCCGATTGGCCGCTGTTTGCCGAAAAGGCGCGCGAGTTGCTGACGGTTTCCAATGTTGATGTCATGTTCGGGTGCTGGACCTCGGTTAGCCGCAAATCGGTTTTGCCGGTGATCGAAGAGTTGAACGGTTTGCTGTTCTACCCTGTGCAATATGAGGGTGAGGAATCCTCGAAAAACGTGTTTTACACGGGGGCTGCGCCAAACCAGCAGGCCATTCCGGCGGTGGATTATTTCCTTGAAGAGCTGGGGATTGAGAAATTCGCCTTGCTGGGCACGGATTACGTTTACCCGCGCACGACCAACAATATTTTGGAATCCTATCTGCTGTCCAAGGGCATCGCCAAAGAGGATATCTTTGTAAACTACACGCCCTTCGGCCATTCGGATTGGTCAAAGATTGTGGGCGATGTGGTGGCTTTGGGCGCGGACGGCAAAAAGGTCGGCGTCATTTCCACCATCAATGGGGACGCCAATATTGGCTTTTACAAAGAGCTGGCGGCGGCGGGTGTCACTGCAGACAAACTGCCCGTGGTCGCGTTTTCGGTGGGCGAAGAAGAGCTGTCGGGTCTGGATACGTCCAACCTTGTCGGGCATCTTGCGGCTTGGAACTACTTTATGTCGGCTGATACCCCTGAAAATGCGGCCTTTATTGCGCAATGGAAAGCGTTCATCAAGGATGACGCCCGCGTCACCAATGACCCGATGGAGGCCCATTATATCGGGTTCAACATGTGGGTGAATGCGGTGACGGCTGCTGGTACAACCGACGTTGACGCGGTGTCTGCGGCGATGATCGGGCAGAAATTCCCGAACCTGACAGGTGGTGTCGCCGAAATGCTGCCAAACCATCACCTAACCAAACCTGTGCTGATTGGTGAGATCCGTGCCGATGGTCAGTTTGACATCATCAGCCAGACTGACCCGGTTCCCGGTGATGCCTGGACCGATTTCCTGCCTGCGTCGGCTGTGCTTGCGGCGGATTGGAAGGACCTGAAATGCGGGATGTATAACACCGAAACCAAGACCTGCGTTCAGCTGACATCGAACTACTGAGGCTTGGGCGGGGGGCAGAGGCGCCCCCCGCATCACATCTGATTTGGAAATATAATGCGTCATTTATCGCGGTTTTTGCTGATTGCGCTGTGCTGGCTTTGGACAGGGTTTGCCCAGGCCCAAGTCGCACAAGAGATCCTGCAATCCAACAGCGCCCTCGTCGAAAAGGCATCGCGCCAAACCATCGGGCCGGTGATTGACGCGCTGGCAACCAGCGGTGATCCGGCGGCGGCGATGATCCTTGGGGCTTGGTCAGCCAAGGGCTTGGGGCTGCGCAAAACGGACGGGCGGTTTGTTTTACTGGGCCCCAGTGCCGATGGGTATGCGCTGCGCGATTTGAACGGAAATGACATAGGCACCGCGCCAACCGCCGAGATTGCCGAGTTGAAACCCAATGCTGGCGTGCGCGGGTTGATTGCCACGGCCTTGGTTCAGTTCAACCTGTCAGACCCTGACCCGACAAAACGCGCCGATGCTTTGGCGTCGATCGCATCTGACCCGACCGAGGCCGGACTTGCCCCTTTGCGCGCGTCGATTGCGGCAGAAAAGGACGCAGGCCTATTGGCGCAAAAGCAACGGTTAGAACGGCTTTTGACCCTGCGGTTTGATCCCGATAGCGCGGCGCGCGTGATGGCTATTCAAAGTTTCGGGGCCGACATTGGGCTTGATCTGCGCGGGGCGCTGAACCCTTTGCTGGCCACGCGGCGCGTGGTTGTTGTAGGCGCAGCGCCCCCCGATGCCAATATCGCCCAAGAGCTGTTGCCCGGCAAAACCCTGACCATCGCGCAGGCCTATGAACTGCTGCAAGCCGCCAATCTTGCCCCTGCGCGTTTGACCCTTGCTGATCAACGTGCGGCTTTGATTGCGAACCTTGAAAACGGGGCGGTTGGGGGCGTGGCACTGGCCGTTTTAAACACGCAAGCGGCGCGCGACCGCGCCTATACGGCGTTAGAGGTCGCGGGCAAGGTGCCGCTTGCGACTACCGAGGATGAAGTGACAAGCGCGCTGGCCAATCACCGGTTTTTTGATGTCTATCTTGAAGCTGACCCCGCCGTGACGCAGGCTGCAAGCACTGCCTTGGCCGCAATTTCGCAGCAGGTGGGTATTATGCAGGCCGCAGACCTTGCGTTGGACGGGTTGTCGCTTGCGTCGATTTACTTTCTTGCGGCCATTGGCCTTGCGATTACCTTTGGGGTGATGGGGGTCATCAACATGGCCCATGGCGAGTTCATCACCATCGGCGCCTATACCGGATTTGTGGTGCAGCAATGGGTCCCCAATTACACCGCGTCGATCCTGATCGCCCTGCCGCTCGCCTTTGCTGTGACCTTTGCGATCGGGGTTGCGATGGAGCGTTTGGTGATCCGGCATTTGTATAAGCGGCCGTTGGAAACCTTGCTTGCAACCTTTGGGATTTCCATCGCATTGCAACAGATTTTGAAGAACATCTTTGGGACGCAGGCCCGCCCATTGACCTCGCCCGCGTGGTTGGACGGCGCGTGGGTGCTGAATGATGTGGTGTCCATCAGCTATATCCGCATTGCGATTTTCGTGCTGGCGTTGGTGTTTCTGGCCTTTTTTCTGTGGTTGATGAAGCGGACAAGGCTGGGCCTTGAGGTGCGGGCGGTTACACAAAACCCGACGATGGCGGCCAGCATGGGCATCAATCCGGACCGCATCAATATGCTGACGTTTGGCATTGGTTCAGGCATAGCGGGGATTGCCGGCGTGGCGATCGGGTTGTTTGCCAAGGTTACCTCGGAGCTGGGCACGGATTACATTGTCCAAAGTTTCATGACCGTGGTGGTTGGCGGGGTTGGCAACATCTGGGGGGCGCTTGCAGGGGCCACGATGATTGGTGGCCTGCAAAAAGCGATTGAATGGTTGAACCCGTCCAACACGCTTGCCGCGCAAACCTATATGATCTTGTTCATCATTTTGTTTATCCAGTTCCGGCCACGGGGCATCATCGCCCTTAAGGGCCGCGCGGCAGGGGATTGATATGCAGACCAGCCGCACCAACCCGTCCTTGACCGTTTTTGTCGCGACCCTTCTGGCGTTTGCCGTGCTGATCACGGCGCTATCCGAAGGCTATGGCACGGGGCATCTGTCGACATCTTTTATCAAAACGCTGGGCAAGACGTTGTGCCTTGGCCTTGCCGCCCTCGCCATGGATTTGATCTGGGGTTATGCGGGGATATTGAGCTTGGGTCACATGGCATTCTTCGCGTTGGGCGGGTACATGATCGGCATGTGGCTGATGTATGCCCGCACGCGCGAAATTGTCGAGGCGTCGCTGTCGGGCGGCGGATTACCCGCCACGCCGCAAGAGCTGGAACAAGGCATCGCCAGCCAAATTTTCGGTGTCGTTGGCGGCTCTGATTTGCCGTTCATCTGGGGCTTTGCCCACAGCTTTCCGCTGCAAATGGCCTTGGTGGTTTTGGTGCCGGGGGTGCTTGCACTGGTGTTTGGGTGGCTGGCGTTTCGGGCGCGGGTGACAGGGGTGTACCTGTCCATCCTGACGCAAGCGATGACCTTGGCTTTGGCGCTGTATCTGTTCCAAAACGAAAGTGGCTTGCGGGGCAACAACGGGTTGTCTGGCCTGCAAAACCTGCCGGGGCTTGCCGATGTGGATCAGGCCACGCTGTCGGTTTGGTTCTTTTGGGCATCGGCGGCTGCACTCGGGTTGGCCTATCTCTTGATATCGTGGATTGTCTCGGGGAAATTCGGTTCGGTGATCCGCGCGATCCGCGATGATGAGGCGCGGGTGCGGTTTTTGGGTTATTCGGTCGAGGGGTACAAGCTGTTCGTCTTTGCCCTGACGGCGGTGGTCATAGCACTTGCCGGCGCATTGTATTACCCGCAGGCGGGGATCATCAATCCTGCCGAGCTTGCGCCCACCGCGTCGATCTACCTTGCGGTTTGGGTGGCTATTGGCGGGCGTGGCAGGCTTTACGGCGCCGTTATAGGGGCAGCGGTTGTGTCGCTTTTGTCCAGTTGGTTCACGGGCGGACGGGCGCCATCCATTCCGTTGGGGTTTGGAAGGCTGGATTGGGTGGATTGGTGGCAAGTGTTGTTGGGGTTGACCTTTGTCTTGGTCACGCTGTTTGCGCCAAAGGGGCTTGGTGGTTTGTTTGATGCGCTGACTGGTTTGCGCAGCCCTAATCGGCGCGGGGCCGCCCTTGGCCCCGACCAAGGCGCATTGCAAGAACGTGAGGCGCAGAAATGACCGCATTGCTGGAAGTATCGGGCGTAACCGTCAGCTTTGACGGGTTTCGTGCGATTAACAACCTGACCTTTAGCATTGGCCCCGCCGAATTGCGGGCGATCATCGGGCCGAACGGGGCAGGCAAAAGCACGTTTATGGATATTGTGACTGGCAAAACCCGGCCCGACAGTGGGTCTGTGCTGTTTGGCGACTTGTCGCGTTCGTTGTTAAAAATGACCGAGGCGCAGATTGCGCGCGCGGGCATCGGTCGGAAGTTTCAGCGCCCAACCGTGTTTGAGGACCAATCCGTTGCCGAAAACCTGACCCTTGCACTGCGGGCCGCGCGCAGCCCATGGCGGGTCTTGTTCTGGCGGCCCACGGCCCAAGATCGCGGGCGCGTGGCAGAATTGGCCGAACAGGTTGGCCTGCTGGACCACCTTGCCCGCAAGTCGGGCGAGTTGAGCCATGGGCAAAAGCAATGGTTGGAAATTGCGATGCTGTTGGCGCAGGAACCACGGCTGTTGCTGGTCGATGAACCCGCCGCCGGAATGACCCCAGCCGAACGCGACCTAACCACCGATATGCTGGTCGAAATCGCCAAGACCCGCGCGGTGGTGGTGGTCGAACATGACATGGAATTTGTGCGGCGATTGAATTGCAAGGTGACGGTGCTGCACGAAGGGGCCGTTCTGGCCGAGGGCAGCTTGGAACATGTGACGCGAAACAAGGATGTCATCGACGTTTATCTCGGGCGCGGGGAATAGGGGGCTGCAATGATAAAGACAAATGGCCTGACGCTGCATTATGGCGGATCGCAAATCCTGCACGGGATTGATTTTGAGGCAAAGCAAGGTGAAGTAACATGCATCATGGGCACCAACGGCGTAGGGAAAACAAGTTTTCTCAAGGCTCTGTCGGGCGCACATCCACGTTCGGGCGGTACGTTGGCGCTTGCTGGTGAGAATTTGGGCATCCTGCGCCCCAATGACATGGCGCATCGCGGGTTGGCGGTGGTGCCGCAAGGCCGCATGATATTTCCGCTGCTGAGCGTGCGCGAGAACCTTGAAACCGCTTTTTGCGTACTGCCCAAAGCGGAGCATAGAATCCCTGAGGAGGTGTTTGATCTGTTCCCAGTTTTGAAAGATATGCAAAACCGGCGCGGCGGTGATTTGTCAGGCGGCCAGCAGCAACAGCTTGCAATTGGCCGCGCCATGATAATGCAGCCAAAGGTCTTACTGCTGGATGAGCCGACCGAGGGGATTCAGCCCAACATCATCCAACAAATAGGCCGCGTGATTGAACACCTGAAATCCAAAGGCAACATCGCAATAGTGATGGTCGAGCAGTATTTCGATTTCGCCTATACGCTAGCCGATCAGATCTATGTGCTGCGGCGCGGTGAAGTCGCGATAAGCGACCGTAAGGCAGCCCTTGGACGCGACGCCTTACGGGCCGAAGTTTCGGTTTGATATGTAATCCAGAGTATCGTTTTGAGCGGCGCAGTAATAAGGAAACAAGCGAAACAACAGACGCACGGGTCACTGCATGCTTTGACTTGGAAAAGGCTCTAGGCTCAGGACCCATAAAATGCCTTGCTGCTGATTTGCGGTTATGATTCACGGACCCCAATGATTTGGGGGTATGATGAGTAATCTTTACTGGCTAACTGACGAACAGATGTTGCGACTGCGGCCCTACTTTCCAAGGAGCCGAGGTAAGCCACGTGTCGACGATAAACGTGTTTTGAGCGGTATTATCTTCATTAACCGCAATAGCTTACGCTGGTGTGATGCACCTGCTGACTATGGCCCTTCCAAGACGTTGTACAATCGCTGGAAGCGCTGGAGCAATATGGGCGTTTTCGCTCGTATTATGACCGGGCTGGCTGCGCAGACCCCAGATAATAAAACAATTTCTATTGATGCGACCTATCTCAAAGCGCACCGCACGGCCTCAAGCCTGGGGCTTAAAAAGGGGGGCGTGGACGCTTAATCGGGCAGACCAAGGGCGGCATGAACACAAAGCTGCATGCCGTCACGGACACCAGCGGTCGTCCGAT
>NZ_ATVN01000006.1 GCF_000420745.1 Pseudorhodobacter ferrugineus DSM 5888
GTTCAGTGCCTCTGGCGGTGCATTGCTCTTCCACCTTCTGAGCAAGCTGTATGAACGCACCAGCGTCATCATCACCACCAACCTGAGCTTCAGCGAATGGGCCAGCGTGTTCGGCGATGCCAAGATGACCACCGCACTGCTCGATCGTCTTACCCATCGCTGCCACATCCTCGAGACTGGCAATGACAGCTACCGCTTCAAGGCCAGCTCCGAAACAGCGAAGAAAAAGCGAAAGGAGGCAACAGCATTGACGCCATCATGACATAGAGAACATAACTAATGGGTGGGTCAAATCGCGGTGACAATGCCGGGTCAGTTCTCAGTGACAATCAACAGAAATGGATTTCACCGGCTCGTCCCGACTGACCCGCCGCGTATCAAGGCCGCGCGAAAGGTGCCACAAACGGTCCCCCATGCTGCCGAACCGGACGGAAAGGTCCACCCGATCCCATCGCCGCAGGTCCGCGATTGTCCGGATTCCCGCCTTTTCCAACTGGGCCCGCGTGGCCGCCCCGACACCCCAGATAATCGACACCGATTTCGGCAGCAAAAACGCCTCGGTCTCGGCCACCCCGATCACCGAAAATCCGCGCGGTTTATCAAGGTCGGATGCGATCTTGGCGAGGAACTTGTTGTGGGACAGACCAATCGAGCCAGTGATCCCCAGCTTTGCCTCCATATCCCGCACCAATCCGGCCAACAAAACCGCCGGAGGGGCACCATGAAGGCGCGCTGTTCCGGTGAGGTCTAGCAATGCCTCATCCAAGGAAAGCGGTTCGATTGACGGGGTCAGCGCCTCCATCATGGCGCGGATTTCGCGGGAAACGGCGACATATTCGGCCATTCTGGGCTTCACGACCACGGCCTCGGGGCAGAGTTTTAGGGCCTGAAACATCGGCATGGCCGAGCGGACGCCTTTGATGCGGGCAATATAACAGCAGGTGGAAACGACCCCCCTCGTGCCGCCCCCTACGATCAGGGGGAGGTCGCGATATTCGGGGTGGTCGCGTTTTTCAACGCTGGCATAAAAAGCATCGCAATCCATATGGGCGATGGAAAGGGTTTTGAGTTCGGGATGGGTCAGGATTCGAGGCGAGCGGCAGGCCGGGCATCTTTTCGGGGCCGGAGCCGCGCCGGTTTCAAAAAAGGAAAGGCAGACGCGGCAGAGGCTGAACATGGGGGGAGTATAGCAGGGCGCGGGCAGGCCGAAAACGGCCCAGATGTTCGCGCGCGGACATTTTTATAAGGTGTTGATATGTATGGGTTTTGGTATTTTTGTTAACCGGATTTTAATGCGTACACACGGGGGGGTAGGGGGTAGGGTGGGGCCTAGCCAACCGTTTGGGTGTTTTGTGGAGTGGGGGGTTGGTGGTTGGGACTGCCTGCATCGGTTGGGTTGAAATGGATGAGGTGGCACACAATGACTGCGCACCCTATGGGTTGCTCCAAGCCATCAAGAAACATACACGTATGAGTTGATGCCTTACGTTGGAGATCAATAATGGCTTGGCCGACGCCTCAATATTCGAAAAATAGAGTCCGCACAGCGGGAAAGAGAATTGCCAAGACATTCCACAACCACAATGGGCTCCTGCTTTGGAATATTAACATCGACCGCGAGGAATTTGACGTCGTGGAGAACTGGCGTACTTCACATGGCGCTGTATTAAACACCGCTCAAGCGTGGCTTCGCCGACTGGATAAACTTCAGCGACCGATCGTTGGACAACGATTAAAACGATACAACACCATAGTTGATAAGCTTGCGACTGGCCGATCAAAAGATCTTTCGACGATGCACGATATCGCAGGAGTGAGGGCAATTTTCCGGTCTGTAAAAGAAATACATGAATTTCGTGCCCAAATGCGATTGTCCAAAGCGCAGCACATTCTCATACATGAAACGGACAAATTTGACTATTTAACCAACCCCAAAAACACAGGTTATCGGGGCATACATGAGGTAATGGAAAGACACGTCGATTCCAAAAGCGGGGCAGCTTGGAATGGGTTAAAATTCGAGGTACAATTACGAACGGCTGTGCAACATGCGTGGGCTACTGCAGTTGAAATTTTTGACGACACTCAAAGCGCTAGGTTTAAATTTCAAAAATCTGCCAATCCGGCATACGAACAATTCATGATAGCAAGCGAAATTTTTGCTAGAGTACACGAACAATCTGTTGGGTGCTTGGCGGATAGAACTGACACTGAATTAGCTAATCGCTTCACAGAGTTGGAAGAAGAAACACGCACTGTGACCATGATACATGGGCTTCAAGTTGCCGTGAATTACCGGCCCTTAGAAAAGAACAGCATATTGCAACGAACTCATGATGGACAATTGTTCGTATATCCGTTTTCAAGCTTTCCTCAGGCACTAAGAGCTATTTCTGCCATTGAAGCACGCCCTGAAACGCTAAATGCGGTTCTTGTCGGAGCAAAAACCCCCTACCATATTCGAGAAGCCTTCCGTAACTATTTTGAAGACACTTCTGATTTTGTAGCACTTCTAGATGATGCATTAAGAAAAATACGCGGTCGAAATACAATTGACCTGTGGAATGCCGCCGCTCCCGCTAGGTCGAAATAATTTAACTTTTCAAGTGTGTGCCAAGAAAATTTCAAGGTCAGGTGAACTATCCCCTCACCCAAACACCCGCTCCACCTCGTCCATCACCAGCTCCATCAGCATTCCCGTGGCCTCTGGCCCCGTAAAGCGCAGCACCCAGCCGTCGCGGGTCATTTCCCTGCGCACCACCACGCCGCGCGTTGGCCGCAGCAGCCTGCGGGGG
The DNA here is from genome assembly GCF_000420745.1 of Pseudorhodobacter ferrugineus DSM 5888. Taxonomy (GTDB): domain Bacteria; phylum Pseudomonadota; class Alphaproteobacteria; order Rhodobacterales; family Rhodobacteraceae; genus Pseudorhodobacter; species Pseudorhodobacter ferrugineus. Next base: position 2,796 of record NZ_ATVN01000006.1, read on the forward strand.
TGGCCGGGGCGGTGGGGGGTGGGGTCGTCAAAGGACTGCTCGGCTTCTTGGAGGATGGGGAGGAGGGTTTGCCATTGGCCCTCGGGCGTATTGGCCGAGGTTTCATGCAGCGCGGTCACGATCAGGTCGGTGAAATCGGCGCGTAAGGCGGCGGAAAGGCGGAGGAGTTGACGCTCGGACAAATGTTCGGGGGCGGTCAGCACGCCATCCAGCACATCAACCACCGAGGCCACATTGCGCAGACGATGGGCTTTGGGGCGCGGCGCGTGGGGGTAGAGCGCCTTGGTGGCGGCGTCGAGCGTGTCAAAATCGCCGGAATTGCGCAGGGTGACGATGATGCGGGCGCGTTCCCACGCGCTGGGGTTATGGCGGATGTCGTTTTCCTCAACCATCGCCGCCAATGCTGCGGTCAGGGTTTCGGGGGTGCGGATGAAGGCTGCGATTTCGGGCGTGGTGCCGCGCAGGGCGCAGAGGTTGGTGACGGCCGTCAGGCGGCGCAGGCCGGAGATAAGGGCGTAGCCGGTTTCGGTTTTGAACACCTCGATCGGCATGCGCAGGCCGCCTGATGCGATGGAGGATTGGAGTTCAGCCAGTGCGTCCGGGTCGAGGCCCGTGCGGTCGCGGGGCAAGGCGTGGGCGTCAATCTCGGCGATGGGGATTTGGAGCATTGCGGGCCTCTTGCGTGGGGGGCGGATTGCCGCCATGTTTAACGGAACGGATTTCAAAGGGTTGGTGCGATGGATATTGAGCAATTGATTGGTGGCAATGCGGTGTACCTTGCGGTCGCCGTGTTCATCATTGTGTGTATTTTTCTGGGGGTGCGGATTGTGCCGCAATCGGAAAAGCATGTGGTGGAGCGGTTCGGGCGGCTGCATTCGGTGCTGGGGCCTGGTATCAACTTTGTCGTGCCGTTTTTGGATAAGATTGCGCATAAGATTTCGATCCTGGAGCGGCAGTTGCCGACGGCGCGGCAGGACGCGATTACGACGGATAACGTGTTGGTGGCGGTGGAGACGAGCGTGTTTTACCGGATTACCGAGCCGGAGAAGACGGTGTACCGGATCCGCGATGTGGACGGCGCGATTGCAACGACGGTTGCGGGGATTGTGCGAAGCGAGATCGGCAAGATGGAGCTGGATCAGGTGCAATCGAACCGCGCCGAAGTGGCGGCGAATATTCGTGAGCAGGTGCGGTTGCTGGTCGATGACTGGGGCATCGAGGTGACGCGGGCCGAAATTTTGGATGTCAACTTGGATGATGCGACGCGCACGGCGATGTTGCAGCAGTTGAATGCGGAACGGGCGCGGCGGGCGCTGGTGACGGAGGCCGAGGGTAAGAAGCGGGCGGTGGAGTTGAACGCGGATGCCGAGCTTTATGCGGCGCAGCGGGAGGCCGAACAGCGGCGCGTGTTGGCGGATGCCGAGGCCTATGCCACAGGGGTGATTGCCGAGGCGATCAAGATGAACGGGATTGAGGCGGCGCAGTATCAGGTGGCGTTGAAGCAGGTTGAGGCGTTAACCGCCGTGGGGCAAGGGACGGGCAAGCAGACGATCATTGTGCCCGCGCAGGCGCTGGAGGCGTTTGGGGATGCGTTCAAGATGTTGCAGGGGCGCAAATGAGCTGGTTTGGCATGTGGTGGGTTTGGATCGTACTGGGGTTTTCCCTGGGGGTGCTAGAGGTGTTGGCGCCCGGATATATCTTTCTTGGGTTTGCGATTGGCGCGGTGGCGACGGGTGTTTTGGTCGGCGTTGGGGTTTTGGGCCATGCGCTGCCTGCCACCTTACTGGTGTTTGCACTGGCGTCTTTGGCCGCGTGGTTTGTAACGCGACGGCTGTTGGGCCCGCATGCGGGTAAGGCCAAGATGTGGGATCGCGACATCAACGACAACTAAAGCGTTTCGACTTAAACCTTGCTCACATAACACTGCCTGAAATCAAAGATTTCAACGCGTTATGTGATGTATGTTAGGTCACGTTAAAGTCGAAACGCTATAGGGCCGCATTGGCCCGAAACGGCCGCTGTTGAACGTAGAGAAAGGGTCCAACCATGCCCATTTTTGTTTTGGCCTTGCTGTGCATCGGCTTTTTTGTCTGGTCCCACTGGGGGCGCGCCAAAGCACGGTCTGAATTGAACCGCACCCTTGACCCGATTTGGGACCGGATGCGCAAGCCCAAGCAATGCAAATGGGTTTCAGGCCGCGCCCATGACGGTGGTTTGCGCGAATTTACCTGTGAGACCTGCAAAGTGACGGCCTATAGCGGCAATCCAAACGGGCCGCAGCAGTGCAAAAAAAGCATTGGCGGCGCCGCATTATAGGGCGGTTCGGCCCGAATGCGCCCGCAGTCAGTTCAAAACCACAATCGCCGTGTTCAGGGCCGTCGCCAGGCTGACCCAAGCGATATACGGCAGGAACAGCGCGGCGGACAACCGGTCACTGGCCCATTCGCGCCGAATGAACAGGGCAATCAGCACCCACATCGCAGCGATCACCACAAGCGCTGCCAAGGGTTGCTTTAGGCCAAAGAACACTGGCGACCATAGGAAATTGAGCGCCATTTGCCCCCACCACAGGCCCGCCGCCCCACCGTAGAGCCATTTGCGCGCACCGACCCAGCCGATCAGCACGTAAAGCGTTGTCCACATCGGGCCGAACAGCCAGTTGGGCGGAGAGAACCACGGCTTTGCCAGACCCGCATACCATTCGCCCGGCAAGGTGCTGACACCGATCAGCCCGCCGATCACCGGAACCGCGATAATGAATGCGGCATAGATCCAGATGTTGCGCATAGCACGCCCCTTTTTCAGTTTGATTAAATCTTACCGACCGAAAGCCATCGGAATTGAAAACCCAACCCGTTCCGTGACGCGTTGAATTCGATCGACCCGTTTAATCCAGGGCCCGCGCTTCGGACACCAGCATGATCGGGATACCGTTGCGAATGGGGAAGGCCATTTTTGCGACCTTTGACACCAACTCTTGCGCCTCGGCGTCATAGGACAGCGTGGTCTGCGTCATCGGACAGATCAGCGCTTCAAGCATCCGGCGGTCGATGACCGGCGCGTTTTGCGGTGTACCATCGGGGCCGATTTTATCGCTCATTGCATTATCTCCTCGCCGCTTCCGCCACGCAGGGCGAATTCGATCAATGTTACCATCGTTTCGCGGCGCGTGACCAAGGTTGGCGCCTCGAGCAACGCCTGTTTGTCCTCGGGCGAGAACGGGCAGAGCATAGAGAGCGAATTGATCAACAACTCCTCATCTGCCTCGCTTAAACTCTCCCAATCGGTAGAAAGTTCCATCGATTCAAAAAATCGATTTAAAAGGTCCATGAACGCGGGCCGATCAAAGGCCGGGTCTTCCTCAACCCCGCCTTGGTCGCGTTCAAATCCCTGCCAGTCAACCTTTGCACGGCGATACGGGGAAAAGCCCTTGACCTCTTCGCGCAAGCGGAATCGCGACACGCCCGAAAGCGTGACCATATAGCGGCCATCCTCGGTTTCGGAAAAGCCGGTCAAACGGCCAGCGCAACCGATGGATTGCAGCTTGGCCTCACCGCCACCCGCGCTGGCGGGCACTTCACGCGTCTGGATCATACCGATCAGGCGCGCGGGCGTTTTCATGCAATCTTCCAGCATCTGCAAATACCGCGGCTCGAATATATGGAGCGGCAGGCGAGCGCGGGGCAACAGCAGCGCACCGGGCAGCGGAAAGATCGGGATCGTATCGGGGAGGTCTGATATATGTTTCATAATCAGCAGCTAGGCCGCATTTTCATTTAGACAAATATCATTGATGAAAGTTTGCGGCGCCCTTTCAGGACGATCGGATCTTTGGGCGGCAAGGCATCAAAAATCGTGAACAATTGTGTCTTGGCGGCGGCGTCATTCCACTCTCGGTCGCGGCGGAAAAGGTCAAGCAGCATCTCCACGGCCTCTTCGATCTTGCCGCTGGCGTGCAGGGCTGTGGCAAGGTCAAACCGCGCTTGCAGGTTGTCGGGGTCGGCATCCACAGCGGCGCGCAATTCGGTTTCGGGGCCAGCGTTGGCGGCTTGGTGGATCAGGGCGATCTGGGCGCGCACGGCCTCAATTTCCTTGGCAGTGGCGATTTTGGCGGGCACAGCGGCAAGGGCTGCCTCGGCCTGCGGCACCTGATCCAAGGCGATGTGGGCGCGCACGAGGCCCGCAAAGGCCAGCACGTTTTCCGGCTCTTCTTCCAAAATCGCAGCAAAGGTTTCCAGCGCATCGGCGGCGTCGCCTTCGGTCAGCATGGTTTCAGCCGCCTCAATCGCGTCGGCAAGGCCGCCATCACCGCCAAGTGCGCCAACCTTTTCGACAAAGGCTTTCAGCTCGGACGCGGGCAAAGCGCCTTGGAAGCCGTCGACAGGTTTGCCTTGGAAAAACGCATAGACGGTGGGGATGGACTGGATGCGCAGTTGCGCCGAAATATTGGGGCTTTCGTCCACATTGATCTTGACCATGCGGACCTTACCTTTGGCCGCTGTCACCGCCGCCTCAAGCGCTGGGCCAAGCTGTTTGCAGGGGCCACACCACGGGGCCCAGAAATCCACGATCACAGGAACATCGGCGCTGCCTTCGATCACGTCTGCCATGAACGTGGCTTCGGACCCGTCCTTGATCAAATCTGCAGCTTGGGCGGGTTGTGCCGCGCCCGATTGGTCGCCAAACGTCAACATCGGATACCTCTTTGGTCATATCTGTTGCCTCTATATGCGCATTGGCGGGCAAAAGGCCAAGGGGCTTTGCAAGGATGCAGTGGCGCGGTAACTTGTGGTTTAACCCCAAAGGAGCCGCGCGATGCCGATTTTGATGTGTTTTGGTGACAGCAACACCCATGGCACCCCGCCGATTGTGCAGCGCGGGGTTTATGCGCGCTATGACGCGGCGACGCGCTGGCCCACGCGGGCGGCGGCGTTGCTGGGGCCCGATTGGGATTTGGTCGAAGAGGGGTTACCGGGGCGTACCAGTTGTTTTGATGATCCGATGATGGGCGATCATATGAATGCGGTGATCGGCATGCGGATCGCGCTGAATTCGCACGGGCCGCTGGAGTATATGACGATCATGCTGGGCACCAATGACGTGAAAACGCGGTTTGGTGCGTCTGCGGAACGGATTGTGGCGGGGATTGCAGGGCTGGTGGATATGGCGCTGGCCCCCGATATGGCCGCGCGGCACCCTGGCTTGCGGATATTGCTGATCGCGCCGCCGCCGGTGCAGGAATTGGGGCCGCTGACGGGCGAATTTATTGGCGGGGCGGCCAAAGGGGCGGCTTTGGCGGGTGTGCTGGGGGCCTATGCGGCGGCGCGGGGGCTGGGGTTTCTGGATGCAGGCACAGTGCTGCAAACCAGCCCTATTGATGGCGTTCACTACGCGCCCGAGGGCCACGCCGCCTTGGCTATAGCCGCTGCAAAAGCGCTCAAATCACTTTAACCCAGCATTTCATCTTTGCAAAAATACTCAAAAAAACCATTTACCGAAGCGCAATCAATTCGGCATGCAAACCCGCTGCCGCAACCAGCACGCCATCCGTACGCGGATCGGCTGCGTTGAACCGCAGCGTGGCGCCTGCCCCGTCACTAACCACCGCCCCTGCCCGTGTGGCGATCAGAGCGCCTGCCGCAATGTCCCATTCCCACGTTCTGCGGAATGCCAGCATCGCATCAAACCGCCCTTGGGCCACAAGGCACAGGCGGTAGGCAAGCGATGGGCGGAACGCGCGGTGCAGGTCCGGCACGCCACCCGGCCAATGCTGTGCGGCCATATTGGGTTTTGAGGTCAGAACGCTGGCCCCTGCTACCCCCGTTTGCGCAGTGGCACGGATGGTTTGGCTGTTCAGCTGCGCGTCTGATGCCGCATGGGCGCTGTACATGCGGTCTTTGGCGGGCAAAAACACGGCACCGGCGATGATCCGGTCGCCTTCGGCAATTGCCAGCGAATGGGCAAAGCTGTCTTGGCCATCAATAAACGCGCGGGTGCCATCTATGGGGTCGATAATAAAACACCGCTGCTTGGACAGGCGGTCGGTACCATCGGGGCTTTCTTCGGACAGCCAGCCATAATCGGGGCGGGCGGTGCGCAGGCGGTCCGCCAGCATGGTGTTCACGGCCAAATCCGCCTCGGTCACGGGGCCTGCGCCATCGCCTTTGTCCCAGACCTGCGGGTCGCGTTTGAAGTGGCGCATGGCAATCACGCCCGCCTCGCGCGCGGCGGTGACCAGCAACGCCAAATCGGCATCAAGATCAGGCACCCGCAAGCGTCAGCCCCTCAACCAACAAGGACGGCACGCGGGTCGACATATGCATCCGTGCGTCATTGGCTGGCGTCATGCGCAGCAGCATATCGCGCAGGTTGCCCGCGATGGTGATTTCATTCACCGCATAGGTGATTTCGCCATTTTCGACCCAGAACCCCGAAGCCCCGCGCGAATAATCGCCCGTGGTGGGGTTGATCGACGACCCGATCAACGAGGTGACAAGCAACCCCGTGCCCATATCGGCAATCAGGTCAGCGCGGCTTTTGGTCCCCTGCGTCAAATCAATATTCGACGTGCCCGGCGATGGCGGCGAAGAGGCCCCGCGCGCGGCATTCGCGGTGCTGGGCATGCCCAGTTTGCGGCCAGTGGCAAGGTCAAGCACCCAACCCATCAACACGCCATTTTCCACAATTGCGCGCCGCGCGGTGGGCAAGCCTTCGCCATCAAAGGCGCGGCTGCCGGCCACGCGGGCGCGCAAGGGATCTTCGATTATCGACAAGCCTGCGGGCAAAATCTGCGTGCCCAGCGCATCGCGCAACCAGCCAGAACCGCGCGCAATGGTCGTGCCGTTGATCGCGCCCAACACATGCCCGATCAGACCCGATGATATGCGTTCATCATAAAGTACGGGGTACGCCCCTGTTTTCGGTTTGCGCGCACCCACCCGTTCCAAGGCGCGGGCGGCGGCAAGCGCGCCAATCTCTTCGCCGCTTGGCAGATCGACGGCGTGGATACGACCCTCGGCGGCCCAGTCCCGTTCCATCCCGGTGCCCGACCCTGTGAATGCCACGGCCGAGACCGAACGCGACGAGCGTGCATAGCCACCCGAAAAGCCGTTGCTGGCAGCCAGATGGATTTGGCGGCGCGACTGGCTGGCGCTTGCCTCGACTTGGGTTATGCCTGCCACAGCCATCGCGGCGGCCTCGGCGCGGCGGGCATCGGATTCGAGCACGGCGGCGCTGACCTCGGGCGTCAAATCGCACAGGTCCAATGCAGCCATATCCCAGTCACGGGCCAGTTGCGACGGATCGGCAAGCCCTGCATAGGGGTCGGTCGGTGCCTCGCGTGCCATTGCGACCGCGCGTTCGGCCACGGCGCGGATGGTGGCATCGGATGTATCAGACACCGACACACAGGCCTGTCGCTGCCCGATCAGCACCCGCAGGCCCAATTCCACGCCTTCGGACCGTTCGGCCTGTTCCAGCGCGCCTGCGCGAATATCAATCGCGGTGGCGATCCCTTCGACGGCAATCGCATCGGCGGCATCGGCGCCTGCGCGTTTGGCAGCGGCCAGCAGTGCCGAGGTCAGCTGTTCAAGCGAACGGGTCATGGCAGTATCCTTTGGTATGTTATCTCGCAGGTAATCCGACACGCGCCCTATGGCAAGGCGCTGACATGAAAAGGGCGGCCCCCAAGGCCGCCCCGGTATCATAATGCTGGCCCAGCGCGGCTTAGAACGGTAGCGGATTGCCGTTGGACAGGATGGTGCCATCCTCTTTAATTTCGACCTCGGCGATAAAGCTGTCTGGGGTCGGGCCAGGTTTGGCCAACATACCCGCCATCATGCCAAAGGTCATGGTGATCTGCGGATCGACCAGCCCCAGCACTTGCAGCTTACCCAGCAGGGTGTTTGCGCCTGTTAGGGACAGGTTCACCTTGCCCGTTGGCATCGGCGCAACACCGCCCAACAGCGGTGATTTGGTGTTGTCAAAGGCCAAGGCGCCATTGCCGGTAAATTCTGCGCCTGCGACGGTCAGTTGCAACGCGTCAATATCCAGCGCCGAAACCTCTAGCGGGGATTTTTCGCCCATCATTGCCATTTCATCTGTGGACAGCATGTCAACCAAAGGCTTGGCTTTGCCCCTAAGTGCAATGTCGAGCGTGGCCGGATCACGTGGCAAGGTGGCGCCGGGGTCGATCATGTTCCACAGCATATCCGACACGGTCAGACCCGAAAGGTTGACGTGCAGCGCAAAATCCTTGGGGTCGTCAGACTTGGCGATTGGCATCAAAAGGCTGAATTCGGCATTGTCATAGGCGGCTGAAAGTTCCGGAAACGGAATGGCAGAGCCGGACGCTTTCAGCGCGACACCTTTGCCGATGACGCCATAAGCGATGCGATCCTTATCCATCGACACGTTCAGATTGCCGCCTTTGGACGCGCTTTCGATATTGGTGATGCTGCCCTCCTTGTCCGTGATGGCAAGGGTGAACCCACCGGCATCATAGGTAAACGACCCGTCTGTCGTGAACCCTTGTGCCAACATTGCCCCCATGTCGCCCGCAGCCAGCGCCTTTGGCACTGCCCCCGAGGATGCCCCCGCAATGCCCGTCATTTTACCGACCACATCAAACTTTTCACCCTTTTCAGGGTTTTCGCCACGGGCGTTGAAGGCAATTTCCCCAGCCGCGAAGGTAGAGTTAACCCCTGTCACGTCGCCTGGCGTTACCTGATAATTCGCCAGTATTTTGGACAGCGTCATGTCAAAATTCACATCGCTGGGTTTGCCATCGACCATGAAATCCAGCACTTTGATGCCGACAGTATTGGCGACAACATCGTAACCAATCGCATCAGGCGTTCCGCTGGCCGTGACCACCAGTGCATTTTGCGTGATGACAAGAGTGCTGGCCGTGTCTTTGCCAGGCCCGTCCTTGCTGGCCATATTCACCTGATACGTGTCAGACATGGTAACTTCGACGCGGCCATCGCCGGTTTCACGGAACGCGACCTGTGGAATGGTGCCTTTGACCTGTTGCCTGCCGCTGGACATATCAATCGCAAGGTCAGAAATGGTCAGCGTATCGCCTGCCCGAGACTCGGACCCTGCGGTGTAGGTTTGGCCATAGCTCGCGCCGACCTCTTTCCAGTTTTGCCAAACCTCATCGGCGGTTACATCGGCAAAGACGGGGGCAGCAAAACAGGCCGACACTGCGGCAAAGGATACGGTTTGGAAAAAATGCTTTGTCATGGGATAGGCTCTCCGTTTGAAATCGGTTTTTTGCAGCATCGGCGCGGGGCAGCGCGGGGTCAAGAGGTGGCAGATAGCAATCGGGCACGAAACCGTGTGCAAGCTGGGGATGTATTTGGGCCGAGAGGTGGCTGGAACTGGCCGCTGTGCTGCGTTAGCCTTTGGCAAAGCGTATAAGCGAGGTGCAGGATGCAGGTTTCGATGGATGGCAAGGTTGTGGCAATCACGGGCGCAAGCCGCGGGATAGGGGCCGCCAGCGCGCGGGTGTTTGCGGATGCGGGTGCGCGGGTGGTGTTGCTGGCGCGGTCCGGGGATGAGATTGCAGCACTGGCACGGGATATCGGGCGCGGGGCGCTGGCGATTGAATGCGATGTGGGGGATGAGGCTTCTGTGTCGGTCGCGATGGCGCAGATTGTGGACACCTGCGGCGGGCTGAATGTGCTGATCGGCAATGCGGGCGTGATTGACCCGATTGGCCGGATCTGTGACGTGGCGCCGGAAGATTGGTCGCGCGCCGTTGATATTAACCTGAAGGGCGTTTTTTACGGGATGCGGGCGGCTATCCCTTTGATGCGGGGGCGGGGCGGCACGATTATCACGGTATCATCCGGTGCAGCACATAACCCGTTGGAAGGGTGGAGCGCCTATTGCGCGTCCAAGGCGGGGGCGGCGATGTTGACGCGGGCGGCGCATCTGGAGGAAGGCAGCAGCGGGTTGCGGATTATGGGCATGTCACCCGGCACGGTGGCCACGGATATGCAGGTGCGGATCAAGGCGAGCGGGATCAACCCTGTCAGCCAGCTGGACCCGTCGGTCCATATTCCCGCCGATTGGCCCGCACGGTTGATGCTGTGGATGTGCGGCAAAGGCGGCGATGACTGGTTAGGGCAAGAGGTATCTTTGCGCGATGAGGCTGTACGCCGCGCTGTGGGGTTGGTGGCATGATTGAGCTGGCCATTGATGGCGGGGTTTGGACCGCCACAATCAACCGCCCCGACAAGGCCAATTCCCTGACGGGCGCGATGCTGGCCGATTTGGCAGATATTGCCGAGCGGGCGGGGCCCGAGGGCGCGCGGGCGTTGATTATCACAGGTGCTGGCCGCGTGTTTTCGGCTGGGGCGGATTTGGACGAAGCGCATGCGGGACTGGCCGTTAGCCCTGTGTGGGAGCGGCTTTCCGGCGCGATTGCAGCCTTGCCTTGCCTGACCATTGCCGCACTGAACGGCACCATTGCGGGCGGGGCGATGGGCATGGCACTGGCCTGTGATTTGCGGATTTCTGTTGCGGGGGCAAAGGTGTTTTATCCCGTCATGCGGTTAGGGTTTTTGCCGCAGCCGTCAGATGTGCCACGGCTTGTGCGCTTGGTCGGGCCTGCGCGGGCGTCGATGATTTTGATGGCGGGGCAGAAGGTTGACGTGACCGAAGCGATGGCTTGGGGGTTGATTGACCGTGTGGTGGACGCCAATTTGCTGGATGTGGCGCGGGGTTTGGTGGTGGATTCTGTTTCTGCGGCACCGGAGCATGCGAGGTCGATCAAGCGCATGGTTTGGGGATAGGGCGGGATTTTGAGTATTTTTACAAAGATGAAATGGCAAGATTTGTTGCGGGATTGCGGGGCGGCGGGGTTTAGGGCACAAGCGCGCAAAGCCGCATCAGGAGTGGATCATGGATTATAACGCATCGGGAGCTGCCAAAATGGGTAAGAACGCGCCACGCTATGCCGAACATAACGCCAAAGGGACAGAGAAAAACCCTTATGGCGCGCAGCCCACAAAGGCCGAATTGGTGGCCCGCATGAAAGCGGCAGCCGAGGCCAAAAAGGCCGCTGCTAAGAAAGACTAAATCTGCTGCCCCTGCAACAGGCGCGGCAGATCGCCGTCTAACCCTGCGGCGGTGCGGATGAAGCGGCGGCGCAGGGCTGGCATAGCATTTACCGCGCCCATCCCCAGATCACGCGCCATGCGCAATAGCGGGTTATCGTTTGAGAACAAGCGATTGACGCTGTCCATGCCCAGCGCAAGGGCGGTTGTGTCAAACCTGCGCCATTGTTGATAGCGTTCCAGCACATCGACTGCGCCGAAATCTTCGCCTCGGCGCTGCGCCTCGATTAGCACCTGTGCCAGCGCGCCGACATCACGCAAGCCAAGGTTCAGGCCTTGTCCTGCAATGGGGTGGACACCGTGCGCCGCATCACCGACAAGCGCCAGACGCGGGGCGATAAAGCTGTTGGCCAGTGTGAGGTTGAGTGGGTAGGTGAAACGGGTGCCTGCCAGTTTGATATTGCCCAGAAAGTCGCCGAAACGGGGGCGGAGCGCGTTCAGGTAATCTGAATCATTCAACGCTTGGATCTGGGTGGCGCGGGTTGTCTCCTCGCTCCACACAATTGACGAGCGGTTGCCGGGCAGGGGTAGAATGGCAAGTGGGCCTTGCGGCATGAAAAATTGGTGTGCGATGCCATTGTGGGGGCGGTCATGTTCGACGGCGGTGACAAGGGCGGTTTGGCCATAGGCCCAACCCGAGCGCGAAATCCCTGCGCGCTGCGCCGTGCCGCTGGCGCGACCATCGCAACCCACAAGCAGGCGGGCGGAAAGCTGGCGGCCCGAGGCGAGGGTAACGGTAACGCCGGTTTGATCCGTGCTTTGCGCGGTGACGGTTTCGCCCGACAGCAGGGTGATGTTTGGTGCTGCCTGCATTGCGGCCAGAAAGGCGGCGTAGAGGTGGCGATCCTCGACCATGAAACCCATCGGGCCTTCTTCAATCTCGGCATGGTCAAAATGGAGGAAAAAGGGGGCAGCCCCTGTGCCTGCATGGCCATCACTGGCCTTGATCTCGAGGATCGGCTGCACAAGGTCGGCGATATGCGGCCAGACGCCGATGACCGACAGCAGGCGTTTGGAGGCATGGGCCAGCGAATAGGCGCGGCCATCAAAGCCGGCCTCGGCCCGTGCGGGGGCGGGGCGAGCATCAACCACCGTGACCCGCAAACCACCACCAGCCAAAGCCAGCGCCAAAGCGGGGCCATTCAGCCCGCCACCCACGATTAGAATATCTGCATCCTGTTTCATGCGGGTAATTATGGGGCAATCGGGTGCTTTGTCCATGCGCCCCGCCGATATTGCGATTGTCCGATTGACGCAGGGGCGTTAGCCTTTGCGCAACAACGGGAAAAGGTGGGTTATGGCGGGCAATTGGCTTTGGATGACAGCGGCGGATTTGGGGCGCGGGATCGAGGCGGGCAAGATCAATCCGATGGAGCTGACCGAGGCGTTTTTGGACTCGATTGAGCAGCACCCCGAGGCCAAACGCATTTATTCGCGCACCACGCCACGCCGCGCGCGGACCATGTCGATGGCGGCGGCTGACCGTGCCAAGGCGGGGCACCGGATTGGGCTGTTGGACGGTGTGCCGATTTCGTGGAAAGACCTGTTCGATGCGTCGGGAGCCCCGTGTGAGGCAGGATCGGCGCTGTTGAAGGGTCGGGTGCCAGAGGTGGACGCCGAGGTGTTGACCACCGCCACCGCGCAAGGGCTGGTCTGTTTGGGTAAAACCCATATGTCGGAACTGGCGTTTTCGGGGCTGGGGCTGAACCCGATTACCGCCACCCCGCCGAATGTGAATGACCCAGAGGCGGTGCCGGGGGGGTCATCGTCGGGCTGTGCGGCGTCGGTTGCCTTTGGGCTGGCACCGGCGGCGATTGGGTCAGATACGGGCGGGTCGGTGCGGATACCTGCGGCGTGGAATGACCTTGTGGGGCTGAAAACCACGCCGGGGCGGTTGTCATTGCGCGGGGTTGTGCCGCTGTGTGAACGCTATGATACCGTGGGGCCGCTGGCCCGCAGTGTCGAGGATTGCGCGCTGCTTTTGGCGGCGATGGAGGGCAGCAAACCTGCCGATCTGAATGGGGCCAGCCTGAAAGGCGCGCGGTTGTTGGTGTTGGACACCGTAGCGCTGGATGATCTGCGCGAGGCGCCGGAACGCGGGTTTGACGGGGCGGTGGATCGTTTGGCCCGTGCCGGAGCCAAGATTGAGATCGGGAAAATTCCCGAGGTAGTGGAGGCGATGAGCCTTGCCGCGATCACCTTTACCGCCGAAGCCTATGGCATTTGGGGCAAGCTGATTGAGAGCGCGCCTGAAAAGATGTTCCCGCGCATTCTGGAACGGTTCCGGTCGGGGGCGGCGTTTTCGGGGGCCGATTATGTGGCGGCGTGGCGGCGGCTGGAGGAGCTGCGCCTGATTTGGGCGAAAAAAACCGCCGCTTATGATGCGGTGATCCTGCCCACAGCGCCGATTTTGCCACCCCATGCGCAGCGGTTGATGGAGGATCACGATTATTACGTCACCGAGAACCTGCTGGCGCTGCGCAATACGCGGATCGGCAATATGTTTGGCCTGTGCGGCGTGACCTTGCCCACTGGGCAACCATCTTGCGGGATTAGCTTTTTGGCGGCCCCTTGGCAGGAAGAACGGCTGTTGCGGCTGTGTTCGGCGGCAGAACGGGCGCTGGGTTAGGCCAAACCGCGCTTATGGATAGTGGGGGAGGGACGAAAAAGACACAATCCCCACCCCCAACTGCACAATATCAAAGCGTTTTTCTGGACCGCGCCGCAATCCCTCGCTATCCTACATCCAAACGGGGCGACATGACCCCGACGAGATGAGGCAGCAATGGCATTTCCTGAGCGGTTTTCTAACCTGCCAGAATACGCGTTTCCGCGCTTGCGGGCGCTTCTGGATCCAATCCCTGCAGGTGGGACGCCCATCGCCATGACCATTGGCGAGCCGCGTCACCCTATGCCCGATTTCGTGGGGCCTGTGTTGGCCGCGAATTTGGACGGCTTTGCGATTTATCCACCCAATGACGGCACACCAGAACTGCTGGTAGCGATTGCGGGATGGGTGCAGCGGCGGTACGATGTGACCTTGAACCCCAATCAGATTATGGCGTTGAACGGCACACGCGAAGGGTTGTTCAATGCGGCCGTTGCCCTGTGCCCGGAAACAAAGGGCGGCAAGCGGCCTGTCATTTTGATGCCGAACCCGTTTTATCAAGTCTATGCCGTGGCCGCGTTGGCGATGGGCGCCGAACCGGTTTATGTGCCTGCAACGGCGGCCACGGGGCATTTGCCCGATTATGCCAGCCTGCCACGCGACATTCTTGACCGCACGGCGCTTGCTTACTTATGTTCGCCCGCCAACCCCCAAGGCGCGGTGGCCAGCACCGATTATTGGGCCGATTTGTTGGCACTGGCTGAAAAGCATGATTTCCAAGTGCTGGCCGATGAATGCTATGCCGAGATTTACCGCGACACACCGCCCCCCGGTGTGTTGGCCGTGGCCAAGACCATAGGCGCGGACCCTGAACGCGCGCTGACGTTTCATTCGCTGTCGAAACGGTCAAACTTGCCCGGCCTGCGGTCTGGCTTTGTGGCGGGGGGGGTGCAGTCGATCACCCGCATCCGCCAATTGCGGGCCTTTGCAGGTGCGCCGCTGCCGTTGCCGATCCAAAAGGTGTCCGAGGCGGCGTGGAACGACGAGGCGCATGTGACCGCTTCGCGCGCGCTGTATGTTGAAAAATTCGCCCTTGCCGACCGCATTTTTGACGGGATGCAAGGGTATATGCCACCGCAAGCCGGGTTTTTCCTGTGGCTTCCGGTGCAAGATGGCGAAGAGGCCACGGTAAAGCTGTGGCGCGAGACAGGCGTTCGGGTTTTGCCCGGCGCGTATCTGTCGCGCGATGTCGGCGGGGACAACCCCGGCGCAGGTTATATTCGGGTGGCTTTGGTCGCCCCAAAAGAAGAAACACAGCGCGGGCTGACCCTGCTTCGCGACTGTATTTACGGGCAAGGACGGTAAAACATGGCATCTTATCAGGTCAGACAGCGCGACCCATTGGTGGATCAAAACACCGCAGCAATGCTGGAACGGCGCGGTCGAGAGTTGCTGGGAACAGGCCTTATCGTGCTGGCCCTGATTTTCGTGGCAATGTTGGGCAGCCATTCGCCGAATGATCCCGGCTGGTTGGTGGCCACGGATGATCCGGTGAACAACGTGCTGGGGCGGTTCGGCGCATCGGTATCTTCAACTTTGTTCATCATTGGTGGGCTGGGGTCTTGGGGTATTCCGCTGATCCTTGGCGCATGGGGTCTGCGCTATGTTACACATCGCGGCGAAGAGCGTGCGATGGGGCGTGTGGTGTTTGCCGTGATCGCAATTGCCTTGGCATCGGTGTTTGCGGCCATTCCAGGCCAAGGCCAAAGCGGCGCAATCGGTTTGGGCGGTTTGTTTGGTGACACCGTGATGGGCATGATCTTGTCGATCTTGCCACTAAGCGGGGTTGGGTTGCAGCTGCTGTCGCTGATCTTTGGTGCGTTTTTGGTTGTGATGGGCCTGTTTGTAATGGGCTTTGACATGCGCGAATTGCAGTCAATCCGCCGTTTTGTGACCCTGTGTGTTGTGTCGACCTATGCGACGGTCCTGTCCTTGGCAGGGCAATCTGCGGCAGGTACGGCCCGTGCAGCGCAACTGCTGGCCGATAAAAACCGTGCGCGCCGTGAAGTGGCGGCAAGTCGGGCACAATATGATGACGTGGTTTATGACGAACCCGTGCAGCCCGCACCCCTGCGGGCCGACCGATCAACGGGCGTGACGGGTGCCAACGGCTTTGGCCGCCCTGCGTCTTTGCGTCCAAATGGGCGGACCACTGCCCGCGCCGAACCTGAAATCTATGCGGGCCCCGCAGCCATTGCTGCACAAACAGGTTTTGCAGCGCCACAACTGGTGGCCGAACGTCACCCCGAACGCGCGCATGAAAAAGCGCCGGAAAAGACCGGCCTTTTGGCACGCGTGCCACAAATGATCCGCCGCGCGGCAACGGGCCATCACCCCGAGGCCGACCGGCCCGCCGTTGAAATGAATCAACCGTCTGAAGACCGTATCAAGGCGCGGATCAATGATGTGATCCGGTCGCGGGTGCGCCATACCCCTGCGACGGCACAACCGACAGTGCAAACCGCTGTCCAAGCCGCCCTTGCGCGCCGTGAACCACCCGTTATGGGCCGCCGCGGCCCTGTGCCGCTGATCGCGACACCGCGCAACCGCCAGTCGATGGGCCTGCCGCCCGAGCCGCCAGTTATGGCAGCGCAGCCAGCGGCATTTGGCCCCAATATGTCACGCTTGTCGGTCACGTCCGCCAGCCGCCCCAGCCTGCCGCCTGCCCCACCCGTGATGGAATGGGACAACGATTTGGCCGACGACGAAGCGGGTCTGAGCCAATTCGCCGAGGCCGATTATGACGATTATGCGCCCGAGCCGGAAATCATCCGCGTATCGGCCCCGATGACGCGTTCGATTGCCCCTGAACAGCGTCGCATCGTCCAGCCTGCAATGAAAAAACCTGTTACCCCGTCGCGGCAAGCCATTGCCGAGGCGCAGCCACGCCTGAAATTCGAAGACCAGCATGCCGCCTATGAACTTCCGCCGCTGAACCTGCTTGCCAGTGCCGATACCGTGCAGCGCCACACGTTGGCCGAGGAAGCGCTGGAAGAAAACGCGCGGATGCTGGAGGCGGTGCTGGATGATTACGGCGTTAAGGGCGAGATTGTCGCCGTGCGCCCCGGCCCTGTGGTCACACAATACGAACTGGAACCTGCACCGGGGCTGAAGGCCAGCCGTGTGATCGGTTTAGCCGATGATATCGCGCGGTCGATGTCGGCGCTGTCGGCACGGGTTTCCACCGTGCCGGGCCGATCGGTGATTGGTATCGAACTGCCGAATTCATGGCGTGAAAAGGTTGTGCTGCGCGAAATTCTGGCGGCGCGCGATTTTGGCGACAGCTCGATGCGCCTGCCGCTGGCGCTGGGCAAGGATATCGCCGGCGAACCCATCGTGGCCAACCTTGCCAAAATGCCCCACCTTTTGATCGCGGGGACCACAGGTTCGGGCAAATCGGTGGCGATCAACACGATGATCTTGTCGCTGCTTTATAAACTGTCGCCCGAAGAATGTCGCCTGATTATGATTGACCCCAAGATGCTGGAACTGTCGGTTTATGACGGCATTCCGCACCTGCTCTCGCCCGTTGTGACCGACCCCAAAAAGGCCGTGATCGCGTTGAAATGGACCGTGGGCGAGATGGAAGAGCGCTATCGCAAAATGTCCAAGATGGGCGTGCGTAATATCGAAGGCTATAACGGCAAGGTGCGCGAAGCCTTGGCCAAAGGCGAGATGTTCAAGCGCACCATCCAGACCGGATTTGACGAAGACACCGGCGAGCCGGTGTTTGAAACTGAAATGGATACGCCCGTATCGCTGCCCTATATCGTGGTGGTGGTCGACGAGATGGCCGACCTGATGATGGTGGCGGGCAAAGAGATAGAAGCCTGTATTCAGCGACTTGCCCAAATGGCACGTGCCTCGGGTATTCACCTGATCATGGCCACACAGCGCCCGTCTGTGGACGTAATCACGGGCACGATCAAGGCGAACTTCCCCACGCGGATTTCGTTCCAAGTGACGTCGAAAATCGACAGTCGCACCATTTTGGGTGAAATGGGGGCGGAACAACTGCTGGGCATGGGTGACATGCTGTATATGGCTGGAGGCGCCAAAATCACCCGTATTCACGGGCCGTTCGTGTCGGATGAAGAGGTTGAGGAAGTGGTCAACCACCTGAAATCCTTTGGCCCGCCCGCCTATATGTCAGGCGTGGTCGAAGGCGTGGACGAGGACAAGGAAAGCGATATCGACCTTGTTCTGGGCCTTGGGTCGGGCGACAGCAGCGAGAACGAACTGTATGACCAAGCGGTCGCCGTGGTGGCGAAAGACCGCAAATGTTCCACGTCCTACATCCAGCGCAAACTGGGGATCGGCTATAACAAAGCCGCGAAACTGGTTGAGCAGATGGAAGAAAACCACGTCATCACATCGGCTAACCATGTTGGAAAACGTGAGATTTTGCTGCCGGAACATTAAGTGGCCTAAGGGTAGTGGTGGGTTAGCACCCACCCTACACATCGGGGGTAGGGTGGGTGACAACCCACCGCCACTCCCTCCCCTGCCCCGTGATCGCCATGTCTGTTCTTGGCAGGGAACCGCTCACATCCTTGTGTCGCATGTTGCAAAGGGGGTGCACCCCACCGCCACCGCCCTTATATGAAAGGTATCAGGCTTAATGAGTGGGAACCACCAAAATGAATCGCAGATCCTTTATCCGGTCGCTTGGCCTGCCATTTGCGGCGATGGCGTTGCTGACGGCACTGGCAATCCCTGCCGCCGCCGAGAAAATCTCGCTGAAAGAGATCTCTCGCTATTTGAACGGACTGACCACGGCACAGGCAGAATTTACCCAAATCAACGCAGACGGGTCAATTTCCACCGGCACGCTGTATATTCAGCGCCCCGGCCGCGCACGGTTTGAATATAACCCGCCAGATAAAAACCTTGTGCTGGCAAGCAGCGGCACGGTCGCGATTTTTGACGCAAAATCCAATCAACCGCCCGAACAATACCCCCTGTCGCGCACGCCTTTGTCGATTATTCTGGCCAATAACGTCGATTTGGGGCGGGCCAAAATGGTTGTCGGCCACAGCGTTGATGGCAACACCACGCGAGTGCGCGCCCAAGACCCCGAACATCCGGAATACGGGTCGATCGAAATGGTCTTTACCAGTGGCCCAACCGAACTCCGCCAATGGGTGATCCGCGATGACAGCGGCGGCGAGACAACGGTGATTTTGGGTGAAATGCAAAAGGGTGGCCGATTGAAAGCGGCCTTGTTTAACATCGGCATTACAATCGAACAGCGCAAGTAACTGCGCCCAGCCAATGCTGGATGTCAAAACGGGGGCCATTGGCCCCCGTTCGTTTGTCAAAGTAACGCCGCTTTACCGACGACACCCTTCAAGCTGCCCACGATACATTTCGGCGCGGTCCGCCACTTTTTGCGACACGACCAGCAGCCACGGCTTGTCATTATAACTGCCGCGCGCATAGCCCGTGCGCCCTTCGTGATAGGCCAGATAGTGGCCGCGTGCATCCCATTTGGAAATGCCCAACCCCTTTTCAGTCTGATCCATATACCAGCCCATAAAGTCGGTCGCATCGGCGATACGGTCACGGCGGGCCGACCCGCGGCGCTCTTCGCGCTGGTATTCTTCCCATGTGCCATCCAGCGCTTGGCTATACCCATAAGCCGAGCTTTGGCGGCCCACAGGAATAATCCCCAGCATATAGTTATGCGGGGTTTTCGCATCACCAATGAATTTTGATTCCTGATAGATGGTCGCCATCTGCACGTGAACGGGAATGCCCCATTTCCGCTCGGTCGCCTTCATCGCATTATAATATTGCGGACGTTCGCGTACGATGCTGCACGCGCTGTCCAAATCACGGGGCGCCGAAAAATTACCGCCGCCGCAAGACCCTAGCAACAGCATTACCATCGACGCGCGGAGAAACCTGCTCATATGCCCCTCGCACATTATTATTTTGGAGTAACATAGGGCAAAACGCGCAAAAGGGAAATGGGGCAGCGCATAACGTCAGATCAGAAAAGCGAGAGTAAGC
This sequence comes from Pseudorhodobacter ferrugineus DSM 5888, assembly GCF_000420745.1. GTDB lineage: Bacteria > Pseudomonadota > Alphaproteobacteria > Rhodobacterales > Rhodobacteraceae > Pseudorhodobacter > Pseudorhodobacter ferrugineus. Next base: position 22,605 of record NZ_ATVN01000006.1, read on the forward strand.
GGCAATGTCACAACTGACAGGAGCGTGGACACAATCACCATCCCCGCGACCGCATCGCCATCGGCCCCGTATTTGCTGGCCAGCATATAGGTTGTCACCGCAACCGGCGTGCTGACCTGCAAAATCAGCACCGCCAAGGCCACAGGTTCCAGCGCAAAGACCTGCCCAACGGCCACGCCAATACACACGCAAATCACCACCCGCAGCAGCGACAGCCAAACCGCCTGCCCCAACTTGCCCGGCTGCAACCGCGCGACCGCCACGCCCAACGTGATCAGCATCAGCGGGATCGCCATTTGCCCGATCAGGTCCAGACTGTTGGTCAGCCAAAGGGGCGTGTGCCAGCCTTGCCACAAAAACAACGCGCCCAACAGCGTACCCGCGACCAAGGGTTCCTTGAACACCCGCAGGGGCGACCCGCCCTGGCTGACCAGCCACACGCCAAAGGTGAACCCCCACACCCCCGCAACGGCAAAGATCACCACTGCATAGCCCAAGCCCGCCTGCCCGAACGCAAACAGTGCAAGCGGCAGGCCAAGGTTACCGGTATTGCCAAAGATCAACGGCGACAAATACGTCCGCCGCTCCAGCCCCAACACCTTTGTGGTGCCCCAAAACACCGCCGTCAGCAGGCCGTAGGCGGTGATCGCGGCGAACAATGTGTCGGCCAGCGCCGAGCGGTCCAACTCCGTTTTCATCAGCGCGGTAAATATCAGGCACGGAGTCGCCAGCGTCATCGCCAAACGGGTCACAAATTCCATCCGGTATTCAAACCCAGCCTTGACCCACGCAAAGCCTATACCCGCCAAAATGCCAACGGGCGCAACGATTTGTAGAACTGTAAGGACAAGGTTCACAGACTGTTTCCTTAATTTTCTGACTGGCCGGTAGACAAGACCCCCGCATCGGGATTAGTAACCACAGTCAGAGGATGGGTGAAATGCTTAAAACACGCGCGAAATATCATTTGGGCCAAGTGCTGCGCCACCGCAAACATCCCTTTCGGGGTGTGGTGTTTGATGTTGATGCGATGTTCTCCAATACCGACGAATGGTATGAAAACATCCCCGAAGACAGCCGCCCGAAGAAGGACCAGCCCTTTTATCACTTGCTGGCCGAAAACGACCAAAGCTATTACGTCGCCTATGTGTCGGAACAAAACCTGATGCCGGATGAAACGGGCGAACCCGTGGACCATCCCGATCTGTCCGACCTGTTTGGCGACTTTGAAGACGGGCGCTACCCGTTGCAATTTCAGCTGAACTAAGGGTCAGGCGCGCCCAATGCACCGCGCCGTGCTTGCCCCTCGCGGCGCATCTCTTGCAAAAACTCCCTTAGCAATGGCACCCGACGCGGGCGGAACGATGTGTCGGTAAGGGTGGCATCTGCAATCTGGTGCAGCTGAAACTTGCGGAACCCTTGGCGCAGGCAACACCACGCCAGCACCATCAACGTCCGGTCCAAGAACACCACCGACAAAGGCCAGATCCGCCGCACCGACTGCGCGCCTGCCTTGTCGGTATAGGAAATATCAACCGCCACCTCATCCCAACAGGCTTGCCGGATCAGCGCCAATGCGGCAGGCGCAGGCGGGCGGCGTTCAAAGCGGTAGGTTTGCTGCACCGCATGCACGGCTTGGCGTTGTACCCGTTCGGGCAGGGTCGCGGTGATCTTGGCCAACGCCGCCTCGGCGGCCTGCGCCAATTCAGGATCGCCCGCCATCCGCACCTCGGACAGGCCCAGCACCAGCGCCTCTACCTCTAGCCGCGTGAACATTTGCGGCGGCAAAGCGGGGTCTTCGGTCAGGGTGTAACCATAGCCCGCCGCACCATCTATCAACGCACCCCCCGCCCGCAAGGTTTCAATGTCGCGGTAGAGCGTGCGTTCCGACACCTCGGTTTCCATGGCCAAACGCGCGGCTGTTACCGGCTGCGGCAAACGGCGCAGGGCATCAAGCAAGCGGAACAAGCGATCGGAACGGGCCATAGCATACTGACAGTTTTTGACAGGATGGTTTTGCTATACCATCCTCATAACAAACCGCAAAGGATATCCCATGCTTACCCTGTACCACGCCGCCCCCTCCCGTTCGTCGCGGGTCATCACCTTGATCGACGAGATGGGGATTGGTGACAAGATCACCGTCAAGCACGTCAACATCCCCCGCCGTGATGGGACCGGCGCGCGCGACCCGTCAAACCCGCACCCCGAGGGCAAGGTGCCGCTGCTGGACCATGATGGCACCCTGATTTCTGAAACCGGCGCGATCATGCTCTATTTGCTGGAACTGTTCCCCAACAGCCTTGCGCCCAAACCCGGCGACCCGAAGCGTGGCGAATTCCTGACGTGGATGTATTGGTACGGGTCGGTGATGGAACCCGTTATCGTGTTTGCCGCATTAGAGATGAACCATCCTGGCCTTGCCTCGACATTTCGCGATCATGCAGCGGCAGTGGCGCGTATTCGTGCAGCGTTGGAAAAGGGGCCATGGCTGATGGGCGATACCTATACCGCCGCCGATCTGCTGGTGCATTCACCCTATGCGTGGTTTGCCGAAATGTTGCCAGATGACCCGCTGATCAAAGATTGGGTTGCGCGTTGCATGGCCCGCCCCGCCAACCTGCGCACCAAGGCGCTGGACGCTGGCTAAACCCCTAACTGGCCCCCAATCAACTGGCCCGCTGCACGCGGGCCAGTTGCACCGCCAGAATACCGCCCGCGATGATGACAACACCCGCCACATCCCACAACGTCAGGCTTTCGCCCAGCAACACAGACGCAACGACCACGCCAAAAAACGGGTTCAGGAAATGGAACGCGGCCGCCCGCACCGCCCCGATGCGTTCAACCAGCTTGAACCAAACCCAAGTGGCAAGCAGCCCCGGCACCAAAGTCGTATAGGCAAACGCCCACCCCAAACGCGGGGTCCAGTTTATATCCCAGCTTTCCAAACTTATCGCCGCCACAGACAGCAGCGCCGACCCCACCAGCATCTGCAACCCGACCACCATCAGCAGGTTGCCCCCCGCCATGGCCCCGCGCACCGACAGCGTGGCAAAGGCCAGCGCCAGCACGCCGATACCAAGGAACCCAAGGCCCATCAGGTCCACCCCGTCCGAAATCCGGTGGCCCATGATGATGCCCACACCAATCATTCCGGCCACAAGCCCCGCATAGCCCAAGGCTGGCAGGCGTTCGCGGAATATCAACCACCCCGCCAGCGCCACGACCAACGGCATGGTTGATGCGACAATGGCGGCCAGCGACGCCTCGACCCACTGCATCGCGACAAAGTTAAACCCAAGGTACAGCGCGTTTTGGCAAATGCCGAAAAGGATCGTGGCGCGCCATTGGTTACGGGTCAGCCGCGCGGTTTGGCCCAAAGCATAGGCAATCCCAACCCCGATCAGCCCCGACACCAAAAACCGCAGCGCAAGGGCTGTCATCGGCGGCGCATCCGCCACGATCATGCGGGCCGACGTAAAGGCCGATGACCACATCAGGGCAAAGGCCAGCCCCATGAAAATCGCGCGTATGTCCATGCGGGTATCCATTTGCAGCGCGTCGAACCGTTCGGGCATGAACGGAATATCCGTATCGCCCGGCCGCGCGCCCGCCGCCGTCAGCATTGCATGGATTTGCCCGCGGTGGTGGGTTTGATGGTTGAACAGCTGCAAAACCAAAACCTGCTTGGGCTTTGTCACCTCGCGCCCAACTGCGCCAGAATACCAGCTTAAATCCGCGTCAAACCACGCGGCATCAACCCCATGTGCCCATGCCAATATTTGCGCATCAAATGCGGCCCGAGCGATGCAAAACGCATCCCAGCTTTGCTCCATAACCGCAGATTGCGTGATGCCACCCGTAGGCGCGCCGGTTCCCGCAAATCGGTCCAGCCAAATCCGGTCACCCCAAAGGATATGCGCAAAAGTCTTTTCAATGGACCCAAAGAACGCCCCCCGATCCAACTGCCGCGCGGCAGCGTCCAACCCGCTGGCGGCAGCCATAAGGCTTTCGTTCTGCCACAGGTTATAGCGGGCCATCGCCACAGCGTAATCTTTGTTCGGCACAGTCATGCTCCCTCGGCTATGTTTGAATCAGGTAAGCCCAGCGCAAAGAAAAAGGCCACCCCATTTTCTGGGGCAGCCCGTAAAGGTCGGCAAGCCGATCCTAGGATCAGTCGTTGACCGAATCCTTCAGCGCCTTGGCAATAGTGAATTTCACCTGCTTGTCGGCTGCTTTGGTCATGGTTTCGCCCGTTGCTGGGTTACGCACCTGACGCTCTGGGCGGGCGCGGCACGCCATTTTGCCGAGGCCTGGCAGCGTGATCGCGCCACCGCTTGCAACTTCACGGGTCACAATCGCGGCAACGGCGTCAAGCGCTGCACCAGCGGTTTTCTTGTCTGCGCCCATTTCTTCAGCCAGCGCTGCAATCAACTGCGTCTTGGTCATTGGCTTGTTCATAAGTCCTGTCTCCATGTACTTGCCCTGTCATTATGCAGGGCCTTTGCAGCCCTTTGGGGCGGATACCCCGCTACACAGGTTTTTGCCACCTAAATCAAGTGCAAATTCCAGTAAATCAGCACCCATTGGTGGGTTTTCCCTATGTCGCGGGCAGTTTGCGGGCCCAACTACAAAAATGCAGTTTCTTCAAAGCTGCGCAACTTACGGCTGTGAATCCGCTCCAGCGGCATCTCGCGCAACCGCTCCATCGCGCGAATACCGATTTTCAGGTGCCGCGCGACTTGGGTTTTATAGAAATCCGACGCCATGCCAGGCAGCTTCAACTCGCCGTGCAAGGGCTTGTCTGATACGCACAGCAAGGTGCCATACGGCACCCGAAACCGGAATCCGTTGGCGGCAATCGTCGCACTTTCCATGTCCAGCGCAATTGCCCGCGACTGAGACAGGCGTTTCACAGGGCCAGATTGGTCGCGCAATTCCCAGTTGCGGTTGTCAATCGTGGCAACCGTGCCTGTCCGCATGATCCGCTTCAGGTCAAACCCCTGCAATTGCGTCACTTCGGCCACCGCGTTTTCCAGCGCGATCTGAATCTCGGCCAGCGCCGGAATGGGCACCCAAACGGGCAAATCATCGTCCAACACGTGGTCTTCGCGCAGGTACGCATGGGCCAACACAAAGTCACCCAGCGACTGGCTGTTGCGCAGACCCGCGCAATGCCCCACCATCATCCACGCATGCGGGCGCAGCACGGCAATATGATCGGTCGCGGTTTTGGCATTGCTTGGCCCCACCCCGATATTGACCAAGGTAATCCCCTGCCCATCGGCGCGTTTCAAATGATAAGTCGGCATTTGCGGCAGCTTCAGCGGCACAGGCATCGCCCCATCTGCCGAGATCAAAATCGTATTCCCCGTGCCAACAAAGGCGGTATAGCCGCTGTCCGGGTCGGCCAGCATTTCGCGGGCGAACCCCTCAAATTCCTCGACATAGAACTGATAGTTGGTGAACAGCACATGGTTCTGGAAATGATCGGGGTCGGTCGCGGTATAATGGGTCAGGCGCGCAAGGCTGTAGTCCACCCGCTGCGCAGTAAACGGCGCCAGCGGGAACGACCCGTCAGCATAGGCGGTACGGGTGCCGTTGACGATATCGTCGTTGGTCGTCGCCAAATCCGGCACGTCAAACACATCGCGCAGGCTGAAATTCAAAACTCCTTCTTGCGGAATAGACACATCAGGGTTGCCTGCCACCGCAAAATGCACCGGAATGGGCGTATCGGACGGGCCAATTTGCACCGTCACCCCGTGGTTTTTCATCAACAGATCAATCTGCTGGATCAGGTATTTGCGAAAAAGATCTGGCCGCGTGATCGTGGTCGAATAGGTGCCGGGCTGGGCCACATGGCCAAAGCTTAACCGACTGTCGCTTTTGGTAAAGCTGGTCGTTGTCAGACGGATTTCGGGATAATGCGCCCGTATCCGCGTGGCGGGCTTCCCCCCCCTAACGGCAGCGCTGAAATGCTGGGCCAAAAACTCGGTCGCCTCGGCATAGAGTTCCTGCAACCTGTCCACCGCTTTCTCGGCCGAGTTAAAGCTGTCGCTGACCGGATGCTGCGGGGTCAATACGGGAAGTTTCGTGTCGTCGTTCATTTGCTTTTTCTTTTCAAAAATGATCCAGTATTAAGCGCAACACCGTGCGAATGCGCAAGCCCTGTTTCATAGTAAAGCATCGCAACAGCACATGACAAACCCGTGACACAGCCAGCCATAAAATCAAGTTGCACCGCCCCACGGCACGGCCGATAACTGGGATATGACAACACTCCTCTCCCTCGGTCACGGCTATTCGGCCCAAGCACTTGCCAAACGGCTGGTCCCGCTGGGCTGGCACATCATCGGCACCACCCGCACGGCAGACAGCGCCGCAGCACTGGCGGCAACGGGGGTTGAACCGCTGGTTTGGCCCGGTACGCCCCTTGCTCCTGCGCTGGCCCGCGCCACCCATCTGCTCACCTCGATCGCGCCCGATGGGAATGGCGATCCGGTGCTGGCCGCACATGCCGCCGAAATCGCGGCGGCGAAACTGGACTGGGTGGGCTACCTCTCCACCACAGGCGTTTACGGCGACCACGGCGGCGGCTGGGTAGATGAGGACACCCCATTAACTCCCAGCACCAAACGCGGTCAGCAGCGCGTTCTGGCGGAACAGCACTGGCAAGCCCTTGGCCTGCCGCTTCACATCTTTCGCCTTGCCGGCATCTATGGCCCCGGTCGCGGCCCCTTTGCCAAGGTGCGCGAAGGCACCGCCCGCCGCATCCTGAAACCCAATCAAGTGTTTTCGCGCATCCATGTCGATGACATCGCGCAAACCGTGGCATCCAGCATCGCGCGCCCCAACCCCGGCCAAATCTACAATGTCTGCGACAATGACCCCGCCCCACCCGAAGACGTGATCGAACATGCCGCCCACCTGCTGGGCCTGCCCATTCCGCCTTCGGAAAACTGGGCGGATGCCGACATGACCCCAATGGCACGCAGCTTTTATGCCGAAAGCAAACGCGTTCGAAATGACCGGATCAAAAGCGAATTGGGCGTCGACTTGATGCACCCTGACTACCGCGCAGGGTTGAAATCCCTGCTGGACCAAGATCCGTAAAATCCGCTTTCTTTCCGATCCGAATATCCATCTGCCCTAACGTGTCTGGGCAGATTTGTCTTGGCTTGCGCGCAGCCCTCAACCAGCCCGCACAAACACAGGCGCATCCAGCGCCGACCGCGCGGCATCAAACACATAGCCGCCCGTATCAAACCCTTGCAAAGCCTCAGGGTCCGTCAAACGATTTTCCGCAATAAACCGCGCCATAGCACCCCGCGCCTTTTTGGCATAAAAACTGACAATCTTGGCCTCACCATTCTTGTCTTCCAAAAACACCGGCGTAATCACCGGCACCGTCAGCGCCTTGGTATTCACCGCGCCGAAATATTCGATCGACGCGCAATTGATCAACGCGCGCGCTCCTGTCGCCGCCACGGCCTCATTCAACGCAGCCGCCACCTGTCCCCGCCAATAGGCATACAAATCCGCCCCACGCGGGTTTTCTAGCTTGCTGCCCATTTCCAACCGATAGGCCTTGATCGCATCCAATGGGCGCAAAACACCGTAAAGCCCCGACAAAATGCGCAAATGGTCTTGCGCCCAGCGCAGCGCATCTGCGTCCAGCGTCTTGGCCTCTAGCCCCGCATAGGTATCGCCTGCGAAAAACAACGCGGCGGGCCGGGTTTCGGCCACATCAAAACCCGCAAACCGTTCCACATTCAACTGCGCCAACGGTTCGGATATATCCATCAATTTGCGCAGCTTGCTCGCTGTCAACTCGCGCGCCACACCGGCCAACACCTCGGCATCTGCCCTAAAAATAGGCGCAGTTGCGCTAAACCCTGCGGGCAGAGTTGCTTTATCGTCAAGCCGTTTGGCGGGGGAAATTACTGTCAACATGCTAATCTATCTAAGGTCCAAGGGCAAAAGGTCAATCACCCGCAATCACGGCCAGAAACGCGGCCCCGAAACGATCGGTGCGCGGGCCGCCCATGCCGGGAATACGGTCCAGATCGGCCAGCGATGCGGGGCGCTTTTCGGCAATATGGCGCAAGGTGGTTTGGGTACAAGACACGGGCTTGTCTATCCCGTCCGGCCCGCGCTGCAACTCCAGATGCACCTGTGCCAATCGGTCAAACACCGCGCCCGCATCACGCCCCGCAAGGCGCATGCGCTGGGGGTGCAGGGCCTGCGCCCCTTCGCCGGTAATCACCGCCAAAAACGCCGCGCCATAGCTTTCCAGCTTTTTCGCACCAATCCCTGTGATCCGCGCCATCCCGTCCAAATCACGGGGGCGTTTTTCGGCCATTTCAATCAACGTGCGGTCGGGGAAAATCACATAGGCAGGCACCCGCGCCGCCTCGGCCAGCGCGCGCCGCTTGGCCTTTAGCGCCGACATCAGCGGTGCATCCTCATCCGACACAAGCGCTTTGACCACGGGGCCAGAGCTGGCCGATTGGATCGTATCCTTGCGCAAAGTGATGCTTTCCTCGCCGCGCAAAATGGGGCGGGCGGCATCGGTCATGCGCAACGCACCATATCGTTCGGTATCGGGCCGCACCAAATCACGCCCCATCATCTGGCGAAACACCGCGCCCCACGCGGGTTTGGACAGGTCCTTGCCCACCGCAAAGGTCGGCAATTGGTCATGCCCGCGCTGCACCACCTTGGCCGTGGCATTGCCGGTCAGGATGTCAATCAAATGCCCCGCCCCGAACGACTCCCCTGTGCGCAAAATGGCCGACAGCGCCTTGCGCACCGCATCGGTCGCATCAAACAACAACGCGGGGCGGTCACAAATATCGCAGTTGCCGCAGGGTTTGGACTCTTCACCGAAATACCGCAGCAGCACCTCACGCCGACAGCCCACAGCCTCGGCCAAGCCCAGTAGCGCGTTCAGGCGGGCATGGTCGGCATCTTTGCGGTCATTGGGGGCCAAGCCTTCGTCAATCTGGGAACGGCGCAGGCGAATATCGTCAGGGCCGTACAGCGTAAGGGTTTCGGCAGGGGCAGAATCGCGCCCCGAGCGACCGATTTCCTGATAATACCCCTCGATGCTTTTGGGCAAATCGGCATGGGCGACCCAGCGGATATCGGGTTTATCAATGCCCATCCCGAACGCCACCGTGGCGACCACGATCAACCCATCCTCACGCTGAAACCGTGCCTCGGTTGCGCGGCGGTCTTCGGCATCCATCCCGCCATGATAGGCGGTGGCCGGATGCCCCGCCTCACGCAGCGCCTGCGCCAGCGTTTCGGTTTTCGCGCGCGTGCCGCAATAGACAATGCCCGACTGCCCCTTGCGCGCCGCTGCAAAGGCCAAAATCTGCTTGCGCGGATTGTCCTTTACTTGAAACGCCAAATGAATATTGGGCCGGTCAAACCCGCGCAAAAATGTCGATGGGGCCACCCCATCAAACAACCGCGTCACAATCTCGGCGCGGGTTTCTTCATCCGCCGTGGCGGTGAACGCGGCCAAGGGCACGTTCAAGGCGCGGCGCAATTCACCAATGCGCAGGTAATCGGGGCGAAAATCATGGCCCCATTGCGACACGCAATGCGCCTCATCCACCGCAATCGCGGACACACCCACGCGGCGCAACATCTGCACCGTGGCCATGGATGCCAGCCGCTCGGGCGCGAGGTACAGCAGTTTCAACCGCCCCTCATCCAGCGCCGCAAAAACCTCTTCCGTCTCGTCATCGGTATTGCCCGATGTCAGCGCCCCCGCCTCTACCCCCGCCGCCTTAAGCGCGCGGACCTGATCGCGCATCAATGCAATCAGCGGCGACACCACAACTGTCACACCGTCACGGCACAGCGCGGGCAATTGGAAACACAGCGATTTCCCGCCCCCCGTTGGCATAATCGCCAAACAGTTTTCACCAGCCAAAACGGCATCCACAATCTCGGCCTGACCGGGCCGATATTCGGAAAACCCGAAAACAGAGGCAAGAAGGTCCGTGGGCGCGGCCATCAAGGATTAGTAGAAAAATTCGACGTTATTGGTCAGAATGATCCGCAAACCAAAGATCACCAGCAACACCACCAGCGGCGCAAGGTCCAGCCCCAAACCACCCGGCAAAAACGCCCGCACACGGCTGTAAACAGGTTCTAAAGTGCGATTCAAACCGTCCCAGATTTGGGCCACCAAAGGCTGCCGCAGGTTCAACACCTGAAAATTTATTAGCCAGCTCATGATAATATGGGCAAAGATGATGAACTGCGCGACTTGCAGGATCATCATCAAAATCTGGAACAAAGACTGCATTCTGGGGGCTCCTACCACTAGGGATAGCAGATAGGTACTGCGCCCGCCCCCAAAGGGCAACCGTTTCCGCAGCGTTTCGCTTGACCGTAGCGCCGCACTGCGGCATCCCCCGCGCAAAGGAGCCAGTAATGTACCCATATCTGCGCATGTTCAAAGAATTGTGGAAATTCCGCAATGCCCCTGCCTTGCCCATTCTTGGCACCCATATCAGCCACCACCGCTGCTGGCCGCAAGACATCGACCCGTGGCGCGAGTTGAACAACGGCCGCACCCTGACGCTCTATGATTTGGGCCGCATCCCGCTGGGTCAGCGCGTGGGGCTGCATAAGGTGCTGAAACGCAACCAATGGGGCCTGACCGTGGCCGGCGCCAGCACCCGCTACCGCAAACGCGTGCGCCTGTTTGACCGTGTGGAAATGCGCAGCCGCTGCATCGGTTGGGACGCGCGTTTTCTCTATATCGAACAAAGCATGTGGAAGGGCGGCGATTGCACCAGCCATGTGCTGATCCGCTCGGCCATCACATCCAAATCCGGCATCGTCGCACCGATTGAGGTGCTCCAGGCACTTGGCGAGGACACCCAAGCCCCGACCCTGCCCGATTGGGTGGCCGACTGGATTGACGCCGACGCCATGCGCCCCTGGCCACCGCTGAAAGGCTGACCCGTTTGCGTGCTTGCGTCAGCACCCCGTTTCGGGCTTGATCGGGGCAAACGCGGGGGGCGGATATGACATCGGCAAAGAAACGCATCTGGGGCTGGTACTTTTTCGACTGGGCCAGCCAACCCTATAACACCTTGCTGATCACCTTTATCTTTGCGCCCTATATCAAGGATCTGCTGGGCGATGGCAGCCGCGCACAGGCCGCTTGGGGCTATGGCATCGGGCTTGCCGGTCTGGTCATCGCGCTGCTCGCCCCTTTGTTGGGGGTTGTCGCCGACAAAGCAGGCGGGCGGATGCGATTTATTTGGTTGTTTTCGGTGATGTATGTCGTGGGCGCATGCGGGCTGTGGTACGCCGCCCCCGACAATTTCAACCTCTATCTGGTCATGTTTTCCTTTGCCATCGGCTTGGTCGGCATGGAATTTGCGACCATTTTTACCAATGCCATGCTGCCCGATCTAGGGACCGAAGCCGAGATTGGCAAAATCTCCGGCTCGGGCTGGGCATTCGGCTATATCGGTGGGCTGATCGCCCTGATCACCATGCTTTTGCTGCTGGCCGAGGGCAAAACCGGCAAAACCCTGATCGGCATTTCGCCGCTGTTCGGCCTTGATGCCGAGGCCCGTGAAGGCACTCGTTCGGTCGGCCCACTGACGGCGATCTGGTATGTCGTGTTCATGATCCCGTTTTTCCTGTGGGTCAAAGAACCGGCCAGCAAGGCCACGATGGGCATCATGGCCGCCGCGCGCACAGCCATCCCCGAGCTGAAACTCAGCCTGCGCGCCTTGCCCAAACAGCGCAGCCTGTTCGCCTATCTGGGATCATCGATGTTCTACCGTGATGCGCTGAACGGCATGTATGTGTTCGGCGGCATCTATGCGGCAGGCGTGTTGGAATGGCAGGTCACGCAGGTCGGCGTGTTCGGCATCCTTGCATCCGTCACAGGGGCGTTGTTTGCATGGCTGGGCGGCAAGGCCGACAGCCGCTTTGGCCCCAAACCCGTGATAACCCTGTCCGTCATCGTCCTTACCTTGGTCGCCATCGGCGTGGTCATGGTGTCGCGCACATCGGTGTTCGGCATTCCGGTTGAAGCGACAAGCAAACTGCCCGATATCGCCTTTTATATCCTTGGCGCAATGATCGGCGCGGCGGGGGGCGCGCTGCAATCGGCCAGCCGCACCATGCTGGTCCGCCAAACCGACCCGGCCCGTATTACCGAATCCTTTGGCCTTTATGCACTGGCGGGCAAGGCCACATCCTTTATCGCCCCCTTGTCCATAGGGCTGGTCACAGACATCACGGGCAGCCAGCAACTTGGCATATCCCCGCTTATCGTGCTGTTTCTCATTGGCCTAATTCTGCTATGGTGGGTAAAACCGCAAGGTGACCGAAACGTGGGGTATCTGTGATGTTGAAACCGTTTTTCTTTGCGATTCCGCTGATCACGGCCCTCGCAGCCCCCAATGCGGGCCTTGCCCAATCCCTTGCAAACCAGTTGTTCGGCGCCAAAAAAGACGCGTCAGACCAAGCCGCCATGCCCGTTGGCAGCTATGCCAAAGGCTGCGGCGCGGGCCATGTGCAACTGCCCGAAACCGGCCCCACATGGCAGGCGATGCGCCTGTCGCGTGGCCGCAATTGGGGCCAACCCGTGATGATAAACTACCTAGAAGACCTTAGCCGCGCCGCCGTATCTGTGGGCTGGAAAGGCCTGTATATCGGGGACATTTCGCAACCGCGCGGCGGGCCGATGACCTCGGGCCATGCCAGCCACCAAATCGGGCTGGACGCCGATATCTGGATGTTGCCGCCCAGCCGCTTGAACCTGTCGCGGTCCGAACGCGAAAGCATCAGCTCTATTCCCGTGCGGTCCGGCGACCAGCGGTCTGTCACGAAAAACTGGACACCGCGCCACCATGCCTTGCTAAAGGCCGCAGCATCCGATGCCCGCGTAGACCGTATTTTCGTCGCCGCCGCGGTAAAGCTGGAAATGTGCAAAACCGCGCGGTCGTCGGATAAGGCGTGGTTGCAAAAAATCCGCCCCGTGGCAGGCCATGACACCCATTTTCACGTGCGCCTGAAATGCCCTGCGGGGGCAAGTGCGTGCGAAACGCAAAAACCAACCGTGTCCAGCCTGTCGAACGGTGGCAATGGCTGTGATGATACGCTGAACTGGTGGGTCACAGACTATCTGAACCCGCCAAAATCCACTGCCAAAAAGCCGAAAAAACCGTCCGCGCCCAAACGCGGCCCGCGGCAATACACAATGGCGGATCTGCCAAACGCATGCAAAAACGTCCTCGCCTCGCGCTAGTCGCGATGCTGGCGGTTCTGGCGCTTGACAGCAGCGCCGCCACTTTGCACGCGTCCAATTTCATCGGATCCTATATCTGGCGCAGCCGTGATCCCAATCACGGCGGCTTTTCAGGGCTGGAACTGTCTGCGGATGGCAGTCGTTTCACTGTGATCGGTGATCGCGCAGGCTGGACCATCGGGCAAATCACCCGTGACGGTCGGGGCCATATCACCAAGATCACCGCCGCCCCCGTCGCGGATCTGAAGGATAGCGATGGCCGCCCTTTGCCCGCGAACCGGGCCGATTCCGAAGGGCTTGCGATTGCCCCGAACGGTCAGGCCTTTGTCAGCTTTGAAGGCATTGGCACGGCCCGCATCATGACATTTAGCACCTTATCGAAACCAGGTAAGGATTTGCCCCGCCCACCCGAATTCGCCACTTTGCGCAAGAATGGGGCCCTAGAGGCGCTGGCGATTGACGCCAAAGGCACCCTTTACACCCTGCCAGAAAGCCCGCGTGGCAGCGGCCCCTATCCGGTTTTCCGCTATGCCAAAGGTAAATGGGATCAAACCCTAACCTTGCCCCGCAGCAAAGACTTTGACGCGGTAGGTGCCGATTTCGGCCCCGATGGGCGGTTTTACCTGCTGGAACGCGGCTTTCACGGCATTTTTGGCTTTTCCAGCCGTGTGCGCAGCTTTGCCCTAACGGCCAAAGGCTTTGCAGATCAGCGGGTCGAACTGCAAACCGCCCCCGCCACCCATGACAACCTTGAAAGCATTTCCGTTTGGCGCGATGCGGCGGGCGACATTCGCATGACCATGATCGCCGATGATAACTTCTTTTGGGCACAGCGCACCGAAGTGGTGGAATACCGCGTAATCCGTTGACAACCCCGCCCGCGCAGGCGTAAAGCGCGCCGTCCCCATGTCGGGGGCCAAGTATCCGCTACCTTGATAAAACGGAAAAATCACATGACCAAACACCTCCTCCCCGGCGTTATCGCCATGGCGGCCATCGTTGTGGCCTCTAACATCCTTGTGCAACATCTGTTCGGCCAGTGGCTGACATGGGGTGCATTCACCTATCCGCTGGCGTTTTTGGTCACGGACCTGATGAACCGCTTTTACGGTGCCGCCGCCGCCCGCCGCGTTGTGCTGGTGGGCTTTGCCGTCGGGTTGGTCTGTTCCTTTGTCGGCACGCAAATTATGGGCGAATTCGGCCCACTGGTCACCTTGCGCATTGCCATTGGGTCGGGTGCCGCTTTCCTGACCGCCCAACTGCTTGACGTAGCTATTTTCGACAAACTGCGCCATGGCAGCTGGTGGCGCGCGCCTTTGGCATCCACCCTTGTCGGGGCCAGCGCCGATACGGCGATCTTTTTCACGATCGCCTTTTCGGCGGGGCTTATTTGGCTTGAACCCGGCAATGATATTGCTTGGGCGAATGAAACCCTGCCGGTCCTTGGTATCGGGCCAAATGCGCCTTTGTGGGTGTCACTCGCGCTGGCTGATTGGGGCGTGAAACTGGCGCTTGCCTTGCTGGCCCTGATCCCGTTTCGCATCATCGTGAAAAAGTTTCATACAAATGTTGTGTAAAAACTTTTGACAAACGGAAAATATGTGCCACCTTCACATTATCAGAAACCCATTTGAAAGGAGGTGGTCCAGTGTCGAGAGTGATGGTGGAGAAACGTGTCGGGACAATCAGCGGGGGTGTTTGCTAGGGGCAGCCCCCAGTAAAGCACACCTCTGGCTGGACGTGTCGTCCTAACTGGCCCGTCTCCTTAAAACTCGGAAAGGGTTGCCTTAACAGGCAACCCTTTCTCTATTTCGGGCACCGTTATTCTCCAAGTCGGGCACAATCAAACCTGCAGCAAGTGCCGCGCTACAGCGCCACCCCACCCCACCAGTTTTTTTCAACGCGCCAATCGGGAGCAAGATACACCATATCGGCGCGCCGCCCGACGGCCAGATGCCCCAAAGTATCGCCCATCCCGATCAACGCCGCAGGCGTAGATGTTACCATCGCCAGCGCTGCCTCAGGGTTTACCCCGATTTGTCCCACCAACACACCAAGCGCGCGGTCCAGCCGCAAATCGGCCCCTGCCAAAGTGCCATCATCCAGCGTCAACCGCCCGCCCTCGCGCCGAATACGACGCCCGCCCAAAACCATCTCGGTCAAATCGGTGCCAGCAAAAGCCATGCAATCCGATATCAAAAACAAACCCTCGGGCCGTGCGGCAAGCGCAATCCGCAGCGCGGCGGGTGACACATGTATCCCATCTGCAATAATACCGGCGGGCAAGGTTGTGTCCAGCACCGCCCCCACCAACCCCATATTGCGCCCCGACATAGGTGCCATCGCATTGAAAAGATGTGTCGCACAGCCCGCACCCACAGCGATATAGGCCATCGCCTCGTCATAGCTGCAGTCGCTATGCCCAAGGCTGACCAACACACCCGCCTGCACCAAGGCGCGCACTTGGTCCAAAGACGCCGAACATGGGGCCAGCGTTACCTTTAGTACCGGCAGCTTTTGCGCCGCATCCAACAATAAGGTCAAATCAGACGCAGACATCATTCGAATAAGGTCCGGATCATGGGCACCCTTGCGCCGCGGGTCCAAATGCGGGCCCTCCAGATGCAGCCCCAAAAAACCGGGCACACTAGCTTGCGCCGCCTCTATCGCGGCGTCAATCACCCGACGGGTCGCATCAGCAGTATCGGTAATCAATGTCGGCAACACGCCTGCACAGCCCATCAGAATATGCGTCGCACAAATTGCCGCAATCCGTCCGGCATCGGCGGTGCCGTCCAACATAATACCACCGCCGCCATTTACCTGCAAATCCACAAAGGCCGGCGCCAAAATACCACCCTGAAACATTGGGGCCGCCGCTCCAGCCGGCGCAATGTTTGTGATTATACCACTCTCAACCATAACCGCCTGATTTGCCAGCAATCGCTTGCCATCAAAAACCTGCGCTCCTGAAAAAATTTGCGGCATTTACACTCTCGGGTCCCGTTGGCTTGGCACAGCATAGCCATAACTGTCACATAGATGCACCAGTGTTTTTCTAAACTCAAAGCGCCGACACGGCCCGCTGTACGCTAAACGCTATATCTTCACCCAAAAATTAAGTCGGTTTGGCGCAATAGGCAGTCCTTTTCACCTTTAGATTGCACATTTCCTTAAAAAATCCCGCCTACGGCATATCCAATGCGAGCTACATTTATCGAAAGATAGCTATTTGTGTCTGAATGCGCGGAAACCCCCTAGAAATTGTGTCCGAAACTAGGTATTAAGGCATTAATGGGGCAAAAATGCTCAATAACAAAGCCGGGCTAAAACAATCCCGGAAATGAGGCGGAGTAGTATCATGGTTAGAGCGATTGATTTCGCTGTCCGCACTTCTGCGGGCAATGTTGTACGCGGCGCGGTGTCTGGTGACGGCGGCAGCGAGTTTCTTCAGATTGGGTCCGGCGAATCCGTATCCCTTAATCTGCCTCAATCCAGTGTAGTGGCCTATGAACGGCAGGGCACGGACCTTATCCTAAAACTATCAGACGACCGCAGCATTACCCTGAGCGGCTATTTTGAATCCGCTGCGGGCGAGGATAACAAGCTATACCTCAGCTCGAACGGCGAAGTGACAGAGGTCTTTTTGACCGATGGCGGCGATGGCGCGATGTATGCCAATTACGGCCCCGTTGATACATGGAACAAATATTCAAACGTCGATGACCTTCGTTTTACCGATGACGGCACCTTGCTAGCGGCCGAAGGTTACGCAGATGACGAAGTGGGCATGGGCATGTTCGCGCCTGCGCTGTTGGGCTTGGGCGGCGGCGGTCTTGGTACGGCTGCAGCAATTGCCGGCGGCGCGGCTGTCATTGGCGGCGGTATTGGTGGCGGCGGCGGTGGTGGTGGTGGCAGCCGCACCCCCCCAGCCGTGGACAACGCGCTTGACAGCAAAGATATTAGCACCAACACCCCCGACAAGGCCGTGACCGTAACAGGCACGGGCGAACCGGGTGAAAAGGTCGAAGTCAAAGTCGGCGACAAAACCCAAACCACGACCATCAAAGACGATGGCACATGGGAAACCAAGTTCGAAGGCGGCAACTTCCCCGGCGACGGCAAGTTTGAAGCCGAGGTGAATGTCACAGACAAAGACGGCAAAACTGAAACCTTGGACGGTCCAGAATTTGTTATCGACCTGACCCCGCCAGTCGTAACGGCGACCGAAGGCACCGTGGCCGCAGGCGATATTGAAAACCTTGCAGAATACGCCGACGGCGTGACCATCAAAGGCGAAGGCGAATCCGGCGCGACCGTTTCGGTTGTGGTCAACGGTCATACCCAAAGCACCACCATCAGGGATGGCAAATGGGAAGTCACCTTTACCCAGTCGCAAATTCCTGCGGGCGACAACACCTTCCCCGCCATCATCACCGCAACTGACCCGATGGGCAACAAAACCGTTATCACAGAGTCCATTCGGGTTGATACCATTCCCCACCCGCTATCGTTCAACACGACCGCAGGCGACGACACGATCAACTTGGTTGAATCGGGCGGCCAAGTTGTCGTGACCGGCTCCTCTACCGCAGGTGCAATGGTCAGCGTGACCATGGGCGGCACCCTGAAAGAAGTGAAAACCGGCACCGATGGCAAATGGGAAGTTAGATATGACGCTGGCACCTTTACCGCCGATGGCACCAACGTAACCCTGACCGCAAGAACGGTTGATGCTGCGGGCAACCCCAGCGAGACCACACAAACGCTCAAGATCGACACCTCGACCAATGTCAGCTTTGACACGACACCAAAACTGGCCGGCGATGGCATTATCAACGGCGACGAGGCCAAATCCGACGTCTTGATCACCGGCAAATCCGAAGCTGGCACCAAATCAGTGTCAGTAACATGGAACAACACCACAGTACCGGCCGAAGTGTCTGCCAACGGCGACTGGACCGTGAAATTCCCCAGCGCGTCTATCCCCGCATCTGGTACCTCTACCGCGATCGTCAACTCGGTTGATGCCTATGGCAACGCGGGCCGAAACGAACGCACCATCACGGTTGACCGCGAAACCACCGTTTCCATCGACGCCAATCAGGCCGGTGGTGACAACATCATCATGAGCACGGAAGCCAACGCGGGCGTTACCATTACCGGCCGTGCCGAAGCAGGGGCCAAGGTTGAAGTCAGCTTTCAGGGCAAACCGGCTCACACGGTTTATGCCAATGATGCAGGCGTATGGTCGAGCAAGTTCGAAAGCAGCGAAATCACCCGCGGCACCTTTACAAACGGCCCGAACACTCAGGTCAGCGTAAAATCCACGGATCTCGCGGGCAACACCGACACCAAGACCCACACCATCGCCATCGACACCGAAGTCACCAACTTTGACCTGACCGAGATGTCCACCGGCGATGATGGCGTCCTGAACAACATCGAGGCCCGCAGCGGACTGACCGTCAGCGGCACCGTCGAGGTCGGTGCGCAGTCGGTTATGGTCACCTTTGGCACCTTTGGCACCTATCCCGCCACAGTCAACCCCACTGCCGGAACTTGGAGGGTGACAATCCCCGCAGGTGTCATTCCAGCAGGCGAAACCACTGTCGAACTGACTGCGGTTGCCAAAGACAAACTTGGCAACATATCGCCTCCGCATACCGAAAACGTCGAAATCGACCGTATCGTCACGCCCTTTACACGGGGTGGCAGCGGCTTGATCGGTGGCGATGGCACCCTGAACGCGGTCGAAGTTGCAAGCGGCCTTGACCTTGCCGGAACGGGTGAACCCAAGTCCACGATGGTCGTAAGGTTGCCAAGCGGCGCCTTCCAAGAGGTGCATATCGACGACAGCGGCACATGGAGCGTCCGCTTTGAGGCAAATCAACTGCCACGCGGCAATAACGTCAGTATGAGAATCACCTTTGAGGCGACGGACAAGGCCGGCAACTTCACCAGCTTCGACGAAACCGTAAAGATTGATACGGTTGCCCCAGACGCGCCCGAAGTCACCGACATCCTGAAATCCACCTCGGGCGCCAAAGGCCTCAGCGGTGTGTTCCTCGATGAAACGATTGACACCAACTTCTCGTTCCACCGTGTCGGCGCAAATGGCAGCGATACACCTTTGAATCTGAAAACAGGGTCGCTCGGGTCCGATTTCGCTCGGTTTGACAACGCAACGGTGCCAGAAGGCGACTATCTGGTCATCAATCACCATGATGCGGCGGGCAACGACTCGGCAACCTTGCTGGTCACCAATAACACGGGTTCCATTTCGGTTGATCTGAACAATGCAGCGTTCAAGAACTTCGACTTCACGTCGCTGGATCTGACTCTTGCCCCAACCAACATGACCATCAGCGCAGAAAAGCTAATTGCCATGACGGGTCCGGACAACACACTGATGGTCAAGGGCGGGGCAGACGATCAGATCACCCTGCAAGGCGGCAGTCTGGCAGCAGATCAAGGGTCGTCCCCAAGTGGATATCTCCTCTACCATCTGGGCGACAATGCCGCCTCGATCTATCTGGACGACGACATCAAACCAAACTTCTAAGGGGGGGCAGAAAAATGCCCTTCATCTTGGGAAAGACAGCACGCGGCGGGGCGAAACGCTCCGCTGCGGCAGCGGGCGCATGTGCGGTCATCGCGCTCCTGTCAGGCTGCATGGATAACAACGGCCCTGGCGTGTCCATGTTCGGCGGCACCAACCCCTCTGACCCCGCCGCGATGGGGGCGGATACAAACGAAATGTCCTTGGCGGCAAGCGATCAGGCGGAACGCGGCGAAAACCGGTCTGCAATCATTGATGATCTTATCGCGCGCCGCTCGGTTATCCCCGCCAATGGCCCCTATGCGCAGGTCGCCACCGGCGTTTTGTCCGCAAACAAGGGCGCCGCCGCTGCCGAATTGCGCGTGGCAAGGCTGAAGGCCGAGGCGAAATCGAAAAACTGGCTCCCGTCTATCGGCCCGTCGATCAGCCTCACGTCGCTGGGGACGCTGGCAGCATCCATTCTTGTGGAACAAGTGCTGTTCGACAACGGCAAACGCGGGGCCGAACGGGCCTTTGCCGCCGCCGATGTTGAAATCGCTGCCGTCGGCCTGTCGGATGAAATGAACACCCGTGTTTATGAAGGGCTAAGCTATTACATCACCGCCCAGCGCGCACAGGCACAAGCCGCAGTCGCCACCCGTGGCCTGACCCGCATGCAAGACTATGGCCGCATCATGGGTCTGCGCGTATCGGGCGGCCTGTCCGACCGGTCCGAAGAACGGGTGATACAGGCCAAAATTGCCGAAATGCAATCCGCTGGCACCGCCGATATGGAAACCGCAACCACCGCAATGGCCGAACTGAATGCGATGATGCAGGTTCCGATCAGCGGCCTATCCGGCCTGTCCAGCTTGAACCCGCATACAGGCCCATCCGAACCGCTGACCGTCCTACGGTCCAGTGGCGAAGGGCGGCGGTCGGTGGCCGAGGCCAAAATGGCCCGCGCCGGGTTTTTGCCCACGCTGTCCGCCAGCGGCAACCTTGGCAAAGGCGGCATGACCGGCGGGCTGAACATCAATACCGAAAACGGCATCGGCTTTGGCACGGGTGCCAGCCTTCGGGCCATCAAGGCCAGCACACAGGCCGCCACGCAGCGCACCGAAAGCGCCCGTGACGATGCTCAGCGCAAGCTGGTGGCAATTGAACGCGACATTGCCACGCTGAAAGCACGCGAAGTCCAAGGCGCCACCGTTCTGGCCCAAACCGAGGCCAATCTGGATATGTTCACGCAGCAATACAAATTTGGTCGCCGCCCTTTGATGGAATTGGTCGGAATGTTCGAAACTTTTGCGGCGATGGAGCGTGAAAACGTTGCGCTTAAATATGACATTGCGCTATTAAATCTTCAAATTGCTAAAATTCGTGGCGTATTGGTGGACGGGGTTAAAATGTGAACGACCGTGTGGTCGCCTTTGACATAAACGCCGATAGAAGTAACGCTTCTATCAGCCCGTCTGCACGGCCCACACCGTCCCAACGCCCCCATAAACCACGCCACACCAACCGCGCCATGACCCGCGCACAGCTTGCCTCGGTTTACGCAGGCTTGCTTGGGTCTGACATCGCCGCCGCTGATCTGCTTGAACACATCCAGATCGCGGCAGGCAGTGGCCAGCTTGGCCTTGATGAAATGGCCGCCGCCCTGCGTGGTATGGGCCTGACTGCCAAGGTCGAAAAAGCGCCGAAAAATACCGAAGGCGCCTGGCCCGCGCTGGCCTTGATGAAATCAGATCAGGTCGTGCTGGTGCTGGGTCAATCCCAAGACACGGTCGAGGTGTATGACACTACCTGCCCCGACAATCGCGCCGAAGTGCCGCTGGCCGATTTTACCTCAGTCTTTACCGGCAAGATTTTGCGCGCCCGTACCACGATGGCCGATCTTGAAACCCGCCATTCCGACAAGGCGGCGGCGACCCATTGGTTCTGGGGTGAATTTCCCCATTACCGCCGCCAATTGTTCGAAGTGGCCGCAGGCTCTGCCGTGGCGAACCTGCTGGCCGTTGCCGTGGCGCTGTTTTCCTTGCAGGTCTATGACCGCGTGATCCCGCATAAATCCGAACCAACCCTGTGGGTGCTGGCCTTGGGCGCGGTCATCGCTGTGCTGCTCGAAGGCATCCTCAAAATGGCCCGCTCGGGCCTGATGGATGTCACGGGCCGCCGCATTGAACTGACCGTGCAATCGCGGTTAATGCACAAGCTGTTGGGCATGAAACAAACCCCCGGCATGCGCAATCCCAGCCAAACCTTCAGCGCCATGCGCGAATTTTCCTCGGTGCGTGAATTTTTCACCGCTTCCACCATCGGCACAATGGCGGATATTCCGTTCATCCTGATCTTCCTGTTGCTGGTCGCCTCCATCGGTGGCAATCTGGTCTGGATTTTGGTGGTCGGCGGCATCTTGATGGTCGCGCCGGGGTTCTTTTTTCAGAAAAAGATGATTGCCCTGACCCAATCGACCCAAGGTGCGTCGATGCGCGCCTCTCGGCTGTTGTACGAGGCGGTGTATGAACAAGAAACCGTCGCCACCCAGCGCGGCGAAGACCGTGTGAAACGGATGTGGCAGGAACTTGTCACCCTTTCGGCGGTCAAATCCTCGGAACAGCGCCACCTGTCCTCGGCCCTGACCTATTGGGCCCAAGGCGTGCAGCAAGCGACCTATATCCTTGCCGTCGTCGGGGGCGCGTACCTCGTGTTTTCCGGCGATTTCACGATGGGTACGATCATCGCCATCGGCATCCTGACAGGCCGCACCCTTGGCCCCTTGGCGCAGCTTTCTGCCACCCTTGCGCGCTGGTCCAACACCAAGGCCGCACTTACCGGTCTTAACGCCATCGCCAACGCCGAACAGGCCGAAGATACGGGTCGCAAATACCTGCGCCGCGACCGCCTGACCGGCACCTATGAACTGCGCGGCCTTGAATTTAAATATGACGAAACCGCCTCTGCCACGGTCGAAATCAACGCCTGCAAAATCCCCGCAGGCCAGCACGTTGCCGTGCTTGGCACGAACGGGTCCGGCAAATCCACTTTCCTGCGCGTGTTGGCGGGCCTGTATGAACCCACCGCTGGCCGCATCATGCTAGACAATATCGACATGAGCCAAATCCACCCCCGCGACCTGCGCCGTGGCATCGGCTATCTGGGCCAAGAGGTCCGGCTATTTTCCGGCACCATCCGCGACAACCTCAACCTCAGCCAATTGGAACGCGACGATGAGCGTCTGTTTGACGCGCTTGATTTCGCGGGCATGGGTCAGTTCATCCGCAACCACCCCCGCGGCCTCGACCTTGTAATCCGCGAACTGGGCGAAGGACTGTCCGTAGGCCAGCGCCAATCCATCGGCTGGGCCCGCATGTGGCTGCAAAACCCGCAAATCGTGCTGCTGGATGAACCCACCGCCGCCCTTGACCAAACGCTCGAGGCGACGCTGGTCAGCCGCCTCTCCACATGGCTTGAAGGGCGCACAGCGATCATCGCCACCCACCGCGTGCCCATCCTGCAACTGACCACCCGCACCCTGATCCTGCAAAACGGCAAACTGGCCGTTGATGGCCCCCGAGAGGCGGTTTTGGCCCACCTGAACAAGGCCAACGCAGGGGGCGCGAAATGATGACCTCCTTCGATCACGGGCTGGACGAAAAGGCCGAAAAGCCCAGCCGCATGATCTGGATCATCTTTGGCGTGGTCGTGGTGTTTATCGTCTGGGCCGCCTTTGCATGGGTCGATGAAATCGTCCGCGCGCCCGGTCAGGTCGTCTCCTCCTCGCGCCCGCAAATCATCCAAAACCTCGAAGGCGGCATTCTGGCGGAACTCAACGTGGCCGAAGGCGATGTGGTCGAACCCGGCCAAACCCTCGCCCGCCTGTATGGCACGCAATACCAATCGGCGGTCGATGATCTGCGCGACCAAATCGCCGGCCACGAAATCCGCCGCAGCCGGCTTGAGGCCGAAATGGCCGGCATGCTGGAATTTGACCCCCCCGCCGATCTTGCCCAACGCCTGCCCGATATCGTGTCGTCCGAACGCGCCTTGCTGGCCGCCCGTCAGGGTGACTTTATCGCCCGCCGCGACGGTGCCAAACAGGTGCTGATACAGGCGCAAAAGGAACTCGACCTACTTGAAAACATGTACAATCAGGAAATCGCCCCTTTGATCGAGGTGACAAAGGCGCGCCGCAGCTTTCGGGATGCCGAAAACCGCTATTCCGACACCACCACCCAAATGGAACTGGAACGCGCATCGGAATATTCCGACACGCTGAAAGAACTCACCTCGCTGCGCCAAAACCTGAAAGGTGCGGCTGATCAGCTGAACCGCACCATCCTGACCGCCCCCATGCGCGGCGTGGTCAACAAACTGTCCATCACCACCATCGGCGGCGTCGTGCGATCCGGCGAGGAGATCATGCAAATCGTACCGCTGGATGAGGAAATGTTCATCGAGGCCAAGGTAAAACCCGCCAACATCGCCTCGGTCCGCCAAGGGCAGGAAGCCACGATTAAACTTTCCGCCTATGATTACACCATCTACGGCTCTTTGCAGGGCGAGGTCGTGCTGGTGTCTGCCGACACGTTCAAAGACGACCGCTCGCGCAATCCCGACGGCGACCCCCACTACAAAGTCACCCTGCGCGTTGACCTGAAACACCTCACCGAACGCCAAGCACGCATGGAAATACGCCCCGGTATGCAAGCCGAGGTAGAACTGCAAACCGGCGGCAAAACGATCCTGACCTACCTCACCAAACCGCTGTATAAATCGCGTGAGGCACTGAGAGAGCGTTAATCCGTCAGGTTGGCATAGCGTGCTTTGATAATTGCCTCGGCATATTCGTCTTGCGCCATACTGTCATGAACAATCCCGCCGCCTACGTTCAACCGCACCGTACCATCGGCCTGACAGGCCAAGGTTCGGATCGCCACGTTAAACTGCATTGTGCCATCGGGTGCGATCCACCCGATAGATCCGCAATAGGCATCACGGGCCTGCGACTCTAGCGATCGGATAATTTGCATCGCACGGATTTTCGGCGCGCCGGTGATCGACCCGCATGGAAACAACGCGGCGAAAATGCCCTGCACCGTCACCGCTGGCAACAGTTGTGCCACGATCCGCGATGTCATCTGGTGCAGCGTAGCATAGGTTTCAATCGTGAACAGGTCCGGCACCTTCACGCTGCCAACCTCTGCCAAGCGGCTGATATCATTGCGCATCAAATCCACAATCATCAGGTTTTCCGCTTGATTTTTTTCCGATGTCTTCAGCCATTCGATATTGGCGGCATCTTGGGCATCCGTCTGGCCACGCGCCACGGTGCCCTTCATCGGCTTTGTCTCAATCTTGCCCGTGCCATCCACCTCAAAGAACAGCTCGGGCGACCGTGACAGCAACACCGGCCCGCCCAGATCGACAAACGCACCATACGGCACCGGCTGCTTGTCGCGCAGCTTTTGATACAGTGCCAAAGGCGCCCCCGAATACCGCGCCACCAGCGGAAAAGTCAGGTTGGCCTGATATATATCACCCGCCGCAATATACTCTTTCAACGGGCCAAAGGCCGCATCATAGGCAGCTTGGTCCCAAACCGCCTCGGGCGCAGTCAGGGTGGCAGGCGCGGACGGATCTTGTGGGTGCGATGCGACTGGCCCGTCAAACACCCCAAAATGCAGCAGCGGCATGGTTCTGTCGGCCGGAATAAGGTCGGCCAATTTGTGCGAAAACACATACCCCAACTCATAGCTAGCATAGCCTGCCAGCCAGAACCCGTCTGCCTTGGCCTGTTCCATCGCGGCGAACGCGGCAGGCACCTCGGCAGGAGCATCCGCCCGAATTATGAAACGCGGCGCCGAAAATGCTGTGCCACCCGCCAGTGGTCCGGTATCAAATATAACCTGATATTGGGCCGAACCGGGCTGCATAATCAGAAATCCGCAGCAATCCGCAGATCCCGCAAGGGTCGCACGATATCAATAGATTGCTGATACAACGGGTGGGATTTATAGGCCGAAAGCGCATCCTGATTTGCAAACTCAGCATAAACAACAACATCAACTTCGCCCGACAACGCGTCATCACGGGTGTTGTTGCGGACCTCGAACACATCCGCATGCGGAATCTCGGCCAGCAATGACAATCCCTCAATAATGCGCGAAACATCATCTTTGTTCTTTGCGCTGAAAAATACGACATGCCGGATGTTGGGGCGGGACGACATTAAAAGCTCTCCGATTTCTCTATATAACAAGGGGCTCGCAGCAAGCTGGGTAACTGCCTTATATCAGCATTACAAGTATAGGCACCGCGAAACGCCGCGCTATTTGGCCGCGACTGCCCCGCGCAATCCAGATAGGGCACGCCCTTTGCGGGACCAGTACAAAAGCAGGTATGAAAAGCGCGGCAAAACCATAAACAATTCCGCGCAGGCCCTCCGGCGCCTCTCCATCTGGGTCGAGGGTCATCCAGACCCCGTACAAACCCTCACTGATTGTGTTAAAATTAGGTTAACAAAAATAGAAATATTGTTTTATTTCAGATGCATAACTAAACGTCCGCGCGCGAACATTTACCGTGCAAACAACCCGCCAATCACCTCACGCCCTACTTTTCGGGCCACTACCATCGCCAAAACCCAGCCCGAAATCACGGCCAAAGCCACCCCGAACCAAACCCCCCAAATATCAAAATCAAGCACCCGGACGAAAATCCAGACAAACAAAGCCACCGCGATCCCTTGCCGGTAAATCCCGATCCAAAGCGTCCAGATCGGCTTTTGCAGCGCCTGCAAAAACGAGTTGATTGAGAACAGCATCATATAGAACGGCAACACAAATCCATCGACATGCAGGTAACTCACCCCCACCCGAATGACCTCGGGATCATCGGTAAAAAACCCCATCGCCCATTCCCCACCAAACCATAAAACCGGGCAAGCCACGGCCATCATCGCGAACCCCAGTTTCCAGCAAAAGAACACCGCCGCACGCACCCGATCATGTTCCCCCGCCCCGAAATTCTGCGCCGCAATCGGCAGCAAAGCCCCCGTCATTCCCAATACAGGCAGCAACATAATCTGCTCCACCCGCAACGCGATCCCGTAGGCAGCCACAGCCGAACCGCCAAATCCTTTTAGATAAAACTGGATCACAAAGCCGGTCAAAAACATCACCGCTATGGACAGGCTGGTCGGCAGCATCTGCCGTAAAATCGTAGCATAGGTGGCCCAATCCGGAGCAAATTCGGGCATTGAGAGGCCCTTCATGATTTTGCGACCAAACAACCGATACAGAATATAAACCATCACCCCGGTCTGACTGACCACGGTCGAGGCGGCGATCCCGTTGAACCCCATGCCCTGCACCAGCCCCGGCATGCCATAAATAAACAACGGGTTCAGTCCGACATTGGCGAAAAACGCGACCACAAGCGCACGCTGCATCGATTTGGTGTCACCCCGTGCCTGCAAAACCCCATTGCCTGCATAGGCCATCAAGAACCCCGGCAAGGCCAAGATCAGCCAGATGAAATAGCTGGTCCCTGCATCGCGGTACTCGCCCGGCTCCGACACCAGCGCAATAAGCGCCGGCCCCAGCCAAACTGCGATGATCATCAAAATAACCGTCAACAACGCCCCCAGCCCCATACCTTGAACGGCCAATTTGCGGGCCTGATTTTCATCTTTGGCACCTTTGGCCTTGCCAACAAGCGCGCCCATCGCGGCGCCAAGGCCAAAACCCACGGCCATATTGATAAAGAATGCTTGAAATCCTACGGCCAAACCTGCCTGCGCCTGGGTAGAGATCTGGCCAGCAAAATACACGTCCACCACGTTATACAGCGTGGAAAACAACATCCCTACGGCCGCAGGCAATGCCAAAGCCCGAAAGTGCCCAGCCATAGACCCTTGCGTCAGATCCCGATCAAGCTTTGCGCCATCGGCCACAACAGACTCTCTTTCCAATCCGCTCCGTCGCGAATTTCCCGGTATCTAGCCCAAAGTGGCGCAATAGCGAACCCGCCATGAAAACGGTAACATTTACCGGATCCGCGCATCAGGAGTTGGCAACAGCGCAACCCGACCATCATCGCCCAATACCGAAACATCGCGCCCTTCAATTGCCACAGCCGTCAACGGCCCACCATACGCGGCAGAACTGTCAATATTCACGCGGTTGCCATAGTTCACAGCCGTATCAAGGGCCGTATGGCCGTGGACAACCAACCAAGGAAACGCGCCGCGATAGTCCAAAAAACCGTCGCGGATCCAGCACAGATCATCCTCGGTTTGGTCCGTGACCACAATGCCGGGGCGAACACCGGCATGTACAAACATCGCATCCCCGTATGCGAAACAGGTCGGGCGGCTGGACAGAAAGGCGCGATGCGCGGCGGGCACGGCGGCGACAGCCTCGGCATGAACCGGGGCCAAGGGGCGATCACCAGCGTTGGCTACACCGTATGAGGCCAGGGTCGTACTGCCGCCGATACGGGGGTGTAAGTAGGAATATTCGACGCGCAGGCCAGGGTCTTGGGCGTGTGGGTCATCCAAAAAAAGGGTGAGCATGCGATCGTGATTGCCCTTGAGGACGATCCAGTTTTCACCTGCTGCAATGCCCTGCGCAAGGTAGTCGATCACGCCACGGCTGTCGGGACCGCGGTCGCATAGGTCACCGATATGAATGATCGGAGCATCGGTATCGCCACATCTGGTTTTGTCGGCAGCTATGCGGGCATGGGCGGCGATCAAAAGGTCAAGATGGCCGTGAATATCGCCTATGGCATAGCTTCGCATTGCAGGTCTTTCTTTGTGGAAAGGCCGGAGGGCGCTGCCCCCCGGACCCCCCGGAGTATTTTTACAAAGATGAAATTAGCGTGATTAGGCCACGTTGAATTCCAAAGGTTTGACTTGTTGGAACATGCCGGTTCCTTCGAGAAGGTCAACGACTTTCGGGTCGATCGGTTGATCGAGGTACAAAAGCGCAATCGCATCCTGACCCGCGCCGGACCGGCCAAGGGTAAAGTTTGCGATGTTGACGTCGTTTTTGGCCATGGTCATGCCCAAAAGGCCGATGATACCCGGCACGTCTTCGTTCGTGGTGTAGAGCATGTGCTGGCCCACCTCGGCGTCGATATTGATGCCTTTGATCTGAATAAATCGCGGTTTTCCGTCGCTAAAACAGGTGCCCGCGATAGAACGTTCGCGTTTGTCCGTTACCACGGTCAACTTGATAAACGCATCAAAAGCGCCGGATTTTTCCTGACGGGTGGTGGCGATCTGGATACCGCGCTCTTTGGCCACGACAGGGGCCGACACCATGTTCACATCGGGGTTGGTGGCCTTCATTATGCCTGCAATCGTCGCACAGTTCAGGGCGGCGAGGTTCATATCGGCGACATGACCGTCATAAAGCACGTTAATCGCCTTGATCGGTTCATCGGTCATTTGGCCGACAAAAGCGCCGAGATGTTCGGTGAGTTTGACCCATGGGCCCATCACGGCAGCTTCTTCGGCTGTGACCGAAGGCATGTTCAAAGCGTTCTGCACGGCCCCTGTCAGCAGGTAATCCGACATTTGTTCGGCCACTTGCAGGGCCACATTCTCTTGTGCCTCGGAGGTAGATGCGCCCAGATGTGGTGTGCAAACCACGTTGGGCAGGTTGAACAGCGGGCTGTCGGTGGCGGGTTCCACGGCGAAAACGTCGAACGCGGCGCCTGCAACATGACCGGATTTCAGCGCCTCGGCCAAGGCTGCCTCATCTACCAGACCGCCGCGGGCGCAGTTGATTATCCGCACGCCTTTTTTGGTTTTGGCAAGGTTGGTCGCGTCGAGGATATTGCGGGTTTTGTCGGTCAAGGGCACATGCAGGGTGATAAAATCGGCGCGGGTCAGCAGTTCGTCCAGTTCCACCTTGGTGACGCCCATCGACTTGGCGCGCTCTTCGGACAGGAAGGGGTCATAAGCCACGACCTTCATATGCAGGCCCAGCGCGCGGTCGCAGACGATGCCACCGATGTTGCCCGCACCGATCACGCCGAGAGTTTTGTTGAACAATTCTACGCCCATAAAGCGCGATTTTTCCCATTTGCCAGAATGGGTTGAGGCGTTTGCTTCCGGCAGTTGGCGGGCCACGGCGAACATCATCGCAATCGCATGTTCGGCGGTGGTGATCGAGTTGCCGAAGGGCGTGTTCATCACGATAACGCCCTTTTTCGACGCGGCCGGAATGTCGACGTTATCGACGCCGATGCCTGCGCGCGCGATGACCTTCAGGCGGTCGGTGTTTTCCAAAAGCTTGGCTGTGACCTTGGTCGCGGACCGGATGGCGAGGCCGTCATAATTGCCGATAATCTCGGCCAGTTTTTCCTTGTCTTTGCCAAGGTTGGGCATGAAATCGACGTCGATGCCACGGTCGCGAAAGATTTGGACGGCGGTTTCAGACAGTTCGTCGGATACGAGGACTTTGGGGGCCATTTGGCGCGCTCCTTGAAAAATGGGTGTCTGCAAAACGTATGTTTTGCGTATTTTTTGCGTATGCCATTTTGGCAGCACGCGAATTTTACAGGGCGGCGATTTCGGCGTTGAACGCCCAATCGAGCCACGGCATGAGAGCGGCAACATCCGAGGTTTCCACCGTTGATCCGCACCAGATCCGCAGACCGGCAGGGGCATCACGGTACGCCCCGATATCAAACGCCACGCCTGCTTTTTCCAACCGTTTTGCCACGGCTTTGGCGAACGCCTCGCCATCCACAATCTGCGGATCGACGAATTTCAGGCAAACGCTGGTGGTCGAGGCGGTTGCCGGATCAACGGCAAGATTTTCGATCCAGTCATGGGCCGCCACAAAATCGGCCACCGCCTTAGCGTTGGCATCGGCCCGCGCGATCAGACCTTTCAGCCCGCCGATCGTTTGCGCCCACTTCAAGGACACAAGATAATCTTCAACCGCCAGCATCGAGGGGGTATTAATGGTTTCGCCCTTGAAGATGCCTTCGATCAGCTTGCCCTTGGAGGTCATGCGGAAAATTTTCGGAAGGGGCCAAGCGGGAGTATAGGTTTCAAGGCGTTCCACGGCGCGGGGCGACAGAACGATCACGCCATGCGCGCCCTCGCCACCCAGAACTTTTTGCCAAGAGAACGTGACCACATCCAGCTTGTCCCACGGCAAGTCCATCGCGAACGCAGCCGAGGTTGCATCGCAAATCGTCAGGCCCGCGCGGTTTGCGGGAATCGCATCGCCATTGGGCAAGCGCACGCCCGAGGTCGTGCCATTCCATGTGAACACCACGTCTTTGTCAAAATCGACCTGTGCCAGATCGACGATCTCGCCATAGGGCGCCACACGCACCACGGCATCGAGTTTCAACTGCTTGACCGCATCTGTGACCCAGCCTTCGCCAAAGCTTTCCCACGCCAGCATTTCAACGCCGCGTGCGCCCAACAGTGACCACATCGCCATTTCAACAGCGCCCGTATCGGAACCGGGGACGATGCCCACACGGTAGCCTTCGGGCAGGCCCAGAATTTCGGTGGTCAGGTCAATCGCCTCGGCCAGTTTGGATTTGCCAACGGCAGCACGGTGCGAACGGCCCAAAGGCGCGTCAGCCAGCATGTCGAGGGAATAATTGGGGATTTTGGCGCAGGGGCCGGACGAAAAACGTGGATTCGCAGGCCGTTGGGCCGGGGTCGTACCAGTCATGTGGTATCCTCACAGATAAATGCCCTTCGTTGGGGAAGGGTGTCCCACTGCCGCATCTACGCCGCGGCTTGGGCTGGCACAAGCCGAAAAATTGTCGTAAAGCGCCGCATCAACCAGAATAAACGACACGCTTGTCCACTATCGGAAACTTTCATGTTCACAGCCACGCTTTTGACCAACCCCGCCACGCCTGTTCTGGACCGCACCAGCGTTGAATCCTTGCGCAATGCTTGGGGCGGGGGCGACGCAGTCTGGCTAAACCCCGCTATTGCCGCGGAATTTGCGATGCCCGCGATGCCCGCAAATCGTTGGGACGCGTGGGAAGGGTTGCAGGCGCTGGGGATTGATCTGATTGTCCAGTCCACGGAGAACCGCCGCAAACGCCTGCTGCTGGCCGATATGGACAGCACGATGATCCAACAGGAATGTATCGACGAATTGGCGGATGAGGCGGGCGTGGGTGCGCATGTCGCGGGCATTACCGCGCGGGCGATGAACGGCGAGCTGGATTTTGAAGATGCGCTGCGCGAACGCGTGGCGTTGCTGAAAGGGCTACCCGAGGCGGTGATTGAACAGGTCTATGCCAATCGCATCACCTTTATGCCCGGTGGTGCAACTTTGGTGGCGACGATGAAGGCAAACGGCGCAGGGGCAGCGCTGGTTTCTGGAGGATTCACCGAATTTACGCGGCGTGTGGCGCTGGAACTGGGATTTGACGAAAACCGCGCGAACCTTTTGCATATTGAAAACGGTAAACTGGCGGGCACCGTGGCCGACCCGATTTTGGGGCGTGAGGCCAAGGTGCAGGCGTTACAGGAAATTGCGGCGCGGATGGGTATTACAGCAGCTGATGTGATGGCCGTGGGGGATGGCGCGAATGATCTGGGGATGCTGGGTCTGGCGGGTGCAGGTGTGGCACTGCACGCCAAACCAAGTGTTGCCGCGCAATGTGATATCCGCATCAACCACGGCGACCTGACGGCACTGCTGTATATTCAGGGCTATGCTGTGGCGGATTTCGCCTAACTCCCGATTTCATCTTTGAAAAAATACTCGCGCCGCAGGCATTGTCACCTGCCGCCTGCGCTATTGCCCCCAATCATGCGCCTGCATTTCACGCAAACGGCTTGCCGTGCGTTCAAATTCGAAACTACCGGACCCTTCAATATACAGCCGTTCGGGCGTTTCCGCCGCCGATGCGATCAGCCGCACCCGCGCCTCATACAGCGCGTCAATCAGGGTCACAAAACGCTTTGCCTCATTATAGTTGCTGGCCGAAAGCTGGGGGATATCTTCCAGTATCAGCACCCGCACCGCCCCAGCGATGGCCAGAAAATCCGCCGGGCCAAGGGGTTTTCCGCACAATTCCCAAAACGTGGCACGGCCCACACCGTTGGCAAAGCGCGGCAATTCCACCTCTCGCCCATTCACGGGTAGGCGCAGCGCCTCACTGCCACCACCCGACAAATCATCCCAAATCGCATCAATCGCCGCGCGCGCCTTGCCAGCGGGGTGGAAATAAACCTGCGCCCCTTCCAGCCGGTGCTGGCGGTAATCATTCGGGCTTTCCAGCGCCACAACCTGCATTCGGTCGCGCAAAAGCGCAATAAAAGGCAAAAACAACGCGCGGTTCAACCCGTTTTTATACAAATCCTCGGGGATACGATTCGAGGTCGTCACCACCACGACCCCTGCTGCGAACAGCTTTTCAAACAGGCGCCCCACGATCATCGCATCGGTGATGTCGGTGATCTGCATCTCGTCAAAGGCCAGCAGCCGAACCTCGCGGATAATCGCCTCGGCCACGGGTTCCAGCGCGTCATCAACACCCTTTTTGCGGGCCTCGTGCATCCCTTTGTGGATCTCTTGCATAAAGGCATGGAAATGCACGCGCCGTTTGGCTGTCGTGTCAGTGGCGGCGATGAACAGGTCCATCACCATCGACTTGCCGCGCCCCACGCCGCCCCACAAGTACAGCCCCTTGGGCGCGGGTGCATCCTTGCGAAACAGGCCAGACAACAGGCCGGTTTTGCGCGGGCCTTGCGCCTCTGCCCAGACACGCAACGTCTCTAACACAGGCAAAATAGCATGTTGTGCGGGGTCTGCCCGCAGGCTGCCCTCGGCAATTTTGGCATCATAGATTTGGGTCAATGTCTGGCGCATAGCGGGGGTTTTAGCGCGCCCTTGCCCGCGATGCCAGTGTGCGCGTCACAGCACAATCTCCAACCCGTCAACGCCCACATCCACAGGACCATCCCACGCCTCGGCCACCTGCGACAACCAATCCTGCGGGCCGATGGTCGGGTCATCGGCGGGCACGAGGTGGTTCAATGCCAGCCGCCCCACCCCTGCCGCATGGGCAATCCTGCCCACATCCGCCGCCTTGGTATGAGACGCATAAAGGTGATTGCGCAGCTTGTCGCCAAGGCCAGTTTTGGCAATAATCGTCTCTACGCCTGCAGGAAGCAGCGCCTCATGCACCAAAAGGTCGGACCCTTGGGCAAAACTGGCCAGCGGTGGAAAATAGGCCGTATCGCCACTGAAGGTAACAGATTTGCTGCCGTCAAAGCGT
Organism: Pseudorhodobacter ferrugineus DSM 5888; assembly: GCF_000420745.1. Classification (GTDB taxonomy): domain Bacteria; phylum Pseudomonadota; class Alphaproteobacteria; order Rhodobacterales; family Rhodobacteraceae; genus Pseudorhodobacter; species Pseudorhodobacter ferrugineus. The sequence goes on from NZ_ATVN01000006.1 coordinate 56,738, forward strand.
AAGGCAAAACAATCCTTGATCGGCGGATGTGGCACCCGCAACGCCTGCACCTTTATTGGCCCATCCATCACCAAACCCTCATCATAGGCCTGTACAGTGACGATTTCGTCCAAGGGCGTGCGCCCCTCATCATAGACGCGGATGGAAATGTCATAGGAAACCGATGCCATAAACCCCGCCCAATACGCCTCTATCCCCGGCGGGCCATAGACCGTAACGGGGGTTTTCAGGCCCGTGGTCCAAGCGGTGTGGATCAAGGGGCCAAGTTCCAAAATATGGTCCGAATGCAAGTGGGTGATAAAAATCAGATCAAGGGTCTTCAGGTCCATCCCCGCCTCGACCAGCCCTTTTGACACCCCCAAGCCGCAATCAATCACCACGCGCCGCCCGTCCAACTCCAGCAGGCTAGACGTCGGCATCGCACCCCCCGCCCGAATGGCGGGCCCGCCTTTGGTTCCCAGCAAAACCACCCTGTTCATCGGCGCATCACCCTTCAATTTCTGCAGCGAAACCGCCAAAGATCATGCGCGTGCCGTCCAGCGGCACCTGCATCATCAAGCCCCCCATCGCTGGGTCAGCCACTGCCAGTTCCATCACGCAATCACGGTGGGCACGGTCGTGAAATGTCATAAAACCAAACACCGGCACCTCATCCTCGCCGCATTGAACGGCTTGCGGAAAGGATGCGAGCTTACCCATTGGCACGTTTTCGGGCCGCGTTTCCACGATCGACAACACGCCATGCGCCTTCCACATCGGGGCCATTTGGGTCGAAAGGGCGAAATAGCCATCCAATTTGTCGCGCGGCACAGGGGCCACAAAGGTCTCATAATAGGTCATTAGGTTCCTCCAGACCGCCATGCTAGCGCGGCTTTGCGTCTGCGTCGAACCCCAATTCGAACTGGCAAAAATCAAACTGAATTTGCCAAAACAGGTCCGCAAATCTTAGGCATTCCATCCGGCCAGAACCAGACTTTGGGGGCAAATGATAAGCATTTGTTAAGCTGTAAGCGACAATGCTTGGACCTGGGGGCGCTTGGATCAGGGTGCCAAAATGACTGTGGAAATGATTGATGGGATTCGTGTTATGAAACTGAACGACCGTGCGCAGCGGGCGGTTATGGCAGATGACACGCTGACAATGGTACATATCTGGCGATTGCTGTCGGGCGGCCATGCGCTGCGCGATACCTGTGTGGGATGTCGCCAGTTTCTGTAACAGATTTGCGCCGCCCGGACTGTCGGGCGGCGGCTCGCTTTTGTGACGGGTGGCCACACGGCCTTAAGGCTTGACCTTAAAGGGTCGCCGCGCATCAATGGGGTTGAACCTGTTTATCCATGGCCCAACAACCCAAAGGCTGATCCCATGACCGATATTGTAATTCTTTCTGGTGCCCGCACTGCGATTGGCACCTTTGGCGGGGCGCTATCCGGCTTTGCCCCGATTGACCTTGCGGCCCATGCGGCCCACGCGGCGATTGAACGGGCAGGTATTGCGCCGGATCAAATCGGTCAGGTCGTGTTTGGCCATGTCATCAACACCGAACCCCGCGATATGTACCTGTCACGCGTTGCTGCGATTGATGCGGGTATCCCCGATACGACACCCGCTATGAACGTGAACCGGCTGTGCGGTTCTGGCGCGCAGGCGATTGTGTCCGCGACCCAAGCGCTGATGCTGGGCGATGCCGATTTCGCCTTGGCAGGCGGCGCGGAATGTATGAGCCGCAGCCCCCATATGCTGTCGTCTGCCCGCTGGGGACAGAAAATGGGCGATACAGCGGCGTTGGATATGATGACAGGCGCGCTGACCTGCCCGTTTGGCACGGGGCATATGGGGGTAACGGCGGAAAACGTGGCGGCCGAGCAGAATATTTCCCGCACGGACCAAGATGCCTTTGCGATGCAAAGCCAAACCCGCGCGGCACATGCCATCGCGCAGGGGTATTTCACCGATCAAATCGCCCCGATTGAGGTGAAAACCCGCAAAGGTATGGTGGTTTTTGACACCGATGAACACCCCAAAGCCTCAACGCTTGAATCGCTCGCCGCCCTTCGTCCGGTTTTCAAAAAAGACGGCACTGTGACGGCGGGCAATGCGTCGGGTATCAATGATGGTGCCGCCGCCTTGGTACTGGCCCGTGCGGATGCGGCGCAAAAGGCGGGTCTGAAGCCGCGCGCGCGGATCCTTGGCTATGCCACAGCAGGGGTGCGGCCGGATGTGATGGGCTATGGCCCGATCCCAGCGGTCAAGGCGTTGATGGCGAAAACCGGCCTGAAACCCGATGATTTTGACGTTATCGAATCGAACGAGGCCTTCGCCGCCCAAGCGCTTGCCGTCACACAGGCCCTTGGCCTTGATCCCGCCCGCGTAAACCCCAACGGCGGCGCAATCGCCTTGGGCCACCCGGTCGGCGCAACCGGGGCCATCCTCACCGTCAAGGCGCTCTATGAGTTGGAACGCACCGGCGGCAAAATCGGCCTGATCACCATGTGTATCGGCGGCGGCCAAGGCATCGCTATCGCGATAGAACGGCTCTGATCCTTTTTCTGTTCAAAAATATCCTCGGGTGGGGTCTGGGGAGGGCAGACAGCCCTCCCCAGCGGCCGCCAAGCAGCCTACCGCAAACGCACCCGCGCCCGCGCCGACCTGCCAACCCCGTCAATCACCGACAGCACCACAAACCCCGGCCCAAGGCTGGGCACCACCGCCTCGCGCCCGCGTGCGGCGACGACCACGGGCTGCCCATCGGCAAGCCACGTAAACGGCCCAACGCCACCGCGCACCCGCAACAGTAACCCGTCCGCCATCAACTCTACTTCGGCCCCATCGGGGGGAAAGGCCACGGCGGGCGCGTCCACCGCCTCAAACGCTGCGGCGCGCGACCGGAATTGCCGCAAAGGTTGGGGCAAGGCTGCATTGGCGACCATCAAGGTCGCGGCAGGCGGCGGCAATAAAGGCTCTAACCCGCGCTTTAACCGCGCAAAGGCTTGGAACAGCACGGGGGCGGCCAAATCGCCACCAAAGGCTCCCGGCACGGGCGTCCCATCTGCCCGCCCCATCCAAACGCCAATCACATGCGCCCCGTCAAATCCAATCGCCCAGGCATCGCGGTGCCCGTAACTGGTGCCGGTTTTATAGGCCAAACGGTTGGCGGGCGCACCCGCAGGCGGCGGCAGGCCCGACAGAATATCGCCCACCTGCCACGCCGCTACGGATGACAGAACACGCGCGCCTGCCACCCCGTCACCCGTCACATGCAAGGGCAGCACAACACCCCCACGCGCGATTGCGGCGTAAAGGCCTACCATATCCTCTAGCGTCACGCCCAAACCGCCCAGCGCAATCGCCAGCCCCGCCTTACCCCCCGGCACGCGGGCATCCACCCCTGCGCGGCGCAAGGCGGCCAGTAGTTTGGCAGGGCCAAGCGCATCGGTCAGGGCCACAACGGGCAGGTTCAACGACAGTTGCAACGCTTCGCGCACGCGGACCATGCCGCGAAACTGTTTGTCAAAATTCTGCGGCGCATAGCCGCCAAAATCCATCGGGCGGTCTTCGATCAGGGTTTCAGGGTGCGCGAGGCCTTGGTCGAACGCGAGGCCATAAACCAGCGGTTTCAACGTAGACCCCGGGCTGCGCCATGCCCGCGTCATATCAACAAACCCCAGCCGTGCATCGGCGCGGTAGGCAGACGAGCCCACACTGGCCAAAACCTCGCCTGAACGGTGATCGGCCACGACAATCGCCACCTGCAATCGGTCGCCATGCGCGGCCACCGATTGCGTGGCAAGCTCTTCGATCCGCGCTTGCAAGGCGGCATCAAGGGTTGTGCGGATCAAGGCGGCATCGGGTTCGGCCGCGACAAGCCGGTCCGCCACATGCGGGGCAAGGGCGGGGAAATCGCGGCGCTGGCGTGGCACCGCTTCGCGCAGGGCCGCTTGTCCCTGATCGGCCTCGATCACCCCTGCGGCCACCGCGCGGGCCAGCACCTTTTCGCGGGCCATGCGGGCCACATCTGGCGCACGGTCGGGGCGGCGCGTTTCCGGCGATTGCGGCAGGGCCACCAGCAAAGCCGATTGCGCAGGGGTTAACCGCCGCGGTTCTTTGCCGAAATAGGCGAGGGATGCGGCGCGCACACCTTCCAAATTGCCGCCATAAGGCGCGATTTGAAAGTAGAGTTGCAAGATTTGCGCCTTGGTCAGCCGCCGCTCTAACGCGAGAGCTAGGCGCGCTTGGCGCAGTTTACCTGCCAAAGCACCCGTCCCACTGTCTTCCAACAACCGCGCGACTTGCATGGTTAGGGTGGACCCGCCCGACACCACGCGCCCGTTCCGCAGGGCCTGCGCACCCGCCCGCGCCATGGCCCAGACATCCACGCCGGAATGGGTGAAAAAGCGCTTGTCCTCATAGGCCACAAGCATCGCCGTAAAGGCGGGGTCGACGGCCTCTTCGGCCACAGCCATACGCCAGCGCCCATCGGCCACGGTATAGGCGCGCAGCAGGCGCCCATCGCGGGCCAATACCTCGACCGAGGTTTCAATGGTTAGATCAGGCAAGACCGTGGCCGCAACCCAACCCTCGCCCGCATCCCGCGCTATGGCCCCTGCCCAAAGGGCAAAGGCCACGGCGATAAAGGGACGCGCGCGCAGCTTCACTCGGCAATCACAACGCGGTCCGCATCGGTTTGGGCGCGGTAATCGGGGCGGTACATATCCTCAACCGAGGCCGCCGGATGGTGGAAGCTACCGGGGGATACGGCCCGCACGACATAGGCAAGGCGCAAGGTGTTGCTGCTGCTCCAATCCACCGCGGTCAGGAAACGGTCTTGACGAAACTCGCTGTGCGCCACATCGTTTTGCACATCCAGCCATTCAAAGCCGCCCACATCACCGCCGCGCAACAGGTTCGGGTTGTCGATTTCAAACCCCGCTGGCAGGGGGTCTGCCACCATCAACCGCGCCTCGGCATTACCAAAGGGGATCACCTCTAGCACCACGACATAGCGCGACCCTGCCGTGACCCCATCCGCCAGCGACACCCGCGTGCCATCTTCGGTGAAATAGCTGCGGGTGATGGCATAGCCGTTGCCACCTGCGGGGCCTGGCACGTCGGGCACACCGTAGGCTGTCAGCGTCAGGGTTGCGGGTTTGCCCGATCCATTGGCCACGGCCACCGTTTGCGGATCGCCAGCTTTCAGCACCCGCACAATGGGCCCGTCAACCGCCGCACCGTTCAGCGTGATGCCATCGGTGCCCGCACGGTCGATCAGGGCATTGGCGGCAAGCAGGGTCCATGTTGCCTCTTGCGTCGACAGGGTCCGCCCGTTGGGCCGCAGGGCCACGGCCAGCGCGTCACGGTCCAGCACGTTGGACCCCGCCTCGACCGCCAAGGTCAGCACGGCGGCCACATCGCGGCGGCTGCTGCCATAGTCGGTGCGGAATACCTGCGCGTCGTTAAAGGTCTGATACGCGGCGATCCGCGCGCCGGCTTTGCTGAACATCGCATCGGCGCGGCGCTGGTCGCCGTAGCTGGCCAGTGCAGCCCCCAGTTGCGCCTGCGCAATCGGGGTGGCAAAGGCATCACCTTTCACATCGGCGTAATAGCGCAAATCGCCAATCGCCGCCGCCCCTTCGCGCGCCAGAACCATCAGCGCATAGGCCAAATCTTCGCCGCCTTCGTCAAAGTCGGCGGTATAGTTGACGCGGTTGCGCAGGTTATCGAGGGCCGAACGGAAGGCGATATCGGGCACCGCGTAGCCTTGCGCCTTGGCACGGCTAAGGAAGTCGGTGACATAGGCATCGAGCCACGCATCCCCTTGGGATGGACCCCAAAGGCCAAAGCCGCCTTCGGACCCTTGGTTCGTCAACACCTCGGCCACCGCTTGGGAAATGCGGGTGCTGATGTTTTCAGCGCCTTTCAACTGCATCGCCTGCGCCACTTGGTCGAAATAGATCAACGGCAAGGCACGAGAGGTGATCTGTTCGGTACAGCCGTAAGGGTAACGGTCAAGAGCGGCGAGAAGCCCTGGGGCGTCGAGCCGCGCGATGGGCCCAACGGCCATTGTGGCAAGGCCGGACCCCGGCGCAAACCCGTCAAACGCCGTTTGGTCCAGCGTAAAGGTTTGGCCAGCCGCCAGTTCCAGCCGCGTGGTGCGGGCAATTTCGGGATCACCGCGTTGCACGGGGATTTGCAGGGTTTTGGTCAACTGCTTGCCATCGGGTGTGGTCAGGGTAATTGCCACCGATTGCAGCCCTTCCAGACCTGCAACGACAGGAACGGAAAACACCGCTTTGCCCCCCTCAGCCAGATCAAAGCCAGACGGCACCGCACCCAATGCCAGACCATTGGCGGTAACATCAAGGCCCATGCGGCCCGCTGGCCCCTTGGCATGAACGATTTCCAGCAAAACCCGGCTTTCATCGCCCGGGGCCATGAAACGCGGCACCGATGCGGTCACGACCACAGGATCGCGGACCAACACATCGGCCGTGGCCTGCCCCACGCCGCGCGCAGACCAAACCACGGCCATGATCCGCACGGTGCCGTTAAAGGAGGGCATATCGAACGTGGCGCGGGCGTATCCATCGGCGCCCACGGTCACAGGGCCGGTGAAATAAGCCACCAACTCTTCGGTCGGGGGTGGGGCGTCAAGCCGTGCTTGGGCGGCACTGTCGCCACCCGATCGAACCACACCTTCGGCACCGTTCAACCCGTCAATCAAGCGACCATAAACATCGCGGATGCCCACACCCAGCTTGCGCTGGCCAAAGTAATGGCCCTTGGGGTCGGGCGATTTGAAAGAGGTCAGGTTCAGGATGCCGACATCAACAGCGGCAATCGTGGCATAGGCGGTATCGCCTGCTGTCAGACCATCCACCTTGATGGCCACATCCATCGGGCCACGCGGGGCAACTTCGGGCGACACCTCGACAGCTGCGACCAGCGCCTTATCGCCGGGATCAATGCTGGCGTGGGCAAGACCCATTGCACGGGCAGGGTTGCGGCCTGCGGCCACATCCATTGGCCGCAGAACCGACGCGGTGACGTAAACGCCAGCGCCCCAATCATCGGTCACGTCCAGCGGGATTGTGTTTTCACCTTCCGAAACCTCAACCATTTTCATCGTGACCAAACGGTTTGACAGCACGGAAATCAGCGCCGTTCCCGCCGCACGCGGCACGATGCGCAGTTGCGCCACATCACCAGGTTTGTAGGCCGGTTTGTCCAATGACAGTTCCAGCGTATCTGGCGTGCTGGTCACATCGGCAGGGGCGTACCATCCGGCATAGAACCGCACCGATGTAGCGGCAGCCCCACCGCTGACCTGTTCGACCACCAGTTCATATTCGCCCCAAGTCACAGCGCCCGCAATCTGCACGGGGTCTGTGCCCAAGTCGGCCATACCATCCGCCACACGTTCGCGGCTGGTCACAGGTTCCCAATTCCAGTTGCCGTATTCCTGATACCACTGATACCGCGTGTCTATGCGCGACAGCTCCCATTTTACGGCCATAGGAACGGCCACCTCGTCGGGCCCAACAGCAAGCAGCGCAAACTGCGCGTCTGCGCCTTCGCCAACCACGCCGTCAAACATCGGTTTCACCCCGATCATCGCCGCCGCTGGTTGCAAGGCGCGAGTCACACGGCGTTCCACGGGGCGGCCAGACCCTTCGGCAATGCGGGTCACGACTGCCAGTTCCAAGGGGCGCGCGGGGTCTGCGACATCGGGCATGGTCAGGGCCACGACCGCGCGACCATTTGCATCGGTCGTCTGACCGCCAAACCCTTCGATCCGTGTGTTGAACGGCTCATCTGCGCGGCCAAACTGATAGTCCGGAAAGGCGGCAAGCCCTTTGGCTGCGCGCAAGATCACCTCGCCTTCGATGGCGAGATCGGCACCCGGGGCGCCAAACAGGTATTTGGCATCAACCGTCATGTCAGGCGCATCGCCCAAACGCACGGGGGTGTCGGGCAAGGTAAGGGTAAAGTCGATACGTTCGGGCAGAAAATCCTCGACCAGAAACGTCTGCGCGGCCAAAGGGGCGGCATCAAGATCGGCCCGCAGTTCCAGCCGCCACGTGCCACGCGGGGCGCTGCCTGCGATGGGCAAGGCAAACACATGGCCACCCGCGCCTGCATCCGCCACTTGCGCGCGGGAATATTCCACCCCGTCAGGACGTTTTACAATCGCGGTCAGCGGCAGACCAGTGATCGCAGCCGCATCTGCATCGCGTGACAAGGCTGTGGCATAGACGGTTTCACCGGCACGGTAGGCACCGCGATCGGTGGTCAGGAACACATCAATCGGCGGGGCCGGTTCGCGCCCTTCGACCCCGCGATCCGACAGATCGAATTCGGGATCGGTCAGCGACAAAAACGCCATGTCATCGCTGCCGTCCTTGGCAACGATCATCGCAGGCGCAAGCCCGCCTGTGCCCCGCGCCAAAGCGGCTGGAAACATCGCATATCCCTGCGCATCGGTTTGTACCGTGGCCAGCACCTCATTGCTGCGGCTTAACAGTTCGACCGCGACGTCAGGCTTTGCGCCTGCCGTGCCAAGGCTGCGCACAACCACATGCAACCCGTCCACGCCGCTAAGCGTGGTCAGCCCCAGATCGGACACGACAAACCACTGCCATGCGGGGGCCACATCATCCGAGGCTTTGCCCGGGATCTGGGCGCGCAGGGCAAAAATGCCTGCCCCCTGCCCTGCCAAGGCGGCCGTCATAGGCAAGCGGGTGGTCATATCCTTGTTCACCTCGACCGCCAGATCGGCCTGCCCCTGCCATATTTGCGCGCCGACGCCACGGGTAAATTCATCTTCGCGCCAATAGGGCATCGGGTCGCCGAAATAATCACCTTGGATCGCGCGCAGAATGTTGCGGTCGGTCACGCGGTAGAGCGTCAGGTCCACCAATGCGGCATTGACAGACTCGATGGGAAGGGCGGCACCATCACCAAGTTTTGGCAACACATAGGCGCGACCTGCAAAGCTGACCGCTGGGTTACGGTCGCGGACATAGGCAGTGATGGTGACGGGCTTGATCGTGACTTGCCCGTCAGCAGCAGGAATGCCCGCACGAAAGGTCAGGTTATGGCGTTCGCCATGCGCCACGCCTTCGACACACAGCTGGTTATCGCCCGCGCGTTCCACTGTTAGGCCCGACTGATCCATCTGGACGAATTTTTCAAAATCAGCGGTTTTAGCCAGCTGGTCCGAGAAGGCCACACAAATACGCGGGCGGGCGGAATCGGATTGCACGTCATGTTCCGTCACGCGGAACCCGAATTTCGCCACGGCCGCATCCAGCGCCATTTCGGTGTCGGTGCGGGGCTGGATTTCTTGGGCCAAGCGCAAGGCAGGCACCATGTCGCGGCCTCGGCCCATAGCCTCCAACAGCTCTGCCATATCGACCAAAAGCGTGTGGCGCAGGCCTGCGTTATCGGCCCGCAAATAGCCGTTGATGGCGGCCTGAAAGGCGCGCGCGTCGAATTCGGACTTATTATTGGTATTGCGCTGCCCCGCAAGGCGCAGCAGCCGCACATATTCTGCCCAATCGGCGGGGGCATCGGTGATGTTCAGCGCCGCCCCGACAAAATCGCTGGCGCGACTGGCGTTGCCGCTCGTCTCGGCATTCGTGGCGGCGGCCAAGTGTTCAGCCGCGCTCCACGGACCAGTGATATGCTGCATCCCAAGCCCTGCGGCCTGTGTCTTGGCCGAGTCGGTATCATAAGGGCGCAGAAATGACAGATCCGTTGCGCGGTTTGCGGCCAAGGCCTGCACCCCGGGTGCGGCAGTCACCATAAAGCCGGAAAACGCACCCGCGTAATCGGCAGGCGCACCCGGATCAGCCTTGAGGAAACACGACCCGTTGCGGGAATTAAAGGTGAGCGCGGTACAAGATGCGTTGGTCGTGCAGGCTTTTTGGCACGATTCCAGCGTTGTATCAAACATCGACGCAATATCGCCACCCGGCAAATCGGCATCGCGAGTCATCAAAAAACGCTTTTCAGGGATCAAATCCTGTGCCGCGCCAAGGCTGGGAAAGCCAAGCGCCAAACCGCACATAATCACCGCACCAAAACCGAGTTTTTTGAAAAATGACATGATAAATACCCTTTGCAATCACGGTGTGCGGCGCCTTGCCGATTGGGTCGCAACTTGCACAACACTGGCACAAGGTGCTGCGAAAACGCAAGGAGTCTGCTAAATTCCTTTCACGTTAACTATGGCTTCATCTTGATGGGCGAGTGTCAGAATTTGCAGGGGCAGAATGCCCTGAAGCAGGACAGACTTGGGGCACTGGTTGGTTTGGTTATGGATATTGTCGACAGGCTGGCAAAGGAACGGCGCGCCCGCATGGCCGCTGAACGGCTTTTGGAACAAAAGCAACGCGAACTTTTTGCTGCCAATGAAAAATTGGCGCTGCATGCCCGTGCCTTGTCAGAACAGATTGTTGAACAACGCCATATGACCAAGGCGGCGGTATCCGAGGCGCAGATGCTAAAAGGCCAGAATTCGCGTTTTTTGTCGGATCTTGAGGCGGCGCATACATCAGCAGTAATGGCGGAACGGCGACTGCGGGATTCGGTGAACGCGCTGTATGACGGGTTTGCGGTGTTTGACCCTGATCAGCGGCTTTTGATCGCCAACCGCGCCTATCTTGCCCCCTATTCCGATTATAATGTCGGACCAGGCACACCGTATCGCGAAATACTGAAGCTGACCGCAGAGGAGGGGATGGCCGACATTGGCAGCGCCACCCCCGACGAATGGGTTGCACGTATGCTGAACCGCTGGGAAAGCGACCCGATAGAGCCCGAGGTGGTCCATACGACGGCGGGTCAATGGCTTCGTCTTGTGGATCGGCGCGCGCGTGACGGGGATATGGTTTGTCTTGCCCTGAATATCACCGAACAAATGCGCACTTGGGCAGCGATTGAGGCGATTCCAGACGGGTTCGTCCTGTTTGACCGGCGTGAACGGTTGCTTGCCTGCAATCAACGATTTCGGGAAATTTATCCCGAATGCGCTGCGGTCATGCAGCCGGGCGTGAGTTACGAAAAAATCTTGCGCGCGGGGCTTGATGCCGGCGCATTTGCTGATGCGATCGGGCAAGAGGACGCGTGGCTTGATGCCCGCATCGGCCGCCCGCTTGACGGCCCCGAGGAGCGGGAACAATTGCTTTCAAATGGCCGTTGGCTGCGGATTTTGGAACAGCCTACGCCCGATGGCGGGCGCGTGGGCCTGCGGGTCGATATCACCCATCAAAAAGAGCAGCAGGCCGCCTTGGAAGAGGCGCGCAAACAGGCCGAGGCCGCAAACCGCGCCAAATCTGCCTTTCTTGCGAATATGAGCCATGAAATCCGCACCCCCATGAACGGTGTCGTCGGCATGGCCGAGCTGCTGTGCGATACCGGATTGAACGAAGAACAACGCCTGTTCGCCGAAACCATCCGCTCATCCGGTGAGGCGTTGCTGGTTATTATCAACGACATTCTGGACTATTCCAAAATTGAGGCAGAGCGCCTGACACTGCACCCTGAACCCTTTGATCTGGAACGCATTATTCACGAGGTGGCGATGTTGCTACAACCCCGTGCGCGCGAACGGGGGCTGGACCTGATGATCGATTATGATCTGTTCTTGCCCACCCGTTTCATTGGCGATGCCGGACGTCTTCGTCAGGTTTTCACCAATCTTATCGGAAATGCGGTGAAATTTACCGAAAAGGGCCATGTTCTGATCCGTATCGTCGGTTTGGAAACCGACCCCGGCCACCAACAATTGCATATTTCCGTTGAAGATACCGGCATTGGCATCCCTGCCGATCAGCTTGACCATGTGTTTGGGGAATTCAATCAGGTGGACTCCGAGGCCAACCGCAAGTTTGAGGGCACGGGGCTTGGTCTTGCCATCACCAAAAGCCTGATCGAGCGGATGGAAGGGTCTGTTTGGGTGGATAGCGAATTGGGCAAAGGCTCTTGCTTTGGGTTTCGTCTGTCGCTGCCGATCGCCGAGGAGCAAACCCCGATCCAGGTGCCGGTGTCGCTGCGCCGCGCCCTTGTTGTTGATGATCAATTCATCAACCGGACGATTCTGGAACGCCAATTGGTCACTTGCGGGATGAAGGTTACGCTGTGTCGGTCGGGGGCTGATGTTATTACAGAACTGGCGCGTGATAGCGATTATGACGTGCTGATCACCGACCATGAAATGCCGGAAATGAACGGGTTGCAACTGGCCGACCGCGTGCGCGATTTGGGCTATGACCTGCCAATCGTTTTGTTCTCATCCAACCCCGCCGCCGCCCGCGATGGCAATGCCCACGCCCATCTGGCCGCCGTGATGCAAAAACCCTTGCTGCGGTCGGAACTCTACCGCCGTTTGCGCGAACTCACGACGCCTGCACCCCAACCCGCGCCAATCGTAACCCCTGTGAAATCGGATGATCTGCGCCAGATGCGGGTTCTGGCGGCCGAAGATAATCGCACCAACCAATTGGTGTTCCGCAAAATGGTCAAAGATCTGAACATTGACCTGACCTTTGCCCACAATGGTCACGAGGCTGTGGATCTGTTTGAATCCTTTCAACCTGATTTGATTTTTATGGATATCTCCATGCCGGAAATGGACGGCAAAGAGGCCGCTCGCGCCATTCGCCTGCGTGAAGAAACCCTTGGTGGCCATGTGCCCATCATCGCCTTGACGGCGCATGCAATGGACGGGGATGATACGTCGATCCTGGCGGCAGGGATTGACGAATATCTGACCAAACCGCTGCGCAAAACGGCAATCACCGCGGCATTGGTCGCCCATTCCCCCGCCGATGTTTTACCTGTTCTGGAACACCAAGAGGCAGAGTGGGCCTGACACCTCTTTGACCCCAGATTTCATTTTGGCAAAAATACCTCGGGGTCCGGGGCCGCGCCCCGCTCCGGCATATCAGCAAAAACCAATTACATTTTGCACAGACAGGACGCCAAGGCAGCAGGGGTTGGCCAAAAGCCGCCCCAAACGAAAAAGACCCGGCGCAACTGCGACCGGGTCTTTTCAAACTTTTCCTAAACCAAATCAGCCCTTTTTCGGCGGAACAAAGCGTTTGCTGGTGTCGTTCGGGTTCGCCTTGGGCTTGGAAGGTTTGGCGAATGGCTTGCCACCCGGCTTACCAAAGCTTTTGCCTTCACCCGAATGCGACTTGAAACCCGCCGAGCGTGCAGGGCGTTCACCACCCGCAGCGGCCCCGCCGCCGTGCGATTTAAACCCTGCCGAACGTGGCTTGGCTGCTGCACCTTCTTCGGGCTTCCAACGTGGCTTGCGCTCGCCGCCGGCCTCGGGGCTCGCCCCACGGGGCGCGTAAGGCTTAGCACCCTCACTGCGTGGGGCATAGGGCTTTGCGCCCTCTTCGCGCTTGGCATAGGGCTTTGCACCTTCCGCCGCATCACCGCGCTTTACATAAGGCTTGCGAGGGGCCGCATCACGCTTTTCCCATGGCTTGCCGTCACCTTCTTCGCGCTTGACCCAAGGCTTTTTGTCGCCATCGGCCTTTTTGGCATAGGGTTTGGCACCATCCGCTTTGGCATAAGGCTTGGCACTCTCACCATAGGGTTTTTTCGCGGCTGGCGCACGCTTTGGCTTTTCGCCTTCACGCACTTCAAACCCTTTGGCCGGACCATCATCAGCGGCCCACGCAGGCTTGCCCGCTGGCTTTGCGGCAGGTTCGCGCTTGGTATAAGGTTTGCGTTCGGCCAATGGCGCGTCATCTTCGACAAAGCGCGATGGCTTGGCTTTGTACGCGGGCTTTTCCGCACGCGGTGCACGGGCAGGGCGTTCGGGGCGGTCCAAAAGAGGCTCGCCGTCCATCCGCGTCATTTCAACGCCTTCTTCCAGCGCCAAACCGGCACCGAATTTCGCCGCAACATCCTTGCCAATCTGCACATAGGTCAGGTCGGTCTGCACGCGGATCGCGCCGATGCCGTCTTTGGTAATACCGCCTGCTTCGCAGATTTTAGGCAGCAACCAACGCGCTTCGGCACGGCCGGAATGGCCCACCGAAATCGTGTACCATACCGATGCGCCAAATTCCGCACGGGGCTTTGGCTCTGGCCGCTCGCCTGCGTTTGCCACATCCGACAGCACCTCGGGCGAAGACCGCCCTTGCCGCCACATGGTCACAAAGGCCTGCGCCACTTGTTCGGCACCGAAACGGTCCAGCAAGGTTGCGGCCAACGTGCCGTCTTCGCCGTCATTCGGGCCAAGGGCGGGATGTTCCAAAATGCGTTGATCGTCGCGTTCCTGCACTTCTTCGGCAGACGGGGCAGAGCCCCATTCCACCACCAATTTCGCGCCTTGCACCAAACGCTGTGCCTTGCGGAATTCCGATGGCACCACGATCAGCGCCGAAACACCCTTGGACCCCGCACGCCCGGTCCGGCCCGAACGGTGCAACAGCACCTCGGAATTGCTTGGCAAATCGGCGTGGATCACAAGGTCCAACCCCGGAAGGTCGATCCCGCGCGCGGCTACATCGGTCGCGATACACACATTGGCACGGCCATTGCGCAGCGCCGACAGCGCATTGGTGCGTTCGGCCTGGCTCAGCTCACCCGACAGGGCCACAACCTTGAACCCACGGTTGCCCATGCGGCCCATAAGCGAGGTGACAGCAGCGCGGGTTTTACAAAACACAATCGCGGAAGGCGATTCATAGAACCGCAGCAAGTTGAAAATCGCATTTTCACGGTCGCGCATTTGCACCGACAGCGCACGGTATTCGATATCGACGTGCTGCTTTGCCTCGCCCGCCGTTTGAATGCGCAGGGCGTCGTTCTGGAATTCCTTGGCCAGCATCGCGATTGCTTTTGGCACGGTGGCCGAAAACATCAAGGTGCGGCGTTCGGCAGGCGCTTGGCCCAGAATATACTCAAGGTCATCACGGAACCCGAGGTCGAGCATTTCATCGGCTTCGTCCAGCACGGCGGCTTTCAGCCCCGATAGGTCAAGCGATTTGCGGTCAATATGGTCGCGCAAACGGCCCGGCGTACCAACAACGATATGCGCGCCACGGTCCAGCGCGCGTTTTTCGGTGCGGTAATCCATACCGCCCACACAGGTCGCAATCCGCGCGCCAGCTTCGCCATACAGCCAGTCCAATTCACGCGCCACTTGCAGCGCCAGTTCGCGGGTTGGTGCAATGATCAACGCCTGCGGCACATCGGCGAACAAGAACCGATCCGCGCCGTTCAGCAAATCTGGGGCAATCGCGATGCCAAAGGCAACTGTTTTGCCCGAACCCGTTTGGGCCGATACCAGCAAATCGCGGCCATCCACTTCGGGGGCCAACATCGCTTCTTGGACGGGGGTAAGGGACGCATAGCCCTTGGCTTCGAGCGCCGCAGCCAAAGGCGCAGCGATATCCATTTTTTCCATTATCTTCTACCTATCAGGGGGCGTCGCGTTGCCCGTTCAAAGGCCGCTCACCCCTGACTGGCATCAGGCATCCACGCCCGCCAGCACCGGAATATATCGGGCCAAGCGCGTCGTCTACGCGCAAATTGCGCAAGAGTCCAACGAAACCTTGGGTAATGGTACAATGCGAAAAACCGTTACGTTTATTACCAAATGCGATGGGGCCGCACATGGTCTCAATAGGGCCAATTTACTCATCAAAGGGGAATAAAACCCTCAGCGGTTCCGGTTTTGGCCTTATGATGATAGAAAACTCTTAGAGCGCGCCAAAATGGCCTTCTCACAGCTAACCAATCTGGAACTATAATGACCCCTTTCGCGATCGCCGGCGTTCAAATGTACGTCAATGCTCTGCAACCCAATGTCGAAGGCATGTTGGAGCGGCTTGATGTTTTGATGAACGTGTATCCTTGGACCCAGATGGTGGTGTTTTCGGAACTGGCGGCCTTTGGCCCGCTTACGAAAAACGCCCTGCCCCTGATCAACGAACATGTTGAACGCTTTCAGGCCGCTGCCGCCAAGCACAACATCTGGCTGATCCCCGGTTCTATGTACCAGCGCACCGAAGACGGGCGCATCCTGAACACGTCGCTTGTGATCAACCCTGCGGGTGAGATTGTTAAGGTCTACAGCAAGATGTTCCCCTTCATGCCATATGAAGTTGGCGTATCGCCGGGCACTGAATTTTGCATCTTTGACGTGCCGGATGTGGGCCGTTTTGGTCTGTCGATTTGCTATGATGTTTGGTTTCCCGAAACCACGCGGCAACTGACCTCGCAAGGGGTAGAGGTGTTGATCCTGCCCATTCTGACTGGCACCGCCGACCGTGATGCCGAAATTGCGATTGCCCGCGCGACTGCGGCGCAGTTCCAATGCTATGTGTTCGGCGTCAACGGCTTGGGCGCCGGTGGCAATGGCCGCTCTTGCGTGGTCGACCCCACCGCAACCGTCATCCACCAATCCGCTGGCCAAGAAGATATGTTCCCGATTGAGGTCGATCTTGACCATGTGCGCCGCCAGCGTGTGGCTGGTATGCGTGGTTTGGGTCAGGTGCTGAAAAGCTTCCGTGACCGCCCCGTCGATTTTTCGATCTATGACCGGACCAGCGGGGCAGATGCCTATCTTCACACCTTGGGCGAGCTGAAAAAGCAGCAACAAGGGTCGCGCGCCGAGCTTCAGATTGACCAGCGCGATGTGCCGCTGGGGTCAGCCGAGGCGGAAGCCGTGGGATATGGCGTGCCATTTCCAAAGGGCGACAGCGTGACAGCGCCTGCCGATGTGCCGCCGCTGATCGGCAAAATAATTACCGGCTAATCGCGGCGCAGGCCTATTGCCTGCATCACAAAGCGACCGGATGAAAGGGACGACACGATGCAGTCAATGAATGAATACTATTCAGCGGTTCAGCTACGCGCTGACCGCTGGAGCAGCCTGCGCGAAAAAACAGAATTTTTGGTTCGCAATCCGGATGGCAAGCGCACCAAAGCCATCCACGCCGAAGCGGTCAAGCTGTTTGAATCGCTAGAGTTGATCGAACGCTATTGGGCCTTTCCCGGCATGGCGGCGTTCGAAACCATGCGCCGCCAGTTTGAACACAGCCATCTGGGCGAGCTGTCGCACGCTGTGCGCCGCGTTAACCGCGCGCTATCGACGGGTGCATACCGCCGTCGCGCCGTTCCGCTGGATCGGGACGGATTTGACGATGACCACGACGAAGAGGGGTTGTTACCCCCCGATGCCCGCGCGCTGGCAAAACCCTATTTCGAGGTGATGATCGTTGATGACGTAAACGAACATCAGGAACGCTGGCTGCGCGCCAATATGGTTGCGATGCGCCGCCCCGAGGATGATTTCATCTATGAACCCGTGATCGTGCCCAGCCTGCAAGACGCGCTGATCGGGGTTTTGTTCAACCACAACATCCAAGCGATCATCGTCCGCCCGGGACTAAAACGCGAATCCGATGTCGAATTGCCCATCCTGACCCGCTATTTGAACCCCGCCGCCAGTGCCGAGGAAATGGACGATATCGCCCCCCAAGATCTTGGCCCGGAACTGTGCCGATTGATCGCCAAGGTGCGGCCCGAACTGGATGCGTACCTTGTGACGGACCGGTCGGTTGAAGATATCGCAGGGCTTGATTTGGGCATCTGCCGCCGCGTGTTCTATAACCAAGAAGATTTTATGGAATTGCACCTGAACATCCTGCGCGGCGTTCAGGCCCGTTACAAAACCCCGTTCTTTACCGCGCTGAAAGAATATTCCCGCCAACCCACGGGCGTGTTCCACGCCATGCCGATCAGCCGCGGTAAATCCATCACTCGCAGCCATTGGATTCAGGATATGGGCGCGTTTTATGGACCCAATATCTTCCTCGCCGAAACCTCGGCCACATCGGGCGGGCTGGACAGTTTGCTGGAACCCCACGGCACGATCAAAGAGGCGCAAGAACTCGCCAGCCGCGCTTTTGGGTCCAAGCAGACGTTTTTTGCCACTAACGGCACATCGACCTGCAACAAAATCGTCGTGCAGGCGCTGGTTCGGCCCGATGATATTGTGCTGGTCGACCGTGATTGCCACAAATCGCACCATTACGGCATGGTGCTATCGGGGGCGCAGGTCTGCTATCTCGACAGTTATCCGCTGAACGAATATTCGATGTATGGCGCCGTGCCGCTGCGCGAAATCAAGGCGCAGCTGCTGAAACTAAAAGCGGCCGGTAAACTTGACCGCGTGCGCATGTTGCTTTTGACCAACTGCACCTTTGACGGCATCGTCTATAACGTCGAACGCGTGATGGAAGAATGCCTCGCCATCAAACCCGATCTTGTGTTTCTGTGGGATGAGGCGTGGTTTGCCTTTGCCCGTTTTGGCCCGATCTACCGCCAACGCACGGGCATGAACGCCGCTAACAACCTGCGCGAACGCCTGCGCAGCCCGGCGCATGAAAAGGCCTATGCAAAGCAGCAGGAAAAATTGGCCGACGCCGACGATGAGACTTTGCTGAAAACACGTCTTATCCCGTCACCCAAGGCGCGCGTGCGGGTTTATGCCACGCAATCGACGCATAAAACGCTGACCAGTTTGCGCCAAGGGTCGATGATCCACGTCAACGATCAGGATTTTAAAGGCGAGGTCGAAGAAAGCTTTCACGAAGCCTATATGACCCACACGTCAACCAGCCCGAATTATCAGATCATCGCCAGTTTGGATGTGGGCCGCCGTCAGGTGGAACTGGAAGGCTTTGAATTCGTGCAGCGGCAGGTCGAGGCGGCGATGTCGATGCGCCGCGCCATTTCCACCCATCCGCTTTTGCAGAAATATTTCAAGGTGCTGACCGCAGGCGATATGATCCCCGAGGAACATCGCGAAAGCGGCGTGCACAGCTATTACGACCCCGAACAGGGCTGGACGGACACGTGGCACTGCTGGGAAAAGGATGAATTCGTGCTGGATGCCACCCGCGTAACCCTTGCCGTGGGCGGCACGGGTTGGGATGGCGACACGTTCAAGACCGAGATTTTAATGGATAAATACGGCATCCAGATCAACAAAACCTCGCGCAATACCGTGCTTTTTATGACCAATATCGGTACCACGCGGTCATCCGTGGCCTATCTGATCGAGGTGCTGGTCGAAATTGCCAAAGGCCTTGATGAAAAGCTGGATGACGCGTCGAAAATGGAACTTTTGTCGTTTGAAAAGCGGGTCAAAAACCTGATGCAAGACTTGCCACCCTTGCCCGACTTTTCCTATTTCCACACCGCCTTTTGCCCTGATGCCAACACTGGCGAAGGTGACATCCGCACACCGTTCTTTCTGTCTTATGACGAAAACAACTGCGATTACCTTGATCTGAACGGCGAGATTTTGGCCGAGCTGGAAAAGGGCCGTGAGGTGGTTTCCGCCTCGTTTATCATCCCTTATCCGCCCGGCTTTCCAATTCTTGTGCCGGGGCAAGTCGTTAGCCCCGAAATCCTAGCCTTTATGCGCGCCTTGGATGTCAGCGAAATCCACGGATACCGCGCCCATCTTGGCCTGCGCGTTTTCACAGATGAGGCTTTGGCCAAGCAAATAGAAAAGAATAATTCAAAAAAATAGGACCAAAAGGGAGACAAAAATGAACGATAAAAAACTCGGGAACATCTCAGAGATTCGTCGCTTTTTTCACCGCAACGAAGACCCAGTCTACTTCATTTCAGCGACCAACTTTAACCTGTTGGGCATTGATGAATGGTGCAAGAACTTCAAATATATCTGCTACCTCGACTGCTATGATGGCCGCCACCCCAACGTGTTCTGCCCGGCCGAAGAGCCTCACGCAGAATTCCAAAGCATCGAAGACATCAACAACTATCTGCTGCAACATAAAGAGGTCATCGACCTTGTGAAACGTCGCGGCGGCAAGCCCAAGTTTGTGTTCCTGATGTTTGATGAAGAAACCGAACGGCTGGCCAAAGAACTGGGCGCCGATGTCTGGTTCCCCAAGGCGAAACTGCGCAACAAGCTGGACAACAAAATTGAAACCGTCCGTGTTGGCAACAAGGCGGGTGTGCCATCGGTGCCAAACGTGCTGGCCGAGGTGAAATCCTACGCCGGCCTGCGAAAAACCTGCGAAAAGGCCGGCATCGGCCATGACCTTGTGCTGCAATCGGCCTATGGCGATAGCGGCCACACCACATTTTTCATCAAATCCGAAGCCGATTTCCGCCGGCATGAGCATGAAATCATCGGCGAGGGTGAGATCAAGATCATGAAGCGCATCAATTGCCGTGGTGCGGCGATTGAAGGCTGCGCGACCAAAGAGGGCACGATCGTTGGCCCCTTGATGACCGAACTTGTCGGCTTTAAAGAACTGCCCCCCTACCGCGGCGGCTGGTGTGGCAACGAAATCCTTTCCACCGCTTTCCCGCCCAAAGTGCGCCAAACCGCCCGTGATTTGACCTTCAAATTCGGGGAACAGCTGCGCAAAGAGGGCTATCGCGGTTACTTTGAGCTCGACTTCCTGATCGACAAGAAATCTGGCGAGATTTATCTGGGCGAATTGAATCCCCGCATCACGGGTGCCAGTTCCATGACCAACCACGCCGCCTTTGCCCATGCTGATGCGCCGTTGTTCCTGTTCCACCTGCTTGAATTTTCCAAGGCGCAGTTCAAACTGGACGTGGCCGAATTGAACAGCCGCTGGGCCAACCCGAACATGATTGACGGGTGGAGCCAGATGGTCATCAAACACACCGATGACAGCGTCGATATGCTGACAGACGCACCGCAAACCGGCATCTATAAAATGAAGGAAGATGGCTCGGTCGTCTTTGACCGTTTCGATTATCACCGCCGCGCTGTGGAATCGGAAAACGAGGCATTCTTCCTGCGCATCCTCAAGCCCGGTGATTACCGCTATGAAGGCGCTGATCTTGGTATCTTGGTCACGCGTGGTCGGTCCATGACCAACAACTTCATGCTGAACGAACGCGCAAAGCGCTGGATTCATGGCATCAAATCGGCCTTCAAGGCCAATCCGTTGCCCGTGGCCGAGGCAGGCCCGGCCTTTGCCGATCCGGCCTTCAAGATCATGTAATGGAACTGATCTGGCGCAGCATAAGCGAGCCAGAGCCCGGCCCCAAGTGGGCTGGGCTCTTCGCTGAGCTATGGCCAGAATACAAAACATGGTGGATGCGCGAAGGAATCGACGCGCGCCCAACCTATTGGGAAAGCCTGAAGGCGATCAAAACCCATATGCCGGAAATCCTGCCGCTGTACGAACAGCTGTGCGCGCTGGCTGGTGGCGGTGATCTGGCGGCGCGGTTCCTTAGCTTTTACCGCCCGCCGCCTTATCTTTCGGGCTGTAGCCAAGCGATCTGGCCGGGCAAAGAGCCGATGCTGGTGCGCAACTACGACTATAACCCCAACGCCTTTGAACGCTTGGTTCTGCACACCCGCTGGCAGGGCCGCAATGTCATCGGCACCTCTGATGGGCTGTGGGGGCTGGTGGACGGCATGAATGATGCGGGCCTTGCCGTGTCGCTTACCTTTGGCGGCAGGCGCGTGGTGGGCGATGGTTTTGGCGTGCCCCTTATCCTGCGCTATGTGCTGCAAACCTGCACCACGACCGAACAGGCGGCGGCCGCCCTTGCCCGCTTGCCCACACATATGAGCTATAACGTCACCGTGCTGGATGCGCGTCGAAACTATATCACCGCTTTTATGGCCCCCGACCGCCCCGCCATCATCACCCATGCCGCCGTAGCCACCAACCATCAGGAAAAGGTGGAATGGGATGCCCACGCCCGCATGACCGCCACAGTGGAACGCGAGCGTTTCTTGCTGCAACGCCTGACGGGCCATGTCGAACCCGAAGAAAAATTCATCGCGGCCTTCCTGCGCCCGCCGCTGTATTCCATCGAATTTGATCGCGGGTTTGGCACGCTTTACACCGCCGTGTACCGCCCGCGTCTGGGCCAGATGGAACTGCGCTGGCCCCGCGCCATCTGGGCGCTAAACCTCTATGGCGGGCCGGATGAAACGCGGATCATCTACACGCCGGAAACGGGCAAGGCGGCGGCCGGATAAATCCAACCCATTGCGCCCCTTTCGCCCAATCGCTGGTCAGGCTACCCTAGCGCAAATCGCAACGACCCAGACCGGAGACAGTCATGACCCAACGCCTGCACCTTGTATTCGGGGGTGAACTTATCAGCACCCAAGGCACCGCGTTCAAAGACCCCGACAATATCCATATCGTCGGCATGTTCCCCAACTATGACGCCGCGTTCAAGGCATGGAAGGCCGAGGCGCAGCGCACCGTGGATGAGGCGCAGACCCGCTATTTCATCGCCCATATCCACCGTCTGCGCGAAGAGGGCAAGGAATCCTCCTCGACCGAAGAGCTGGGAGGCTAATCGCAACCCATGGCCTATTCGCTTGGCCTGACCCTTTATAACCTCGCCAATCGGGCTGCGGCGGCCACTGCGATGGACCGCCCGCCCCGCCCTGCGGGCAAGCTGGTTTGGCTGCATGCCCCCGGCCCTGATAGTGCGGCGCAAATGATCGGGCTGGCCGCAAAGCTGGAGGAAGAGCACAGCCTGAACATCCTGCTGACCTGCCCTGTGCAGCCATCAATCCGCCACCCCGGGGTGATCTGGCAACCTGCACCGATGGATACCAGCGCAGACAGCCGTGCGATGCTTGACCACTGGAAACCCGATCTAGTCGCTTTTTCCGAGGGCGAATTGCGCCCCGCCCTCCTGCATGAGGCGCATGAACGCCGCATCCCTGTGGCGCTGGTCGATGCCCGCAGCCCCGCCATTCTGCGCGGGCGCGAAGGTTGGTGGCCGGGCCTGCAACGCGGCCTTTTGGGCAGCTTTAGTGCCGTTTTGGCGGTGGACCAAGCCGCCGCGCGGGCGTTACGCAGGGCTGGCGCCAATGCCAAAAACCTGCAGGTCACGGGCCGGATGGAATACCCGAGCGCCGTGCTGCCTTGCAAGGAAGCCGAACGCGCCAAAATTGCCCATATAGTGCACACCCGCCCTGTCTGGTTTGCCGCTGGCCTGCCCGAAGGCGAAGAGGCCGCCGTCATCGCCGCCCATCGCTCTGCGATGAAGCTGGCCCACCGCTTGCTGCTGATTGTGTCACCGCAAGACCCCGACCGCGTGGCAGCGCTGGCCGAACAGATGGAGCAAGCCGAAGGTTGGACCGTTGCGTGTCGCACCAAGCAAGAGGAACCCGATGCCGATGTGCAGGTGCTGATAGCTGGTCCGGATGCCGATTTCGGCCTGTGGTATCGCCTTGCCCCCATCACCTATATCGGTGGTGGCCTTACGGAGGTGGGCATTTCGCGCGACCCGATGGAGGCAGCCGCGCTGGGCTCTGCCATCATCCATGGCCCTCGTGGCGGGCAGTTCGGGGCGGCGTTGGGGCGGCTTGCGGCGGGGTCTGCCACCAGCCTGATTGCGGATGAAAGCAGCCTTGCCATCAGCTTGGGCGAATTATTGTCGCCCGACCGCGCGGCACGGCTGGCACAAATGGCCTGGGCGGTTGAATCGGATGGCGCCGAGGCGACAGATAAAACCGTGGCCGCCCTGTGCAAAATTCTGGATACAGACTGATGCAGGCCCCTGCGTTCTGGTATCGCCCCCCAAGTGCCCCAGGCTTGCGTGCGCGCCTGTTGGCCCCGCTAGGCTGGGCTTATGCCGCTGCAACGGCATATCGTTTGCGCAATGGAAACGGGTTCAAGACGGGTATTCCGGTGATTTGCATCGGCAATCTGAACGCAGGCGGCACAGGCAAAACGCCCACGACCATCGCGCTGATCGAACGCCTAACCGCGCGCGGGGTGGTGGTGCATGTGGTGTCACGCGGGCACGGCGGGCAGCTGGCGGGACCCGTGCGGGTAGACGAGCGCGCCCACATAGCGGCGGATACGGGGGATGAGCCGCTGTTGCTGTCGGCCTTTGCCCCCACTTGGGTCGCCCGCGATCGGGCAGCAGGGGTTAAGGCTGCACAGGCAGCAGGGGCGCAGGTTGTGTTGCTGGATGACGGGTTCCAAAACCCCGCGGTGGTCAAAGATTTTTCAATCGTCGTCGTTGATGCCCAACGCGGTTTTGGCAATGGTCGCTGCCTGCCCGCAGGCCCGTTGCGCGAACCTGTGGCCACAGGACTTGCCCGTGCCGATATGGTGCTGTCGATTGGCGCGGCCCCGGCCCAAGCGCAGTTTTCGGCGCTATGGCCCGTGGATTTGCCGCATGTGGCGGGGCAGTTGGATGTGCTGCAAATGGGCATGGATTGGGCGGATCAAACCGTGCTGGCCTTTGCAGGCATCGGCCACCCCGAAAAGTTCTTTGCCACCCTGCGCGCAACAGGTGCCCGCGTGCTGCGCACCGAGGCCTTGAGCGACCATCAACCCTTTTCCGATGCGCTGTTGCGGCGGTTGGAACATGAGGCCGCTTCCGTTGGTGCCCAGCTTGTCACAACGGAAAAAGACGCCGTGCGCCTGCCGCCCGCCTTTCGGCCAAAGGTGTTGACCCTGCCTGTGCGATTGCGGTTGGACGATTGGCAGGCGTTGGATGCGGCCTTTGACCGTTTGGGCCTGTGACTACGGTTTCATTGAGTGTTTTTGCAAAGATGAAATCAGCTCGATTTTTGGATTTGAGCCATTTAACAGGCTCTAACTTGGCGCAATTTGGCCTTAGAGTGATGCGGTAATGCCTCCGTCGACGTATAGAATGTGACCGTTCACAAAGCTGGACGCGGCCGAGGAGAGGAAGACGCAGGCCCCCACAAGTTCCTCGACATTGCCCCAACGGCCTGCGGGCGTGCGCTTTTCCAACCAAGCACTGAAATCCTTGTCAGCGACCAAGGCGGCGTTCAGCGGTGTGTCGAAATAGCCGGGCGCGATGGCGTTGCATTGCAGGCCGTGCTTGGCCCAGTCGGTTGCCATGCCCTTGGTCAGGTTGCCCACAGCGCCTTTGGTTGCGGTATAGGGCGCAATCCCGGGGCGGGCGAGCGCGGTTTGCACGCTGGCGATGTTGATAATCTTGCCCGCCTTGCGCACAATCATATGCCGCGCGACGGCTTGGCCCACGTGGAACACGCTGGCGATATTGGTTTGCAGCAGGCGTTCAAACGCGTCGGCAGGGAAATCCTCCAGTGCTGTGCGATGCTGCATGCCCGCGTTATTGACCAGAATGTCAATCGGGCCGACATCGGCCTCAAACCCGTCCACCGCAGCACGCACGGCATCATGGTCTGTAGCGTCAAAGGCCAGCGTTTTGGCCCCTGCGATTTGCGCAGCGGCAGCGGCAAGTTTTCCGGCATCACGCCCGTTCAACACCACCTCGGCCCCTGCCGCGACCAGACCCTTTGCCAAGGCAAAGCCAATCCCTTGCGACGATCCGGTGATCAGCGCGCGTTTTCCCTTTAGGCTGAACAGTTCCATCCGCTTTCCTTTTCTATCTGGTTGGGCAATTGGACCGCCCGAACTTTGATCATTCCGTTGCTGAAAATTATGGTATACCAAAAATACGCCGCCGCCATTCAGGAAATGCATTATGCCGCAAACAACCAAAGCCATTGTCATCCATGCCGCCCGCGACCTGCGCATCGAGGACGTGCCGATTGCGGATATCGGTGCCGGAGAGGTGCGGTTGCGGCTGGCCACTGGCGGGGTGTGCGGGTCGGATTTGCATTATTATAACCACGGCGGTTTTGGCGCGATCCGGCTGCGGGAACCGATGGTTCTGGGGCATGAAGTGTCGGCCTATGTCACCGAATTGGGGCTTGGTGTGGATGGGCTGCAAGTGGGCCAACTGGTGGCCGTGTCGCCTTCGCGTCCCTGCGGCAATTGTCGCTATTGCGCTGAGGGGCTGCAGAATCAGTGTCTAAACATGCGGTTTTATGGCTCGGCCATGCCATTCCCCCATATCCAAGGCGCGTTCCGCCAAGATCTGGTTGCTATGGCAAGCCAATGCGTGCCCGCCGATGGGTTAACGGCGGGAGAGGCGGCGATGGCCGAGCCGCTGGCCGTTACCCTGCATGCCACACGCCGCGCGGGCGATATATTGGGCAAGCGGGTGTTGGTGACGGGGTGCGGGCCCATCGGGGCACTGTCAATCCTGTCGGCGCGGCGCGCGGGGGCGGCCGAGATCGTGGCGACCGACCTGTCCGATTTCACGCTGGCTTTGGCCAAAACCGTCGGCGCGGATCGCACCATCAACACCGCGAAAGACCCCGAGGCGCTTGCCGAATACAGTGCCAACAAAGGCTATTTCGACGTGCTGTTTGAATGTTCGGGTGCCGCCCCCGCCCTGAGCGCGGGCATCATGGCGATGCGCCCGCGCGGGGTGATCATGCAGCTTGGCCTTGGTGGTGATATGTCGCTGCCAATGATGGCGATCACGGCCAAAGAGCTTGATCTGCGCGGATCGTTCCGCTTTCACAGCGAATTTGCGACAGGTGTGGGGCTGATGCAAAAGGGGCTGATCGACGTAAAGCCCCTGATCACCCACACCTTGCCGCTGGACCGCGCGGTCGAGGCGTTTACCGTCGCCTCGGACCGCGCCGTCGCGATGAAGGCACAAATCGCGTTCTAATGCATTAGGGTCGTTTTCACCCCAATTCAGCCAAACGCCGCTCTAGACGGCCCATCAACAGCTCGACCTCGGCCACGCCAGCGGGCGACAGCGCCGCACCTGGTCTGCGTTGGGTGGCGTGGGCAATCACGCCGCGCTTGGCCAGAACATGTTTGCGAATGGCCAGCCCCAAGCCTGGCTGCTGTTCAAACCGCGCCAACGGCAGATAGGCGTCGAACAAATCGCGCCCGCGGTCGGGCGTGCCGGCCAGATGATTGTTCACCACCGACACCATCATTTCAGGATAGGCAAAGCCGGTCATTGCCCCATCCGCCCCGCGCGCCATTTCCTCGGGCAAGAACACCCCGCCATTGCCGCACAGAATCGAAATCCGGCGGGTCAGCGTGCCCTCTTTGCGCAAAGTGCCGATTTTCTCCAAGCCTGGCCAATCCTCATGCTTCAAACACACGCAAGTCGGCAAATCCCGCACAATCCGCGCGATCACCGGCACCGACATTTGCACGCCCGTGACCAAGGGGAAATCCTGCACCACAAAAGGTGCGTCACTGATAAATTCAACCGCTTGGTGGTAATAGCCGACGATCTGGTCATCGGTGCGCAAATGGCTGGGGGGCGCGATCATCACACCCGCAGCACCATCATGCATCACCGATTTCGTCAGGCCTTCCATCTGGGCAAAACCGGGCGCCGATACCCCGACTATCACGGGAACACGCCCCGCAACCCGATTGACGATCCGCTTAACAAACGCGGCACTTTCGGCACCTGTTAACTTTGGCGCCTCGCCCATGATCCCCAACACGGTCAGGCCTGTGGCACCTGCATCCAGATAGAAATCGACCATCCGGTCGGTGCTGTCCATATCCACCGAACCGTCCGGCAAAAACGGCGTCACCGCGATCACATAAACGCCATTCGCGCTTTCATCCAACATCGTCTTCTCCCTTATTGCGCACGTGCCAACGCCACGCGCCCCACGGCCATTGCTGCGGCGGCCTGACACGGCTCTACCACCTTTATGTTCAATTCAATCTCTAACCTTGCCCGAAAGGCGGTCATTCCGGCACAACCAAGGATAAGTACCTCGGCCCCGCGTGTATCGCGCAAGGCCGTGCCAACCTCAACCAGTCGCGCAAAGGTTCTGTCCTCATCCGCCAGCGCTTGTACACCTAACTCTAGCGGCAAATCGCCCGCAAGCCGGTCCAAAACCCCCATCGCGCCCAGATACCGCATATGCCGCGGGATGGATTTGGACAGGATAGAGATGATCCCAAATCGTTGCCCCATCGTCATCGCCGTCAGCACCGCCGATTCGGCAATACCCAGCACCGGCACGCGGGATTGTTCGCGCAACGCCGCAAGCCCCGGATCGGAAAAACAAGCAATAACAAAAGCCGAAGCGCTTGTTTCCAACGCTTTTGCCTGTGCCAGCAAGGGCGTCACCACCCCGTCGACATGCGCCTGTGTTTCAATGCCAGGCGGCCCCACGGCCAGCGTATGACACATAATCGGCACGGGTGACGCCGCCGCAATCGGGGCCACGGCCCGCGTGATACCGTCGGTCACTTGGACCAAGCTGTTCGGGTTCAAAATATGTATCGTCATCACTGCCCCCCCTGTGCGCGCATCTTGGGGGCTGTTTCGCGCCCTTGCAACACCGCCTTTTGCGCATAGACTGGCAGCACACAACAAAGGCCAATCCCATGCCCAGCTATGACCTGATTATCCGTAACGGCACCCTCGGAACATCAACCGGAACCTTGCCCGCTGATCTGGCGATCAAAGACGGCAAGATTGCCGAAATAGGCTCTAACATCGCCAAATCAGGTCCTGAAATGGATGCAACCGGCCTTCTAGTTCTGCCGGGCGGGGTGGACAGCCATTGCCATATTGAACAGCTTTCGGGCGCGGGATTGATGAATGCCGATACGTTCGAGTCTGCAACGCGGTCTGCGGCCTTTGGGGGCACCACCACGACCATTTCCTTTGCTGCCCAGCATCCGGGGATGCGCTTGCGCGATACAGTGTCTAACTATGCCAAACTGGCCGAAAAAGGCGCGCTGATTGACCATGCGTTTCACGCCATCGTGGCCGATGTTTCGGGCGAAAACCTGACCCATGATTTGCCCGCGCTAATCGCAGCTGGACATCGGTCGATCAAAATCTTTACCACCTATGACAAGGTGCGGCTGGATGATGAGGCCATATTAGAGACGCTTTGCACCGCCCGTGATCACGGCGCGCTGGTGTGTTTTCATGCCGAAAATGACGGGTTGATCCGCTGGGCGACCAAGCGATTGTTGGCGGCGGGCAAGGTCGCGCCAAAATACCACCCCGCGTCGCACCCGCGTCTGGCCGAGGTCGAGGCGATCAGCCGCATGTGCTATCTGTCACAGGCCGCCGATCAGCCTATCATGATCTTTCACGTCTCAACGGTTGAAGGGCTGGAGGTATTGGCCCAAGCCCGCGCGCGGGGCGTGCAAGTTGTGGCCGAAACCTGCCCGCATTACCTACTGCAAGGCCCCGAACTTCTGGACCAACCCAATGGAGCCGCCTTTATGTGCAGCCCGCCACAGCGCGAACCAACAGACCGCGCGGCACTGTGGGCGGCTTTGGCAAACGGCGATCTGCAAGCCGTCACATCCGATCATGCGCCTTACCGGATGGACGAAACCGGCAAATTCGCGCATGGCAGCGATGCGCCGTTCAACCGCATCGCCAATGGCATGCCAGGGTTAGAGGCCCGTTTGCCCCTAATGTTTGACGCGATGATGCAGCGCGGTCTGTCCATCGCTGATTTCGTGCGTCTGACCGCCACAAATCCTGCGCAAGTCTTTGGTCTGGCTGGCAAGGGCGACATCGCCATCGGAATGGACGCCGACATCGCGATTTGGGATCCTGCACACAAACGCACCTTTGGCGAAAACGATCTACATGATAATTGCGGCTATAACCCCTTTGCGGGGTATACGGTGACGGGCTGGCCCGTGACAGTGCTGTCACGCGGCGCGGTGGTGGTGCAGAATGGAAAAATCATCGGCAAACCCGGCCAAGGCCGCCGTGTTCCGATGCAGATCAGTGACGCGATGAAACCTGCAAACAGGCTCTAATCCGGCTGAAACCCGCCAATCAACTGGCGCAAGCCGAACATGGCACCCACCGCAATTGCCGCCAAGGTAACAGGCCCAGACCATGCCAATGTGGCAAAGGCCGAAACGCCTTGGCCCACCGAACAGCCCAGCGCCACCACACCACCCACGCCCATCATGGCCGCGCCCGACACTTGGCGGCCCAATTCACGCGGGTCTTCGCACGCCTCCCAGCGAAACATTCCGCGCCACAGCGACCCTGCCAGCGCGCCGACCAAAACCCCGCACACCGTGCCCACCGAAAACGAAATGCCCCCCGCAGTCGAGGTCATCAACCAAATCAATGTGCGGCCCAAAGGTGCGGTAAAGGACAAGCCTTCGACCTGTACCGCGCCGAAACTTTCGCGCGCCAACCAGCTTGTCGCGGCGAAAGACCATACGACTGCCAGCCCTGCCGCCACACCCCATGCCAATTGGCGGGGCGAGCCGCGCAAACCCTTATGTGCCAACGCCCAGATCAAAAACCCCATCGCGATCACCGCTGCGGTGACAACGGGCGCAAAGCCGGTCAGCGCCTGAACGCTTGCCGCAATCCCTTGGGGGCCGGTCGCATCGGCCTGCGCAAACAGTGCAATCCGCAACGGGGCCAGCGGGCCGGACAAGGCGACAAAGGCAAACACCCCCATCACCACGACCACAACCAACGACCGCAAGTCGCCACCCCCAAAGCGCACCAACGCGCCAAAACCACAATTGCCCGCCATCGCCATGCCATAGCCAAACAGCAACCCACCAAAGATAGAGGCCAGCGGGTTCCACGCGATTTGATGGTAAAAACTGTCTGCGATGTTGATGAACCCCAACACGCCGCCCAGATAGGTGCCAAAAATCGCTACGGCCAGCACAATACCCCACAGCCGCAAGCGCCGCTGATCGTCACCATACAGCGCGGATTCCAGCGCGCCGAGGGTACAAAAATCGCCCAATCGCGCAGCAAGTCCCAGCACGATACCCGCCATCAGCCCCGCCAAAGCCGCCAAAACGCCAAAGGGTAGATTTTCCATGCGAAGCCCCTGTTGTTTGCTGTCAGCTTGGGTTGCAGAACATATCGTAAACCAGCGCCACGGCCCGAATGACCTTGGGGTCTTGCAAGGAATAAAAAATCGCCTTGCCATCCCGCCGCGCCGAAACCAAACCTTCAAGCCGCAAGCGGGCAAGCTGCTGGCTGACCGCCGCCTGGCGTGAGGCCAGCAAATTTTCCAATTCAGTCACGCTTTTGGGGCCAGAAGACAGGTGACACAAGATCATCAGCCGCCCTTCATGCGCCAATGCTTTGAGGAAGTTTGACGCCTCAACCGCGTTTTCCATCATTTTTTCAGGAGGAATGGCGGCGCAAGTGGCGCCGGTATGGGTCTCTGGTCTGGCTGTGTCAGGCGACATTTCCTGCACTCCCTTTCCCTTTGGCGCGTGTTGCTGTTCGCTTTTCAGGGCTTATGGCATGAAACACCAACCACCTGCAAAAACAATGCGCGTTCCTTGCTATTCGGGCGTAACACCCGCGCTTTTCAGCATCACCCCTAGCAATCCATAAAAGAAGTCCTCGCCGGGATAGCCCTCGATCCGGTCCAATTCTTGCCCGTCGCGCACCAGAACAAAGGTTGGGGTAAAGGTGGCTTTGCGGGCAAAGGTGACATCTTCGGGCAAAGGGTCGCGCAATTGGATGCGCGCAAGCGGTGCGGCACGCCCCTCGGCGGTTTTGTGATAGGCGTCGCCAACCTCATGATCCCAGCGATCGCAATAGATGCAGCCGGGCTGTTCGACCATATAAAGTGTAAGGTCTTGGGCCAGGGCAGACACCGCAGTCAGGGCAGAAAATGCTAATGCAGCAAAGACGGTTTTGACGGTGATGCGCATGATTGACGTTCCAATGAAATATATTCACATTGTAATATGAATCGATACTGGTGCAAGCCCCCAGCCGTCTGTTTTCATTGGACAGGCCGGGGGGGGTCGCACCCCCGGACCCCCCGTGGGATATTTGTGTCGAAAAGAAAGGTGTCGGGTGCGCTATGTTTGAGATCAGTTACGGCGGTGCGGCGCTGGCCGGATTGTTGAGTTTTCTGTCGCCGTGCATTTTGCCGATGGTGCCGTTTTACCTGTCCTATATGGCGGGGATTTCGATGCAGGAATTACGCGGGGATGGTGGTATTGCCCCCGGCGCGCAAAAGCGGTTGGTGGGGTCTGCGATTGCCTTTGCGCTGGGGGTCACGTCGATCTTTGTATTGTTGGGCCTTGGGGCCACGGCTTTGGGGCAGGCGTTTATTCAGTGGAAAGATCAGCTGTCTTATGTGGCGGCTGCTGTGTTGCTGGTATTTGGTTTGCATTTTCTGGGTATTATCAAAGTGCCGTTTTTGTACCGTGAGGCGCGGCTGGATGCAAAAACCGAACCGTCGAGCTTTATTGGTGCCTATGTGATGGGGCTTGCCTTTGGCTTTGGCTGGACGCCTTGTGTTGGGCCTGCATTGGCGGCGATTTTGTTCATGGCCTCGGCCTCGGGCGATTTGTGGTTGGGCGGGTCGTTGTTGCTGGTCTACGGGCTGGCGATGACGCTGCCCTTTGTGATCGCAGCCCTTTTTGCCAAGCCGTTCCTCGCTTGGGTTGGGCGCAACCGCAAATACCTTGGTTATGTGGAAAAGATTATGGGGGTGATGCTTATTGTGTTCGCCATTCTGATCGCCACAAATTCGGTCAATTACATCGCCGATTTCATGATCCGCAATTTTGACTGGTCCGGAACCCTTAAATAACCCCGTTTACAGGAGGCCCCTATGACACGCCTTTTCGCCACTTTTGCCACACTGATCGCCCTTGCCCTGCCCGTCCATGCTGCCGAACTGGGCGATGATGGATTGCACAAACCCACTTGGCTGCGTGACACGTTCAAAGACCTGCGTGAGGATCTGACCGAGGCAAATGCGACCGGCAAGCGCCTGTTGGTGATCTGGGAGCAGCGCGGCTGCATCTATTGCACCAAGATGCATGAAGAGGTGTTTCCCGACCCCGCGATCGACGCATTGATACGTGAGAATTACTTTGTCGTGCAGATGAACCTGTTCGGCGACATCGAGGTCACAGATTTTGACGGCACCGCCCTGCCGGAAAAGGATATGGCACGGCGTTGGGGCATCGTTTTCACCCCCACCATGATGTTTTTTCCCGAAACCGTGACGGATGGCCAGACCGCGGCCCAAGCCGCAGTCGTGTCTATGCCCGGCGCTTTTGGCACGGGAACCACCGCGGCGCTTTTGACTTGGGTCAAGGACAAAAGCTATGACAGCGGCGAACACTTTCAAAAGTACCTTGCCCGCACAATGGCGGATCAGGGTTGATGAAAGGCAAAACTGCGCAAGACGCCCCTGCCAACAGACCCGTTTGATACAATCGTAACCGTTGGCCGCCTTAGATAGCGCTAACGGGCAGGAAGATATGCAATAATTGAAATATCATTATTGCATACCAAGGCATGCATGGTCTATCGTCGGATTCGGAGGAAACAGGGAGGTCTTCGAATGAAGCGCCAATTTATACTTGGCATGGCTATTTCTGCGCTTAGCGCTGGCATGGCGATGGCACAGGTTGCACCGGAAAACGTGGAATACACGGACGGGGCAATCGAACAATCACTATCCGGCACGCCGGGCGATGCGGTTGAAGGCAAAAAAGTCTTTGCGACCGCTGCTTTGGGCAATTGTGTGGCTTGCCACGCCGCTGAAATCAGCAAGGACATTCCGTTCCCCGGCACCGTAGGCCCCGCCCTTGACGGCGCGGCAGACCGCTGGACCGAAGCACAGCTTCGCGGCATCATTGCGAAATCGAAAATGACGTTCGAAGGCACCATTATGCCGTCGTTCTATCAAACTGCGGGATATATCCGCCCCGGCGATGCCTATACCGGCAAAGCAGGCACCGAGCCGCTTCCACCCATCCTTAGTGCCCAGCAGGTCGAAGACGTTGTCGCCTATCTGCTGACGTTCAAAGAATAAACCCGTAAACACCCCTGTCCGGCAAAGGCCCGGACGTGACTGAGGAGTGATGAGATGATCCTTTCAAGACGAGAAGCCCTTGTGCTTGCTTTGGGAAGCGTGGCTGCGGCTGCAATCCCAATGGCAGCCCTTGCCAGTGTGGATGACGCCGTTGCCGCCTTTACAGGTGGTGCTGCTGTGACCGATGGCGCAGGCGTTACACTGACCGCACCGGAAATCGCTGAAAACGGCAACACGGTTCCCGTGTCCGTCGATGCACCCGGCGCATCTGCCATTCTTATTCTGGCAGCAGGCAACCCGACACCGGCAGTTGCCACCTTTAACTTTGGCGAATTGGCAGGGGCACATATGGCCTCGACCCGTATTCGTCTGTCCAAGACCCAAGACGTTGTTGCCATCGCCAAACTGGCAGACGGCACCTTCGTGCGCACGTCTTCGGAAGTTAAGGTCACCATCGGCGGCTGCGGCGGCTGAGTTAGGGAGAGAAACACATGGCAAACGACGTAAAACCCCGCGTAAAAGTGCCGAAGTCAGCCAAGGCTGGCGAGGCAGTTGTTCTGAAAACGCTGATCAGCCATCCAATGGAATCCGGTCAGCGCAAGGACAAGGACGGCGCATTGATCCCACGTTCGATCATCAACCGTTTCACTTGCGATTTTAACGGCAAAAACGTGATCGACGTCACGCTTGAACCCGCAATTTCAACCAACCCTTACATCGAATTCGAAGCGATGATCGGTGAAGCAGGTGAATTCAAGTTCACTTGGTATGATGATGATGGCTCTGTCTATGAAGACAGCAAGCCAATCGAATTCGCCTGATTTTCCGTAGCAAAAATAGGGAGGAAACACTATGAAGCAGCGGAAAATCACAACAGCGCTTGCCGCAACCGCTATGCTTGGCTTTGCCTTCACGGGCGCAGCCTTTGCCGAACCCGTGGATGACGCGCTTGTCATCGACGGTACAGAAATTACGATTCGTGCCCCGGCCCCGGCGCACCTTAACGGCGCGTTGCCTGATCTGGTTTCGGGCTGGGCATTTCGCGATACAGAAACCCGCGCCATGCAGATGGACGATTTCGACAATCCCGGCATGATCTTTGTCGATCGTGGGCTGGATACGTGGAACGCCGTGGACGGGACCGAAGGTAAATCCTGCGCGTCCTGCCACGAAGGGCCTGAAAGCATGGCTGGCCTGCGCGCTGTTACCCCGCGCGTCGATGAAAAGACCGGCAAGGTCATGAATATCGAGGCCTATGTCAACGACTGCCGCACCACCCGTATGGGGGCCGAGGCATTGAACCTGCGCGGTGCTCAGATGACAGATATGCTTGCGCTTATCTCG
Source organism: Pseudorhodobacter ferrugineus DSM 5888 (assembly GCF_000420745.1). Lineage (GTDB taxonomy): Bacteria > Pseudomonadota > Alphaproteobacteria > Rhodobacterales > Rhodobacteraceae > Pseudorhodobacter > Pseudorhodobacter ferrugineus. Next base: position 91,774 of record NZ_ATVN01000006.1, read on the forward strand.
CATCAGTCGCGTGGTCAGTTGATGAATGTGGCGATTGATGGTGCCAATGCCCCGATCTATGAACAGGGCAAGGAAATCTATTATACCCGCTACGGTCAGCTAGAGATGTCTTGCGCCAACTGTCACGAAGACAACTACGGCAATTACATCCGTTCGGACCATTTGTCCCAAGGTCAGACCAATGGCTTTCCAGTGTACCGCCTGAAAGATGCGGGTCTTGTTTCGCCGCAAAGCCGCTTTGTCGGTTGCGTTCGCGATACCCGCGCCGAAACCTTCAAGGCTGGATCGGATGAATTCAACGCGCTGGAACTCTATGTCGCTTCGCGCGGCAATGGTCTGGCTGTTGAAGGCGTTTCTGTCCGTCACTAACTATTTCGGGCGCCTCCTAACTTGGGGCGCCCGCATTTGTTTGGAACTTTTTTGATAATCTAAAAGGCCTTGCCCGTCCATTTTGGACGCATTGGTAAGGTTTGCCTGAAACGAAAGGATCACAGCATGATCTCGCGGCGCGAGTTTTTACAGGCCTCGGTGGCCGCATCCGCCCTGTATGGCGCTTCTGGCGTTGGCAATTGGTCCCGCCTTGCGGCCCAACAGGTCCTGACACAGGATCAACTGTTGCAGTTTGATGCCTTTGGTAATGTGACCCTGATCCATATCACCGATATCCACGCCCAGCTGAAACCGATCTGGTTCCGCGAACCTGAAATCAACATCGGTGTGGGCGATGTAAAAGGCATTCCGCCGCATGTGACAGGTGCCGATTTTATCAAGCAATTCAACCTGACACCGGGCTCTCCCGAGGCCTATGCCCTGACCTATGAGGACTTTACCGCACTGGGTAAAACCTACGGCAAAATGGGCGGCATGGACCGCGTGGCCACCGTTGTCAAAGCGATCCGCGCAGAGAGGCCAGAGGCGATTATCCTTGATGGCGGCGATACATGGCACGGCTCGATGACCAGCCTTTTGACCAAAGGTCAGGATGTGGTCAATGTCATGAACAAACTGGGCGTCGAGGCGATGACCAGCCATTGGGAATGGACCCTTGGCACCGAACGGGTCAAGGAGATCGTTGACGCGCTTCCATTCCCATTCCTTGGCCAGAACATTTTTGACGCCGAGTGGGATGAACCCGCGTTTGAGCCCTACACATGGTTCGAACGCGGTGGCACCAAAGTTGCCGTAATCGGTCAGGCCTTCCCCTATATGCCCATCGCCAACCCCGGCTGGATGTTCCCCGAATATTCCTTCGGTATTCGTGATGAACGCATGCAGGAAATGGTGGATGAAGTGCGCGCAGCGGGCGCAGGCCTTGTCGTCGTTCTGTCGCACAACGGCTTTGACGTTGACCGCAAAATGGCGTCCCGCGTCACGGGTATCGACGTCATCCTGACCGGCCACACCCATGACGCCATCCCTGAACCCGTGCTGGTCGGTGAAACCATCCTCATCGCGTCCGGTTCGCACGGCAAATACGTTTCCCGCGTGGATCTCGACGTGCGCGATGGCAAAATGATGGGCTTCAGACACAAACTGATCCCGATCTTCGCGGATGTCATCACCCCTGATGCCGAAATGGCCACCCTGATTGATGCGGAACGCGCACCGTTCAAGGACCAGTTGGAAGAGGTTATCGGCACCACCGACAGCCTGCTGTATCGGCGCGGCAACTTTAACGGCACATGGGATGATCTGATCTGCGATGCCATGCTGTCCGAGCGTGACGCCGAAATCGTAATGTCGCCCGGCGTGCGCTGGGGGGCATCCGTAATGCCCGGTGAAAACATCACCCGTGAAGATATCCACAACGCCACCTCGATGACTTACCCCGCCTGCTACCGCACCGAAATGACAGGCGAATTCCTGAATGTTATTTTGGAAGACGTGGCCGATAACCTGTTCAACGTCGACCCCTATTACCAACAAGGCGGCGATATGGTTCGGGTTGGCGGCATGGGCTATACCATCGACGTGAACGCTGCGATGGGCAGCCGCATTTCCAACATGACCCTTCTGAAATCCGGCGAGGCAATCGACCCCGCCCGCACCTATACCGTGGCCGGCTGGGCCAGCGTCAACGAAGGCACCGAAGGCCCCCCAATCTGGGATGTGGTCGAGGCGCATATCCGCAAAATCGGCACCGTTAAACTTGAACCCAACACCTCGGTCAACGTGATCGGGGCCTAATTCCAACCGCTTTAGAAAGGTTTCGTCATGTCAAACGAACCCCTTAATGACAAAGCCATGATAGGCACCACACGGCGCGGTTTTCTTGCCGCGACCGCCGCCACTGGCACCGCCCTTGTCGCCAATGCCGCCAGCGGGGCCACGCCCGACCCGCTGATTACCGAAGTACAGGAATGGGGCTCGGGTCTTGGTGATGGTGTTGATGCCAACCCTTACGGCCTGCCCATCCGCTTTGAATCCGATGTGGTGCGCCGCAACGTGTCGTGGCTAACGGCTGATGTGATCTCGTCGATCAACTTCACCCCGATCCACGCGCTGGATGGCACGATCACCCCGCAGGGTTGCGCCTTTGAACGCCACCACTCCGGCGCGATTGAGCTATCAAAAGATGATTATCGCCTGATGATCAACGGGCTGGTCGACACGCCTTTGGTCTTTACCTACGCCGATCTGGAACGCATGCCCCGCGTCACCCGCACGTTTTTCCTCGAATGCGCGGCCAACACGGGCATGGAATGGGCTGGCGCGCAGCTGAACGGTTCGCAATTCACCCACGGCATGATCCACAACATGGAATACACTGGCGTGACCCTTCGCACGCTGTTGGAAGAGGCGGGCGTCCAACCTACCGCCACTTGGCTGTTTGTCGAAGGTGCCGATGCGTCCTCCAATGGCCGCTCCATCCCGATGGAAAAGGCGCTGGATGATTGCATGATCGCCTTCAAGGCGAACGGCGAGGCGCTGCGCATGGAACACGGCTATCCCGTGCGCCTTGTCGTGCCGGGCTGGGAGGGCAATCTGTGGGTCAAATGGCTCCGCCGGATGGAGGCGACAGATGCCCCCGTCGAAAGCCGCGAAGAAACCTCGAAATACACCGACACCATGGCAGATGGCACATCGCGGAAATGGACATGGGTGATGGATGCAAAATCCGTCGTCACCTCGCCCAGCCCGCAAATGCCCATCACCCACGGCAACGGCCCCTTGGTCATCACCGGCCTTGCATGGTCGGGCCGCGGCGCGATCACGGGCGTTGACGTGTCGATGGATGGCGGCAAAACTTGGAAACCCGCGCGGCTTGCCGCACCGGGCACGGAAATGGCGCTGACACGGTTCTATTTCGATCACAACTGGCAGGGCGAGGAAATGCTGCTGCAAAGCCGCGCAACCGACAGCACGGGCTATGTTCAACCGACCAAGGCACAGCTGCGCGAAGTGCGCGGCGAAAACTCGGTCTATCACAACAACTGTATCCAAACCTGGTGGGTCAAACCAAACGGCGAGGCTGAAAATGTCGAAGTATCGTAATCTCACAACCGCAGCCCTGCTGGCAGCAACCCTCTCCACCCCCGCTCTTGCGGGTGGCTTGGGCCTTGGCCGCGCGGCACTCCCCGAAGAAATCGCCGCATGGGACAAAGACGTCCGCCCCGATGGCGTGGGCCTGCCCGTAGGCTCGGGCGATGCGATTGTCGGCGAGGAAGTGTTTGCCGACAAATGCGCGGCCTGCCACGGTGACTTTGCCGAAGGCGTGGACAACTGGCCCAAACTTGCGGGCGGCATGAACACGCTGAACCGCGATGATCCCCTGAAAACCGTGGGCAGCTATTGGCCGCATGTGTCGACGCTGTTCGACTACATCAACCGCTCCATGCCGTTCGGGGCCGCCCAAACCTTGGAACCGGATGAGGTGTATGGCATCGTCGCCTATATCCTTTATTCCAATGATTTGATCGAGGATGACTACGTTATCTCGAATGAAAACCTGGCTGCGTTTGAACTGCCCAACGCTGCTGGTTTCTTTGTCGATGACCGTGAAACCACCGAATACGCCCAGTTTTCCGCGCCCGCCTGCATGGAAAACTGCAAGGATGAGGTGAAAATCACAATGCACGCCACCGTGCTGGATGTCACCCCCGGTGACCCAACTGATGGCGAAGGCGCACCTGCCGGGGCCTCCGGTGAAGGCGGTGCTGCACCCGCAGCCGCCGAGCCTGAAACCAAGGCCGAAGAGGCGGCGCCCGCAGCCGAACAGGCCGCACCAGCCGCAGTTGAAGTTGCCGCCGCAGACCCTGCGATGATTGCCGCAGGCGAAAAGGTGTTCAAAAAATGCGCCGCCTGCCACAAGGTTGGCGAAGGCGCGAAAAACGGCACTGGCCCAATGCTCAACGGTATCGTCAACAGCCCAATGGGCATGGTCGAAGGCTTCAAATACTCGGCCGAAATGGCAGCGGCTGGGACTGATGGCATGATCTGGGATGATGCAAACCTGCATACCTTCCTGGAAAAGCCAAAATCCCTGATCGCCAAGACCAAGATGTCCTTTGCGGGCCTGAAAAAACCCGAGGACCGCGATGCCGTCATCGCCTATCTCGGCAGCTTGGGCAAATAACATGGGCAAAGGGCGCATCCTCGCCCTGCTCCTCGCCGCGCTGGGGGCAGCCCCCGGCGCGGCAGAAACTCTTGGCGATGCCACCAAAGGCGCCGCCGTTTTTGATAAACAGTGCAAACAGTGCCACATGATAGGCGAGGGTGCCAAAACCCGCATTGGCCCCGTTCTGAACGGCATCTATGGCCGTCGCGCAGGCGCGGTTGACGGGTTCAATTACTCCAAATCGATGGCCCGCATGGGTGCAGACGGGCTGGATTGGACCATCGAACGCCTCGATGCTTATATCGAAAACCCCAAGGCGCTGGTATCGGGCACCCGCATGAATTATCGCGGATTGTCAGACCCCGACCAGCGTCATGACCTCATGGCATTCCTGCGCGACTATTCCGACCAACCGCAAAATATCCCCGAATCCGAACCGACTGCGCTGCGCACAGTGCCTGACCTCGCACCCGACATTCTGGCCCTTCAGGGGGATCCCGAATATGGCGAATACCTGTCTGCAGAATGCACGACATGCCACCAAAAAGATGGCAGCGCCGATGGCATCCCGTCCATCACCAACTGGCCCGAAGAAGATTTTGTCGCGGCCATGCATGCCTATAAGGTAAAACTGCGGCCCCATCCCGTCATGCAAATGATGGCAGGCCGCCTGTCGAATGAGGAGATAGCGGCGCTTGCCGCCTATTACGCCAAGATCGAAAACTAAAACACAGGGAGGAAGACAAGATGACACTGAACAGAAGACTATTCCTAGCCACGCTGACAGCCACACTCGCCGCCCCCATGGTACAGGCCCAAACCCGCCCCCGCGTTGTCGTGGTCGGCGGCGGCGCGGGCGGTGCCACCATCGCCCGCTATCTGGCCAAAGACGCCAAAGGCGCTTTGGATGTCGTGCTGATCGAACCAGCCCGCACCTATTACACCTGTTTCTTCTCCAACCTCTACCTCGGCGGGTTCCGCACCTTTGAAAGCCTTGGCCACACCTATGGCAAACTGGCCGCCGATTATGGCATCAACGTCGTGCATGACTATGCCGTGGGCGTGGACCGTGACGCCAAAATCGTCACGCTCGCGTCCGGTGTGGCGTTGGCCTATGACCGTCTGGTCCTGTCACCCGGTATCGACTTTGTCGAAGACTCGGTTCCCGGCTGGTCCACAGCGTCCCAAAACGCCATGCCCCACGCCTACAAAGGCGGCAGCCAAACCCAACTGCTCATGGCGCAACTGGCCGCAATGCCCCAAGGCGGCACCTTTGCTATGGTCGCCCCGCCCAACCCCTACCGCTGCCCGCCTGGCCCATATGAGCGTATCTCGATGGTCGCGCATCACCTGAAAACCAACAATCCCACCGCCAAAATCCTGCTGCTGGACCCTAAGGATAAATACTCCAAACAAGGGTTGTTCGAGGAAGGCTGGAACAAACATTACCCCGGTATGATCACCCGCATCGGCCCCGATATGGGCGGCAATGCGATTGAGGTGCGCCCCGACACGATGGAGGTGATCGTCGATGGTGACGCCGAAAAGGTTGATGTCTGCAACGTCATCCCCGCCCAGCGCGCGGGCAATATCGCCATGCTTGCGGGCGTGACCGATGCCAATTGGGCCCCCGTCCACCCCGACAGCATGCTGTCGAAAATGGATGAAAACATCTATGTTCTGGGCGATGCCACCAACCAAGGCGACATGCCGAAATCCGGCTTTTCCGCCAATTCACAGGCCAAAGTTGCCGCCAATCACATCCGTGGCGCGCTGACGGGGTCCAAGGTGTTCCCCGCCAAATATTCCAACACCTGCTGGTCGCTGATCACCACAGATGATGGGGTAAAGGTCGGGGCAAGCTATGAACCCACGCCGGAAAAAATCGCCAGCGTGGAAAGCTTTGTGTCCCAGACCGGCGAAGACGCCGCCCTGCGCAAAGCAACCTATGAAGAAAGCCTTGGCTGGTACACCGGCATCACCACCGACATGTTTGGCTAAAGCGTGTTGCGCTAAAACGAAAAGGCGGGTCGCACAAACGCGGCCCGCCACGCCCAAAGGATACCACGATGAAAAGACGCGACTTTCTGGCCCTCGCCGCCGCTTTTGCCCTGCCCCGCGCAGGCTTTTCCGCCACCGAACTTGCCTTGCCCAATGCCAAACTGACCATGCTGTCCGATGGCAACCTGACCCTGCCCGGTGATTTCGTGCTGGCCCAGATGGATGCAGCCAAGGCCACAGCCATGCGCCAGAAATTCAACCTCTTGGCCGACAGCTACACCCCGCCCTGCAATCTGACCTTGTATCAAGATGGCACCCGCAACGTGCTGTTTGATGTGGGCGCCGGCCCCGATTTCATGTCCTCGGCGGGCAAGCTGGATGCAGCCCTTGATGCCGCAGGCCTAACCCATGACGACATCACCCATGTCATCTTTACCCACGCGCACCCCGATCACCTTTGGGGCCTGCTCGATGACTTTGATGAACCAAAATTCGCCAATGCCGACTACCTGATCGGTCAGGCCGAATTCGACTATTGGACCAACCCCGAAACCGTCAACACAATTGGCGCGGCGCGCACCACATTCGCCGCAGGCGCTGCCCGCAGGCTGGACGTGATTGCCGAACAGCTCCAGTTCTTTAACGATGGCGATGAACCCGTCACCGGCATCACCGCCCGCCTGACCGCTGGCCATACCCCCGGCCACATGTCCTTTATTCTGGGCGGCAAGGCGCTGGTCACGGGCGACGCTATTTCCAACAATTTCGTGGCCTTCGAACAACCCGCATTTGCCTCCCCCTCCGATCAAGACCCAGACATGGCCGCCGCCACCCGCGTGGCCCTGCTCGATCAGATCACGGCTGATGGCCTTGCAGTTGCAGGCTTTCACCTCCCCGGCGGCGGCCTTGGTTCCGTGACCCGCCAAGGCGACAGCTATACCTACATCGAAGGATAAACCAATGCGCGCCCTTGCCCTTCTCGCCCTCATCGCCACCCCCGTTTTCGCATCCGAAGATATCCCCGACCAATACCCCCAGTCCCTCCTCTATTCCAAACCGGTCGAGGTGATCCCCCACGTCTTCTCCTCGATCGGCGCCACAGCACCCCCGACCTATGAAAACGCAGGCCACAACAACAACCTGTCCTTTATCATCACCGGCGATGGCGTGGTCGTGGTCAATTCCGGTGCGTCTTACCTGCTGGCGCGTGCGCTGCATGATGAGATTAAGATCCAAACCGACCAACCCGTGAAACTGGTCATCAATGAAAACGGCCAAGGCCACGCCATGCTGGGTAACAATTACTGGATCGAACAAGGCGTCCCCGTCCTTGCCCATGTCGATGCGGCGGCTGAATTTGAACACAGCGCGGGGCAATCGCTAACCTCGCTGAAAGCATACGCAAAGGAAAACGCCGAAGGCACCAACCCGATGGGCCCGACCGAAACCTTTACCGACAAGCGTGAAATCACGATGGGCGATTTCCGGATCGAAGTCCTCCACCTCGGCCCCGCCCATTCCCCCGGCGACACCCAAGTTTGGCTGCCCGATCAAAGCTTCATGATCGCAGGCGACATTGCCTTTCACGAACGCATGCCCCCGATTTTCCAAGGCACCTGCACAAGTTGCTGGATTGAAACATGGGAAGGCCCGCTGACCGACCTGTCGCCCACCTATATCATCCCCGGCCACGGCCACCCCACCAATTTCGCCCAAGTCACCCGCTACACCCGCGACTACCTCGTCTATCTGCGTGAAAAAATCGGGGAACATCTTGATGCAGGCGGCGACCTTGCCGGTGCTTATTACGTCGACCAATCGCCTTATGTTTTGCTGGATACATTCGAAGAACTGGCAACCAAAAACGCAGGTGTGGTCTTTGCAGAAATGGAGTTTGAGTAACCTCGAATTTTCCCCGAAAACTCCCCTCCCCCCTTGCGGTCGCTTTAGAACCTGCAACACTCTGCCCCAAAGTGAATTTTCAAAGAAAATTCGGGACTGCAAACGGGGGAACCATGACAATTGAAATCACGAAACGCTACACCGCCGCACAATCCATCGCCCGCGATGCAGGCGCGCTTGCCCTGAAATACTTCAACAGCTTTGACACCCTGACAATCGAATCCAAATCCCATCAGGACTTCGTATCCGAAGCCGATAAAAACGTCGAAACCCTTGTCCGTGCCGCCATCGCACAGGCCTTCCCCGATGATGCGATCGTGGGCGAGGAAGACGCGCCGACCACAGGCACATCTGGCTTTACTTGGGTCATCGACCCCGTCGACGGCACCACCAATTTCATTCACGGCATCCCGCAATGGTGCGTCGCCATCGCCATCGTGCAAAACGCGCAGACCGTGGCGGGGGTAATTCACGACCCCGTTCACGGCGAATGTAACCACGCCATGCAGGGCGGTGGTGCTTTCACTAACGACAAACCCATCCGCGTGCTTGCGGGTCGCCCCCTGACCAACGGATCACTTGGCGTGGGCTTTTCAGGCCGCACCCGCGCGTCTGGCAATGTCATCACCCTGATAGATGATCTGACCAAAGCAGGCGGCGTGTTCTGGCGCAACGGCTCGGGCGCGCTCAGCTTGGCGTATGTCGCCCAAGGCAAGTTGCTGGGCTATGTCGAAGAACACATGAACGCATGGGACTGCCTTGCAGGCCAGTTGATGATTGCCGAGGCGGGTGGCAAAATCGAGACCCAAAACGCCGATGATATGATCGCAAACGGCGGTCGCGTGTTGGTTGCGACCGCCGAAGTTTTCGATCAGGTGCAGGCCTTGGCAGATGCGGCTTACGGGCGCTAAACCCCCGCCAAATCCAGATCGACCACACCCAAAACCGCCTGCGCAGCCTCGGCCCCTTTTTTCAGGAAATGCTGGGTGTAAAACCCGATATGTTCCGGCGTGGACTGGAAATGATGCGGCGTCAGGCTCACGGAAAACACCGGCACGCCGGTTTTCATCTGCACCTCCATCAACCCGTTCACCACGGCGGCGGCGACAAAATCATGCCGGTAAATGCCACCGTCCACCACCAAAGCCGCGGCAACAACGGCATCAAACTTCCCCGTCGCCGCCAGCTTTTGCGCCAGCAACGGCATCTCAAACGCGCCGGGCACATCGTAACTGACCACCCGCGCATCGCGCCCCGTGGCCTTCATTTCCGCCACAAACCCCGCATGCGCCTGATCAACGATCTCGGCATGCCAGCGCGCTTTGATAAAGGCGATTTTCAGTGTTTTAGTCATAGGAACCTTCCTTTACATGTCAGGCCCCCAAGGCGCGGCCAAGGCGGTAAAAACCACCAAAACCGTTGTCCCTTCCATCCGGACTATACCGTCGGCCCCGGAATTACACCGGATCTGCTGACCCAAGAGTTTCCAACGGAAACGCAAGGCGCTCGCGGGCTATCACCGCCGGTGGGGAATTTCACCCCGCCCCGAGAACGCGCCCACCTAAAACCATCGCCCCAAAAAACACAAGTCACCCCAGCGGGCTAAACTCATCCGCTTCAAACACCGTGTGGATCACATAACCGTCCAGCATATCAATCAACGGCTTGGACGCCGCCTTACTGGCCCAGCGCACATCCGATGCCAGCGCCTCGGCGATATGCCCACGCTCGGCAAACTTCATCGCCATGACCAAGGGAAAGCGGCTGGTATCATCATCGCTTTCCACATCCCGCATCACGCGCAATTCTACCAAATGCGGAAACGCCCGCCAATGCGGCAAGACATGTTCGCGCCAATGGGCATGAAACGCCTCTTCCATCCCTGCCTTGATTGTCCCTTTAAAATACGCACAGCGCACGAACATAGCTTTCCTCCCGATGTTCCAACCAGCTGATAACGCTAACAACACCTGCTCAAAAGAAAAGATGCCAGCCGCCTGTTCCAGCCAATTTGACACGAATTAGGCTAAATTCCCTCTTAATTCTTACATCTTCCATCCGTACCTATCGCCAACACGGCAAAAGGCAGACCCCTTCGGATGGTAACGAACACAAACACAAATCCCGGTTCACAGGGCAATCAAACGATCACCGCGTCCAGCGGGACCGATACCCTGACGGGTGGGCTTGGCAATGACACCATCAATGGGCTGGCCGGAAATGACCTGCTGCGCGGTGACGGCGCGGTGCAAGGCGCGTGGCATTATGAAACCTTCAACTATAACTTCTCCTCGGCCAATGGTCAGGCCTTTACCCCCGCCGCCTTTTCCACAGCCACCCGAACCGGATCGGGCTATGTCACCGACTTTGACGAAGGCGGCATCACAAACACCATGCGCGGCGTCCCCGCCGCAACCAACCCCGAAGATTTCGGCGTCGTCTACACCTCGACCCTCAACATCGCGACAGGTGGTACCTACCGGCTAACCACCTCGTCCGATGATGGCTCGACCATCCAAATCTTCAATTCCTCCGGCGTTCCGCTAAATTTCAACAACCAAACCGGCGGCACGCTGAACTACCTCAACAACGATTTCCACCAAGGCACGACTCAACGCTGGGGTGATGTCGTGATGACGGCGGGGCAGACCTACACCATCCAAATCCGCTATTGGGAAAATGCGGGCGGCGATACCCTTGCAGCCACCATCAGCGGGCCGGGCACGGGTGGCACGCAAAACCTGCTCACCTCATCCCTGCTGGGCACGCCGCCACCCCCCACTTATTCTGTCACCGGTACGGCGATGGGCGTTGAAGGCAACGACAGCCTTGATGGCGGCGCAGGCAATGACACACTGTACGGCGATGGTGGCAATGACCGGCTTTATGGCGGGGCCGATAATGACCTGCTCTATGGCGGCACAGGCGCCGACTCGCTGTTCGGCGGCACGGGCAGCGATACGCTGTATGGCGACGACGGCAATGACACGATCAACGGCGATGACGGCAACGACCTGCTGTTTGGCGGGTTTGGCAATGACAGCTTGCTGGGTGGCATTGGCGCAGATGTGCTGTACGGCGACGGCGGCAACGATGTGCTGTTTGGCGATGCGGGCAATGACAGCCTGTTTGGCGGCGCGAACGATGATACGCTCAGCGGCGGCACCGGCAATGACACGCTGACAGGCGGCGCAGGCAATGACCGCTTTATCTATACTGCTGGCAACACCCTGACGGTGACCGATTTCAACACTGGCAACACCGGCAACATCACCAATACCAGCCAGACCGATAACGACTTTCTGGACCTGTCGCCCTATTACTCCAGCATAAACGAACTGCGCAATGACCTGTCCGATGATGGCATCCTGAACCAGTCGGTTGGAGACTACTCCGATAACATCGCACTGGGCGGCACGATCACCCTGACAGGGGTCACCCGCGACAACCTGACCTTTGATAACGTCAATGTCGCCTGCTTTACCACAGGTACACTGATTGACACCGCCAACGGCCCGATGCCGATTGAAACCCTGACCTCCGGCACCTTGATCCGCACAATGGATCACGGCTTTCAACCCCTGCGCGCTGTCCTGTCTCGGTCTGTCCCCGGCGATGGCCGCTTTGCCCCGATCCTGTTCAAGGCGGGCGCGCTGGGCAATACCCGTGACATGGCCGTATCACCGGCCCACCGCATGCTGATTTCTGACTGGCGTGCCGAATTGCTGTTTGGCGAACCGGAGGTGCTGGTTTCCGCCCGCGCCCTGCTGAACGACCATTCCATCACCCGCGCGCCTTGTGCAGAAGTCACCTATTTCCACCTGCTGCTAGACCACCACGAAATCGTCTTTGCCGAAGGCATTGCCACCGAAAGCTATCAACACGGCGCTTTCGCTGGCGATGTGGATGTGCAGGCCGAACTTGACGCCTTGTTCCCTGGGTTCCTGCCCCCGACCAGCCCCAGCGCCCGGCCCAGCCTGCGTGGGTACGAGGCAGCGGCCTTGCTGGCAATGGCCTAAGCTGTTTCGCGTCTGTAGCGTTTCGTCTTTAACTTGACCCAGCATATATCACATAACGCGTTGAAATCTTGATTGCAGGCAGCGTTATGTGATTCAGGTGTAAATCAAAACGCTTTGGTTTGGGTCATTCCGCGTACGCTGTCAGGCAGTTGCCAAGTAGTCGCGCTCATGGTTTCAGCGGGTTGTACGCATTAAAATTCAGTTAACAAAAAACGTAATATCGCTTTAAATCAATATGTTACAAAAATGTCCGCGCGCGAACATTCGGCCTATTCCGGCACCAAAACCGGCCCCGATTGAGCAAAAGACAGCATCACATCCTGCCCGATTTTCAACGGTTCGGTCACATCATCCAGCACCGCAAAAAGACTGCCAAATTCGGCCTCAACCGTATATTCCATCCGGCTGCCCACATAGGTCGCCTTGGCGATTTTGGCGGGCATTCCCTGCCCTTCAGCCCCGATCCGGACCCGGCTCGGCCGCACCGCAACCCGTGCTTTTCCAGGCTTTAATCCCCTAGAAATCAAGGAATGCCGGAACGACCCGATCCCGATTTCGGCCATATCCCCCGAGACGCTCAAAATCTCACACGGGATCAGATTCGCCTCACCAATAAAGTCGGCCACAAAGGCGCTGGCCGGCGCTTCATACAAATCCCGCGGCGTACCTTTCTGGGCAATCCCTGCGTTTCTCATCACCACTATCTCGTCAGAAACCGCCAAAGCCTCTTCCTGATCATGGGTCACATAAACCACCGTCAGCCCCAGATTCTGTTGGATTTCACGGATTTCCTCGCGCACCTGCCGCCGCAATTTCGCGTCCAAATTCGACAAGGGCTCATCAAACAGCAATACTTGCGGTTCCAAAACCAACGCCCGCGCCACCGCAACCCTTTGCTGCTGCCCGCCCGAAAGCTCGCTTGGCAAGCGGTCCCCATATCCGGTCAATCCGACCAGCCCAAGGCCAGCAATCGCCCGATCCTTGGTTTCCGATTTATCAAAGCCAGAAAACTTCAGCCCGTAACTCACGTTTTCCATAACCGTCATATGCGGGAAAAGGGCGTAAGATTGGAACACCATTGAGACATCCCGATCCGTCGCGGGCAGGGTCGATACATCCTTGTCCCCGATAAAGATCTGCCCCTGCGTCGGCATTTCCAGCCCCGCAATCATCCGCAAAGTGGTGGTTTTCCCACACCCCGATGGCCCCAAAAGCGTGACCAAAGACCCCGCCGCGACCTCAAGGTCAATATTATCCACGGCCACCACATCGCGGCCATAAACCTTACTGACCCCCCGAAAACTGACCGAGGCCGCCTTGGCGTTGATTTTGACCATCCTAGTGCCCCCCGGAATTTGAACTGCGCCGCCCGATTTTTGTCCGCCCCACCCCAAATTGAAGCATTCCAACAGCGAACAGCATCACGAAAATCAGCGCGGTAGAGTAGGCAATCGCCAGCCCGTAGTCGTTATTTTCTACCCGCCCGATGATATAGCTGGTGGCCATGTCATAGCGGGCCGATACCAGAAAGATTACCGCTGAAATCGCCGTCATTGCGCGCACGAAACTATAGACCAGCGCCGCCAAAATCGCTGGCCGCAGCAAGGGCAAGATCACCAGCCGGAACGTCTGCCAGCTATTTGCGCCCAAGGTCAGACTGCTTTCATCCAGCGATTTATCCAGCTGGCTCATTGACGCGATCCCCGCACGCACGCCGACCGGCATGTTGCGGAACACAAAGCTAATGACCAGAATAATCCCCGTCCCCGTGATCTCTATCGGGGGGACGTTGAAGGCCAGAATATAGGCCACGCCGATCACAGTGCCCGGAATGGCAAAGGACAACATCGTGCCAAATTCAAACGACTTTTTGCCTGCGAAATTCTGGCGCGTTAGCAGATAGGCGGTGATCAAACCCACCGCGGCGGTAAAGGGTGCGGCGATGGTGGCGATCATGATGGTGGTAAAGAAACTGTCCCACGCTGACCCCGTCCAGCGGAACCCGTTATCGCCCCAGCTGACCGCAAAAGCGGTTTTGTAATGGGTCAGCGTTAGGCTGTCATCAACGCCCCAAAGCTGCACAAATGAGCCGTAAACGATGTAGACATAAACACCGATTGTGAACAGCGCCCAAAGCCCCGCGATCACATAAACCGGCAACGCAAGGCCAAGTGGCATTTGCGGATGCACGCCAGCATCGCCCTTGCCAGTCACCGTGGTGTAGCTTTTGTTGCCCAACCAGAACCGCTGCAAATAAAACGCGCCGAGGGTAAAGCCGAGCAAGACCATCGCCAGAATTGCCGCACGGGATTGGTCGTATTGCGCGCCGACGATGGCGAAAAAGATCTCGGTCGAAAGCACATCGAAATTGCCGCCAAGCACCAGAGGGTTGCCGAAATCGGCCATCGATTCAATGAAGCCCAAAAGAAACGCATTGGCCAAACCGGGGCGCATTAGAGGCAAAGACACGGTGCGGAAGGTTTGCCAACGGTTGGCACGCAGGGTTTGCGCGGCCTCTTCCATACTGGGGGAGACGCCTTCGACCACGCCAATCATCACCAAAAACGCGATGGGCGTGAAGGCAAGCACCTGCGCAATCAGCAAGCCCGGCATGCCATAAAGCCAACGGGTTGGCTGCATATCAAACAGGCCTGCAACCCATTGCGTGACCGTACCGGACATGCCGAACAAAAGGATAAGGGCAAGGCCGATCACGAAAGGCGGGGTGATGATTGGCAGCACCGTCAGCGCGCGGAGCGCTTGTTTATACTTAAAATTTGAACGGGTTAGGACGAGGGCAAAGATCAGGCCCAGAACGGTGGTAATAACCCCGACCAGCACAGCCAAAATCAACGAATTCCACGCAGCCCCGCAGTTGGTGCCGGAAAAACAACCAAGGCCCCAGATGCGGCGATCAACGAATTTTCCAAAAAATTCAATAACCGAATAGCCGCCATCATCCGAAATAAACGCAGCGCCCAGCATCTTAACGATTGGCAAAAACACGAAGATACTGACGATGGTGATGACCCCGCCAATCGCTGCCGTAACGAAAACATCACCGTTGACAGCGCCACGAGCCGCGATGCCTTGGGTGAACAGGAACAGAAAAGCGCTTGCCACGATTAACGCGCCGTAGCCCATGCCAAATTGCCGGTCACCAAGATCGCCAAGCAGTGCCGTCAGCCAGCCAAAGTTATAGCCGCGCAGGCCAATGCCCAGCCCTTGCGCGATCATCCATGCGAAACCAAAGCCGCCCGCAATAATCAGAACCTTGCCATAGATTGGGTCGGTTTTGCGCCGCCGCATCACGAACAATGGCGCAATCAGCGCAGGCAACAGCGGGGCCAGCCACAGCTTTTGTCCTTGCGCGATCAGAAACGCGGCGGGGGCATAATCGCCATCCAGCGGCCAGCCATCAACCAGCCATTCAAAGGTATAAAAATCCTCCACCCCGTACCAGGGGAGGAGGAGGAAACCCACCCATCCGGCGATGATCCAAAAGGTCAAAACCGGATGAGAGTTGCTTTCACTTGTGACGGTGCGCAAAGGGCTTACTGCGGCAACGTGGAAACGTCGTTATCCCACTTGGACAGAAGGCGCTTGCGTTCATCGGACGAGCCATAGAGCTTGAAATCATAGTCGATCAGCTTGATCTGGTCCATTTTTGGCGCAAGATCCGACGAGGTGGCCCCCTTGTTCGACATCACCTGAAACGCGTTCACTTGCAGTGCCAAGGTTTGCGCCTCGGCCGAAAGCGCCCAGTCATAGAACACCTTGGCTTCGTCCATATTGCGCGCGCCTTTGATGATCGACATCGAGCCGATTTCATAGCCCGTACCTTCGCATGGTGCGACGGTCACGACCGGAAAGCCTGCCACCGTTTGCGCCACGCTGTCATGCATAAACACGATGCCAACGGTGGTTTCGCCTTGGCCCGCCGCTTTGATCGGGGCAGAACCGGATTTGGTGTATTGGTTGATGTTGGCATGCAGGCGCTTCATGTAGTCAAAGCCGTTATCCTCGCCAAACAACTGCACCATCGTGGCCAGAGTGGTGTAGGCGGTGCCCGACGAATTGGGGTTCGCCATCTGTACCTTGCCTTTGAATTCCGGCTTGGTCAGGTCTTCCCAGCAGGCAGGGGCGGGCAGGCCGTTATCGGCCAGCAGCTTGGTGTTATACCCAAAGCCCAGCGCACCGGAATAGATGCCGATGGTTTTGTCGCCCGCCGATGTGGCCTGCGCGATGGCCCAAGGGTGGAGCTGGTCGCGCATTGGCGACACATAGGGTTCGGTCAGGTCTTCCTCGGCGGCTTGCAGATGCGGATCACCCGTGCCGCCCCACCAGACATCGCCCTTGGGGTTCACTTCTTCGGCCTTGATCTGGGCAAAGGTTTCGCCCGACGATTTGCGGGTCATATCGACGTCGATGCCGGTCTTTTCTTCAAAGCTGCGGGCCATAAGCTGGCACCAATCTTCTTGGGCCGAGCAGTAGAGGTTGAGTTTGCCAGCCGCCATTGCGCCAGTTGCGGACAGCCCCGTTGCCAGCGCCAAGACTGACGCGGCCAAAGTATATTTACGCATGATTCCCTCCCAGGACGTGAAAAGATTTTTGTCTTTTGTCAGGATGCTGCAACGTTTGCGCTAACCTTGCAACCCATTTGTAACAGTTGGATGACGGGGAAATGGCCCCTTTATCGGCGTTGACAGGGTGGGGCCTTGGGCAGCAGAGTGAAAGGGCACAGACAAAATGCGAGTCCTATGGCCAGCTATTTGCATCCCGAAACAATGACCGACGCCTTGGGTGCCATTGGCGCTGGCACGCGTATTTTGGCAGGTGGCACAGACCTTTACCCAGCCACCCAAAACGCCACACTTGCGGGTGATGTGATGGATCTGATGGCCCTGCCCAACCTACGGGGTATCATGCAAACGGATCAAGGGTTGCGGATCGGCGCCTGCACGACTTGGACCGAGATTGCGCGCGCCGCGCTGCCGCCTGCCTTGACAGCCTTGCAGCAGGCCGCGCTTCAGGTTGGTGGGGTGCAGATCCAAAATGCGGGAACGATTGGTGGCAATTTGTGCAATGCGTCACCCGCCGCCGATGGGGTGCCGCCGCTACTGGCTGTGGATGCCGTTGTGGAATTGGTTAGTGCGACAGGGGTGCGCGTACTTTCGTTGCAAGACTTTCTGCTGGGCCCGCGCAAAACAGCGCGTTTGCCGGATGAAATCATGACCGCGATTGTTATACCGAACACGGCCCTTGAAGGGCATTCGACATTTATCAAACTTGGCGCGCGGGCATATTTGGTGATTTCCATCGCAATGGTCGCGGCACGGATCACCGCACGGGATGGAAAGATCACGGGGGCCGCGCTTGCTGTTGGGGCCTGTTCCGCAACGGCACTGCGGATAAGGAGAGTTGAGGGTGCGCTGGTCGGCCAGTCCCTTGAGAACGCTGCCGCTACTATCAATGCAGCCGATGTTGCCGCCGCCCTGTCGCCGATGGATGACCTGCGGGCCACTGCCGCCTATCGCACCCATGCCGCGGCCGAGCTGTTGCGCCGTGCGGTCACCGAAACCTGCAAGGCGCTGGCATGAAAATTACTCTGACCCTGAACGGCCAACCCGCCAGCTTTGACGCCCCGCCCAGCCTGCGCCTGTCGGACCTGCTGCGCGAAAAGGCGGGGCTGGTAGGCACCAAAGTGGGCTGTGACGCGGGGGATTGCGGGGCGTGTACCGTGTTGGTGGATGGGGCCGCGGTTTGCGCCTGCCTAACCCCTGCCGCCCGTGCGCAGGGCCGTCGCGTTGACACGATTGAGGCGCAGACAGACACCTTGGCGCGGCTGCGCGATGCCTTTCATCGTCACGGCGCGGCGCAGTGCGGCATCTGCACCCCCGGCATGTTGATGACCGCCAGCGCGTTGCTTGCCGAAAACCCGGCCCCTACGCCGGATCAGGCCAAAGCGGCGTTAGGTGGCGTTTTGTGCCGCTGCACAGGCTATACCAAAATCATCGCGGCAGTGTGTGATACCAATCCAGCCCCAATCACGCTCATGCCCAGCGCGGGCAAGGCGGTGGGTGCCGCAACCCCCCGTCTTGATGGTGCCGCCAAGGTGGCTGGCGACATCTTTGGCGCGGATCTGTGGCAAAAGGGTGGGCTGATTGTGCGGGCCATCCGCTCGCCTCACCCTTCGGCGCGGTTTATCTTGGGCGACACGGCAGCTTGGGCAGGGCCGAACAGCGCACAGGTCTTCACCGCCGCCGATATTCCCGGCATCAACCGTTTCGGCGCGATCCCCCCGTTTGCCGACCAACCCGCCCTTGCCGCATCGCATGTTCGTTTGCGCGGAGAAGCCGTTGCCCTTGTAGCGCATGAAGACGGCAGCCCAGCGCCTGATTTATCTGATTTCCCGATCACATGGCAGGTTTTGCCTCCGCTTCTGTCGCCTACCGATGCAAGCGCCGAAAACGCCCCCCAAATCCACGACACCCGCCCGAACAACACCCTTATCAAAGGCGTGGTCCGGCGCGGTGATGCGGCGGCGGCCCTTGCCAATTCCGCCCACATCGCAAGTGCCACCATCGATACCGCCTTTGTCGAACACGCCTATATTGAACCTGAGGCGGGGGCGGCTTGGATGGACGGCGATGTGCTGGTGATCCGCGCCTGCACCCAAGCCCCGGTCATGGACCGTGATGAAACTGCTGGCGTCTTGGGCCTGCCCCATGACCGGCTACGCATCATCCCCTCGGCCGTGGGCGGCGGGTTTGGGTCAAAACTGGATGTATCTTTGCAGCCTTTAATTGGTTTGGTCACTCTCAAAACCGGGCGGCCGTGCCGCATGACCTTTACGCGCGCTGAAAGCATGGCTTCAACCACCAAGCGCCACCCGGCACAGATGACAGGGCGGATAGGCTGTGATGCGGATGGGCGGATCACGGCGCTGCAATTTGATGGCGTGTTTGACACTGGCGCTTATGCGAGTTGGGGGCCGACTGTGGCCAACCGCGTGCCCGTCCACGCATCCGGCCCCTATTTCACGCCCAATTATTCGGCCACTGCCCATGCCGTGCACACCAACAACCCCATCGCCGGCGCCTTTCGCGGCTTTGGCGTGCCCCAAGCCGCGATCTGGCAAGAGACGATCTATGACAAACTGGCCGATCAAGTGGGCATGGATAGGCTGGAGTTTCGCCTGCTGAACGCGATCCGAAATGGGAAAACCACCGTCACGGGGCAGGAATTGCAGGCGGCGGGCATATCGGAGTGTTTGACCGCCCTGCGCCCCCACTGGCAACGCGCCCTTTTGGCGGCGCAACAGACGCCGGGGCGTGGGGTGGGGATTGCGTCGTGCTGGTACGGTTGCGGCAATACGGGCCTGCCTAACCCGTCGACCATCCGGCTGGGGATCACGCCCCAAGGTGCGCTGATGCTGCACCAAGGCGCCACCGATATCGGCCAAGGGTCCAACACCGTTATCACCCAGATCGCCGCCGATGCGCTGGGCCTGCCACTGGCACAGTTCCAACTGATCGGGCCGGATACGTTCCTTACCCCAGATGGTGGCAAAACCTCAGCCAGCCGCCAAACCTATGTCACAGGCCGCGCGGCCCATGCGGCGGGTGCTGCATTGCGCGCTAATATCTTGCGCCGTCTGAATATGGGCGATGGGGCGACCCTATCGATGCACGACAGCACCATAACCGCGACCGAAGGCACCCAAACTGCCACACTTGCCCTCATTGCCCTGCCCCCCAACACCCAAGGCTATGCGCTGATGGCAGAGGAAACCTATGACCCGCCCACTACCGGCCTTGATACCAACGGCCAAGGCACCCCCTATGCCGTCTACGGCTTTGGTGCGCAAATGGTGGAGCTTGATGTCGACACGAAACTTGGCACCGTCAAGCTGCTCAAAATCACCGCAGCCCATGATGTGGGTCGCACCATCAACCCGCTCCTCGCCACCGGGCAAATCGAAGGCGGCATCGCTCAAGGGATTGGTTTGGCCCTGATGGAAGAATACCTGCCGGGCCGCACCGAAAACCTGCATGACTATCTTATCCCCACCACTGGTGACATGCCCGACATCGAAAGCCTGCTGATCGAAGTGCCTGACCCGCACGGCCCGTTTGGCGCAAAAGGCCTTGGCGAACATGTCCTTATTCCCACAGCCCCGGCCATCCTGAACGCTATCCGCCACGCCACCGGGGCCGAAGTCACCCGCCTCCCCGCCCTCCCTCACCGCGTTCTGGCCGCGATGCAAAAGGCAAACCCATGACTTTGCATTTCATCTTTGCAAAAATACTCAATTCTGCGGCGAAACCCTGCACTGGCCATGGGAAGTTTGACCTGCCATGACCCAGCCCGAAAAAATCCGCTGCGATGCTTGTCCGGTGATGTGCTACATCGCGCCCGGCCAAACAGGAGCTTGCGACCGCTATGCCAATGACGCAGGGCGCATCATTCGTACAGATCCTGTCGTCTTTTTGTCTAAAACGCTGGCGGGCGGTGGCCGTGTGGTGCCGTTTGCGGCGCGTGATTGGGACGGTGATCCCTTTCCAGATGATGCCCAGATCACAGGCATCGGCTCTGGCACCACTTACCCTGATTACAAACCGGCACCCTTCATCATCGCGTCCGAAGTTGACGGCGCCGAGATGGTGACGGTCGTGACCGAGGCGATCTTTTCCTATTGCGGCGTAAAGGTGAAAATTGACACAGACCGCTTTCTTGGCCCCGAAGGTGCCACCGTGCGTGCGGGAGAAGAGGCGATAGGCCATGTGACCACTGCCGAATATGGGAGCCAAATGCTGTCGCTGGGTGGCGTGCACCACCTGACCGGGGGCGAGAAATCCGAAGGCCGCGTGACTTGTGCCGCCCTTTTGGCGCTGTGCAACGGTGAAGCGGTAGAGCTGGTGATCGACCAAGGCAGCGCAGTTACCGTCCAAGCCGGCCGCGCCCCAATCGTTGATGGCCGGGTTGAAAACCGGATGCGGGTGGGTTGCGGGTCGGCGACGATTGGGATGTTTGCCGATCAATGGCAAGGGTTGGTGGATGAGGTGGTCGTGGTCGATGACCATATCACTGGCGTCGTGTCAGAACACCAAGCGGGTAAGGTGCTGGGCTGGGCAGATACTGGCATCAAGATCCTTGGCCGTCGTTCCACCCCCGGTCGCTATTTCCGGGTGTCCGAGCCGGGGTTGGGCTGGGGCGGCACGCAGGTCAGTGATCCACTGGAAATTCTTGGTCCATGGAACGCCAAAAAGGGCGCACGGGCTGGGCTGCGGTTGTTGATGGTATCCACCACGGGCGAGGAGTTTGCGTATTACGAGCTGGATGAAGCGCTGACGCCGCAATCAAAACCCATCCCTGACGCGCTGATGCCATCGGTCAAATTGATTGATGAAAACTGCGAGCCGTCGCTGTGTAGCGTTCTGTTTATGGGCGGTGCGGGCGGGTCTTTGCGGGCAGGCGTCACGCAAAACCCAGTGCGTTTGACGCGATCTGTGCAGGCCCGGCAAACCCGACTGACTTCGGGAGGGGCAGAGTGTTATGTTTGGCCGGGTGGCGGGATTACCTTTATGGTCGATGTTTTGCGCCTTCCTGCAGGTGCCTTTGGCTATGTACCCACCCCTGCGCTGGTGGCCCCGCTGGAATTTACCTTGTCGCGTGCTGAATATTTGGCGTTGGGCGGGCATGCGGGCGCGATCAAGTCGCTGGCCGAGATGATGCGGGATGGTGGGGAATACCCGACGGAGGCAAAGCTGGTTCCACACACAGGCGGCTTGGGGTGAAGGGCTTGATTTTTGAGTATTTTTGCAAAGATGAAATCAGGGCGTTGGGCTTTGTAAACGCAGTTGGGCGGGCAGGATGAACGGACCGCAGATCACGCGGCTTTCTGGGGATCGGTTGCATCTGCATCATGGGCCGATTGACCTGATCCTTTGGGCCGAGGGGCGCAGGCGGGCGCAAGCTTATCATCAAGCAATTGCCCGGTTTGACGGTTTGCTAGAGGAATTGGTCGCCGAGTTGCCTGTGTTGCGCAGTCCGGATCCGGCACCGCTGCGAGGGGTAATCGCACAGTCGATGGCGGTGGCTGTGACGCCCTTTCGCCCAGCGTTTATTACACCCATGGCCGCCGTGGCAGGGGCTGTTGCCGATGCGGTTTTGGCGGCGATGTGCCAAGGCACGAACCTGACCCGCGCCTATGCCAACAATGGCGGCGATATTGCTGTGCATCTGGCAACGGGGCAAAGCCTGACTGCCGCGATGTTAGGGGCGGGCAGTTCGCAGTTGACGTTGAAATATGACCACCCCGCACGCGGAATTGCGACATCGGGGTGGGGCGGCCGCAGCTTGTCGCGCGGGATTGCCGACAGCGTGACTGTTGTAGCGCGGACCGCTGCAATGGCGGATGCCGCCGCGACGATGATCGCCAATGCGGTGCATTTGGGCGAACATCCAGCCATTACCCGCCGTCCTGCGCGCGACGTGAAGGCTGATAGTGACCTTGGCAATATTCTTGTCACCACTGCGGTTGGCACGCTGACACGCACCGAGATTACCCGCGCGCTGAACAATGGCTATGCGGCGGCACAAACCTATGCCGACAAGGGCCTTATTGCGGGGGCCGCGCTTTTCCTGCACTCTCAATCTTGCACCCTTGGCACTCTCAGCCTTGTAAAGGACCCCGAATATGTCTGACTTTGCCTTGCGCAAAACCTTGCTGTTTATCGAAGACATCCTGCATGAAGGCGGACCCGCGCCGGCAAGCACGCACCAACGCGGGGCAATCGTGGCGGTGGTCAAGAACCCATTCGCCGGCCGGTTTGAGGGCGAGTTGCAACCCGCGATGGATGTGCTGAAACCCTTGGGCCTGATGCTGACGGATCAGTTGATTGCCGCGATGGGCGGGCGGGACGGGATTGATGGCTATGGCAAAGGTGCAATTGTCGGGGCGGCAGGTGAGATTGAGCATGGCGCGCTGTGGCATGTGCCTGGCGGCTATGCGATGCGCGAACGATTGGGGACCAGCAAAGCGATTGTGCCAAGTGCAATGAAGGTTGGGACGCTGGCCACCACGTTGGATGTGCCCTTGGGCCATATCAACGCGGCCTATGTCCGCAGCCATTTTGACGCCTTTACCGTGTCAGTCCCCGATGCCCCGCGCGCCGACGAAATTGCGTTTATTCTTGCGATGGCACGCGGCGGACGGGTCCATTCGCGTATGGGCGGGTTAGAAGCATGGGACGTAAAGGGCGAGGATGGTTTGCGCTGATGCGCGGCGCCATCCTCATCGCTTTACTGCCAAGCGCGGCATTCGCCTGCGCCTTGCCGCCTTCGATCATCATGACGCTGCCAACCGGATATTATATGCTGGGGGCGGCGGTCACGGTAGCCGTGACCGGCCTACTGGCAACCACCCCGCGGCTTGTGCCCGACATGACGCTACGCACGCTGCTGACGCGCAGGGTTTGGCTGCCTGTATCCGTGACCAGCTATGCCGCGTGGATCGTGCTTTTGGCGCTTGTGCTGATCGGGTTTGTCGGCGCGCGTGACCCGATGCACAACCTGCTGACGTTGATTATCTGGACGATTGTTTGGGTCGCCCTACCGATGGGATGTATGGTTTTTGGCAACATGTGGCGCGCGGTGAACCCGTGGACCGCCCCCATTCAGCTGACCCGTCAAATCCTTGGCCGCACGAGGGGCGCGGGCATTGCACGGCTGGGCCATTTGCCTGCCGTTGCGGGCCTGTTCGGATTTTTCTGGTTTTACATTGTATCGATGTCGCCCGACGATCCGCAAACCCTTGCCCTTGCTACGGCAAGCTATTGGACCGTGATTTTCGTGCTGGGCGTGGTTGAAGGCGAGGACTGGCTGGAACAAGGCGAGTTTTTGACCGTGTATTTCGGGTATTTGTCCAAAATAGCGCCGTTCTGGTTAGAGGTAGAAGGCCCCCGCGCCACATTGCATATGGGCTGGCCAGGGACACAGGTGCTTGCCATGCCACCGCTGTCACCTTCGGCGATCGGTTTTGTCACGCTGGCATTGGCGGGCCTGACATTTGATGGTTTGCGAGAAACGTTTTGGTACATGGCGGTAATTGGCGAAAACCCTTTGGAATTTACCGGACGGTCGGCAGTTATCGGGGTGAACAGTTTTGGTTTATTGCTTACTTGGGCGCTGACAGCGGCAACCATTTTGGCGGCATTGCGCCTTGGACCTATGCTGCAAACGCAGGCGGTTGGTGCCTTTGCAGGGGGCGCTGGGACCACGGCAGTGCGGGCAAACCTGATGCCGGTGATGCTGTCATTTTTGGCAATTTCAGCGGGCTATCATGCCGCACACTACCTGACGACCTTGTTGACGGCGGGTCAATATACGCTGGCTGCGCTGAATGACCCCTTGTTTCGCGGCGATGATTTTCTGGGGCTGCCTGCGTTTTATGTGTCTATGGGGTTTTTGACCGACCGCTGGACGATGACGCTGATCTGGAACACGCAATTTTTGCTGATCCTTGGCGCGCATGTTTTGGCTGTGATCCTGGCGCTGCGGTTAACGCCCGAGGGGGTACAGGCGCGCGTGCATTTCCCCCTGACCGCCTTGATGGTGGGGTATACCGTGCTGGGGCTATGGTTGCTTGCCTCGCCCACGGGGTAGGCGCTTGGCTAAAACCATAGACAATAGGGTTACATCGGTTCATTCTTTCCCCCAAGGCCTGTCAAAAACGGCCACTCCCAACAGACAGAGGACACTGACATGACGAAGCTGATCGGAATGACCCCCTCACGCCGCACTTTGCTTAAGGGTATGGCGGCAACTGCATCTGCGTTGGCCCTGCCAGGGTTCGTGCAAGCGCAAAGTTCTGCGCCCATCAAACTGGGCTTTCAGCTGCACCGCACAGGGATTGGTGCAGCCTATGGCCGTTGGTACGAGCGCACAACCCAAGCGGCGCT
The DNA here is from genome assembly GCF_000420745.1 of Pseudorhodobacter ferrugineus DSM 5888. Taxonomy (GTDB): domain Bacteria; phylum Pseudomonadota; class Alphaproteobacteria; order Rhodobacterales; family Rhodobacteraceae; genus Pseudorhodobacter; species Pseudorhodobacter ferrugineus. The sequence continues at coordinate 117,219 of NZ_ATVN01000006.1, forward strand.
GAAGGTGCTGAATGACCAAGGTGGCATCAATGGCAGGCCGGTTGAAGTAATTTTCGAGGATGATGGCACCGACCCTAAGCGCGGGGCGGAAGTGGTGGAAAAGCTGGCATCGCAAGCGGGTTGCGATGCAATCTTCGGGCCGCTGTTCAGCCATGTGGTTAACGGATCGGCACCACGCGCGGGCGAATTGCAGGTGCCCTATTTGGTCTGTTCCGAAGGGTTCCACGTGGCATCGGGCAAGTTGAACCGCTGGACCATGCAGCCAGGCATTACGGATGTGCGGGCACAGGTGTCATCAATGGCGCCTTGGGTGGCCGCGAACCTTGGCAAAAAGGTTACGATGGTGTTTCCCGACTATGCCTTTGGCCATGATCACCGTGACTATTTTACGGCGGCGATTGAAGCACAAGGTGGGGAGGTGATCAAGCACATCGCGATTCCACCAACCGAAACCAGTTTTACACGCTATTTGCCGCAGATCCCCAAGGAAACTGAAGTGCTGTATCACGTCATGGTGGGCCCTGCCGTTCTGACCTTTGTAAAGGAATTGGGCGAGTTTTATGGTACGGGAACACGACCCGAAATCTTTGGCTTTATCGACAGCCTAGAAGCGGTGGATACCGCCTCACCCGGGCTTGAGTTTCTGGAAGGCACGCATTTCTGGGAAGGCCATTGCCGCGTGAAACAGGCCGATGCGAGCGAGCATGAAGCGTTTTACCGCATGGCAGTGGGCGTGGATGACACTGGCGCATCGGTGTCGGATTCCAAAGACGTGGCGACCTATGCACATATGTTTTCCACTTGGGAAACGCTGTTTGTGCTGAAAAAGGGGATGGAGGCGGCCGGCTATCAAACCACCGCCGACAGGCAAAAGCTGATCGAGGCGATTGAGGCTATGACCAATATGCCTGAAAGCATGGAGCATCCGCAAGGCGCCAAGGTGTTTAATGGCAAGACGCATCAAGTGTTCGGGCATCAGAGCATCTCAAAAGTAGAGGGCGGCAAGTTGGTGCGGGTTCATATGACCAGTATCGAGGACGGCATGTATGAGGACGCTGTCGATTACACTACAATGTCGTTTTGAGGGATTAGGGTCGTGAGGGGGTACTGCCCCCTCGCCGCTGCGCGTCTCACCCCCGAGGTATTTAGACAAAGATGAAATACAGGGATTGCTGAATGGATTTCGGGCCGTTTTTGCTGTTGGCCTTGATGGAAGGCATGGTCATGGCCGCCGTTCTGGCATTGACCGCTGTGGGGCTGTCGCTTGTGTTTGGCGTGATGCGCGTGGTTAACGTGGCACATGGCGAGTTTTTTATGCTGGGTGCCGTAATTGCATGGTTTGTGACGCATTTTATGCCCGGTCCACCCGCTGTGGCATTCGCCGCGGCCTTGGTAATTTGCCCGTTGCTGGTGGGGGGCATCGCGGCGCTGTCGGATACACTGATCCTGAAGCGGCTGAACTATGACCCCGAGGCGACGATCGTGGCGACGATTGGGTTGAGTTATATCTTTCAGCAAACAGCGCTAACATTTTATGGGCCTGATGCACGGCCGGTTTTGGCACCCTTTGATTTGCGCATTCAGCTGCCGTGGTTTGGGTATTCAGGTTACAAGATCGCTGTGGTCTTTGCGGCCCTTGCGATTTTGCTGGCGGTGTGGCTGTTGATGACCCGCACGCGCGCGGGGCTGATCATGCGCGCTACGCAGCTTGACCGCAACACGGCACGCGCCTTTGGCATCAATGTAGACCGGGTTTATGCCGCCGTTTTTGCGTTGGGGGCGGGGTTGGCGGCGGTGGCGGCGGTGTTGATCGTGCCTATTCAGCAGGCCCATTACCTGATGGGGCACGACCCGCTGCTGCTGTCGTTTATTGTGGTTATCATCGGGGGCCTTGGGTCCTTGCGCGGCACATTGGTTGCCGCCTTGGTGATCGGGTTGTCAGACGGTGTGATCTCGGTGTTCTTTTCCCCGACACTGGCGAAAATCCTAGCCACCTTGCTGGTCGCCATGGTGTTGGTGTTTCGCCCCCAAGGCCTGTTTGGAACCAAGCCATGACCCGCGCACTTGCCCTTCATCTTGCGGTCCTTGCCGCGCTGTTTGCCGCGCAATTCCTGCTGCCATCTTATCATCACACCAACATCGCCCGCATCATGGTGCTGGCTGTGTTTGCGATGGGGTACAACATTGCCTTTGGCTATACTGGCCTTTTGTCCCTTGGCCACGCGCTTTTCTTTGCCGCAGGGATGTATGCCACAGGTTTGGGAATAGAGCTTTGGGGCCTGTCCGCCGCACCGGCCTTGGTGTTGGGGCTGCTGGCGGGGGCGGCGATCGCCGCAGCCACGGGGGTTTTGGCCCTGCGCACCGGTGGTGTCAGCTTTATGATTGTGACACTGATGTTTGCTCAGGCGGGGTATCTGACCATCCTTTATTTCGGGGCCTATACGCGGGGCGATGAGGGTATCGTGATTACCCGCGCCGCCCGCAGCATCGGTAGCCTTGATCTGTCGTCTGATACCCCGCGCTATTTCGCGGCGTTGGCGCTGTTTTCGGTCGGCCTGCTGTTGAACCTTGCACTGACGCGGTCCAACCTTGGTCGCGCAATGATCGCGATGCGCGAGAATGAAGAACGGTCCCGTATGCTGGGCTATAACCCGTTCAAAATAAAGCTGACAGCGTTGCTGATTTCCGGCCTTTATGCGGGGGCAGCGGGGGCGGCCTATGCCGTTCTATTTGGCTATGTCGGGGCCAGTTTTGCGACGATCCAATATTCGATCCTGCCATTGCTATACGTCTTGCTGGGTGGGGCAGGCACAACCCTTGGGCCGTTTCTTGGGGCGTTGTTGATGTTTTATCTGATTGATATTTCATCCGGCTATACCACCGCACATCTGTTCGTGGTGGGAGCGGCGCTGCTGATTCTGGTGCTGTTTGCGCCCAAGGGCATCTTGGGTTGGGTGCGGGACAGGGGAGCAAAATGGCTGCCATGATCCTGTCTGCCCCCCTTTTGTCAGCGCGCGGTTTGACCAAGCATTACGATGGTATCAAAGCGGTCGAGACTGTGGATTTTGACCTGACCGCAGGTCAAGTTCATGCGCTTATTGGCCCAAATGGTGCGGGCAAAACCACTTTTGTCAGCTTGCTTTCGGGCCGCATCACGCCCAGCGCGGGCACCATCCAATTCGATGGGGCCGATATCACCCGCTTGCCCGCCCATAGCCGCGTGGCGCGCGGTATCGCCTATACGTTCCAGATCACCTCTATCTACGCCAATCTGCCAGTATTTGATAACGTAGCCTTGGCAATTCAGCGCCAAGGCAGCACCAATTTGCGCGCGAAAACGATGGCCGCATTGGCCCGCGTGGGTTTGGACGGTCGTGCAGATCAAAACGCGGGTACGCTGGCTTATGGACACCAGCGCCTGCTTGAAATCGCAATGGGGCTGTCGATGGCGCCCAAGCTGCTGATATTGGATGAACCGACCCAAGGTCTTGCGAATGCGGAAATTGACGCCTTTAACACCTTGATCCGCGAAGTGACGCCGCAGACCACCGTGTTGTTGATCGAACATAATATGGATGTGGTGATGGATCTTGCCGACCAGATCACCGTTTTGAGTTTTGGTGAAACGCTCGCCACTGGCACCCCTGCCGAAATTCGCAGCAATCCGGCGGTGCAAGCCGCCTATTTGGGGGGCTAACGGATGCTGGAGCTTTCAAACATCAACGCGGGTTACGGCAATGTTCAGGTGTTACGCGGGTTGTCGTTAACGGCAGGGCCGGGGCAGGTCACATGCGTTATGGGCCGCAACGGTGCTGGCAAAACCACCATGCTGCGGGCCATCATGGGGCAGATTTCCACGACAGCGGGCAGCATCACCCTGAGTGGTACGCCGCTGCAAACCCTACCCGCACATGAAGTGCCACGCGCGGGCATCGGCTATGTCCCCCAAGGCCGCAGACTGTTTGGTGAGCTGACGGTGGCACAAAATATCGAGATTGGGTTGATGACACGAGGCAAAGGGCGCGCCACACGCGATTATGTGCTGTCGCTGTTTCCCCGCCTGCGCGAACGGCTGTCGCAGCGCTCAAGTACCCTGTCGGGTGGCGAGCAACAAATGCTCGCCATAGCCCGCGCGCTGTGTCTCGAACCGAGCGTTTTGTTACTGGATGAGCCGACGGAAGGGTTGCAACCCTCTATGATCACGTTGATCCGCGACACATTGTTGACGTTGAAATCCACGGGGGTGGCAATAGTGCTGGTAGAACAGCGGGTCGATGCCGTGCTGGCGATGGCCGATCATATCGCCTTTGTCACGGCGGGCAGTGTTGCAGAAACTGTGCCTAACACGGGTCTAAGCACCGATTCTGCACAATTCAAAACCTATGTAGGGGTATAGGAAATGGCCGCAACCCTGATCGCTGGCGCAGATGTTGGTGGCACCTTTACTGATCTTGTTATCCTGAACCCCGCAACGGGTGAGGTGCGACTCGCCAAAACCCCGACGACACTGGACCCGAATGCAGGCGGCCAAGCGGCGGGCGTCCTGTCCGCCCTCGATAAGTCGCAAACGCCCCTGTCTGACCTTGCCCTTATCGTGCATGGCACAACGACAACGACCAACGCTGTGCTGGAACGCAAGCTAGCCAAAACTGGCCTTATAACCACGCGTGGTTTCCGGGATATTCTGGAACTTGGTCGCCGTACACGCCCCAACGCTTACGGTATGACGGGCCAATTTATGCCGATCATTCCCCGTGATCTTCGGTTAGAAGTATCCGAGCGTATGGATGCCAAAGGCCGCGTTTTGACCGCCTTGGATGAAGATGAGTTTTGCCAAAACGTCACTAAACTGGCGGAAATGGGCTGCGAATCCCTCGTCATCCACTTTCTGCACGCCTATGCAAACCCCGCACACGAACTACGCGCCGCAGAACTCGCAACCCAGATTTGGCCCACGCGCTACATCACTTGCGGCCACGCCCTTTTGTCTGAATCCCGAGAGTTTGAGCGCGGCGTGACCGCTGCCGTCAATGCTTCGGTCCAGCCGCTGCTGGAACGTTATATCCAATCACTTGCCACAGCCCTTGAAACCAAAGGCTATCAAAACGACCTTTTGGTCATGAACGGCAACGGTGGCATGGTTCCGGCATCACAAGTCAGCGCCGAGGCGGTAAAAACCGTGATGTCCGGTCCCGCATCCGGTGTTATGGCAGCCGTCGCTACCGGCCGCCGTGCTGGCATTTCCAACCTGATTACATATGACATGGGTGGGACATCAACCGATGTAGCACTCATCAAAAATGCTCGCGCCCCAGTTTCAAACGAGATTGAGGTCGAATATGCGATGCCAATCCATGTGCCGATGGTCGATGTGCGCACGGTTGGCGCGGGTGGCGGGTCCATCGCGCGTGTTGATGCAGGCGGCATGTTGCGAGTTGGACCCCATTCGGCGGGTTCTGTCCCTGGTCCGATTTGCTATGGCAACGGCGGCACCGAACCCACCATTTCCGATGCAAACCTTTTGCTCGGGCGCCTTCCCGCCACACGCTTTGGCGCCGATGAATCCGAACTTTCTGCAATATTCGAGACCAAAATTGGTAAACCCCTCGGTCTTTCACCCCATGCGGCAGCGGAGGCTGTGATCCGCATTGCCAACACTCATATGGCGGGTGCGATCCGCATGGTTTCATTGTCCCTCGGCGCCGATCCACGCGATTATGCGCTGTTTGCCTTCGGGGGCGCAGGCCCGCTGCACGCCACGGCTTTGGCTGCCGAACTGGGTATTCCACGGGTGTTAGTGCCTGCCAGACCAGGCATGACCAACGCTTTGGGCTGTGTTGTCGCCGATCTGAGACATGATTCTGTTCGCACCCTGAACCGCCCACTCGACAGCGTGGACATAGCCGATGTTCACAACATTCTGGCCAATCAGATTGCGACTGGCACCAACCGTATCAAGGCGGCAGGCATCAATCTGACGCAAATCCAAACCGAACTTTCCGCCGATATGCAGTTTATCGGTCAAACCCACCTGCTGCGCGTGCCCTTGCCCAACGCCACGCCAACGCGCAAAGATTTGCAGCACAGGTTTGAAGCCGCCTATCACGCCCGTTTTCGTGTGAACCTACCGACGATTCGCGCCAATCTGGTAAACCTCAATACCTCTGTTATCGGTCAGCGCCCCGAAATGGACCTCTCTCGTCTAATTGACCCAGCAGGCCGCCACGTGACAGCGAAACCACACTCCACACGCAAGGTTTGGTTCAACGGGTGGCATGACACGCCGATTTATTGGCGCGACCATCTGCCCTTGGACCTGCATCTTATTGGCCCTGCTCTGATCGAACAGATGGACACAACAACCCTTGTGCATCCGGGTTGCACCGTCACATCCGATTCCGATGGAAACCTGATCATCACGGTGCCGCATGTCTAAAACAGTCTCTAATATAGCTAAAATTGACCCGATTACCCTTGCCGTGATCCAAGCAGGCCTGCAACAATGCTGCGATGAGATGGACCTGACCTTCAGCCGCGCTGCATTTTCACCCGTAATTGCCGAAGCAGATGATCGCTCCGATGGTATCTATTCTGCAACCGATGGCGCGCTGATCGCCCAAGGCGCCCGGGGCCTACCAGTATTCGTCGGCACCATGCAGTTTTCCACCCGCCATATCATTGAACGCATCGCCAACGGCGAAACCTTGCCTCCTGAAGAGGGTGACATTTATATCGTCAACGACCCCTACCTTGGCGGCACGCACCTCATGGATGTACGATTTGCGATGCCGTTTTATCGCGATGGTGAGATCTATTGCTGGCTGTCGAACACTGGCCATTGGCCTGATACAGGCGGGGCGGTGCCAGGCGGGTTTTCCGCATCGGCCACAGCTGCGGAACAAGAAGGTCTACGCCTGCCTCCCGTTAAACTTTTCAAAAGGGGCGTGTTAGACACTGAAATTTGGGCAATCATACGCTCTAACATCCGCGTATCCGAACAGCGGATCGGTGATGTGCAGGCGCAAGCCTCGGCCCTGTTGGTCGGCGCAGATCGGCTCACCGAGCTCCTCAACCGTTACGGCGATGATACTGTCACCGCTGCCATCGCGGAAATCCGTACGCTCGCCGCTGCCCAGATGCGGGCCAAAATCGCAATGATCCCGCAAGGCAGCTACCAATCGCGCGCTTTTATTGACAGTGACGGCGTGGTCAATGAACCCCTGACCATCGCGCTGACTGTGACCCGCCATGACGACAAGCTAACCTTTGATTTCACGGGCTCGTCTTTGCCCTGCGCCGGCCCCATGAACTCTGTCCGCGCCACCACATTTTCCTCTGTCTACCTTGCCCTGCGCCACATTTTCCCCGATGTGCCCTTGTCGGCAGGCGCGTTTGAGCCGCTTGAGATCATGGGGCATGTGGGCACGTTCTTGGATGCCCATTACCCTCGCCCTGTGTCGGGGTGTGCCGCCGAAGTATCGCAGCGCATCGCCGAGGCGGTTTTTGCCGCCCTTGTCCAAGCTGTGCCCAATCTTGTAACCGCGGCCCCCGCAGGCACTTCAGGGAATTTCGGCCTTGGCGGGTACGACCCCGAAAAGGGCCGCGATTTCGTGATGTATCAAATTTCGGGCGGCGGCTACGGTGGCAATGCCAATCATGATGGCCTGTCAAACGGCTGTTCGACCATTGGCATATCCAAGGCCCCTCCGGTCGAGATTATGGAACAAACCTATCCCGTCCTTTACCGTCGCTACGCTCTGCATGAAGGGTCAGGCGGCGCGGGCCAGCATCGCGGCGGCTTTGGGCTGGACTATGAATTAGAGCTGCTGCGCGGCACCGCGCGGGCGAGCTTTGTCATGGATCATGGCCGCACTGGCCCCCAAGGGGCACTCGGCGGTGCAGATGGCGCTGTGAACCGTGTTGAAATTACCCGAGACGGTGAGGTTTTCATCCCGCCGCACCTATCCAAAGCCCAGGATATCACCTTGCACCCTGGCGACAGCGTGCGTGTCCGCACGCCCGGTGGGGGCGGCTATGGTGACCCGCACCTGCGCGACCCATCTCTGGTGGCCGAAGACGTCCGGCTTGGCCGCTATTCCAAGGCGCAAGCAGATCAGCTTTTCGGCCGGAAAACCTAGCTCAAATTCTCTTTGGAGAAATATCCCCGCCGGAGGCATCACGCCTTGGGCGCTTGGCCGCACATGTTCAAGCGTCGCGCCCCTTCAGGAAGCGTTTGATTAAAATACCAGTTCCCGTTTCCCAGATCAGTTTCAAATCCAAACAGATCGACCATTTCCGTTGATACAGCAAATCCAGACGTGCCTTGGCCGGCACACAGATCTGGGCATAAACGCGGTCAGTTTCTTCGGCAGTCTGACACGCCGCCAAAAGCCTTTCCTCGGTCGCGTGATACCGCAGGCTTGCAAGTCCGGTTATTCCCGTTGGGCTGTTCAGTACTTTTGTATAAATTTCAGGAAATCGTTCGACGTATTCTGGCAAGGGCGGGCGGGGGCCGACAAAGCTCATGTCACCCTTCACGACGTTCCAAATCTGCGGCACCTCATCCATTCGCGCCCGCCGAACAAAGGCGCCTAAAGGTGTAATGCGCGCCGATTTATCACCACCCGAAACGCCCTTTTCAGGTCCTACCATCGTCATCGTCCGCAACTTCCACAGCCAAAACGGCTGCCCAACGCCTTTCATGCGCTTTGCCACATAGAACAGCGGAAAGCCTTCTTTATAAATCATCACCACCAACAGAATCGAGAAGGGAACCACAAGAATCGCAGAAAGGATCGCGGCTAACGTCAGATCAAGGATCCGTTTACGTCCGCTCATGTCCCAAACCCCGCCATTCCTCGACCATCACGTTTGCCCGCCCTGCAGACGGCGTTAAATCGACAAGTCCCGCTAGCAACTTGATGTCGAGCTCAACTTTCGCAATCGCATCAGGGTTTGGCGGGCCATAGTGCCACGGTACCCCTGCCGCAGTTAACAATTCACCCATTTTTATCGTTGGTGCCGCTGCAACATTCAGTATTTTGGGCAAAGGTCGCCCAACAGCCGCAAGGCCAACCAAACGAACCAGAACGGCGCTCAGGCTTTGCGGGCCGATGTACGACCGCTCAGGCCCTCCAGCCTGTCCCGAAATTCGATCAAGCTGCACGTCTTTATGAGGAGTGGATCCGCCCAAAAGCGCATCAAAACCTGCAATGTTCCCAATTCGAAGAATGCTCACCCCCGGTCCGTCAGCACGATGCCAGGCCAGCACGGCCTGTTCCATCGCCAGTTTTGCATGGCCATAGGCATTTGTTGGTGCGGGAACAGTTTGTTCAGTCAATGGCAGATCAGACCGCCCATAGACCGCAGCCGAAGATACCAAAAACACATGTCGCGCGCCTTGGGCGGCCGCAGCATTACAAGCGGCCATCGCCAAGGCTTCGTTCAGGGCCAATTCTTGGGTAGTGCCCTCAACAACGCCTGCCAAACACAGAACAACACCAGCTGCAGCCCCATTTGGGCAAGGTTCGGCAAGAATATCCCATTGCAGACAACCCGGAAAAGCTTTGCGCGATTGCCACATTGGCCGCACACCAACAGCCGCAAACGCGTCTGCGTGCCCCCGCAAAGCCCGGCCAATGCGGCCAGTTCCCCCCATAATCAACAACGGCATGGGACCATGTAACATGCGCAGCTACTCATTTCCTTCCAATCGAACCCGCAATTCCCGAAGCACGGGCATAAATGCACGGACACGCTCGGCACCCAAATCCGTCACAAATTCTGCAATCAAAGGCGCCACCGCCTGCACGGCTGCATCGCGTGCAGACCGCCCAGACGGACTGATCCCAACCAATTTTCGACGGGCATCATCCCAGTCGGGGCGGATATGCACATGGCCTGCCCATTCCAGTTTGCTAAGCGTATTGGTCATGGCCCCGCGCGTCACATGGAACGCGCGGGCAAGTTGGGCAGGAGAGCGTTCATCGGCCACCCGCGCCAGATGGTTCAAAACGGCAAAATGCGACAGCTCCATCCCGCGCGGCAACACCTTGGAAATGCGGTTACGGGCCAACTGATCGGCCATGAACAGTTCCCCGAACAAGGTGACGGCAAGATCTTCGGCGTTTTCCGTCATCTATGGCCCCTCAACCTTGCGGTCATGTGATAGCGACGGCACACGCCCCCGCGCCTGTGAGACACGTTCCAGATCAACCTCGGCATAGGCCACACCGACATCGGTGCCACCATCGGCAAGCACCTCACCCCACGGAGCAATCGCTAGGCTGTGGCCATAGGTATGCCGCCCTTTGCCACCAGCGGTTTCGGGGTGAAAACCGGTTTGCGCAGGGGCCAGAACAAAACAGCCCGTTTCAATGGCACGTGCACGCAGCAGCACCTCCCAATGGGCCGCACCTGTGATGTGGTTGAACGCAGCAGGCACCGTTAAAATCTGTGCCCCTGCCTGGGCCAATCTGCGATAGAGGTATGCAAAGCGCACGTCATAACAAACGGTCATCCCCACCACACCAAAGGGCGTTTGCGCCAGAACTGCCTGATTCCCGGGCCGATATCCTTCGGATTCGCGGTAGCGTTCGGTAGCAGACACATCCACATCAAACATATGCACCTTGTCATAGCGCGCAGCGATCTGACCCAAAGGGTCAATCAGAAACGAACGGTTGGCAAAACGACCGTCCTCATCTTGCGTGAACAACGCAAGCGAGCCGATCAGCAGCCAAACGCCCAAGCGCGCCGCATCTTCGCGCAAGGCCCGCAACGTAGGGTCATCCGCTTCATGGTGGAAAATCGCCCGTTGATGGGCGCGGCTGGACGATAGGCCATTTGTACATTCCGGTGTCAGAATAAACGTGGCACCGCCCGCCGCCGCTTGCCCAATCAAACGGCGGGTTTCCGGCAGGTTCGCTGCCGGATCATCACTAACATTCAATTGAACAAGGCCTACCCGCATCAGTTAGCCCGCCAGCAACGCATCAAGCTTGCCAGCATGATCCAGCGCATGCAGATCATCGGACCCACCGACATGGGTGTCACCAACAAAGATTTGCGGCACGGTACGGCCACCATTCGCCCGCTTCATCATCACAGCCCGCAAAGATGGATCCCGCGAAACATCATGTTCGGTAAAGGTCACGCCTTTTTTGGTCAGCAAACGCTTGGCCGCATGGCAATAACCACACAGCGGCGAGGTATAAATTTCGACAGGCTTCATTCGCATATTCCCCTTGGCGGTGCTTGTTGGTTGTCACGACTATAAGGATTTAGTCATCCTTCGCAACGCGTGCCAGCACCACGACAGACACCTCGGCCGCACCAGCCGCCATACAGGCATCGGCAGCCGCGGCAAGGGTTGCGCCCGATGTCATCACATCATCGACCAACAGGATATTTCGTCCTTTCACCTGCGCACCCCTGCGCGGATGAACCCGTATCGCGTCTTGCATATTTTCAAAACGGGCATGCCTGTCACGCCCACCTTGGCTAGCCGTCCAACGGGGCCGGATCAGCAAGTCAGGGCAATGGTCGCGCTGCGCTAGTTTACCAAGCGAAGCCGCGAGAAGAGCGGACTGATTGTAACGCCTCCGAAACAGCCGAAACCAATGCAACGGCACTGGGGCAATAAGCGTATTGGACCGGATAAGGGGTTTTGCCGCGCGCAACAGCCAAGCACCCGCGGGTTTTGCCAAATCCAGCCTGTCCCCATGTTTCAGCTGCAAAACCATCTTGCGGGCGTTCCCCTTGTACAGCATTGCAGCGCGGCCTTGTGCCCAAGGGCGCGCAATGGAAAGGCAATCATCGCAATGCACCACAGCATCGATGTCATCACCCTGCAGCGGGATGCCGCAAGTGTCACAAACCAAACCAGCAATAAACGGCGTGTCACGCCAACATGTCCCGCACAGCCCAAAATCTGACGTCACACGCGCATCACAGCCAAGGCATTGCGGCGGGTAAATCAACCGCAGCATGGCTTGCAATCCCATCTTTCGCTCCTATTGTTCAACGCATGAAAATGCCTGTTTTGACCGATACCAATGCCTTAACCCGCAACCGCGTGCGCGCCCTGTCCGCACCCGCCCTGTTTTTGCACGAAGATCTGCGGGACGAGATTAAGGAAAGGCTTACAGAGGTTAACAAGGCGTTTACATCTGTGGCGATCGTCACGGGTTTTCCCGATTTTTGGCAAATTGCCTTTCCCAATGCAGATATTGTGCCGGATGGCGAGATTTTGGCACTCGACTCGGGCCGTTATGATCTGGTGATCCACGCGATGTCACTGCATTGGGCCAATGATCCGGTAGGGCAATTGATCCAATGCAAACGCGCATTACAGCCGGACGGGTTGTTCCTTGCCGCCCTTTTGGGGGGGCAAACCCTTCATGAATTGCGCGCGTGTTTGGCCGAGGCCGAGACGGAAGTGACCGGAGGACTATCACCTCGCGTTTTGCCAATGGCCGAAATTCGCGATCTGGGCGGGTTGTTGCAGCGCGCAGGCTTTGCCCTGCCAGTGGCCGATGGGTTTACCCGCAAGGTTCACTACCGCGATATAGGCCATCTGATGCACGACTTGCGCGCGATGGGTGAAACAAACGCCCTTGCCGCCCGCCTGCGCAAACCGACACGCCGCGCTGTGTTTACACGGGCTGCTGAACGCTATTCCCAATCCTATAGCGTCGATCAGGGCCGTGTTTCCGCCACGTTCGAGATGATTTTCTTGACCGGCTGGGCCCCACATGACAGCCAGCAAAAGCCTTTGCGCCCCGGTTCGGCAACCCAAAGGCTGGCAGATGCGCTGAATGCACCCGAAATCACCTTGCCTGCGACAAAGGGCGATGGTTGACCCTTGGCAAATAGGCGTTATGTGCCAAGGCTAGATAGAATGAGGAATAACACCATGCTGGATGCGAAATACAGCCAACCCGACATCCCCGCAGGCCAAGGGCGGCTGTCCCATGCTCCCGCAGACCACCCTTCGGTAAAAGCCCCCAAGATAGGCGTTCTGGTCGCCAACCTTGGCACGCCCGATGGGTATGACTATTGGTCGATGCGCCGCTATTTGAATGAGTTTCTGTCCGACAAACGTGTCGTTGATATTACCGATTGGATTTGGCAACCGCTGCTACAACTTGTGATCCTGACCAGACGCCCCTTTGCGTCAGGCGCGAACTACAAACTGATCTGGAATCATGAGAAAAATGAGAGCCCGCTGCTGACCATTACGCGCGACCAAACCACCGCCATCGCCAAAGAGATTGCGGCAGCCTATGGCGATGAGGTGATGGTTGATTTTTGCATGCGCTACGGCAACCCATCAACCGAATCCAAGGTAAAGGCGATGGTGGCGGCAGGCTGTGAAAAGATTCTGTTTTTTCCACTGTACCCACACTACGCAGGCGCTACCTCGGCCACTGCGAACGATTCCTTTTTTGCGGCGCTAATGAAGGAAAAACGCCAACCGGCTGCCCGCACTGTGCCGGAATATTTCGAACATCCGGCCTATATTGATGCTTTGGCAGTATCGGTCGAACGCGCATACGCCGCATTGGACCACCGCCCCGATGTACTGGTCGCCAGCTATCACGGCATGCCGATTCGCTATTTGATGGAGGGTGATCCCTACCATTGCCATTGTGCCAAAACGACGCGTCTGTTGCGCGAACGGCTGGGTTGGAACAAGGCCGATATCGACACCAGCTTTCAATCCGTCTTTGGTCGCGAAGAGTGGCTTAAACCTTACACAGTCGAGCATGTAGCCGAACTGGCTAAGCAGGGCAAAAAACGAATCGCGGTGATCGCGCCTGCGTTCTCGGCCGACTGCATAGAGACGCTGGAAGAAATAAATGGCGAGATTTGTGAGGCGTTTGAACATGCAGGCGGCGAACGCTTTACCTACATTCCATGCCTGAATGATGATGCTGCGCACATTGATGCGCTGGTAAAAGTGATCAAAGAAAATCTGGTCGGCTGGGTAAAATAACCCGGCCAATGGCCACCAAGCCCTCGCAAAATGAAAAAGGACGGCAGGTTGCCCTACCGTCCTTTGTTCGCTTTAATCCGTAAGGATTAACGCGATGCAGCAGCTGCTACAACCAACAGCAGCAACAGTGGAATTACAATCCCACCAGCCGACGACGAAGTCGCAGCTTCAACAACAGCTGGTTCCATTACTGGTTCAGCCATACCACCAGCAAAAGCGGTCGACGCAGCAACGGACAGAGCCGCTGCGAGTGCAAGTTTCTTCATAGTAACCTCCAGATTTTCGCGGGTTATCGAATTTTTCAGAGGACGATAACGCGCACCCAAGACTATACCTCGTGGTGTTTTCTAATCAGCTTGCGCAGCAGAATGCAATCTGGGTCGTAACTTTCTGTTTTGTCCTTTTTCGGTTTCGTCAATTTGGCAACACTATCCGCCACACTTTTACCCGCCAAGACAATGATTTGAGCAGAAATTGCACCATCGCAACAAAAAAGGGGCCAATGGCCCCTTCTCAACAAAACATGATTTGACCCACTCAAATCAGCAAAACTTGAGTTCCAACTTTAGTTAGGTCAAACAACACAGCAATATGCTCATTATAAAGGCCAACACAGCCATTCGACGAACGGCGGCCAATCTTGCGCGTGTCATGCGTGCCGTGGATCCGGTAATAGGTCCACGACAGATGCAGGGCATGGGTACCCAGCGGGTTTTCCGGCCCCGCTGGCACGAAATCGGGCCATTCTGGGTTGCGAATCTTCATTTCGGGGGTCGGCCGCCAAGTTGGGCCAACAACTTTTTGTGTGATTTCGGTCCGGCCACGGCGGGTCAAGTCCTCGGTCAGCGGCACAGATGTTGGGTACAGCTTGTAAACCGACTGATCCTCGGACCAGAAATGCAGCGCGCGCGACGTGGTATCAACCAAAATCGCACCTTTTTTGGTGTCCGAGAAGTAAGGGCGCCAATCCAACATCCGAAAGCTCGAAATGTTGTTGCGGACCGACCCTTGGCGCGGCGCGTCCATTTCGGTCGAATTATCCTGCGCGAATCCTGGTACGGCCGACATGCTCAGGCTGGCCGCTGCGGCACCCATCAAAGTGCGCCGATTCAAATATTTTGTACGGTCGGCATTCATTCGCCTGACTCCTTTGCTATTTATGCCCGCAAAGTAACCGTTTTATTCGCGATCTTCAATTCACAGTGACGTTGATAAGCGAACTCACGCAGAGTTGGGTTTGCTCATACTGCGACAAACGGCTAAAGACAGGGTTCGCTTGCACCGAATGGAAATGTAATGAACGCTTTGTCAATCGTCGCCGTCTGTGCGTCCCTTGCGCTTGCCGCATGCGGCACAGGCAACCAAGTCAGGGTCGGCAGCGATGGCCGCCCTTTACCGCAGGTTTACCGCATTTCTGGCGCACAAGAGGCCAAAATACCCTTTCGCCTGCTTGATTCGGTTAACGCATTGCGCGCCGCAAAAGGTGCAGGCCCGCTGCAGTTCAACGCCCAGCTGAACGCCGCAGCCGCAACCCATTCCCGCGATATGTCGGTTCAGAATCGCCCTTGGCATTTTGGCTCTGACGGCTCCTCGCCTTTGGACCGCGTTGGCCGCGTTGGCTACACTGGGCGGTTGGTTGGCGAGAATATTTCTGAAACATTTGAAACAGAGCTTGAAACGCTGTCGGCATGGATGAGTGAGGCAGACACCCGTGAAATCATCATGGATCCGCAAGCCCGCGAAATTGGCTTTGCTTGGTTCCAAGAGCCAACTGGCAAGATCTGGTGGACGATGGTGACTGGCGGTTAATCAACGGCACTATTTTTAACAAAAAAGCCCCAAGCGACCGAATACGGAGCTTGGGGCTTTTTCTATGAAATTGCGTCCCTAAGGCTTGATCAAAATCGGCGTGCCATTACGCACCATCGCATAGATGTCTTCCATCTGCCGATCGGGCACTGCAATACAACCCCAAGTCCAGTCCCCTTTGTTGTCACCACGGTAGCCCGTTTTGCCGTGGATAAAAATCTCGCCGCCGGGCTTTTTGCCCTGCGACTCAGCATATGCAATATCCGCTTTGTTCGGATAGCTGATGCCAATTGACAAATGGAACCGGCTTTTTGGATTGCGACGATCAATGAAATAGGCGCCTTCCGGCGTTTTTCCATCGCCTTCGAATTGCTTGTGGCCCTCGGCAGCAAACCCAAGCGAGATTTTATAAGTCTTTAACACCCGATCATTGTGGAAAAGCTGCATTTTGCGCGCACCTTTTTCGACAACCACACTTGTCACCGCAGGGCCATTATAGGTGCGAAATTTTGGGTCACGACCACCGCCACAGGCAGCCAGACCCAGAGTCAAAAAAAGTGCTGCAACCAGCTTTAGCGCCCGCATAGTCTGCCCCGATATCCGCATACCCGTGAATTCAAGCACTGTTATCCTGATCAGGCCTGCTTGCCTAGATCAGTCGACTCACCTCACGATTGGTTTATTTTGGCTGGCGCGTCGGCCCGTCCCTGCTGATCGGCAAGGCGTTGTTCAATTGCAACGAGGCGCGCGATGACATCCTCGCGGTATTGGTCAGTCCGCTCGTTATCGGCTTGATTATGCGCGTCTTGCATCGAATTCACGATCAAACCGACCAACAGGTTTACCACCGCAAATGTCGTCATCATAATAAAGGGCACAAAAAACGCCCACGCATAGGGGTATAGCTCCATAACCGGGCGCACGATGCCCATAGACCAGCTTTCCAAGGTCATGATTTGAAACAAGGAATAAGCAGAGCTGCCAATGTCGCCAAACCACTGCGGAAAGCTTTGGCCAAACAGTTTTGTAGCCATCACTGACCCGATATAAAAAATAATCGCCATCAATACGAAAACCGATCCCATGCCGGGCAATGCCGTCACAAAGCCCTCGACCACACGGCGCAGGGATGGGGCCACCGAAATGACCCGCAAAAGCCGCAAAATCCGCAACGCCCGCAGCACCGACAGCGTTTGTGCACCTGGCATGATGGCGACACCTACAACGATCAGGTCAAACACATTCCAGCCCGATTTGAAAAAGCGCAAATCAAACGCGTAGAATTTCAACGCGATCTCAATAATGAAAATCGCCAGACACAGCTTATCGAGCAATGTGATCAGCGGCCCGAACTGCACCATCACGGACTCGGATGTTTCCAGCCCGAGAATCACAGCGTTAAACAGAATTACCCCCAGAATGAACCTCTGGGCGTAAGATGTATCGATCCATGTAGCGACGCGCGCGCGAAAAGTCATATCAGGCTCACTCAATAACGGTTGGTTGCGACGATATCTTACAAGCTGAATCGCGCGGCAAGCTCTACATGGGATGACCAACGGAATTGATCAACGGGTTGCACCCAATCAAGGCTGTATCCTGCCGAAATAAGGGTTTTTGCATCGCGGGCAAAGGTGACGGGATTGCACGACACATAGGCAATCACTGGCACTTTGGACCCAGCCAGCGTTTTGGTCTGCGCTTCCGCCCCGGCGCGCGGTGGGTCAATCACCACGGCCTGCACCTTTTTGAATTCATCCGGCTCCAGCGGGCGGCGGAACAGGTCACGGACCTCGGATGTAATGCGCTTCAATCCATCGGCCTGCCGCCAGCCTTTATCCAGTGCCGCAATCATCGCGGCATCACCTTCAACCGCGTGAACTTCGGCCTGTTCGGACAAAGGCAAAGCAAAGGTGCCAGAGCCTGCAAACAGATCCGTAATCCGCTTGGCACCACCCACGGCATCCTGCACAGCAGTCAGCAAATCGGCCTGCCCTTGCTCGGTTGCCTGCAAAAAAGCACCGGGGGGCGGGGCCACCATCGCGCGGCCCATTGCCTGCATTGGTGCTGTGCGCAAGGCGACACCTTCACCATCCCACGTCAGGCGCGCCAATCCATGCGCCTCGGCCACCCGCGCCAGTTCCAGCCGCAATTGCCCGTCCAGCGGCTTGCCACCCGTAACCGACGCATCCGCCCCCGCCAAGCTGCGCGTGATGGTCAGGGCCAGTTCAGTTTTCCGCGACCCGCCAGTCACCACCAACGCCTCGAGCGCCGGAAACGCCGCCATCAGGTCAGGGTGCAACAGCAAGCAATTGGGCACAGCGACCAAGGCATCGGACCCGCGCGCATGAAACCCAATCATAGCACCGCTTTTGGTCCGCCTACCGGCAAGCGTGGCACGGCGGCGCGATTTGGGAGGCGAAGTCAGGATCGGCCGCAGCGGCACGTCCAAACCTTGACCTGCAAGCGCGGACCGCACCACTTCGGTTTTCCACGCCACCACAAAGTCATCTGTGGCGTGCTGCATCAAACAACCGCCACAGGTACGGGCATGCGCACAGGGCGGGCGCACACGATCCGCCGAAGGCGTGACAATCCGCGCATTCAGCAGCTTGTCGCCTTTCAGTTCACCTTCAACCACCTCACCCGGCAGCACTTGCGCCACAAAGATAGGGCCATTTTCGCCCTGTGCGATGGCGTCACCCAAATGGCCCAGTCGTTCGATGGTTAAAATCACTCTGCCGCCTCTTCCGATCCGATGAACCCGCCGGATTGGCGGTTCCAATAGCGCGCATAAAGGCCATTCATGGCCAAAAGCGCCTCATGACTGCCTTCTTCGACTATGCGGCCATTGTCCAGCACCACAATACGGTCCATCGCGGCAATCGTGGACAAACGGTGCGCAATTGCCAGCACGGTCTTGCCTTGCATGACCTTGCCCAGCGTATCCTGAATCGCTGCCTCGACTTCACTATCTAACGCCGAAGTCGCCTCATCCAGCACCAAAATCGGCGCATCTTTCAGAAAGGTTCGCGCCAGCGCGATCCGTTGCCGCTGCCCGCCCGACAGCTTTACCCCGCGTTCACCCAGATAGGCGTCATAGCCCTTGCGGTCATTGTGGTCGATCATATGTTCGACAAACTCATGTGCCTCGGCGGCGCGGGTCGCCTCGATAATCTCGGCCTCATCCGCATCGGGGCGGCCATATTTGATGTTGTCGCGGGCAGAGCGGTTGAACATCGCGGTTTCCTGCGTGACCATACCAATCTGCTGCCGCAGACTTTCTTGCGTAACCTCACGCACATCCTTGCCATCAATCAAAACAGCGCCTTTTTCGGTGTCATAGAGCCGTAATAGCAACGAAACCAACGTCGATTTACCCGCCCCCGACGCGCCCACAATGCCCAGCTTTTCACCTGCCTGAATGGTAAGGTTGATATGCTCGACCCCGCCGCGCTTGCGGCCGTAAGCAAAGGACACATCCTGAAACGTCACAGCACCTTTGACGCGCGGCAGGTCAACCGCGTCGGGCGTATCGGCCAAGGTGTGCGGAATAGACAAGGTGCGCATGCCATCCTCCACCTCACCAATCGCGGTATAAATCGACATCAGGGTAAAACTAACCCAGCCAGACATTTGCGCGATCCGCATCGAAATGGCACCCGCCGCCGCAATCGCGCCCGCCGTAGCCATACCCTGCGACCACAGCCACAGGGTGCCACCAATCAGCATGATGGGCAGCGCGCCCGACAGCGTCATCAAGGCAAGGCGAAACAGGGTAGAAATTTGGCCGAATTCAAGTGATCGATCGCGAAACACCTGCATCGCCCTCAGCGCGACTTTGTCCTCAAACGCGGCATGGGCGAACAGTTTGACGGTTTTGATATTGGTGATCGTATCAACCACCTGCCCCGTCACCATCGCCCGCGCCGATGCCCGCGCCGCCGAATTGACCCGCACCAAGGGCATGAAAAATCGAATTGTCAGCACATAGGCAACCAGCCAAACCGCCAGCGCCAGCGCCGCACGGTAATCGACCGAAACCAAAAACACGATCGACCCAACAACCGATGCCAAGGCAAAGGCCACGGTGTTAATCACCTCGGTCGCCACGTCCGTCACCGCTCGCGCCGCCTGCATCTGTTTTTGCGCAATCCGACCCGCAAAATCATTGTCAAAAAATGTTACCGCCTGCCCCAATGTCCAGCGGTGCAAACGCGACAACACCAGCGGCAACACATTCGGCCCCACGATGATAGAGTTTGACGCCGCCGATGCCGCAAAGGCCAAAGGTCGGACGATTAGGTAAAACCCGATAAACCCGAACAGCAACCAAAACTGTTCTGCAAAGAACACCTGCGCACCGCTTGCCAGTGCTGCATCAATTACCCAGCCAAGAAACAGCGCCGAAATCACCTCCATCGCGCCGGCAATCGCCGACAGCGCGCCTGCGATCCACAGCATTGGCCAGCTACCGCTAAGACACCAGCGAAAGAACGCGGCCAGTTTTTGCGGTGGGGGGCCGTCTGCGGGGCGAAACGCCTCAATCAAGCCGCCGATGCGGGTTACGATGTTCATTCCATGTCCTCTTCGGTTCCCAGAAACCCGCCAGATTGTCGGGCCCAGAACTTGGCATATAGCCCGCCTTGCGCCAAAAGCGCGGCATGGTTGCCAATCTCGGCAACCATGCCATCCTCCAGCACCACGATCCGGTCCATCGCAGCAATCGTGGACAAGCGATGCGCGATGGCTATCACCGTTTTACCCTCCATCACACCGTAAAGCGTGTCTTGGATGGCCGCTTCGACTTCACTATCCAGTGCACTTGTCGCCTCATCCAAAATCAAAATAGGCGCATTTTTCAGGATAACACGGGCAAGCCCAATGCGTTGACGCTGCCCGCCGGACAGTTTCACACCACGTTCACCGACATGGGCGTCATAACCTTGTCGCCCTTCAGGATCTTCCAAATCAAGGATAAACGCGTGCGCCTCGGCGTGCCGCGCGGCCTCCAACATTTCTTCCTCGGTCGCGTCCGGCCTGCCGTACATGATGTTTTCGCGGACAGATCTGTGCAGCAGGCTGCTGTCTTGCTGGACCATCCCAATATGCCCGCGCAAACTGGCTTGTGTCACACCCGCAATATCCTGCCCATCAATCAAAATCTGCCCCGCCTCGGCATCATAAAACCGCAGCATCAGCTTGACTAAGGTCGATTTCCCCGCACCCGAGCGCCCAACAAGCCCCACCTTTTCCCCCGGCGCGATGGTCAATGACACGTCCTGCAACCCGCCACGCCCGCGCCCGTAATGGTGACTAAGCCCCACCAATTCTATGCGCCCTTTGTCTAGCTTCAACGCCTCCGCACCGGGCTTGTCCACCAACCCAATCGGCTGCGCAATGGTTTCCATCCCTTCGGCAACCACGCCCAGCGCCTGCACCAAACTGGTCGTCGCCCACATGATCCAATAGGTCATATTGTTCAACCGCAGCACCAGCGCCGTCGTCGCTGCCACCACACCCACACTGGCCTGCCCGTGATACCACAGCCACAAAACATAGCCTGTGACGGCCACAATCAGCCCGCCATTCAAAATGGTCAGCACCACATCCATTGTCGTGATGACCCGCATTTCATGGGCAAAGGTACGGCGCGCTTCCTCGATCGCCTCCTTGGCATAGGCCAATTCGCCATCATGATGCGTGAACATCTTGACCGAATGAATGTTGGTATAAGCATCTACAACCCGTCCCGTGACCGCCGACCGCGCATCCGAACTGGCCTTGGCAGCAGGCCCCGCACGCAGCAACGTCCAACGCACCAAAACCATGTACAGCACAAACCAAACCAGCAGCGGGATAATCAGGCGTGGGTCAGCATCGGCCAGCAAAAACCCGGCTCCAACAAACATCACAGATGAAAACGCAACCGCGTCAAAGGTTTGAAACACCGCATCTCCGGCGGCGGGCGGGGTTTGCATCACTCGGTTGGCAATACGCCCAGCAAAATCTGATTCGAACCAGCCAACCGGCTGCGCCAACACATGCCGATGCGCCCTCCAGCGGATCAGCGTGCCAAAATTCGGTAAAATCGCATTGTGCAGCAGCGCAGTATTCAGCCCCGCAAACAAAGGCCGGATCAACAAAATCGCAAGCCCAACACCCACGATTTCCATGCCTCGCGCCGCCCAAACCTGTGCCGGACCATCGGAGGCCAAGAAATCGACCATCCTCCCGATATACCAGATCAGAACGAGGTCCATAGATGCCATGATCGTCGACAAAACCGCCGTTATCGCAAAAACCTTATGAAATGGCCGGATATATTCGCGCAAAAACGGCCAGAGCTTGCGCGGCGGCGTGTCCGATTGCGGATACGCGGCATATGGATCAATCAGGCCTTCAAAATACCGAAACACTGGCCTTCGCCCCTTTGCTCTAGTTATGCCCGATATAGCCGCCCATCACTAAAAAGGAAAACACTCAGGCCAAAAGCGCGGTTTTCGACAAAGCAAAGCCTGAATCAACCCAGCGCTGTTCCAACAGACGCAATTGATCACCCAAGGCCTTGCCTTGATACTGCGCCATCAGGTCTGCAGCATCTACAGGAAACTCTGCGCCTGCACCTTTGGCAATATCTGCCTGCCAGTTTGCTGGCGGCTCTGCCTCAAACAGGGCCGCACAGCACAGAATGACCATCTCGGCAACCTCAACCCCGTGCCTATACCCAAGCTCTTGCGGCGGCCTCAGCCGTTCCACTTCCTCACGAATCAAAATCACACGCGCCAAGTCCGCACGCGACAGTCGCAAGGTCTCAACAGCCCCCCCAAGCACGGCAAGGCGCGCAACCCAGGAACGCATGCCAAAATGCACCAAAACAGGCAAAGCCTTGGCATCGGCACCCGGCAAAGCGGCCGCCAAAACGCCCGATTGTGCCATGCTCGCGACCGCCAAAGAAGGGTCAGGTGCAGACAACAATTTGCAAATCTCAGCCCCGACCCGTTCGCGCGAAAGCGTCTCTATGCCTGCGGAATGTGCAGCACAGGCCGCCAAACCTTCGGCATCTACACCTTGCGCAGGGTCGCCGTACCAAGCGAAAAAACGGAAAAATCGCAAAATGCGCAAGTAGTCTTCCGTAATGCGCGCATCGGCATCGCCCACAAACCGCACCCGCCGCGCCAAAAGGTCTGGCAGGCCGCCAAGCGGATCAACGACCGTCCCATCCGCGCGCGCATAAAGCGCGTTCATCGTGAAATCGCGCCGCGCTGCATCTTCAACCACCGAAGTTGAATAGCGCACAATGGCATGGCGGCCATTCGTTTCGATGTCTTGGCGAAAGGTCGTCACCTCGTGCACCCCACCTTGCGCAATGACTGTGACAGTGCCGTGATCAATACCCGTCGGGATTACCTTGAAACCGGCATTTTGTGCAAGATTAGTGACTGTTTCTGGCGTTGCATCTGTTGCAATATCAATATCGTTTACCGGCGCGCCAATCAGGGCATTGCGTACACACCCCCCCACAAAAAGCGCCTGAAACCCACTCGATTCCAACGCAAGACATAAGGCTTGCGTACCTGCATGCTGCAACCAATCGCCCTGAACCTGCATCATGACATCCTTTCGGCAAGCCCGCGCAGAATACGCGCCGTGGCGCCCCAAATGTAATAGGGGCCGTAAGGCACAGTATAGTAGCGCCGCATCTCACCACGCCAAAACCGCGCTTCTACCCGAAAATTTGCTTGGTTGGTTACAAAGTTCAACGGAACCAAGAAGACTTCATCCACCTCGCCCAGCTCTGCCACAGTGTCAAACGGTGCCGTTACTCGTGCCAAGATCGGGGTGACGGTGAACCCAGTGACAGTCTCATGAGTCGGTAATGTACCTATGATCCGGACCAAAGACGGCGGCAAACCCACCTCTTCATTTGCTTCTCGCAACGCAGCGGCCGCTGGGCCGGCATCCGAAACCTCAACCTTTCCACCAGGAAAAGAAATTTGCCCGGGGTGGTGCTTCAGATGCGACGACCGCTTGGTCAGCAAAACGCGCGGCCCATCGCCCAAATCCTGCACCGCAACCAAAACGGCTGCGGCGCGCAGTTTCCGCCCCTCGGGCAAGACAAAACCGGGGTTCAGGTCAAAATCCGATGATGTGCCGGTCTCGCGCGTAACGGCCCGGCCCAAAGCATCCTCAATCATCCCACGTCATTTGCCCCCGTCCCTAACGTTTTCGGGTCCAGCACATAATGCGCCCCGCAGAACTGACAGTCCGCCGTCAAAATGCCCTCTTCCGTCGTCATCTCGGCTATGTCTTCCCGCCCATAGATTGAAAGAGACTGCCGAACACGGTCTTCGGAACAGGTGCAGCCAAAACGAATCGGTTGCGGGTCAAACACGCGGGGTTGCTCTTCATGAAACAGGCGGATCAGCAGGTCGGTCGGCGCCACCTCTGGCCCCATCAGTTCTTCTTCCTCGACAGTATCCAGCAAAAGATTGACGCGATTCCAGTGCTCACCCTCGTCGCCATCCAGCAAATCCTGATGCGCCAGCAAACCGTCATCGCCTGAGCCGCCTTCCCCCTGAACCGAAGGAGAAGCCTTTGGCATCATTTGCAACATCACGCCACCGGACCGCCACATAGCAGCCTCGCCCGGCAAGGTCGTCTTGCCAAAGCTAAGCTGAAAGCGGGTCGGAAGCTGTTCGGACTGCGCAAAATACGTCTCGGCACAATCGGAAAGCGACTTTCCAGCAATTGGGGTAATCCCTTGATAGGGCACCATTCCTTCGCCCTGATCAATTAGAATAGCGAAAAAACCTTTACCAATCAGGTCAAACGGCGCCGCATCGCCCAAATCCGCGTCACGGTCATATCCGGCATAAGCCCGAACCCGTGCAGGCTCGCCATCATCGGTTGGGCCGTAATAATCAGTCGCAATCATGGTCACAGGCCCGTCACCGCGAATCTGCAGCGACAATTTCCAGCGCAGTTTGATCGTTTGCCCGATCATCGCGGTCAAAAGCGTGGCTTCGGCAACCAGCGCCTCGACCTGTGGTGGATATTCATGTTGCTTCAGCACAGACTCCAACGCAACATCCAGGCGCGCAACACGGCCACGAATGTCTGAATTATCAAGCTGAAAAGGTAGGACGGTATCGTCCCAAGCGATTTTTGTTCCGATGGTCATGGGGGTTCCCTTGGCAAGCCAGCCTTGGCATACCGCGAACATATAGGTACGGCAACCACAGGACCAAGGGCTTATCCATGATCAAATGTTACGGAGACACACCAAAACCCGGTCAACTTTACAAAAAACGCCCTGGGGTCTATGCAATTTTGCTACGGAACCGAGAAGTTCTGGCCACACACCAAGCCCAACCAGACTCCGAAATTCAACTCCCCGGCGGCGGCATTGACCCTGGCGAGAATCCGATTGCGGCGCTTCACAGAGAGATTTTTGAAGAAACCGGCTGGCATATGGCCCTTCAATATCGCTTTGGCATCTTCAGACGCTTCACTTTCATGCCCGAATACAACATATGGGCCGAAAAAATCTGCACCATTTATGTAGGCCGTCCTACGTTGCAAATAGCCGCCCCACCAGAACCGGGGCACACGCCGCTTTGGCTGCCACTTTCAACCGCCGCAAGTGCCCTCGGTAATCCCGGCGATCGCGCGATGATGAACCGCTTTGCCCAGATAATGCGATAGGCAGCCCTAACCTTTGAACAAAAACAGCGCGCCAGACACGTCATCCGGAAAATCCTCACCGTCGAAATAGGTCGCAAGGTCCCAGACAAGCGCCTCTAACAAGGCGGGATTCTTCATTTTGCGATTCGCCAGCAGGATCCGCGTTAACCCCTCTTCACCCAACTCCTCACCTTCAGACGACGGACATTCGGTCACCCCATCCGACACGAGAAACAAGCGATCCCCCGGAAGCAGCTGCGCCTCGACCCGTTCATAAACCGCGCCGGGAATCAGACCAATCGGCATCCCGCCAGCACCAATATATTCAACAGCGCCGCTTGAACGGATCAGCGCCGGATGCGGATGCCCAGCTTGAACAAGCGCCACCTGCCCCGTTCGCAAATTGATGTCCGCATAAGCAAGGGTGAAATATTGCTCGACCTGAATGTTCTCAAACATCATTCGGTTCAGTCGCGCAGCGACTTCTTCAGGTGGGTGAGCATCTTGCTCGCCAAAGGCGCCCTCGGTCAGTGCCACATTCTGATCTGGCGAAGATCCAGACAAAAGCCCCGACAGCCGCGCCGTCATCATGGCGGATGCAACGCCGTGACCGGAAACATCGACCGAATAGACCCCGATTCGATGTGGATTAATTTCAAAAAAACCGACAAGATCACCGCCCACATGCCCCGAAGGCCGCAGCAACGCAGAAACCTCACCCCGCCCAAAATCACGATGTCGTTCGCGAACCAGGGTTTGCTGCAGTTTTCGCGCCTCAATCAGATCACGATCCAGCGAATCATATACTTTTTGCAACTCGTCCAAGGTCGACCCGATAAGCCGGTTCTTTGTCATCAACTCGAATTGCATACCCAAAATCCGTTCACCTGCGCGCAATCTGGCACGAAGCTCATCCGAATTCACCGGCTTGGCGAGAAAGTCATCGGCGCCGCAATCCAACCCGTCCGCAATCTCTCCCTTTTCGGATTTCGAAGTTAAAAGAATGAAATACCCGTATCCATCGCGCGGCATTGCCTTGAACGCGCGGCAAAATTCAAGTCCGTCCATTTCCGGCATCATCCAATCACTCAGCACGAAATCAAACGCCGCCTCCTGGCAGCGCGCCAATGCTGTCACCCCGGAATCAGCCTCTGTCACCCGATACCCGCCGCGCTCCAGCGCAAGCACTAAAATTCGCCGTTGCGCCCTACTGTCATCCACCACTAAGACATGCCGCCCAAACGCCTTTTCATGCGCAATTACATTATTCTTTTGCTGTTTCAGTTTGGCGGCCACGGCGTTTCCTTTGCGCATCTCGCTATTTATGTGCCGCACAAATATTAAAGGCGTATGAAGCCTAAAATTTGCACTTTGAAGCCTCTTCAAAATTATAAAATGTTAAACTTCCTCGCCCAGATTCGTATGACTGGGAAAGCTTGGGTAAATAACGTGAGGGTTGCTATGATTGATTGGGGTCGTGTGCGCGAACTGCGCGATGAAATCGGGACAGAGGATTTTGCTGAAGTTGTTCAGCTTTTTTTGGAAGAGACAGATGAAGTTGCTGAAAAGATTCGCTCTGCCATGCCTGAACGCGATATTGAATCCGCGCTACACTTTCTGAAAGGCAGTGCACTTAATCTTGGTTTTAGGGAGCTTGCAAGCATGTGCCAAGTTGGAGAGAAATCTGCAGCTATGGGTCAGTTTGAAACAATAGATTTGAATCAAGTTATTGCTATTTATGAAAAATCAAAATCCGCATTCGATATCGGTCAAAAAGCCGAAAGCGCCGCCTGAATCACACTAAGAATTCGGCGAGAGCCTCGTCTGCTGTAATATCCCGAAAACTAAAACCAGCTTTGCCCATATTGTCAAATAATTGGCGAAAATTATCAGCACTTTTTGTCTCGATGCCAATCAGAACAGACCCAAAATTTCGAGCGGATTTTTTCAAATACTCGAACCGCGCGATATCGTCATCAGGACCAAGCATCATAAGAAACTCACGCAATGCGCCAGGGCGTTGCGGCATGCGTAAAATAAAGTATTTCTTGAGTCCGGAATAGCGCTGCGCGCGCTCTTTTACCTCGGGAAGACGTTCAAAATCGAAATTCCCGCCAGAGGTAACGCATACGACCGCCTTACCCCGAATCTGGTCAGACAATTCTGGCAACACATCGACAGACAAAGCACCAGCTGGCTCCAATACAATCCCTTCGACGTTCAGCATTTCCAGCATTGTCACGCAAATCCGGTCTTCTGGTGCCAAAAGCACATGGGCCGGATCCACCCATTTCAAAAAATCATAGGTACAAACCCCAAGGCGCGCGACTGCAGCACCATCAACAAAAGAATTCACTCTGGAAATCGTTGTCGGTCCGTCATGCGCAAGGGCTGCGGTCAGGCTGGCGCCACCCACAGGTTCGACAAACCTGAATTGCGTTTTGGGAGATTCAGCGCGCATGTAGGCGGTTACACCCGACGCAAGCCCGCCCCCGCCAACAGGCAAAACAACCAAATCCGGCGCGCGGCCAAGTTGCTCTAGCATCTCGACAGCAACACTGGCCTGCCCTTCAATCACATCGGGGTCATCAAAAGGCGACAAAAAATGCGCATTTTGGTCGGTACAAAAATTTTGCGCGGCAGCAAGGGTTTGGTCAAAATAGTCGCCGGTCAAAACAATATCGACACTATCACCGCCAAAAACGCGCGTTTTTTCGATCTTTTGCTGTGGAGTCGTGACAGGCATAAAAATTGTGCCCTGTACGCCAAAATGCCGGCAGGCATAAGCAACGCCCTGCGCGTGGTTGCCCGCGCTGGCGCAAACAAACACCTGTTGCGCCGGATTGGTCGCACGCACCTTGCGCATCGCATTCACCGCACCACGTATTTTGTAAGAGCGAACAGGTGCCAAGTCCTCACGCTTCAGCCAAATTTCGGCATCATACTGTGCAGATAAATGGTCATTGCGCTGCAAAGGCGTCGGATCAAAAAGATCACGCAAAGCAGCTGTGGCAAGGCGGGCATTGGTGGCAAAATCACTCATATCCGTGATTAGACCCAAGCTGGCTGCAAAGACAAGTCTATGTACAACAGGATTTGTGCGTCAGATACGGCAGCGCGCTTGCCCTTGCCCGCTTTTGTCAGTAATTGCGGGGAAATTGCGAAGGAGAAGCCCATGTCTGCCGCCACAAAGTTTGCCCCGAAAAAAGTCGTTCTCGCCTATTCCGGTGGCCTTGATACGTCGATCATCCTGAAATGGTTGCAAACCGAGTATGGCTGCGAGGTTATTACCTTCACCGCCGATCTGGGTCAGGGCGAAGAGCTGGAGCCAGCCCGCGAAAAAGCCGTGCTGTTGGGGATCAACCCCAAAAATATCCACATCGAAGATGTCCGCGAAGAGTTTGTGCGCGATTTCGTATTCCCGATGTTTCGCGCGAATGCATTGTATGAAGGGCTGTATCTGCTCGGCACGTCTATCGCGCGGCCGTTGATTTCCAAGCGATTGGTAGAGCTGGCGCATGAGCACGGGGCCGATGCGGTGGCCCACGGGGCGACAGGCAAGGGCAACGATCAGGTTCGGTTTGAATTGTCAGCCTATGCTTTGGATCCGGCAATCAAGGTGATCGCGCCGTGGCGGGAATGGGATTTGACCAGCCGGACCAAGCTGCTGGAATTTGCCGAGACGAACCAGATTCCGATTGCGAAGGATAAGCGCGGCGAAGCGCCGTTTTCGGTGGATGCGAATTTGCTCCACACCTCGTCCGAGGGCAAAGCCTTGGAGAACCCGGCCGAGCAGGCACCGGAATATGTGTATCAGCGGACCGTGGCGCCCGAGGATGCCCCGAATACGCCCGAGTATATTGAAGTGACGTTTGAAAAAGGTGACGCGGTTGCGATCAATGGTGAGGCGATGAGCCCTGCCACGATTTTGACCAAGCTGAATGAGCTGGGCGGCGCGCATGGGATCGGGCGGTTGGATTTCGTGGAAAACCGTTTTATCGGGATGAAATCGCGCGGGATTTATGAGACCCCCGGCGGGACCATACTTTTGGAGGCCCACCGCGGGATCGAGCAGATCACGCTGGATTCAGGGTCGGGTCATTTGAAAGACAGCATCATGCCGCGCTATGCCGAGCTGATTTATAACGGTTTCTGGTTCAGCCCAGAGCGGGAAATGTTGCAGGCTTTGATTGATAAGAGTCAGGAAAACGTGACCGGAACCGTGCGGTTGAAGCTGTATAAAGGGGTCGCGAGCGTTGTGGGCCGCTGGTCGGATTATTCGCTTTATTCTGAGGCTCACGTCACGTTTGAAGACGATGCCGGGGCTTATGATCAGAAAGACGCGGCTGGGTTTATTCGGTTGAATGCCCTGCGTTTGAAATTGATCGCGACCCGAAATGCCCGCGTAAAGAGGTAAATGTTCGCGCGCGGACAAAACGGGAAACCTTTGTAATTATTGGGCTTTACGATTTTTGTTTACCAAATTTTAACGCGGACGCAGTTGCCTGCGCCCGCGTTTTTGATTGTGCGAAAAGATCAAATTAATCGACGGTGATAACCGTCATCACCAGTTTGCCGTCAATCTTGATCGGGCCGTCCTCTTTGGCGCCCAGCGTGTATTCAAAATTGCCGACAAGATTGCCGCCATCTTCGCCGTGGACCATCAGCATCAGCATATCGCCCGAGGCAACAGGTTCGGTCAGGATGGCTGCAACGTCCATCGTTTCCCCTTCACGGATCGGGGCATAACCGACCACCGGGCCGGGCTTCATTTCGGCGTTTGTGCGGTGAACGACCAGCCAGCCGTTTTGCGCGGCGGTGATCTTTTCTGCCGAAACGATGCCGTTTGATACGTTCTGATTGGAGGCCATTACGCCTTGGCTCATATCGCCCGCTGCAAATGCGGTGCCTGCGGACAAAACAACAGCGGCAAGGGTGGTAAAGAGTTTCATAAGAGCTTTCCTTTGATGGTTTCGGGTATCACAGGCGAAGCTACGGATGGGGTTGGCAAAAAGTTTCAGACCGAGGCAATAATTTTGCCCTTAGGGCGCGGGAAGTTTGAACGCCTTTATCGCATCATAAAGCGGAAGGGCCGCTGCCAGAAGGTCTGTGTATTCGAGCGGAAGAGTTGGGACCGGGCCTTCAGCCTCCTCAAACGCCGTTGAGCGGTGAACCGCGCCGTACCAATGGGAGGCCCAGACGCCATCGGACGCGTGGCCGCCTGCGGGCCAGTTTAACATTTTGTCAGTGTAAGGGATGTTCAGCGCCGTGCAGAGCTTGGCCAGCATTGCGGCGGGGTTGGCGCGGATATCATAGCTGTCGATCACGATGGGCGCGCGGCCGAGACGGTTGGATTCGCGTTCAAACAAGGCGGCTTGTTGCGGAAAGCCGATGTCGGTGAGGGTTGGCCCCTGCCGTTTACGGGCATAGGAGGCAATGACGCGGGCGGGGTGGCGGATGAGGAAGACGTTTTCGCAACTTTCCATCCACCCAAGGTCCATGTTTGGCAGCATGTGGTGGGTCATGTGTTTTTGGTAAAAAATCGGGTGCTGGGCGGGGTTAGGGCCGGTGAGTTGGGCCGCGACCTGTGCCGGATTGGTGGGCTGACTGGCGAGAATTTCGGCGTTCATCGGGTGGATGATGCCGGTTTGCGCGAGGTATGCAGCGTAAAAGGGTTCATCGACCACGGCGCAATCGCCCCTTGCCGCAAAGCTGTACATCAAGGCGGTTGAGAGGTTGCGGGGGCCGGACCACATGGCGATTTTCATAGTAAGAATTCCGTTTTATTGACGGACCGAGCGGGGGTTTCACACCCCCGCACCCCCGTGGGATATTTTTTAACAGAAAAAGGCGCGGGGCGGGGTTAGGCACCGACGAGGGTTTTGTAGAGAGTGCGCAGGCGTTGGGTGACGGGGCCCATGTCGCCTGTACCGATTTGACGGCCGTCGATTTGGCTGACGGGGGTTTGGGCGCCGAAGGTGCCTGTCAGAAACGCTTCATCCGCCGAGTAAGTATCGACCAATGAGAAGTTGCGTTCAAACACGGGAATGTCGTTGGCGCGGCACAGGTCGATGACCTTTTGGCGGGTGATGCCGTTCATGCAGTAGTCACCCGTGCTGGTCCAAACCGCGCCTTTTTTGACGATGAAGAAGTTGCAGGCGTTGGTGGTGTTTACGAAACCGTGGGCATCTAACATCAGCGCCTCGTCCGCGCCGGCCTTTTCGGCGGCGATGCAGGCGAGGATGCAGTTGAGTTTGGAATGGGAGTTAAGTTTCGGGTCCTGGGTCATGGGCAGGCCACGCATATGGGGCACTGTGGCGAGGCGGATCGGGCGCGGGATTTTGGGGCGCGAGTGTTCCATGATGATGGTGATGGTTGGCCCCTGGCGCGATAGGCTGGGGTGTTGGAAGGGGCGGGTTTTGACCCCGCGCGTGACCATAAGGCGGGCGTGGGCATCGGTGGTCATGTGATTTGCGGCCTGAGTATCGGTGAGGGCGGTCAGGAGTTGGGCGCGGGTCATACCGATATTTAGGTCGATGGCTTTTGCCGCCTCGAACAGTCGATCGAGGTGTTCATCGGCGAAAGACCAAGTGTTGTTATAGAGGCGCAGACCTTCCCAGATGCCATCGCCGAGCATGAAGCCGCTGTCATAGACCGAGACGAGCGCTTGCGCCTTGGGCAGGAGTTTGCCGTTCAGCCAGATGAGGATTTGTTCATTGCGCGCGTCTTCTTCGGCGGCGTGGGTGGTGATGTGGTCAGTCATATAGCCCCCTGTTTTGCGGCAGGTTAGGAGCATCACCTTGCCGTGACAACAGGAGTGTTGAGTTGATTTATGGGCATTGGGCGAGGCAAGCATGGGGGACATGGAGGATTGGTTATGATGAAATGGGTTTTACTGGCGTTGGCGATGACGGCGGGTGGCGCGCAGGCGGCAACGGAAAGAGCGATTGTGGCAGGTGGCTGCTTTTGGTGTGTGGAGTCGGATTTTGAATCTGTGCCGGGCGTGAAATCGGTGGTGTCTGGTTATACCGGGGGGACGACGGCGAACCCGACCTATAAGCAGGTTGGGAAGGGCGGGACGGGGCATTACGAGGCGGTCGAGATTACGTTTGATAATGCCAAGGTCAGCTATGCCAAGATTTTAGAGCTGTTTTTCCGGTCGGTCGATCCGACGGATGCAGGGGGGCAGTTTTGTGACCGTGGCGACAGTTACCGCACGGCGGTGTTTCCGCTGAACGCTGGGCAAAAGGCGGTGGCCGAGGCCGAAAAGGGACGCGCGGCGGCGGATTTGCGGCGCAAGATTGTGACACCAGTGGTGGATGCGGGGCGGTTTTATAAGGCCGAAGCGTATCATCAGGATTATTACAAGGGCAGCAATATCGTGATCACGCGACGCGGGCCCAAAGCGCAATCAGAGGCGTATAAGTTTTACCGGACAGCCTGCGGGCGGGACAAGCGCGTGAAGCAGCTTTGGGGCAAAGCGGCGGCTTTTGCCCATTAAGGGGCTGTGCTGAGGAAGCTGTCGACCTCGGCCGCGGTTGGCATGGCCGATGCGGCGCCGTTGCGGGTGACCTGAAGGGCGGCGGCGGCGGTGGCGCGTTGAAGCGCGTGTTCGCGAGAGAGGCCGGCATCAAGGGCGGCGGCGATTGTGCCTGCGAAACAATCGCCTGCGCCTGTTGTATCGACGGGCGTTACGGGGAAGGCCGGGAGGGTGAGGGGGGGTGCGTTGAGGCTGTGCCATTCCGCGCCATCCGCGCCTTTGGTGATGATCACGTCGCACTCTGGCAGATGGCCGAGGGCGTCGACCATTTCGGCGGCTTCCCATTCATTCATCATCAGAAGGGTGGCGTGGGGGATCGCCTCTTGCAAGGCAGCAAGGTCGAAAGGGGCGGGCGTGTAGAGAATGCGCAGGCCCATATCGGCGGCGAGGCGAAGGGAGGCGGATTGTGCCGAGGTTTCGTTTTGCATCAGGAGAATGTCGCTGGGACGAGCCGAGGCGAGGGCGCAGGCAACGTGGGAGTCGGAGATTTGACGGTTGGCGCCGGGGAAAAGAGTGATGGTGTTTTCGGCTGACGGGTCGACCTGAATGATGGCGTGGCCGGTGGGCGTGTTGATATTGGCGATGTTCGTCACATCAACGCCGTAGTTGGTAAGTTCTTCGAGCGCCCAGTTGGCATCACGGCCCATTGCGCCGATGTGGAAAACCTTGGCGCCTGCTTTGGCGGCGGCGACCGATTGGTTTGCGCCTTTGCCGCCCAGACCTTTGGAATAGTCGGTGGCGGCAAGGGTTTCACCTGGCCGTGCAAGATGCGGCACACGGTAGACATGGTCGATATTGATCGAGCCGAGGGTATAGATCGCCATATCAGTGCCTTTTTGGGTGGCACAGGGCAGGACCGGGGCACTGCCCCGGACCCCGGGATATTTGTGAACAGATGAAACGGGGCGTGTAAGGCCCCGTCAAGTTGTTTTACCCGACTTTGCAGGCGGCGAGAACCGCCATGTTCAAGATGTCATTGACGGTTGAGGCCGTGCTGCAGATTTGAACGGGGCGTTTTAGGCCTGTGAGGATTGGGCCGATCACGGTGGCACCGGCCATTTCCTGCATCAACTTGACCGAAATGGACGCAGAGTGGCGGGCGGGAACGACGAGAATATTGGCAGGGCCTGTCAGGCGGCTGAAAGGGTAATGCGCCGCGGCATCAGGGTTGAGGGCGACATCGACGGTCATTTCGCCTTCGTATTCGAAATCAACGCCGCGCTGATCCAGCACCTTTGGCGCGAGATGCATTTTGGTGGCGCGTTCCGACACCGGATAACCAAAGGTGGAAAAAGAGACGAAGGCCACGCGCGGCTCTAACCCCAGATTGCGGGCGACGCCTGCGGCTTTGGTGGCGATGGTTGCCAGATCTTCTGGTTCGGGCCATTCATGGACCAGCGTATCGGCGATCAGCACGATTTTGCCCTTGTGCAACAGCGCCGTCACACCAACGGCCCCATCGGTCGCCTTGGCATCAAACACATGATTGATCAGCGACAGTACATGCGCCGATTTGCGCGTGGCCCCCGTTACCAACCCGTCGCCGTGACCATGCGCCAGCATCAGGGACGCAAACACATGGCGGTCGCGCGCGGCAAGGCGGTGGATATCGGCGCGGTCGTGGCCATTGCGTTGCAGGCGTTTGTACAAAAACTCGCGGTAGGTTTCCAAATGGCGGGTGTTAGCGGCGTTCACCACTTCCAGCTCACGCACCGCTTCGCCCAATCCGGCGGTTTCCAGCTTTTCACGCACATCAGCCTCGCGGCCCACGACGATTGCCTTGCCAAGACCCGCGCGTTGATAGGCAACGGCAGCGCGCAAAACACGGGGGTCATCGCCTTCGGCAAAGATCATCCGTGCCTGTGCCTGACGGGCGCGGGCGTGGATGCCTTGCAGGATCGACGCGGTTGGGTCCATCCGTGATTTCAGGCTGAGTTCATAGGCGTGCAGGTCAATAATCGGGCGGCGTGCGACGCCGGTATCCATGCCGGCCTTGGCCACTGCGGGTGGAATCACATAGATAAGACGCGGGTCGAACGGCGTGGGGATGATGTAATCACGGCCAAACGACAGTTTGCGACCGTAGGCCATTGCCACCTCATCCGGCACATCCTCGCGCGCCAGTTTTGCCAAAGCATTGGCGCAAGCGATTTTCATTTCGTCATTGATGGCACGGGCGTGGATATCCAGCGCGCCGCGGAACAGGTAGGGAAAGCCAAGAACGTTGTTCACCTGATTTGGGTAATCCGAGCGGCCTGTGGCGACGATGGCATCGGGGCGCACGGCGTGTGCTTCCTCGGGCGTGATTTCAGGATCGGGGTTGGCCATTGCGAAAATAACAGGGTTTTCCGCCATACTCGTGACCATTTCAGGTGTAACAGCGCCCTTGGCCGAGACACCAAGGAAGACATCGGCACCGTCCATTGCCTGCTCTAATGTGCGCAGATCAGTGTTGGCGGCATGGGCCGATTTCCATTGGTTCATGCCTTCGGTGCGACCCTGGTAGATCACGCCCTTGGTATCGCACATGATGCAATTATCGTGTTTCGCGCCCATGGATTTGAGGAGTTCGAGGCAGGCGATGCCCGCCGCCCCTGCCCCGTTCAAAACGATCCGAACATCGCCGATTTTCTTGCCTGACAGTTCAAGCGCGTTGATAAGGCCTGCGGCACAAATCACAGCAGTGCCGTGCTGATCATCATGGAACACAGGGATATCCATGATTTCCTTGAGCCGTTGTTCAATGATGAAACATTCCGGGGCCTTGATATCTTCAAGGTTAATGCCGCCAAAGGTGGGGCCCATCATCGCCACAGCTTTGATAATTTCATCCGGATCTTCGCTGTCGAGTTCGATATCAATGGCGTTCACATCGGCGAAACGCTTGAACAGCACCGCCTTGCCCTCCATCACCGGTTTCGAGGCCAGCGCGCCAAGGTTACCCATGCCCAGAATCGCGGTGCCGTTGGAAATAACGGCGACCATGTTGCCCTTGACGGTATAGTCATAAGCGGTTTCAGGATTGTCGGCGATGGCCTGAACCGGCACGGCGACACCCGGCGAATAGGCGAGCGACAGATCGCGCTGCGTGGCCATAGGCGTGGTCGCGACGATTTCGTATTTACCGGGCTTGGGCTCTAGGTGATAGGCAAGCGCCTCTTCGGGGGTTACGCGGGTTTTGGACGACATATTTGCGATATCCTGACTGATTTGCGCAATATTAGGGGGCGGCAGCGCAGGGCACAACGCTGTTAGCGCCAGACAGTTTTGAACACAGGCGCTTTGGCCCAATTGCGGCTAGGCAAGCTGCAACATCCATGGCTTGGATTTGGTCAGGGCTGCATAGCGTTTGGGGAAATCGTGGCGAAGACAGGCAAGCGCCCATGTGATCACATCGGGTTTGTCGCATTTTTTCGCACACCAAATCATGCGCACAAGCGTTTGCCAGCGCTCTCGGTCCGCCTCATAGGCAAGGTGAAGCGCAAAGAGTTCTGAGTGATTTTCTTGCCGGTGCTTGTGGCAATCGGCCTTTGCAAGGCAAAGACCAAGATGGCCATTTATGAGGTGATTATGGTTTTCGAGGAGCTGCCAAGCGCGGTCATATTCGCGTACAGCCATCAGGCGATGAACAAGGGGGTAAAGGCTTTGCGCCGTGGAAAGTTGCGGCAGTTTACCCATAATAGAGACGATAAAGCTCATCACCTCGGCTACCCCACCATCGGACAAAGCGACGGGAACAATTCCGTCCAGATCAAAGGAGGGGCTGGTCAGCGGGTCGGGTTTGTTGAAATCCGCAAAGAAGCTGACGTAACGACAGCCCGATGCATGGGCGAGGCTGCGAAAATCGCCCCAACGAAATACGGCAGTTTGCAGGGTGCCGAGCTCTAGCACATAGGCTTGCGGGCCAGCGAACAGCATATTGGTAAAACCGGCACCGTGATACGAGACCATCATGTCCGCATTCGCCATGATCGCAATTTGTTCCAGCGGGGTCAGGCTTTCAAACACAACATAGTCGAAGCCGAACAGTTGAAGCATTTCATACAGCTTTTCCCCGCCACTCATATCGCGTTTGCGGCTTTTGCGATCATCACGGCCCACAAAGAAGCGCTTGGGTAAGTAGCTGAAATCCTTTCCATCTATTGCCTGAAGCGCGCGTTTTCGTAAGGCGGTTAGACCCGAGTGGAAGCTGTTCATCGACAAAATGGCTTGCGAGCCGCGGTAGGCATCGTGCCCACGAAACATGGCGTCGGAGGGGGCAAATTCGGTCACAGAGCCGACGACATCAGGAGGAAACTGGAAATAGGCGCAAAAGAAGTCGAAGGCTGTGATCACAAGATCATAGTCTTTGGGCGAACGTTCAAGGAAAACGCGGCCATCCAGTTCGGGGAACAACGCGGCGACGAAATCCATGACAAAAGGGCGGGTTTTATCTGGGTTGTTGGGGAAGTGGAAAAAGACATCGCCTTGGAAGCCAGCATCAACCAAAGCCGCAAGCTGTGAGAGGGATTCTGTGATGAAATGGTAGTAGTTGAAGGTGTTCCGACATTCGATCGCGATGGCAATACTCGCGGGGTGGCCGCCTTGCCAAAGGGGGATGCTGGCAGTGGTATTCAGGCTCTGACATTGCTGAAAATAGGCAACAAGCTGATCTTCGGGATCAAAA
The DNA here is from genome assembly GCF_000420745.1 of Pseudorhodobacter ferrugineus DSM 5888. Lineage (GTDB taxonomy): Bacteria > Pseudomonadota > Alphaproteobacteria > Rhodobacterales > Rhodobacteraceae > Pseudorhodobacter > Pseudorhodobacter ferrugineus. The sequence goes on from NZ_ATVN01000006.1 coordinate 154,920, forward strand.
TCATCATCCTCGTTTTCCCAACAGTAACGGTTCAAAAGGCGAATGCCTGACGCCCCACTTAGCAGGCACTTACCATTGACCAGCGAAAAGGATTTGCGAAAAGACGCTTGCTGCAAGAGGACGGGAACGGTGTTGAACTCGATCGCTTTGGAAAAGGCTTTGTGACGATCCATGACAGTCAGATAGGCTTGGATCTTGTGGTTAATCTCGGCATGCGCGCTTACGGCAAAGCCTTGTATCAACGCAGGTTCCACCGGCCGCCAGACAAAGTCAGCAGGGCGCAACAGCGACATGCCCACCTCTTGGGCGGGATTCAGGAACAAATCCTGTGACGGTTGGGTAAAGCTGATCTGATTGCGCATTCTTCTTACAACTTTGGGCGGCGAGGTCGCTAAACCCCAAGATGTCCTATTTCACTGCCAAAGGTCTACCTGATTTAGCAGGGTTTGCCAAAGCCCCTTCCCCCGTGCCCTATGGTTTTGTAGGGTCAGGGCCAAACCAGGGGGTGGGCCGTGAACACAGAAACCGTGACGCCAATGATGGCGCAATATCTGGAGATAAAGGCGCGGCACAGGGATGCGCTGCTGTTTTACCGGATGGGCGATTTCTATGAAATGTTCTTTGAGGACGCGGTCAATGCGGCCGCAGCCTTGGACATTGCGCTGACCAAACGCGGCAAACATCTGGGCGAAGATATCGCGATGTGCGGGGTGCCCGTGCATGCCGCCGAAGGGTATTTGCTGACGCTGATCCGCAAAGGGTTTCGCGTCGCGATTGCCGAGCAAATGGAAAACCCTGCCGAGGCCAAGAAGCGCGGCGCAAAATCGGTTGTTGCCCGCGATGTTGTGCGCCTTGTCACCCCAGGCACGCTGACCGAAGACACGTTGTTAGATGCCCGCCGACACAACTTTCTGGCGGCATTCAGCGAAGTTAGAGACAGTTCTGCCCTTGCGTGGTGCGACATTTCGACTGGCGAATTTCGCGTTATTACCTGCCCTGCAACCCGTTTGGGTCCCGAACTCGCGCGCTTATCACCCAAAGAGTTGCTGGTAATAGACGGCTTTGACCTGACACTGGATGACGGACCCTCACTCACCCCGCTTGCGAAGTCGAGTTTTGATAGCACGGGCGCCGAACGCAAGCTGTGTGACCTGTTTGGCGTCGCGTCTCTAGATGCTTTTGGCCAGTTTGACCGCGCCGAGGTTTCTGCGATGGGTGCGCTGGTGGATTACCTTGACCTAACGCAGCGCGGCAATTTGCCCTTGTTACGGACCCCGGTCCAGGAAGATCCCGGAGGATTGATGCAAATCGATGCATCGACCCGGCGGAACCTTGAAATCACTTCGGCACTGTCGGGTGGCAAAGAAGGGTCTTTACTGTCGGCGATCGACCGCACCCTGACAGCGGCAGGCGGACGCTTGCTGGAACGCCGGCTGTCGGCACCATCACGGGATCTAATCACGATCCAAGACCGTTTGGATATGGTTCGTTATTTGCATGAACAGAGCCGCTTTCGGACTGATCTGCGGGATTTTCTGCGGCGCTGCCCCGATACGGATCGTGCATTGTCACGGCTTGCGTTGGATAGGGGCGGCCCGCGCGATTTAACCGCGATACGAACGGGATTGGAGCAGGCCAAGGCGCTGCATAAAACGATTGCCGACAAAGGCCCCGATCTTTTGCAACACGCCGCCAGTGCTTTGATTGGGCATGACGCGCTGTATGCGCTGCTTGATGCAGCTTTGGTTGCCGAGCCGCCACTGCTGCCCCGCGACGGCGGCTTTATCGCGGCGGGATATGACCCCGAATTGGATGAGGCGCGAAAACTGCGCGACGAAGGCCGCGCGGTGATTGCGGCGATGCAGGCCGATTACGTGGCGCAAACCGGAATTGGCGCCTTGAAGATCAAGCACAACAATGTGCTGGGGTATTTCGTCGATGTGACATCAACACATGCCGACAAAATGCTGTCGGCGCCACTGTCCGAGACGTTCATCCACCGCCAAACCACAGCGGGGCAGGTCCGGTTTACGACTGTGCCGCTATCAGAGATGGAAACCAAAATTCTGAATGCTGGCAACCTGACGCTGGAAATCGAAAAACGTCACTATTCCAGCCTGCGACAGGCCATTCTTGACAGTGCAGCGGCACTGTCTGCAACGGCTCGCGCGATTGCCGAGATTGATTTGGCCGCAGCTTTTGCAGATTTGGCAGCTGAGGAAAATTGGGCGGAACCCGTGGTCGATAACAGCCGCGCCTTCAAGATTGAAGGCGGGCGGCACCCTGTTGTAGAGCGTGCGTTGCGAAAACAAGGTGGGGCGCAATTTGTAGCGAATGATTGTGATGTTTCGGCAGGTGATACAGCGGCAATTTGGTTGCTGACCGGACCAAACATGGCGGGTAAATCAACCTTTCTACGGCAGAATGCGCTGATCGCGCTGCTGGCGCAGGCGGGCAGCTTTGTTCCGGCAAAAACTGCCCATATTGGCCTTGTTAGTCAGCTTTTTAGCCGCGTTGGTGCATCGGATGATCTGGCGCGTGGGCGGTCCACGTTCATGGTCGAAATGGTGGAAACAGCCGCGATTCTGCATCAAGCCGATGCGCGCGCCTTGGTGATTCTGGATGAGATTGGACGGGGCACGGCAACCTATGACGGGCTGTCGATTGCCTGGGCGACGCTGGAATATTTACACGATAAAAACCAATGCCGCGCCTTGTTTGCCACGCATTACCACGAGATGACATCGCTGGCGGGCAAGCTGGCGGGCGTGGAAAATGCGACCGTCACCGTCAAGGAGTGGGAAGGTGACGTGATTTTCTTGCACGAGGTGCGCAAGGGCGCGGCTGATCGGTCTTATGGTGTGCAGGTCGCGAGACTTGCGGGCCTGCCGGAGGCGGTGACCGATCGCGCGAAAGTGGTCTTGGAGGCGCTTGAGGCGGGTGAGCGGGATGGCGGCGGTAAGCAAAAAGCGCTGATTGATGATTTGCCGCTGTTTCGGATGTTGCCGCCTGCACCTGTGGCAAAGGCCGCAAAACCTTCCGAGGTTGAGGACCGATTGCGCGACGTGATGCCGGATCAGTTGACGCCTATGGAGGCGTTGAGCCTGATCTATGAGCTAAAGTCGCAGCTAAAATCATAGCTTGGCTTTCTTTTCGGTTCAAATATCCTTGGGGGGTGCGGGGTGCAAACAGCCCCCCGCTCCTTAATCAAAGCATTAACCGACGCTTGACGAAACCCCAACCTGCGCGGGGCGCAACAAGCGGTCATGCAGCAAAAAGCCTTCAGTCATAACCTGAATGATCTGGCCTGCTTTGGTGCCAGGAACCGGCGCTTCGAACATCGCTTGGTGCATCTGCGGGTCAAACTGATCACCGATGTCGGGAATGATCGGGGTCATATTGTGCTTGGTCATCACCGAAAGCAGTTCGCGCAGAGTCAATTCGACACCTTCAATCAGCGCCGCAGCCTCGGCGCGATGCTGATCGGTGGCAGCGTCAAGGGCGCGGCGCAAGTTGTCATAAACGGGCAGCAAATCGCGGGCGAGCTTGGAGCCACCGTATTGTTCGGCCTCGCGACGGTCACGTTCACCACGCTTACGAGCGTTTTCGGCATCGGCAAGGGCGCGCATAAAGCGGTCGCGGAAATCATCACGTTCTGCCCGCAGCGCGTCGAGTTCATCCGTCGGGGCCGGGCCGCCAAATTCGGACATGTCAATATCACCCTCTGGGGCATCGGCGAGGGTTACTTTTGCGGCGGTATCGTTGGCCATGTCGTCTTTCCTTGTTTCAGTCATCTTGCCTTATCCTCTTGTCCGGTCGGAAATTAGCCGACCCACAAGTTGGGCTGTGTAGTCAACGATGGGTACGATGCGGCCATAATTCAACCGTGTCGGACCGATCACGCCAACAGCGCCAATGATCTTTCGATCAGCGTTCATATAGGGGGAAACGACAAGAGACGAGCCCGAAAGTGAGAACAACTTGTTTTCAGAGCCGATAAAAATGCGGACACCTTCGCCCTGTTCGGTCAGTTCCAGAAACTCGGCGATATCCCGCTTTCGTTCAAGGTCGTCAAAAAGGTGACGAATGCGGTCAAAGTCGAGGGCTTCGGTCGTGCCGTCGAGAAGGTGAGAACGGCCACGGACGATGAGCCGCTCACTTTGCTCACCGGCATTTTCCCACAAAACAAGGCCGGTTTCGACGAGTTGCTGGGCGAGGATGTCAATTTCTTGCCGCCGGGTTTTAATCTCGGCCGTGACTGTTTTGCGCAATTCGGACAAGGTTTTACCGGCAGCCAAAGCGTTCAGGAAGTTTGCCGCCTCTCGCATCGAAGAGGGGGTTTGGCCAGGTGGCGGCGTAAAAACGCGGTTTTCGACGTGGCTGTCGGCAAAAACCAGCACCACCAAGGCGCGATCGGCGCTGAGACTAACAAATTCGATATGCTTGATTGGCGCTTCGTGTTTCGGGGTCAGGACAAGACTGGCGCCCTGCGTAATGCCGGACAGCGCCGAGCCAACGCGATCGAGCAAGGCGCCAACATCTGAATGGCCATCGCCCATCGTGGCATCGATCAGGCTGCGGTCTTCGGACGCGACCTCGCCCACCTCTAGCACACCATCGACGAAAAGCCGCAGGCCGGTTTGGGTGGGTATGCGGCCAGAGGAGGTGTGCGGGCTGCCAAGAAGACCGAGGTATTCGAGATCTTGCATAACATTACGCACGGTCGCGGGGCTGATTTTTTCCGAAAGAGTGCGGGTAAGGGTGCGCGAGCCAACCGGTTCGCCCGACGTCAGGTAGCCTTCGACGACGCGGCGAAACACCTCTCGGGAGCGGTCGTTCAGCTCGGACATAAGGGCAGCACGTTTGTTTTGTTCAGTCATTGGTTTGTTTCCCAAGGGCCATGCACATTAGAGAGAGCGGGGTCCATTCGTCAATGACGCTTGCATCCTTATCCACAGGGTGGGTATTTGTGCATGAATTGATATTTAGGAGCGTTCCATGCGGCCATCAGCACGAAATCTAGACCAAATGCGCAATGTGACCATTGAAACAGGTGTGATGAAGCATGCCGAGGGGTCTTGTTTGATCAAAATGGGGGAAACACATGTACTGTGTTCCGCCTCGATAGAAGACAAAGCACCGTCGTTTTTGAAGAATACAGGTCAGGGTTGGGTTACGGCGGAATATGGCATGCTGCCGCGCGCCACCAACACACGCAACCGCCGTGAGGCTGCTGCAGGCAAGCAGACGGGGCGGACACAGGAAATTCAGCGCCTTATTGGTCGTGCGCTGCGCGCCGGCGTTGATCGTCGGGCACTGGGCGAACGGCAGATTGTAGTGGATTGCGATGTGTTGCAGGCCGATGGCGGGACACGTTGTGCATCGATTACGGGCGGTTGGATTGCCCTGCGTTTGGCTGTTAACAAGCTGATTAAGGCGGGGTTAGTGACGTCTGATCCGATTATTGACCATGTGGTTGCCGTGTCTTGCGGGATCTATGCTGGGCAAGCCGTGTTGGATTTGGACTATGCCGAGGATTCGAATGCAGGGACAGACGGGAATTTCATTCTGACGGGTGCCGCCCGATTGATTGAAGTGCAAATGTCTGCTGAGGGGGCGACATTCTCACGCGATGAAATGGGGCAGTTGATGGATTTGGCCGAGGCTGGTTGTGCCGAACTGGTCAGCGCACAAAAAGCGGCATTGGCCTAAATGCGCAGGTTTGATGGGACGCAATTGCTGGTTGCCACGCATAATGCGGGAAAGCTGATCGAAATTAGCGATCTTTTGAAGCCGTTTGGGGTTTCAGTGGTTTCGGCGGGTGCATTGGGCCTGCCGGAGCCGGTGGAGACAGAAGACAATTTTGTCGGAAACGCGCGGATTAAGGCCCATGCGGCGGCACAGGCATCGGGATTGATAGCCTTGGCGGACGATTCGGGCATTTGCGTTGATGGACTGGGCGGGGCGCCGGGTGTTTATACGGCGGATTGGGCCGAAACACCCAATGGTCGCGATTTTGGTATGGCGATGGAACGGACATGGCGGGAACTGGAAGCGGTCGCAGCGCCATTTCCGCGCAATGCGCAGTTTTGTTCGACCCTTGTGATGGCGTGGCCAGATAGGCACGATGAAGTTTTTGAAGGAAAGATGGCGGGTTCGGTGGTTTGGCCTATGCGTGGGGCGCTTGGACATGGTTATGACCCTATTTTCCAGCCGGACGGATATAATGAGACGTTTGCGGAAATGAGCCCCGATCTGAAAAACAAGATCAGCCACCGTGCCGATGCGTTCCGCAAGTTAGTGACTGGTTGTTTCACGTGAAACCATCTTTTGCGACCGAGGATTGGCAGTTGGGCGGATTTGGCCTGTACCTTCACTGGCCGTTTTGCCAATCCAAATGCCCTTACTGTGACTTTAACAGCCATGTCGCAGCAAAGGTTGATCAGGGGCGCTGGGAAACAGCGTTTTTGGCCGAGATTGAGCGGGTCGGAGCGCAAACAAAAGGTAGGGTTCTTCAAACCATTTTCTTTGGTGGGGGAACTCCGTCCCTTATGGCGCCGGAGCTTGTAAGTGCCATTTTGGGCAAGGTTAGAGAGACTTGGACCCTTGCCAATGATGTCGAGATTACAATGGAAGCGAACCCCGGATCTGTCGAGGTTGGGCGCTTTAATGGGTATAGAAATGCTGGTGTGAATCGTGTTTCCATCGGCGTCCAAGCATTGAACGACGTCGACCTGAAGGCGCTTGGGCGGCTGCACAGCGTGGAGGACGCGAAGGCGGCCATTAAGATTGCGCAAAAAACCTTTGATCGGGTCAGCTTTGATCTGATTTATGCCCGACAAAAGCAAAGCCTTCAGGCGTGGACGATGGAGCTACGTGAGGCGCTGGCTATGGCAAGCGGCCACTTGTCACTGTACCAACTGACCATCGAAGATGGCACGGCATTCGGCGACCGCTTTCGCCGCGGGCTTTTGCGTGGATTGCCAAGCGAAGACCTTGGTGCAGATATGTATTTGGCAACCCAAGAGTTGACAGCAGCAGCAGGGTACCGCTCCTACGAAGTGTCTAACTATGCCCAAAAGGAGCAAGAATCACGGCATAATTGCATTTATTGGAATGCTGGCGACTATGCCGGAATTGGGCCTGGTGCGCATGGTCGCCTTACGCTTGATGGGACGCGCTATGCGACGGAGGCCATTGCCAATCCAGCAGCCTGGTTGGCTGGTGTAGAGGGAGAGGCCGGAGCCGAAAGCAGACACACTGTGCCCAACCATGAGCAGGGGCTTGAATATTTGATAATGGGGTTGCGGCGGGACGCTGGTATCGATCTTGACCGATTTGCCAGTCTTTCAGGTAATCCAGTTTCATTGCGGAAAATCAACGACTTGGTCGATATCGGTATGGTCGAAAAATCAGAAAGCCGCCTTACTGCGACAGCGCAGGGGCGGCTTGTACTGAATGCAGTGATTGAAGGCTTAATGGAGTAGAGCGGTGGGTCAATCACGATCCATTTGAGACAGCGTCCTGCAAAGGCTGTCTAGATCATCCAACGTATTGTATTTAATTGACAAAATTCCGCTTTCACCACCCGGTTCGTGATTGATACTAACCGCCATTCGAAGGTTTGCACCAAGATCTGCCTCTAACGCACGCGTGTCTGCATCTTTTTCAAACCGCGCCCCGCCGCTCGACGTCTTTGTGCGGCTCGGTGTGCTTGAAGTTTGACGCGCCAATTGCTCGGTTTCACGGACGGAAAGACCCTTCTCCATCACAGTTTTGGCAAGCTCGGACGGATTCGAGGTCGTTATCAATGCACGCGCATGACCTGCTGACAGCTTGCCATCACGAATATACCCCTGAACATCAGATGGTAGGTTGAGCAGACGCAACAAATTGGCGATATGGCTGCGGCTTTTAGATAGGGCTTCTGCGATCTTTTCTTGGGTATGTCCAAAGCGGTCCATGAGCTGACGAAAGCCCGCCGCCTCTTCAATTGCGTTCAGGTCAGCGCGCTGAATGTTCTCTATTATAGCCACTTCGAGCACTTCAGTATCATCGAAATCACGAACAACGACAGGAAGACGGTGGACTTGCGCGATCTGTGCGGCGCGCCAACGGCGCTCACCTGCGACAATCTCATACGTATCCGTGCCAGCAATTGGACGGACGATGAGGGGTTGCAAGACGCCTTTTTGACGAATTGATGCAGCCAAGTTTTCCAGCGCCTCAGGCGTAAAGTCGCGCCGAGGCTGATTTGGGTTAGGCAAAAGTTTTTCGACGGCAATCAAAGAGTCTTGGCGACGCTGTGCGCTTGTATCGCCCGACTGTTCTGCGGTCACATTGATGTCCGACATCAATGCAGAAAGTCCCCGCCCCAAACCACGCCGCTCCGGTTTCTTTTCCATTAGTTTGGCCCCTGTGTCGCTTTCTGTTTCATACCATAACGCTCTGCGATTTCTAAGGAAAGTGCGCGATACGCTTCGGACCCCTTAGACGCGGAATCATAAGCAAGCACCGGTAACGCATAGGACGGCGCTTCGCTTACCCGGACATTCCTTGGGATGATGGTTTTAAACACTAAGTCACCTAGATTCTCACGCGCATCCGCTGCGACCAACTGGGATAAGTTGTTACGCTTATCATACATGGTGAGCAGCACACCTTCGATCCTAAGGTCGTTATTTGCGGTCTGCCTGATCTCTCGCACCGTTAGCATCAGTTGCGACAACCCCTCAAGCGCGAAGAACTCGCTTTGCAAGGGTATCAGGACTGAATGGCACGCAACCAACGCATTTACGGTCAGCAGATTTAGAGACGGTGGACAGTCAATCAGAATAAAATCAAAACCAAACTCTGCCATGCTTGGCTGGCGAAGCGCGTCACGCAGAAGGAAACTACGCTTTTCATTTGCAACCATTTCCATGTCGGCTGACGACAGATCTGCGTTTGCAGGGCAGATCGACACGCGTTCAATGCCGGTTTGGTGAATGACGAGGTCCAAAGGCGCATCTTCAACCATTAAGTCATACGTTGTCAGACTTCGATTGGCCAATTCTATACCAAAACCGGTTGATGCATTGCCCTGGGGATCAAGATCGATGACCAATACATTGGCGCCCAGCTCGGCAAGGCCGGCCGCCAGATTGATCGTGGTCGTTGTCTTTGCGACGCCTCCCTTTTGGTTGGCGAGTGCAATAATTCTGGGCGCGTTCTCAATAGTTGGGCTAGGCATTTCGAATTCCATGAACAATTAGGATTACGCCACTCGGATCGGTTAGGCTTTGCACAGTTTTGCATTCAAACTCAAACTGATGTTTTGCCTCGTCAATCTCGTGCGCAAAGTTTTCCCCCTTTGGAAAGAGGCAAACACCGTCTTTAGCAAGGTGGCGCTGAGCCGCCGTAAGTAGTTTTGAAAGTGGTGCAAGCGCACGAGCAGAAACCAACTCGGCGCCCTGTGGTTCAAGTGTTTCGGCACGCTGCGCTATGATCGCAGCATTTATGCCAAGAGTACGCACCGCTTCTCGCAAAAATGCGGCCTTACGCTGATCGGACTCGACAAGCGTAAAGTGCCTTTCAGGTGATTGGTCGACTGAAATAGCGGCAAGAACAATACCAGGCAAGCCGCCGCCACTACCAAGATCGACACACTTCACCACGCCATCGGGAATGTGCTTATAAAGCTGTGCTGAATCAGCTATGTGCCGCATCCAGACATCGTTCAGACTGGATTTTGAAACCAAGTTTATCGTTGGGTTCCATTTTCGAATAAGCTGCTCAAATAAACAAAGCCTATCCACTGTTTCACGTGAAACATCGGCGAGAGGAGCAATCGACTGAGCGTGATTGGTCATTTCCGCTGACGCCACGTTGCGCCGCTTTTTACACGAGACAAGATTAACACAAGTGCGGCGGGGGTCATTCCCTCTATCCGCCCGGCCTGAGCAATAGACGTTGGCCTCACAGCGCACAACTTTGCGCAAAGCTCGTTCGACAATCCAGGCAGTCCAACATAATCAAATCCATCTGGTATCCGTGTGTCTTCATCGCGCTTCAATCCAGCAGCCTCTGTGATCTGCCGGTCAGAATAATTAGCATAGAGCGATTCGCGCCAAAGCTGGGTTAGAAAGTCCGCCGGTATCTTGGGAAACTCTGGCAATCCTTCTGCGATTTCTGCCAGCTCGCCCTCTAGCTGAGACAGCACAGTAAAGCCACTCCGTCGAGCACCATCTTGCCGTGCCTTGAATCCGGCATCCGCAATCTGCTTTGACGTGTAGGTTACCAAATCAAGCTCTGCTCGATATTCGGCGAGGCGATCAGCCTTTGCTTCAAAAACCTGCCGACGCGCCACCCCGACACATCCAGCCTCAATTGCCTTTGGTGTTAGCCTTTGATCGGCATTATCAGCACGCAAAATAAGCCTGTATTCTGCGCGTGACGTAAACATTCGGTAGGGTTCGGTAACCCCACGCAGTGTTAGATCATCAAGCATGACGCCAATATAACTGTCCGACCGGCTAAAAGAAATCTCTGCACGGCCCATGGCTATCGCAGCGGCATTCAAACCCGCCACAAGACCTTGTGCAGCAGCCTCTTCATAACCGGTTGTGCCGTTTATCTGGCCCGCAAAAAATAGGCCTGAAAAGCCCTTTACAGATAGTGTCGGCGTCAGATTGCGGGGATCGAAGAAATCATACTCGATCGCATAGCCGGGTTGAAGGACTACCGTATTTTCCAGCCCCGCTATTGAACGAACATAGTCTTCCTGAACTGCGGCCGGCAATGACGTAGATATACCGTTTGGATAAACCGTATCGTCGTCAAGTCCTTCAGGCTCAAGAAAGATCTGATGCGACGTTTTCTCAGAAAACCGCACGATTTTATCTTCGATTGACGGACAGTACCGGGGCCCAACCCCTTCTATATGCCCGCCGTACATTGCTGAACGCGACAAATTTTCTCGGACAATGTCATGCGTTCTTTCATTCGTTTCTGTGATTCCACAACTGACCTGGCGCGCTGTCGGAGATTGACTAAGGAAGGACAGCATTGTCGGATCATCATCGCCAGCTTGTGCATTCAGACGATCCCAAGCAATCGTCTTGCCATCGAGACGCGGGGGTGTTCCTGTCTTTAATCTACCACGGGCAAAACCATATTCCGCCAACCTCTGGGCCAACCTGACGGAAGGAAGTTCGCCTACGCGCCCACCAGATGTTTGATTTTCGCCTATATGAATGATTCCATTCAGAAATGTACCAGCCGTTAAAACCACAGATGCAGCCCGCAAGTCGGTTTCATCCGCCATTCTAACGCCTGAAATCACTGTACCGTTCTGAATAAAATCTATTGCCTCGCCTTCAACAATTTCCAGATTCGGTATTTGCCCAAGCATGGATTGGATGGCCAAGCGGTAAAGCTTCCGATCCGCTTGCGTTCGCGGCCCTTGAACAGCAGGGCCCTTGCTACGGTTCAACAACCTGAATTGAATCCCTGCCTTATCTGCAGCGACACCCATAATGCCGTCAAATGCGTCAATTTCCCTGACCAAGTGACCCTTGCCCAGACCACCAATAGCAGGATTGCAGGACATTACGCCCAACGTCTCTTTCTTAAGTGTCAGCAGGGCGGTTCTTGCACCCATACGCGCTGCCGCTGCCGCTGCCTCGCAACCTGCATGCCCGCCGCCAACAACGATTACATCAAACTGTTTCACGTGAAACATCCTCATTTACCGATACAAAAACTAGCAAAGATCTCTCCAAGCACTGTTTCTACGTCAATCCTGCCCAGCAATACCTCAAGCGCACGAGAGGCCGCCCTTAACTCTTCCGCAACCACCTCTACGCCCATTAAGGGCCGCTCTAGTTCATTCATCGCCGAGCGAAGCGCGTTCAAAGAATTTCTGACGGCTATCTGGTGCCGTTGCCGTGTCAGTGTACCTGCGCCAACAGTTCGCGACAACAGCACAGAAGATACTGCACCCAACAACAATTGCACCCCCTGCCCAGTTAAGCCAGATACATGATACGCAAAACGGGAAAGATCATCACCAGAAAACCGATCAGCTTTACCCAGGACAATCAGATCATTCTCCCGGCAAACAGCAGCAGGCGTGTCACTAAGCCCATCCAGCAAAAAAACCCTTAGATCGGCCGCATTTGCGCGCTGGAGCGCAAGTTCAACACCCAATACTTCAACGGGATCATCAGTATCGCGCAAGCCTGCCGTGTCCAGAAAGGTGACAGCAAGCCCATCCACATCCATTCTAACCTCAATCACATCACGGGTCGTCCCTGCGATCTCAGATGTGATCGCGGCATTTCGTCCAGCCAACGCATTCAACAAAGTAGACTTTCCAGCATTCGGCCGCCCGACAATCGCAATCTCAAACCCATCGCGAATCCGTTCCGCAATCTTTGCACCTGCAAGCTCTGCATCTAGCTGGCTCAAAAGCCCATCCAGCAATGCACGCACTTCCGGCATCACATCGACAGAAAGATCCTCATCCGCAAAGTCAATCGTTGCTTCCAAAAGCGCAGCTGCACGAACCAAATCTCGTCGCCAACCCTCTACTTTGGCGCCAATAGCACCCGACAAAACCCGCAAAGACTGAACCCGTTGCGCCTCTGTCTCAGCATCAATCAGATCAGCAAGCCCTTCGACCTGCGTCAAATCAAGGCAGCCGTTTTCCAACGCGCGGCGCGTAAACTCGCCTGCTTCCGCTAGTCGTAACCCGTCGATACCAGACAGCGCCTGCAATACGGCAGCAACAACGGCTTGCCCGCCATGCAATTGCAACTCAACGCTCGGCTCTCCAGTAAAACTTGCGCCCTCTTCAAAAACCAATACCAGGGCCTCATCCAACACCGCCCCTTGCCAATACAGCTTGCGCAAACTCGCCTGTCGCGTTTTTGGCACAGCCGTCATCAGCGCCAAGGCGGAATGCGCTTTTGGCCCCGAAACACGAACAACGGCAACGCCGGCCTTTCCCCTCGCCGAGGCCAGCGCATAAATCGTATCCAACATTTACAAAACCCCAAGGTTAAAGCCTGTCATGGCACTGAAAATGAAATAGCTCGGCCTCGATGACCAAAACAAATGGCCACAAAAACCGAGCTATGAAATACGGATCGTTGCGGCGTTACGTGTTCATCGAATCAAAGAAGTCAGAGTTTGATTTGGTTTGCTTCAACTTGGAAATCAGGAATTCAATCGCATCCGTCGTCCCCATCGGGTTCAAAATGCGCCGCAGAACATAGGTTTTCTGCAAATCAATCTTATCTACCAACAGGTCTTCCTTACGCGTACCGGATTTCAGAATATCCATCGCAGGGAACACGCGCTTATCGGCTACTTTCCGATCCAGCACGATTTCAGAGTTACCCGTACCTTTGAATTCCTCAAAGATCACTTCATCCATCCGCGAGCCCGTATCAATCAACGCCGTCGCGATAATGGTCAGCGACCCGCCCTCTTCGATATTCCGCGCGGCACCAAAGAACCGCTTGGGCCGTTGCAAGGCGTTCGCATCCACACCGCCAGTCAGAACCTTACCGGACGATGGCACAACCGTGTTAAACGCACGCCCGAGACGGGTGATCGAATCCAAAAGGATCACCACATCACGCTTATGTTCAACCAAACGCTTGGCTTTCTCGATCACCATTTCCGCCACAGCAACGTGCCGCGTTGCAGGTTCGTCAAAGGTCGAAGATACCACCTCGCCCTTAACCGATCGCTGCATATCTGTTACTTCTTCCGGCCGTTCATCGATCAACAGAACGATCAAATAACATTCCGGATGATTGGTCGCGATCGAATGCGCGATGTTTTGCAGCAAAACCGTCTTACCCGTGCGTGGTGGTGCCACGATCAGGCCACGCTGGCCTTTACCAATCGGGGCGACCAAATCAATAATCCGCGCAGACCGGTCCTTTAGCGTTGGATCATCAACTTCCATCTTGAATCGCTCATCCGGATACAGCGGCGTCAGGTTGTCGAAATGCACTTTGTGACGCGCCTTTTCAGGGTCATCAAAGTTGATTCGCGTCACCTTGGTCATGCTAAAGTAGCGCTCGGTTTCGCGTGGCGCAGCAATAACCCCTTCAATCGTATCGCCTGTCCGCAAGGAAAACATGCGGATTGTTTCGGGCGATACATAAATATCATCTGGGCCCGGCAAGTAGTTGGCCGACGGGCTGCGCAAAAAGCCAAAGCCATCCTGCACAACTTCCAACACGCCATCACCACCAATTTCCCAACCTTCTTCGGCATGCTCTTTCAGGATCGAGAACATCATCTCGCCCTTGCGCATCGAAGGTGCGTTTTCGACATCCCATTCTTCAGCCATTGCCAACAAATCTGCGGGCGTTTTCGCCTTTAATTCCGAAAGGTTAAGACGCTGTACATCGTCTTCGGCAATCAAAATCTCATCGTTCATCTTCAAAATTATCCTTATCCAATAACCCCAAACGGGTTTTGGCATCACGTCAGAAAGGGGAACAGCTGTTCGGACCGGACGGCCCAGCTTTGTCGCGTTTAAGCGACTCATCCAAAAAAGTCAATCTTAGCCTTAGAACTTCACAATAACCGACAGAACAATCACGATCATAAGCAACGTCGGCAGTTCATTCATCATCCGATAACGCCGCCCGGTCAGCGTATTCTGGCCCGTCGCAAAATCCTTGCGCCGCCCTGCAAGCCACATATGAAACCATGTCATCACAATCACCGATGCGCCTTTTGTCCAGGACCAAACCATCGACCAATCTACGATCCCGGGCGTTGCCACCAGCATCAGCCCAAAAATCCATGTTGCAATCATCGCAGGGTTCATAATCACCCGCAGCAATTTCATTTCCATTGTCTGAAAAAGGTCGTCACTCTTTTCACCGGTCTGCACCTGCTCGGCATGGTACACAAACAACCGGGGCAAGTAGAACAATCCCGCCATCCAGGTGATCACTGACATCACATGCAAGGCTTTCACCCAAAGATAATAGTCTGCCAGTATCGATGTCATGCCTGCGCTTCCTTGTTCTCGCTTCTAATAAATATAAGATATTTATAGAAAGATGTAGTTATAGATGGGCCTATGGATATGGGAATAGCGCAAATTGCCCCAGTGTTCATCCACATTTTTCAACCTGTGCATAAGTGCGTAAATAAATGCAAAAAAATTTTATAAACAGTTTAAATTCAATGACTTATTTGAACAGAAGAACACCGAATCTATCAACATAGCCTAGGTTTATAGCAGTTTTCCCAAGAGCAAAATTCCATCTTTGCACATGTGGATATAACCCCTGAACGCTTGACAAAAACCACTCCTTACCCACACCAATCGTCAAATAGTGGCTTACCCACATTTCCGCTTGCCGGAACATATGCAGATTTTCCACAGGATTGTTCACACCCATGGCCGCCCCTCAGATCATTCTTGCCTCTTCCTCTGAAACCCGTCAGCGCCTGTTATCTGCCGCGGGTCTGACCTTTGCCCATGTGGCCGCACGTATTGACGAAGACGCGATCCGGGCAAGCCTAGAGGCAGACGGTGCCAAGCCCCTTGATATTGCAGACCTGTTGGCGGAAATGAAAGCACGGAAGCTGGCGGAAAAGCATTTTGACGCGCTGGTGCTGGGTTGCGATCAGGTACTTGATTTCAAAGGAAAATCATGGGGAAAACCGGCTTCGAAGGATGACGCAATTCACCAGCTTACCCAATTGCGCGGCCAAACCCACCACTTGCTGTCGGCAATCGTGGCTTATCATCAAGGCGAACCCGTCTGGCGACATGTCGGCAAGGCCCGCCTTACCATGCATGAGTTTTCTGACGAGTGGCTAGCAAGTTATGTTATCCGCAACTGGGACGGTATTCGCCATTCCGCCGGCTGCTACCTGCTTGAAGGGGAAGGTGTGCGCCTATTTTCAGCTGTAGATGGCGATTACTTTACCATCCTTGGGCTTCCCCTGTTGCCGCTGTTGGGCTATCTGAGAACGAGGGGGTTCATAGTGACATGACAGACCATCCGCGCATTCCGCTTGCAGGCGTTATAGGCTCGCCAATCGCGCACAGCCGTTCGCCTATTTTGCACAATTACTGGCTGAAACGCTATGGCATCAAGGGTCATTACGTACCACTGGATATCGCGCAAGCGGATTTGGCCGAGGCGTTGCGGATGCTGCCAAAGATGGGGTTTGTTGGACTTAACGTCACGATTCCACATAAGGAAACGGTGATCGGATTGGCCGACATCGTGACGGATCGCGCAGCGTTGATAGGCGCGGCCAACACTCTTATTTTTCGCAGCGACGGTAAAATTCATGCCGACAATACCGATGGTTCGGGGTTTGTCGCCAATCTTCGCCAACACACCCCTGATTGGCAGCCAAAAGCTGGGCCTGCCGTGGTCTTTGGTGCCGGTGGTGCCGCTCGCGCGATCATTGCGGCTCTGATAGAGGTTGGCGTTCCAGAAATCCGCCTGACCAACCGGACCCGTGCGCGGGCCGAAGCCCTGCGCCATGATTTTGGTGCCAAGATAACGGTCGTCGAATGGGTGCAATCGGCCCATTTTCTGGATGACGCGGTGACAGTCGTGAACACAAGCGCGCTGGGCATGATTGGAAAACCCGAATTTAATGTCTCGCTGGATGAGTTGAACCCAAAGGCTTTGGTCAATGACTTGGTCTATACCCCCATCCAAACCGAATTTCTAACCGCTGCCGCCGCGCGGGGCTGTAAGACGGTGGATGGTTTGGGGATGCTGCTGCATCAGGCCGCCCCTGGATTTGAGCGCTGGTTCGGCCATCGCCCCGACGTGGATGAAGAAACCCGTGATACCGTGATGGGCCTGTGATGCCCTTTCGACTGGGATTAACAGGGTCCATTGGCATGGGAAAATCCACTACTGCAGGCTTTTTCGCGGCAGCAGGTGTGCCTGTTTGGGATGCTGATGCCGCCGTTCACAGGCTTTATGCCGCAGGCGGTGCCGCCGTTTCGCCAATTGCAGACTTATGGCCGCAAGCCGTTGTTGGTGGCGCCGTCGACCGCGCTATCCTTAAGTCCTTAATCATCGCCGATCCTACGGTTTTGGCTATGTTAGAGCCTTTGGTACACCCACTTGTCGCCGCAGACCGTGCGGCGTTTCTGGCTGCTGTACGGGCTGATATTGTGGTCTTTGATATCCCGTTACTGTTCGAAAAAGGGACCGAGGCCGACATGGATGCGACCCTTTTGGTCACGGCTCCGACTGCCCTGCAGCGCGCCCGCGTGATGGCGCGGGCTGGCATGACCGAGGCGCAGTTTCACACCATTCTGACCCGCCAAATGCCGGATGCCGAAAAACGCAGCCGTGCGACCCATATTATCGAGACCCTGAATCTTGATGCCGCAAACGCCTGCGTCACCGCCCTGATTGCCTATATCCGAGAGACCCGACATGCGTGAGATCGTTCTTGATACCGAAACCACAGGGTTTGAACCGACCGAAGGCGACCGGATTGTAGAAATTGGTGCGGTGGAGCTGTTTAACCACATGCCAACTGGCCGGACCTATCACCAATATATCAACCCGGAACGCACCATGCCCAAAGCGGCTTTTGAAGTGCACGGGTTGGGTGATGATTTCTTGCGGGATAAGCCGGTTTTTAAAGACATCGCACAAGCGTTTCTGGATTTTGTCGGCACGGACAAAATGATTATCCACAATGCCAGCTTTGACATGAAATTCTTAAATCATGAATTGGGAGTTGTGGGCCTGCCGAAACTGCCGGCGGCGCAGGCGCTAGATACGCTGATGATCGCGCGCCAAAAATTCCCCGGCTCTCCTGCATCACTCGATGCATTGTGCCGCCGTTTTGGTGTCGATAACTCGGGTCGAGAAAAGCACGGGGCGCTGCTCGACAGTGAGATTTTGGCCGAGGTCTATCTAGAACTGATTGGTGGCCGCCAGCCGGATTTCGCGTTATCGGCAGAAAGCCAGCGTGATACGGGAAGTATCGCACAATCTGATGATTGGCGGCCAAAACCGCGCCCGACGGCCCTGCCCCCGCGCATTACAGCCGAGGAGGCCGAGGCGCATTCAGCCTTTGTCGCCAAACTGGGCGAAGCGGCGATTTGGGTGAAACGTCAATAAAAAAGGCCAGACGTGATGTCTGGCCCTTGTCGTAATCTGCAATCCTTTAGGATACGGGCTGAGCGGCCTTTTGCTCTTCCATCCGGCGGGCAAGCTCGGTGCGGTACAGTGCAAGGAAGTCAACCGCATCAATGTTCAACGGCGGGAAACCACCATCGCGCGTCACGTCCGAAATGATCCGGCGTACGAAGGGGAACAGCATGCGGGGGCATTCAATCAGCAAGAATGGATGCATCTGGTCCTCTGGCACGCCTTCAATGTGAAAAATGCCACCATAATCCAGCTCTACTACGAACAGAATCTCGCCGTTGGCCGTGTTCTTGGATGTAACGCGGAACTTTGTGATCACTTCAAACTGGTTATCAGCCGAACGCTTGCGCGCATCAAGGCTAACGGCGACTTGTGTGTCGGGCTGAACTTCACCGCCTTGGCTTCCACGCTGGGCAACCGCGTTTTCAAACGACAGATCGCGCATGAACTGGCCAAGCACCTGCATTTTGACGCCTTCGGACGGCTGGGCGGACGGTTGGGCGGCTGCCCCGTTTGCTTCGGTCATTCTAACTCTCCCAAAAAATCATTGGGGGTGGTTTAGCAGGTCACGGGAAAGGCCTCAATGCTCTGTCCAGCCAGAGGGGCGCTTGTTTATGCCCTTTTGTGGATCTGGCGCGTCGGTCAGGTCCGAATATTCACCGTCAATCACACTGTCATCATTGTGACGCGGGCGGGTTTCGCGTTGGCTGCCGGCTGCAAAGCTCGCGACCTGTACGCGCGACGCGGCAAAGGTGATGATCGCCTGCCGGATCGGCGGGACCAGCAGCAAAAACCCGACAGCATCGGTGAAAAATCCGGGCGTCAGCAATAAAGCGCCGGCGAACAATATCATCGCGCCATGCGCCAAGGGTGACAGCGGGTCGCGCATCTGTGCCATCGAATTGCGCAATTCCCCCAGCACCTTCAGCCCCTGCTTGCGCACCAAAAACGTGCCAATTATGCCTGTCGCAAGCACAATTGCTAGCGTTGGCCAAAGGGTCAGCCAGCCGCCGATCTTGATGAAAAGGCCAATCTCAATCAAGGGTACGGCGATGAAAGCGAGTAAAAGCCACATTTTTGGCCTCCTTTCCCAGTTTCCCGGTGATTTCTTTGCGTGCGGGGCGGTAGACTTGGCGGCACCCACACCCTACATAAGGATTAAGGGGCGTAACACCAACACCCCAATCTGTTTTGCGGGGGCATTGGCCCCCGGCTTTCTGAGGTTTGATATGAACTCTTCGCTGATCCAACTTCTTGTTCTGGCTGGGATTGCCGTTTTTTTGATCCTAAAGCTGAAATCCGTGCTTGGCACGCGGGAAGGTTTTGAAAAACCCCCTGTACCGCTTGAGGATGCTAAACCACGGGCTCGCAAAGGGTTTGAGGTGATTGATGGCGGGCCGGACCGCGATATCATTGACCATGTCCCCGAAGGATCCGATACCGCCCGAGCACTTGCTGCGATGAAGGGGGCCGAGCCCAGCTTTTCTGTGGCGGAATTTCTGGGTGGTGCCCGTGGTGCTTATGAGATGATCTTCATGGCCTTTGAAAAAGGTGAGATGGAGCGGATCAAACCTTTTCTTGGAGAGGATGTGTTTGAAAGCTTTTCCGAGGCGGTGACCGACCGAGAGGCGCAGGGTCTGACCATTGAAGCGACATTTATCGGTATCCGTGAATTGGCCGTACAAAGCGCCGAGTTTGACGACGCCACCCGCGAAGGTGAAGTGGCTGTGCGTTTTGTGGCCGAATTGCATTCCGTTGTGCGCAACAAACTGGGTGAGGTTGTCGAAGGCAGCCCCACCGCGATCAAGCGTCAGCGCGATGTTTGGACGTTTTCGCGCCAGATGGGGGCATCTGACCCCAACTGGTTGCTGGTTGCCACCGGGGATTGATGCGTGGCGCGGCCCGCCTTTTCGCATGGGCCGCAGTGCCCGTGCTTGCGCTGGGCCTGACGGTAGGGTCGGCCATGGCGCAAATGCTGGAGTTTTCGGATTTGGACGGGTGGCAGGATGACAATCATCGTGCTGCCCTTTCCACATTCATCGACACCTGTTCCCTGCTGAAAGACCCCGATTGGACCCCGATTTGCCGCCTTGCCCCTGATGCGATGGCATCCGATACATCGGCGCGCACTTTCTTTGAGATGCTGTTTCGGCCCGTCATGATTGGCACGGCCCCTGCCCTTTTTACGGGGTATTATGAACCAGAACTGGCAGGATCGCCGGTCCGCAGCCCACGTTACGCCTATCCGATCTATGCCCGTCCGCCCGAGGTGCAGGATGGGCAGCAATGGCTGGACCGCGGGGCAATTGAAACATCGGGTGCGTTGCGGGGCCGTGGGTTGGAGATTGCGTGGCTTGAAGACCCTGTAGAGGTGTTTTTCCTGCAGGTTCAAGGCTCTGGCCGGATACGCATGCCGGATGGGCGCGCTGTGCGTGTAGGATATGCAGGGCGAAACGGGCATCCGTATCGGTCGGTCGGCAAAGAGCTGATCCGCATGGGGGTTTTGGACGAACACAGCGCATCGGCGCAAAGCATCAAGGCCTTTGTACGAGGCAACCCAGTGATGGGGGCCGAGATTTTGCGGCACAATCCGTCCTTTGTGTTTTTTCGACGCTTGCCTGACTTGCAACCCGAAAAGGGGCCGATTGGCGCGATGGGGCGGTCAATTACAACGATGCGCAGCCTTGCAGTGGACCCAGATTATACCCCATTGGGTGTGCCCGTTTGGCTGGAAAAAAACGGGCGCAACCCGCTGCGGCGCTTGATGATTGCCCAAGATACCGGCGGCGCGATCAAGGGCGCGCACCGGGCCGATATTTTCTATGGCACCGGCTTTCAGGCGGGGGAGGATGCGGGCACCGTCAAGGATTCTGGGCGCATGGTTGTTTTGCTGCCGATAGAACGTGCCTTTGCGCTGGCCGAGGTGGAATAATGGCGCGCCGCAGATCGTTGCACCCCGAAGAGGAGGAGCTGTGGAATGCGGTCGCACGCACGGCCAAGCCGATGCATGCCCCGATCTTTCGCCGTAAGGTCGTTGAGACACCTGCCGAGTTTCCTGAACCGCCCGTAAAAACGCATGCCGTGCCACGCATCGCGCCCTTTCGTCTGGGTGAAAAACCCGCCAGTCCGCGCCCGCCAAGTGCGGCCTCGAATGCCTTGCAAATGGATGCCAAAGCCTTTGGCAAAATGACCCGCGGCAAGCTGGCCCCCGAAGCGCGGATTGACCTGCACGGGATGACCTTGTCCGAGGCGCATCCAGAACTGATCCGGTTTATCCTGAACGCCCATTCCAGCGGGTTGCGGTTGGTTTTGGTGATAACCGGCAAGGGCAAACCGGGCATGGATACAAACCATATGCCGCAACGCACCGGCATTTTGCGCCAACAGGTGCCGCATTGGTTGCGCCAGCCGCCCTGCGCGCCTGCAATTTTGCAAGTGACCGAGGCGCATTTGCGGCATGGCGGCAGCGGTGCGTATTATATCTATCTACGGCGTTTCAGGTAACGCTCGCCGCGCGTTTCGCAGTGGGACCAGCATGATCAGAACCGCAAAAATGAACGAACCCGCGATGGCGTAAAGCTGGGTTTCAAACCGGATCCCTGCATCTATCAACCAGCCTGTCAGCCCCGGCCCGATGGCTGACCCAAGAACCATTACCGCAGCCACAGCCGCCTTAATGGATCCGATATGCTGTGTGCCGTAAAATTCGGCCCAGACGGCGTTGGGAATGGTTGCCTGCCCGCCGCCTGCCATGCCCATCAGGATTACGCCTGCCGCTGTCCACGCTATGCTGGGCGCATAGGCATGCAGGGCAAAGGCGATGACGAGGGGCAGAAGGTAAATTGGCAAGAGGCGGGCGGCGCCGAAGCGGTCTATCGCCCACCCATAAATAACGGTGAACAGGCCAAAGGTAAGTGTGCCCAGCGGGAACACTGCGACGAGGGACAGATGATCCCAACCCTTGATCGAGGCGAAATGGACTTGATGGAACCAAAACGCGGTGCCAAAGGCGGGAAAGAACATCATCGCGGGGGTCAGCGCCCAAAACAGCGGATGGCGCAGCGCTTGAGCCCGCGTCCAGTGGTGGCCATTCATGCCCAGCGTGGCCGAAGTTTCAGCAGCGCTTTGTGGGGTGCGTTCCAGCCGCAACAGGCGGTGCAGGATGGGCGTGCAGGCAAGGCAAAGCAGGGCAGCGGCGACCCAGAGGTGATGCCATTCAAAATGCTGTTTCAGCCAGACAAAGCTGATTGGCATCAATGCCTCTGCCGTCATAAAGCCCATGGTTGCCACGGCAAGTGCGCGGCCACGTGCGGCAACAAACCAACGGACCATCGCGACGGTGGCGACGTGGCTGGTCATGCCTTGGCCGGTAAAGCGCAGGGCGAAGATAACCAAGGGCAAAGCGGCGGCCCAAGGATTGAACGCCATCGCGAGGCAGGCAAGCGCCAAGAGGCCAACCACCGCCACGCCCAAAATGCGAACACGAAACCTGTCGGCGAGCCCGCCGGCAAAGACCATTGCCACTGCAGACATCCCTGTGCCCGCCATATAGATCAGGCCCCAGTCGCCGTTGGTCAGGCCAAACTGCTCGCGGATTTCACCGCCAAAGATCGAGATGAAAAAGGTTTGCCCAAAGCTGGACAGAAAAGCGAGGAGCGCGCCTGTGGCGAGGAATGGCGCGTTGTCGCGCAGGAAGGCGAGAGTGGGTGTTTTCATCCATCTTTGATGCTGTGGATTTGGGGTGGAGGGAAGCCTAAAACGTAGGTTTATTTGGCAGACAGCGGGGGCCAGCCCCCGCACCACCGAAGTATTTTTGCCAAGATGAAACGGGGGGTCCGGTTTTGGGGTATTAAAGGACGTAGCGCGACAGATCGGTGGAGCGGGAGAGTTCGCCGAGATGTTGTTCGACGAATTCGGCGTTAACCTCGACCGACTCGCCATCACGGTCGGGGGCGGTGAAGGACAGATCCTCGAACACCCGTTCGATCACGGTGTAAAGGCGGCGGGCGCCGATGTTTTCGACAGATTGGTTTACTTCGGCGGCGATGCGGGCAAGCGCTTTGATACCGTCTTCGGTGAAGGTAACGGTCACGCCTTCGGTGCCCATTAGCGCGGTGTATTGCAAGGTTAATGCGTTGTCGGTTTCGGTCAGGATGCGGACAAAATCGCCTTCCGTCAGGGCGCGCAACTCAACACGGATCGGCAGGCGACCTTGGAGTTCAGGTAGCAGGTCAGAGGGCTTGGCTGTGTGAAAGGCACCGGAGGCGATGAACAGGATATGGTCGGTTTTAACGGGACCGTGTTTGGTGGAAACGGTGGTCCCTTCGATCAAGGGCAGCAGGTCGCGCTGCACGCCTTCACGTGAAACATCGGCACCACGTGCATCGGCGCGGGCGCAAACCTTGTCGATTTCATCAATAAAAACAATGCCATTCTCTTGAACCGCCTCTAATGCGGCCAGCTTCACCGCCTCATCATCCAGCAGCTTGTCGGCTTCCTCGGACACCAGCAGATCGTAGCTTTCGGCCACGGTCAGTTTGCGTTTCTGGGTGCGACCCATTTTGCCGAACAGATCGCCAAGGTTCATCATGCCGCCCATTTGGCCGCCGCCTTGGCCAGTCGGGTCAAAGGCGGCAAAAGGGTTGGTGGTGTCGGCAATTTCCAGTTCGATTACCGTATCGTCCAGCTCGCCTGCCTTCAGCTTACGACGAAACATATCGCGGGTTTGTTCGCGGGCGTCTTTGCCGGCAATCGCCTCGATCACACGGTCTTCGGCGGCAAGGGCGGCGCGGGCCTTCACGTCTTCGCGCATATGGGCGCGGGTGTCGATCATCGCGGCATCGACCAGATCGCGGATAATGCTGTCCACATCGCGGCCGACATAGCCTACCTCGGTGAACTTGGTCGCTTCAATTTTCAGGAACGGTGCGCGGGCCAGTTTCGCCAAACGGCGGCTGATTTCGGTTTTGCCGACACCTGTTGGCCCGATCATCAGGATATTTTTGGGATACACCTCATCGCGCAAATCATCACCCAACTGCTTGCGTCGCCAGCGATTGCGTAGCGCCACGGCGACGGCGCGTTTGGCATCATTTTGGCCGATGATGTAGCGGTCCAGTTCAGACACGATTTCGCGGGGGGTGAGGTCGGTCATGTGGCGGCTCCTGTCTCGTTCATGCATCACTTAGACAGCGCGCCCAGGGGTTTCAACCAACAGACTGGACAGACGCGCGGGCTTTGCGCGATATACCATCCTTTTCCAACCTCAAGCGCAAGGATACCCGCCATGTCGGCCCGCGATAAGACCGATGCACCCCACACCCTGACCCGTCGTGCGTTGGCGCGCTGGTTTGGTGCAGGCGCGGCATCTATTGGCTTGGGGGCTGGGACGGTTGTGGCGGCTCCGGTTGTTGATCCTGTTTTGCGGGATGCGGCGTTGCGGGGGCTGGCACTGGTAGATCACCGTGCCGACCCGATAGCGGCGGCAGCAGCAGAGACCGCGTTGAAACGTCTTGCAGAGACTGACCCAGAGGGCGCGCTGCTGTGTCGGCTGTACCGTAAGCTGGACGTGCGGCCCGCAGGCGGTTGGCGCAGTGATGCGGGGGCGGCGCAGGCCAACGATCTGACGCAGTTGCATACGGCGCTTGAAGCCAGTAGGCCCGTACGGTTTGAGTATACCGATCTGTCAGACCAGCAGTCCACCCGGACGGTTTTGCCGCTGGCGCTGGTGCATCCGCCGCAAGGGGTGAAATTGGTGGCTTGGTGCGAAAAGGCCGAAGGGTACAGACAGTTTTTTGTACGTGAAATGCGCGAGCTGACCACCCAAGCGGGTGGGTTTGGGCAGGATCGTTTGGCGCTGCTGCAAGGACTGGTGGAAAAGGAAGGCGCCTAGATCAAAGCGCTGCAATCGTTTCCACGGTTAAATTTCCGTTCGTATACACGCAAATATCGGCCGCGATTGCCATCGCTTTGCGGGCGATATCTTCAGCCGCCATATCGGTCGTCATCAACCCCCGCGCGGCGGCCAGTGCAAAGTTGCCACCAGACCCGATCGCGGCAATATCATGTTCGGGTTCCAGCACGTCACCGGCCCCCGTAATGACAAACAGATCGGTGCCATCGGTCACGATCAACATCGCTTCCAAATTTCGCAAGTACTTGTCCATTCGCCAGTCTTTGGCCAGATCAACGGATGCCCGCGCCAATTGCCCCGGCATTGCCTCTAGCTTTTTTTCCAGCCGTTCCAGCAGGGTAAAGGCATCAGCCGTAGAGCCCGCAAAACCGCAAACCACATCGCGCCCACCGGGCGACAAGCGGCGTACTTTGCGCGCCGAGCCTTTGATCACAGTTTGCCCAAGGCTGACCTGCCCATCGCCGGCCACAACAACTTGCCCGCCCCGCCGTACCGCAAGGATCGTTGTGCCATGCCAACCTGGAAATTTGTCTTCGGCCATCTGCGCCCCCTGTACTTACAAGGTTATATATGGCGGCGGACAAGGTGAGGTGCAAGTCGAGCGGCATCAATCGGTCCAAAACGTCGACGGTAAACCTGGTGCAAAGAGCAAGCAGTGGCTTGTGGACCGCTCGTTTAGAGATAAGGGAAAAGTGGTGCCGATGATAGGACTCGAACCTACTACCTCATCATTACGAATTTTGCCGTCCATGTGTTGGACGTGACCGGACCAAGCCGCTTAAAGTCGTACAACCCATTGTGATCGCTTGATTAATTATCGCCTCTATCTTGGATGGTGCCGGACGACGCAGGAGAACGTTTGACGTACATCCCCTACTAATGCCCTAGTAATAGGAACCGCCGAGTCTAAATACTGCCGCCTCTTTCGAATGTTGGAAACTGGAGTCGGCTGGCTGACACAACAGGTTAGCTGCGGCTTGCCAGGTTGGTTGGGTCAGGGCCCGCAAACACGGCAAACCCCACCCCAAGCATAGGCTTACACACTTCCGGCAGGCGGCGCTCTTTCGGCCGCCCTCTCTTTTGCGCTATGCCGGACCTTTACAGAACTTAGGCAACTTGATCCGCGGCGCAGGCCAAGACCGGACGTTCGGATAACTTGCAGCGAACGGCAGATTTGAGCACACTTTTACCGTTTTTCTTTGGCGTTTTTCATAGTCTCCGTGAGCCAAAAAAATCGTCTTGGGCTTACCTGCTTTAGACCCCAATAAGCGCAACTCCTGTTAGTAGTCATTCGCCATAGCCGGTACCCTTGCAGGGTTCATTGTATTGTCTGCTCTGGCCGCCTTCTATCACTTTTTGCGCTGACAAAATAAGTCATGACTAAGCCGCCTCGCAAGCCTTCGAAATGTCGGAGAGAGCCTCTGCCGCTATCGCGAATGACCTTAAACGCGCGGCATGATCGTGGATCATTCCGGTCACCATAACTTCTTCTGGTTGGTAACGTTCAATCAGGGCTGCGAGTTCACGACGAACCGTTTCAGGGCCGCCTGTTGCCGAACAGGAGAGGGCTTGTTTCACTTGCGCAAGGACCGGTGCTGAAATTTCTCCTGACAGATCCGAAACCGGATGCGGTAGTTTACCAGGGCGTCCTGTTCGCAAGCGGGCGAAGGCAAGCATTTGGGATGATCGCAGATACGATGCTTCATCATCAGTTGCCGCCGCGCAAACCCCGGCAGCCAACATGAAGTACGGCTTGGCAAGCCACTGGGAGGGGCGGAACGTCGATCTGTAAGTTGCAATCGCATCCTCAAGCATGGCGGGCGCGAAATGCGAGGCGAACGCATAAGGCAACCCGAGATAAGCGGCAAGTTGAGCGCCATAAAGGCTGGAGCCGAGTACCCAGACCGGAACATGGGTGCCTTGTCCGGGAATGGCCCGAATTTGCGCCTCACCTGAAGCGTCGTCGAAATACCCTAGAAGTTCCGTCACATCCTGCAGAAAGTTCTCGTTGGCTTTCATATTTCTTCTGAGGGCGTGTGCCGTTACCCCATCGGTTCCCGGAGCTCGGCCAAGCCCAAGATCAACCCTCCCCGGATAAAGCGTGGCAAGCGTGCCAAACTGCTCGGCAATTACCAGCGGCGCATGGTTAGGAAGCATGATGCCCCCAGCACCAACGCGGATGGTCTTGGTGGCCGATGCGACCGCCCCTATCACGACAGCGGTTGCAGCACTTGCGATGCCCGGCATGTTGTGATGCTCGGCCAACCAATATCGATGATAGCCGCTAGCCTCGGCATGGCGCGCCAGGTCGATTGTATTGCTTAGGGCATCAGCGGCTGTTCCACCTTCGGGGATAGGTGACAGATCAAGCAGAGAGAAATGCTGCAACTTTGGTTCCTTGTTTTCTGTGTGCCCAATTAGGTCAAAAAGAGGGCGGATCGTTACTGGCGCAGGTAGTTAGGAAATCAGCTCCGAGTCAAAGCATAAGCACCGGCAAGAAAGGCGTTCTTTAAATAAACTAGCAACTTCTCGGGATACTCTTCAACTTCCTTCTTGGCGAATTGAGCAAGGGCCACCGGACTGACAAACCGCGCGTGACACCCCTCCAAGAGTTGGATTAGAGTATCGATTTTGAAGGATACGGCTCCACCGGCCATTCTGCCTTTTTTGGCACGGGTTTTGATCACAAAGGTATCTACTTCGTTTTCGCGAGAAAACTCTTGAAGAGCCGCCAGGAATGATCGCAGGTCGATCTCAGATGTATCGTCGTCGAGCTCAATCCGTGTGGTCTTTAGTCCAAGCATCTCGATGATGCCTTCATCATTTTGGTGGACGACGGATAAATGTACTTCCTTTGCTGATATCTCACAACCGCATACCACCATGTACTATTCCTTCATGTGTTAAATCCACACTACTACTCTTTTATGATCTGATAACCCAATTACCCGGTTCTTCATCTTTCAGTGTTGGGCTATCTGTTTTTCGCTCGGTGAGTGGGTCGTAAGCATTTTTAAAGTGGCAGTGCCAAAACTCACAAATTCGCTATGTCCAACGGTTTCTGATCGGGGTTCAGGCGCACCATGGACAGGGTTAATGCTGCCGCCACACTTACCCACGCCAAATAGGGTATGAATGCTAGCCCGGCCCATGTGTCCAATTGCCAATGGGTTATTGTCGCCCCCAGAACCGCGCACCACAGGCAGGCCACCCGGATCAAAAGATCCCCATGAGTTAATCATCCGTCTCGGACGTGCAGCGGAGGCATTGGCGGAAGATCCTCGAGATGCAAATTTCGTTCAGGCCGCTGCCACATTTCGAAAATTGGAAGAGGTCGTACGCTCCCATTTCGGCTACGAGGAAACTGAATTGGCGGAGGCCATCGGGTATTACCTCGGGGCGATCTGATAGCGCACTTTAGAGGCTTCAGCATCTTCGACATCAAAGGGCTTTCGTCGCTCAAGGTAGCATATCTTCATATCTGATCACTCGCTTCGCTTCCGTATTGTGAGTGTTCAGGCAGGGTGCCAAAGTCTTGAGCATTACAATGGGGAGGGAGCGTAAAGATGGAATTGAACCCAAAGTGGGAATACGTCGCTGACGGAGTTATGGGCGGTGTTTCTAGAGGTGGGATGCAGGAAGAGATGTTTCGGGGGCGCATGGCCACCGTGTTGCGCGGCGGCGTCTCGTTGGATAACAACGGTGGCTTTGTTCAGATTGCCTTCGACCTCTGCCACGATGGTGCTGGATTTGATGCAAGTGATTGGGATGGCATTGAGCTAGAAACCTGCGGCAACGGCGAGCGCTATGACATTCGTTTGCGCACGGACCAATTGACGCGGCCTTGGCAGTCGTTTCGATCTGACTTTATTGCCGCGCAGGAATGGCGCAGCCATCGGGTCGCGTTTGATGCGGTTGAGGCACATAAGACCGATGCCCGTTTCGATCCTGCACACCTAAGGCGGATCGGTATTCTTGCGATAGGTCGAGAGTTTCAGGCTGAGGTGGCTGTCGCGAATATACGCCTATATCGATCAGTCTGAACGCTGGCAGAGAAGTCAGAGGAAAGCCAAATTCGCTTAGCGGCAACGCGTAAAGATAACCTGCGACGCAAAACTTGCGCCGCAGATTTAGGATCAGGTGTAAGGCTCTATCCCAGCAGGGCCAGTATTTCCTGTGCCGCTGCAGCCGAGGACGCAGGATTTTGTCCTGTTACAAGCTTGCCATCGCGCAGCACAAAGCTTGCCCAATCAGCACCTTTTTCATAAGTGCCGCCATTGGCTTTCAACATATCCTCGACCAAGAATGGCACGATGTCTGTCAGGCCAACCGCATCTTCTTCGGTATTGGTAAAGCCAGTCACGCGGCGCCCCGAAACCAACGGCTTGCCGTCTGTGCCAAGAGTATGACGAAACACAGCTGGTGCGTGACAAACTGCGCCAACGGGACGGTCCGCTGCAGCAAACGCCTCAATCAGGCGCTTGCTGTCGGCATCTTCGGCAAGATCCCACAGCGGGCCGTGGCCGCCGGGGTAGAAGATTGCGTCAAAGCCCGCCTCAGTCACATCTGAAAGTTTAAGCGTTGTAGCGAGATGCTTTTGCGCCTCATCATCAGCCTTGAAACGGCGCGTGTCATCCGTTTGTGCACCGTCAGCATCACTGGACGGATCAATAGGTGGCTGACCGCCTTTTGGCGATACGAGTGTGATGTCTGCGCCCGCGTCTTTGAAGACGTAATAAGGTGCTGCGAACTCTTCCAGCCAGAAGCCGGTTTTCTTGCCTGTGTCGCCCATTTCATCATGCGACGTGAGAACCATAAGAATTTTCATGTTTTTATCTTTCATTTATGGCCAACGCGGATCACGCGCTTGCCGAAGTTTTCGCCTTTCAAAAGCCCAACAAAGGCCTCTGGTGCGTTTTCCAAACCGTCGATGATCTCTTCGCGGTATTTGATTTTATCCGCAGCAATCCATGCGGACATTTCCTTGGCGAACTCAGAATAGAGATGTCCGAAATCGTCAAAAATGATGAAACCCTGAACCTTGACCTTTTTGCGCAGAATTTGACCCATCAGCCAGTTCATGCGATCTGGCCCGTCGGGCTGTTGATTGTCACTGAGAACTGACCCGGCAACAGCAAAAATTGTCACTGAGAACTGACCCATGTGCAACCTTGCCTCAGCTTGAATCAGCTGGGGGCACTTGGAGTGATAGACATGAGTTTTTTAAAAGTTATCCGGGGATGGGCGCTGCGAGAGAAGATGCCCATTCGCGAGATCGCGCGGCGCACGGGCATCTCGCGCAACACGATCAAGAAGTATTTGCGGGAGGGGATTGTTGAGCCAGCGTTTCAGACGCCGGATCGTCCGAGCAAGCTGGATCCGTATGTCACTCAGCTGACAGCATGGCTTGTTTCGGATCAGCGCAAATCACGCAAAGAG
>NZ_ATVN01000007.1 GCF_000420745.1 Pseudorhodobacter ferrugineus DSM 5888
GTATGCGGTCGCCTTTTTTAGGATGTCCCGTTCCTCCGTGACCCGCAGCAGATCACGCTTCAACCGCCGGATCTCATCAGCTTGCGCATCGACCTCTTGGATCACCTTTGCGGGCCGCGAAAACAGCTTTTGCCATGTGTAGATCGACTTGGTGCTGACGCCCAATCGTTCGGCCACCTCGCGCACAGGGTAGCCGCGATCCTCGACCTGCGCGACAGCATCGCGCTTGAACTCGTCTGTGAATTTAGCTCCGGACATATCGTTCTCCTTGCTTCCAAAATTACCAAGCAAGGCGTCTACAAATCTAGGGGCTATTCACAGAGGCGACCTTGGATTTGGTGAATACGGTGACGCTAGGCGTTTTATCCCGCCCACCGTATGAATTGCCAAAGATACTTGCTATCCTTGCAGAGACGGCCCCCGAACTCACGGCAGACCACCACTATTTGCGACTGATTGATTTGGTTGAACGAAGCTAAGCAGGATGACCCCGCGACGGAGCTCGAGATCCAACTTTCAAAGTATAAAGAGAAACTTATTCGATATTGGCAGTGTCACCAGAAGCCGACACTGGCGCACCACTCAATACGGACCAGTGACTCGTTCGCATATCAGACCTTTGCGCAAACAGCAGCAAAGGTCGGCTCCCTGCCCTGACCAGATCCTTGCTTCACGAGGGGTCACTCAGATTCATCCCATAAACCACGCCCGGTTAATCCGATGCATCATTTTTGACATGAGAACCACCGTTTTGGTGCCTATTATGGTATCCTCTACACCAGAAATAGGTAGCAACCGTTACGCGTCCAGCTCGGCATCCCAATACAGAAAATCCAACCAGCTTTCGTGCAGATAGTTCGGCGGAAAGCGGCGGCCGTGGGCCAGCATTTCCTCGGGCCTTGGCTGGCGGGGTTTACGGTTCAACTGCAAACCGCATTCCCGCAGGCTGCGCGACCCTTTTCGCAAATTGCACGGGCTGCACGCGGCCACGACGTTTTCCCAGCTTGTCACCCCGCCCCGCGCGCGCGGCACGACATGATCAAAGGTCAAATCCCCTTTGGCGCTGCAATATTGGCAACAAAATTCGTCCCGCAAGAAAAGATTAAAGCGCGTGAAGGCCACGCGCTTTTGGGGTTGGATAAAGTCTTTCAGCACGACAACCGACGGGATCCGTATCTCATCCCTCTGGCTTCGAACACTCTGGTCGTATTCGGCAACAATGGTCACGCGGTCCAAATAGGCCGCCTTTATCGCATCTTGCCAAGACCATAGCGACAGCGGGTAATAGGACAGCGGGCGATAATCCGCATTCAGCACCAGCGCCGGAAACTGCCGCAAGGCCTGCGGTTCGCGCACAAAGTTTGTTCTGAAATCGCCATCCATCGTCTGTGATCAATCCCCTGCGTCCGTCCCGAATAGGGGCGTCGTGGGGCGAGAGGCCCCGCCCCTTAAGGAATACTATATATCGCGGTTGCAATCTGACAAGCCCCCTCATCTACACTTGGTTTGCAGATTTATGGGCTTGCCAAAATCTTGGGCATTTAAAGCGGCAGCTTTAGGGCACAGGCCTATTTTGGCAAACGGTCCGCCAAAAAGGACAGCGCCACAGACAAACCGTCCGGCGCAATCCCATGCCCCCCGCCTTTCATCACATGGCCATAGGTTTCAAACCCTGCCGCGACCAGCGCATTGCCGGCAAGCCCCATATCCTCAAACGGAACCACCGCATCCTGGTCGCCGTGCACCAGCAGAACGGGCGGCTTTGCAACCGCCTCGTGCAGCAGTTCGGGGGCCAGCAACCGCCCCGAAATCGCCACCACACCCGCAATCGCAGGGCTACGGCGCGGGGCTATATGCAGACTCATCATCGCCCCTTGGGAAAAGCCGACCAGCGCCAGTGCGTCGGGGGTCAGCCCCTCTTCGGCCAGTTTTTCATCCAAAAAACCGTTCAGATCGTCGGCGGCGGCCAAAAGCCCCTCACGCGCGGCCTGTTCGGACGATCCGTCCAGCCACGGGATAGGGAACCATTGCCGCCCCATCGGCGCGCCATTGCAAGGTTCGGGCGCATCTGGGGAATAAAACACCGTGTTCGGTAAATGCGGGGCCAAAGGGTCGGCAAGCCCCAGCAAATCCGCGCCATCGGCACCGTAACCATGCACAAAGACAACCATGCTGCGGGCAGCCCCTTTGGCAACACCCTTGCGGGCGGAGGTAAGTTTACGTGTCATCTGATCCCTTCTTTCGCGGTCGAAACCCTGTAATACGCCCATAAAATCCGTGCAGCAACCGACCGCCACGGCGCCCAAGCCTCGGCAATCCGGCGCATTTCCTTTTCTTTTGGCCGCTCTGGCAACGCAAACAACCGCCGCGCGGCCTCTTGCAAGGCAAGGTCGCCATGGGCAAACACATCGGCACGGCCAAGGCTGAACATGGCGTAAATCTCGGCGGTCCAAGTACCAATGCCCGAAACGGCGGTCAGCATGGCAATGACCTGCGCATCGGGCATGGCTGGCAAGGCGGCATAGTCGATCTGCGCCGCCGCAAGCGCATGGGCATAGCGGATTTTCTGGCGCGACAAGCCGCAGGCGCGCAAATCCTCTTCGGTTGCGGCCAAAACCGCGCCCTCTTCGGTCAGGCCAGCGCTTTCCAGCCTTGCCCAGATGGCGCGGGCCGATTGGGTGCTGACTTGTTGCCCGATAATCGCATCGAACAGGGCTGCAAACCCACCGGGGCGCAGGCGCAGCGGCAAAGGGCCGGTCTGGGCCAAGGCCATGCCAAAACGCGGATCGGCCTGCGCCAACCACGCGGCCCCTTCGGCCACACATGCATCCCCTGTGATAATCCGCCCGACCATCTGGCTCCCCTTTTGACGCAGGCTAACGGGGCACGAGGGGCGTTAAAACCCCCAAATAACGCACTGGTCATTGTAGCCGTGACAATTTCACACTTGCCCGAATAGCCCCTGCGGGAATACTCAAAGATATGACCCAAACAGACACCCTCCCCGCCTCGCCCGAGTCCCGCCGCAATGTGTGGGTGCTTGTTGCCGCCCAAGCCATTTTGGGCGCGCAGATGCCGATGATATTCACCATCGCAGGGCTCGCGGGGCAAACCTTGGCGTCAAATGCTTGCTGGGCCACGCTGTCAATCTCAATCATGGTGGTGGGATCGATGCTGTCGGCCACGCCCTTGTCGT
The DNA here is from genome assembly GCF_000420745.1 of Pseudorhodobacter ferrugineus DSM 5888. GTDB lineage: Bacteria > Pseudomonadota > Alphaproteobacteria > Rhodobacterales > Rhodobacteraceae > Pseudorhodobacter > Pseudorhodobacter ferrugineus. Next base: position 3,197 of record NZ_ATVN01000007.1, read on the forward strand.
CGATCATGCAGAAATATGGCCGCCGCGTTGGGTTCTTGATCGGAACGGCGGCAGGCGCGCTGGGGGCGGCAATCGGCGCGTATGGTCTGTATTCCGCGTCTTTCCCGATTTTCTTGCTGGGTGCGATCTTTTCGGGCACCTATATGTCGGCCCAAGGGTTCTACCGTTTCGCCGCCGCCGATACCGCGTCCGAAGCGTTTCGGCCAAAGGCGATTTCATGGGTGATGGCGGGGGGGCTGCTGTCAGCCATCATCGGGCCGCAGCTGGTCAAGGTCACGGCACAGGCTTTTGTGGTGCCGTTTATGGGCACCTATCTGGCCGTGATCGTGCTGAACATCCTGGGGTCGTTTCTGTTCTTGGGCCTGAACATCCCCAAGCCACCCAAGCCGAAAATCGGCGATGCGTTGGGGCGGACACGCTGGGAAATGATCCGCACCCCCCGCATCGCGGTGGCCGTAATTTGCGCGACGGTTTCCTATGCCTTGATGAACCTTGTAATGACCTCATCGCCGCTGGCTGTGGTGGGCTGCGGGTTTGAAACGTCGAATGCGGCGGATGTGGTCACGGCCCATGTTTTGGCGATGTATGTGCCGTCGTTTTTCACAGGTCATTTGATTGCCCGTTTCGGCGTGGAAAAGATCATCGCTTTGGGGCTGGTTATTCTGGCCGCTGCGGGGGCTGTGGCCTTGACGGGGTTTGAGTTGGAGAACTTCTTTGCCGCCCTTATTTTGCTTGGGATCGGCTGGAATTTCGGGTTCATCGGGGCCACGACAATGCTGGCGGGGGCCCATGCCCCGCATGAACGGGGGCGGATGCAGGGCTTGAATGACCTGCTGGTTTTCGGGGGCGTCACGATGGCCTCGCTGTCTTCGGGTGGCTTGATGAATTGCTCGGGCGGGTCGGTTGAGGAAGGCTGGGCGGCGGTGAATATCGCCATGCTGCCTTTCCTTGTTTTGGCAGGCGGGGCGCTGATTTGGTTGGCGATGCAGCCCAAAGAAAGCCAGATGCAATGAGGGGCAAAGGCAAAGATGTTCGCGCGCGGACATCTTTGCAACCATCTGATAATAAACAGTATTCCTATTTTTGTTAACCTGATTTTAACGCGGACGCCCCGCAGTTTGCACCGCGACGCCCACACACCAGCCCTGCGCGACGATCTGACGCAAGGCAAAGGTTTTTCCCCTTTTTCCGGCCCATATTTTTTTGCACATCTGACCTACATCTTAACGAGTAGGTTTTAAAATGAACAAACAAGTCGCGGAATTTATTGGCACCTTTACCTTGGTGCTGTTTGGCTGTGGATCGGCCGTGATCGCCGGTGGCGACATCGGCCTGACGGGGATCAGCTTTGCCTTTGGTTTGGCACTGATCGGGATGGCCTATGCCATTGGTCCGGTTTCGGGCTGTCACATCAACCCAGCCGTATCTCTGGGCGCGGTGGCCGCGGGCCGCATGACGATGGCCGAGGCTATCAAATACATTATCGCACAGGTTGCAGGCGCGATTGCGGCGGCACTGGTTTTGCTGCTGATCATGTCGGGCAAAGCCGACTATTCGGTGGCAACCAACGGTTTGGGCCAGAACGGCTGGGGCACAGGATACTTGGGCGAATACAACATGGTTTCGGCCTTTGTGTTTGAACTGGTTGCCAGCTTTTTGTTCATGGTTGTGATCCTTGGCTCCACAGGCAAAGGCACACCGGCTGCAATGGCGGGCCTTGCGATTGGTCTGGCGCTGGTGGTGATCCACTTGGTCGGTATCAATGTCACGGGTGTTTCGGTTAACCCTGCACGGTCCATCGGCCCAGCCTTGTTTGCGGGCGGTACAGCGATTGGTCAGCTATGGCTGTTTATCGTGGCGCCGATTCTTGGCACCGTGGCGGCTGGTTTGCTGTTCAAGACAGGTATGCTTGACTCCAAAGCCTGAGACGGACCCCAAAACAATTGAAACGCCTGCCCCGTTTTGTGGCGGGCGTTTTTATGCGCGACGGGCCGACTATAGCCGATTGTGATCAAGCCATTTGCCAAGCACTTCCAATTGTGCCGCAAAACCGTCAATATCGGTGCCATTCAAACTGTTGAACACAGTGGCAAGGTCAGGCCCGATGCCTTGGTATATTTGGCCCAGCAACCTGTCCGCTTCCGGCGTTGCGCGCACGACTTTCGACCTTTTGTCACTGGGATGGGCGCTAAGGTGTACCAGCCCCATGTTTTGGAACTTGGCGATGGTTTTCGTAACTGCCGGTTGCTCTACCTCCACCGCTGCTGCGATCTGTGAAATGCTATGGCCGCCGCTGATACGTTGGCGCGTTATATGATGCAAAATGCTGAACTGCCCCTGGGTCAGGCCATGCGGGGCCAGCAGCACGCCCATCCGCGCATTAAACAGCTTGCTGACAATGGACAGCCATATTGACAGGTTGGCAATCGTCTGGCCGTTAAGCTGTGGCATCAAAAAAGATCCTTGATTTTCATTCCCCAGAATATATATACATTCCAAGGAATGCAATTAAGGAATGAGTTATGTCAATAAACCCACTGAAAAGACTGCTGAACCTGCCGATATTGGCACATATTACCTTGGCCATCGGGTCGTTTGTCTGGTTTCAATGGGCAAAGGGCAAGTTGGACGCCAGTTATGCGGCCTCAATGCATCCGGTCGACTATATGACGGGGCAAACCAGCTTTAGCGGTGAAAAGATCAAAGGGTTCTATGCCACGATGGTGCAAGCCGGAACGCTGGATGTCTATGTCACCACCCAGCTGATTGATTTTGGCTTTATCCTTGGATTTGTCGGCATCGGGCTGTTTGTCTGTACCTTGATCGCGCGGCTTAGCCAAGGGTCAAGCATCGGGCAAAAGCTGGGGCTATTTGCGGCTGCGTCATTTCTTTTGGGCGCGCTCTGCGATGCGATTGAAAACCTGTGGTCCTTTGTGATGCTGGCCAATCCTGCCACCTTTGCCGACTGGCTCGCCCTGCCCTATTCCGCCTTTGCAGTGCTGAAATTTGGCTTCATCACGCTGGGAATGGCGCTTGTGATTGCCAGCCTTGTCTGTGCGCTGCTGGGGCGGGTGTTGAAACGGCCCAATTTGGGGTGACTTTCTGGGCAGGCCTGTCGCAAATGTTGCAACCCGGCCTGCCCAAGGGGATCAAAACCTACCGGAGGATTGCGAGCAAATCGAGGCTGGGTTCGCCTGTAACGCTCATCCCCCGGCTTGCCTGATAGCTGGAAATGGCCGCGCGGGTTTTGGGGCCGATCACGCCGTCCGACCCTTCGGTATCAAAGCCCTTGGTGGTCAGAAGGCGCTGCATTTCTTGGCGGTCTGCGATGCGCATACCAGCCGCATCGGGTGGAAAGTTGCCACGGATCGCGGGGCGGCCAAGGATGCGGTCGGACAGGTGGCCCACCCCGATCACATAGCTTTCGGAATTATTATAGCGCGTGATGGCGGTAAAGTTGCGGAAGGTCATAAAGGCGGGGCCGCCCGTACCTTCGGGGATGATGATCGACGCCGCCCCGTGGTTTGGCACGGTGTTGCCATCCATATCGCGCACGCCCATTGCCGCCCAATCGGCAGGGCTGCGGCTGGATTTGCGGCCTGCAAGCCCTGCGTTGAACCCTGACGGAAGGCGCACTTCTACGCCCCACGGTTGGCCTTTGGTCCAGCCGGATTTGGCAAGGTAAGCGGCGGTGGAGGCCAGCGAATCCGATGGGTCATCAGACCAGATGTCACGCTTGCCATCGCCGGTGAAATCAACGGCAAAGAGTTGGTAAGAGGTCGGGATAAACTGCGTATGGCCCATCGCACCGGCCCAAGACCCTGTCATCCGGTCGGCGGTCACATCGCCATTTTGCAGGATTTTCAAGGCGGCAATCAGTTGTTTTTCAAAAAACGCCCCGCGCCGACCTTCATAGGCCAAGGTGGCCACAGCCGAGATCACAGGAATATCGCCGCGCCGTTCGCCAAAGAAACTTTCCAGCCCCCAGACAGCGGCCACCACATTGCCTTCAACCCCATAGCGGCGTTCGATCGCGTCGAGTGTGGCGCGTTGGCGCCCGTAGGCAGCGCGCCCTTTGGAGACGCGTTCATCAGAGGCGGCGATAGCAAGGTAATCTTGCAAGCTGCGTTTGAATTCGGTTTGGTTGCGGTCGCGTTCAATCACCTCGGGGATAAAGCCCACGTTGCGAAAGGCCGCGTTCATGGTGCTGTCGTTGATGCCTTTGGTGCGGGCGCGAAACCCTGCGACCCAAGCGTCAAACCCTGCGTTGGGTGCGGGGGTGTATTGGGTGGTGGTGCGGGCCGAAACCGCGCCCATGCGGCCGCCGCCACCGACACAGCCCGACAAAAACAGGGCCCCAAGGCCAATTAGGGTTGTTCGTTTGCTTACCTGCATTGTCACTGCTCCTCCTGCGCACCATGGGCATTCGCCCTTTGCGGCAAGGCTAGCCTATTTCGCGACGCTGGGAAAGGTGGCGCTAAATGCGATGGGTGAAAGCCTGCCACAAGAGCCGGCCACGGCGGGAAAATTCAGACAGCTGCAAGGTGCCGTCGCCCACGCGGGCAGGGTCCCGCGCGGCCATGGTCAGCAAGGCCTGCGCCTGCCACCCTGCCAGCATGGCGGGGCGCGCGGCGGGGTCAATCGGGCCTTTGCGCGCGGCGGCAAGGCGGGCAAGGCCGCGCGTGGCAAGGGCTGTGATACCGTCATCGCGCCCATCCAGCAGCGGGATACGGCCACGTTCCACCAGCGCAGACACCGCTTGCAAATAGGCCGCAAGCGCTGCGGCCCAGCCAAAATCGCGCAAGGCGGGTTCGGACGCGGCCCCTGCCCCCAGCGCCTTGGCCGACAGCCACATCAGCCCGCCACCCGTATCCATCAGGTAATCGTCAAAGGCGGTTTGATCGGCAAAGGCATCGGAATAAATATCCCAACGCCGCGCCTCCACCATGCGGTCCAACGTCTCCAGCGGTAGGTCATGGGCAGCCATCAGATCAGCCAGCGGCGCCATCACCTCATGCGCGCGCACGGTGCCGCGAGCGGCATCCTCGAGCGCGTCACGCCACCATTGCAGGCGCATTTCGGCGATCATCGGTTCCTTGGTCACCCAAGGCGCGCGGGCGATTTCAAGGTTAAAGGCGTAAAGCGTGGCAAGGGGCGCGCGGGCCGCAGGGGGCGCTGCCAGCAAGGCTGCGAAACGGGTGGGGTCGCCGCGCTGCAAGGATTGCAGGGTCATTCCGAAACAAGCTTGTTCAAAGCGGCGGTCAAAGGGGCTAGCCCCTCACCCCAGCAGTCCCATGCTTCAAGGCTTAGGCCCGTAGCAGTGGCAACTTGGACCTTTTCCACCACATCGTGCATGCAATCTGCGGGCGCAGTTTGAGGACGCTGGGCGGCAAAAAAACGGTCGGTGATGGCTTGAGCACGCAGGAACAGGCCGGGTTTGGCGGGCAGCCATTCCGCATTAGGGGACATGCCCGTTGTAGTGCCGTTGCCGATGGCAACGCGATCATCAGGGAAAATGGTGACATGTGCGTAATTCAACCCATCATGGCCATGCAACATGCGGATATAGGCCCCCTGAAGTGGGATCACAGGAGCGGGTGCTGTTTGACAGCCTGCCAAAAGCAGGACCAGACCTGCTGCCCTCATGCTGCGGCGTCGCGGATAAGTTTCCATGTCACGGCCTCCAAAAGTGCCTCGAAACTGGCATCAACGATGTTCGCGCTGACCCCAACGGTAGACCAACGACGGCCCTGTGCATCCTCGCTGTCGATGATAACCCGTGTCACGGCCTCGGTGCCGCCTTGGGTGATGCGGACCTTGAAATCGACCAGATGCATGTCGTCGATGCAATCCTGAAATGGCCCCAGATCCTTGGCCAGCGCCTTCCACAGCGCGTTGACGGGGCCACGGTCGGTGCCACTTTCATCCATCGACTCCGACACTGACAGCATCTTTTGGTCGCCGATTTTCACCACCACCACCGCCTCGGACAAGGTGATCATTTGGTCGCGCTTGTTCTTGCGGCGTTCCACCGTCACGCGGTAGCGTTTGACCTCAAAGAACTGCGGGCACAAGCCCAACGCACGGCGCGCCAACAGCTCAAAACTCGCCTGCGCCCCGTCATAGGCATAGCCCTGATCCTCGCGCAGCTTGATATCATCCAGAATGCCCGCAAGGCGCGGGTCGCGTGCATCAACCACAATCCCCGCCGCCGCCAAACGCGCCCGCAGGTTCGATTGCCCCGCTTGGTTTGACATCGGGATCACCCGCGCATTGCCCACCGTTTCAGGCGGAATATGCTCATATGTCGTGGGGTCTTTCAAAATGGCGCTGGCATGCAGCCCAGCCTTATGCGCGAACGCGGACGCGCCCACATACGGGCTGGCGCGGTTCGGCACGCGGTTCAAAATATCGTCCAGCATCCGGCTGGTCCGCAAAATCCCTGCCAAAGCGTCGGGCGTGACACCGGTTTCAAACCGGCTGGCATAGGGTTCTTTCAGAGCCAAGGTCGGGATCAGGGTGATCAGATTGGCATTGCCGCAGCGTTCACCAAGCCCGTTCAACGTGCCCTGAATTTGCCGCGCCCCCGCATCAACAGCGGCCAGCGAACAGGCCACAGCATTGCCCGTATCATCATGGCAATGAATCCCAATGTGATCGCCTGGAATGCCCGAGGCAATCACCTCGGCCGTGATCCGCCCCACATCGGCAGGCAAAGTGCCGCCGTTGGTGTCGCACAAAACGATCCAGCGCGCGCCCGCATCATAAGCCGCGCGCAGACACGACAACGCATAATCAGGATTGGCGCGGTAGCCGTCAAAGAAATGTTCGGCATCAAACAGCGCCTCACGCCCCTTGCCTACGATATGCTTGAAAGACGCGGCAATCGCCTCGCGGTTTTCCTCAAGGCTTACACCAAGGGCGGTGGTCACATGAAACTCATGCGTTTTGCCGACCAAACACACGGCGGGGGTATCGGCATCCAACACGGCAGCCAGAACATCGTCATTCTCGGCTGACCGCCCTACCCGCTTGGTCATCCCAAAAGCGGTCATCGTGGCGCGGGTGTGCGCGCGGTCGGCAAAAAACTCGGAATCCGTCGGGTTCGCGCCCGGCCAGCCGCCTTCGATGTAATCCATCCCCAAAGCATCTAGCGCATGGGCGATCTGCACCTTCTCAGCCGTGGAAAACTGCACGCCTTGGGTTTGCTGACCATCACGCAAGGTGGTGTCGAAAAGGGAGAGTCGTTCTTTCACAGCATCCCCCTCCGTCCACTTTCTGTTCGGTCAAAATATCCTCGGGGGTGTTGCTTTGCCGTGCAAAGCAACTTTGGGGGCAGACAGCCCCCAATGGCGGCGCCACAGCCCATCATTGAATGCCCTCCAACTTGGCTGCATCAAAGCCCGCACCCGGTGCCAAATCCACCCCGTCTTTGCCCATCCGCACCTCAACCCCGGCGCCCACAAGCGCCGCCTTCAGCTTATCAACGCCAGAAAAATCCTTCGACAGCTTGGCCGCAGCCCAAACCTCGGCCAACCGCGCGGCCAAACCGCTCAGATCAACGCCATCGGCCCAATCGCCCATTCCGTCCTCCAGCAATCCCATTAACCGCGCTGACGCAAGCAACCCAGCATAGTCCCCCTGCCCAGCCGCCTCATGCAACGCCGCCAAGGCCCCCGCGGTGTTCAGGTCATCCGACAAGGCGTCAACCACTGTGCCCAACGGGTTTGCGGCGGGCTCAATGCCTGCCGTAAACCCGCGCCACTTGCGCAAGGTGGCTTGTGCCTGCTCGGCTTTCTCGGCCGTCCAATCCATCGTCTTGCGATAGTGGGTTTGCAAGAACACAAAGCGGATCACCTCGCCCGGGATACCCTGATCCAGCAAATCGCGGACGGTAAAGAAGTTGCCTAAAGACTTGGACATTTTCTTGCCCTCAACCTGCAACATCTCATTGTGCAGCCAGACGTTCGCAAACCCCTCGGTCGGGTTGGCGCAGCAGCTTTGGGCCAGCTCATTTTCATGATGCGGAAAGGTCAAATCGGTGCCGCCGCCGTGAATGTCAAATGATGGCCCCAACAACGCCTGTGACATGGCCGAGCATTCGATATGCCAACCCGGCCGCCCACGTCCCCAAGGGCTGTCCCAACCGGGGGTCACGTCATCTGACGGTTTCCACAAAACGAAATCCATCGGGTCGCGCTTGTATGGTGCCACCTCCACCCGTGCACCGGCGATCATATCATCGACCGACCGGCCCGACAGCTTGCCATAATCGGGGAATGACCGCACATCAAACAGCACATGGCCTTGGGCCTCATAGGCGTGGCCCTTGGCGATCAGATCCTCGATCATCGCGATCATCTGGGTGATATATTCGGTCGCGCGGGGTTCATAGTCGGGGCGCAGGTTTCCTAGCGCGTCCATATCGGCGTGATACCAGGCAATCGTCTCCTCGGTCCGCTGGTGGATCAAATCCTCAAGACTTCCCGCCTCGCCCGCCTTTTGGCGGCGCAGGCCTTCTGCGTTGATCTTGTCATCCACATCCGTAAAATTGCGCACATAGGTGACGTGATCGGTGCTGTACTCATGGCGCAGCAAGCGAAACAGCACGTCAAACATGATGACATTGCGTGCATTGCCAATATGGGCACGGTCATAAACGGTGGGGCCGCACAGGTAAATCCGCACGTTTTGGGCGTCAATCGGGGTGAAAGCCTCTTTCGCCCGCGATTTGGAATTGTGCAGTTTGATCGTCGTCATCGTAATACCCTTCGTGCAGCAGCAATCTCAGCTTTCCCGCGCGGGCATATCAACTTCGTCTTTGATTGGAAACGAAAAGAAAACGAGGCCCGCGTGACGCTATGTCAGCAGGTAATGCAGCAAATGCAAATGAGGCCTGTGTTTTCCATGGGATTTGCATAGCACGCACAACCCGCCTTCGCCAAGTCCCTTGTGCGATGGACCTGCGCGGTGCATGTTTTGCGCCACTGGATAAGGGGATTTGGCGATGTTGAGAATTTTGTGCTTGATGCTTTTCTTGCCCGTGGCCGCGCTGGCGCAAAGCTTTCCGGCCCCCCTGTCGGATACCGTCAGCGACTATGCCGATCTGTTACCCCCCGAGGCCGAGGCGCGCGTGGCGCAGGCGTTGCAAGCCGCGCGCAATGAAACGGGTGTGCATATCGTGCTGGCGGTGATCGGGTCGCAGGCCGATTATGGCGGCACGGGGCGCTTTGCCGATTTTGCGACCGCCTGGTTCAACGCTTGGGGCATTGGCGACGCCACCCGCAATGACGGGATCTTGATTCTGGTCGCCAAAGAGGACCGTGAAATGCGGATCGCGCTGGGCCGTGCCTATGATGTGATGTGGGACGGGCGGGCACAGCGGGTGGTTGACACCGCCATGCTGCCTGCGTTTCGCAATGAAAATTACGCCAAAGGTTTAGAAGACGGCGCGATGCTGGCGATAGACCAACTGGCCCGCCCCTTTGCCGCCAAAGCGGTGGTGACCGAAGACAGCGGCTTTCCAGAAGAATCGCCCGTGCCCGCGGTCATGGAGGGTGTCATGGCGGTTTTGATGGGGCTTGGCGTGGTTTGGGCAGTGTTCCGGCGCCAATTCGGGGCAATGGTCCTGCGTTGGAAGCGGTGCCAAAATTGCGGTGCGCGGTCCTTGCGGATGGTGCACGAGGTGACACTGGAACCCGGGGAAACCACGCCAGGCGAGGCCGTGGACCACCGGCGCTGCGGCAGCTGTGGCAATGATGAGCCAACGGTGCGGATTTTACCGTCCAAGGCCGACGCGCGGGCGGCGCGGGCAAGCAGCAGCAGTAGCAGCGGCTTTGGCGGTGGCAGTTCGGGGGGCGGTGGGGCCTCGGGTAAGTGGTAAACGCTCGACAGCGGGGACCAGCATGGTTTAACTGAACGCATGTTCAGTTAGGAGGCAGCAATGCAGATCAAAGACAGTGCAGTTGTGGTAACAGGGGGTGCCTCGGGGCTTGGGGCCGCTGTGGCGCGCGACTTTCGGGCGCAAGGTGCCAAGGTGGTTTTGTTTGACCGCGACGTGACACGGGGCGAGGCCTTAGCGGTTGAAATCGGTGCGCAGTTTGTGGCGGTTGATGTGACGAATGAAGCCTCCGTTCAAGCAGGCGTTCTGGCCGCGCGGGCGGCGATGGGGCGGATTTCGGTTTTGGTCAATTGCGCAGGCATTGCCACGGGGGCGCGCATCGTGGGGCGCGACGGGCCGCATGATTTGGCGCTGTTTCAGCGCACCATTGATATCAATCTGGTCGGCAGTTTCAATTGCATGCGGTTGGCGGCGGCCGAGATGGCGGGGAATGACCCGGTGGAGGGCGAGCGGGGGGTGGTGATCAACACCGCCTCTATTGCGGCCTATGACGGGCAAAAGGGGCAAGCGGCCTATGCCGCGTCCAAGGCCGGGATTGCGGGGATGACCCTGCCCGCCGCGCGAGATTTGGCGGCGATTGGCGTGCGGGTCTGCGCGATTGCGCCGGGGGTGTTTTTGACACCGATGCTGGAAGGGTTGGGCGAAGAGGTACAAGCGGGGCTGGCCGCCGATGTGACCTTTCCCAAGCGCTTGGGCGACCCTGCAGAATTTGCCGCACTCGCCGCGTTTATCGTGGAATGCGGGTATTTGAACGGTGAGGTGATCCGGTTGGACGGGGCGCTACGGATGCGCTGAGGGCAGTTTTTACTGCTAAGCCCTTCTGGCATTTGAGCCAAGATGAAATGGGCGGGGACGTGTGGCCCCCACCCATTCATTTCTTTTAGAAGCGGTAGCCGACGCGGATTTGCGCCGTGTTGGCACGCAAATCTATCCCGGGTGCAGTAAAGTCGTTAAAGCGGTGATGGGCAAATTCGGCACCCACGGTCCACTTGTCATTGATGGCGTAATCCATGCCGAAGCCGACGAGGTAGCCATTATCAGAGCCCAACACCGAACTCTTTGCACGGGCTGCGCCCACGGTACCGTAGACAAGGGTCGAGCCGAGGTCATAGCCGCCCATCAGCTTGAGTTGGGTGACGCTGTCAAGTTTGCCAGCGGGGACACCAAGGTCGATATTTGAACCATTGTAGGCAAGTTCGGCGCCGGCAACGAATTGGCCGAAGTCATAGCGGTAGCCCATATGGACGCCGCCGATAGCACCATTGCCGTCGACACCCGCAACATTCGAAGACACGTCGCCATAGCCGAGTTGGCCACCGACATAAAAGCCCGTCCAATCGGCGCTGACCGGCGCCATCATTACAGGGGCAATCATTGGCTCGGCCATAGGCTCCGCCATACCGCCAGCAAAGGCGGGGGCGCTAAGGGTGGTTGCAACAACGAGGGATGAGATAAACTTCATAAGTCTGGCCTTTCTATCTAATGTCGGCGCATGCCGAACGGTCATGTAGCCTGATGACAAGCGCCGACGGGCCATGTGAGCCCTACGTTGCGTACCATCTTGTAACACAACTTAAATATAGCGCTTTGGTTCCCTAGTTTTTAGCCCATCTCACAGTCCTGTGACCGCAACGGCAAAATACTGCTCAAAACCGCCTACCGGGGGTATTGGCGTCAGCGGCGCTCTGCCGAAAGCTTGCCAAAAGCGGTTACAGGGCGGCTTTTTCCTCGAGCGCCATCCATTCTGCCTCGAGTGCGGCCAATTGCGTTTGGCGGTCGGCCATCATTTCGGACGCTTTACGGAATTTCACGGGTTCTTTGCTGAACAGATCGTCGGCCTCTAACAACTCGCCCAGCTTGCTGATTTCTGATTCCATCGTGGTGATCAGATCAGGCAGGTTTTCCAGACGCTTGCGTTCGGTGAAGGACAGCGTGTCGACACGCTTTGCCTCAACCTTTGGCGCGGGAGTGCTGGTGGTTTTTGCCCTGAACGTGGCCTCTGGTGCCCATTCAATATCACGCTGCGACATATAATCGGTCCAGCCACCGGGGAACACGCCCACCCTGCCCTGCCCTTCGAGCGCCACGGTCGAGGTAGCGACGCGGTCGATGAAATCGCGGTCGTGGCTGACCAAAAGGACCGTGCCATCATAATCGCCGAGGATGTCTTGCAGCAGGTCAAGAGTTTCGACATCAAGGTCGTTGGTCGGTTCGTCGAGGATGAGAAGGTTTGACGGTTTGGCCATGATGCGGGCCAAAAGCAGCCGCGCTTTTTCGCCGCCGGACAGCGAACGGACGGGCGCGCGAGCTTGGGCCTCGTTGAACAGGAAGTCCTTGAGGTAGCCGACGACATGCTTGGGAATGCCGCGCACCATGATTTGGTCGGAGCTGCCGGATACGGCCATTGTAGGGTCGTTTGTCAGGTTGTCCCAAAGCGAGGCGTTCGGGTCCAGTTGTGCGCGGGTTTGGTCGAACACCGCGATATCGAGGTTGGTGCCAAGGGTGATGGTGCCAGAATCGGGTTGGATTTCACCGGTGAGCATTTTGAGCAAAGTGGTTTTGCCGATACCGTTGGGGCCGACAAAGGCGATACGGTCGCCGCGCAGCACACGCAGATCAAGGTTTTGGACGATGTTGGTGTCGCCAAAGGCTTTGAAGATGCCTTTCGCCTCGACCACCCGTTTGCCCGATGTAGTGCCGGATTCGAGCGCCATAGCCGCGGTGCCTTGGCGGCGGATTTGGCCTGCGCGTTCGGCGCGCAAATCGGCCAGCGCGCGGACGCGGCCTTGGTTGCGTTTGCGCCGCGCCGAAATGCCCTCAACCGCCCAACGCGCCTCGGCCTTGATTTTACGGTCGAGTTTGTGGCGCTGGTCGTCTTCCTCGGCCCAGACGGTTTCGCGCCATTCTTCAAACCCGTCAAAGCCGGATTCGCGGCGCCGGACCTGACCTCGGTCGATCCAGAGGGTCGCGCGGGTCAGCGCCTTGAGGAAGGCGCGGTCGTGCGAGATGAGGACAAAGGCGGTACGGGTGGATTTGAGCTCTTCTTCCAGCCATTGGATCGCTTGGATATCAAGGTGGTTGGTGGGTTCGTCCAGCAGCATCAACTCCGGCGCCTCGGCCATCAGGCGGGCCAATGACGCGCGGCGGCGTTCGCCCCCCGAGGCAGAGGTGACGAGGGTTTCGGGGTTGAATTTCAGGCCTTCGGCAACCATCGCGACCTTGTATTCCTCGCCCTCGGGCAAGTTGGCGGCGGCGTAATCGCCCAAGGTTTCAAAGCCGGACAGATCGGGGTCTTGTTCCATATAGCCCACAGTGACGCCCGGTGGCACAACGCGGGTGCCAGCATCGGGCAGCGTGAGGCCTGCCATGACCTTCATCAAAGTGGATTTGCCAGACCCGTTGCGGCCCACGAGCGCCACGCGGTCACCGGGGTGGACCACCAGATCAAGGTTATCAAACACCGGATCGCCGCCAAAGGTGAGCATGATACCGGAGAGTTGCAGGAGGGGGGCGCGGGCCATTGGGTTCTACTTCGGGCGATTGCCATAGTGGCAGAGGCCGGGGGTTTTGCACCCCCGGACCCCCGCAGGATATTTTTAAACAGAAAAAGCTGGGGCGGCGGTTAGGGGCAGTTTGGGGCTGCCCCTAATGGATTAGCCAACCAGTTCAAGACCGGAGAAGTAGAAGGAGATTTCACGTGCCGCAGCTTCTGGGCTGTCGGAACCGTGAACCGAGTTTTCGCCAACCGACAAAGCAAATTCCTTGCGGATCGTGCCTTCGTCAGCGTTAGCGGGGTTGGTCGCGCCCATCACTTCGCGGTTTTTCAGGATCGCGCCTTCGCCTTCGAGAACCTGAACGATGATCGGTGCCGAGGACATGAATTCAACCAGTTCACCATAGAACGGGCGAGCTGCGTGCTCAGCGTAAAACGCGCCAGCCTGAGCCTGCGACAAGTGAATACGCTTTTGTGCTACGATACGCAGACCAGCCTCTTCGAACTTGGCGTTGATTTTGCCAGTCAGGTTGCGGTTGGTTGCATCGGGTTTGATCATCGACAGGGTGCGTTCTGTGGCCATGGTTTTCTCACTTTGATGTGCGGGACGTATCCCGTGATGTTTCTGGGCGCCTGCTAACATGGGGCGTGCGGCTTGAAAAGCCCATCCGGACGCGCGGGCCCTGTTGACGGCGCGCGCGTGATCAGGCAAGGCGTGGCCCATGCTTCGTATATCAGACATCACCTATTCCGTTGAAGGCCGCCCGCTGCTTGTGGGCGCTTCTGCTACCATTCCCACAGGCCACAAGGTTGGCCTTGTTGGCCGCAATGGCGCGGGTAAAACCACGCTGTTTCGCCTGATCCGCGGCCAATTGGCGCTGGAGGGGGGCGATATTTCGATGCCGTCCCGTTCGCGCATTGGCGGTGTGGCGCAAGAGGTGCCATCGTCTTCGACCACCTTGCTGCAAACCGTGTTGCAGGCCGATACCGAGCGCGAGTCGCTGCTGACCGAGGCGGAAACCGCCACCGACCCGCACCGGATCGCCGAGGTGCAGGCGCGACTTTCGGATATTGACGCTTGGTCCGCCGAAGGGCGCGCGGCGTCCATCCTGAAAGGTTTGGGATTTGATGCCGAGGCGCAGTTGCGGCCCTGTTCCGACTTTTCAGGCGGGTGGCGGATGCGTGTGGCACTGGCAGGCGTGCTGTTTGCGCAGCCCGATTTTCTGTTGCTGGATGAACCGACCAACTATCTGGATTTGGAAGGGGCGTTGTGGCTGGAAAGCTATTTGGCCAAATATCCGCATACCGTGATCATCATTTCCCACGACCGCGGGTTGTTGAACCGCGCCGTGCAGGGGATTTTGCATCTGGATGAGAAAAAGCTGACCTATTGGAACGGCCCTTACGACCAATTTGCCCGCCAGATGGCGGAGCGCCGCGCCGTGTTGCAGGCCGAGGCGAAAAAGCAAGAATTGCGGCGCGCGCATTTGCAGTCGTTCGTGGACCGCTTCAAAGCCAAAGCATCGAAAGCCGTGCAGGCGCAAAGCCGGGTAAAAATGCTGGAAAAGATGGAAACCATCACGCCGCCCGAAGAGGCGCGCAAGCAGGTGTTCACCTTCCCGGAACCAGAAGAGCTGTCGCCGCCCATTATCAATATGGACGGGGTGTCGGTTGGCTATGACGGTCCGCCCGTGCTGCGCAACCTGTCCTTGCGGATTGACCAAGACGACCGGATCGCGCTGCTGGGGCGCAATGGTGAAGGAAAGTCTACGCTTTCCAAGCTGTTGGCGGGCAAACTTAAACCAATGTCCGGCAAGATGACGCAAAGCAGCAAGCTGCGGATCGGGTATTTTGCCCAGCATCAGGTCGATGAATTGTTCATTGATGAAACCCCGTTGCAGCATTTGCAGCGCATGCGCCCGGCCGAGGGGCAACCGCGTTTGCGCGCGCGCCTTGCGGGCTTTGGCCTGTTGGCCGATCAGGCGGAAACAGTTGTCGGGCGGCTTTCGGGCGGGCAAAAGGCGCGACTGTCGTTGCTTCTCGCCACCTTGGACGCGCCGCATTTGTTGATTTTGGACGAACCGACCAACCACCTTGATATGGAAAGCCGCGAGGCGCTGGTTGAGGCGCTGACCACCTATTCCGGCGCGGTTGTGCTGGTAAGCCACGATATGCACCTGTTGGGGCTGGTCGCCGACCGTTTATGGCTGGTAAAAGGTGGGGCTGTGATGCCCTACGGCGAGGATCTGGAAGCGTATCGCAAGCAATTGCTGGCAGGTGATGAGACGGCCAAGCCTGTAAAGGTTGTGGAAAAACCAAAGAAAGCCAGCCGCGACGAGGTGATGGCGCTGCGGTCGGACGTGCGCAAATGCGAAGAGCGTTTGACCAAACTGAACGATATGCGCGACAAGCTGGCCAAGAAACTGGCGGATCCCGCACTTTATGAACCAGAGCGTTTGGGCGAGATGGAGACCTGGCAAAAGAAATATGCCGAGGTCATGGAAGGTTTGGACCGTGCCGAGGCGATGTGGCTGAAGGCGCAGGAAAAGCTGGAAAATGCAGCCTGAGGGCGGTATTTTCCCATCGGCTTCAAGATGAGTATTTGAACAAAGATGAAATCAGGCGCTAGTGTGGGGGCCTGAACCGAGGGGATTTTTTGTGGATTCTGCGTTTTTGATCACAGCTTTTGCTACGCTTTTTGTGGTAATTGACCCGCCAGGGCTGATCCCGATGTTTATCGCCCTGACACCTGGCATGACGGCAGAGCGGCGGCGGGTGATTGGGCTGCGGGCCTGTGTGATTGCCATTGTGATCCTGACGCTGTTTGGCCTGTTGGGTGAGGCGGTGCTGGGGTTTATCGGGATTTCCATGTCGGCCTTTCGGATTGCGGGCGGAATTTTGCTGTTCTTGACGGCGCTTGATATGTTGTTCGAACGGCGCACCCAGCGGCGTGAGGGGCAAGCGACGGTGCATGACCATGACCCATCTGTGTTTCCCATCGCCATTCCGCTGATCGCGGGGCCGGGGGCGATTGCGACGATGATTTTGTTGGTGGGCGAATCCGGTGGTGGTTGGCAAGGGATCGCAACCGTGCATGCCGTGATGATTTTCGTCGTCTTCCTTGCGTTTCTTTTGTTCCTGATTGCGGGCCCGTTGGAACGCGCTTTGGGCCGCACCGGCACCGTGGTGATTACCCGCCTTTTGGGGATGTTGCTGGCGGCGCTGTCGGTGCAGTTCGTGATTGACGGCATTCGCGGGACAGGCTTGATCGGCTAATCCCCCTGCCCCATATCTGTTGCAAGCGGAGGACACGCATGGACGGCGATACCACAGCACGAGTCATCTATCTGGGCATCTTGGTCGCTGCCGTTGGCAGCTACTTGTTGGTCGAGTTTCGCGGGCGTATGGGCCAGATGATGCGCGGGCTGATGTCTTGGGGGCTGATCATCGTAGGGCTGATGGCCGGTTACGGGCTGTGGCAGGATATGGGCGGCAAGATGATGCCGCAGCAATCGGTTGCGCTGGGGGGTGAGGTTGTGTTGCCCCGCGCGCCCGATGGGCACTATTACCTAAAGCTGGACATTGACGGGCAACCCATTGAATTCATGGTCGATACCGGTGCATCCGGCGTGGTCTTGTCGCAAGAGGATGCACGGTTGATAGGGATCGACCCCGCCAATCTGGCCTATCTGGGCACCGCGCAAACGGCCAATGGCATCGTGCGCACCTCGCGGATCACCTTGGAAAACGTCGTTTTGGGCGACTACCGCGATGACAAGCTGCGCGCCTATGTCAATGATGGCGAAATGGGCGGGTCGCTTTTGGGCATGGATTATCTGGGCCTGTTCCGCATTGAAATCGCGGAAGAGCAGATGATCTTGCAGCGATAAGGTAAAATGGTGCACCCGACTGGATTCGAACCAGTGACCTCTGCCTTCGGAGGGCAGCGCTCTATCCAGCTGAGCTACGGGTGCCGATAGCGCCTAGGTAAGACAAGCCGCGCGGGGTTGCAACGGGTTATTTGCGCAAAAGCCAAGCAAAGGCGTTAGCCAAACAACTCGTGGCAAAACTCCAATGCGTCGATCAGTTTGTCGGACTCATCCACAGTGTTGTACATCGCAAATGACGCGCGGCACGTGGCGCCAACGCCCATATGCTCCATCAAGGGCATGGCGCAGTGCGTGCCGGCCCGCACTGCAATGCCGCGCTTGTCCAAAATGGTGGAAATGTCATGTGCATGCGCCGCCCCTTGCAGGGTAAAGCTGAAAATGGCCGCCTTGGTCGCGGAATTGCCCTGCACGTTCAACCAGTTAAGCCCCGCCAAACGATCGCGGGTATAGTCGCGTAAAGCAGTCTCATGTACCGCAATATTGGCCATGCCGATGCCCATCATATAGTCGAGCGCCACGCCCATCCCGATTTGCTGCACAATGCCAGGCGTGCCCGCCTCAAACTTCATCGGCGGGTCGTTATAGGTCACCAGATCGCGCGTGACGTCGCGAATCATGTCCCCGCCCCCAAGGAACGGGCGCATTTCCGCCATGCGGTCACGGTGAATGAAAATCGCGCCCGACCCGCTGGGGCCATAGAGTTTATGCCCCGTAATCGCATAGAAATCGCAGCCCATCGCCGTCACATCGACCGGCATATGCACCGCCGCCTGTGACCCATCGACCAGCGTGGCCACACCGCGCGCACGGGCGGCGTGGCAAATCGCGGCCACATCGACCACCGTGCCTGTCACATTCGACATCTGGGTAATCGCCACCAGCTTGGTACGCGGGCCAATCGCATCAATCACCGCTTGGGCGTCCAGATCGCCATTCGCATCACAATCGACCCATTTCAGCACCACGCCCAGCCGTTCGCGCAAGAAATGCCACGGCACGATGTTGGCGTGGTGTTCCATGATGCTCAGCACCACCTCGTCCCCTGCCTGAAACCGCGGCGCGGCCCAAGCGTAAGAAATCAGGTTGATCCCTTCGGTCGTGCCGGTGGTAAAGACAATCTCATCCTCACTCGGTGCATTCAAAAAACGCGCAACCTTGCCGCGCACCGCCTCATACTTATCGGTCGCAAGGTTGGAAAGGTAATGTAACCCACGGTGAACATTGGCATATTCATGGGCATATCCCGTCGTCATCGCGTCAATCACCACTTGCGGCTTTTGCGCCGATGCACCGTTATCCAAATATACCAGCGGCTTGCCGTTCACCTGCCGCGACAAAATCGGAAAATCGGCGCGAATTTTTTGCACGTCAAACATGGCTCATGGTCCTGTCGCTGGGGCGCCAAAAAGCTGCGCAAAGATAACGGCCAAGACGATAGCCGCCACAATAACCGTCAGAAAAATTCCGAAAAACGTAAGCGCAAGGTTGGTAAACCCGTGCAATTCAGCGACAAAATTGGTCATCAGCCACAAAAACAGCACCAGCCCCAAAATGCCCAGCATATCCGACACGGGCGGCACAAGCGCTTGCGTCACCAGCTGCGCAATCTGGACACAGAGCAGGATAAACTGCAACCACGCGACCAGCACAACCGCACCGTTGAGGCTGCCCGTGCCCCCCATTTTGCGCCCGACCTTATGAATCGCATGCACCGAAATCAGCAGCACAACCCACTGCAGCATGGCAGTACGGATCGGACTGCCCATCGCCGCGCCCCAGATCTCGCGCGCCTCGGGCGGCATCATCGCAAAGCTGATATGCGTCAGCACGGTAGACGCCACGGCCATCAGCAACAGCGCCATCCAACCGACCATTGGCGCAAAGCCAAAGTCCAAAATCATCGCAGCGCCGCGGCGCGGGGCCCGCAAGGTTTCAACAACCATTCGCATCAAAAAGGCGGGGGTAAAATCCATAATCTACTGTTCCGCCTCGATTAAGTTCAAAATCCAAAACACGGCAAAGGCCACGCCTGTCACACCTGTCACCGCCACAAGGGCTGGGCCAGGGCCGATCATGCCCTTGACCAAGCCTTGCAGCAACATCAACGGGCTAACCGCAACCAGCGCCCAAAACAGCGCAAGCCGCGCGCCGTAATGGTCGCCCTGCCCGCCCAACAGCTTGGCAATCCAATGGCCAATCGCGGCCAGCGAATACCACACCGGAATGAACGCAAGCATCCCCATCCCAATCGCAAACATCTGCGCCGCCAGCGGTTTTTCAGGGCTGAAAAACGCCTCTCGGCTTGCCCCCGGCCATTGCGCGACAAAGGCCACGGCCATGAACGCCACGAGCAACGAAAAGGCCCAAGGCTCGGACCGCCCGCGCGCCAGATGCGACCGCATCACCGCACGCGGGGCGCGCCAAGACCGAACGATATCGGTGGTCACGGGCATATCGACCTATTTCCCCTGATGCCGCGACAGCCAATCTTCCATGCGGGCGCGGATGTCTTCGGCAAGGTCTTGGTCCTCAATCTCGGCAATCGCCTCGGCCAGAAAGGCCAAAACCAGCAGGCTTTGGGCCGTTCGCATCGGCACACCGCGCGACCGCAGGTAAAACAGCGCGGCCTCATCAATCGCGCCGCTGGTGGACCCGTGGCTGCACACCACATCGTCGGCGTAAATCTCCAGCTCGGGCTTGGCCAAAAACTGGCTGTCATCATCCAGCATCAAGGCTTGACTGATCTGATAGCCATCGGTTTTCTGCGCACCAGCCTTGACCAGAATCTTGCCTTGGAACACACCAACCGCGCCATTTTTCAGAACCTTCTTAAACACTTGGCGGCTTTCGCAGCGCAAGGCGTCATGGGTAATGAACACAGTGTCATCATGGTGGAACGCACCGTCACCCACAGCCGCGCCCGCCACATGGGCCTGCGCATCGTCACCGGTAAATTCGATCACTGCCTCGTTGCGGGTCATGCGGCCATTCATCGACAGGGTAAAGCTTTTGAAAAGCGATTCTGCCGCCAGACGGGCAAAGATATGCGTGACCAATTGTTTGCCATGCGACCGGCCTTGCGGGCGGATATGGTGCAACTTGCCCCCCGCCGCGATATCGGCCTCCATCACCACATTGCTGCGCGCACCCGAAATCCCGGTCTCCAGAACCGTCAGGTCTGCCCCAGCCTCAACCTTAATGCAATGATGCAAGATCGCATCAGAAGTGCTTGATTTCTGACGATAAGATATATGTATCGGGCGCGGTGCCTTGCCCGTGACACGGATCAACAAACCCTCATGTGCCACGGCCGTATTCAGGCTGGCAAAGGGCCGCGCAACGGGCGTTTGGCCCGCTGCCTCAAGCGTGCCATACAGCGCCTTGGCCCAGTGCAAATCCTGCGCATCGGCTTGCGACAGCAGCGAAATCTCAATCCCTGCCATGGCCATATCATCGGATGCCGCCGCATCAAACACGCCATCCTCAAACACCAACCGCAGCTTGTCCTTGCCCTCAAAAATCGGCACCTCAACCCGCAGCGTGTCCGCCTCCAGCGGGGCCACAGCGTTCAGCATCGCAGGGTCGGTATAGCGCCAATATTCATCGCGCCGCCCGGGCAGGCCCATCTGCGCCAGCCGTGCAAAGGCCGCTTGCCGCGCGTCATGCGAAAACCCGCCCTTGGGCGCGGTAAGGCCCGCCAATCGCGCGGTCAGCGCATCTTGTTTTGCTTGCAACTGGGCCATCACACCACCTCGGCCAGAATATCCGCATAGCCGTTGTTCTCAACCTCCAGCGCCAATTCCGGCCCGCCGGTTTTGATGATCCGACCATCGGCCATGATATGCACGAAATCCGGTTTGATATGGTCCAAAAGCCGTTGATAATGCGTGATAACAAGGAAAGACCGCCCCGCATCGCGCAGCGCGTTCACGCCTTCTGACACCAGCTTCATCGCATCAACATCAAGGCCAGAGTCGGTTTCGTCCAAGATGCACATCTTGGGTTCCAGCATCGCCATTTGCAGGATCTCGTTGCGCTTTTTCTCGCCGCCCGAGAAACCCACGTTGACAGGGCGCTTCATCATCTCGGCATCAATTTTCAAGGCCTTGGCCTTGGCCCGCACGATTTTCAGGAAATCTGCCGCAGACAGCTCATCTTCGCCGCGCGCCTTGCGCTGTGCGTTCACGGCTGTGCGCAAAAAGGTCATGTTGCCCACGCCCGGAATTTCAACGGGGTATTGGAATGCCAAGAACAACCCCGCCGCCGCGCGGTCTTCGGGTTCCATGTCGAGCAATTCGGCACCTTCCAAGATCGCCGACCCGTCCGTCACCTCATACCCGCCCTTGCCCGACAGCACATAAGACAGCGTCGATTTCCCCGACCCGTTCGGCCCCATGATCGCATGCACTTCGCCCGCGCCAATCTTCAGGTTCACCCCTTTCAGGATCACCTTATCTTCTTCTTCAAGTTTGACGTGCAGGTTGTTGATTTCTAGCATAATTTCCTCATGTATCTTTGGTATGCGGCGCGTGGCACTACTGCCGCCCCGCCGTGCACATCTGGTCAGGTTTTAGCCTACCGACCCCTCAAGCGAAATTGCGACAAGCGCCTGCGCTTCCATCGCAAATTCCATCGGCAGGGTTTGCAAAACATCCTTCACAAACCCGTTCACCACCAGCGCCACGGCCTCTTCTTCATCCATCCCGCGCGATCGGCAATAGAACAGCTGGTCATCATCCACCTTGCTGGTCGTCGCCTCATGTTCCACGCGGCTGGAATTGTTCTTGACCTCAATGTAGGGCACCGTATGCGCCCCACATTTATCCCCGATCAGCAAACTGTCACATTGGGTATAATTACGTGATTCCTTGGCCTTAGGGTGCATACTTACCAAACCACGGTAAGTATTTTGCGCCCGCCCAGCCGAAATGCCCTTGGACACAATGCGCGACTTCGTGCGCTTGCCCAGATGGATCATCTTGGTTCCCGTATCGGCCTGCTGCGCGTTGTTCGCAATCGCGATGGAATAAAACTCGCCTTGGGAATCGTCGCCGCGCAAAATGCAGGACGGGTATTTCCATGTAATCGCCGACCCCGTTTCCACCTGCGTCCACATCACCTTAGCACGGTCGCCACGGCAATCGGCGCGCTTGGTCACGAAATTGTAAATCCCGCCAACACCGTTCTCATCACCGGGATACCAGTTCTGCACCGTGGAATATTTCACCTCGGCATCTTCCATGATCACAATCTCAACCACGGCCGCATGTAGCTGATTTGTATCACGTTTCGGCGCGGTGCAACCTTCCAGATAGGATACATAGGCGCCCTTGTCACAGATGATCAGCGTGCGTTCAAACTGCCCCGTATTTTCAGCATTGATCCGGAAATAGGTGCTCAATTCCATCGGACAGCGCGTGCCTGGCGGAATATACACAAACGACCCGTCCGAAAACACCGCCGAATTCAGAGTGGCAAAATAGTTGTCCGATTGCGGCACAACCGACCCGATATATTTGCGCACCAATTCGGGATGTTCGCGCAGCGCCTCGGAAATGGAACAAAAGATCACACCGGCCTTCATCAATTCGGCCTGAAAAGTGGTGCCCAATGACACGCTATCAAACACCGCGTCCACTGCCACGCGGCGCGGCTCGTCGGCACCTTCAACACCGGCCAGAAGCATCTGTTCCTGCAAGGGAATCCCCAACTTGGCATAGGTTGCCAGCAGCTTCGGGTCCACCTCATCCAGCGACTTTGGCTTCACCTCCATGCTTTTCGGCGAGGCATAGTAATAGATATCCTGATAATCGATCTTGGGATAATCCAACATCGCCCAATCGGGTTCTTCCATCTCAACCCAACGCTGATACGCGGTCAAACGCCATTCCAGCATCCATTCTGGCTCTTCATTCTTGGCCGAAATCAGACGCACGATATCCTCGTTCACACCTTTCGGCGCAAACTCCATCTCGATCTCGGTTTCCCAGCCGTATTTATACTTGCCGGCCATAGCGTTGACGGTTTCAATCGTCTCGCGGTCTACGCCTTCGCGCACCTCGATCTCAATCTCTGGCATCACTGTCATCTGTTGCTCCTTTCCGGTCGTCGTCCGGTGCATTCCTCAGCCCCGCCTCGCGCGGTGCTTGTCATAAAGTCCAGTCCAATGCTCTGCAAAGCGCAGAACCATCGTCTCGGTCACACCCGGCCCGATGGAAATGCGAATGGCAGATGCCGCCGCGTTCTCATCAAAGCCCATACTGCGCAAAACGCGGCTGGCCCGCACCTTGCCCGATGAACAGGCCGACCCCGCTGAAACCGCAAAGCCCGCCAAATCCATCTGCATCACCTGCGTCTCGCCTTTCCAGCCCGGTGCGATCAGGCACAAGGTGTTGGGCAAGCGTGAAATCTCTTTCCCGACAAAAATAGTATCTTTTGTCTGGGCAGACAATGCCTTTTCTAGAATATTTCTAAACTGGGCGATTTCGTCCCAAACGCCATTGGCCAAATCCCGCGCCGCAGCCTCAGCCGCAGCCCCGAAACCGGCGATGCCGATAATGTTTTCGGTGCCCGCACGGCGGCCCATTTCCTGGCCTCCACCTTTAATTTGCGAAGGAATATCAATGCCCTGCCGCAAGGCAACCGCCCCAACGCCTTTTGGCCCACCCAGCTTGTGCGCCGATACCAACCCCGCGTCACATCCCAACCAGTTAAACGCAAGCGGCACCTTGCCAAAGGCTTGGGTCAAATCACTCACCGCCAGTCCGGCAGGCAAATCCTGCAAAATCCCCGTTTCCGAATTGGCCATTTGCAGCGCCGACAGCGCCGGATCCGGCACCACAACACGGCCCGATCCATCCACACTCAGGTCCACCGCGCACCAACTCGTCACCGCATCATGCTCCACATCGGCGCAGTGCAACCCGCGTCCGCTGCAAACCAACGCCGCCCCTTCCGTGGCCGACCCGACAAAGACAATATCCGCGCCCTCGGCCCCAAGGGCCGCCGCCACCTGCCCCCGCGCCCGCTCTACCAAGGCTTTGGCCGCGCGGCCCTCGGCATGCACAGACGACGGGTTCCCCACCACATCCATCGCGGCCATCATCGCCAAACGCGCCTCGGCCCGCAGCGGCGTTGTCGCATTCCAATCCAGATAAACCCGCGCGCTCACATAATTTCCATTTCATCTTTGAAAAAATACTCCGGAGGGACAGTTGCATTGCCACGCAATGCAACCTTGCCGTAAGGCAAAAAGGGGGGCAGCGCCCCCATACCCCTAGTCCTCATCCACCACCGCAAACAGTGCAGGCACTGCCGGACAGGGATGCATCTCATTGCGGATCACATCCGAAAGCCGTGTCTGGTGCAAAAACACATAGACATGCGCCGACAACCCCTCCCACAACCGATTGCTCAGCGATTGCGCTCGACTGCCGGAAATCGCGCCTGATGCCCCAGCCCCCGAATGCATCGCACTCACATTCTCATCCACCGCTTCCATGATCTCGCTCATCCGAATGTCGGACGGACTGCGCGACAAACGATAACCGCCCCCCGGCCCGCGCATCGCCTCCACCAACCCCGCGCGGCGCAGCTTCACGAACAGCTGCTCAAGGTAAGGCAAGGAAATATCCTGCCGCTTTGAAATCTCGGACAGCGACACCAACCCTTCCTCACCTTGCGCAGCCTTGCCCGCCGCCAAGGCCAAATCGCACAGCGCAACCACCGCATAGCGGCCTTTTGTCGAAAGTTTCATGCCTCACCCCCCAATTTGCGCCGCGAACCCCCGAGATTTCGGCCCAGACCCCTACCAAACCATTGACCTGCACCCAAGGGGCGCTTAACTCAACAGCAACCGCAGACCCGCATTGGGCCTGTTTTGAACCGTTCTAAATATGTGGCCCCGCTTTGTCCATCAAAGCCGCCACAGGAAAGTGACAAGGCCATACGATGCCCGAAGTGATTTTTGCCGGCCCCGAAGGCCGCCTCGAAGGCCGTTACCATCCCCAAAAGGAACGCGACGCCCCCATCGCCATTGTATTGCACCCGCATCCGCAATTCGGCGGCACGATGAACAACAAGGTCGTGTATAACCTGCACTATGCCTTTTACAAAATGGGCTTTACGGTACTACGCTTCAACTTCCGTGGCGTAGGCCGGTCCCAAGGCGAGTACGACCAAGGCATTGGCGAGCTCTCCGACGCGGCATCCGCCCTTGATTACCTGCAATCGATGAACCAGAACTCGAAACATTGTTGGGTCGCAGGCTTTTCCTTCGGCGCATGGATCGGGATGCAGCTTTTGATGCGCCGCCCTGAAATCACCGGCTTTATCTCCGTCTCGCCCCCCGCCAATATGTACGACTTTTCCTTCCTCGCACCCTGCCCCTCCTCGGGTCTGGTGATCAACGGCACCGCCGATAAGGTGGCCCCGCCCAAAGATACCGTCAGCCTTGTGAACAAGCTGCACGAGCAAAAGGGTATCACCGTCACCCATACCCAGATCGAAGGGGCGGATCACTTCTTCAAAGACGAAGAGACCCATATGAACCCGATGATCGACACGGTCACAGGTTACGTGCGCCGCCGCATCACCGAACAAACGAGGTAAGCCATGAGCGTTGTCGAAGATCTGGGCGATGCGCTGGCAAAATCGACGCTAGAGGCGATGGAGCATATCGACGACGACCGCTTTTACGAAAAGGTCGGGCGGGTGATCGAATCCTCCTCGCCCACCTTGCTCGAGGCGTATATGACCGCGATCCGCGTGCGTTTGGCCGAACGGCGCGCGCGCGTGTTTTTGGACAAAGCGCTGGCCGCGGCCAAATCCGGCACCGCCGCCCCCGAAGCCCCCAAAGATTATTCGGCAGGCGGGCATTGAGCCGGTTAGACCAGCAATTTGCCTTCCTGAACGAATCGGACCGCCTGAAATCCGTGATCCGCGCCAACGCTTTGCTGGACGGATCACGGTCTGAAAACAGCGCCGAACACAGCTGGCACGTGGCGCTTTGGGCGCTGGTGTTTGCTGACCATGCCAGCCCGGATGCCAACATAAACCGCGCCATCCACATGCTGCTGCTGCACGATTTGGTCGAAATCGACGCAGGCGACCACCCGATCCATTTGCCCAACGTGGGCCAAGCCGAGGCAGAGACAAAAGCCGCGAAGCGGCTTTTTGGCTTGCTGCCGCCTGACGCCGGCCAAATCATGCACCAGCTTTGGCTGGAATTTGAGTCCGGCAAAACCGCCACGGCACGTTACGCCAAGGCCGTCGACCACGCGCAACCGCTTTTTCAGGTGCTGATGTCGGCCTCCCCACGGCCCGATCATGTCGACATCGTGCGCCAAAACCTTGCCACAGGCCGTGCCGCCGACTTGCACAGCCGCTGGCCCGCAGCCCACGGTGCCGCGACAGCCTTGCTGGCGGGCAAGCCCTTGGAACCCACTGCCTTTACCCAAGGCCTGACCTTTCTGGCCCAAGCGGATGCGCTGAAATCCGTCACCCGCGCGACCACGCTGTGCGATGCCTCCCGCTTTGAAAATTCGGCCGAACATTCCTGGCACATAGCCCTTTACGCCCTCATCCTAGCCGATCAGGCCCATACGCAGGTCGATATTGCCCGCGTCATCCAAATGCTCTTGCTGCATGATCTGGTCGAAATCGACGTGGGCGATGTGCCGATCCATTCGGCGGATGGCAAGGCCCATGCCTCAGCGGGTATCCAAGCTGCCGAAGCAAAAGCAGCCGAACGCATTTTCGGATTACTTCTCAAAGGATTAGGCAACACTCTTCATGCATTGTGGCAAGAGTTTGAGGCCAACCTCACCCCGTCCGCACAATTCGCCAAATCCCTCGACCGCGTCCAGCCCGTCATGCAAAACATCCAATGTGGCGGCGGCTCTTGGGCCACCTATAACGTGACCTTCGCCCAGCTGGAAACCCGCGTCGGTGCGAAAATCGCTAATGGCGCGCCGCGGCTTTGGCCTTACGTTCGCACCAGCGCCCTTCCCTTTTTCGAATAGCCCGCGCCCCCCAAACGCATTCCTAAAATGCTCGACATCCACACGGTATACAATTGCATACCGCCCTAGTCAAACCCCACCCCTTCCGCTATAAACGCCGCAACCCGAATCCCCATAAAAAGGCGTGACCCATGACCAAGATCAAAGTCGCAAATCCCATTGTCGAACTCGACGGCGATGAAATGACCCGGATCATCTGGGATTTCATCAAGCAAAAACTGATCTTGCCCTATCTCGATGTCGATCTGAAATACTACGACTTGGGGATCGAGGAGCGTGACCGCACCGATGACCAGATCACCATTGACGCAGCCCATGCCATCCAGAAATACGGCGTCGGCGTGAAATGCGCGACCATCACCCCCGATGAACAACGGGTCGAAGAATTCGGCCTAAAACAAATGTGGCGCAGCCCGAATGGCACGATCCGCAACATCCTTGGCGGCGTGATTTTTCGCGAACCGATCATCTGCCAAAACGTGCCGCGCCTTGTGCCGGGCTGGACAAGGCCCATCGTCGTGGGCCGCCACGCCTTTGGCGACCAATACCGCGCCACCGATTTCCGCTTTCCGGGGGCTGGCAAGCTGACGATGAAATTCGTCGGCGACGATGGCACCGTGATTGAAAAAGACGTCTATTCCGCTGAATCTTCGGGCGTTTTCATGGGCATGTACAACATCGACAGCTCGATCATCGACTTTGCCCGCTCGTCGCTGAATTACGGGTTGCTCAAGGGCTGGCCCGTGTATCTGTCAACCAAAAACACCATCCTCAAGGCCTATGATGGCCGCTTCAAGGACCTGTTCCAAAAGGTCTATGAGGAGGAATTTGAAGCCGAATTCAAAAAGGCCGGCATCCACTACGAACACCGCCTGATCGACGATATGGTCGCCAGCGCCATGAAATGGTCGGGCGGCTATGTCTGGGCCTGCAAAAACTATGACGGCGATGTGCAGTCCGATACTGTCGCCCAAGGTTTCGGCTCGCTGGGCCTGATGACAAGCGTGTTGATGACCCCCGATGGCAAAACGGTCGAGGCCGAGGCGGCGCACGGCACCGTCACCCGCCACTACCGCCAGCATCAGGCAGGCAAGGAAACCTCGACCAACTCCATCGCGTCGATTTTCGCATGGACAGGTGGTCTAAAGCACCGCGCCAAGCTGGATGATAACGATGCCCTCGCCAAATTCGCCGCCACCTTGGAAAAGGTCACGGTCGATGCGGTCGAAGATGGCCATATGACCAAAGATCTGGCCTTGCTCGTCGGCCCCGATCAAAAATGGCTTACCACGATGGGCTATTTGGAAAAGGTCGATGACTACCTGAACAAGGCCCTAAAGGGCTAACGACGTAGGGCCCCACCATCCGGTCGGGGCCCATTTCAATGCGCGCGATTTCATCTTTGCAAAAATACTCAAAGACGATGCTTCGGCAAGATCACCCGTCGAGCTTATGCGCGCTCACGCCGCCCGGAACAAAAAGTCGTTCCGCGCCAGTTTCTCGGCCACATAGCCAAAACCTGCCAAAAACGCCGCCGTTTCCTCGAACGCATCATCGCGTTGCAACAACTCGACCCAAAGCGCGGGCTTGCGCTGTTCCAAAATCCCGACAGCACCTTGCAGAACCGGAATTTGCATCCCTTCCACATCAATCTTGATCAGGTCCAGCTTGGCGACATCGGCCTTGGTCAACACCATATCCAACGTGGTCATAGGCACACCCCCATGCGCTGCCACCTCAAACGAGGTGCCACCCAGATTGCGGGTGTTGAACTGCACCATTTGGCCCTGCCCCGCCTCGGCCCCCACCAAAGAATGATGCGTCACCACGCGCTTTTCCAACCCATTCAGCGCGATGTTGGCCTGCAACGTCGCATGGCAATGTGCTTGGGGCTCGAACGCAATCACTTTGGCCGCGCCCATAATGCTGGCAAAATACACCGTATGGTTGCCGATATTGGCGCCCACATCACACACAACCGACTTAGGCCCCACGACCCCCATCTCGGCAACCTTCGCCAAAATCTTGGCCTCATAAAACCCGCGGGTTTGCACAATCACCCCTTGCACGAAATCATCCACAGCATCCGGCAGGCTCATGGCAATGCGCTGCATATTCGGCGCGTTGAACCGCAAAATATGCCCGTCTTCCAACAATGCCACCCGCTGCAAATGCAGTTGCGCCGTCATCACGCGCAGCATTTGGTCCAACGTCTCGCGCGTGGCCGCCAATTCTTCCGCCACATTCGGGTCGGTTTTCACCGCTTCGGCCATAGGGTACCCCACGTATCAATTCCCACAAATCCTATAGGCCCTCGTCCCCCAAGCAAAGCCGCAAACCCACTCATCCCCACTAAATGCAGGAGTTTCGCAAGGTTCCTCTAGTATTTCCCGCGCGCCTCCTGTATCGCCGCGCCAACCCTAATGATTTGAAAAAGAGATCTCTCCGATGGAGCTTCGCAACATCGCCATTATCGCACACGTCGACCATGGCAAAACCACCCTCGTCGACGAGCTGCTGAAACAATCCGGCACCTACCGCGACAATCAGGCCACAACCGAACGCGCGATGGACAGCAATGACATCGAACGCGAACGCGGCATCACGATTCTCGCCAAGGCGACCTCCGTCGAATGGGGCGGCATGCGCATCAACATCGTCGACACCCCCGGCCACGCCGATTTCGGCGGTGAAGTCGAACGCATCCTGAACATGGTTGACGGTGTTGTCCTGCTGGTCGACGCCGCCGAAGGCCCGATGCCCCAAACCAAATTCGTGACCTCCAAGGCGCTGGCCCTCGGCCTTCGCCCCATCGTGGTGCTGAACAAGGTCGATAAGCATGATGCCGAACCCGACCGCGCGCTGGACGAATGTTTCGACCTCTTCGCCAACCTCGGCGCCGATGATAAACAACTCGACTTCCCGCACCTCTATGCCTCGGGCCGCGCTGGCTGGGCCGATACCGAACTTGATGGCCCGCGCAAAGACCTGAACGCCCTGTTCGAACTGATCGTAAAGCACGTGCCTGCCCCAACGCAGGTTGCCAAAGCTGCCGAACCGTTCAAAATGCTGGCCACCACCTTGTCGGCTGACGCTTTTATCGGCCGCATCCTGACAGGCCGTGTCGAATCCGGCACGCTGAAAGTCGGCGAGCAGATCAAGGCTTTGTCGCGCAACGGTGACAAAATCGAACAGTTCCGCGTCACCAAAATCCTTGCGTTCCGCGGCCTTGGCCAACAACCGATTGAAGAGGCCGTTGCAGGCGATATCGTCACCATCGCAGGCATGACCAAGGCGACCGTGGCCGATACCTTGTGCGACCTGTCGGTGGATGAGGCGATCGAGGCGCAGCCTATCGACCCGCCAACCATCACTGTCACCTTCGGCATCAACGACAGCCCGCTGGCTGGCAAAGATGGCACCAAGGTGCAGTCGCGCATCATCCGCAAGCGTTTGATGGACGAAGCCGAAACCAACGTCGCGATCAAAATCGCCGACACCCCCGGCGGTGAAGCGTTCGAAGTGTCGGGCCGTGGTGAACTCCAGATGGGCGTGTTGATTGAAAACATGCGCCGCGAAGGGTTTGAACTTTCCATCTCGCGCCCCCGCGTTATCTTCAAAGAAGAAAACGGCCAGCGGATGGAGCCTGTGGAAGAAGTCACCATCGACGTTGATGATGAATATTCCGGCGCCGTTATCGAAAAGCTGACCGGCGAGCGCAAAGGCGATCTGGTTGAAATGAAGCCTGCGGGCGTCGGCAAAACCCGCATCGTGGCCCACGTGCCATCGCGCGGTCTGATCGGCTATCACGGCCAGTTCCTGACCGACACCCGCGGCACGGGCGTTTTGAACCGCTTGTTCCACGGCTGGACCGAACACAAAGGCCCGATCCAGGGTCGCCGCCAAGGCGTTCTGATCAGCATGGAAAATGGTGTGTCCGTCTCCTACGCTTTGTGGAAGCTCGAAGATCGCGGCAAATTCTTTATCGGCGCGCAGGAAGCCGTTTACCAAGGCATGATCCTTGGCGAACACTCCCGCGACAACGATCTGGAGATCAACCCGCTCAAGGGCAAACAGCTGACCAACGTCCGCGCATCGGGCACCGATGAAGCCGTGCGCCTGACAACCCCGGTCCGTATGTCGCTGGAAGAATCCATCGCCTATATCGCCGATGATGAATTGGTCGAAGTCACGCCCAAAAACATCCGCATGCGCAAACGCTACCTCGACCCGCATGAGCGCAAACGCCATTCGCGTTCGGCGTAAAAGATTAAAGCCCGCTCGGTTGAGCGGGCTTTTTTAATGTCCGGCGTCGGGCTGTACCAAATCTCGCGCGGCTTAACGCTTATCCATCTCGTCGTGACTCTCAGGCGGCGGCAGTAATGCCAGAAACCGCGCCAAAACCATCACCGTCATGAATATCCCAACAAAGCTGTGGACCGTCAGCACCACCATACCCAAGGCACTTTTCGCTTGGCTGGTTTCCGGTGTAAAAGAAATCATCATCAGCAGGCTTTCGCGAAATATCGCAAAGAAACCCAAATCGCTGGATGGCAACACGACATCACCCGAACGGTAGAAAAACGTGTAAGTAACGCCGAACCAGCACAGCATTTCAAAATAATTATGCAGCAGCAAGATAACCAGCCGCCGAAAGCTGCGAACCTTATAGGGAATGCCGCTCTTAAAGGCGCGGTACTGATCAAAAAGTAACACATTGATTTGATAGATCACGGTTTCTAAAACCCGAAATCCGCCATAGATTACCAGTCCTTTCAGCAAAAGTGTAACTGGCTCTGCAATATTGATGCTGGCAACCACAAGCGTCAGCAGGGCCAAAGCGGTATGAAACAGCACATACGCCTCGACAAAACCATAGCTGACCTTCGCCCCAAAGACGGCACGCAGCACGCTAAAGACAGACAGTTTCCCCAGAATACCAAAAACTCTTGACCAAAATTCAACTAGCCAGCTGTCACTCACAATCTGAATCCTATTCTGTTGTCTTCATTCAGGCCGCTTGGCCCTTTATGCTGCGCAGCCTACGCTGCCACCGCCACCCCAAGCGGCGCAAAGGGTTTCATCTCCACCCGGTCGCCTTCAAAGGTACAAAACATCCCTGCAGGCACCAATTCCCAATCCGCCTCATCTGTTTCCAGCGGTTCAGACACCACCGCGCGCCCCTGATGCGTTTCCGACCAGCGGTGATACAGCGTCGGCGCTTTGTCATCGGTGGCATAGCGCACGGCATAGAGCTTTTTGCCGTCCGAAAACGCCGCCGTCATGCGGATATGCGGTGCTGCGCCCCGTGTGCGGCTCAACGCTTCAAACCGTGCCGTCGCCCGTTCCAACGCGCCGCAGGGGTCATCATTCATCCCTTCCGACAGCGCCACCAAAAACAACGCCTCGCTATCCGTCGCCCCGCGCCGCGCGCCATAATAGTCATCCGGTATCATCATGTCGCCGCAGCGGCGGAAATGCTCAAACCCGCCGACCTGCCCGTTATGCATGAACGACCATTGCTGATAGGTAAACGGGTGGCAGTTATTGCGGCTGGTTGCCGTACCGGTCGACGCGCGCACATGGCTTAGAAACAGCCCCGACCGCACCTGCTGCACAATGCTTTTCAAATTGCAGTCCGACCACGCGGGGGAAACATCGCGGTATTGCCCCGGCTCCGCCCGCCCGTCATACCACGCCAGCCCAAACCCGTCGGCGTTGATCGCCGATTTGCATTCGGTCGCGCAATGGCTTTGATGGATAAGCGAATGCTTGGGGCGGCTGACCACCTCTTCCAGAAAAATCGGTTTGCCAATATAGGCGGCCCAACGGCACATGGTTTGCTCCTGCCTGCAAAATGGCGGTCTTTGCCGCCCTATGCTGGCATCATAGCGTAAAGAAAGCGTTTGTGCAGTAGGGTTTTTTGCAGGAAAAAACCCGCAAACGCGGGTTAATTTCAGGTTAACAAAAAACGAGATATCATTTTAGATCAAGTGTTTACACAAATGTCCGCGCGCGAACACATCAGGGCAAAGGCCTATTCGGCCTCCTCCAACACCATCAAATCGCGAATGCTCGCCCCCTTCGCATGGGCAAGGGCCGCCTGATATTCGGGTGAATGATAGCATGCCACCCCCGCCTCAAGGCTCGGAAAACGAGCCACAACATTGCGGGCCCTGTCCTTGCCTTCCAGCTGAACATAGCGCCCGCCACGGGCCAGAAAAACGCCCCCATGCGCGGTAATTGCAGGCCCCGCAAGGGCGGCATATTTGCCATAGGCCTCCGCATCCGTCACCTCAACATGGGCAATCCAAAGGGCTGTCGGCATATCAGTTTCCTCCCAAAAGGGCTTCAACAGCGGCAATTGCCGCCTCGGCCCCGGCAATATCAACACCACCCGCTTGCGCCATATCAGGGCGCCCCCCGCCACCTTTGCCACCCAAAGCAGTCGCCGCCACCTTGACCAGATCCACGGCAGACACCTTGCCCAGCATATCAGCCGTAACCCCCGCCGCCACAGCAGGTTTCGCGCCCGTATCGGCAATCAAAAGCACAGCGCCGGACCCGATCCGCGCCTTCATCTCATCAATCAGGCCCGGCAAATCCTTGCCCGACACGCCGGTCAAAACCTGCGCGATCAGTTTGACCCCGTTGATCTCATTGATCTCCGGCCCCGCCGCAGACCCGCCCATCGCCAGCTCGCGGCGCAATTGGGCCACTTCATTTTCCAGCTTGCGACGCTCGTCCAGCAAAGATTTCGCTCGACCTGCAAGCTCGGCAGGCGTCACTTTCAACACCGCCGCCACATCGGCCAGATTACCCAACTGCTCTTTCAAATAGGCCAGCGCGCCCTCACCCGTCAGCGCCTCGATCCGCCGCACGCCTGCCGAAGAAGCGGAATCGCCCAGCAAAACAAACAGCCCAATCTCGCCCAAACGGCCCACATGGGTGCCGCCGCACAGCTCCAACGAATAGGTCCGCCCGTCCGCACCTTTACCGGAACCATCTTGAAGGCCCATAGATACGACGCGCACCTCGTCGCCGTATTTTTCACCAAACAAGGCCTGCGCCCCCAAGGCGCGGGCATCATCCGGCGTCATAATACGCGTATCAACCGCGCTGTTTTGGCGGATGTAGGTGTTCACTTCGGCCTCAACCTGCGCCAATTCCATCGTAGACAGCCCCTGCCCATGGCTGAAATCAAACCGCAAACGGTCCGGTGCATTCAAGGAACCACGCTGCGAAACATGATCGCCAAGCGCGCGGCGCAGCGCCTCGTGCAGCAAATGGGTAGCGGAATGGTTGGCGCGAATTGCAGCGCGACGGGTATGATCGACCGTCAGAGTCGCTCCTTGGCCCTTGGAAATCTCACCCTCCACCACCTCGGCCATATGGATAAACAGCCCTTGGCCCTTTTTCGTGTCCGTAATCCGTGCGTGCCCCGTGGCGGTTTTCAACACGCCTTCGTCACCCACCTGCCCACCCGATTCCGCGTAAAACGGCGTTTGGTTCAAGATGATTTGCACCGTGTCGCCCTTGGCCGCCTTTGCGGTCTCCGCACCCGACGCGACCAGCGCCAGCACCTGCCCTTCGGCGGTTTCGGTATCATAGCCCAAAAATTCCGTGGCCCCATGCGCCTCGGCCAGATCGAACCAGATCGCGGCATCCTTGGTTTCGCCCGACCCAGACCAGCTTGCCCGCGCCTTAGCCTTTTGCTCGGCCATCGCCGCCTCAAACCCACCTGTATCAACCGCGCGGCCCTTTTCGCGCAGCGCGTCTTGGGTCAGATCCAGCGGGAAACCGTAGGTGTCATAGAGCTTGAACGCCGCCGCACCCGGCAGGTTCGCGCCTTCGGGAATCTTGGACAGTTCGTCATCCAGCAGCTTCAAACCGCGGTCCAGCGTCTGGCGGAAACGGGTTTCTTCCAGACGCAAGGTTTCCTCGATCATCGCTTTTGCGCGGGTCAGTTCTGGATAAGCCGCCCCCATCTGGCGCACCAAAGCAGGAACCAAGCGGTGCATCACCGGATCTTGCGCACCCAACTGGTGGGCGTGGCGCATCGCGCGGCGCATGATGCGGCGCAACACATACCCCCGCCCTTCGTTCGACGGCATAACCCCATCGGCAATCAGAAAGGATGTCGAGCGGAGATGGTCCGCGATCACGCGGTGGTGCGTCTTGCCGGGACCATCGGGATCGGAACTGGTCGCATGGGCCGACGCCTCAATCAAGCTGCGCATCAGGTCGGTGTCGTAGTTGTCGTGCTTGCCTTGCAACAACGCGCCAATCCGTTCCAGCCCCATGCCCGTATCGATGCTTTGCTTGGGCAAAGGCGTCATCGAACCATCGGCATGCTGTTCATTTTGCATAAAGACGAGGTTCCAGATTTCGATAAACCGGTCGCCATCCTGATCGGCAGACCCAGGAGGGCCGCCCCAGATTTTATCGCCATGGTCAAAGAAAATTTCCGTGCATGGCCCGCAAGGCCCCGTCGGCCCCATGCGCCAAAAGTTGTCGTCGGTGGCGATGCGGATGATCCGGTCATCGGGCAGTCCCGCAACCTTTTTCCACAGGTTCGCCGCCTCGTCATCATTGTGGTATACCGTGACCAACAGCTTGTCCTTGGGAATGTCGAAATCGCGGGTCAACAGCTCCCACGCAAAGGGGATCGCATCCGATTTGAAATAGTCGCCAAAGCTAAAATTGCCCAGCATTTCAAAGAACGTGTGGTGCCGCGCGGTATAACCCACGTTGTCCAGATCATTGTGCTTGCCGCCCGCCCGCACGCATTTTTGCGCCGATGTCGCGCGCACATAATCGCGCTGCTCGACCCCTGTAAAACAGTTCTTGAACTGCACCATTCCCGAGTTGGCGAACATCAATGTCGGGTCGTTGCGCGGCACCAAAGGGCTGCTGTCGACGACGCGGTGGCCATTGCGGTCGAAGTAGTCAAGAAAGGTCGAGCGGATATCGTTGAGCGATGGCATAAGGCGGCCCCTAATCACAGGAATAGCGTTTTCGTCTTTCGTTTAACGGGGCGCGGCAAGACTGTCCATAACGCTGTGATCCGACATGCAAAAGGCCGGGGGTTTGATGCCCCCGGCCTTCGTTCGTTTTCAGCGATAGGATCAGTCGTCCAGCAAGGCGTCGCTGCTGGCCACGCCGTCTTCCATGTGGAAATCCAAGCCGTGCGAAGACCGGATCTTGTCCTCAATCTCTTGCGCGATACCGGGGTTGGATTTCAGGAAAGTTTTGGCATTTTCACGCCCCTGCCCGATCCGTTCATCGCCGTAGGAATACCAAGAACCCGACTTTTCAACGACGCCGGTTTTCACCCCCAAATCGACCAATTCGCCGGTTTTGGAAATGCCTTCGCCGTACATGATATCGAATTCCACCTGCTTGAAGGGTGGCGCCACTTTGTTTTTTACAACCTTCACGCGGGTCGAGTTGCCGACAACTTCATCCCGATCCTTGATCGCACCAATGCGGCGAATGTCCAAACGCACCGACGCATAGAACTTTAGCGCATTGCCGCCCGTGGTGGTTTCAGGGCTGCCGAACATCACGCCGATTTTCATGCGGATCTGGTTGATGAACACCACCATGCAGTTGCTGCGCCCGATGGACGCGGTCAATTTGCGCATCGCCTGGCTCATCAAACGGGCCTGGCTGCCCATCTGCATATCGCCCATATCGCCTTCGATTTCAGACTTTGGCACCAAAGCCGCAACCGAATCGACCACGATAATGCTGACAGCGCCAGACCGGACCAGCGTGTCGACAATCTCCAACGCCTGCTCGCCGGTATCAGGCTGGCTAATCAACAGCTCATCCAAATTCACGCCCAGCTTTTTGGCATATTGCGGGTCCAGTGCGTGTTCGGCATCCACAAAGGCGCAAACCCCGCCTTTTTTCTGCATTTCGGCCACCACATGCAGCGTCAACGTAGTCTTGCCCGAACTTTCCGGCCCGTAAATCTCGATAATCCGGCCTTGCGGCAAGCCGCCGATTCCCAGCGCAATGTCAAGGCCAAGCGACCCCGTCGATGTCGCCTCCACATCCATAACGGCGTTTTCGGACCCCAGCTTCATGATCGAGCCTTTGCCGAATTGCCGTTCAATCTGTGCCAATGCGCTTTCCAGCGCCTTTGCCTTATCCATCTCGCGTTTCCCGTTCAGATCCAAAAGGTTTGCCGTCGCCATATCACTGCCTCTTTATTTCACAGCCGCAGACGCGCGGCAATCACGGTATTTGTTCTCGCCTTGTTCTCACAAGTTACAGAATAAAACAAGAACATTTAAAACAATTTTTCAACAGTGAGGATATATGATCCCTCTGCCGCCGCGATTACCCCTGACTTGGTTCATCGCCGCCCCTTATCGCTATCCAACATTGGTTAATGTTCTCTAAAGATCAGAAAACTGACGAAAATGGCCCAAGCCCGTAAAACCTAACCAATCAGCGGCCCATGCTTGCCGTAAGCCGCTTCATAATGCAGGCGCAGGCGTTGCAGGGCGATGCGCAGCACAATCTTGCCCGAGCGCGCCGACCAGCCCATCCGCTTTTCGGCAACCTCCAGCCCCTCCAGAAAACAACAGCAGCGCAGCACCATGTCGCCCAAGCCCGGCCCCAAATCTCGCAACGCCAGCGACACCCGGTCGCGCGCATCGAGCGCGCCGCCCTTTGCATCGCCGGACCCAAAACTGCGGTCACTGCCCGTCAAGAACCGCTCCCAATTCTGGGTCACGCGCGGGCCCATCTGCGCCAGTTCAAAATCCATCCGCAATTGCTCCGCCGCCGCCACCAATTCGGTCGACAAAAACGGCTTGCCATCACGGTCGCGCCGCCGTGCCAACACCTGCACAGGGCTTTCAGTCGCGTTATAACGCACACGGCGCTCCTCGGCCTCGTCGCCCTCGGCCCATGCCCGCTCGGCGCCCGCAAAGCCCGCTGGTGCCTCTGCCAGCCCCGCCACCTCGTCCCCGCCCATCCGTTTCAGCGCCGCCCGCCCTGCGCCGGTGATCACATAAGTCGAAACCCGCCCCGGTTTTGGGCAGTTAATCCAGTCTTGCAACGCGAATGCCTGCGCGACGGTTCGATCAATCACCGCCAAGCGCAAGGTCCGCCCATCGGCAAAACTGCGCAGCACGGCGGCCTTTTCCATATCAGGGGCAATCGCCAGCACCGTATCCGCCTCGGCCAAACGCCGCAAAACCCTGCGCCCTTCGCGCATCAAAGTGGCCTCATCAATCGCGACATTCACAGATCTTACTGGGGCGGTCATGGTCTGGGCATCCTTCCGGCTTGGGTTGCATGGCATCGTTTCCTGCACCCGCCCAAGCGCTGACAGCGCCTCATCCACCAAAGGATCATCGCGGCGGCTTTCATAGCGGCGCACCTGACGCATAACGGTTGACGCATGGCAGCCTTCACGCTTTGCCAATTGCCGCAAGGAAACCCCTTGTTCCGTATGATCAAGATACAGGCGTACCGCATCCGGCAGCCATGCAGGCAGCGAGAAATCCGAACTCAGGTTTGATCGCATATCGATGTCCTGTGCCGCCCCTACCGAGCTTTTGGTCCAAACTTGGACATTTTCAACTCTGGATAGCATTGGTTACATGTCCGTTAATATCTTCGCTTTCACCGATAATTGTTTCCAAATCATAAACAAATACGAAAGCAGCGCGCGCTGAATCCGAAAGTGACGCAACGCTAGGTTGTATCAATGCAACATCCCGTCAGTCATTTATCGGAGAACAAAATGTCAGATATCAGCACCCTACTCGCCAATCTTCGCCGCCCACGCCTGCTGATCCGTGCGGCCCGCCACGGCCTGACCGACTATCGCCGTGACCGCGATTTGCGCCGCCTGATCGACACAGCAACGCCCCCCAGCCCCGAATCCGCGTTGAAAAAACTGTTCGATGCCGAAGAACGCACCGAAGAAATCCGCCGCGCAGGCGACGCGGGCTATTCGCTGAACCGCCATGTCGACCTGCTTATCGGATGCTGGCCGAGGCGCGCCTCCTGCGTGGCCCGACCAGCGCCTGAACAGGTCGCAGCCGCTCCAAAACGCAAAAAGGCCCCTCCGCACGGGAAGGGCCTTTTTCTATGTCACTCATAACAGGCTTAGATAAACGCATCCGGCATAGACGCCTTTTTCCGCGCGACATAGTCATCAATCGCATCACGGATACCTTCATCCAGCGCAGGTGCCTGATAATCGCCAATCATCTTGGCCACACGGTTGGCCGCCAGCGTTTCGGTGTCGCGTGCACCTTCCTCGTACCACGTCTCAAACGGTTTATAATCAAACAGTTCCGACCGCCAGAACGCCGATTTAAAGTTCTTTTGCGTATGCTCGCAGCCCAGGAAATGCCCGCCTGGTCCAACCTCGCGCAGCGCATCCATCGCCTGCCCGTTGTCGTCCATCATCACACCTTGCGCCAAGTGATGCAGCGTGCCCAACTGGTCCGCATCCATCACGAACTTCTCGAAAGACGACACAAGGCCACCTTCCAACCAACCACAAGAATGCAGCATAAAGTTCACGCCAGACAGCAGCGCCATATTCAGGCTGTTCGCGGTTTCATAGGCCGCCTGCGCATCCGGCAGTTTTGAGCCGCAGAACGACCCACCCGACCGATACGGCAGGTTCAACCGCCGCGCCAATTGCCCCGCACCATAGGTGATATGCGCAGCCTCCGGCGTCCCGAACGTCGGCGCCCCCGAGTTCATGTCGATCGAGGTCACAAACGCCCCAAAAATTACCGGCGCACCGGCGCGCACCAGCTGGCTATAGGCAACACCGGCCAAAACCTCGGCCAAAACTTGTGTCAAGGTGCCTGCCACCGTCACAGGTGCCATCGCGCCGCCTACGATAAAGGGCGAAATAATCGCCGCCTGCCCTGCCTGCGCATAAACTTCCAACGCGCCCATCATGGTCGAATCGAACGTCAGCGGGCTGTTGATGTTGATCAGGCTGGTCATCACCACGTTTTGATCGACAAAATCGGCCCCGAACAACAGCTTCGACATCTCGACCGAATCTGCCGCACGCTCCGGCTCCGTCACCGACCCCATATAGGGCTTGTCCGACAACACCATATGCGCGCGCAACATGTCCAAATGCCGCTTGTTCACCGGAATATCGGTCGGCTCGCAGACCGTGCCGCCCGAATGGTGCAACCATTTCGACATATAGCCCAGCTTCACGAATTTCTCGAAATCCACCATCGTGGCATAACGCCGCCCGCCTTCACGGTCGCGCACAAAGGGAGGGCCATAAACCGGCGCCAATACCAGATTGCGCCCGCCAATCTCGACATTGCGGTCCGAATTGCGGGCATGCTGGGTAAACATGCTGGGCGCGGTGGAACACAGCTTGCGCGCCAATCCGCGCGGAATATGCACCCGCTCGCCCCGCACATCGGCCCCCGCCGCGCGCCAACGGTCCAACGCCGCCGGATTGTCGACGAAATTCACGCCAATCTCTTCCAACACGGTTTCCGCATTGTACTCGATGATTTGCAGCGCTTCCTCGTTCAAAATCTCGAAATTCGGAATGTTGCGCTGAATGTACTTCGCTACGTCAAAGCTAACAGCCGTCCGCTCTGCCCGCCGCGCCGACCCGCCACCGCCCCGCGCTCTGCGCCCTGCAACTTCATTCATCGCAACATCTCCATGCTTGCCCGCAACACCGCGGCCCATTTGCCGCCTCTTATGCCGCCAAACGCCCTACCTCCACTCCCCATTTCCGTCACATCCCACTCAAAACCGACATTCATCACCCGCACCCAAGCGTCGCGCGCCAACCGCGTTTTCATCTTTGCAAAAATACTCACACCGCCATTGGCCCAAAAGCCCCGCACTGGCGCACAAAGACCCCACCAAACCCCCTTGCTTATCGACCGATCCTTGCTTATTCCCCGCACATGACACATCATGAACGCCTCCTCATCATCGACTTCGGCTCTCAGGTCACGCAGCTTATCGCGCGCCGCCTGCGCGAACTGAACGTCTATTGCGAAATCCACCCCTTCAATAAGGTGACCGATGCTTTCTTGGCCGATTTCGCGCCAAAAGCTGTGATCCTGTCGGGTGGGCCTGCCTCGGTTTTTGCCGATGGCGCGCCAATGCCACCAACCACCGTGTTCACCCTCGGCGTCCCGGTCCTTGGCATCTGCTACGGCCAACAGGTCATGATGCATTGCTTGGGCGGTCATGTAGAACGCGGCCACGGCACCGCCGAATTTGGCCGCGCCTTTGTGACGCCCACAGCCGAAAAACTCTCCATCCTAAACGGCTGGTTCGAAACCGACCGCGAACAGGTCTGGATGTCGCACGGCGATCATGTGTCGCGCCTTGCCCCCGGTTTTGCGGTCTACGGCACCTCGCCCAACGCCCCCTTCGCCATCACCGCCGATGTGTCGCGCAATTTCTACGCCGTGCAGTTTCAC
Organism: Pseudorhodobacter ferrugineus DSM 5888; assembly: GCF_000420745.1. GTDB lineage: Bacteria > Pseudomonadota > Alphaproteobacteria > Rhodobacterales > Rhodobacteraceae > Pseudorhodobacter > Pseudorhodobacter ferrugineus. The sequence continues at coordinate 44,968 of NZ_ATVN01000007.1, forward strand.
CCCGAGGTGCACCACACCCCGAACGGCGCAAAGCTCTATGAAAACTTTGTCCGCCTCGCAGGCTTTACCGGCGACTGGACGATGGAGGCCTACCGCGACCAGGCCATCGCCGCTATCCGCGCCCAAGTCGGCGACAAGCGCGTCATCTGCGGCCTTTCGGGCGGCGTTGACAGCTCCGTCACCGCGATGCTGCTGCACGAGGCAATCGGCGATCAGCTCACCTGCGTTTTCGTCGATCACGGGCTCTTGCGTCAGAACGAGGCTGCCGAAGTCGTCGCCATGTTCCGCGACAATTATAACCTGAACCTGATCCACGCCGACGAATCCGAGCTGTTCTTGGGCAAGCTCGAAGGCGTGTCCGACCCCGAAACCAAGCGCAAAATCATCGGCGGTCTGTTCATCGACGTATTCCAGAAATACGCCAACGGCATTGAGGGCGCGGAATTTCTGGCCCAAGGCACGCTTTACCCCGATGTGATCGAATCCGTCTCCTTCTCCGGCGGCCCGTCCGTCACGATCAAATCCCACCACAATGTCGGCGGCTTGCCCGAAAAGATGGGGTTGAAACTGGTCGAACCCCTGCGCGAATTGTTCAAGGATGAGGTCCGCGTTTTGGGCCGCGAATTGGGCCTGCCCGCCAGCTTTATCGGTCGCCACCCCTTTCCCGGCCCCGGTCTGGCGATCCGTTGCCCCGGCGAGATTACCCGCGAAAAGCTGGAAATCCTGAAAAAGGCCGATGCCGTTTATATCGACCAAATCCGCAAACACGGGCTGTATGATGAGATTTGGCAAGCCTTCGTCGCCATTCTGCCCGTCCGTACCGTCGGCGTGATGGGCGATGGGCGCACCTATGATTTCGCCTGCGCCTTGCGTGCGGTCACTTCCGTTGACGGCATGACCGCCGATTATTACCCCTTCACCCATGACTTCCTTGGTGAAACCGCAACGCGGATTATCAATGAAGTTCAAGGGATTAACCGCGTAACTTACGACATCACATCAAAACCCCCCGGCACGATTGAATGGGAGTGATTTCGGACTCGGCCCGATAGGGCGGGCCCGAAACAACGGTTCACCGGCTTTTGAACAACGATCCCAAAACCCCGCGAATAATCGCCTGCCCGCTCTTGCTGCCCAATTGCCGCGCAAATGACTTGGCAAAGGCCTCGCCCACAGAATCCCCCCCGCCGCTTTTGCGCGCCGCAGGCCGTGGTGCCGCCTTGCCCCCGTCATAGCGCCGCGCCGAATTGAACTCGCGCGCGTCGATCTGGAACTCTTTGGCGTCCAGCTTGGCTTTGGCTTCGGCGGCCTCTGCGTCTGCCGCCTCTTTCGCCGCTGCTTCGGCCCGCACGGCCAAACGCTCAAAGGCCGAATCGCGGTCCAGCAGCGTCTCGTACTTGCCCGCAAACGGCGATCCCGCCATTAACATCGCCCGCGTGCCGATATCAATCGGCCCCAACTGGCTGCTTGGCGGGCGCACCAAGGTCCGCTCCACTACCCCCGGGATCCCCTTATCTTCCAAAAATGAGGTCACAGCCTCACCCGTGCCCACTTCTTTGATCGCGTCTTCGGTCGAAAAACGCGGGTTTTCACGGTAGGTCTGGGCGGCCAGCCGCAAATCCTTTTGGTCGCGCGGCGTGAACACCCGCAGCGCATGCTGCACGCGGTTGCCCAACTGCGCCAAAACATCATCCGGCACGTCGGCAGGCTTTTGCGTGATGAAATAAATCCCCACACCTTTGGACCGGATCAGGCGCACAACCTGCTCCACCTTATCCACCAACGCTTTGGGTGCGCCATCAAACAGCAAATGCGCCTCGTCAAAGAAAAACACCAGCTTGGGCTTGTCTGGGTTGCCCACTTCCGGCAACTCCTCAAACAACTCTGACAACAGCCACAACAAGAACGTCGAATAAAGCCGCGGCGCGCCCATCAACTGATCGGCCGCCAAAATATTGATCCGCCCGCGCCCGTCAGGGTCCACCCGCATCATATCGGCCAATTCCAACGCAGGCTCGCCAAACAGGTTCTCACCGCCTTGATTTTCCAGCACCAGCAAACGGCGCTGAATGGCCCCGATCGAACTGCCCGATACCAACCCATAAGTCGTGCTGATCGTCGTCGCATTCTCGGCAATAAACGTCAGCATCGCGCGCAGATCTTTCAGATCATACATCGGCAGGCCTTCGTCATCGGCAATGCGGAACGCCACGTTCATCACGCCTTCTTGCGGCTCCGTCAGCTCTAACAGGCGTGACAACAACAAAGGCCCCATCTCGGCCACGGTCGTGCGCACAGGGTGGCCTTGCTTGCCATAAAGATCCCAAAAGGTCACCGGATAAGACCCGTATTTCAAATCCATCCCAATGGTCGCCGACCGCTTCATAAACGCCGCATGCAGCTTGTGGCTTTCAGATCCCGGCAAGGCGATGCCCGACAAATCGCCTTTGACGTCCGACATGAACACCGGCACGCCTGCCGCCGAAAACCCTTCGGCCAAAATCTGCAAGGTTACGGTTTTGCCCGTCCCCGTCGCCCCCGCAATCAACCCGTGCCGGTTGCCATAACCCAGCAACAAATCTTGCGGCGCGCTGTACCCTTCGCCACCGCCGCCTACAAAAATACGATCTTCACCCATACCGAAACGCCCTTTTCAACCTATAATTGCAAGCCCTGCAACCGGTGCTCATACTAGATAAAATACAAGGTTACCCGTTCAGTGCCAGAGTCGTTCTTGCTATTCGCCCCGCCTCAGCCCGATTTTTCACCCTACCTCACTCAAATCCAGCCGCCCCATTGAAAAGAAAGGATTTTTTATCTAACGCGCGCCCCGTTGCGCATACGATTTCCTGTTGACGCCCAAGGATTTAGGCCTTAGCGTCCATTTTCATAACGTCGGCCAGTCCGACAGGGAGCAAAAAAATTCAAAAATAGGGCCGGTTCGCCGGCCCTTACCTTTGTAAAAGACCCAACTCTTTTCAATGACACATCATATCTCCTTTTTCCACCGATTGCGGTTTTTGGTCCCTGTTTCAATCTTGTCGGCCATGCGCGACAATCCGCCTCTCCGTCCAGCGGAACTGTGCTTTTGGGACCTGACTTCCCGCGCCGATCATGTTAAATCCCGCCCAAACAACGAAGGACCGAACCAAATGCCCGTGACCAAATCCGCACAGCTTCTCGCAACCACCCTCTGCCTTTTGCTTGGCACAACGGCTTTTGCACAAGATACAACCACGGCACCGGCGGCAGATGCGGCCACAGACGCCCCCGCTGCAGATGCCCCCGCGCCAGACTCCCCCGTACCAAACGCTCTATCAATGGGAACCGAAGCAGCCGCCGCCGATGGTGTCGGCTCATTATATACCGCAGCCTCCTTTGACAAATGGGAACAACGCTGCTTCAGAACCGAAGATGGCGCAGACCCTTGCGAGCTTTTTCAACTGCTGAAAGACGGTGATGAAAACCCAGTGGCCACGATCTCATTGTTCGGCTTGCCAGCTGGCGGCCAAGCCGTTACCGGCGCCACGATCATTGTCCCTCTTGAAACCCTGCTGACGGCAGAACTTACAATGACCGTTGATGGTAGCAAAGCCCGCAAATACCCCTTTTCGTGGTGCGAACCAATGGGCTGCGTTGCCCGCGTCGGCTTTACCCAGGCCGAACTTGACGGTTTCAAAAAAGGAAATGAGGCAAAGCTCTCGATCGTGCCACTGATTGCCCCCGAAAAAAGGGTCGAATTGACCTTGTCACTCAAGGGCTTCACGGCCGGCTATGACGCTGTAAACGCAGCCAACGGCAACTAAAGCGATTTGCCTTAAACCTGAATTGCAGACCGCTGCCTGAAATCAAAATTTCAACGCGTTATGCGATACGCTGTGTTTCAAGTTCGAGACGAAACACTTTATGCCAAGGCTCCAAAACCCAAAACGCCGCGCTTTACCCCAGCGCGGCGTTTTCATATCTACCAAATTCTCTTTGACCCAAATAGCCTGAGGGGAATTGGCCCCAAGGTCAAGGGGGCAACGCCCCCGGCCCCATATCACGCCCGCCGCCTTACATCCGCCGCAGCGCCAACACCGCGTTCAACCCGCCAAAGGCAAAAGCGTTGGAAATCGCCGCCTCGACCCGCGCCTCACGTGCGACATTTGGCACCACATCCAGCGCACATTCGGGGTCCGGCTCTTGATAGCCAATGGTCGGCGCGATGATCCCGTCACGCAGCGCCATGATGCAGGCCAGCAACTCCACCGCGCCCGTCCCGCCAATCAAATGCCCGTGCATCGCCTTTGTCGACGATATCATCACATGATCGGCTTGCGGCCCAAACACATCGGCCACCGCCGCGCATTCGGTCTTGTCATTCGCCGCCGTGCCCGTGCCATGCGCGTTGATATAACCCACGTCAGATACGTTCAAACGCGCATCTTTCAACGCCCCCGCAATCGCCCGCGCCGCCCCTTGCCGTGATGGCATCACAATATCGGCGGCATCCGACGTCATGGCAAAACCCACAACTTCCGCCAAAATCTCGGCTTTGCGTTTGCGGGCATGCTCCAACTCCTCAAACACAAACACCGCAGCCCCTTCACCCTGCACCATGCCGTTGCGGGTCAGGCTAAACGGACGGCACGCATCCCTGGACATCACGCGCAGGCCTTCCCAAGCTTTGATCCCGCCAAAACACAGCATCGATTCCGACCCGCCCGTCACCATTGCGCGGCTCATCCCTGACCGGATCATGTGAAAGGCTTGCCCCATCGCATGGTTGGAACTGGCGCAAGCCGTGGCCACCGTAAAGCTTGGCCCCCGCAGGTTAAACTCCATCGACACATGGCTAGCGGCCGCATTGTTCATCAGCTTTGGCACCACAAACGGATGCACGCGGTTCTTGCCGTCCGCATAAACCGCACGGTAATTCTCATCCCAGGTGTTCACGCCGCCGCCCGCCGTGCCCAGCACGACGCCTGCCTCATTGCCCAAACGCCCGTCAAAATTCAGCCCCGATTGCGCAATCGCCTGCCGCGCGGCAACAAGCGTAAACTGGGTAAATTTATCAAACAAAACAATCTGCTGGCGGTTGAAATGCGCCTCGGGGTCCCAGCCATGAACTTGCCCTCCAATTTTGATCGACAGGCGGTCAATATCGGGAATATCCAACGCCGTGATCCCACAGCGCCCCTCTTGAAACGCGGCCAACGTCCCCGCCACATCCTGCGCCAGCGCATTGACCGTGCCAGCGCCCGTGATAACAACCCGCTTCATGCAGCTTGGCTGTCAATCAGCCCCTGCACCGCTGCCGCAATGCTGCCCACAGATGTCAAATCAAACCCGCCCTCTTGCGGCGCATTGGCGTTGAACGGGACCGATATATCAAACGTCTCTTCAATCGCGAAAATCGCCTCAACCACCCCAAGGCTATCCACCCCAAGGCTGTCCAGCGTGCTGTCCAATGTCACATCGGCCACATCCAGCCCCGCCTGCTCGGCCAAAATCGCGAGCACTTTATCCTCAACCGATGTCGTCATGACCCACCTTTTCGTCCAACCGCATGATCATCCTTTATCTGGGGTTTGTGACAGATTTTTCATCATCCGCGGCAATCTGCGCAAGGATTTTTGCATTTCCAGATGCGTCTCCATCTTCACCGCAGGATAGCCGAGCAAAACCCGACCCGCCGGAGCATTGGTGAAAATCTTGGTGCCGCCGCCTGCGATCACATCGTCGCCCACGAAAATATTGTCATTCACCCCGCATTGCCCCGCCAAAACCACACGGTTGCCAATCCGGCTGGATCCTGCAATCCCGACCTGTCCGCACAGCAAGCAATCATTGCCGATCTGCACATTATGCCCGATATGCACAAGGTTATCCAACTTGGTCCCATCGCCGATAGATGTATCCCGAATGGTGCCCCGATCAATACAAGCATTCGCACCAATTTCTACATCATTCCCGATGGTTACAGCGCCTAGTGAATGTATTCTGGTCCAGCTTTGCGCGGCAAACCCATCCCTTTGACCCAGCGTTTCGCGGATCTCCTCGACCCCCGATTTTTCAGGCGTCACAAAGGAAAACCCATCCGCGCCGATGACAGCACCGGGTTGGCAGATGAACCTGTCGCCAATCACCACGCGCGCCCCAATCCGCGCCCCTTGGCAGATCAACGCATCCGCCCCAATCCGCGCGCCCTCAGCGATGGAAACATGGCTCGCAATCCGCGCATTCGGGCCTATCACCACACCTGCACCAATCACCACAAAGGGTGCCACCGCGGCCCCCGCCCCAATCACCGCCGACGCGTCGACCACCGCCATCGCATGCACACCAGCCGCAATCACCGGCCCCGCGTCAAGAATCCTCGACAGCCCCGCCATCGCCAACCGTCCGCGCGGGGCAAAGATTGCCGCTTTCAATCCCAGCGCCTGCCAATCCGCCCCTTGCCACAAAAGTGCTGCGACCGCCGCCCCTTGGGCAATTCCATCCGCATATTTCGGGTCCATCGCCAGCGCCAAATCCGCCGGCCCCGCCGATGCGGGCTCGGACGCGGCTTCAATCACCACAGTCAAATCCCCTGCCGCCTGCGCGCCAAGAGCAACTGATATCTCTGCGATTGTATAGCCCATGATCCGGCCTCCTTACTTGGGCAAACCGCCCCCGTTCTGTAAGGATTTAGCCTTGATCCTGCGCCAGCACCACCCCAGCCTCGGTCAACGCGCGGAAAATCGCAGCGTCACGGTCGTATATATCACGGCGATACTCGATCCGCCCTGTGGCGGCAGGATATGCCGTGAAATACACCAGATGCACAGGCAGCGGCACATCCAGTTTTACATTCGTCTCACGCCCCGTGTTCAGGTGCGATGTAAACAGCCCCACCGGGTCATCCGATTGCGCCGCCAGCAGCGCATAGGCAAAGTCAAAGGGGTCGCCAAGACGGATACAGCCGTGGCTGAACGCCCGAACCTCACGCGCGAATAGTGATTTGGACGGGGTGTCGTGCAAATAGATATTGTAGGGATTGGGGAACATAAACTTTACCAACCCCAAGGCGTTGGCATCTGATGGCGGCTGCTTCATCGCAAAGGGAAAGGTGCGCGCGGTGTAGGCGGCAAAATTGATCGCACTGCGCGGCACAACCCGGCCCCGGCTGTCGATAATCTTCAAATGCCCTGCGGCATTCGGATTGCGCTGCATCATGGGCAAATATTCTTTGGTGGTGATCGACCGGGGAATGTTCCACGTCGGGTTAATCGCCATATACTCCATTTCGTCCGAAAACTCGGGCGTCTGACGGTCGGCACCCAAGGCGCCAATCACCGACCGCGTGCTAAAGGTGACACGGCCATGGTCCACGATCTTGGCCGTGAAATCAGTCAGGTTCACCCAGATATGGCGCGGCCCGCGTTCTATATTCATCCAGCGTTCGCGTTCCATCGCCACGACAACCGCTTCCAACCGCTTTTGCGGCCCGATATTCAGCTGCTCGATTGTACTGGCCCCCGCAACGCCGTCCGCTTCCAGCCCCATATCGGTCTGAAACGCCTGAACCGCCTTTTGGATGGTGCCGTCATAGCTGGCCGTGACCGAGCGCGGCAAATAACGCAGCGCCACTAAACGGTCGCGCAGTTGAATAAGCGCTGGCCCCGTTGCCCCCGGCTTTAACGATGTCGCCGCAATCTTTGGCCCCCATCCCCCTGCCGCGACATCCTGTTCCAGCTCAAACTTTGCACGCATCATCTGGGCATAGGCATGGGTGCGGGGTGGCAAGGTCTTTAAAAACGCTATCGGCTCCCCCCCCACAAAGGCATCAAGATTCGCGCGGCGGTCGCGCAACGGCACCTCGCGTTTGATCAGCGGAATAACCTTGCCCGGGGTCAACGCGCCGGTTTGCACATCATGCGCATAATCCAGCAGCGCGCGGGTCATCATCACATCCAGCCGCCCACGGTCGCCTTCGGTTCGCGCCGCTTTTGACGCCGCAATCAACGCGGTCGGATCATAGCGATTTGTTGGCAAACCATGCGACCGCGCCCCCGCAAGCGCCGACAAAAGCGCCGAGCGTCGGGCCTCTTGTCCCTCGCCCGTCCAGATCGGCGCATAGCCGGTGTCGCGGTAAAATCCTGCCATCGCTTCGTCGTCAGATGCCGCAGCAGCAATCGACTGACCAAAGGCGCTTACCTCTTTCGATATCGAAAAAGAGATCTTGGTTTCTGCCAACGCGGGCGACATCGCAGCCCCGCACAGAACGGCGGACAACACCAATGGCCCGGTTTGAAAACAAAAACGATTGCCTGAAAAAGGCTTTCGCGGGAATGATTTGAACATGTTAACCCCAAGCAGCAGCGTAATTCCATCCAGAGTCACCAATATGATGTGGCTGTCCACTCACATCCCCGTAGCAAGGGGAAAAACTGTCGCATTCCCGCCACATGGCATTATTTTGCCACAGTTTTAACGACCTCGATCCCTTTTAAGCAAATTTTTGCCTATTGAGGTTGATCCTGTCACCTGCGGCAAATCTTCACTTGGGTTGCGATTCGTCCTGTGCCATAAGACAAGGGCACTTGGGGAAAGTAGCAGTAAAGACCGCCACAAGGTGGTAGAATACCAGCGACGGGACAGGCGCTTATAATGACCGATACGACAATGACGATCTCGCGACGTGGGCTCCTTGGTGCATTTGCAGCAACGGCTTTGATTGCAACACCAACGTATAGCAACGCGTTTGGGTTTCTTCGTGGCGCAGGCGACATTCGCCGCATCCGCATGTACTCGGGCCGTACTGGCGAAAGCATTGACACGATTTATTGGGTTGATGGCGATTATATCAAAGACGCCCTGAAAGAGATCAACCATTTCATGCGCGACTGGCGGACGGGTACGTCAACCAACATCGATGCGCGGACCGTGGATATCATGGCAGCGTCGCACCGTCTTATGGATGTGTCGGAACCTTACATGATGCTGTCGGGCTATCGCAGCCCACAAACCAACGCCATGTTGCGCGGCAAATCGCGCGGCGTGGCCAAAAATTCGCTGCATATGCGCGGTCAAGCCGCTGATCTGCGGTTGAAATCGCGGTCCATTGGCCAGATGTCCAAAGCAGCGTCCGCCTGTGCTTCGGGTGGCGTGGGCAGCTACAGCCGTTCCAACTTTGTTCATATGGATTGCGGCCCTGTCCGCACCTGGCGTGGCTGATAAACCACTGATACGGCATTAAAAAAGGCACCCTAGGGTGCCTTTTGTCATTTCAGTCTGGCGCTAAACTCACTCATCATCTCTCAGCGCACGCTTTTCGGCCAAACGCGCCTCGCGTCCCCGAAATCCCATCGCCACGACAAATTTCTCGGAACTGTCGGCGCGGCTGGCGTTGGGTTTCACATTCGCCACCTTCTTAAAATTCTTCTTCAACTCGTTCAGCATGTCCAGCTCGGCCCCGCCAGCCAAAACCTTGGCCACGAACGTCCCGCCTTCATCCAACACGTCAAAGGCAAATTCCAACGCCGCCTCGACCAGCGCGATGATCCGCAAGTGGTCCGTGCCCTTATGCCCCGATGACGCCGCCGCCATATCCGACATTACCACATCGGCATTTCCGCCCAACCAGCCCTTGACCAGGGCATCCGCCTCTTCCGACAGGAAATCCAGCTGATGGATCTGCGCGCCCGAAATCGGCTCAATCGCTTGCAAATCCACGCCCAGCACCGTGCCAACCGGCTTTTTGGGATTTTGCCCCAACGCATTCACCCGCTCAACAGCAATCTGACACCAACCACCGGGCGCACAGCCAAGGTCGACAACCCGCGCTCCAGGCACCAAAAACCCGTATTTCTCATCCAACTCGGCAATCTTATAGGCCGCACGCCCGCGAAAGCCCTCTTTCTTGGCCCGGATCACATAAGGGTCGTTCAACTGCCGCTCCAACCACAAGGTCGAACTCAACTTCCGCCCCTTGGCCGATTTCACCCGAACGCGCAATTCGCGCTGGCCCCGGCCTGATGTCTTTTTCTCGGTCATTTTTCCACACCGTTATTCATATGGCCCATCCGTCAGCACGCCATCCGCGCTCATCTGGGCATAAAGCAATCCTTCGCGCAGGCCCCGATCGGCCACTGACAAGCGGTCCGTTGGCCAAACCCGCATCAACGCCTGCAAAATCGCCGCGCCCGACATGATAAGACTGTGCCTGTCACGCCCGATCCGCGGGTCCGTCCGCCGCCCTTCTGGTCCCAAGGCCAGATATTCGCGGATAACCGTATCTATCTGATCCGACGACATGCGCAACCCGTCCACCTTGGCGCGGTCATAGCGTTTCAGCCCCAAAAACGACGCAGCCACCGTAGTGACCGTGCCACTGGTGCCAATAATCTGAAATCCCTCGCGCGCGTTCACATTATTATAGGGCGAAAAGGTCGACAGGTTTTCCTCAAAAAACCAGCTCATCAGGGCAAAGCGCGCGGCGTCATCCTCGACATCCGCAAACTGGTCTTTCAACGTCGCCACCCCCAGCGGCACCGAAATCCAGTCCACCACCCGCGCTTGGCCCAGGCCCACGGGTTTGAACCCCGCATGCAGCCGCATAATCGCGCGCGGACGGTCGGCAGGCTCTACCCCTGTCATGTCGATCCACACCAATTCCGTCGATCCGCCGCCAATATCCACCACCAGCAACTGATCCGATTTGTCACTGACCAACGGCGCGCAGGAAATCACCGCCAGCCGCGCCTCTTCTTCGGTGCTGATGATCTCCAGCTGCAACCCCGTTTCGCGCCGCACCTGCCGGATGAAATCGCGCGCGTTCTTCGCCTGTCGGCACGCCTCGGTCGCGACCAACCGCATCCGCTTGACCCGGTGTTTTTCCAGCTTTTTCTGGCAAATCCGCAGCGCTTGAATGGTCCGCGTCATAGACCCACGCGAAAGCCTGCCGCTGGCTTCAAGCCCTGCGCCAAGCTGGACAGTCTTGGAAAAACTGTCCACCACCTGAAACTGGCTGCCACGCGGTCGGGCAATCAGCATCCGGCAACTGTTTGTGCCCAAATCCAACGCAGCATAAAGCTGCCCAGACCCGGACGGGCGGGAGGCAAACGGTTCGACCAAAGCCAGCGGATCATTGACCGCATCAGACTCAGGGATCGCGTCCTCCTCCCGGGGACGCTCGGGCGTCATGGTGCGCCCTCCATTCATGGTTACCCCAATGCTACCTCCGCCGCCCCCCCCGCGCAAGCCCGCATTCAAACCCACCTCTGCTCATAATGAACATGAGAAGAATGACACTTTCCCCCCATCGCACCGCAGGCCGTCCCCTGCTATGTCACAGGCACCACAACAACAGGTCGCTGACAGCGCTTTTGACGTCGAAAAACGTCACTGCGCGCAAGGGCTAGGCGCTAAAAGAAACCAAGCATTAAGGGGAATCGCAGCATGCCAGACGTAACGATCGTATATTGGCGGGATATTCCGGCGCAGGTCATTGTTGGCAAGGGGCGTTCCGGCTCCAAGGTGCAACTGCCGGAACGGTTTGAACAGGCGATTGATCGCTGTGCGATGAAAATCGGCGCTAAAGATGCCGATCTCTACCTCGCCGAATGGCGCAAAGCGGCGGCCTACCCGATGGACGGCGAACCCGCCGATATCGCCGCCGCAGAGGCCGCGCGCCTTGACGCCGAATATGACCTGCCGCGCATCAAGCAATTGATCGACAATTCCGGCTGGGCATAACGCCTTTGAAGGACAAACCTGTGACCAACAAAATTTGGGAGAATGTCGTGGCCCTATTTAATTTCAAGCGCGAAACCAGCGCGCCCAGCACCACCTCCCCGCAGGTTGAGGCGCTGTTGCAGAATTATTCGATCGAGGTGATGCCCCGCACCGCCGAAAAGGTCGAAAACTTCCGCGATTTGCTGCCACAGCACACCCGCGTTTATGTCGCCCATATCGAAGGCACCCCGATTGAGGACATGGTCGCCACCGCCAAGCGCCTTAAGGGCGAAGGCTTTGATGTGATGCCGCATTTTCCGGCCCGCATCATCAAAGACCGCGCCATGCTTGCAGATTGGATTGCCCAGTATAAAGGCGAGGCCGATGTCAAACAGGCGCTCTTGCTTGCTGGCGGCGTGGCCACGCCGCATGGCGATTACCACAGCTCGATGCAGTTGCTGGAAAGCGGCTTGTTTGATGGCTTTGACCGTTTGCACATCGCAGGCCACCCCGAAGGCAACCGCGATATTGACCGCGATGGCGGCGATCGTCTGGTGATGGAAGCCTTGAAATGGAAACAGGCGTTTTCCGAACGCTCTGACGCCAAAATGGCCCTTGCCACCCAGTTTTGCTTTGAGGCCGGTCCCGTGATCAAATGGGCCGACCGTTTGGCGGCAGAAGGCATCAACCTTCCCATCCATATCGGTGTTGCAGGCCCCGCCAAGCTGCAAACCCTGATCAAATTCGCCATTGCTTGCGGTGTTGGCCCCTCTCTCAAAGTGCTGCAAAAACGCGCGATGGATGTGACCAAACTGCTCCTGCCGTATGAGCCGACCGAATTTGTCAACGACCTCGCCGCGCACAAGGCCCGCCATCCCGATTTCGGCATCCAATCCGTGCATTTCTTCCCGCTCGGCGGCATCAAAACCAACGCCACTTGGGCGATCGAGAATGGTGGAAAATCCGCCGCTCCTGCCTCTAACTCTTAAGAAAGTAGTTGAACTATGACCCGTACTGTCATCGAATCTCAAACAAAAACGGTAATCATCGGTTTTGACGAACCCTTCTGCGTGATTGGTGAACGCATCAACCCGACGGGTCGTAAAAAGCTGGCGGCAGAGCTGGAGGCCGGCAATTTTGACACCGTTCTGCGCGATGCGCTGGAACAGGTTGCCTGTGGTGCGACCGTTTTGGACGTGAACTCCGGCGCCGTTTTCACCAATAAAATGGCCCAAGATCCGCGCTACGCCGACAACAATTTCGTCGAACCGCCGCTTATGCACGAACTCATCACCCGCATCCAAGCGATCACCGATGCGCCCCTTTGCATCGACAGCTCGGTCCCCGGCGCGCTTGAGGCTGGTCTGAAAGCCGCCATCGGTCGCCCCCTCCTGAACTCGGTCACGGGCGAAGAGGACCGCTTGGAACTGGTGCTTCCGCTGGTGAAAAAATACAACGTGCCGGTTGTGGCAATCTCCAACGATGACACGGGCATTTCCGAAGACCCCGACGTGCGTTTCGCCGTGGCCAAAAAGATCGTCGAACGCGCCGCCGATTTCGGTATCCCGGCCTGCGACATCGTGGTTGACCCGCTGGTCATGCCAGTGGGCGCAATGGGCTCGGCTGGTCAGCAAGTGTTCACCCTCGTGCGCCGTCTGCGTGAAGAACTGGGCGTCAACACCACCTGCGGCGCGTCTAATATCTCGTTTGGTCTGCCTCAGCGTCACGGCATCAACGGGGCCTTCCTGCCAATGGCCATCGGCGCGGGCATGACATCGGCCATCATGAACCCCGTGCGCTTGCAGGAAATGGAAGCAATCCGCGCCGCCAACTTCTTGATGAACCATGATGCCAACGGCGGCGAATGGATCCGCTTTGCCAAGGTGATCGAAGCCGTCGAAGGCGGGATGAGCTTTGCCGAGGCTTCCGCCTCGATCGGTGCTGCTGGGGGCCGTGGGGGCCGCCGCGGTGGCCGCCGCAGCGAATAACGCATCTGTCGGGCCTGCGCCTCTCGCAGGCCCGATACAGCCACTGGACAATTCCCAAATCCCGCGCCATGAACGCTGGATGCCCGATACAAACCGCCCCCTCACCGCTGCCTTTTGGATGATCGGATCGATCACCGCCTTTTCCGCAATGGCCGTGGCCGGGCGCGAAGTCTCTACCACCCATGACACCTTTGAAATCATGACATGGCGCTCGCTGATCGGCTTTGTCATTGTCGTCGCCGCCATCCTGGCCACCGGTCGCCGGGCCGAGGTGAAAACCGACCGCATCCACCGCCACGTCTTGCGCAATCTGATGCATTTTTCCGGCCAGAACCTGTGGTTCTATGCCCTAACCATGATCCCCCTCGGTCAGGTCTTTGCGCTTGAATTCACCTCACCGATCTGGCTCATCCTGCTCGCGCCCGTCTTTCTGGGCGAAAAGCTGACCCGCCCGAAACTAATCGCCGCCGCCTTCGGCTTTACCGGCACCCTGATTGTTGCCCAACCCGATTTTGCCGTCCTCGACCTAGGCATCGCCGCCGCCGCCCTTGCCGCCCTGTGCTTTGCGCTGACCAACATCACCACCAAGGCGCTAACCCGCTATGAAACCATCGTGTCCATCATGTTCTGGCTGACGGGCATGCAATTGGTTATGGGCCTTGTCATGGCGGGCTATGATGGCGACATCGCCTTGCCCACCGCTCAAACCCTGCCCTGGCTTGTCCTCATCGGGTTGTGCGGGCTGACTGCGCATTTCTGCCTGACCACCGCCCTGTCGCTTGCCCCCGCCAGCGTCGTCGTCCCCGTAGATTTCATCCGCTTGCCCGTGGCCTTCACCCTAGGCTGGGTCCTTTATAACGAAGCCCTCGATCCGTCCCTCATCTTAGGGGCCGGCCTTATCTTGACCGGCATCATGATTAACCTAAGGGCAAGCAGCTCGGCGGCCAAACAGGCCCAAAACCACGCCTGAATGCGGACAATGTTGCAACATCCGCGCCGCCTGAAATCGTGACGCGGCGTCATGAATTGACCGGGTGCTCCCCCCTGTCTAACGCTATCCAATAAGGTGCGCTTTTGCCGCACCACGAGGGGACAAAGTTCTGGGAGGAACATCATGAAGAAATTAGTAACAGCGCTGGGGGCCGTTGCAATATCTGCCACCGCAGCCCATGCGGGTGGCATTGATCGGTCAGGGCAAAACATCGGCATCCTGTTTGAAAAGGGCCGCCTTGTTGAACTGTCCTTTGGCCGCATCATGCCCAGCGTCAGCGGGATAGATCTGGCGTCAAACCCAACCGGCAATGTCGCCGTTGATTACAGCCAAATCGGGCTGGCCTATAAATATGACGTCAACGCGCAAACATCCTTTGCCCTGATAATTGACCAGCCTTTCGGTGCAAAAGTCAATTACGGCCCGACATCGACGCTTTTGGGCGGCACCAAGGCGGATGCCAGCTCGACCGCCATCACTGGCCTGCTGCGCTACAAATTCAACGAAAACTTCAGCGCCTTTGGCGGTTTGCGCGCACAACAAGCCAAAGCAACCGTTGATCTGCGCGGCTTGGCCTATGGACCTGTGGCTGCGCCCACACTTAACGGCTATTCCGTCGCGCTTGCCAGTGATTGGGGCCTTGGTTATGTCGCAGGCGTGGCTTACGAAAAACCCGAAATCGCCTTGCGGGTTTCGTTGACTTATAACTCGGCCATCAGCCACAGTTTTAAAACCACAGAAAACTTCGCCCCAGGCGGCAGCCCAAATACAAAGTCCAAAACACCGCAATCTGTAAACCTTGACTTCCAAACAGGTGTTGCGGCGAACACCTTGGTGTTTGGTCAAATCCGTTGGGTGCAATGGTCCGCCTTCAAGCTAAAGCCAAGCGTTTTAGCCGGTGCAAGCCTTGTGAACCTTGAAGATTCCATCACCTATACCTTGGGCGTTGGCCGCAAGTTCAGCGACGCTTGGTCGGGTGCGGTGTCCGTTGTCTATGAAAAACCCGGTGACAGACTTGTCTCGCCGCTCGCCCCAAGCACGGGCAAACTGGGCCTTACCCTTGCCGGCATCTACACGACCGGCAATATGAAAATCACGACAGGCATCAATTACACCAAGCTGGGCAATGCCACCCCCTATACAGGCGCCCAAATTCCAGCAAACACCCGTGCAAACTTCTCGGGCAACAAAGCCATCGGCGTTGGCGTCAAAGTCGCTTACACCTTCTAAAACCTGTCCGACAAAACCTCAAAGCCCCGCACATCCTGCGGGGCTTTTTCATATCACGCGCCAACATCCAGCCACAACACCCCGTCTCGGTATCCGCCTTGCACCAAATGCCCTGCTTCAACGACTTCGGGGTAATCGCCTACCCAGTCGCGATAGCGGTCATTGGTCACAATCCGCGCCCCCAAATCCCGCGCAGCGTTAAGGATAAATGGATCCGCAGGCACCCCCTTGGGCACCACCATCACCCGTTCCGCAGACAACCCCAGTTTTTTGCCCATCGCCGCGTCATGCATATACCGCCCGCCCAGCAAATACCCTGCATTCGCATCAAACATCACACCGGGCGCATAGCCAAGCGCACGCAATCGGTCCACCACGGCCAAAACCGTCTCCATCTTGGGCGTATTGTCCTGCCAATACATCACGTTAGACCCGTCTACCACGATCCACTGCTCGGCAGCCTTGCGCCGCCGCCGCCACAGCGCCTGCAGCACCAAAAACAAAGCAGCCACAGCACTTAATGCCGCCAATGCAAACACGTCCGGCGCAGACCCCGCCGCAGCCATCCCGATCACCGATACGATAAGCAAAACAACTGGCACAATCATAGCGCGAACATAATCCACCCGATCTTGATTTGCCAAGCTGCGAAAAATGCCGCCTTCGCTTTTTCGCGTGAACTTCACCGCCGCCCACGCTATCACTCTCCAGCAATCCAGCGCCGGAGGTTTCATGCTCTACCCCACGTCCACCGCTTGGCAGGCAGATGCCGCCAAAAAGGTTCTTTTGTTCGGCATGTCCGGTCTTGGCAAAACCTACCTCTCGAACATGCTGCGTGATGACGACCGCTGGTTTCACTATTCCGTCGATTACCGCATCGGTACCCGCTACATGGGCGAATTCATTGCCGACAATTTCAAGCGCGAAGCGATGAAGGTGCCGCTTTTGCGCGAACTTCTGATGACGGACAGCGTCTATATCGCGTCGAACATCACGTTTGAAAATCTTGCGCCCTTGTCCACCTATCTTGGCAAACCCGGCAACCCCGATCTGGGCGGCGTGGCCTTTGCCGATTATTGCGCGCGCCAAGACCAGCACCGCGATGCTGAAACATCCGCCTTGCTCGATACCGAACGCTTCATCAAACGCGCGGCCGATCTTTACGGCTACAGCAATTTCGTCTGCGACAGCGGCGGTTCAATTTGCGAAGTGGTCGATGCCGAAAACCCGAATGACCCGATCCTGACGGCCCTGTCCAAAAACCTGCTGCTGGTCTGGATCAAGGGGTCGGACGCCCACCGCGATGCCCTGATCCGCCGCTTTGACCGCGCGCCCAAGCCTATGTATTATCAGCCGGAATTCCTGTTGCGGGTTTGGAGCGACTACTTGACAGAGCAAAACCTGACCGAAGCACAGGTCAACCCCGATGCCTTTCTGCGCTACGGCTACGCCCGCCTTCTCGACCACCGCCAACCCCGCTACGCCGCGATGGCCAAATGGGGCGTCACCGTCACAGCCGATGAGGTGGCGCAGGTCAAAACCCCCGATGATTTTGCGGCCCTGATCGCCACCGCAATCGACCGCACCTAAGGAGGCCCCCATGCCCATCACCCTGCCAGAAGACCTCCCCGCTTTTGACGTTTTGTCAAAGGAAGGCGTCATGGTGATTTCGCCCGACCGCGCGCAGCACCAAGATATCCGCCCGCTGAACATCGCGCTTCTCAACCTGATGCCGAAAAAAATTCAAACCGAAAACCAGTTTGCGCGGCTAATCGGGGCGACGCCCTTGCAGATCAACCTCTCCTTGATCCGCATGTCCGAACACCAAACCCGCAACACCGCCGCCGAACATATGGAAACCTTCTACCGCCCGTTCCAAGACGTCCGCGATGAGAAATTCGACGGCCTCATCATCACCGGCGCGCCGATTGAACATATGCCCTTTCAGGACGTGACCTATTGGGATGAACTGCGCGAGGTGATGGATTGGACCCAAACCAATGTGCATTCCACCTTTGGCGTGTGCTGGGGTGGCATGGCGATGATCAACCATTTCCACGGCGTGCAAAAACACATTCTGCCCGCCAAGGCCTTTGGCTGTTTCCGCCACCGCAACCTCGCCCCCACCTCGCCATTTTTGCGCGGGTTTTCAGATGATTGCGTGATCCCCGTGTCGCGCTGGACCGAAATGCGCCAATCCGAAATTGACGCCGCCACAGGCCTGCGTACCCTCCTTGGTTCCGATCAATCCGGTCCCTGTCTGGTCGAAGATCCGGCCCACCGCGCGCTCTATATCTTCAACCATTTCGAATATGACACCGACACGCTGAAACAGGAATACGACCGCGACATCGCCGCAGGCACCCCCATCAACGTGCCGCAAAACTACTACCCCGATGACAATCCCGCGATCCAACCCGTCAATCGCTGGAGAAGTCACGCGCACCTTCTATATGGTAACTGGATCAACGAGATTTACCAATCAACCCCTTATGATATCACGCAAATTGGCAGCTAGCCTCCTCATCTCCACCCTCGCCCTTGGCGGCTGTGCTGCCCTCGTGGACCAGCGCGCCACCACGCGCGAGGGCATGGCCGAAGCAACCTTCCCCCCCACCGGCCAATTCGTCACGGTCCAAGGCGCGCGCATCCACGTTGATGTCCAAGGCGCGGGCCCCGACCTTGTCCTCATCCACGGCGCATCGGGCAGCTCCCGCGATTTCACCTTTAATCTCGCCTCCCGCCTCAAATCAAACTACCGCGTGATCAGCTTTGACCGCCCCGGCATGGGTTATTCCGACAGCCTCCCCGGCACAGACCTCAGCCCCCTGGCCCAAGCCGACGCGCTGATCGCCGCCGCCCAACAGCTCGGCGCGAAAAACCCCATCGTGCTGGGCCATTCCTACGGCGGTTCGGTTGCAATGGCATGGGCGCTGCGCGCCACCCCGCGCGCTTTGGTCATTGTATCCGGCGCCACCATGCCCTTTCCGGGCGATCTTGGCCTTTGGTATCAAGTCACCTCGTCACGCCTCGGCGGCGCGACCATCGTCCCCCTTATTACCGCTTTCGCGCCCGAATCCCGCGTTGACAGCGCGTTGGCCGATATTTTCGCCCCCCAATCCCCGCCCGCGGGTTACGCCGACTATATCGGCGCGCCCCTTACCTTGCGCCGCGATGCTTTGCGGGTGAACGGGCGCCAGGTCAACAACCTCAAACCGCATGTCACCCTGATGGCCGAAAACTACCCGAAACTCACTCTTCCGGTTGAAATCATTCACGGCACCGCCGACACGACCGTGCCCATCCAAATCCACGCGATCCCGCTGTCAAAACTGCTGCCCAACGCAAATCTGACCGTGCTCAACGGCATCGGCCACATGCCGCACCACACCAATCCCGATGATATCGTCGCCGCCATCAACCGTGCTGCCAGCCGCTGATTGCACCCCGCCCCACAACCCGCCATACTGCGCAAAACCAACCTGACGGAGCGTGCAATGGACCTGCCTTTCGACGGCGCAATCAGCAAGTTTTTGGCCGAGGATGCCCCCAAAGCCATCCGTAAAACGCTCGAAAAGGCCGATAAAGACGACATCCTGTCGAAATCCTACCCCTACACGCGCGAAATGAAGCGCAAAGACTATGACGCGGCAATGGAAAGCCTTCAGCGTCAACTCGTCCGCATGCAGGCCGATATCAAAGAAACCGGAAAACGCGTCGTTGTGGTGTTTGAGGGCCGCGACGCCGCTGGCAAAGGCGGCACCATTAGCGCCACCCGCGAAAACCTTAACCCGCGTGTCGCCTCCGTGGTCGCCCTGTCCAAACCGTCGGACCGCGAGGCGACGCAATGGTATTTCCAGCGCTATGTCGATTGGCTGCCTGCCGCGGGCGAAATGGTGCTGTTTGATCGCTCTTGGTACAATCGCGGCGTCGTCGAACATGTCTTCGGCTTTTGTACCCCCGACCAGCGCGAACATTTCTTTGCCCAACTCCCCAGCTTTGAAGAGATGTTGGTGCAAGAAGGCATTGTATTGGTCAAACTCTGGCTCAATGTCGGTCAGGCCGAACAACTCCGCCGCTTCCTCGCGCGTGAAAACGACCCGTTGAAACAGTGGAAACTGTCGTGGATTGATATCGAGGGGCTGAAAAAATGGGATGACTATTCCGCTGCCATTTCCGAAACCTTGACCCGCAGCCACACCAAAACCGCGCCGTGGACGGTGATCCGGTCCGATGACAAAAAACGCGCGCGCATCGCCGCCATTCAAACCATCCTGCATGCCTTTGATTATGCTGGCAAAGACGCAAACCTCATCGGCCAACCCGACCCTGCCATTTGCGGCAATCCTGATATTTGGGATGTCTAAAAAAGGCTATCATCACGGCAACCTGCGCCAAGCCTTGGTCGAGGCGGCGCTGGAGCTGATCACCGAAAAGGGCCCCCAAGGTTTCACCCTGTCCGAGGCGGCGAAAGAGGCTGGCGTCACCCCCGCCGCCGTTTACCGCCATTTCAATGGTCGCGATGACCTGATCGCCGAAGGCGCGCGCCAAGGCTATGAGGTGTTCGGCGCCCTGATGGAATTCGCCTATAACGACGGCAAACCCAGCGCCTTGCAGGCGTTCGAGGCAACGGGCCGCGCCTATCTCGCCTTTGCCCGCAAATATCCCGGTCATTATCAGGCGATGTTCGAAAGCGGCCTGCCCCTGCACGCCCACCCAGACCTTGCCACCGCCGCCGCCAAGGCGCGCCACGTCATGGAACGCGCCGCCGTCAACCTGTCCGAAAAACTCCCCCCCGAAAAACGCCCCCCCGCCTCGATGTTTTCCGCCCATATCTGGGCCCTCAGCCACGGCGTCGTGGAACTTTTCGCCCGCGGCTCCCCCGGCGCCAAAAGCCCCTATCCACCCGAGGATTTGTTGGAATCCGGCATCGGGATATATTTGCGCGGGCTTGGGCTGCTGCCGATGGATAAGTGAGACGGCGTTAGGGCAAACCACTTCCAAACAACTGAAACCACCTAAGCACACTCAGTACCAAAAAGGCGCCGATTAGAATGAAAACGAAACCAAGGCCAAATGCGACCAACAACAAACCATCAACAGCACATATAGACTGGGGCCTTGTCGCCGCGATCATTGCGATCATCCAAGTAACGAACATGGCGTATTATCAGTTCGATGAGGCATGGAAAGCAGGCGCCATTGGGAAGGCGTGGGCTTTCGGCAGCGGTTGCGCAATAGGACTCGCTTCAGTGATCGGCGCGGCCTGTCAGCTTTGGGTGAAACTACGCGGCAACGAAAAAGCGCCACGTTTAGGGCACGTCATCATGCTTGTGGGAATTTTTGTTTCAATTCTCATAATGATCGTCGCGCCCATCATGACATTCTAAAATTTTAGAGCCGGATCGAAGTCATACACGTGACGCAACTACACGTCGTTAAATACAGTGTCTGCCAGCACCTGGATCCGGAAGCCGGCACCTCATGCCCGCCACCCTCCCTCGCATCCGCATTAAAATTCGGTTAACAAAAAATGCGCTTCCCTTTGTTTTCAAACACTTACAAAACTGTCCGCGCGCGGTCATTTCACTGGAACAGCACCAAAGCCCCTGGCGACCATGCCACCCGGGTCCGCGCCCCGATATCCAGAACAGGCCGGCCAAAAACGTTGCGCATCGAAATCCGGATCGGCTTTTCTGTCCCATCCAGCCGCACGTCATAATAGGTCATATCGCCGTAATAAACGACCTCTTCAATCACAGCCATGCTTTCGCGATCACTGGCCGTTTGCCCCTCAAACAAAATCGTCAAAGTCTCGGGCCGAAACCCCACAGCCGCCCCATCACCCGAGGCTGCCCCCGGGGCCTGCTCGGCCTCAAGGGTCAGTTTTCCGAACCCCTGCGCTTCAATCTCAATCTTGCCCCCAGCCTCGGACAAAATCTCGGCGGGCAGGAAATTCATGGTGCCGATAAAATTGGCAACCTTCCGGCTGTTTGGCCGCCGATACAGGGTTTCAGGGTCGGCCAGCTGGGCAATCTCACCCTCAAACATCACGGCAATCCGGTCCGACATGACCAGCGCTTCCTCTTGATCATGGGTGACCAGAATAAACGTAATCCCCACCTGCCGCTGAAGCCGGATTAATTCCACCTGCATCTGTTCGCGCATCTTTTTGTCCAGCGCCGACAAGGGTTCATCCAGCAGCAAAACCTTGGGCTTCAAAATCAGCGCCCGCGCCAACGCCACACGCTGCCGCTGCCCGCCAGACAAGGCATGCGCCGCGCGGTCGCCGTAGCCTTTCAGCCCCACCATCTCCAACGCCTCACCCACCCGTGTCGCAAGCTCGGCCTTGGGCAGGCGGGCCTTGCGCAGGCCAAAGCCCACGTTCTCGGCAACCGTCAAATGCGGGAAAATCGCGTAGGATTGGAACACCATATTCGTAGGCCGCTGGTTCGCTGGCACCCCCGCCATATTGCGCCCGTCAATCATCACGGCCCCCGAGGAAATTCCCTCAAATCCTGCAATGGTCCGCAAAAGCGTGGTCTTGCCGCAGCCCGATGGCCCCAAAAGCGAGAAAAACTCGCCCGCGCGGATCGTCGCGGTGATCCCGCGCAAAGCATGATAATCGCCGTAATATTTATGCACGTCCTGAAACGCGATCATAGTGGGTTTCTCGGTCACAGGAAGCCTCCGGTATCTTTTCCGCCCGCTTTCGCGATGCCGCGACGGCGGAAATATTCAGCAATGGTTAGCAATAGGATAGACAACACAACAAGCACCGTCCCCAGTGCCATAATCACCGGCACCGCCTGCGGAAACCGGAATTGCGAGAAGATGAACACAGGCAATGTCGGCTCGGTCCCCGCAAGGAAAAACGCGATGATGAACTCATCCAGACTGATGGTAAAAGAAATCAACAGGCTGGAAATGATCCCGGGCATCACCAAGGGCAGGATAATCAGCCGGAAGGTCGAGGCGGCAGATTCGCCCAGATCATAGGCCGCCTCTTCAAGGCTTTGGTCCAAGGACTGGAACGCCGAGGACAGGATCGCAATGCAAAACGGGGTGCAAATCAGCACATGCCCCAAAATCACGGTCCATAGCGACAGGCTGACCCCAAGGCCCAGCAACACCACCAGCAAGGACACGGCGACAATAATCTCGGGCAGCACCAACGGCAGCATGATCAGCCCCATAATCCCCGCCTTGACCGGAAAGCGGTAGCGGGTCGAGGCACGGGCGGCAAAAATCCCCAATGTCGTGGCCAAAATCGAAGACGTCACCGCGATGAACAATGAATTTTTCACCGCTATGCTCAAGGTCGGCTGCTCTAGCATCGCCGAAAACCAGCGCGTCGAAAAACCGGTCAGCGGAAAGGCGATAACCGTAGCATCATTAAAGGCAAACATCGGCAGAATGATGATGGGCGCGTATAAAAACAGCAAATACCCGATCGCATAGACCTTAAACCAACCACCCTTCATCATTTCGGCCCCTTCAGATAACGGCGGTTCAGCCCGACAAAGATCACGCTGCACAAGGTCACAATCGCCATCGCTGACACGGCAATCGCCGACCCCAGCGGGTAATTGTCCAGCTTCAGGTATTGCAACTGAATCAGGTTTGCGACCATCCGCCCCTCGGGGCCGCCCACAAGCTGCGGGGTCACATAGTCGCCAATCGTCGGGATAAACACGATCAAAACCGACGCCACGACGCCCGGCATCGCCAAGGGCAATGTCACACGCAAGAAAGTCACAAATTTGCTTTCGCCCAAATCCTGCCCCGCCTCCAGCAAGCTGCGGTCAATCTTTTCCAGCGCCACAAAAATCGGCAAAATCGCAAAAGGCGCATAGGCATGGGCCAGAGTAATGACAACCGAGTTCACATTATACAAAATGAAATCAAGGGGTTGATCAATCACACCAATGCCGATCAGGCCCGAATTTACTACGCCATTATAGCCCAAAATCACCTTCCACAAAAACACGCGGATTAGGTAACTGGTCCAAAACGGAATCGTAATCAGAAACAACCATAGCGACTTTTTCGACGGCTCCACATGGAAGCTGACGAAATACGCGATGGGAAACGCCAGCAAAACCGTGACCAGCGTGACGGTCATCGACACGCCCAAGGACCGGATCATCACAGAGCGATACAGCTCGTTCGTCCACGCCTCCACATAGTTGGCAAAGGTGAAATCACGGATGATTTCCAAATAGCCATCGGTCAGAAAGCTGTACAAAAGAATGGTGCCAAGGGGAGCCGCCAGCATCAACAACGCATAGATTGCGGTCGGGCTGACCATCAGCAACCCGTTGGCCGCCTCGGTATCGCGCCATCTGGTTTTACGCTGTCCTGCGCTCATACATTTACCCCGCCGTCCCAAAAACTGTTGTAATCGTTGCACAGCTTTTGACCCGTGAAAAGGGTATTTGCGCGGTCGTCAGGTCAAGGCGATGAACGGTTGTGTCAAAGCCCGACACGTTCCAATGCAATCGCGCGCTTGCCCACTTCGGAAATCAAGGCTGGGACAACCTTTAGCGCACGAACCGCATGGCGCAGCGCGTCAGACAAATGCGCCTCATTCACCGCCTGCCCCGCAACACGCCAAACCATCCGGCGGCTTACGCCATCGTCATAAACGATTTCGGTGCCACCATTGCGCGCCTTACGAAAACCAAGAAAATCCGCGCCGCCGTTGGGCGCGTGAAAGCCTGATTGGTATCCCATTTTGGGTCTCTTTTTTTATAACTGCTCTGCGCGAACAGATGCGCGCAAGCGCAGATTCGGTCAAGCCACAGGCCAAAATTCTGCCACCCCGAGTCAGGAATGCCACAGTCAGACAGAAAGTTCCGACGGCGGGCTGTCCAAAAGGCGGGCAAGACGGCGGCAGGCCTCTTCTATCTGGGCGCGGCTGTGATTGCCCGGCAGGGCCATCCGCACCGCATTGGGCGCACGCCCGTGAATCAGCGCAAATTCATCGGCAGAGCGCAGCAAAACACCCTCATTTTCCGCCATGCGCGCAAAAATAGACGCGCGCCACCCCGAAGGCAGGCGCAGCCAAACGAAGGGCAACCCCTGTTGCCATGACAGATCATAGGCGCCCAATATGTTTACAACGCCTTCCAGCCGATCGGTGAACCCGTCCTGCACGGCGCTGCGCAGCGCATCGGCGGTTCCGCTGGACAAAAGCGACAGGCACAGGTCTGACACGGGCCGCGCAAGGCCGAAAAAACTGTGTTGCGCCGTCAACCGCCCAGCCTGCCCCATCCCGTTGGGGCAGACGACGTAACCCAGACGCAAAGCTGCCGAAATGCTTTTTGAAAAGCTGCCGACATACCATGTCCGGTCCGGCGCAAGGGCGCGCAGGGATGGAATATTGCTATGCGCAATCGAATAACAATCATCTTCAATGATTTGAATTTCATAGCTTTTTGCAATATCCGCAATCTCGTGGCGGCGATGTTCGGGCATGCGCACGGTGGTCGGGTTCTGCGCCTCGGTCGTCAGGCACAGCACCTGCGGGCTGTGTTTGCGGCAGGCCGCCTCAAGCGCATCGGGGCGCAATCCTTCGTCGTCCACCTCCAGCGCCAACAGATCCGCGCGTGACAAACGGGCAGCATGGCGAAAGCCTGCATAGGCCAGATCCTCGATCAGAACCAAGGGCCGATCGCCGCGCAAACAGCATTGGAAAATCAGGTTGATTGCACTTTGCCCACCATAAGACAGCGCAATATCATCGGCAGTGACGCTGCCCAAAACGCGGCCCTGCAACCAATTGACAACCTGTTCGCGCAGCTCTGCCTCACCGCGTTGACTGGGGTAATCCAACCAATCGTTTGCCGATGTATCGGCCAATCCGGCAAGGGCCGCGTTGAACGCAGCACCCTGCCCCACATCGGGCATGCGAGGCGAGCGCATGTCAATTCTCCCCGCCAGATGCGCAGGGTCACGTTCGGCATAGAAACTTTGCGCAGGGCCAAAGCGCGGCGTGGCCGAGGCTACAAACGTTCCGCGCCCGACGGTCGCCGCCAGCAGCCCCTCTTGCGTGGCCAACTGGTAGGCACGCGACACGGTGCCGGGGGTCACCTTCATCTGCCAGGCCAATTCACGCACGGTGGGCAACTGGCTGTCGGACGGCAGAGTCCCAACCCGCACCGCCTCACGCAGCGCACGGACCAGCGCCAGATACTTGGGGCCAGGGAATTGTGTCAGGTCTGGCAGCCAATTTGTGTTGGTCACAATGTTCCTCTGGTGTTATTTTCGCAAGATTGCAATATTGTGTGCATACAGTCAATCCAGATTGTGCCCCTACAAAGTGAGGTGTTCCATGACATACCAGCAAATCGAGATGATGACCGCCCACCGCCCCTTGCCGCCCGTGGCAAACGCCGTGTTTGCGCTGGCCGTCACCGTGCTGGCATGGGAGCAACGCCAACAAACACGGCGCGCCCTGAAACGGCTTGATGCGCAACGATTGGTCGATATTGGACTGTCGCAAGACCAGGCACGGGCGGAATGCAAAAAGGTGTTTTGGCAGGCCTGACCAAAGCGCCTAGGCAGAGCGGCTTCGGCGATCAGGCCTGCTCATCTCGATGGCCGCATCGGCGTTTCTGCGAAACGACTGCGGGGCAACGGATCGACACTCTCGTCCGGCGTCGCTCGCGGTTTCTGAAAGGCTAATACGCTTACTTGCATGCCCGGTAAACCGTGTCGAAGGCCAAGGCTGGTGTTGGAAAATGGATTGGGGTCTACAGTCATGAACGACCACATACTGCGCTTGGCGAGCGACCAACTGCCGTGGTCTAATGAAACAACCACCCCAGATCAGCCGATGCAAAGAGGAGCTTACTTCCGATAGATTTTGTCCAAGAAATGAGGATTAGCTCGTCTTGCATAAAAAATGGGAAGTTCAAATTTTGAACTTCCCAACACTCGTAATGCAAAACCCAAAAAGGTGCGATTATGTTGCAAAAACAACTAACGCCCGATAAAATCCTTAATTTTACTGATCTCGTCCTGCGCCTTGCCCAAGACCGCCAGATAGGAAAAAGCATCAAACCCCTCATAGTCAGGACTGTCTGGAAAGATCTCAATAAGCAAATCGATCAATCCAGACAAAGTACTAACAGCCGCTTCGACTTCACACCCTGAAACTTCACCTTCGCTCAAACTACACCTCCAATGCGCTTACACACCCTAAAGCACAACCAGAAGTGCTGTAAGTCCAAAGAACAGACTTAACTTAGGTGGTCAAGCCTTTTCTTGCGGTTTCTTCAGAAATACTCTCGCCCAGGTTTTCTGACTGAATTGGAAGGCCCAAAAGATCATTTGGTTGATAAAAACCTGTCTTAGCTCTAATATGATGTCGAATTGAGGACATGTAAAATGACTGACATTGGAAAAACGGCGCATCTTAAACAGCTTTTGTTTAGTTTGGAAAAAGACCTTGGTATTCATGAGCTGGGAACAGTTCAGCAAAACATTCTGTACGCTGCCAGCTTGCTGAAAAACCGTGACGACCCGATTGAAACGGACGACATACGGCAACATGAGCTTGTGGCGTCCGTGGCAAGAAGTAGCTTTTTCAACGCCCTCAAATCATTGGTTGATGCGGGATACTTAAGACACATTGATGGGGCCAAAAGATCCCAGTATGTCCTAACTAAGAAGGTACAGGATGGCGTATGAAGAACACGAAAGTTTGGCGGGACTGGATGCTGCCCTTTTTGGTTGTATCCGCTGCGTATATTTTCGCGTTCGTGATAACAATATACGGCTTGCTGCCACTTCAAGCCGCCTACACGCCTGATCTGGAAAAATATGCCAGCCTGCTGTTTCTACCGCATGGCGTACGGGTTTTGTCTGCATGGCTTTTGGGCTGGCGATCAATCCCCCTGATCGCGCCAGCAGCACTGTACACGCATTTCCTAAACTTTGGTGCTGATGGATTCACTGTGCTTGGCTCGGCAGGCGCCATGTCAAGCGTCGTTGGCGCAACGCTTTGCTTTTGGCTTCTTGCCAAATTTGGAATGGATTTCAGAATATCGACTGGCAGAAATGTACACTGGCGAGATGTCATGCTTGCGGGTTTCTTTGCGTCCATCGTCAACACTGTAGGCATGGGTTACGTTTACCATCACAGCTATAAGACGATGACAAGCTATTTGATTGGTGACGTTTCAGGTCTGTTTGCCTGCATGTTCGTGCTAATGCTTGTCTTCAAAATGTTGAGAGGGTTGCAGGCCACTAAGTTGCCATCGTGCTTATTGACCTACTAGGGCATCGCCGATCGGCTTGCGACTAATTTCCAAACTCTTTATCAGAAAAAAGGCGCAGTAAAAACTGCGCCTTTTCCATAACATAGCCCGTTCTACAGTGTTGAAAAAATCAACGCTTGGAGAACTGGAAGCTCTTACGCGCTTTGGCTTTGCCGTATTTCTTACGTTCAACCACACGGCTGTCGCGGGTCAAGAAGCCAGCGGCCTTCAATGCGGCGCGCAAGGTTGGATCGTAAAGCTGCAAAGCTTTGGAAACACCATGCTTTACCGCACCGGCTTGGCCCGAAAGACCGCCACCAGCCACAGTCGCCATCACGTCAAACTGGCCTTCAACGCCAGCAACGGTGAACGGCTGACGCAGAATCATCTGCAACACAGGGCGGGCAAAGTATTCGGCCATCGTCTTGCCGTTTACCACAACCTTACCCGTGCCCGGCTTGATCCAGACGCGGGCAACCGCATCCTTACGCTTGCCGGTTGCATAGGCACGGCCCAACTTGTCACGCATAGGTTCGCGCACAATTGCGGCCTGAACAACAGCCGCAGGCGTATCCGCCACAGCCGACTTCAGATCGTCGAGAGATTTGATTTCCGACATATTATGCGCTCCGCGTGTTCTTGGGGTTCATCGCAGCAACGTCAAGAACCGTTGGGTTCTGCGCTTCATGCGGATGCTCGGCCGATGCGTAAACCCGCAGGTTTGTCATCTGCTGTGCGCCAAGCGAGTTGCGGGTGATCATGCGTTCAACCGCTTTCACCACAACACGCTCTGGGTGCGCGCCGTCCAGCACTTGGGCAGCCGTGCGGAACTTAATCCCGCCCGGGTGGCCAGTGTGCCAGTAGTAACGCTTGTCCGCGCGCTTGTTGCCGGTCATCTGGACTTTGTCAGCGTTAATCACGATGACGTTGTCGCCCATGTCCATGTGCGGGGTAAAGGTCGGCTTATTCTTGCCGCGCAGGATACTAGCCACGATTGTGGCGAGACGGCCCAGAACGATGCCTTCGGCGTCGATCAAGATCCATTTCTTGGTAATATCCGCAGGCGTTGCGGTAAAGGTTTTCATGTCACAGCCTTTGAAGTGTTGCGGGGAACGCCCCCGTTATCTCGGATGCCGTTGTATCGTTGAAGCGCTGCGCGCCGTCAAGCCGCTTGACCTTTAATTTTCAATGCGAAAACAATGGTTTATAAAATAGGTATAATAATACCCCACACCTACCGCAGTTTAGGCGGGCTTAACGGGTCCATTCCAGGGGCAGCAGGCCCAGCAGGCACCACAGCAGCAGGCGCAGGCAAGTCAAACCGCAGCGCCACCCGCGCCATCCGGTCCACAACGGGCAAATCAGCCGCAAGGAAGGTCACATCCATTTCCCCCGCCTCAACCCCTGAAAACGTCAGCGCCTCGCTTGCGGCCCGTGTCAGCGCCGCTTCTGCCCCGGGGGCAGCCCCGATAAAGGCCAGCATATGGCCTTGGCGACCATCCTCATACCGCACAGCGGCCAGCAAGGCGGCCTGTGCCAGCCCCCCTGCCCGCGCCAGCTTGCCATCCAGTGCTTGCATCAGGCTGGTGGGCAAACCGCGCGGGGCCTCAAACGCGATGGGCCGCGCGGTGACATTGGCGGGCGCATGGTCCAAGGTTTGCGAAAGCCATATCAACGCCTCGGGTGACACCAGAAATTCCGCCGCGCCCACGCCAAGGTTCACCCCCAGCGCCACGTTTTGCCCCGCCAGTTGCGCGGCAATCACCCGCCCCGGCAATTCGGCATAGGGCACCGGCGCATCCGTGGTCGCAGCCAACCGTTCCTCGGTGTCATAGGCCAGCACAACCTGCGCACCGTCGATATCCACGACCACAGGCTCCACAGCCCCGCCGTCCGCCTCGGCCTCTAGCATCAGATATAGCATCCCGTCGGCCAGCCGCGCGTAATATCGCATACGGGCCGCGTCATCCTCGGGGGCGGCCATCATTGCGCCATACGCCGTATCAAGCCCGCTTTCGGTGATGTCAGTCATCTTTTGCCCCCAATTCCTATCATTGCCTTTGCCTTAAATGGGCCGCGAAACAAGAACAAGATGCAAGCGCGGCACACCTGCGGCATTTCATCCGCGATCAATTGCAGCCCACCCGCGACACGCCTATGAAGGCCCCAATCCGATCCACCCGTTTCAAAAGGCTGCCGCCACCGTGACCTCTGCATCGCCCTATCTTATAACCTATGCAAAAGCGCTGTTGGCCGGTGCAGCGATTGCAACGCTTGCGGTCAACATCGACGCCGGCACCTATTACGACATTATCGAATGGCACCCGTTCGACAGCAATCCGCTGGCTAAGCTGCGGCTGTTCTATCCCGGCTTTACCCTTGCGACAGTCGTGTCCAGCCTGCTGATGCCGCTTTTCGTGCTGCTGATCGCCAAAGAGCTGTGGGAGGCGTTGGTGCTGGAACAGGGCACCTTGCGCGGCAAACTGGCCGTGGCACCCTTGGTCATGGTCGCCGGTGGCATGATCGTCTCGGCCCTTGTCTGGCAAGGTCTGACCGCATGGCTGGAAACCGCCGAAGAGGCCGTGGACGCGACCGGCTGGGTCATGCCCTTTGGCAGTGATATGGTGCTGGCCTATTTCTTTGGCCGGATGATTTTCGGCAAAGGCCACGCGGCCCTTCAGGTGCTGTTGTTCCTGTGCATTATGGACGGGCTTTTGGGGCTGGTTCTGGGCGGTGTCGCGGCACCGATCAACTATAACTTCCGGCAATTGTGGTTGATATTACCGCTTGGCGCCGCCGCTTTCGGCTATTTTGTGCTGACCAAACCGCTGCAAAGCCCCACTGTTACGGAACGTGACCGCCTGCGCGCGGGGCGGCTGTGGCCTTGGCTGGTGCTTGGCTTTTTCAGCTGGATTGGTATGTCTGCATCGGGCTTGCCGCCCCTGCTTGCGTTTCTGCCCCTGCTGCCTGTTATGCTGCACGGCGACCGCAGTTTCGGCCTGTTCGCCGAGGCAGAGGGGTTCTTGAACGACCCGCTGAACCGGGTTGTGCACTTTCTGACAGTGCCGGTCGCGGTGATCCTGTTCTTATTTGGCCTGACCCGCGGTGCGATGGACTTGGGTGCTTTTGGCCCGACCACATGGATCATGCTGGGGGCTTTGTGGTTGGGGAAACCTCTAGGCATATTTGCCACCGCGGCCCTGCTCAAAGCGTTGGGTCGCCCCTTGCCCAATCGCTTGGGCCTGCCTGAAATGGCCTATATCGCGGGTTTGATGGCGATTGGCTTTACCTTCCCGCTGATCGCTTTGGAAACCGCTCTGCCCGGTGGTGCTATGCAAGAGGCCGCGCGCCTTGGTTTGGGTCTTAGCCTGTTGATCGGGCCTGCGCTGGTGCTCGTGTCCCGATACGCCTTGCCGCTGCCACGCAAGGGGGGAAAAGCGACCAAGCATTAACCTTGCTGAGATTCAAGGCTTTCGACATAATGCTGACAGAATGCAGGCGTAGACCGCGCCATAAGGCAGGCGACTCGGGACACAAGAGTCGTTAATGAAAATGCTGTACTCCGGACAAAACCGGAAACAAGAGGCGAAAACTGAAAGCAGTTTAATGATTGCGTTTGAAAATGTGAGCAAGTCCTTTTGGACCGGCAAGACCCGCAAGGTGATCCTTGATCAGGCGTCGTTTCGCGTTGAAAAGGGCAATTCGCTTGGCATTCTGGCCCCAAACGGCGCTGGCAAAACCACCATTATCAACATGATGGCCGGTCTTGAAAAACCGGATGAGGGCGAAATTATCCGCACCTCGCGCATTTCATTTCCGCTGGGCTTCATGGGCGGGGTGATGAATAAACACACCGGCACCGAAAACGCCCGCTATATCGCGCGGCTCTACGGGCTTGACCCCGACTATATGGAAAGCTTTTGTCGCTGGCTTGCCGGTATCAACGAATATTTCGACATGCCGGTCGGCACCTATTCCTCGGGCATGCGCTCGCGCTTTTCCTTTGCCCTGATGCTGGCGCTGGAATTCGACTTTTACCTGATCGACGAAGGCATGCCCTCCACCGGCGATGTCGAGTTTAACAACAAAGCCGGTGCAATCTTACGCCAACGTCTTGAAAACGCAACCATTATCGTTGTGTCGCATCAGGCATCGACCCTTGAAAAATTTTGCCGTTCGGCCGCCGTGCTGCGCAATGGGCAGCTCTACATGTTCGACACCCTAGAAGAAGCGAAACGTCTCTATGACTATGAAGCTCACAGCTAAGCGGTTCCGCATTCGTCGTCCGGAATTCCCCCCTGCGCCAGCCGAGGCAAAGGCGGACGCGGGTTTGTTTGACAACCATGATGACGGGTTCGGATCGGGCAATTTTCCCACAGCCAACCCCGCCAATCTGTCCAGCCCCGCCGAAGTCGCATCGGACGAGTCGATGGATAAAATCCGCCACGAAGGTTTGACAGGCCGGCAATTGCGCATGGCACGCAAACTGGCGCAAAAACACGGCCTGCCCGCAACATCCGACTTTGACGCCGTGCGCTTGCTGCGCGCGGCAGGGGTCGATCCGTTCCAACGCACCTCGATGCTGGATCTGGTGACTGCGGGCGGCAAACCCATCCAACCAGACGAGTCGCGCGCCTTGGCGAAACTGCCAGCAGGTGACGGCGTGCAACTGCCACAGACGATCAAGCCTATTCAAGTCCCCTCAACCCAAGCACGGGCCGAGGTGAACCATGTTGCCGACATAATGAAAATCCAACAGGACCTAGCCAAACGCAGGCGTCGCAAATCGATGCTGCTGATGATGCGGCTAGCGTTCTTTGTGCTGTTGCCGACGATTGTCACGGGCTGGTACTACTACATGGTTGCGACCCCGCTTTACGCGACCAAAACCGAATTTGTGATCCAGCAGGCGCAAAATCCGGCGGCGGGTGCGGGTGGCCTTGGTGGCTTGCTGCAAGGCTCTCCTCTGGCGACATCCCAAGACAGTATCGCGGTGCAAGGCTACCTTCAGTCACGCGAAGCGATGTTGCGATTGGACGGCGACCATCAGTTCCGCGAACATTACAGTGATGCGTCAATCGACGTGATCCAACGCTTGGAACCAGGGGCAACCTTAGAAGCCGCTTATAAGGTCTATCAACGCAATTTCCAGATATCCTATGACCCGACCGAAGGTTTGATCAAGATGGAGGTCATCGCGACCACCCCTGAAAAATCTGTCGAATTTGCGCAAGCCCTCATCGGTTATGCCGAAGGGCAGGTCGATCAACTGACCCAGCGCCTGCGCGAAGACCAGATGCAAGGCGCCCTCGAAGGGTTCAAGGATGCCGAGTCCAAGATGCTGGTGTCGCAACGAAATGTGGTTGAACTGCAAGAAAAGTTCAAGGTCGTCTCGTCCGAGGTTGAGGTGTCTTTGATTACCGCCCAAATCGGTCAATTGGAAAGCCTGTTGTCGCAGGACCGTCTGTCCTTGCAGCAAATGAAATCCAATGCCCGCCCCAATGCCGCACGGATGGACCCGCTGGAGCGCCGGATTGGCGCGTTGGAATCGGAAATCGGACAGTTGCGCGCCAAGCTGACCGAAGGGGCCGAAGGCGGCGAGTCTCTGCCGCAAGTGCAAAGCGAATTGTTGGTGGCGCAGGCCGATGTGCAAACCCGCCAGTTGATGTTGGCCCAAGCGATCCAATCGATGGAAACCGCGCGCGCCGATGCCAACCGTCAGACCCGCTATCTGTCGCTTTCGGTCAAACCGATCCCGCCGGATGAGGCAACCTATCCCCGCGCCTTTGAAAGCACCTTGGTCGCAGCCCTCATCTTTTGCGGCATCTATCTGATGATCTCGATGACAGCGGCCATTTTGCGCGAACAAGTTTCGGCCTAAACGGCACCCAAAACGACAGAACGGTGCAGGCCCTTGCATGGTCTTGCACCGTTTTTATGACAAGATCACGCACAAGCCATGCATTTGCTGCAATGCGGCAATTCCATATCGTCCGTTTAACCCTCGCACCCATAAGGATATATTAGCGATAGGGAAGATAAACTGACCAAAATTAAGGAGTTTCCCAATGGCTTATATCAACGCAGTAAAACCAAGCTTTTCACTGTCCGGCATCCTGACACGGCCCTTCGTTGCCGTATGGAATTTCCTGATCTTGCTGGCCGAAGCGCATCCAAAGATGACCGCAATCAACAAGTTGAACGCCCAAAGTGATGCGCAGCTTGCCGAACGTGGCACCAGCCGCGAAGCCGAAATTCGCAGAATTTTCTCGGGCCAGTTCTACCTGTAAACCCGTTTTAGCTCTAAGCCCGTTTTACCTGCAAGGTAAGCTGCAACGGGTTCGGCTCAGGCCCGCGCGACCTTTCATCGGGTTCCGCGGGCCTTGCTTTATCCAGCCTTCTTTTCCCAACTACCGCCAGCGTCTGACCAATATTGTGCCGCAAGCCCCGCCGCAGTCAGCGCCTTCCATTGCACGCGGGCGGCGGCAACGGCATCTTCATTCTGCCCATCAAACAGAATAAAAACCCGCTCCAACCCTTCGGCCTCTGCCACGTCGACCAAGGCACCATCAACCGCCATAAGGGCTTGGGCCGCGTTGCCAATCGGCCCGCGTCCCAGCAAAATAGGCTGGCGGGCATCATCCGGCCCGCCCTCCATTCCATGCGGCAAAAACGCCTCGTCCGGCCCGTGCCACAGCGCCGTATCCAGCTCGTCCAAACCTGCCGCATCCGTGCCGCGCAGCATCACCCGCCAGCCGGCCTGCAAAGACCGTGTCAGTAAATTGCGCGCCGTATCATCGGCGCGCGATGTGGTCAGGTGGTAAAACATCACCACGCCCACGGAGATCAGCCTTCAAACTTGTCGCGGATCATCCGGTCCAGCGCCATAACGCCCCAACCCGTCGCCCCTTTGGGTGCCAGCGTGGTATCGGATTTCACCAGCGCCGTGCCCGCGATGTCCAAATGGCACCACGGCATCCCGTCCTTGACGAACCGTTTCAGAAACTGCGCCGCCGTGATCGCACCGCCATCACGCCCGCCCACATTCATCATATCGGCAATCCGGCTTTTCAACTTAGCGTCATAGGCCTCGCCCATCGGCATCCGCCACGCGCCTTCGCCCTCGGCCTTGCAGGCCTTCAAGAACGCATTGCACAGATCATCATCATTCGAAAAAACGCCTGTGTTTTCATGGCCCAAGGCCACAATAATCGCCCCCGTCAAGGTGGCCAAATTGATCATGCCCACCGGATTAAACCGTTCCTGAACATACCACATGATATCGGCCAGTACCAAACGCCCCTCGGCATCGGTGTTAATCACCTCAATCGTGTCGCCTTTCATGGATTTGACCACGTCACCGGGGCGTTGCGCGCGCCCGTCCGGCATGTTTTCGACCAGCCCCACAATCCCAACCACATTGGCCTTGGCACGCCGCAGCGCCAGCGTGCGCATCACGCCTGACACAACACCAGCCCCGCCCATATCCATCGTCATATCTTCCATCCCGCCTGCTGGCTTGATGGAAATGCCACCCGTATCGAACACCACGCCCTTGCCAACTAGCGCAAAAGGGGCCTCCGATCCGCCGCCATTCCACGACATGACAACAACCGATGACGGGCTTTCCGACCCCTGCCCCACACCCAACAGCGCGCCCATACCCAGTTTGGCCAAATCGGCCTCTTCCAGAATTTCAACCTCCAACCCCAGTTCCTGCATTGCGGCAAGACGGGCGGCAAAATCATCGGTGGTCAGCACATTGGCCGGTTCATTCACCAGATCGCGGGTGAAAAACACGCCTTCGGCCACGGCCGCCATCGGTTTGGCCGCCAGCGCCACCGCCTCGGGGTCTTTGACCATCATCTTGACCACACCGCGCGCGGTTGGCTCGCCCGTCTTGTGCGGCTCGAAATCATAGGCCCGCATCGCAAGGCCGAATGACACCTCCGCCGCGCGCACCATTGATCCTGCGAGAACCAGCGCGCCCGATTTGCCAACGGCACGGCCAATTGCAGCCCCAGCTTTGCGCGCGGTCGCCACATCAGCGCGCGGGCCTGCCTTGACGATCTGCAACGCCTCCGCCGCCAAACCCGCAGGCCAGGCAAGATCGGCACTTTCGCCCGCCTTAACCTTGCCCCAAGCATCCGAGCCCAAAAACCGGTTCAGCGCACCCTTGGTCAAACGGTTCAACCGCCGCGCCGCAGGGCTACGGGCCGTATCATCCTCGGGGGCGACCAACAGCGCCACGCGGCCAGCAAAGGCCGCAAGCACCTCAAGATCGGTTTCCAAAAACTGAATGGGCAAAGGATGTGTCATATCGGGTCAGGTCCGCTGTTTGGGTCGCGGGGTCAGGCAACACAGTCGCCCCCCACATAATCCCACAAACCCTAGCCCCACCCCATCCGGTTTACCAGACCCGACAGAAACCCGTCATAAAGGCGTGTTTTTGCCCAAACCACCCCCGACACTCCCCAGATATAAGTTTTATCCGGCGGCGAATTCCGTTAGTGTCGAAACAATGTAAAAGTGAGGAGAAACAGCGCGTGTCCAGATTCGACAGATATTTACTGTCGCAATTTCTTGCGCTTTTCGGATTTTTCTCACTAATTCTGGTATTGATCTATTGGGTCAACCGCGCCGTGGGCCTGTTTGACCGGATCATCGGTGATGGCCAATCCGCGCTGGTTTTCTTGGAAATCTCGCTTTTGACCCTGCCAAATGTGATCCGCATTGTGCTCCCCGTATCGGCCTTTGCCGCCGCCGTCTATACGACCAATCGCCTAACCCAAGACGGCGAATTGGTGGTGATGCAGGCCACTGGGTTTTCCGCTTTCCGGCTTGCGCGCCCTGTCCTTTACTTTGGACTCTGCGTGACCTTGATGCTGGTCATGCTTTACAACGTAATCGTTCCCGCTAGCCGCACCGTTCTGGCTGAACGTTCGTCAGAAATCAGCGCCAATGTCACCGCGCGTTTGCTGGTCGATGGCACGTTCATGCATCCCACCAATGGCATCACCTTTTACATTCGCGACATTTCCGACACGGGCGAACTTCGCGATATCTTTCTGACCGATACGCGGACGGCCGGCACCTCAACAACCTTTACGGCACGGCGGGCCTTGCTGGTGCGCGGCGATATCGAACCCAAGTTGATCATGTTCGACGGGATGACACAATCTTATGACGCCGCCAAAAAGCGGCTCTCGGTCGTTCACTTTTCCGATTTCACTTATGATTTGGGTGGTATGCTTGCCGCAGGTGCTGCCTCTGGCCGCAGTCTCGAAGAACTGTCGACTGCCGAACTTTTGTTTCCGACCCCTGCACTTCTGCAAGAAACGGGGCAAACCCGCGCGGCCTTCTTGTCAGATGGGCACGCCCGCATCGGCCAGCCCTTTTTGGCCTTGGCCACGTCTCTTATAGGCTTTTCCGCATTGCTTTTGGGCGCGTTCAGCCGGTTTGGCCTTTGGCGCCAGATCATCGGGGCGATTGTATCATTGATTGTGGTGCAAATGGTCAACAACGCTGGCTTTGCCGCGTCGCTTACCTCGGACAGCGCTTGGGTTTTGGTCTATGTCGCACCGATGCTTGGCATCGGGGCATCGGTGGTGATGCTGTGGGTCGCCCAACGGCCCCGCCGCCGCCACATCGCAGGCCCTGGCCCAAACAGCAGCGAAGGGGCCGCCGCATGACACTTAGCCTGTACTTTGTCATGCGGTTTTTGAAAGTGGTCGCACAGGTATTTTTTGTGTTCTTCGGCATCATGATGCTGACCGACATGGTCGAACAGCTCCGCCGCTTTTCCGCACAAAACATTTCCCTAACTGATGCGGCCACCTTGGCTTTGCTGAACATACCCTCCAGTTTATACCGCATCTTGCCACTTATATTCGTCCTTGCGGCGATTGCGCTGTTTCTGGCACTGGCAAAAAGCAGCGAATTGGTGGTGGTTCGTGCAGCGGGGCGGTCGGGGCTGCGGTTCTTGCTGGCCCCCGTCACAACCGCTTTGGCCCTTGGAGCCTTTGCGGTTGGTGTGCTCAATCCTTTGGTCGCGGCAACGTCCAAACATTATGACGACTTATATGCCCGTCAGGCCCGTGGCGCAGAAAGCGTTCTGTCGCTCAGTGAAAACGGTCTATGGTTGCGTCAGGGCACCAGTGACGGACAAACCGTCATCAACGCCGCGCGCGCAGATCGCGAAGGCACGCGCCTGTTTGGTGTCACCTTCCTGATCTATGATCAAAACGGCACGCCGATCCAGCGGATCGAGGCCGAAGAGGCCGTTCTGGAAACCGGCGCATGGGCGCTGACCCAAGCCAAATACTGGGATCTGACCGCCCCGAACCCCGAAGTGTCGGCCGAGGTGAAACCCGCCGCCAGCCTTGCGTCGGAATTGACCCGCGACCGGATCCGCGACAGTTTTGGAGACCCGTCTTCCATTCCGATCTGGGCCTTGCCCGGCTACATTCACAAACTTGAACTGGCCGGATTTTCCGCAAGGTCGCACCGCGTCTGGATGCAAATGGAAATGGCGCTGCCCCTGCTTTTGGCCGCCATGGTCCTTGTGGCCGCAGGCTTTACCATGCGCCACGCGCGGTCTGGTAAAATCGGGCAAAGCGTTCTATTTGCGCTTGCAGGCGGTTTTGCCATCTTCTTTCTCCGCAACTTCGCGCAGGTTTTGGGTGAAAGCGGACAAATTTCGGTCTATCTTGCGGCTTGGACCCCCCCTGTCGCCGCCATTTTACTGTCCCTCGGGTTGTTACTGCATTTGGAGGACGGCTGATGCGTCTTGTGTTGCAAATCTTGTGTCTTTTCTTGCTCACAGCCACTCCGCTGCGCGCGCAAGACCTTGCCTCGCTTGTCGCGGACCGTGTGGCCATCGCCGGCAATGATACGCTTGTGGCCCAAGGCAATGTCGAGGTCTTTCAAAACGGCAAACGCCTGAAGGCGTCAAAAATCACCTATGATCGTGGCGCGGATCTGTTGTCGATCACCGGCCCAATTGTCCTGACAGATGACGCAGGAACAATTGTTCTTGCCGATCAGGCCGAACTCTCTTCCGACTTCTCCGATGGCATCTTACAAAGCGCGCGGGTTGTGCTTGACCAGCAGTTACAGCTGGCCGCCTCCGAAATGATGCGCATCGGGGGGCGCTATACCAGCTTGAACAACTCGGTTGTGTCGTCATGCAAAGTCTGCGCATCCAACCCCACCCCTTTGTGGGAAATCCGCGCAACGCGTGTGGTTCATGATGCGCAGGAACGTCAGATCTATTTTGACAATGCCAGCTTCCGCGTCGTCGGCGTGCCTGTCTTTTGGGTGCCGTATCTGCGCATGCCAGATCCCACCCTGAAACGTCAAACAGGGTTTTTGGCACCGTCGTTCCGTACCACCAGCGATCTCGGTTTTGGCGTAAAGGTGCCGTATTTCATTCGCATCGGCGATGACAAAGATCTGACCGTTACGCCCTATGTGTCCTCGAAAAACGCTCGCACATTGGAATTGCGGTATCGTCAAGCCTTTGACTCGGGTCAGATCGAATTCACCGGTGCCTTGTCACGCGATCAACGCTTGCTCGGCCAGACGCGCGGCTATTTGGCTGGCAAAGGCCAATTCGCTTTGCCCCGTGATTTCACCCTGTCGTTCTCGGGGACAATAGTATCCGACAACGCCTATCTTTTGGATTACGGCATTTCTGCCGAAGACCGGATCGACAGCCGTATCGAGGTAACCCGCACGCGCCGCAACGAATATATATCCGGGCGGCTGATCAATTTTCGGTCCATCCGCGACCTTGATGTGAACAGCACCCTGCCGTCCATCGTTACCGATGTCACCTATCAACGCCGCTTTTCGCCCGGTTCCATTGGCGGCGAAGGCGGGTTTCGGCTCCAATCGCACAGCCATTATCGGAGTTCAAACAACCCGCTCTATAGTGATCTTGATGGCATCAGCGATGGCATCAGCGATGGCCGCGATATGTCGCGCCTATCCATGACTGCCGACTGGCGACGCAACTGGATTTTGCCGGGCGGTGTCCTGGCCGCTGCTTTGACCGAAGTAAACGGCGACTACTACCGCATCCGTCAGGATAATGCGTTTGCAGGCAACAGCTTTCGCGGGGCAGCAGGCGCGGGCGTTGAATTGCGCTGGCCTTGGGTCAAATCGGGCGCAGGTGGGGTAAACCACGTGATCGAACCCGTGGCGCAATTGGTTTGGGCCCGCAAATCAAACAGCAATATCCCGAATGAAGACAGCGCCTTGGTCGAATTTGACGAAGGTAATCTGTTCTCGGTTAACCGTTTTCCCGGCGCGGATGAAGTGGAACAAGGCCCCTATGCCAATCTTGGCATCGGCTATACCCGCTATGACCCTGCGGGTTGGTCGCTTGGTATCACGGTTGGCCGCGTCTACCGCACTGCGAACAACGCTCAGTTCAGCGCGGCGTCCGGTCTTGCGGGCAAATCGTCGGATTGGTTGGCTGCCGTTCAGCTTTCCATCGCAAATGGCGTGTCCTTGACCAATCGCATGGTATTTGACGACCGTTTCAAATTGACAAAAGGCGAAATGCGCCTTGCCTTGGACCGCGAAACCTATGGCGTTTCATCCTCTTACGTCCATCTTTTGGCCGATGCCCGTGAAGGCCGCATTGATGATGTTTCCCAGGTCACCTTGGACGGCCGCTATGATTTCGCCCCGAACTGGGAGGCAAAAGTAAGCACACGTTATGATTTTGTCGCCAACCGCGCGGCCTCGGCAGGTCTTAACCTTGCATTCCGCAACGAATGCCTCAAACTCGATATGGCCCTTGCGCGCCGCTTCACCTCGTCGACCAGCATCAAGCCGACCACCAGTTTCGGCCTCTCCGTCGACCTTTTGGGCTTTGGCGGCAAAGCGAAACGCGGCCCCGCTGCCGCTTGTAGCGGTTAAGGTGTTGCCATGACCCCAACCCACAGAGTACCACAGTTTCAACAGATCGCCGCCGAAAGGCCGAATGATCCTTGCGAAGAGAAGAAAATGATGATCCGCGCCGTAGTCAAAGCCCCCGCCTTCACACCTCTGGCCCTCATTCTCGCATTGGCCGCCCTTTTGCTGGGTGCCGCCCCGATCCAAGCCCAAAACCTGTTTGCGCCGCGCGTCTATGTCAACGACCGCGCGATAACAGAATTTGAGGTGCAACAGCGCGTGCAGATGCTGCGCCTGTTCCAAACCCAGGGCGATCTTGAAAAAGAGGCGCTGAAAGCGTTGATAGAAGACCGCTTGCGCATGTCGGCGGCCAAGGCGCTGAAGATCACCGCCACGCCCGAACAGATTATGGGCGGGATGGAAGAGTTCGCCTCCCGCGCAAACCTGACGGCTGAACAGTTTGTTGCGGCATTGGGTCAGGCAGGCGTCTCGGCAGAAACCTTCCGCGATTTCGTGCAGGCCGGTTTAGTGTGGCGTGAAGTCGTGCGCGCCACCTATGTGGGCCGCATTTCGGTATCAGACGCCGAGGTAGACCGTGTCCTTGCCAAAGGCGATGGTACCACAGGCGTGCGTGTCCTTGTGTCCGAATTGGTTATTCCTGCCCCTGCGGGTCAGGAAAAGGCAGCGCTCGACCGCGCCAACCGTATACGCTCGCAAATCACCTCTGAAAGCAGCTTTGCCGCCTCCGCGCGCCGTAATTCGGCGGCTGCAACAGCGGGCCGTGGCGGGCGATTGGAGTGGATGCCACTGGCAAACCTGCCCGCAGCGCTTACCCCCGTGATCCTTGGCCTTGCCCCGGGTGAAGTGTCGCAGCCAGTCAATATGGGGGGGGCGGTTGGCTTGTTCCAACTGCGCGCGATTGAAAAACCGAACGGCCCCGGCGTGGGGTCGGTCAATGTCGATTATGCCCAATACAGCCTGCCCGCAGCAACTGGGGCCGCAGAGGCCGCCACCATCCGCGCCAAGGTTGACACCTGCAACGATCTTTATGCCATCGCCAAAGGCCAGCCGGCAGACCGCCTGATCCGCGAAACCAAGCCTGCATCGACGCTGCCCACCAACACAGGCCGCGCCTTGGCCTCGCTGGATCCGGGCGAAAGCGTCGATTTCCCCAGCGGTGCGGCCCATGTCTTCTTGATGCTCTGCGCCCGTAATCCGGTGGCTGACGATAGCGCGACCCGAGACAGCATGCGCGAAAAGCTTATCAATGAACAGCTTGCCGCCAAGGCCCAAAGCCTGCTGGAAGAGCTGCGCTTTGACGCCATCATCCGCGAACCCTAAGATATGGCGCAAGCTTTGGCCTCAAAGCCCGTCGCGCTTACCTGCGGCGAACCGGCGGGCATTGGCCCTGAAATAGCGGCCCATGCGCGCAAGGCGCTGGGTGCCAGCCTGCCGTTTTTCTGGATCGGCGATCCCCGCCACCTGCCCGCAGATTGCACCTTTCAGCTGATCGACACGCCCGCGATGGCCGCCGCCGTGCCACCCCATATCCTGCCGGTGTTGCACCACCCGTTTACCGGCCCCGCCACAGCGGGGACCGCCCAACCCCGCCATGCCGCCGATGTCATCGCCGTGATCGCACGCGCCGTGGCATTGGTCCAAGCAGGCGCGGCGTCAGCGGTCTGCACCGCTCCCATCAACAAAAAAGCCCTGAAGGATGGCGCGGGTTTCGCCTTTCCGGGCCACACCGAATACTTGGCCAGCCTTGGCGGCGTCGACCGCGTTGTGATGATGCTCGCCTGCCCCGACCTGCGCGTGGTGCCAGTGACCATCCATATCCCGCTGGCCGATGTGCCGACCGCGCTAACGGCTGCAGCCCTTGAAGACACCATCCGCATCACCCACGCCGCCTTGATCCGCGATTTCGGGCTGCCTGCCCCACGCATCGCCGTAGCAGGCCTGAACCCCCATGCAGGCGAAGGCGGCGCTATGGGGCTTGAGGATTTGACCCTGATCACCCCCGTGTTGGACCGTCTGCGCGCCGAAGGAATGCACATCGCAGGTCCCTTACCCGCCGACACGATGTTTCACGCGGCCGCCCGCGCCCGCTATGACGTGGCGGTTTGCATGTACCATGACCAAGCCTTGATTCCGATCAAGACCATAGATTTTGCGGGTGGCGTAAACCTGACCCTTGGCCTGCCGTTCGTGCGCACCTCGCCCGATCATGGCACCGCTTTTGACATTGCAGGGCGCGGCATTGCAGACCCAACCAGCCTGATTGCAGCGCTGCGCATGGCGCATGAAATGGCGGCCGCGCGTCAAGCAGCGGGGGGGGGCACACCCCCCGCACCCCCCGTGGAGTATTTGTTCAAAGATGAAAGCGGGGGCGATGATGGCCGCGATTGATGGGCTGCCCAGCCTTGCCACCGTTATTCGCACGCATGATCTGGTCGCCAAAAAACAACTAGGCCAGAACTTTTTGCTGGATTTGAACCTGACGTCGAAAATCGCGCGGTCGGCAGGCGATTTGACGCAATGTGATGTGCTGGAGGTAGGTCCCGGCCCCGGCGGTTTGACCCGCGGTTTGCTGGCCGAAGGCGCGCGCCGCGTGCTGGCGGTTGAAAAAGACGCGCGCTGCATGCCTGCCTTGGCCGAGATTTCCGATGCCTATCCTGGGCGATTGGAGGTATTGAATGCGGATGCTTTGGGCCTTGATATATCGACCCATCTGACACCGCCTGTGCGTGTGGTCGCCAACTTGCCTTATAACATCGGGACCGAGCTGTTGATCCGTTGGCTTTCACCCGCGGAATGGCCACCGTTCTGGACCAGCCTGACGCTGATGTTTCAAAAAGAAGTGGCGCAACGCATCGTGGCCAAACCGGGCGACAAGGCGTATGGACGCCTTGCGCTTTTGGCCCAATGGCGCACCGATCCGAAAATCGTGCTGACCTTGCCTCCAGAGGCGTTCAGCCCCCCACCCAAGGTTCATTCTGCCGTGGTGCATCTGACGCGACTAGAGGAACCCCGATACCCCGCCAATCCGGTGATGTTGTCACGGCTGACCGCAATGGCCTTTAACCAGCGCCGCAAGATGCTGCGGTCCAGCCTGAAGGGCATGGGGCCTGATATTGAGGACCGGCTGAATGCAGTTGGTATTGCGCCCACGGCCCGCGCCGAAGAAATCTCGCTTGAGAAATTTTGTGCGCTGTCTCGCGGGTTTGACT
The DNA here is from genome assembly GCF_000420745.1 of Pseudorhodobacter ferrugineus DSM 5888. GTDB lineage: Bacteria > Pseudomonadota > Alphaproteobacteria > Rhodobacterales > Rhodobacteraceae > Pseudorhodobacter > Pseudorhodobacter ferrugineus. The sequence goes on from NZ_ATVN01000007.1 coordinate 89,279, forward strand.
GACCATTCAAGCAACCATTGCGCATAAAAAAAGCCGGGTGCATCGCTGCGCCCCGGCTTTTCATCACTGTGCCACGCTTATTCAGCGGCTTCGTTATTGGTCCGGTCAGGGCCGCCGTCGGGCTTTGGCTTGCGCGGCCCACGTGGCTTGCGCGCAGCTTTTTCGCCTTGTGCAGGTTGGGCTGCATGATCGGTCGCGGCGGCAGGCTGCCCAACCGATTGCGGCTGTTCCTCGGTTTCGCCAGTCTGCGGTTTGTGACGGGGTTGGCGGTGGCGCGGCGGGCGACGGGTTTCCGGTGTCTCTACAAGGCCAGAGTCCGACTCACTTGCGTCGGCATTGTCTGCGGTGCTTACAGGCTCGTCCGAGCGCTGGTTGCGATCACGGCGGTCATCGCGGCGCGGTTCATCGCGGCGGACATCACGACGATCGTCTTTGCGTGGTTCATCCCGCCGTTCATCCCGACGCGGCTCATCACGGCGCTCGTCGCGTGGCACATCGGAACGATCGTCGCGCAGATCTGGCTGCTGACCATCGTTGCGCTCTTGCTGCCGGTCGTTCGGCCGATCCTGCTGCCGATCACGCTGCTGATAATCGCGCTGCTGGTTCTGTTGGTTCTGTTGGTTCTGGGCGTCTTGCTGGCGGCGCTGGTCCTGTTCGGCCTGCATCTCGCGCATCGCTTCGGCAAGCATGCGTGTGTAATGCTCGGCGTGTTGCAGGAAATTCTCTGCGTTCACGCGGTCATTCGACAGCTGCGCATCGCGCGACAGTTGGTTGTATTTGTCAATAATTTGCTGCGGCGTGCCACGCACTTTGCCTTCGGGGCCGGAGCTGTCGAAGACGCGGTTGGTGATGTTACCGAGGGTGCGCGGGCGGTTCGTTTTCGAACGCGAGCGGGACTTGGAAGATCTCATCTTGTCCTTTGATCCAGATCTATCTGGCTTTGTCTATGCGCCGGCGGTCTGAAAAAGACGCGTCTTGCCCATCTCCGGGCGCATCAGGCATGTTTGGCATTGCGTGCGGGGATGACAACCGAGTTTCCTCTAAGCCGTCCCTTACACCGTTACGGTCTAACCATGTGTTTCACGGTGAGACAAGCAAAAATTCGCAATTGATGCAGTTATCCCCTGAAAATTGGCGCGAATTCGCCGCAAAGGCAGGGAAACGCTGGTTTAGGTGCCAAAAAACTGCCCTGAAACCACGCGGTCGCGCCCATCCAGATCGGGCAGAATCTCTATGCGCGCAAACCCAGCCGCTTTGAAAAAGCCTGCAACAGCCGCCCCTTGGGTAGGTCCGATTTCGACCAACAAGCGCCCGCCATTGGCCAAATAAGCCGGTGCTTCTGCGCAAATAATCCGGTACGCATCTAGCCCGTCGCCACCAGGGGTCAGCGCCAGATGTGGCTCATGCAGCCGCACTTCGGGCGACAGGCCCGCCATTTCACCCGCTGCAATATAGGGCGGGTTTGAGACGATTAGGTCAAACTGCCCCTCCACCGGCGCAAACCAACTGCCTAGCGAAAAGCTTGCCTGCACCCCAAGCGATGCCGCATTGCGCCGTGCCACGTCCAGAGCCGCACCCGACAGATCAACGCCCAAACCCACGGCACCCGCGCGTTCGGCCAAAAGCGTCAGCAAGATGCACCCCGACCCCGTGCCCAAATCCAGCACAGATGAAAAGGGCAAGGTCAACGCGGCCGCGATCAAACTTTCCGTTTCGGGGCGTGGGTCCAAAACATCGGGGGTCACTGCAAAGCTACGGCCCCAGAACAAGCGCTGGCCTGTGATATGTGACACGGGTCGCCGTGTCGCCCGCGCGCTTACAGCGGCGGCCAAGGCATCCACCTGTGCGCCCGTCAAAACGGTTTGCGCAGGCATCAACGCCAGATCGGCCCGCGACACCCCTAACACAAACCCCAACAACACCGCCGCATCCTGCGCCGCATCAGGCACCTCTGCGGCACGCAACTGCGCCACAGCCGTGCGCCGCGCCACAAGCAAGGTGGTCATTGCATCTCGGCCAGTTTGCGCGCCTGATCGTCGGAAATCAACGCATCAATGATCTGGTCCAAATCGCCACCCAAAATCTGCCCCAGCGAATAAAGCGTTAGGTTGATGCGGTGGTCGGTCATCCGGCCCTGCGGAAAATTATAAGTGCGGATGCGTTCCGACCGATCCCCCGACCCGATCTGGCTTTTGCGATCCGCCGACCGCGCGGCATCCACCCGCTCGCGCTCGGCCTCAAACAACCTTGCGCGCAGAACCTGCATCGCGGCCACTCGGTTTTGGTGCTGCGATTTCATTGCCGACACCACGATGATGCCCGTGGGCAGGTGCGTGATCCGCACCGCCGAATCCGTGGTGTTCACGTGCTGCCCGCCTGCCCCGCTGGCGCGCATCGTATCAATCCGGATGTCAGATGCCGGAATGTCGATATCGACCTCCTCGGCCTCGGGCAATACCGCCACAGTGGCCGCCGATGTATGCACCCGCCCACCGCTTTCGGTTTCGGGCACACGCTGCACGCGGTGGACGCCAGATTCGTACTTCATCCGCGCAAACACGCCCGCGCCTTGGATATGGGCGGTCAATTCGCGAATACCGCCCAGATCGCTTTCCTGCAATTCCAGAATTTCAAAGGTCCAGCCACGGTTTTCGGCATAGCGGCGGTACATGCTGAGCAAATCACCGGCAAAAAGCGCCGCCTCATCGCCGCCCGTACCGGGGCGGATTTCCAGAATAGCAGGCCGCGCATCGGCGGCATCCTTGGGCAACAGCGCCAGTTGCAATGCGGCTTCCATCACCTCGATCTGGGTGCGCAGACCGGGGATTTCCTCTTCGGCCAGCCCGCGCATTTCGGGATCGGCCAGCATAATCTGGGCTTCGGCCAGATCATCCAGCGCGCGGCGGTACGCGTTGATTTCTGTGACGACAGGTTTCAAATCACCGTATTCGCGGCTGAGTTTCGCAATTTCCGCAGGCGGCGCGCCAGCCGACAGTTTGGCCTCGAGAAACTCGAAGCGCTGGGAGATTTGGGCAAGGGTATCTAATGGGACCATTTTTGCGGTTTGACGTATCGGCAGGCGCAGGTCAAGTGGCCAGCGCCGGGGGTCCCCCCCCCCGGGACCCCAGAGCATATTTGGGTCGAAAAGAAAGCGTCAGAGCTTAGACTGCCATGTGGCCAGGCGGGCCGCGTTGACACCAAGATCAGACTGACCAAAGCGCAGGCGGGCGTGAATATAGACGCCGTCCTGACCCAGCTGTGCCGTGGTATAATCAGGAAAGCCCCAAAGCCCCGAGCGTGTGATCCATGTGATCCGGCCTTCCTCTACGCTGCCTGCGAGACGCATGGTACGCGGGGTTGCCATGGCCACCGCATCGAGTCGCGCCAAAAGGCCGTCAGCAGCGGGAATGCGCAAAATGGCACCGCCGGTTTGGGGCAGAACCTCATTCCAGCCAATGCCATGGTCCCAGGCGTAGGCCTGCGACGGATCTGTCGTCCAACGTGCAGGGTCGGACGGGGCAAACCGGACATAGGCGGCAAAACCGCTGACAATAAAGAGGATCAAGGCAAGGGTTGTGAACATAAGGCGCCCAATCATTTGCGGTGATGTGCCCAGTGATAAAGGCAGATAAGTTCATGCGCGACATGGGCGCCAGCGATGGCAGTGGCACCTGTTGTATCATAGGCAGGCGATACCTCCACAATATCGCCGCCCACCATGTTGATGCCTGCAAGGTCGCGCAGGCAGGCCGCCGCTTGCCATGTCTGCAAGCCGCCCCAAACGGGCGTGCCGGTGCCAGGGGCCGCCGAGGGGTCGAGGCAATCAATATCAAAGGTCACATAGGTCGGATTTTTGCCAACAATCTCCTTGGCGCGCGCGACCGCATAGGCACAGCCCTTTTCATGCACGCTACGCGCATCGATATATTCAACGCCAAGATAATCATCGCAATGGGTACGAATACCGATTTGCACTGATGTTTTGGGATCGATAATTCCGGTTTTTACTGCTTTGTAGAAAAACGTGCCGTGGTCGATGCGGTCCATATCATCGTCTTGCCACAGATCGGAATGGGCATCGAAATGGATCACCGACATCGGACCAAATTTCTCGGCATAGGCGCGCAGGATCGGCAAGGTGATAAAATGGTCGCCGCCCAACGTCACCGTACCTGGCCCCGCCTTTAGGATTGTGCGGATATGATCGGTGAGCAAGCCTGGAAAGCTGGGTGTATGGGCATAGTCAAAGGCCACATCGCCATAATCGACAATTGCCATATCCTCCAACGGGTTGGTCGGCCAACCGTAAGGCGGATCGAACGGTTGTAAAGCACTGGCTTCGCGGATTGCGCGGGGGCCGAACCGAGTGCCGGTACGGTGTGTCACCGCTTGGTCGAACGGCACGCCCGTGATCGCCAGATCAACGCCCGTCAGGTCTTTGCTATAACGGCGGCGCAGAAAAGACGTCGCCCCCGCAAAGGCATTTTCAAACGCCAGCCCACGGAGGCCCTGCCGCGTAAACGCCCCGTCCGCTTCGGTCTTTGCATCTTCTAGCGCCATAGCAATCCCCTTGGCCATAAGCGTCGTTCACATGCCGGAGACGCAAAAATCCGAAAGGTCAGAAAAGGCCAAGCGGTACGGACTGTCAAGCCAAGCGCCTAGGCCAACCGCACACCACCGTGCACATCGCCCACCAAGTGCAGGTCCATCATCTCGGCCATGCCCTGTGCTAAATAAAGCCCCACGCGGCGGACATTGCCCAGCAAATCCGCAGGCTCGACACTGTCAATGGTCTTCGGCGCCACCGCGCAAGACACCGGAGGCCCCGAATAGGTGAAACCCGATGCAAACCATTGCACCATGTCCGATTCGGCGGGGCCAGACGGGACCAGACGGGGCATCTCCCGCCATTCGTTGATGCCCGCAGGCCTTTGGCCCGCACGCATCGCCTCAAGGTTGGGCCGCGCAGGTTTTCCCGCCGGGAAAACCTGCGACAGCGCCCAATTTTCACCAAGACGGATTATCCCAACGGCTGTGCGCGTTCGACCAACCGCGCGAAAAAGCTGGCGCCCACAGGTGCCGCCTCATCATTGAAATTATAGCGCGCGTGGTGCAAACCTGCGCCATCGCCAATCCCCATGAACAAATACGCCCCCGGCCGCGCCTCCAGCATATAGCTGAAATCCTCGGACCCCATTTCGCGGCATCCGTTCGCCTCTACCGCATCGGCACCCGAAATCTCGGCCGCAACTTCGGCGGCAAACCCCGCCTGATCGGCATGGTTTATCGTGGCAGGATAGCCCCAGTCATAATCCACCGCCGCCGTGACGCCATAGGCCATCGCGTGGCCCTCAACAATCTCATGAAACCGCCGCTTCAACAGCGCCCGCACTTCGGGGTCAAAACAACGGATCGTGGCGCAGAACCAACCATCTTCGGGGATGATATTGCTGGCCGATCCCGTATGGATCTGCGTCACCGAAATCACCGCCTCGTCCAGCGCATAGACATTGCGCGGAATGATCGTCTGGATCGCTTGCACCATCCCCACAATCGCCACCACAGGATCAATGCAATCATGCGGCGTGGCCCCATGCCCGCCCTTGCCCGTGACCACCACCGTCGCCGTATCGACCGAAGCCATAAGCGCCCCGGGTGTCGTGGTGAAATGCCCGAACGGCACGCCGGGCGCGTTGTGGATGCCGTACACTTGGGCCACGTCAAAGCGGTCCATCACCCCTTCCTTAACCATCACCTCACCGCCGCCGCCATCTTCCTCGGCAGGCTGGAACAGCAGCGCCACACGCCCCGCAAACCGCCGCGTTTCACAAAGATACTTCGCGGCCCCGAGCAGCATTGTCACATGCCCGTCATGGCCGCAGGCATGCATCCGCCCCGGCACGGTCGAGGCATACTCAACCCCCGTCGCCTCTGTTATCGGCAACGCATCCATATCGGCACGCAAGCCAATCGTGGGGCCAGCACTTTGGCCGTTGATGATCGCCACAATGCCACTTGTCGCAATGCCTTCGTGCAGCTCGTCCACCCCAAATTCGCGCAACCGCGCGGCAATAAACGCCGCCGTCTCATGGCAGTCAAACCGCAGCTCGGGGTGCATATGCAAATGCCGCCGCCATCCGGTCATTTCCTCGGCATATCCGGCGATGGCATTCAGAACGGGCATGGTCTACTCCTATGGGCATAAATTCTGCCGCTACCAGACCGCAATTTGAAAGGTTCCGCAATGGCCCCTCACCCTCTTTCCCGTGCCCAAAGCGACGCGCTTATCGCCGACCCGCAGGGCGGTATGCCGCGTCTGTTGGAAATCATGGCCCGCCTGCGTGACCCGCAAACAGGATGCCCGTGGGATATTGAACAGACCTTTGCCACTATCGCGCCCTATACGATTGAAGAGGCCTATGAGGTGGCAGACGCAATTGAACGGCAGGCTTGGGACGAATTGGAAGGCGAATTGGGCGACATGTTGCTGCAATCGGTCTATCATGCGCAACTGGGCGCCGAGGCAGGGCTGTTTGACTTTTCCAGCATTACCGCTGCAATTTCTGACAAAATGATCGCTCGCCACCCGCATGTCTTTGGCACCGAGTCGCGGGAAAAGACCCCTGACCAGCAAACCGCCGATTGGGAACGTATCAAAGCGCATGAGCGTGGGTCTGCCCGTGTGCTTGACGGCGTGGCGCTTGGCCTGCCCGCCTTGATGCGCGCGGTCAAACTGCAAAAACGCGCGGCACGGGTTGGGTTTGACTGGCCGTCAACCGATCAAGTGTTGGACAAAATCATCGAAGAATCGCGTGAGCTGGTGGAAGCCCGCGACACGATGGGCGCCGCAGAACAGGCCGAGGAGTTTGGCGATTTGCTGTTCGTCATGGCCAACCTCGCCCGTCATCTGGACATCGACCCCGAGGCCGCGCTGCGCGCCGCCAATCAGAAATTCACCCGCCGCTTTGGCCGGATCGAGGATCTATTGGCCGAGGCAGGAAAAGCGCCCGACCAAAGCGATTTGGCCGAAATGGATGCGCTGTGGGACCGTGCCAAGACCGAGGAGAAAGCGGCCAAAGCGGCCCTGCGGGGCGGGGGATTGATTTGAGTATTTGGACAAAGATGAAATGTGGGAATATTTTCCGATTAATAAAGTCAGGTATTGACCAAAGTAAAAGACTCAGGTTTAAGCAGGGTCAGAAAATCTGACTAAAGAGGTCAACAATGTCCAAGCAACTTCCCATCGCAGCTCTCACATTCTGCGCCCTCGCCCTGCCCGCTATGGCAGACGAGGTGAACATCTATTCCCACCGTCAGCCCGAGTTGATCCAACCACTGGCTGATGCCTTTACCGCCGAAACAGGCATCGATGTGAATATTGCCTTTGTCGACAAGGGCATGGCCGAACGTCTGGTGGCAGAAGGCGACCGCAGCCCCGCCGATTTGGTGCTGACCGTCGATATCGCGCGCCTGACCCAGATCGTCGACGCAGGCGTAACCCAACCCGTCGCCTCGGACGTGTTGACGTCAAACATCCCTGCCACCCTGCGCGATCCGGACAACCAGTGGTTTGGCCTCACCTCACGCGCACGCATTATCTATGCCTCTAAGGATCGTGTCGCAGCAGGCGATGTGACAAGCTATGAGGATCTGGCAGACCCTAAATGGAAAGGGCGCATCTGTTCCCGCTCGGGCACCAATGATTATAACGTGGCCCTTTTGGGCGCTGTGATTGCCCACCATGATGAGGCCTATGCCAAAACCTGGGCCGAAGGGCTCAAGGCAAACCTCGCCCGCAAACCCGCAGGCGGTGACCGCGATCAGGCCAAGGCGATTTGGGCCGGCGAATGCGATATCGCCATTGGCAACACCTATTACATGGGCCAAATGATCAATGACCCCGAGCAAAAAGACTGGGCCAATGCCGTGCGCGTTGATTTTCCGGTGTTCGAAGGCGACGGCACCCATCTTAATGTATCCGGCGTGGCGATGACCAAATCGGCCCCTAACAAAGACGCCGCTTTGAAGTTCATGGAATGGCTGTCGAGCGATGTGGCGCAGAAAATCTATGCCGAAACCAACTATGAATTTCCCGTAAAACTGGGTGTTGCGCGGTCCGAACTGGTGCAAAGCTGGGGTGATTTCACCGCTGACAGCCTTGATCTGACGGCTGTTGCCAAGGCCCGTCCCGCAGCTTTGCGGATCATGGAAGAAATCAACTTCGACGGCTGATCTGCGTTGCACACAAAGCCGGGGGCGGCAGCGTCTCCGGTTTTTACCACATGGACAAATCCACCAAGCTGGGCTTTGCTGTGCTCCAGAATTAGGAGAGAGACATGGTCCCGCGTAAAATCATTATCGACACCGACCCCGGCCAAGACGATGCCGTCGCCATTTTGCTTGCCCTTGCCTCGCCTGCTGATCTGGACGTGCTGGGCATCACCGCCGTTGCCGGCAATGTGCCGCTGCCCCTGACGGAAAAAAACGCGCGCATTATCTGTGAGTTGGCAGGCAAGCCCGATGCAAAAGTCTTTGCCGGATGCGCAGCCCCCCTGAAACGCAAGCTTGTTACGGCTGAACATGTGCACGGCAAAACTGGCCTTGATGGCCCGCAATTGCCAACGCCCGACATGCCGCTGCAACCCGAACATGCCGTGGATTTCATCATCCAAACCTTGCGGACCGAACCTGCGGGTACTGTCACGCTCTGTCCCCTTGGCCCCCTGACCAATATTGCCACGGCCTTTCAGCGCGCGCCCGATATCATCACGCGTGTGCAGGAAATCGTGTTGATGGGAGGGGCCTATTTTGAGGTGGGAAACATCACCCCCGCCGCCGAATTCAACATTTATGTCGACCCGGAAGCCGCTGAAATCGTTTTCAAATCTGGCGTGCCACTGGTTGTGATGCCGCTGGATGTCACCCACAAGGTTCTGACCACCAAACCCCGTGTTCAGGCCTTTCACGATATGGGCACCGAGCCGGGGCGCATGGTGGCCGAATGGACCGATTTTTTTGAGCGGTTTGACAAGGAAAAATATGGCTCCGAAGGCGCGCCTTTGCATGACCCTTGCGTCATCGCCTACCTGCTGAAACCCGAGCTGTTCAAGGGCCGCATGATCAATGTCGAAATCGAAACCACGTCCGATCTGACCCTTGGCATGACCGTGGCCGATTGGTGGGGCGTCACCGACCGCGCCCCCAATGCGCTGTTCATGGGTGATGTCGATGCCGACGGTTTCTTTGCCCTGCTCACCGACCGGATCAGTCGATTTTAACCGTCTCCGCCGCGGGCAGCACCACGCTGAATGTGCTGCCCACCCCACGCTCGCTTGTAATCAGCAAGCGCCCGCGATGGCGGCTCACGATGTGTTTCACAATTGCCAATCCAAGGCCTGTTCCACCTTTTTCGCGCGAACGGTGCGTATCGACACGATAAAACCGTTCGGTCAATCGCGGCAGATGCACCGCATCAATCCCGTCGCCTTGATCCGATACATCAATCCTAAACGCGGCACAGCGCAGAACGGGGTCGCGCGCTTCGGTGCGCAAGTCGGCGCGCACCACCTTGCCATTCCCGCCGTATTTGATCGCGTTTTCCACCAGATTGGTCAGCACCTGTACCAGTTGATCCGCATCCCCCAGCACCATGGCACCCGCGACCGGGCTGACCCGCACTTCAACCTGCGCCGCATCGGATACAGGGCGCAGGTCGGACACGACCCGCGCCAAAACCGCACCCAAATCCACCGAAACCGTCGGCCGCACCCGCTCTTGCGCCTCGACGCGGCTCAGCTGCAACAAATCGCCTACCAGCCGGTTCATACGTCCGGCCTCACGCGCCATAATTTCCAAAAACCGCGTGCGCGCCATCGCATCATCCCGCGCGGCCCCTTGCAATGTCTCGATGAAACCGACCAATGCCGTCAAAGGTGAGCGCAGCTCATGGCTGACATTGGCGACGAAATCACGCCGCATCTGGCCAATTTGTTCCTGCTCGCTGGTATCGTCAAACGCACAGATCGCGCCTTGCGCCACCGGTGTTACGGTTACCCGAAACACTTGCCCACCCGCTTGGGTAAATCGCGACACCCCTGCATGTTTGCCTGCCAACGCCGCGTCAATCGTGGCGGCCAGCGCCGGTTGGCGAAACGCGGTCAAATAAAGCCGCCCAACCAGCCCCTCGCCCAACATGTCCAGCGCTGGCGCATTCGCGGAATCGATCCGACCTTCGTCATTGATCACCACAACGGGCATCGGAATGCCGGCAAGAAACGCGGTAGCAAACTGCAAATCCATGACCGACCAATCCTCTAAAATCCGTGGACACCACTGTGCGTCTTTAACCCGTTTTCGGCAAGAAGCCAGCTTGTGCCTTCCTGTAAAGTAACCGTATATTGACGGTGAAATCATGGTTAACGTCACGTTTGGTTGTCGCTTCCCTCAGGTACCATCTATTTGGGGGTGTTCCTTTTAGTCCAGATCAACTAGGTCCAGTTTGGCTTTCGCATGCAGCGCACTTTACGGGACGCGCCCCTTTTGTCGCGCAAAGACACCGCAATTGATCCCGCTAAGCGCGTGTTGCTTTTGATTGACGTTCCTGCGACAGCGCGGTGCAGCCAGTTTGGCAACACCGTTGAATACTCAGGCACAATAACCGCGCAGCTTTTGTCACAGGTGTTGCCCGATATCGTCGTTATTTCCCTGATTTCTAACAATTTTGATGCGATCGAGGGCCTCGAGACTCTGTCCTCCCTCGGTTTTCGAGGGCGCTGTTTTGTCTTGGCCAATCGGCTCCCGAACCACCGATTGGTGCAGAAAGAGCTGCGTCAACACGCGGCAGGCCTGCGCATTACCTTGCTGACCGTTCACGCATAACGCCCGTCAACAGATCGCTTTCGGACGGCAAGGGTCAGGCCCGCTGACCTGAACCCAAACAACGCAAATGGCCTCAGCCCCAATCCAGCACAACCTTGCCCGACTGCCCCGACCGCATCGCGGCAAACCCCGCGTCAAAGTCATCAACCTTAAATCTGTGCGTAATCACGCGACGCACATCCAGCCCGTTTTCCAGCATGGCAATCATCTTATACCAGGTCTCGAAAATCTCGCGCCCGTAAACGCCCTTGATGGTGATGGCTTTAAAAACAATACGGCTCCAATCCACAGGGCTCTTTCCAGGCGGAATCCCCAGCATGGCAATACGGCCCCCCATGGTCATCGCCTCGATCATCTGGTCAAGTGCTGCCTGATTGCCCGACATTTCCATACCGACATCAAAGCCTTGCTTCATCTTCAGCCGCGCAATCACATCGCGCAAATCCTCTGCAGCCACATTCACTGGCACCACATCGGCCACCCCCGCCGCCAAATCCAACCGCGTCTGATTCACATCCGTAATCACCACATGGCGCGCCCCAACATGCCGCGCCACGGCCGCCGCCATAATCCCAATCGGCCCTGCCCCCGTGATCAACACATCCTCCCCCACCAGATCAAAGCTTAACGCCGTGTGAACCGCATTCCCCAACGGGTCCAAAATTGCGCCAATCTCATCATCAATCGCATCGGGCAACGGCACCACATTAAACGCGGGCAGGCGCAGATATTCGGCAAACGCCCCTTGCTCGTTCACCCCGATCCCGCGCGTGGCAGGGTCCAGATGAAACTTGCCCGCGCGGCTCTGGCGGCTGTGCTTGCCAATCAAATGCCCCTCGCCCGAACAGCGTTGCCCTATCTCTAACCCTTCGACATTGCGGCCCAATTCTACAATCTCGCCCGCAAATTCATGCCCCGTCACCAAAGGCACCGGCACGGTTTTCGCCGCCCATTCATCCCAGTTCCAAATATGGATATCGGTGCCGCAAATCCCCGTCTTGCGCACGCGGATCAGCACATCATCCGGCCCAATCTCGGGCACCCCGCGGCGTTCCATCCACAATCCGGGTTCCGGCCGCGCTTTCACCAAGGCTTTCATATCATTGCGCATCACAGCACCCCCACTGCATGGCCAGCGTCCTTAAACGCCGCCAAACCGAAATCCAGATCTTCACGCGTCAACGCCGCATTCATCTGCGTCCGTATCCGCGCCCGCCCTTTCGGCACAACCGGAAAGAAAAACCCCGCCACATGCACGCCGCGCTTGCCCAACTCTGCAGCCATGTCTTGCGCCAAACGCGCCTCACCCAGCATCACCGGAATGATCGGATGCTCGCCCGGCAAAACCTCAAACCCCGCCGCCTCCAATCCCGCCCGCCAATAGGCTGCATTCTCAAACAACTGCGCCCGCAACCCGTCCGCCGCCTCAACCAAATCCAGCGCCGCTAATCCCGCCGCCACAATCGCAGGCGGCAAGGCGTTGGAAAACAGATAGGGCCGCGCCCGTTGCCGCAGCAGGTCAATCACCGCCTGCGGCCCCGCGATATAACCGCCAAGCGCGCCCCCCAATGCCTTGCCCAACGTCCCCGTAATCACATCGGCCCGCACGCCAAAATGCGCTGGCGTCCCGCGCCCTTGTGGCCCCATAAACCCCGTCGCATGGCAATCATCCACCATCAACACCGCCCCATAAGCATCTGCCAAGGCACGAATTTCCGGCAGTTTGGCCAAATACCCATCCATCGAAAACACGCCATCGGTGGCAATCATGATAAACCGCGCCCCCGCCACCCGCGCGGCCACCAGTTGCGCCTCCAGATCCGCCATATCCGAATTGGCATAGCGGAAACGCTTGGCCTTACACAAACGGATCCCGTCAATAATCGACGCATGGTTCAAACTGTCCGAAATCACCGCATCCTCGGGCCCCAACAACGGCTCAAACAGCCCACCATTGGCATCAAAGCAGGCCGCGAACAGGATCGAATCGTCGTGCCCCAAAAACTGCGCCAGCCGCGCCTCAAGCGCACGGTGCAAATCTTGCGTCCCGCAAATAAACCGGACCGAGGCCATACCAAACCCGCCCGTTTCCAGCGCCCCCCGCGCCGCTGCAATCAAATCAGGATGATCGGCAAGCCCCAGATAATTATTGGCGCATAGGTTCAGCATCCGCCGCCCCTCCATGTCCACATGCGCGCCTTGCGGTCCCGAAATCAGCCGCTCGCGCTTGGTCATGCCCTCGGCTTCAATCGCCGCCAGCTCGCCTCGAATATGGTCCAAAAATTCCGACATGCCAGATTTCCCTCCGCGTTAGCGGAAATCATGCCACACAAGATCCAATCAGTCAATATAAAGGACGCAAATCCACTATAACGGATTTTTCTGTTTGAAAATATCCCGGGGGGAATGGCCGCAAGGCCAGGGGGGCAGCGCCCCCGCCACCCTCAACTCCCTTGAACGATCAAAATTGCCCGCGCCGCAGCCCCTGCAACCTCATGGATCGCATGATCACGGTCTGCAAAATACCTGGCCGTATCCCCTGCGCCAATCTCGGCCTCTTCTCCCCCCGAAACCACCCGCAACCGCCCCTCAATCACCGTCAAATGTTCACGGCATCCAGCCGAATGTGGCGCCGAAACCAACCCCGCCCCTGCCTGAAACCCCAGATCATAGACCTCATGGTCGCCGACCGTCTCGGCTGGCGATAAAATCCGTATCCGCACCCCGCGCCCGTGCCCCGTCATCACAGGAGCCGCCCCTGCCAGCGTCACATCAATCCCGGGTTCAACCTTGGCTTCCAACAATCCCGCAAAATCCACGCCCAACGCTTGGGTCAGGTTCCACAGCGTCGCCACCGTCGGGCTTGATTCGCCCCGCTCGATCTGGCTGACCATTGACCGACTCACGCCAGAAATCCCTGCCACGGCATCCAAACTCAGCCCACGCGCTTTTCGCGCCGCGCGCAACCGTTCCGCCAGTCGATCTGTGATGGTGTCCGTCATAAACCCGCAAAGCCCTATAAAACCTGTGCTCAATGTCGCCTGAACACACAGGGCGCGTCAATCGCAACACGTCAGATCTATGATACGGAAAGGCCCTTTCAGCGGGCTAGTCTTTGAAATGGTCGGGGCGATAGGATTCGAACCTACGACATCCAGTTCCCAAAACTGGCGCGCTACCAGACTGCGCTACGCCCCGACATCTCAACTGTTCGACCGTTACAACCGAACATGCGCGCTTCCTACGACATGCTTTTCGGATTGAAAAGCCTTATTGCGCCTCACAAGGCCATGCAGCTGAAATTTGTTTCAAATCCGGGTGCCGGATCACCGCGCCAGCAGTAATTCCCAGCTTTTTTGCCAGGCCGCCGTTGATTTCCAGAATGGCAAGAATCTCCGTGCCCCCATCGATTCCCGTCTCGTCATGGGGTACCGCATTGGCGTGAACATGTTTCACCAGCCCTGTGGCATCGGCAAAAATCATATCAAGGGGAATCAGGGTATTCTTCATCCAAAACACCGCATGCTGCGGGCGTTCGTATAAAAACAGCATACCGGTAGATGTCGCCATGTGCTCGCGAAACATCAAACCCTTGGCCCGCTCGGCCGGATCATCCGCCACCTCGACCGAGAACCGGACTTGCCCGCCATCCTCCAGCCGTAAATCAACCTGATCGGCCGCACACCCTGCAAAACCGGCCTGCGGCACAGCCAGCGCAAGCCCAAAGGCCAACGCCAGCGATTTCATTTCTGTGCCTTCAAAGCCGCGTCCCAAGCCAGAACCTGCGCGGCCATCCGGCCCCGCTTGCCCTCGATGATCCTCAGGCAGATCGCTTCACCAGCCGCAAGATCGGCAAACCCAGACATACGCAGCACTTCGACATGCACAAACACATCTTCTGTCTTGCCAAAAACATTGGCAAACCCAAAGCCTTTGCCTTTGTCGAACCACTTCACCCGTGCCGGTTCCAGCGGACAGGCCGCGATTTCTTCGGCGCTGAAATTCATCCCTTCACCGGCCATCGCAAAGCCGGCTCCTTCGGGTGGTGTAATCGACAACACTTCAACGGCTTGCACACCGCGCTGCGTTTCCTGAACGGTTACAGTGATTTCTGCGCCATCGGCCACGGTGCTTTGCCCAAAATTCCGCAGCACATTCGAGTGCAGCAAAACATCGGAACCCGTCTCCTCAGACAGGATAAAGCCAAAGCCCTTGACCGGATCAAACCATTTAACGCGACCGTGCAGAACCTGCACGGGATTCTCGTCTTCGTCTTCCATGATAGGCCTCTTACCCAGATTTAGCCTTTAAAACACTGTTCTGTTAGATGTCGCAGTCGGGTTCAAGCCCTATCTCACGCAATTGTGCACATCAATCCCTGCGGTAACGCACGTTTCAGGGGTTCAAGCGCACAACTTCCCATGCGTCACATACTGTTTTGCGTGTCCAACGAAAGCGGTCGTGCAACCTAAAGGCGCCATCCGCCCAAAATTCGATCTCAAGCGGGATGATTCGGATGCCGCCCCAAAACGGCGGGCGCTTCGGGTTGGTCCCTTGCTGCGCCGTCACCTTTGCCACATCGGCCATCAGGCTTGTCCGCGACGACAAGGGTTGCGACTGCGCCGAAGCCCAGGCCCCCAACCGGCTTTTAAGCGAGCGTGACGCATAATACGCATCCGCTTGTGGCCCCTCCTCGCGCTCGGTCACACCCCGAACCCTGAGTTGGCGGCGCAGTGATTTCCAATGCATAACAAAGGCCGCCTTGCCCGCCGCTTCAATCTCTTGCCCCTTCTGGCTGGTGTAATTGGTATAAAACACAAATGCCGCAGGCTCGATGTCTTTCAGCAACACCATCCGCGCATTCGGCATCCCGTCTACGTCCACCGTCGACAGCGCAATTGCATTGGGGTCGTTGACCTCGGCCGCCTCTGCCTCGGCCAACCAAGCCTGCGCCAAAACGAACGGGTCATCGCCCGCAAATATGCCACCACGATCCATAGCCACCTTCTTTCAAAACGGAACAATCTAACAACCCTAGCCTGCATTTTGCCAAGGGCAACCCCGCCCCCCCAACATCTTGACCATCGGCCTTGATGCCGCACCCCGTATCGCCTAAACCAACCTTAACACAACAATAACAGACGAGGGATATTATGGCCGGACTAATGGCAGGCAAGCGCGGGCTCATCATGGGCCTCGCCAACGACAAATCCATCGCATGGGGCATTGCCAAGGCCTGCGCCGAACATGGCGCTGAACTGGCCTTTTCCTATCAGGGCGAGCAGCTGAAAAAGCGCGTCGAACCCCTCGCCACCTCGATTGGTTCGACCGAAATGATCGAATGCGATGTCACGGATGAGGCGTCGCTGGATGCGGTTTTTGACCACCTGAAAAACGTCTGGGGCAGCATTGATTTCGTCGTCCACGCCATCGGCTTTTCCGATAAAAACGAACTGCGGGGCCGCTACGTCGATACGGGCCGTGAAAACTTCCTGATGTCGATGGATATTTCCGTCTATTCCTTTACCGCCGTCTGCAAACGCGCGGCCGCCATCATGAACCCCGGCGGCTCGCTCCTCACCCTCACCTATTACGGTGCGGAAAAGGTCATGCCGCATTACAACGTCATGGGCCTGTGCAAGGCCGCGCTCGAGGCGTCGGTGAAATACATCGCCGAGGATCTGGGCAAAGACGGTATCCGCTGCAACGCCATTTCCGCAGGCCCCATCAAAACGCTGGCCGCCTCTGGCATCGGCGATTTCCGCTATATCATGCGCTGGAACGAACTCAATTCGCCGCTCCGCCGCAACGTGACCCAGGATGAGGTTGGCAAGGCCGCCGTCTTCCTGCTCTCCGATCTCGGTTCGGGCACCACGGGCGAAAACCTGCATGTCGATGCAGGCTATCATGTCGTGGGCATGAAAGCCGTTGATGCCCCCGATATCGACGTGGTCACCGCCAAAGCGCAAAAGGGTGCCGCCCCCTCTGCTGAAGAATGAGCATAGAGCCGTTTCTGGCTCTGATCGCCGTCCTCACCCCGGCGATTCTGTCGCCGGGGCCAAGCATTATCGCCGCCACCCAAATGGCCTTGGCCCAAGGCCGCGACAAGGCACTCCCCTACGGCCTCGGCCTTGCCTTCGGCGCATCCCTTTGGTGCCTGTTTGCCCTTTTCGGCCTTGCGGTGGTCTTCAAACTTTACCCGCCCCTCTTCCAAGCCGCCAAAATCGCAGGCGGCCTTTACCTTCTCTACATGGCCTACGGCCTCTGGCGCGGCGCGCGCAACCCGCTCCCCCCCGCCGCCGAACGCCGTTTTGGCAACGGTTTTGCGGGCGGGGTCATCCTGTCGCTGTCCAACCCCAAACCGGCCCTGTTTTATTCCGCCGTTATCCTGACCCTGTTTCCCGACCCGCACGGTGCGGCTATGCTGACCGCTATCTATGCCACAGCACTTGCGACGGAACTGTTTTGGTACGCCTGCGTCACGATTTCCATGTCCACCAACACCATGCGCAAACGCTACCTTGCCGCCAAATTCTGGATCGATATCATCGCCGCACTCGCCCTCGCCGCCCTCAGCCTTATGCTGATCTTCAACCTTTAAAGGCCCGTGCCCATGACCCTCACCGCCTTCCTCGCCGTGGCCCTTTTGCACCTTATGGCCGCGATCAGCCCCGGCCCCGCTGTCCTTATGGCCGCCCGCACGGGTGTCACCGAAGGGCTGCGTACCGGCACCTTCCTCGCCTTTGGCATCGGCGCTGGCGCGGTCATCTGGGCGATGGCCGCGCTCTTCGGTCTCGCCGTTATTTTCCAAGCCGCTCCCGCCCTCCTCTGGTCGCTCAAAATTATTGGCGGCCTCTACCTTCTCCATATGGCTTGGGGCATGTGGCGCGATGCTGCCAAACCGCTTGATATGACCCAATCCACCCGCTTGCCCCGCACGCCCCTGTCGGCCTTCAAACTCGGCCTCGTCACCCAACTGGCCAACCCCAAACCCGCCGTCTTGTTCTCGGCCATCTTCATCGGCACTGTGCCACCCGAAACCCCGCTTTGGGTTTACGGCGCGCTCCTCACCGTGGTGTTCTTGAACGAGGCACTGTGGAATATCCTCGTCGCCCGCATCTTTTCCTTTGACCGGACGCGCGGCGCCTATATCAACCTTAAAACCATTATCGACCGGGCCTTTGGCGGCATGCTTGCCCTGCTGGGCCTCAAAATCGCAGCGACCTAACCTGCAATCTGACCAAGAGGGATCACCATGACAGACCGTTTGCCCCATGAAAAAGGCTTCCACATTTCGTGGGATCAAATGCACCGTGACGCCCGCGCCCTTGCGTGGCGGTTGGATGGCAAAGGCCCCGACAATGGCAATTGGAAAGCGGTCGTCGGCATCACCCGTGGCGGCATGGTGCCAGCAATGATCGTCGCGCGCGAACTCGACATCCGCGTGGTCGATACCATTTCTGTCAAAAGCTATGACCACCAAGACCGTGCCGAGGCCAAGGTCATCAAAGCGCCGCAAGCCGATGTGATGGGCGATGGCACCGGCATCCTGATCGTCGACGATCTGGTCGATACCGGCAAAACGCTGGAACTGGTGCGCAAACTTTATCCCAAAGCGCATTTCGCCACCGTCTATGCCAAACCACATGGCCGCCCGATGGTAGAGACGTTTATTACAGAGGTCAGTCAGGACACATGGATTTTCTTTCCTTGGGATATGGCATTGCAATATGTCCAACCTTACCGCGGCAAGGATTAACACGGGCTTAAGGCCCAATCAAAAACAACGCGTATGTACGCCGTATGTACGCATCCAATACGCAAAACATACACCCTCATTTACGGTGATCCCACATGATCCATCCCCTCAATCCCGCCATGGCCGCCACCGACCCACCTCCGGTGATGGAGGCGCGGCGCTGGCTTGACGGGGTGGTTTTTCCACCGGATCGCCCGCTGATCAACGTCTCCCAAGCCGCCCCCACGGCCCCGCCACCCTTGGCCTTGCGCCAAGCAATCGCTGAAGCCGCATTGCACAACGACGCCGCCCATTTGTACGGTCCCGTCCTCGGCTTGCCCGCGCTTCGGGCTGAAATTGCGCAGCAATGGTCCACCGCTTACGGCGGGAATATCCAAGAAAATCAAGTTGCTATCACCCAAGGCTGCAATCAGGCCTTCACCGCGATTATGTCCACCTTGGCAGGTGCCGCGGATGAGGTGATTTTGCCAACCCCGTGGTATTTCAACCATAAAATGTGGCTGGATATGCAAGGCGTGCGCACCGTACCCTTGGCCACAGGCGAAGGTTTGATCCCCCGCGCCGCCGATGCCGCCGCCCTGATCACAGATCGCACCCGCGCCATCGTTCTGGTCAGCCCGAACAACCCTGGCGGCGCGGAATACCCTGCCGAAACCTTAAATGATTTCATGTACTTAGCCCGCTCGCGTGGCATCGCCCTGATCATCGATGAAACCTACCGCGACTTCGACAGCCGCACAGGCGCGCCCCATACCCTGTTCACCGACCCGCAATGGGCCGACACCCTCATACATCTCTACAGCTTTTCAAAGGCTTACCGCCTGACCGGCCACCGCGTCGGTGCCGTCGTCGCCTCCGAATCCCGTCTGGCCGAGGTCGAAAAATTCCTCGACACCGTCGCCATCTGCCCCAGCCAATTGGGCCAGATCGCAGCCCTTTGGGGGATGCAAAATCTGGGTCCTTGGGTCGCCAGTGAACGCCTTGAAATCCTGTCGCGTCGCAGCGCAATGATAAATGGTTTCAAAGACTTACCGGATTGGAAGCTGCTCGGCTGTGGTGCCTATTTCGCCTATATCGAACACCCCTACGCCTTGCCCTCGGACCAACTGGCCAAATCCCTTGTGCAAAAAGCGTCCCTCCTCACCCTGCCTGGCACCATGTTCCAACCCGCCGGATCGGCAGATGGCAAACGCCAACTCCGCATCGCCTTTGCCAACATAGACGCCACGGGCATCACAGAGTTTTTCAAACGTCTTCAACACCTTACGCTTTAATTTAATCTTTGCGTAAATACTCAAATGGGTGCTGGATCCCCCAAACCGCCGCCCATAACACACCCAAACCCAACACCTTGCCCCCGCCCCTCTAACCCCATAGACAAGGGCCAACGACGTTTCCAAAGGTAGATCACATGGCAAATCGCAGCGCAAAGACAGGTCCTGACCAAGACGAAAGCACCCCCCGCAAGAAAAGCAAGGGCACCAGTGTCGTCGTCTGGATCTTGATGGCCATGCTCGTCCTTGGCCTCGGCGGTTTTGGCATCACCAACTTCGGCGGCGGCGTCTCGTCCATCGGCAAGGTGGGCGAGCGTGAGATTGAGGTGAACGATTATGCCCGCGCCTTGCAGCAACAAATCAACGCGCTTTCGGCCCAGTTCGGCACCAACCTGACCTTGCAACAGGCGCAATCGCTGGGGCTTGACCAGCAGGTCCGCCAACAGCTGATTGACACCGCTGCCCTTGACAATGAAACCGACCGCATCGGCATTTCGGCAGGCGACGAACGCATCGCCATTGAGATCACCAGCTCTAGTGCTTTCAGCGGGCCGACTGGCAAATTTGACCGTGACGCCTATCGTTTTACCTTGCAAAACAACCGTTTAACCGAGGCACAGTATGAAAACAAAATGCGCGAAGACCTGTCGCGCGCGCTGCTTCAAGGCGCAGTTACTGGCGGCTTCACTGCACCAACCGCGCTAACCAACACGCTTTACGACTACATCTCGGAACGCCGCGGCATCAGTCTATTGCGCCTGACGGCCGCAGACCTGACCTCTGAAATCCCCGACCCGACCGAGGAAGAGCTGACCGCTTATTACAACGACAATATCGCCGAATTCACCGCCCCCGAGGCCCGCCGCATCACCTATGCGGCCCTGATGCCCGAAGCGATTTCCGACAAGATGGCGCTGGATGAGGATGCACTGAAAACGCTTTATGATCAGCGCATCGCCGAATTCGTCCAGCCAGAACGCCGCCTTGTGGAACGTCTGGTTTATCCCAATGAGGACGCCGCAAACGCCGCCAAAGCCTTGCTAGGTGCGGGCACATCTTTTGAAACTCTGGTTGCTGATCGCGGCGTCAGCTTGACCGATATCGACCTAGGCGATCAGGCCGAGGCAGATTTGGGCGCCGCAGGCCCCGCCATTTTTGCCCTGACAGAACCCGGCGTGGTTGGCCCTTTTGCATCCGACCTTGGCCCAGCCTTGTTCCGGATGAACGGTGTGCTTGCCGCCCAAAACACCAGCTTTGAAGACGCCCGCACCGATCTTGCTGCCGAACAGGCCGCCGATGCGGCCCGCCGTGCGATAAGCGACCAAATTGAAAGCATTGATGACCGGTTGGCCAGTGGCGCAACCTTGGAAGACCTGGCCAAAGAAACCGATATGTCTCTGGCACAGATAGATTTTTCTGCCCAGTCAAGCGAAGGCATGGCCGCATATCCCACCTTCCGCACCGCAGCCGAGGCCGCCGCCACCGGCGATTTCCCCGAGGTGATACAAACCGATGACGGCGGCATTTTTGCTTTGCGTCTCGATGAAATCATCCCACCAACGCCGATCCCCTTTGATCAGGTCCGTGATGCGGTCGATGCCAGCTGGCGCGCCAAGACGACCAACGCCGCGCTGACCGACCTTGCCAACAGCATCAAGACCCAGATCGAAGACGGCGCTGCCTTGGGCGGCTTTGGCATCACCGAGGTGATCCCAGATCTGACCCGCTCCAGCACAGTCGAAGGCGCGCCAGCATCGCTTGTGTCTGACCTGTTCAAGATGGATATCAATCAGGTCCGCGTAGAGGAAGACGGCACTTTCATCGCCCTCGTCCAACTTCAAACGATCACCCCTGCAGCACCAACGGGCGACGATGCCGATGCCCTTAAAGGGGCGATTTCGGCGCAGGTTGAACAGGCCATCGCGCAAGATGCCTTTACCCTGTTCACCAATGCCTTGACGCAAGAGGCGGGGATCAGCCTGAACACTACGGCCATCAACGCCGTTCACGCGCAATTTCAGTAACGGTTCCCAATGGCACAGCTAACCCCCGACTTTGACACCTTTGAAAAGGGCTGGGCTGCAGGGCGCAACCAAGTGGTCTATGCCCGCATCGCCGCCGATCTGGATACGCCCGTGTCTTTGATGCTGAAACTGGGCGAGGCGCGCGGCGATACTTTCATGCTCGAATCCGTCACAGGCGGCGAAATTCGCGGGCGCTATTCGGTTGTGGGGATGAAGCCCGATTTGATCTGGCGCTGCCGTGGCACCGCGGTCGATATCAACCGCGAGGCGCGCTTTGACCAAGCCGCCTATCAGGCCGACCCCACGCCGCCCTTGCAAAGCCTGCGCGCCCTGATCGCGGAAAGCGCGATTGACATGCCCGCCGATTTGCCCGCGATTGCCTCGGGCCTGTTTGGTTATCTCGGCTATGATATGATCCGTTTGGTTGAACATCTCCCCAACGTGAACCCCGATCCTTTGGGTCTGCCCGATGCCGTGCTGATGCGCCCCTCCGTTGTGGCCGTGCTTGACAGGGTAAAGGGCGAGGTGACAGTGGTCGCCCCCGCTTGGACTGGTGCGGGCCTGTCCGCACGCGCCGCCTATGCCCAAGCGGCCGAACGTGTGATGGACGCCTTGCGCGACCTTGACCGCGCCCCCCGCGCCGACCGCGACTTTGGCGAGGCAACAGCCGTCGGCCCCGCACAGTCTAACTTTACCCACAAGGGCTATCTGCAAGCCGTTGAAAAGGCCAAAGATTACATCCGCGCGGGTGACATCTTTCAGGTCGTCCCGTCGCAGCGCTGGAAACAACAGTTCAAGGCCCCTCCCTTCGCACTCTACCGCAGTTTGCGCCGCACCAACCCGTCGCCTTTCATGTTCTTTTTCAACTTCGGCGGCTTTCAGGTGGTCGGTGCCAGCCCCGAAATCCTTGTCCGTCTGCGCGACGGCGAGGTGACCGTCCGCCCCATCGCAGGCACCCGCAAACGCGGCGCCACACCCGAGGAAGACCGAGCGAACGAGCTTGACCTTATCTCGGACCCCAAGGAATTGGCCGAGCATCTGATGCTGTTGGACCTTGGCCGCAACGATGTGGGCCGCGTGGCGAAAATCGGCACCGTGCGCCCGACCGAGGAATTTATTATTGAACGCTACAGCCATGTGATGCATATCGTCTCCAACGTGGTCGGCCAAATTGCGGACGGCGAGGATGCACTGTCGGCGCTGCTTGCGGGCTTGCCCGCGGGCACGGTTTCGGGCGCACCCAAGGTCCGCGCGATGGAAATCATTGACGAGCTGGAACCCGAAAAGCGCGGCGTATACGGTGGCGGTGTTGGCTATTTCGCCGCCAACGGCGAGATGGATTTTTGCATCGCCCTGCGCACCGCCGTGATCAAAGACGAACAGCTTTATATTCAGGCAGGCGGCGGCGTGGTCTATGACAGCGATCCGCAGGCGGAATTTGAAGAAACCGAGAATAAATCCCGCGCCTTGCGCAAAGCCGCCGAAGATGCGGGCCTGTTCGCCAGCGGCAACCGCTGACGCGCAGGCAGGATAATAGGGGGGCTCCCCCCCACCCACCTTTATTGTGACGTCATCACAGCCGTTGCAGGTGCAAGCGCAACTGTGGCTGCCCGCCCTTCAACCGCCCATTCCAACAAGGCTGCCACCGTTTCAGGACGGGTTTGACCCGCCACAACGACACGCCCGTCTTGGGCCGCCTTGAACGCCGCACGGTCCAAATAGCGGCGGATGATTGGGCTGCCCTCATTCCCGCCGTCCAGCGACCGGAAAATCAACGCGCTCGGCACACCGTCACGCCGCGCCACCTGCGACGCCGCATTCAACCCACGGTCCCACGACAAAACCCCGCGCCCTTGATCCTTGACCAAGGCCAACACTTGTGTGGCCAGCGTGCGGTTGCCTTGAAACCCGCCTTGCTCAAGGTCCACCACCGCCACCGCCTCGGGCAGCGCCTTTGCCATCACCTCAAAGCTCACCGCCAGATCCGAGGCTTGCGCACCCGTCGGAAGACCTGACGCAATCATCACCACCTCTTGCCCTGCCGCGCGGTAAATCTGCGCCGCCGTGGCCGCATCGGGCAACAGGGGGTCAATCATGAACGACACAGGAAACGGGATCGCTGCCAAGGCCTCACGGTCAACGTCTGGCCCTCCTGTGTCTTGCAGCACAATCGCAAACAACGGTTTTTTATCAGCGTTTTCAAAGGGTCGCGCATATCGCTCAACGGGCGGCAAACCTGCTCCGTCCGAAAGACCCACCGTCGCAGGGTCCACAGCTTGACCTCCCTGCGTTTGGGTTCCCTCTGCCGTGGCCGCCGCAGTGATCGACGGCAAACGCCCCGTCTTCACGCCGTCCACCTTATTGCCAAACCCTGTCGCAGGGCGCAAAATGGGTGTGTCTTGCGATGCATTGTCAGCGCTTGGTGTGTCCATCGCCGCAGTGCCATCACTTGCAGGCGCATCTGGAACCACCACAACCACGTCAGGCAAGCTGGCCGGATCAACAGCCACACCATCTGTCGCTGCATCCGCTGTGGCATCCGGCACAACCTCTGCCGCCGCAGGGGGCGCATCGGGTGCGCTTGCATCTGGCAAGGGCTCAACCGCACGTGCGCCATTGGCTGCAATCGTATCCCCCATCGCAGGCACAACGGGGCTGGTACCAGCATCGGTTCCGGTGTCGGGCTGCGCCATGACGGTTTGCACCTCGGGCAGCTTTGGGCTGTCAGTTTCGACCACCGCATCGGCAGTCGGCCCGGGCGCCAGCGTCTCTTCGGGCAATGCATCTGGCGCAGACGCAAGGGCTACGTCGCCTCCAGCCGCTGGCAAGATCGGCTCAACAGCCGCGTCTGGCATGACCACAGCCAGCTCTGATGCCGCGTCATCAGGCGCTTCAGGCTGCAGTTTCGCCTCACCCCCGCTTAGCGCCGTTTCTGTCTGCACCTCTGCTGCGGGTGCACTTGCCACAACCGCGGCAGGCGGTTCCAGCCCGTCCTGTCCTTGGGGGGAAACGGTTAGCTGCGATGCAACGACCAAACCAAGCCCCGCCACAACGGTGCCCCATCCTGCTCCTACGAAAAACCCACGGCTCACCCGCAACCCTCCTGCCTGCACACACTCGGTTCGGATCAAAAAGGAAGGGTTTCCCTTGACGCCCCTGTACCGCTCGGCCCATGTATAGCGCGACACTTCGGCGGGTTCACCCCTAAACAGACATCGACAGGCACAGGCTAGGCATTATGCTGCTATTGATCGACAACTATGACAGTTTTACCTACAATCTCGTGCATTATCTGGGCGAGTTGGGGGCAGATATCCGCGTTGTGCGCAATGATGCGATGGATGTGCAGGCCGCAATGGCGTTGAACCCTGAAATGATTGTGCTGTCACCGGGGCCGTGTGACCCATCCGCAGCCGGAATTTGCCTGCCGCTGACCATGGCCGCAGCCGATGCGAAAATCCCCCTGTTGGGCGTTTGCCTTGGGCATCAAACCATCGGCCAGGCCTTTGGCGGCAAGGTCGTGCGCTGCCATGAAATCGTGCATGGCAAAATGGGCACAATGCACCACAACGGCACGGGCGTCTTCACCGGCCTGCCCTCGCCATTCCTTGCCACGCGCTATCACAGCCTTGTGGTCGACCGCGAAACCCTGCCCGCTTGCCTAGAGGCAAACGCTTGGCTGGAAGATGGCACCATCATGGGCCTGCGCCACAAAACCTTGCCCATCGAAGGCGTGCAATTCCACCCCGAAAGCATCAAATCCGAACATGGCCACCAATTGCTGCGCAATTTCCTCAACCGCGCAAAGGCGGCGGCATGAGCGACCGTTTGAAACCTCTAATCGGCACGGCCTGTGACCGCCCCCTGACCCGCGCAGAGGCCGAGGTCGCCTTTACCGCGCTGTTTGAAGGCGATGCGACACCCGCCCAGATCGGCGGCTTTCTGATTGCCCTGCGGATGCGCGGCGAAACGGTTGATGAAATCGCCGCCGCTGCCAGCGTCATGCGCGCCAAGTGTAACGCAGTTGTGGCCCCCGCAGGTGCGATGGATATCGTCGGCACAGGCGGCGATGGCAAAGGCACGCTGAACATTTCCACCGCCACCGCCTTTGTCGTGGCAGGCGCAGGCGTCGTGGTGGCCAAACACGGCAACCGCAACCTTTCGTCGAAATCGGGTGCCGCAGATGCACTGACCGAAATGGGCCTGAACGTCATGGTTGGCCCCAAAGTCGTGGAAACCTGTCTGGCCGAGGCTGGAATCGGCTTTATGATGGCCCCCATGCACCACCCCGCAACCCGCCATGTCGCCCCTGCCCGCCTTGAACTTGGCACGCGCACTTTGTTCAACATTCTTGGGCCTTTGACCAACCCCGCTGGCGTTAAAATGCAGCTAACAGGGGCCTATAACGCCGCCCTGATCCGCCCGATGGCCGAGGTGCTGCTCGCCCTTGGCTCTACCTCGGCGTGGCTGGTGCATGGCGGCGATGGCACGGATGAGCTGTCAATCGCAGCCCCGTCCAAAGTGGCCGCGCTGAAAGACGGCGCGATCACCGAATTTGACATCCACCCCGAGGATGCAGGCCTGCCCGTCCACCCGTTCGAGGCGATCATGGGCGGCAGCCCGTCTGAAAACGCCGCCGCCTTGCGCGCGCTTTTGAACGGCGAGGCGGGCGCTTACCGCGATGCTGTGCTGCTGAACTCCGCCGCCGCCCTTTTGGTCGCGGGCAAAGCCGCTGACCTGAAATCAGGGGTTGAAA
This sequence comes from Pseudorhodobacter ferrugineus DSM 5888, assembly GCF_000420745.1. Classification (GTDB taxonomy): domain Bacteria; phylum Pseudomonadota; class Alphaproteobacteria; order Rhodobacterales; family Rhodobacteraceae; genus Pseudorhodobacter; species Pseudorhodobacter ferrugineus. The sequence goes on from NZ_ATVN01000007.1 coordinate 115,970, forward strand.
TGGCCCGCAGCAGCATCGATTCCGGTGCCGCGCGCGCGCGTGTCGAGACCTTGGCGCGGATCACCTCTGCCGCCTGAAACACCCAAAAAGAACGGCCAAAAGATGAGTACAATTCTAGAGCGGATCAAAACCTACAAGCTGGAGGAAGTCGCCGCCCGCAAAGCCACCAAATCGCTGGCCGACCTGCAGGCTTTGGCCAATGACGCCCCTGCCCCGCGCGGCTTTCACCACGCCTTGCTAAATGCCGCCTCGACCGGATACGGCCTCATTGCCGAGATCAAAAAAGCCAGTCCTTCCAAAGGCTTGATCCGCCCCGACTTTGATCCGCCCGCCCTTGCCCGCGCGTATGAGGCAGGCGGTGCCACCTGCCTTTCGGTGCTGACAGATACGCCGTCTTTCCAAGGGGCCGACGAATTTTTGACCGCCGCCCATGATGCAACCAACCTGCCCTGCCTGCGCAAGGACTTCATGTACGACCCCTATCAGGTGGTCGAGGCCCGCGCCCTATCGGCCGATTGTATCCTGATCATCATGGCCTCTGTGTCCGACGCCCAAGCGCGCGAATTAGAGGATGCTGCGTTTGAACAAGGCATGGACGTGCTGATCGAGGTGCATGACGCCGCCGAATTGGACCGCGCAGCCCTGTTGAAATCGCCGATGATCGGCATCAACAACCGCGATTTGCACAGCTTTGACATCACCTTGCAAACCACCCGCGATCTTGCGCGCCGCGTGCCCGCCGACCGGATGATCATTTCCGAATCCGGCCTGTTCACCCCCGACGACCTAGCCGATGTTGCCCGCTATGGCGCGCGCTGTTTCCTGATTGGGGAAAGCCTGATGCGCCAAGCGGATGTCGAAGCGGCCACCCGCGCTATTCTGGCGCAATCTGCCACAGTCCAAAGGGGGCTGTGAATGGCCGAAAACCCGCTCACCCATTTTGACGCCGCAGGCCATGCCCATATGGTCGATGTTTCGGCCAAACCTGTGACCGCGCGCATCGCCACGGCCCGCGCCGCCATCAAAATGGCCCCCGAAACGCTGGCCACAATAACAGATGGCCGCGCCGCCAAAGGTGATGTGCTGGGCGTCGCCCGCCTTGCAGGCATTATGGCGGCGAAAAAAACCGCCGACCTGATCCCGCTATGTCACCCCCTGCCCATCACCAAAGTCGCCATAGACCTGACCCCTGATCCAACGATTCCCGGTATCATAATCGAGGCGACGGTCAAAACCGGCGGTCAAACAGGGGTTGAAATGGAGGCCCTGACAGCCGTTTCCGTGGCCGCGCTGACCATCTATGACATGGTAAAAGCCATTGATAAGGCTATGGAAATCACCTCGACCAAACTGATCCTAAAAGACGGCGGCAAGTCGGGGCGGTATGAGGCCGCTCCATGATTTCGGTCGCTGAAGCGCTGGCCTTGGTCTTTGATCTGGTCAAACCTTTGGACGTTGAAACCCTTGGTTTGGCACAGGCCAACGGTCGCTTTATGGCCACCCCCGCCACCGCCACCCGTGACCAACCGCCCTTTGCCGCCTCGGCGATGGATGGCTACGCCACCTGCGGCCCCACCGCGCCCGGTGCCGTGTTCACCGTGATGGGCGCGGCCAGCGCAGGCCACGCATGGAACGGCGCCCTTACAACGGGTGACGCGATCCGCATTTTCACCGGCGCGCCTATACCAAATGGTGCAACCCGCGTGGTGATCCAAGAGGATGTGACCCGCCAAGGCGACCAAATCACCCTGTCCCAAACCCTTGATGCCGCCACCCATATCCGCGCCCAAGGTCAGGATTTTCGCGCAGGCGACACGCTGTCGCCCCGCCTGCTCCGCCCCGCCGATATTGCCTTGCTCGCGGCGATGAACGTGGCGCAGGTGTCTGTTATCCGCAGACCCGTTGTCGCCATCATCGCCACGGGCGACGAATTGGTGATGCCCGGTGAAATACCGCGCCCAGACCAAATTATCGCCTCCAACAGTTTCGCGCTCAAAGCGATGGTCGAAGACGCAGGCGGCATCGCACGCATGCTGCCCATCGCACGCGATACCGAGGCGAGTTTGCGCACCGTCTTCGACCTTGCCGCAGGCGCGGACCTGATTGTCACCATCGGCGGCGCATCCGTAGGCGATCATGATCTGGTCGGCAAAGTGGCAGCCGATATGGGCATGGAACGCGCATTCTATAAAATCGCGATGCGCCCGGGCAAGCCGCTGATGGCGGGGCGGATCAACGGCACACCAATGCTGGGCTTGCCTGGAAACCCAGTGTCTTCAATTGTTTGCGGCCATATCTTCATGTTACCGATGCTGCGCGCGATGCAGGGGTTGGGTGCCACGCCCCCCAAAATGCACCACGCGACGTTGGCCGCCCCATTGGCCGCGAACGGCCCGCGCGCCCATTATATGCGGGCGCGGGTTGACGGAGGGACAATTACCGCCTTTCCCGCACAGGACTCGGCGCTGTTGCAGGTCTTGTCGCAGGCCAACGCCTTGTTGCTGCGTCCCGTGGCCGATGGGCCGCGCACTATTGGTGACACGGTCGAATACCTTCCGATTTAGCCAAATCGCTTGACACAAACCAAGAACATGGGCAGAACAGGCAGGCAACCTTTGGGAAGGGGATGGCCGATGCTGACGCGCAAACAAATGGAACTGCTCGATTTTATCCGCACGCGGATGGATGCCGAGGGGGTTCCGCCCTCATTCGATGAGATGAAAGAGGCGCTTGATTTGCGGTCAAAATCCGGCATCCACCGCCTGATAACGGCACTAGAGGAACGCGGTTTTATCCGCCGCCTTGCCCACCGCGCCCGCGCGATTGAAATCGTGAAACTGCCCGAGGCGATGGAACGTCCTGGCTTTGCCCCCGCAGGCTTTACCCCCAAGGTTATCCAAGGCGACCGCGTGGCCCCGCCCAAGGGTGCGATGGTGGTCGAACCCGTGCATGCGATGGAACTGCCTGTGATGGGCCGCATCGCCGCCGGTGTCCCGATTGAAGCGATCCAAGAGGTGTCGCACCACATTGCCGTTCCAGGATCGATGCTTTCCGGCAAGGGCCAGCATTACGCGCTTGAGGTCAAAGGCGATTCGATGATCGAGGCGGGGATCAATGACGGCGACATCGTCGTTATCCGTGAACAGACCACCGCAGAAAACGGCGATATCGTCGTGGCCTTGGTCGAAGATGCCGAGGCGACCTTGAAACGCTTTCGCCGCCGCGGCAGCATGATAGCACTTGAGGCCGCAAATCCGGCCTATGAAACCCGTGTGCTGCCGGACCATCAGGTAAAAGTGCAAGGTCGGCTGGTCGGACTTATCCGCAGTTACTGACGTGCAGTTACGGGCCTCTCGCTACTGATCGGGCACAGGGCCGCCACGATCGGGCGGGTTCGCCAGTTTTTGCAATTCAAACGCTGGGTTTGTTGGCCTCGCAGGGCCCGTCCATAACCTGTTTTGTGTCTTGGTCTTTGCCACCTTAAAACCGCCTGCCGCTTTCGGCCACAACGCCAAAGCACCGGTGCCACGCAACACGACCTCGTCAATTATCATGCACTGGGCAGGCCCTTGCGCGGCAAGCTTTGCCCCCACCACCACCAAATCCGCAATTTTGCAGGCTTCGGCCAGTTGCCCCTCGGCCGCTTTGCCTTTGATTTGCACAATGCGCCATCCCCCCGACTGAAACTGCCGCTGCTCGGGCGGCCCGTCAAACCCTGTCCGTGTCGCGGCGATCTGCTGGTCGGCAAGGTCGCCATCATTTTCCAACCATTGCTTGGCGATAAACCCCGCCCCTTTGGGTGCCGACAGCGCTCGCCCGTCGGCGCTTTCAACCCCAACCAGCTTGCCGTCACTGCTGATCAGAATCGCTGGCCGCTCGGACATCCCCCACAGCGCAAAGGCCACCACGACCGGCACCAAACCTGCAAAACGCCCATAACCTTGCCACAAAATAACCCAAAGCGCCCCCAGCGCCATAATGGGCAGCACAAACGGCGCAGGCGTTGGCACCGCGCGCACGGCCCCGTCCCACCCTGCCACAGTGCCGGCCACCCCTAAAATCCATGCCGTCCCCTTGCCCATGACCCAAAGTGCCGGACCTTCCAGCCCCAAAGGCGCCAACACCCCCGCCAAAACCGCAGCAGGCATCACCGCAACCCCCATCACGGGCACCGCCAAGACATTGGCAATCAAACCATATCCCGCAACGCGGTTGAAATGCGCGGCCGCAATCGGCGCCGTCGCAAACCCCGCCAAAAGCGATGTAAACACCACCGTAAACACGGGCATCACCCACGCCGGTATACGCCCATGCGGCACGCGGTCCCGCAGCGCGCCGTACCCCGCAATCAGCGCCACGGTGGCCGCAAATGACATCTGAAACCCCGGTTCCAACAAGGTTTCGGGCTGTGCCAGCAGCAAAACGCAAGCCGCCAACGCCACCGACCGCATCGACAAGGCACGGCGGTCAAACAGCACCGCCCCCAGTATAACCGCAACCATCACAAACGCCCGCTCGGTCGCCACATTCCCGCCCGACAGCGCCAGATACACCGCCCCCGCCGCCAAGGCGCAAACCGCCGCCAGCTTTTTCGAATTCACCCGCAGCGCCAAAACCGGCACCAAGGCCAGGCCATAGCGCATCGTGGCAAAGATAAATCCCGTCAGCAGCGCCATATGCAGCCCCGAAATTGCCAACAAATGCGCAAGGTTTGACGCGCGCAAATTGTCTTGCGCCGCACGGCTTATGCCCGCCCGATCACCTGTGACCAAAGCCGCCGCAAAGGCCCCGGGGTCGCCTGCAACCTGCGCTTCTACCCCTGCCCGTATCTGCGCGCGCACACGGTTAATCCATTGCGCATTTGCCGCCGCAGGTGCCAGCAACAAAACAGGCACCCGCGTATATCCAACGGCGCCGAGCTGATCAAAAAACGCCATTCGCCGAAAATCAAACCCGCCCGGTTCCACAGGGCCATCGGGGGCGGACAGATGGGCGGTTGTCACCACCACCTGCCCTGGTGCGATGTCAAAATACCCCTGTGTTCCATGCAGCGACACACGCACCCGCGCAGGCGTTCTGGCAGGCGACACCCCCGACAACACCACATTGTCCAGCGTCACCCGCAGCATATCGGATTGCGAGCGATCAATCATCACCACCCGCCCTTCAACCGGCCCGTAATAGCGAAACGACAACACAGGGGCCGCAACCAGATGCGCCCGCGCCCCCGCGGCCAGAAGCCCTAAAACAACGCAGGCCACAGCAATCACCAGCGGGTGCAACCGCTCCGGCCCAAAGCGGTACAGCAACGCGGCCAAGGCCAGCACCGCCACCATCACAGCATAAAACCAACCCTCCGGCTCCTCCGGCAGGTCAAACCACAGCGCCACGCCAACCGCAATCAGCACAGGCACCCAAGCAAACAGCCCGCCCCGCGCGGGCCCCAGCGCAATAAACGGCCTCTGGAACAGCGCCTGCACCCTGCCCACCTTGTCACTCCTTGCGTGATTGCCTAGACACAGGCGCGACCCTACCGCACTCTTGGTTTCTGAAAGGTTAATTCCTCATGCCCACGGACCGCCCCGTCATCACCCGTATCGCGCCCTCGCCCACGGGCTATATGCACATCGGAACGGCCAGAACCGCCTTGTTCAACTGGCTGTTTGCCCGTGGTCACGGCGGCAAATTCCTGTTGCGGATCGAGGACACCGACCGTGAACGGTCCACCCCCGAGGCCACTGCCGCGATCATCAAGGGCATGACATGGCTGGGTCTGGATTGGGACGGCGAGGCTGTCAGCCAGTTTGACCAAAAAGACCGCCATGCCGAGGTCGCCCATGAAATGCTGGCCCGTGGTGCCGCCTATAAGTGCTTTGCCAGCCAAGAAGAAATCGAGGCCTTCCGTCAAGCCGCGACCGAGGAAAAACGCTCCACCCTCTACCGCAGTCCGTGGCGCGATGCCGACCCCGCGACCTACCCCGACGCGCCCTATGTGATCCGCATGAAGGCCCCGCAAACCGGCGAAACGGTGATTGAAGATGCCGTTCAAGGCACCGTCACCTTCCGCAACGACCTGCTCGATGACATGATCGTGCTGCGCTCGGACGGCACGCCAACCTATATGCTGGCCGTGGTCGTTGATGACCATGATATGGGCATCACCCATGTGATCCGCGGCGATGACCATCTTCAAAACGCCGCCCGTCAAACCATGGTCTATCAGGCGATGGGCTGGGACATTCCGGTTTGGGCCCATATCCCGCTGATTTTTGGTCCCGATGGCAAGAAACTGTCCAAACGCCACGGTGCCACTGGGGTCGAGGAATATCAGGTCATGGGCTACCCCGCCGCGGGCATGCGAAATTACCTGACGCGGCTGGGTTGGGCCCATGGTGATGACGAATTCTTTACGACTCAGCAGGCAAAAGAGTGGTTCAATCTTGAAGGAATCGGTCGCGCCCCTGCGCGGCTTGATTTCAAAAAACTGGAAAACCTATGTGGTCAGCATATCGCCGCCAGTGACGATGCTGCACTGCTGCATGAATTAGAGGCATATTTGGCCGCCGCAGGCGCAACACCACTAACTGCCCCCCAACGTGACAGGATGTCACGCGCCATGTACTGCCTCAAAGATCGTGCAAAGAAATTCCCCGATCTTATTGAAAAAGCAGAATTTGCGCTGAATGCCCGCCCCGTTGAACCTGATGAGGCTTCGGCAAAATCACTAGACGCGGTATCCCGTGGTATACTGAAAGAATTGACGCCGCGCCTGCAAAATGTTACGTGGACCAAAGAAATGCTGGAGCCTGTTTTGACCGAAGTGGCCGCGACCCACGGCATCGGTTTTGGAAAACTGGCAGCCCCTTTGCGCGCCGCCTTGGCTGGCCGCACGGCGACCCCCAGTGTGTATGATATGATGCTGGTTTTGGGTCAGACTGAGACGATCGCCCGACTGGAAGACGCGGCCGCGTAATTTTTGGCCCTCTCCTGTCGGGACCCGACCCCGCAAGGGATTACATAGTCAAGGCCCACGCATCCAGCGGCGGGTCTCAACCGCAAGAGGGATGAATCATGCCAAAATCGACCGGAACGGCTCAGCTTAAAGTTGGCGACAAAACGATCGACCTACCGATCTACAGCCCGACCCTTGGGCCGGATGTCGTTGATATCGGCAAGCTTTATGCCCAGTCCGACATGTTCACCTATGATCCCGGCTTTACCTCAACCGCAGCTTGCGAAAGTGCCATCACCTATATCGACGGTGACAAGGGCGAACTTTTGCACCGTGGCTACCCGATTGACCAGCTGGCGCAGGACTCGCATTTCCTTGAAGTGTGTTACCTCTTGCTGTTCGGCGAGCTGCCAAACAAGGCCGAGATGATCGACTTTGAACAGCGCGTCACCAATCATACGATGGTGCATGAACAGATGCACAACTTCTTCCGCGGGTTCCGCCGTGACAGCCACCCAATGGCTACAATGGTGGGTGTGGTCGGTGCGATGTCGGCGTTTTACCATGACAGCCTTGACATCAACGACCCGTGGCAGCGTGAAGTCGCCGCCATCCGCATGATCGCCAAGCTGCCGACGATTGCGGCGATGGCCTATAAATACTCGGTTGGTCAGCCCTTTGTTTATCCAAAGAATTCATTGGATTACGCGTCGAACTTCTTGCACATGTGCTTTGCCGTTCCCTGTGAGGAATATCAGGTGAACCCGATCCTGTCCAAGGCGATGGACCGGATCATGATGCTGCATGCCGACCACGAACAAAACGCCTCCACCTCGACCGTGCGACTGGCTGGCTCTTCGGGCGCGAACCCCTTTGCTTGTATCGCCGCTGGCATCGCCTGCCTTTGGGGCCCTGCCCATGGCGGCGCCAATCAGGCTTGTCTTGAAATGCTGCGCGAAATTGGCACTGTCGACCGTATCCCCGAATACATCGCCCGCGCCAAGGACAAGGATGACCCCTTCCGCCTGATGGGCTTTGGCCACCGCGTCTATAAAAACTTTGACCCGCGCGCGACCGTGATGAAGGAAAGTGCCGACGAAGTGTTGGAGTTGATGGGCATCCACAACAATCCAACCCTGCAAGTCGCCAAAGAATTGGAACGCATCGCTTTGGAGGATGATTATTTCATCTCGAAAAAGCTCTATCCAAACGTCGATTTCTATTCCGGCATCATTTTGGATGCGATGGGCTTCCCGACCTCGATGTTCACGCCAATCTTTGCCTTGTCGCGCACGGTGGGCTGGATCTCGCAGTGGCGCGAAATGATCGGCGACCCGACCCAGAAAATCGGCCGCCCGCGCCAGCTTTATATCGGCGAGGCCCATCGCGACTATGTTCCGGTGGAAAAGCGCTGATCCGAAACAAAAACGGCGGCCCTTGGGGCCGCCGTTTTTTTATGTCCCGTCCATTCCGTTCAGCGCCGAATACAGCGCGGGCCTGCGGTCCCGGAAAATGCCCCAGGTGCGGCGCAACTCTGCCACAGCGTCCATATCGACAGTGGCCAAAACAACCTCCTCCGCATCCCTCCCCGCTTTGGCCAACAGTTGCCCTGTGTGGTCAGAGATAAACGACGACCCATAAAACGTCACATCCCGCCCCTCGGGGGCCACCTCGCGGCCAATCCGGTTTGATGCCAGCACCGGCACAATATTCGCCGCCGCATGCCCCCGCATGACCATTTCCCAATGGGGCTGGCTGTCGTAATCGGGGTTTGGTGGCTCGGACCCGATGGCCGTTGGGTACAGCAACATCTCCGCCCCTTGCAGCACCATCGACCGCGCCGCCTCGGCAAACCATTGGTCCCAGCAAATCTCCACGCCAATCCGCCCGAACGCCGTGTCCCAAACCCGAAATCCTGTGTCACCAGGGCTGAAATAATACTTCTCCTCATACCCCGGCCCCTGCGGAATATGGCTTTTGCGGTAATTCCCCAGCACCCGCCCATCGGCATCAATCATCGCCACGGAATTAAAATACGCCTGACCCGCCGCCTCAAAATACGACAGCGGCAAAACCACGCCCAATTCGCGCGCCAAATCGGCAAAACGGGCAATCAGCGGATGCCCCTGCATCGGCAGCGCCAGTTTGAAATATTCGGGCCGCTGCGTGATGCAAAAATAAGGCGTCGCAAACAGTTCTTGGATCAAGATCACCTGCGCCCCTTGCCCCGCCGCGTCGCGCACCAAGGCTTCGGCCTTGTCGGCATTCGCGGGCAAATCCCAGCTACAGGCAAATTGAGTGGCGGCAAGGGTCGCATTGCGCATCGGCGTCTTCCTCATTGGCTCGCCCCATCTTGGCGCAAATCCGGTCCCAAGAACAAGGCCACTCGACATCGCAATGAACATCCCCCTAACCTGCGGTACAAGCCAACCACAGGAGCGCGCATTGCCCCCATTTTATCCGCAGGGCCCTCAGGACATACCGACCCGCGACCATTTGCTGTCCATGTCGGGGCTAGAGTTTATGCAAGCCGCGCTCAATGGCACCCAACCGCATGGCGCGCTGGTCGGTTTGATGAACGGACGGTTGGCCCACGTCGAACTGGGCCGCGTTGTCTTTCACGCCACGCCGCAGTTTCCCCACACCAATCCGGTCGGCACGGTGCATGGCGGCTGGTACGGTGCCATGCTTGACAGTGCTTTGGGCTGTGCCGTGATGACCACCGTGCCAAAGGGAAAGTGGTATACAACCTTGGAATATAAGGTAAATCTGACCCGCGCCTTGCCACTTGATGTCGATGTTGTCGTCGAAGGCATCGTCGATCATGCAGGCCGGACAACCGCCACCGCGCAAGCCACGATCAAGGGCAAATCAGATGGCAAACTTTACGCCACAGGCAGCACCACCTGCATTATATTGGCCGGTTAGCCCCAACACATACCGGCCACAACGTCCCTGCGGCACGCCCTAAACCGAAACGCGCGCCACCTTAGGGCTGGCGCAAATGCCCCGGCGCAATTTTGGGCCCAAGCTCCCATCGCGACCGCCCCGCAAGCACGCTTGGGTGAAAATGTTCCGACGGGTCGCGCCCCACATGCCGCCGTTTGCGCAGCAAAAACACCGCGCCAAAGCCCCGCCACGTGCCAACCATCGGCGCTTTGGCGTCACAAGGAAACCGCTCTCGCCATCCCTTCGGCAAAACCGTCTCACAGGCCTCCATCCGTTCCAGCATCCACACAAGCGGAATATTCGACAAAGGCCGCGCCTTTTGGAAACTGCCAATCTGTCCGCCGATATCGGCATGCGCGCCCCTGAACCAAACCTGTTCGACATTCCCTGCCCAATTCGGCGGGCAGGTCCACAGCACAGGGTCAAACACCACCCGCGTCTCATTCAGCGCCAAGGCGTGAAACCCGTGCTTGATCGAATGGCCAAGCGCATGGTTGTGAAAGGCGTGTTCATGTTCCGTCAGCATCCACAAAAACGGCAAACGCATCCCCAGCGCCTTGACCGTATCCCAAACGCCGACCATTTCGATCGGCACGCTGTCATGGCAAAATTCCCGCGCAAACGCCTGTGCGGCATGGCTTTGCGGGTCCAGTTGATAATGCCGATACGCCAGCTGCACATTGCGTTCCGTGGCACAATCGCGCTTGAGCAGCCCGACTTGGTCAATAGCACCCGCAAGCGACCGCACAGCATAGGCCCCGCGCGAATAGCCCAACAGGAAAATCCGGTCCCCGACCTCGTAATGACTGGCCAAAAAGCCATAAGCCCGCCGGATTTGCCGGTTAATCCCGCGCCCTTGCGCCACATCGGCAAGCTGGCCCCAATCAACCCATTGCACACCGGGTTCATAATACAGCCTGCGCCGCGCGCTTGGCCCCGCCTCGGCCAGCAGCTTGAACACCAGCCCCGCGTTGCTTTCATAGCCCGCATCCAACGACGACATCGTCCCATCCAGAATGATGATGTGATCAACCGTTCCACGGGCCGCATGGCTATCGGCCCCATGCCCTTCGGTCAAAACCGTAGGCGTAGGCCGCAGCCAAGAGCGAAGGCGGTTAAACAGTGACAGCTGCGGCCCCCTTTTCAGAAGCGTCATGCAGCCATGACCATACACGCAAAGGGGTAAACGGCATCTCAACGCGCATCACACCGCGCTGCGCCATCGCATCCGACACCGCGTTGGAAATGGCCCCCAGCGACCCGACAGTCCCCGCCTCGCCGCAGCCTTTCATCCCCAAAGGATTGGTCGTCGATGGCACAGGGGCAGTCACAAACTTGAACATCGGTAAATCTTGGGCACGCGGCATCGCATAGTCCATAAAACTTGCTGTGAGCAGTTGGCCCTGCGCGTCAAAGCCCGCGTTTTCCATCACGGCCTGCCCGAACCCTTGCGCAATCCCGCCATGCACTTGCCCTTCCACCAGCGCCTCGTTGATCATAGTGCCGAAATCATCCACCACGACATAGCGGTCAAGCCGCACATGCCCTGTCTCGGGGTCCACCTCCACCTCGGCCAAATGCGCCCCATTGGGAAAGCTGCCCGCCTGCAACGTAATAGTCTGGCTATGCGACAACAAATCCTCGCGCCCTGCCGCCCGCGCCCGATCTGCCGCCTCAATCAGCGTCAACCGCAGGTTCGACCCCGGCGCGCCAAAACGCCCGTCACTATAGGCAACACCGTCACCCAACTCGGCTTGTAAAAACGCGGCAAAGGCGGGGATCATCGCCCCCACCACAGCACGGATCGCCGTACCTTGCACCGTCACCGACCGCGACCCACCCGTCCCGCCACCCGATGCAATCCGGTCGCTATCGCCTTGCACCACGCGGATCAGCCCCGCGTCAATGCCCGTCTGTTCGGCCAGCATGGTCGTGAACACGGTCTCATGCCCTTGCCCGTTGCTTTGCGTGCCAACATACAGCGTGACCGTGCCGTCCCCTTCATAAACCACATGCGCAGTCTCTGTCGGGCTGCCCAGAATGCTCTCGATATAGGTCGCGATCCCCATGCCGCGGATCAGCCCTTTTTGGGCCGAACCCGCCTGCCGTGCGGCAAAGCCATCCACATTAGCTTCATACTGCAACCTACTCAAAACATGATTGAAATCACCAACATCAATCGTCAAACCATTGACCATCTTATACGGAAAGGCCTGTATAAAATTCCGCGCGCGCAAGGTGAACGGATCAACGCCCAACACCCGCGCAGCATTGTCCATCGCGCATTCAATGGTCATAATCGCCTCGGGCCGCCCTGCGCCGCGATAGGCATCTATCGGCGTGGTATGGGTATAAATCCCCTGCGCGGTCAGAACAGCGGTCTGAATGTCATAGCATCCCGTAAACACCTTGGAAAACAGCTCTGATTGAATCGCCTGCCCGAACTGCGAATTATAGGCCCCCATATTCGACACAACATCGGCGCGGTAGGCCGTTATCCGGTGGTCGGCATCAAACCCCAACTCCGTGCGCACCACCAAATCGCGGGCCCCATTGTCCGACAGCATACCTTCGGTCCGTTCCGACACCCAGCGCACGGGTTGGCCCAGCATCCGCGCCGCCGCCGCAAGGCAGGTGTATTCGGGATAGGTCATCGCCTTCATCCCAAACCCGCCACCAACATCGGGGTTGGTCACGCGCACATCTGCAGGGTCCAAATGCAACATGCGGGCCAGCTCGCCCTTTTGCACCCAAACGCCTTGCCCGCTGAAACACAGATGCAGCCGCCCCGCGTCCCATTCGGCAAAGGCCACGCGCGGCTCCATCGCGTTCACAATCACGCGGTTATGCACCACCTCAAAGGCCACCCGATGCGCCGATCCCGCCAGCGCCGCCTCAACCGCGCCCTGATCCCCCATCGCCCAATCATAGGCGCAGTTTTGTGGTGCCTCAGGGTGCACCATTGGGCCACCCATCGCCAAATCCAGCTTGGGGTCCAGATCTGAATAGTCCAACCCGATCACTTCGGCCGCATCCCGCGCCGCATCCAAGCTGTCGGCAACAATCATCGCAACGGGTTCGCCAACATAGCGCAACCTGCCCCGCGCCAGCACAGGCCGTTCGGGCATGGCACCCCGCGACCCGTCATGATTGGCCACCGCCACACCCTTCATCCCCAGCGTAACACCTGCCGCCTCTAACCGCGCGGCTGTCAGCACCAATCGGACCCCGGGCATGGCCTCTGCCTCGGATACACCCAAATCGTCAATCACGGCATGGGCCACAGGTGAGCGTAAAAATATCGCAAAAAGCGCATTTTCAGGCGCAATATCATCGACATAGCGCGCAGTTCCGGTCAAAAACCTTACGTCTTCAACCCGTCCAACACCTTGCGCCTTGCCAAATTTCTGCATCATTCGCCCCCTGAAACCGCTTGGGCAAACACTAACCCCAGCGTAGGGTTTGTCCAGCGGCAGGGCGCGTAATTATCAGGACATAAGGGACAAAACCGTCACGACACTCACGTCGCCATAGCCATTAAACCGCGTGTTGGTAACCGTGGTATAGGCCCCCATGCCGTGAAACAGCACATAATCGCCCTCGGCCAAATCGTCCGGCAGCGGCATTCCGTCCGGTAAACTGTCAATGGAATCGCAGGTCGGGCCAAACACAGGCCGCGCAACTTGCGCCCCCACCCGCGCCTCACCCAAAGGCGATATCACCTGCACACAGTCCGTCGCACCGACCGATGCGAATTCGGTCAGCGTGCCATAAATTCCATCGTTCAAAAACACATGCGCCCCATCGCGCACGGCCTTTACCTGTGTCGCCACACAAAACCCGTCGGCACACAGCGCCCGCCCCGGCTCACACACCAAGGCCGGACGCTCCGCACCAAAAGCTTCGGTCGTCACAGTCTCAATCACCCCGAAAATCGCTTGCAAATCGGGCGTCACAGCCTTTGACCGCTGGCTCGGAAACCCGCCGCCCACGTTCAGCCGCGCGATCGTCACACCCGCCGACCGCGCAATCCGCGCCGCCTCATGGATATAGGACGCCCAAGCACGCGGTTCGCCGCATTGCGTACCGGCGTGAAAGGTCAAAGACGGCACAAACCCCGCCTCCGCAACCTTGCGCAACAAGGTCACAGCCAATTCCGACGTCGCCCCAAACTTGGCCCCAAAATTATAGGCAGCCCCGCCCACAGGCAGTTTGAACCGCACCGAAATCTCAACACCCGATGCAGGCACCCCAGCAATCAGTTTGTTTAATTCCGACATAGAATCAACGGAATAGGATACAACACCCAAATCCACCGCCACCGCAATTTCCGCTACCGACCGTACCGGATTGTTGTAATGCAGCGCAGCGTCCGGCACCAACCGCCGGATCAACCGCATCTCGAACGGCGAGGCCACATCAAACCCGCGCACCCCCGCCGCCGCAAGGTTTTCAATCACAGCATCTGCCGGATTGGCCTTGACCGCATAGGTCACAAGCCCGGGGAAACCGCCAATAAACACCGCCGCTTTTGCCTGCAACGCGTGCGGCGCAAAGAACAACACCGGATTTTCGGGGGACAGGCTGGTCAGATAGTCAACAGGATTGCCCAAGATCACTTTCGTCTGCCCCATCACCAAACCCCTTTTCCAAACGCAAACAGTGCGTTGCAATGTTCCAGCCCCAAGTGTGCCCGACAAACACACCAATTTCACCGAAAGAAATGGTGGATATGCCCATAATTTTCGTTATTATGACGAAAAGAATGGGCATATGTCATGGATGACCTCGATCAGAAAATCCTCACCTTGCTGGGCACCGACGCCCGCATGTCGGTTGCCACCTTGGCACGCAGGCTGAAACTCGCGCGCTCGACCATGCAGTCGCGGCTGGAACGGTTGGAAAGCAATGGCACCATCGCAGGCTACACAGTCAAACTTGGCGCTGCTGGCCGCCAAGACCGCCTCCGCGCCTCGGTGCTTTTGTCGATCGAGCCGCGCACCCAAGCCGCCTGCCTCTCCCGCCTCAAAACCATCCCCGAGGTCGAACGTGTCGTCACCACCTCGGGTCGTTTTGACCTCCTCTTGCAAATCGTAGCCCCTTCCACCCAGATTTTGGACCAACGGCTTGATGACATCGGCGCGCTTCCTGGTGTGCGTTCGTCTGAAAGCCTGATCCATCTTTCGACCAAAATCGACCGTACGGCCTAGGCCTTGCGTGCCAAAACAGATGTACAAACGTATGTACGGATGCTGTACGGATGTAGGACGGAAAAAATACGGGCCAAACTGCCGCTTTCCCTCCTCGGCCAAGCAAGTTAAAACCCCCGACAAGACATCAGGGGATCACACAATGCCGATGGAAAAAACCTTCAACGCAGCCGAGGCCGAAGCCCGCATTTCCGCAAAATGGGAAGCAATAGGCGCCTTTCGCGCTGGCGCAAATGCCAGCCGGGATGAGACGTTCTGCATCATGATCCCACCGCCCAACGTGACCGGCTCTTTGCATGTCGGCCACGCGTTCAACAACACCATTCAGGACATCCTGATCCGCTGGAAACGCATGCAGGGCTTTGACACCCTTTGGCAACCGGGCCAGGACCACGCAGGCATCGCAACGCAGCTGGTGGTCGAACGCCAAATGGCCGCCGCAGGCCTGCCAAAGCGCACTGATATGGGCCGCCCCGCCTTTCTGGAAAAAGTATGGGAATGGAAAGAAGAATCCGGCGGCACCATCATCAACCAATTGAAAAGATTGGGCGCGTCCTGTGATTGGGACCGCAACGCCTTTACGATGGACGCAGGTTTCCACGATGCCGTGATCAAGGTTTTCGTGGAAATGTATAACAAGGGCCAGATCTATCGCGGCAAGCGTTTGGTCAACTGGGACCCGCATTTTGAAACTGCTATTTCCGATCTCGAGGTCGAGAATATTGAGGTTGCGGGCCATATGTGGCACTTCAAATACCCGTTGGCGGGTGGCGAGACCTATGAATATGTCGAGCGGGATGAAGACGGCAATGTCACCCTGCGCGAAACCCGCGATTACATTTCCATCGCCACCACGCGCCCTGAAACCATGCTGGGCGATGGCGCGGTTGCTGTTCATCCATCGGATGAGCGTTACGCCTCAATCATCGGAAAACTATGCGAAATTCCGGTTGGACCCAAGGCGCAACGCCGCCTGATCCCGATCATTACCGATGAATATCCCGATAAAAACTTCGGCTCGGGTGCCGTGAAAATCACTGGTGCGCATGACTTCAACGACTACCAAGTCGCCAAGCGCAACAACATCCCGATGTATTCCTTGATGGATACCAAGGGTGCGATGCGCGCCGATGGCCGCCCTTACGCAGACGAGGCCGCGACCGCCCAAGCCATTGCAAACGGTACGGAATCCTTTGACGAGGCCAAAATCGCCGCGATGAACCTTGTCCCCGAAGAATACCGCGGGCTGGACCGTTTCGAGGCCCGCAAACGCGTGATCGCCGACATCACGCACGAAGGATTGGCCGTCACCAAACTGGTCAAATCGATCGATCCGGAAACCAATTCTGAACACTTACAGCTTATCCCCGTGGTCGAGGACAAGCCGATCATGCAGCCCTTTGGCGACCGTTCGGGCGTGGTTATTGAGCCGATGCTGACCGACCAATGGTTCGTCGACACCGCCAAAATCGTCGGCCCCGCACTGGATGCAGTGCGCGAAGGGCGCACCAAAATCATGCCGGAAAGCGGCGAGAAGGTGTATTTTCATTGGCTGGAGAATATCGAACCATGGTGCATTTCACGCCAGCTTTGGTGGGGGCATCAGATTCCGGTTTGGTTCGATGAAGATGGCAACCAATACTGCGCGCCCACTGAAGCGGAAGCCCAAGCAATGGCACTGGGCAAGCAGCTTACCCGCGACCCCGACGTGCTTGACACATGGTTCTCCTCCGGCCTCTGGCCCATAGGCACATTAGGATGGCCCAGTAACACATTGGAACTAAACAAATACTTCCCAACCAACACCCTCGTCACCGGCCAGGATATCCTGTTCTTCTGGGTCGCCCGGATGATGATGATGCAGCTTGCTGTCGTGGGCAAGGAACCCTTCGGTACCGTCTACCTCCACCAACTCGTCCGCGACGAGAAGGGCGAGAAGATGTCGAAAACCCGTGGCAATGTCATCGACCCGCTGGTCATTATTGACGAATACGGCGCAGACGCGCTGCGCTTTACCATGGCGCAGATGGCGGCCTTGGGCGGCGTGTTGAAACTGTCCGAAGACCGGATCAAAGGCTATCGTAACTTTGGCACCAAGCTGTGGAACAGCTTCAGCTTTGCCGAGCATTACGAGATCAAATTCGAAGCCGAAAACCCGCGCCCTACCCCAACGAATACCTTGAACAAATGGATCATCGGCGAAACCGGCAAGGTGCTAGAGGAGGTCGACGCCGCCCTGACCACCTACCGCTTTAACGATGCTGCCAACGCGCTTTACGCCTTTGTCTGGGGCAAGGTCTGCGACTGGTTTGTTGAATTCTCGAAACCGATCTTGCAAGGCGATGATGCCGCTGCCAAGGCCGAGACAGAGGCAACCCTGAAATGGGTTCTGGATCAATGCCTTATCCTGCTGCACCCCATCATGCCCTTCATCACAGAAGAGCTGTGGGCGATGGCGCCCGACCGGCCCAAAATGCTGGCGCATACCGATTGGCCAACCTATACCGCCGCCGAATTGGTCGACGATGCCGCGATGCGCGAAATGACTTGGGTGATAGGCCTGATCGACGACATTCGTTCCGCCCGCGCTCAAATGCATGTGCCTGCGGGGCTAAAGGTTGATCTGCTGATGGTCGGCCTTGATGATACGGCCAAAGCGGCCTTTGCCGCGAATGAGACGCTGATCTTCCGGCTGGCCCGCATTGAGACGGCCAACACGGCCAGCGAAGTCCCAAAAGGCGCGATAACTGTCGCTGCCGAAGGGGCGGTTTTTGCCATTCCGCTGGCTGGATTGATCGATGTGGATGAGGAAAAATCACGCCTATCCAAGGCCTTGGAAAAGCTTGAAAAAGACATGGGGGGCCTGAGGGGCCGTTTGAACAACCCCAAGTTTGTGGAAAGCGCCAAACCTGAGGTGGTCGAGGAAACCCGCGAAAAACTGGTCTTGGGGGAAGATGAGATCAGCAAAATCAAGGCCGCGTTGGTGCGTTTGGCCGAAGTCGGTTAACCTAAGTTATCGTCAAGGGGGCCACCTGCCCCCTTGATCGGCCTCACGGCACCAACCGGTCAATCATACGCATTGCACCGATGCTTTTGTCCCAGACCAGTGTGACGATGCGCTTTCCACCCAGCTTTACCGCAATCTGTGGCAACAGTTTCACCGATACCCCCGCGGCCGCTGTGGCCAAAAACCCCCGCCGTGTAAGTCCTCGTTTCATGCGCTGCTCTCCTTGATGCTGTGCCCCCTAAAAATGGGAACCTCACCGCGCAGGACAACCCTTGCCCGAAGGGGGAATTTCTGGCTATCTCGCCCCTATGAAAACGCCGCAATACACCCGCCTCGCCGCCTCGTTGCCCGCAACAGTCCCTTTCGTCGGGCCTGAAACCCAAGAGCGCGCGAATGGCCATCCCTTTGCCGCCCGTCTTGGCGCGAATGAAAATATGTTCGGCCCCAGCCCCTTGGCCATCGCTGCGATGGCTAAGGCTGCGCGCGACGTGTGGATGTACGGCGACCCCGAGGTGCATGACCTGCGCACAGCTATCGCAGAGCATCACGGAACCACACTTGATCACGTGGTGGTGGGCGAAGGGATTGACGGTTTGTTGGGCTATCTTGTGCGACTGATTGTCGGGGACGGCGATGCAGTTGTAACATCAGACGGGGCTTATCCAACGCTTAATTTCCATGTTGCAGGCTTTGGCGGGGTCTTGCACAAAGTGCCTTATAAAGGCGATTATGAGGACTCTGACGCACTGCTTGCCCGTGCGGCCGAGATCGGGGCAAAGCTGATCTATCTCGCCAACCCGGACAATCCTATGGGCAGCCAATTAGGGGCCGCCATGATTGAGGATATGATCGAGCGCGTGCCTGCGGGGTGTTTGCTAATTTTGGACGAGGCCTATATCGAACTTGCCCCCGATGGCAGCGCGCCGGTGGTGGCGATGAGTGACCCGCGCGTGATCCGGTTCAGGACCTTTTCGAAAGGCTATGGGATGGCGGGGCTGCGGGTTGGTTATGGGATTGCAGCACCTGAATTAGTGCAGGCATTTAACAAGGTTCGCAACCATTTCGGAGTAGGCCGGATTGCCCAAGCAGGTGCTATCGCGGCCTTGGCCGATCAGGACTGGTTAGCGGCGGGCAAGGCAAAGGCGATTGCGGCACGCGAGACCTTTGCTGACGTGGCGCGGGCGAACGGGTTGGCGCCCTTGCCGTCGGCTACGAATTTCATCTGTCTGGATTGTGGCCAAGACGGCAAGTTCGCGCGGCGGGTTTTGACTGCCTTGGGGGCCGAGGGTGTGTTTGTCCGGATGCCCGGCGTGCCCCCTATGGACCGCTGTATCCGGGTCAGTCTGGGGGACGAGGCCGCGCTGAAAGTGTTTGCCGGAGCCCTGCCGCGCGCGTTGAAAGCGGCGAAAGGCTGATCAATCGCCAGCAACGTTTGCGGGCTTGGCAGAGGCGGGAAGGTCTTCCATCGGTTCCACCTCGCTGGGTTCCGGATCGGCAAACAATTCGGCAGGAATGGGCGAGAGTTTGGGTTCACGCCGGATCTGCGTATAGGCGTTTTTTGCGGGCTGAGGCGTCAGCATTTCGACGGCTTCAGCGATCATTTCGCGGCGGAAAACCAGCATATTTTGAAACTGGGTTTTGGTGCCCGTCAGGCCCACCCTTTCGTCACAGGGCAAGGTATCGGCGCGAAGATATTCCCACCCGTCAGCGCCCATTTTATTCATCAAACCGGTCAAAGCATGGGCAAAACGATCAGCTGTGGTTTTGGCCGCCTTTGCTTTTTCGCCCTTTTTAGGGGCAGCAATGACCTGATATTCGTAGCGCTTCATGGGGCCTCCGAAGTTTTAATATTGGAAAAATAGCCGATCAGGCCGCGCGGGGAAAGGGGCGATTGACCGCGGGAATGTTCGCGCGCGGACATATGTTTAAGCTATTAAAAATAAACAAAATTATTATTTTTATTAACCTGATTTTAACCCGCACACAGCACAAATTTGCCTTAAGGTCTTATCCTGCGATTGCGCGACAAGGCCCGCAGACATATGACGCGGCAGGGTGAGCGCGCAACCAATGATTGCGTTGCAGCCGTAAAAATTGACCTTGGCAAGGGTAGGAGAGACTATGTTTTTCATCGTTTGGGGCTTTAAGGGCCGACCTTCGGAAACCGCTGTGGGGCGTTTTTACTGCCCTGATTGCGGCGATCATCGCAATTATCGCAAGATGACGGTGAAACGCTGGTTCACGCTTTATTGGATACCGCTGTTTCAGACATCAACGCTGGGCGATTATATTGAATGCAAAACCTGCAAAGCGACCTATAGCGAGCAAGTATTGAACTTTGACCCCATTACATCGCAGCAAAAATTCGAGGCCGCCTTTGCGGTTGCCGCAAAACGCGTGATGTTCAAAATGGCCCTCGCGGATGGTGACATTGATGCAGCCGAGGTTGCGCAGATCGCCCAAGCCTTTGGCAATATTGTGAAACGTGGGGTTGACCCCGCAGATATTGAGGCGGAATTGGAAGCCGCGCACGAAGATACGCGCAGCATCACGGATTATTTGGCCGAGGTGTCCGCAGGGCTGAACGACACGGGCAAGGAATTGGTGCTGCGGTCGGCGATTGCGGTGGCCAAGGCAGACGGGGTTGTAGACCCAAGCGAGGAAATCGAGCTGCACGCGCTGGCCGTGGCGCTGGATTTCCCCACGGCCTATGCCAATGGGGTGTTTGCCGAGGAAGGCATTGCGATGATAAAACGCCGCGCCGCATAAAGCAGCCGGGTGGTGGGTTAATAACCCATCCCGCCCTACGGCCCAAGCGCCATGGCGCGGTGAGAGACGGCGGGGGCGGGCGAGCATTCAATAGAGATCCTTTAGCCCTGCCGCCCGCAACGAAGGCGTGACCGTGACCTGCGCGCCGTGGACGGACCGATCGTAAAGGTCGATCGCGTCTTGGTTCAGCATGCGGATACACCCTGAGGAGACAGCCTTGCCCAGTTCGGCCGCACTCGCATCGCCGTGGATCCGGTAGAGCGTGTCGATGCCGTTCTGGAACAGATAAAGCGCGCGGGCACCCAGTGGATTGTTAGGGCCCGGATCCATGCCGCCATTCGCAACAGAATAAGGGGCAAGGTCAGGCCGCCGCGCGACCATATCGTCAGGTACATTCCAGCGTGGCCATTTGCGGGTGAATTGCAGACGCGCACGGCCATCCCATGCAAAGCCGGCCGCCCCCACGCTGACGCCATAGCGCATGGCCATATCCGGGCTTTCGATGAAATGCAGCAAGGCGGCGTCTGGATCTATCATGATGGTGCCGCGCGGCAAGGCGGGCCAGGGGTTTTGCACCTCTTGCCGCCAGTGTTTCGGGTCTATGACCCCTTCGGGAACCGCCGGAATCGGGAAAGGTTCGTCATGAATTGCGCCGTAAAAGGCGGGGAGTGGCGGGTAAACCGGCTTGGGCGGTGGGACCTGCACCTGAGGTGCAGGAGTTTGGATGCAGGCCGAAAGGCCCGCCATTGCGCCAAGGGCGGCAAAGCTGCGTCGAGTTAACATAATGATATCCTTGATGATCTGACAGGGCGGCGCGATGCGCCAAGCGGGTTGTCAGATCAAACGTGGCGGGGCACGGGGGGGTATAAGACTGCGGCCTTGGGCCAGTCGTTTGGTTGAGTCCGGTTTGGGGCTGGCCCCTTGCGGCGGCATCGGGGCGGCCTGCCCCTGTGGCAATACGGGGTCCGGACCGCAAGGCGAGCCGGGCAAATTGGCGGTGCGGCAGGTTTTGCGGGCGGAAAGCTCTGCGCCCTTGGCATCAAACAGCCCCGCGCCATCTGTCGCGGTTTGGGATATTTGAGCCTGCGCATGGGCAACAGGCGGGCTGGTATAAGCCCCCCAAGGGAAGATGACGCCCATCATCAACAGGCATATAAGGATTTTAAACCGCATGGAACGGTGATCGGCCATTCTAGCGGATTTGTCGACAGGGGCGCGGTGACGATGCTGTGATCGTTTTGGGATGGGTTGGGGGTGGTGGGTTGTCACCCACCCTACCCTTTTTTTAGAGGCCCAGCTTTTGGGCCACCAGCGCCTGCACCATTGCGGGGGCGGCTTTACCACCCGTGGCCTTGATGACTTGGCCCACAAACCAGCCCGCGAGTTTTGGGTTGGCTTTGGCCTTTTCCACCTGATCGGGGTTGGCGGCGATGATGTCATCGACGGCGGCCTCAATCGCGCCTGTGTCGGTGACTTGCTTCATACCATTGGCGGCGGCGACTTCGGCGGGGTTACCGCCCTTGGTCCAGACCAGTTCAAACAGGTCCTTAGCCATTTTGCCCGAAATCTCGCCCGAGGCGATCAGGTCAATAATGCCACCCAATTGGTCGGCAGACATCGGCGTGTCGGCGATGGTCAGGCTTTCTTTGTTCAGGCGGCCAAAGAGTTCGTTGATGACCCAGTTCGCGGTGATTTTACCGTCGCGGCCACGGGCCACGGTTTCAAAGAAACCAGCGCTGTCGAGATCGGCAGTCAGTACGTTCGCGTCATAATCGGTCAGGCCGAAATCAGCCATGAAGCGCGATTTTTTCGCATCGGGCAGTTCGGGCATCGACGCTGCGATGTCATCAACCCAGGCCTGTTCGATTTCCAACGGCAGCAGGTCGGGGCATGGAAAATAGCGGTAATCATGCGCCTCTTCCTTGGAGCGCATGGAGCGGGTTTCACCCTTGTCGGGATCATAGAGGCGGGTTTCTTGGTGGACCTTGCCGCCGTCCTCAAGGATAGCGATTTGGCGGCGGGCTTCATAATCAATGGCTTGGGTCATGAAGCGCATGGAGTTCATGTTCTTGATTTCGCAGCGGGTGCCGAGGTGGGAAAAATCCATCGTTTCGGCGAATTTTTCGTATTGGCCAGGGCGGCAGACCGACACGTTCACATCGGCGCGCAGGTTGCCGTTTTGCATGTTGCCGTCACAGGTGCCCAAGTAGCGCAGGATTTGGCGCAGCTTGGTGACGTAGGCGGTGGCCTCTTCGGCCGAGCGGATATCGGGGCGGCTGACGATTTCCATCAAAGCCACGCCGGTGCGGTTGAAATCGACGAAGGACATTGTGGGGTCCATATCGTGGATGGATTTGCCCGCGTCTTGCTCCAGATGGATACGTTCGACGCGCACAAGGCGCGCGATGCCGGGGGAGAGTTCGACCAGCACTTCGCCTTCGCCCACGATGGGGTGGTACAGCTGGCTGATTTGATAGCCCTGCGGCAGATCGGGGTAGAAGTAGTTTTTGCGGTCAAAGGCCGAGGTCAGGTTGATTTTCGCCTTGAGGCCAAGGCCGGAGCGCACGGCCTGTTCGACGCAATAATCGTTGATGACGGGCAACATGCCGGGCATGGCTGCATCGACAAAGGCCACATTGGAATTGGGTTCCGCGCCAACTTGGGTCGAGGCACCGGAAAACAGTTTGGCGTTGGAGGAGACCTGCGCGTGGATTTCCATCCCGATCACAAGTTCCCAATCATGCTTCGCGCCAGCGATAACCTTTGGTTTTGGGTTCTCATATGTCAGATCAAGCATGGCGCGTCCCTTTGATGGCTTGGCGCTGTTTTACGGCCTTGTGCGGGTGGGTTCAAGCCGCGGTTTAAGGCTATTTGCGTTTGATGTGTTGCGTCAGATCAAATGCAAAACGCAACTGAACGCGTGCCTTGCAGGTCTAGGTTCAACGCAGACGAAAGGTTTGGGTGACCTCTTCCAGCGCCTCTTTTTGTTTCAGTGACAGGCCGGTGTGGCCAGATTGCGCGGTGTCATTCAGCACGCCCATCAAAGGAGTCAGCGCATCACGGTTTTGCAGTTTATAGAGCCGGCGCAGGAGCCGGGTGAAGCCGGGGGCCGCGCCGTTCGATTCCGAGATCAGCCAGCGGCCAAGGATCAGCGCCTCTTGCGTCTTGTCATGGTCAAGGTCGAGGTGGGATTGCAGACTGCGGGTCAGACTGTCGTGCTGTTCGACGGTGGGAAGGCCATCGAGTTCGAGAAAGGCTAGGCCGCAGGCGGCGGTGGCGAGTTGCGGGTCGTCGATGGATTCAACTGGGTGCAGGTTCAGTTTGCGCGAAAAGCCGAAGCGGCGGGCGGCAGACAGGACATCAGAGGCCACGCCTGCCAGATCATTGGTCATATGGGCGGCATTGCGGGCACGGTTGGCCCAGAAATACGCGGCGGTAATGAGGCCGATCAGGCCAAGGATAAAAGGCATAAGGGATACTCCGCAAACAAACTACCTGAAAAACTGTATCGCCCGAGGGGTACCAAAGGCCAAGCAAAAAATGGGGGGCAAGGCGGCCCTGCCCCCCCTTGGTTAGGCAGCCAACATGCGGCCCACCATTTCGCCCAAGTTACGGCTAAGGCCCGCTGTGGCGTTGATGCGTTCGAGCTGCGCACGGATCAGGGCCTGGCGGTCGGCATCATAACGGGGCCATGTTTCAAAGGCGGTGGACATGCGGGCAGCGGTTTGCGGGTTCACGGGGTCGAGCTTTATGAGCCAATCGGCGAGCAGGCGGTAGCTGTCGCCGGAGGCCGCGTGAAAGCCCGCGTGATTGCCGGACAGCGAGGCGATCACAGCGCGGAAACGGTTGGGGTTTTTCCAATCGAAATCAGGGTCTTGGGTCAAGGCTTTGGTTGTTGCCGCCGCAGCATCGGGGGCGGCATAGGCCACTTGCAGCGCGAACCACTTGTCCATGACAAGGCGGTCGGATTGCCACTGTTCGCGGAATGCCGCGATTTGGGCAGCCCCTTGGCCGATGTCCAAAAGTACGGCCAAAGCGCCCATTTGTTCGGTCATGGAATTGGCCGATGTATAGGCCGCGGTTGCTGCCGCGCCGCCATCGAGCCGCGCCATCAGGGCCAAAGCGCCGAGGCGCAGGGCGCGACGGCCCGCCGCAACGGCACCGGGATCAAACGGGCCGGGGGTGGCAAGGCTGGCAATCAGGGCGGGCAGAAGCGGGGCGAGGTGCTGGGCAAGGTCGGCTTGCATCGCGCGGCGCGCGGAATGAATCGCCGCCGGATCGGGAACATGGCCTGCGGCGTGCAGGGTTTGAGCGATGTCATCTTCGCCCGGCAGGCGCAGGGTCAGGGCGCGGAAGGCGGGGTCAAGGGTTTCGTCGAAGGTGACAGTTTCAATGGCGGCCAGCCAATCGGGGGCCGTTGCCGCGCCATCGGTGATTTTGTGGATCAGAACGTCCTTGGCCAGCGCGCGCCCTGCCTCCCATTTGTTAAACGGGTCGGTATCATGGGCAAGCAGAAAGGCGCGTTCGGTCGGCGTGGTTTCGCGGGTCAGGATGACGGGCGCGGAAAAGCCGCGCAGGATGGACGGGGTTGGGCGGGCCGCAAGGCCGGTGAAGGTGAAACTTTGGCGGCTTTCGGTCAGTTCCAGCACGGTTGTTGGCACCACCTCGTCGCCGCTGGGGTTAAGCAGGCCTACGGCCACGGGAATGACCTTGGGGTCTTTGTGCGGCTGGCCGGGTGTTGCGGGGTTTTTCTGTTCCAGATGAAGGGTATAGGTTCCGTTCTTAAAATCATCTATTATGGTCACTTGCGGCGTGCCTGCCTGGGTGTACCAGTGTTTGAACTGGGTCAGATCGCGGCCCGTGGCATCCGCAAACACCTGTAACCAATCCTCAATCGTTGCGGCGTCACCATCATGGCGATCGAAATACAGATCAAGGGCGGACTTGTAGCCTGCGTCGCCCACCAGCGCCTTTAGCATCCCGATCACCTCGGCACCTTTTTCATAAATGGTGGCGGTGTAGAAATTGTTGATTTCGACGTAGCTATCGGGGCGCACGGCATGGGCCAGAGGGCCGCCATCCTCGCGGAACTGGCGGGCACGGAGGGTTAGCACATCTTCGATCCGTTTGACGGCATGGCTGCGCATATCGCCCGAAAATTGCTGGTCGCGGTAGACGGTCAGGCCCTCTTTCAGGCACAGCTGAA
Source organism: Pseudorhodobacter ferrugineus DSM 5888 (assembly GCF_000420745.1). Taxonomy (GTDB): domain Bacteria; phylum Pseudomonadota; class Alphaproteobacteria; order Rhodobacterales; family Rhodobacteraceae; genus Pseudorhodobacter; species Pseudorhodobacter ferrugineus. The sequence continues at coordinate 142,063 of NZ_ATVN01000007.1, forward strand.
ACCAATCTCGGCAGGTTATGCGGTTGCCGGTCCAGTTGTGGAAATATTCATGGGCGATCACCGCCTCGATCCGCGCGTAGTCGTCATCGGTGGCGGATTCGGGCGTGGCGAGGACAAGTTTGGAGTTGAAGATATTGAGCCCCTTGTTTTCCATCGCGCCCATGTTGAAATCATCGACCGCGACGATGTTAAAGATATCAAGGTCATATTCGCGACCATAGACTTCCTCATCCCATTTCATACTGCGGATCAGGCTGTCCATCGCATAGGCGCATTTGCCTTCATCGCCAGGGCGGACATAGATGTTCAGCGCGACGCGGCGGCCCGACATGGTGGTGAAATGGTCGGAATAGGCGGTCAGATTGCCTGCGACCAGCGCGAATAAATAGGCCGGTTTTGGCCACGGGTCGTGCCAAGCCCCCCCCCTTCCATTTTCGGGCCCCGTTGGGTTGCCGTTGGACAGCTGCACCGGCATGTCGGTTTCCATCGTCACGTCAAAGCGGGCCATCACATCGGGGCGGTCGGGGTAGAAGGTGATTTTGCGAAAACCCTGCGCCTCGCATTGAGTGCAATACATGCCGCCGGACATATAAAGCCCGTCCAGCGAGGTGTTGGTTTGCGGGGAAATCTCGACCTCGGTTTCCAGCGTGAAGGGGGCCTTTGGCAGATCCGCGGCGGGGATGGTCAGGCCGGTTTCATCAGGTGTGTGGGCAAGGGGTTTGCCGTTTAGCGACAAGGATTTCAGCGCCAATTTTTCACCATCAAGCCGCATATCCTGGCCTGCGGGGGCGGCAGGATTGGGGACAAATAACAGTTTGGCCGTGACCCGCGTTTGGGTGGGGTGCAGCTTGAAATGCAGCGAGACATGGTCCAGCAGATAGGGAAAGGGCGTGTAATCGGCCAAAAGGATCGCTTTTTGGGTCGGGCTGCTCATGCTTTTTGGCCTTTGGCTGGGGGATATTTGCGCCACGTTAACGCCCGTGTGCGGGGTGTTCAACCGCAGACACAGCACAAATAGGGGTTTACGAATCTGCGGCAACCGCTACATCTATGTTCTATGAATGTTCTTGTTTGGTATAAGCGCGATTTGCGGGTCAACGACCACGCGGCCCTGAGCATGGGCGCGAGGAATGGTGCCGTTTTGCCGCTGTATATTGCCGAGCCCGAGTATTGGGCCCTGCCCGACACATCGGCGCGACAATGGGAGTTTGTGGCAGAAACGCTGGCAGGGTTGCGGCGTGATCTGGCCGATTTGGGCGCGCCATTGGTCGTGCGGGTTGGCGATGCTGTCGAGGTGCTGGCGCGGCTATGCAAGCAAAACGCGGTGACGCGGATTGTCAGCCATGAAGAGGTTGGCAATGCGTGGACATTCGCGCGCGACCTGCGGGTCAAGGCATGGGCGCGGGATGTGGGGATTGAGTGGTTGGAGCTGCCCACCGGCGGGGTGCGGCGCGGGGTGCGGGGCCGTGCGGGGTGGGATGCAGCAAGGGCGGGATATGCCGAGGGCGAGATCGTAGCGGCCCCTGCCCTGCGGGTGGTGGCGGGCATTGAACCCGGGGTTATCCCCAATGCGCGGGCGTTGCGCATGGTGGCGGATGCCTGCCCGCATCGGCAAACCGGCGGGCGGGCGCAAGGCATGGCGGTGCTGGACAGTTTCTTGGGCCAGCGCGGTCTTGGCTACAGACGTTCGATGTCATCGCCCTTGACAGCCGAGCGGGCCTGTTCACGGCTGTCGCCGCATCTGGCGGTGGGGGCGCTTTCGGCGCGCGAGGTGGAACAGGCCGTCATGGCGCAACTTGCCGCAAAGCCGGGGCCGGATTGGGCGGCGAATTTGCGGTCGTTTCAAAGCCGGATCGCATGGCGCGCGCATTTCACCCAAAAGCTGGAGGATGCGCCCGAGATGGAGCGGGTCGCGATGCATCGGGCGGCCGACGATTTGCCGGGGCGGGCGCCTGAGGGCCCGTTGTTTGACGCATGGGCGACGGGGCAAACGGGATTGCCCTATCTGGACGCCTGCATGCGCTATCTAACAGCGACCGGATGGATCAACTTTCGCGCGCGGGCGATGCTGACATCGGTGGCGACCTATCACCTGTGGTTGGATTGGCGGGCGGTGGGGCAAGTTTTGGCGCGGCGGTTTACCGACTATGACCCCGGCATTCATTGGCCGCAAATCCAAATGCAATCGGGGATGTCGGGGATCAACCGCTTGCGGATTTACAACCCGATCAAGCAAGGGTTGGAGCAAGACCCGAACGGCAGCTTTACCCGCCGCTGGGTGCCGGAGCTGGCCAGTGTGCCGGACGGTTTTTTGCAAACCCCGTGGAAATGGCCCGCTGCGCAAAGGATTTTGGGGCAGCGCTATCCGGAACCTGTCATGGATGTTGCAGTGGCCGCGCGGGTTGCGATGGGGCGTTTGCGACAGACGCACGGATTTGCGGGTGATGCGGCCGAACTGATTGAACGCCACGCCAGTCCCGCGCAAAACCCGCTGTTTTTCAATGACCGCAAGGCGGGGCTGCGGCGGGCGCGGCCTGTGCTTGCGGGTCAGATGTGTTTGGATCTGTGATGCCAAAAGGTATTAAAAAACAAGACCTTCCGCAAAAAATATGCGCAACATGCGGACGGCCTTTTACATGGCGCAAGGCCTGGGCCAAGGTTTGGGACGAGGTGCGCTATTGTTCCGACCGTTGCCGCGCGGACCGGCGAAAACCATCAAAGCCTGCGTGACTTTCAAAAAAAGAACGAAAGCGATTAGCCTAAACTGGATAATAAAAATGACCAATCTAGTTGCTCTTGGGCAAAGTTGCCCGTAACTCTGCATGAGACACGCTAAGAGAGGTGCAGAGCTATGGCAACGATGGTGAAAAAAAACGAAATCACAATAGACGCGCAGCTGGTGCAGTTTGTGGAGAACAAGGTTTTACCCGGAACCGGCGTTGCAGCGGATGCGTTTTGGGCAGGGTTTTCAGAGATTGTTAACACGCTGGGCCCCAAGAACCGCGCCTTGCTTGCAAAACGCGCCGATATTCAGGCCCGTATTGATGCGTGGCACATTGCCAATCGCGACAAGCCGCATGACGCCGATGCCTATATGGCATTTTTGGCCGAAATTGGTTATTTGGTGCCAGAAGGCGACAACTTTACTATTGAGACCGCCAACGTCGATGCCGAAATTACCAGCATCCCTGGCCCGCAGCTTGTTGTTCCTATTACCAATGCCCGCTTTGCGCTGAACGCGGCGAATGCGCGGTGGGGCAGCCTCTATGATGCGCTTTACGGCACGGACGCAATGGGCGTGCAGCCCCCAAAGGGTGCCTATGAGCGTGGACATGGCGCGCGGGTTGTGGCGCGGGCGCGGATGTTTTTGGATGAGGCGTTTCCGATCAAGGGCGCAAGTCATTCTGACGTACACCGTTATAATGTGCAAAGCGGCCAGTTGATGGTGGATGATATGCCGCTGATTGACCCATCAAAATTTGTAGGCTATCGCGGCAACCCCAAGGCACCGGATGCGGTGCTGTTGAAAAATCATGGGCTGCATGTCGAGCTGATCTTTGACCGCGCCCACCCGATTGGGAGCCGTGACCGCGCGCTGCTGGCCGATGTGCGGATGGAGGCTGCGGTCTCTGCGATCATGGATTGCGAGGATTCGGTGGCCTGTGTGGATGCTGAGGATAAGGTGCTGGCCTATTCCAACTGGCTGGGCCTGATGAAAGGCGATCTGGAAGACAGCTTTGAAAAGGGCGGCAAGCAGATGACGCGCAAGCTGTCACAGGACCGCACGTTTACTGCGCCGGATGGCGAAAGCTTTGCCCTGAAGGGGCGCGCGCTGATGCTGGTGCGCAATGTCGGGCATTTGATGACCAATCCTGCCGTGCAGGATAAGGACGGGAACGAGGCCTATGAAGGGTTGATGGATGCCTGCATCACCACCCTGATTGCGATGCATGACCTGAAGCGCGACGGCGGCAATTCGGTTACAGGGTCGGTTTATGTGGTGAAGCCCAAGATGCACGGGCCGGAAGAAGTGGCTTTTGCCGATGAGATTTTCACTGCGGTGGAAAAGATGCTGGGCCTGCCGCAATTCACGGTCAAACTGGGCATCATGGATGAGGAACGCCGCACCACGGTCAACTTGAAAGAGTGCATTCGGGCGGCGAAACACCGCGTTTGTTTTATCAATACCGGCTTTTTGGACCGCACGGGCGATGAGATCCACACCAGCATGGAAGCTGGTCCCTTTAGCCGCAAGGATTTCATCAAGCGCAAGGGCTGGATTGGCGCCTATGAGAATATGAACGTCGATATCGGGTTGGAATGCGGGCTTTCGGGGCGCGCACAGATTGGCAAGGGCATGTGGGCCATGCCCGATTTGATGGCCGCTATGCTGGAGCAAAAGATCGACCATCCCAAGGCCGGGGCGAATTGTGCTTGGGTGCCGTCGCCCACGGCTGCGGTGTTGCACGCGCTGCATTACCACAAGATTGACGTGTTTGCAGTGCAAAAGCGGCTTGCCAAGGGAGGGCGGCGGGCGCATGTGAATGCTGTGCTGGACATTCCGCTGGCGACCTATCGGCGCTGGACCGAAGCGCAGATCCTGCAAGAGGTTGAAAACAACGCCCAAGGGATATTGGGCTATGTTGTGCGCTGGATTGACCAAGGGGTTGGCTGTTCCAAGGTGCCCGATATCCATGATGTCGCCCTGATGGAAGACCGCGCGACCTGCCGGATTTCCAGCCAAGCGCTGGCCAATTGGTTGCACCACGGCGTGGTGTCTGAGGTCAAGGCGATGGCCGCGATGCAAAAGATGGCGGCGGTGGTCGACCGTCAAAACGCGCATGATCCGGCCTATAAGCCGATGGCACCGGGATTTGACGGGATCGCATTCAAGGCGGCCTGTGACTTGGTTTTCAAGGGCAAAGAGCAGCCTTCGGGCTATACCGAGCCAGTGCTGCATGCGCGGCGCTTGGAACTGAAAGCAAAGGGGTAGGCTATGGCACTGACATTGCGCAAGGCGCGGGCGATTATTAAGGGCATATTTGCCAAAAGTAGCGATGCAGGGTTTAAGCCTTTGTCCATTGTGGTGCTGGACGCGGGCGGGCATGTGCTGGCGTTTGAGCGCGCCGATGGGGCAAGTGTTGGCCGGTTCGAGATTGCGCGCGGCAAGGCCTATGGGTGCATCATGCTGGGAATGGGTGGCAGTGCCATTCAGGCGCGCGGCGAGGCGCAAGCGGTTTTTGTGGATGCGATGAACGGCGTGTTTGACGGGCGGTTTGTGCCCGTCAAGGGTGGCGTGCTGGTGCGCGATGCCAAGGGTGCGGTGTTGGGCGCTGTCGGGGTGACGGGTGATGCATCGGACAATGACCTGATCGCGGCTGTGGCCGGAATTGAGGCTGCAGGGCTTGTGGCTGAGGGTTGATTGGTTTTGCCGGGGCTGATCTGCCCCGGCATTTTTTAGGTATTTGAGCCTAGATGAAATGGGCAGTTTGCCCTTTTAACCAATATCGAGGGCGAGTGCGTGGATCCGGCCGATCAGGTCGGGGCCAAGGGCTGCGTGCACGGCACGGTGGCGGGCAATGCGGGACATGGGCGCAAATTCGGCAGCGCGGATGCTGACGTTGAAGTGCGTCTCGCCTGTGCCATCATCGCCGGCATGGCCTGTGTGGCGGTGGCTGTCATTCACCACGTCTATGTGATCGGGCGCAAAGGCCTTGGTCAGTTTGTCTTTAATCTCGTTGGCGACGCTCATATTTCTGTCAACCCCCTTCTATCCCATGACTAATAGGCTAAACTCTCGCCTTCGAGTCGGAAAGGCAAGCATCATGGCGACACGTCCACCCTTTGAATTTGATATGCGCGTATCTTCGGACAAAAAGAAGCGCAAAACCGGACGGCGCGGGATGTCGGGGGCGTTTGAGACGTCAAAGAAGACCTGCGAGTTTGGTGGCTGCGAGGAGCCGGGCCTGTACCGCGCGCCGAAAAACCCTGATCAGCTGGACGAGTTTTTGTGGTTTTGCAAAGACCATGTGCGCGAATATAACCTGAAGTGGAATTTCTTTCAGGGCAGCACCGAGGATGAGCTGGCGGCCTTTGCCGATAAGGACCGCGTGTGGGGGCGCGAGACGAAGCCGTTCACAAAGAGGGCCGATGAGGGGCATGTGTGGTCGCGTTTGGGCGTGAATGACCCGATGGAGATTTTGGGCGAGAAGGCGACGCAAAACCCCGGCAAGATTAACCCAGCGGCGGCGACCCGCAAACTGCCATCCACCGAGCGCAAGGCGTTGGAGATTTTGGACGCGCGCGACACTTGGACAAAGCCCGAGATACGCAAGCAATACAAAGGCTTGGTCAAGGATCTTCATCCTGATATGAACGGCGGTGACCGGTCGGACGAAGAGCGCTTGCAAGAGGTGGTTTGGGCCTGGGAGCAGATTAAGGAGAGCCGGTTTTTCCGCGACTAGAGATTTTGGAAAATCCGGTGCGGGTTGTTAAAACTTCGGCAATTGGTCTTGACGCCGCGCGCGCGTCTGACTAATCACTGCGACTGACGGCGGGTGGGCAGGCAGGCTATGCACCGGATTGCAAATCCGAGTAGACCGGTTCGATTCCGGTACCCGCCTCCAATGATTTTGTTAGATACATTGTTAAAGGCCGCCCTGTTTTTGGCGGCTTTTTGCATTTTCTAATTGGTCGGAATCGCGCGGGCCAAGCGGGTGAGTTTGGCGCGTTTGAGGAGAGATTTTAGGGCCTTCTCCTCGCCCGACATTTGCGAGGCTGTGGCGCGAACTTGTTCTAACGCCGCCTCGACCTGTGCGGGGTGGTGCGACCAGAGTTCCCACAAAAGACCGTCGGGGTCGCGGCGGTCCAGCCCTTCGGCTTGCAAGGTGCCGCGGGGGAAATCCTTGGCGTTCAGGGTGACGATGGCATCGGCGTGGCCCGCGATGGCGGTGGCTAGGACGTGGATGTCGTTGTCATCGGGCAGGTGCAGGCGATGTTCCAGCCCCTGTTGAGGTTTGACGCGGGCATTGGGAAAGCGGTCTGTGCAATGGGCGATGGCGGCCAGCGCCTCCGCTTCCGATTGGGTACCGTAGCGGGCAGCGGCGCGTTGCCATTCGCCAAGGATGCGGTCGGACCAGAGCGGCGTGAACAGCCCCTGCCCCGCCACGGCAAGGAGCACTTCGCGCATCACCGTGGGGAAAAGGACGCAGGCGTCGAGGGTTAACCTCAACCGTCGAGCCTGTAGAACAGCGCCTTGAGGTAGCCGCTTTCCGACAGCTGCGGCAGCATCGGATGGTCAGGGCCCGCGTGGCCGGTGTGCAAGAGTTGCCCGCGACGCCCAGCGCGCCCGATGCCACGCCCGCAAGCGTTGCGAAAGGCGGTAAGGTCAGCGGCATGGGAACACGAACACAGGCCAAGGTAGCCACCGGGTGCCAGCAAAGGGGCCGCCAGACGTGCGACACGTTCGTAAGCGCGCAAGCCCGCCTCGAGTGCCGGTTTGGCGGGGGCAAAGGCGGGCGGGTCACAGATGATGACGTCAAACTGCGCGCCTTCGGCAGCCAGTGCCTCTAGCACCGCAAAGGCATCGCCTTGGCGGGTGGTGAATTGGTCGGCAAAGCCCGAGGCTTGCGCCCCTTGGTCGGCCAAGGCCAATGCAGGTGCGGAACCATCGACAGCCAGCACCGATGTGGCACCGCCTGCAAGGGCGGCAAGGCCAAAGCCGCCCACATGAGAGAACAGATCCAGCACCCGTGCGCCGCGCGACAGACGGGCGGCAAAGGCGTGGTTGGGGCGTTGGTCAAAGAAGAGGCCGGTTTTCTGGCCACCGATCAGGTCGGCCATATAGACCGCGCCGTTCATCGGCACCGGAAGGGGCGCATCGATGGCACCTGCGATGACCACGGTTTCTTCGGACAACCCTTCGAGGCTGCGGGCGCGGCCTGTGGCGTTTTTGAGGATGTTTTTCACACCTGTCACGGCCATCAGGGCAGCGGCAAGCATATCAATATGCGCCTCGGCCCAAGCGGCGTTGGGTTGAATCACGGCCGTGTCGCCGAAACGGTCGATGACGACGCCGGGCAAGCCGTCTGCCTCGGCATGGACCAAACGGTAGAAGGGCGCGTCGTAAAGGCGTTCGCGCATCGCAAGGGCACGCGATAGACGCCCCTCTAGCCATGCCTGATCAATCACCGCATCGGGGTTTTGATCGAGCATCCGGCAGATGATTTTGGAATGGGTGTTGACCGTGACCAGCCCCATCGGGCGGCGGTCGCCATCCTCGAGCAGCGCAAGGGTGCCGGGGGCGAGGTTTTGGGTGCGGCGGTCGGTGACCAATTCATCCGCATAGACCCAAGGAAAGCCGTGGCGGATTGCCCGCGCCTCGGCCTTGGGTTTCAGACGGACGGTCGGCATATCGGTTGGCCGGGCGTGTGCGGGGTCGCCATCATGCGACGAAGGGGAGGTGCTGTTCATGCAACTCCCCTTATCGGTTTTCATTGGACTGTGAAAGCCCGTCTGTTTGGGGTTTCGCCGTTAGAGCGTTGGCGCGGGTGTTTGAGCCGTGGTAACACCTTGCGGGGTTTCATTGCGGCTTGTCAGGGTTTCCTGAACCTGGCGCGACAATTCACGGCGGATGCCAGCCTGCAAGGCTTCGACCACCACGACGCGCTGGGTGCGACCTGCGCGCTCTTCTTCAATCGCAGCACTGCCGCCTGTGGCCTCGATGTCGATTTTAACGAAGCGTGGGCCATCCAGAATTACGCCGCTTTTTGCATCGCGGACCGTCAGGTCAAATTGCATGTTATGCCATCCGCCAAAGGTATAACGGGTTTTGTCGCTGAGGCTGTGAAAGCGTTTTACGGTTGCTTCAACAATGACATCGGGACCGGTTTTCATCGTGGCGGTGCCCGCCCCAAAGCCATCCATAAATATTGCATGGACCTGCGCATACCTGTCGCCCGGCGCCTCGCCCCGCCAAACGATATCACCATAAGGGGCGAACACGTTCGCCTCTGACACTTTCAGCGTTTTGGGCACATCGACACGGATTTCTGTGACATTATACTGCGTCGTCAGGACCACCCGATTTTGTGCCGGGGCCATTGCATAGGGCACATCCGTGTTCAGCGAAGCGTTCCGAGATGCGACGTCAGTACCACCGCAAGCCGAAAGCCCGACGGCCATACCAACAGCTAGTATCGTGCGAATTACCTTCATTGCGTTTCCTTCCGGTCCGTAGCGTGCCTATTAAACTTGCGTTAACGTTTGGCGGCGAAATGTGGCCTAAATGCGGAAACGATCGTGCAATGCTGCGGTATTGGCGCATAATCGGAAACAGTGTTGGCAAAACGGCAACAGGACGGAACGTAAAGTTCAACAACCCAACGGCGAGCGTGTTGGCGGCCGTGGCATGCCTATCGCGAATAGGCGGGAGCGAATCGGTTCGATTTGGGTGAATTTCCCCTTTTCTTTCGGTTCCGTTAGCGCTAACAACAAGCAACCCTGTCAAAGCCAGTGAGGCAAGCCATGACCTTGAACAGCACGATTGAACGCGTAACCGACCGTATTCGCGAAAGGTCCGGCAAAACGCGGGGCGATTATTTGGGGCGGATGGCGGCGGCAGTGGCACAAGGCCCCGCACGCGCGCATCTGTCTTGCGGCAACCAAGCGCATGCCTATGCGGCGATGGGCGCGGACAAGGACGCGCTGGTCGCGGAACGCCAACCCAATATCGGGATTGTGACCGCCTATAATGATATGCTGTCGGCGCATCAGCCCTATGAGCGTTATCCTGACCTAATCCGTGCAGCGGCCCGCCGCGCGGGGGCCACGGCGCAAGTGGCGGGTGGTGTGCCTGCGATGTGTGACGGTGTGACCCAAGGCCAGCCCGGGATGGAGCTTTCGCTGTTTTCGCGCGATGTGATTGCCTTGGCGGCAGGTGTGGCCTTGTCACATAACGTGTTTGATGCGGCGTTGTATTTGGGTGTTTGTGACAAGATCGTTCCTGGGCTGATTATTGCAGCGGCGACTTTCGGGCATATTCCGGCGGTGTTTGTGCCGGCAGGGCCAATGCCATCGGGCATTCCGAACGACCAGAAATCGGCTGTGCGCAATGCCTTCGCGCAAGGTCAGGTTGGGCGGGCCGAGCTGATGGCGGCAGAAATGGCCAGCTATCACGGGCCGGGGACCTGTACGTTCTATGGCACGGCCAATACCAACCAGATGTTGATGGAGTTTATGGGCCTGCATTTGCCAGGGGCGTCCTTTGTGAACCCCGGCAACGGGTTGCGCGATGCGTTGACGGCAGCGGCAGTGGAACGGGCGGCCGCGATTACCGCATTGGGCGGGCAGTTCACCCCTGCGGGCGAGATTTTGGACGAGCGCACCTTTGTGAACGGTTTGGTGGGGTTGATGGCCACGGGTGGGTCAACCAACCTTGTGCTGCATTTACCTGCGATGGCGCGCGCGGCAGGGGTTTTGATCGACCTTGAGGATTTCGCCGATATTTCGGATGCGGTGCCATTGATGGCCAAGGTTTACCCCAATGGTTTGGCCGATGTGAACCATTTCCATGCGGCAGGTGGTCTTGGGTTCATGATCGGGCAGTTGTTGGATGCGGGGTTGTTGCACCCTGATACCAAAACCATTCTGGGTACGGGGCTGAATGCGTACCGGGCCGAGCCAAAGCTGAAAGGTGACGTTTTGGTTTGGGAAGCGGGCACAGCCGAGAGCCTGAACGACAAGATTTTGCGTCCTGTGGCCGCACCCTTTGCCGCCGTGGGCGGGTTGAAGCAGTTATCGGGGAATTTGGGGCGCGGTGTGATCAAAGTGTCTGCCGTGGCGCCCGAGCGTCATGTGATTGAGGCCCCTGCCCGCATTTTCCATACCCAAGAGGCGGTGAAAGCGGCGTTTCGTGCAAATGAGATTACCAGTGACACGGTGGTCGTGGTCCGTTTCCAAGGGCCGCGCGCCAATGGCATGCCGGAACTGCATTCGCTGACGCCGATGCTGACAGTGTTGCAGGATCGGGGGCTGAAGATGGCTTTGGTCACCGACGGGCGGATGTCGGGCGCATCGGGCAAGGTGCCTGCGGCCATTCATGTATCGCCCGAGGCGGCCTGTGGCGGGCCTTTGGCCAAGCTGCGCGACGGTGATATTGTGCGGCTGGATGCCGATGCAGGCACGCTGGAGGCGGTGGGCGTTGATCTGGACGCACGCGAGATGGCAGAGGCGGATTTGTCGGGCAACACGCACGGGTTGGGCCGCGAGCTGTTTGAGGTGTTTCGTCAAACCGTTGGCCCCGCCACCGAAGGTGCCCGCGTCGTTTAAATCCTATCTGTAGTGCGGGGCTTTTCCCTGCGCTGCCATCGCCATATAACCACCCGAACGATTGGTTTTCACAATAAGGACCCTTTGCCATGACCCCTGCTGAACAATCGCTGCGCGCCGCTGAAATCTGTATGTTGGCCCCTGTGGTCCCTGTTTTGGTGGTTGAAGATTTTAGCCGTGCAGAAGGTTTGGCCCGTGCCTTGGTGGCAGGCGGTTTGCCTGCGTTGGAGGTGACGCTGCGCACGGCGGGCGCGCTGGATGCGATCCGCGCGATGGCGGATGTTGAAGGCGGTGTTGTGGGGGCGGGCACGTTGCTGACGCCTGCCGATGTCAAAGCGGCCAAGGCGGCGGGGGCAAAATTTGGTGTGTCGCCTGGGGCTACACAAAAGCTGTTGGACGCTTGCGCGGAATATGAGCTGCCCTTGTTGCCCGGTGCGGCCACGGCTTCGGAGGTGATGTTTTTGTTGGAACAGGGCTATACCGTGCAAAAGTTCTTTCCGGCCGAGGCGGCGGGTGGCGCACCTTTGCTGAAGTCGATTGGTGGCCCAATCCCGCAGGTGCGGTTTTGCCCGACGGGTGGGATTGGCCTGAAAAACGCGCGCGATTATCTGGGCTTGGCCAATGTGATGTGCGTGGGCGGGTCTTGGGTTGCGCCGACTGCGATGGTGGCCGCAGGCGATTGGGCTGGGATTACTGCGCTCGCGGCCGAGGCGGCGAAGCTGGGGTAATCGGGTTTAGCTGTAGTTCTCTGGCAAACGCGCCGCACGACCGCCTTTGCGTTTGGGGACGGTTGGGGCCTTTAACCCCTCTTGCAAAACGGCGGTCATGGGGTGGGTCGTGTCGGTGCCGTAGGTGGCGATCAGGTGCAGCAAGGGGGCACGGGTATCGGCATCCAATGGCAAGCTGAGCGCCCAGTCCATAAAAATCGAGCGGCATTCGCCTGCCGTGATCCCGTCTATCCGGTAGCTTTCGCGGATCAACCCTTTTGGGTCGGCGAGTGTCAGGTCCATCATTCCCTTCCTGCCCCGAAGGGTCTGTGTGTTCGCATCAATCGCCCGCAAAGATGCGGTCAATCACAGCTTCGGCGGCGGTCAGCGCCTCGGTTAGCTTTACGCCCAAGGCCGTAACATCCGTCTGGCCCGTTTCGCGCAACAAGAACGCGCGCGCCCCGATGCCAAGCGCGTCGATATCCAGCGCTTTGTCGGTCAAAAGCCGTGACCCCGCCTGCAGCCGCCAACACAGCCTGTAGGCATCCAGCAAGGCCTGCTCATCCGATTGCGACAGGAATTGCCGTTTAACGCCAGCGCGCAGCTGCGGTTCCACCCGCCGCGCAGGGTCGCCCGCGCGCAAGGTGGCCGTTTGGGCCAATAGCTCGATATCCATCAGGCGACCGGGGCCATTCTTGGCATCCCAAGTGTTGCTGGCGGGTTTGGCGCTGGCAAGGCGGGCGCGCATATCGGCGACATCGGTCAGCACGGTTTCACCGCTTGCTTTGGTGGCCAACACGTCGCGCCGCAGGGCTTCGAACTCGGCCCGCAGGTCGGGGTTGCCCGAAAGGGGGCGCGCGCGGGTAAGGGCAAGGTGTTCCCATGTCCACGCCTCGGTCATCTGATAGTCACGGAAGGAATGGATCGAGGTGGCAACAGGGCCTTGGCGACCCGAAGGGCGCAGGCGCATGTCCACCTCATACAGCCGACCTTCGGGCATTTGGGCGGTGACGGCGGTGACCATCGCCTGTGTTAGCCGCGCGAAATAGGGGCGGATGGCAAGGGGTTTGCGGCCATCAGAATATTCAGCATCGCCTGCGTCATAGATCACGATCAGGTCAAGGTCGGATTCGGCGTTCAAGCGCCCTGCCCCAAGGCTGCCCATGCCCAAAAGAATGGCACCGCGCCCTGGTGGGGGCCCGTATTTCTGCGCAAATTCGGTTTCCACAACGGGCCAAAGCGCGGCCAGCGCGGCCTCGGCCAGATCGGCATATTGTTTGCCCGCCTCAAACGCGTCGATCAACCCGCGCAGGTGATGCACGCCGATGCGGAAATGCCATTCCTTGACCCAGCGGCGGGCAGCATCGAGTTTACGTTCGTAATCGGGGATGTCGGTCAGCGCGGCGGTGAGGCCTGCGGTGAGTTCGCCCAAGCTGGGCCAAGCTGCAAAGAAACTGCCGCCGATCACGGCATCCAAAACCCCGCCATTGCGCGACAGATACAGGGCCAATGCGGGCGACGTGGCGGCGATATCGACGATCAGATCGATCAACTGGGGGTTCGCCTCGAATAGCGAGAAGATTTGCACGCCAGCGGGCAGACCTTTGAGGAAACCGTCAAAGGCAATCAGCGCCTCATCCGGATTGGCGGCGCGTTGCAGGCGTTTCAGAAGGCCGGGGCGGACGCGGCGAAAGATGGTGCCCGCGCGTTCGGAGCGCAGCGCGGGGTAGCCATCCCAGCCGCGCACGATGTCGCGCGCACTGTCGGACATTTCGGGGCCTTCCTCAACCTCGGCAGGGGCAAAGAACCCTTCGGTCAGATGGTCCGTGCGGGCTAGCCGGTCGATCAGGCCTGCACGGAAATCGGCAACGGGTTGGCCGCAAAAGGCGGCGATACGGGCGATACCATCCGGCGTGGTGGGCATGTCATGGGTTTGAGCATCGTTGACCATTTGCAGACGGTGTTCAACCTCGCGGTGGGCGCGGTAAAGGGTGGTCAGCTCTGCCGCCGTTTCGATAGGGATCCAGCCCTTTTCGGCGAGGGCTGCAAGGGCGGGTACGGTTTGGCGACCGCGCAAGTCGGGGTCGCGCCCCCCCGCGATCAACTGGCGGGTTTGGGTGAAAAACTCAATCTCACGGATGCCCCCCACGCCCAGCTTCATATTATGACCTTCGACCGTGATAGGGCCATGCAGGTGGCGGTGATCGCGGATGCGCAGGCGCATGTCATGGGCATCTTGGATCGCGGCGAAATCTAGGTGTTTGCGCCAGACGAAGGGGGTGAGGGTTTTAAGGAAACGATCACCCGCCGCCAGATCACCCGCGCAAGGCCGCGCCTTGATCCAAGCGGCGCGTTCCCATGTGCGGCCCACACTTTCATAATAGCTTTCAGCGGCGGCGAAGGACAGGCACACAGGTGTTACGGCGGCATCGGGACGCAAGCGCAAGTCGGTACGAAACACATAGCCATCCGCCGTACGGTCGCCGACAAGTGCGGCCATTTTACGCGTGACGCGGATAAAGGCGGCCCGCGCCTCGGTCGCGTCATCACCGTAGCGGGCATCATCGAACAGGCAAATCAGGTCAATGTCGGAGGAGTAATTCAGTTCATGCGCGCCCATTTTGCCCATCGCAAAGACGACCATGCCGGCGGCAGTTTTGGCATCATCAGGCGTGGCACCCGGGACTTTGTTGCGGCGGATTTCATCGGCGACAAGGCGTTGCAATGACAGGTCCACCGCGCGGTCAGCCAAATCGGTCAGCGCACCTGTCACGTGTTCCAACGGCCAAACGCCGCCCAGATCGGCCAACCCTGCCAGCAAGGCAATGCGGCGTTTGGCGCGGCGCAAACCGGCGGGCAAGGTGTCGAGGGTAAGTGCGTCGAGCGAGGCCAGTTCCGAGGTCAAGGCCGTTTCGGGGGCCATATCAAGGGCTTCACGCAGCCAGTCATCTTCACGCGCCATCAGGTCGGCCAAATAGGGGCTGCACCCTGCGGCACCCGCCAAAAGCGCCGTGAGGTTTGGTGCAAGACCGGCAAAAGCAGCGGCCATCGTTCCCGCCGCTTGCGGGTCGTGAGGAAGCGGGGAACGGGTGATGCGGGGGGCAAAAGCGCTGTGTGTCATGGGGGCAGAATGACGGGCCCCGCGCGGGGGGTCAACGGGGAGTTTGGGCTAAATCAACGGTGAGGAGGCTTTTGGAATTGATGAGGTTTCAAAAATATATACAACAAAATCATATCTTTAATTTGGATTTCAGCCTGTGCATCAGAAAAATGTAAATTTCTTTAACATAAGCGCTTGAAAAGCAGAGGGCGAAGGGCAATCTTGGTAATGTAAAGCGAATATACATGACCCCGAAACTGAAACCCTGGAGAGTGCAAATGTACGATACATCAACCCACAGCCTGAATGGTGGTATGGGCAGCTGGCCGCGTCGGGCACAAGGCTGGCTGGACGAGCGCGGAAAAGGCGCTTGGATCGCCGCTATGGTGCTCGGCTTTATCTTTGTCTGGCCCGTTGGCCTTGCCCTTTTGGCCTATATGATCTGGAGTAAACGCATGTTCAACCGTTCCGCCTGTCACAATCGCCGCCTCGCCCATGCCCCTTGGAAAAGCAATTCCAGTGGCAACAGCGCCTTTGACGCCTACCGCGACGAAACCATTCGCCGTTTGGAAGATGAACAAGGTGCGTTTGAGGCCTTTTTGAAGCGGTTGCGGGATGCAAAGGACAAGCAGGAATTTGACAGCTTTATGGATGACCGTGCAAAATCGAATGCATCAGACCGCGCTGCAGAAGGTGGCGACAAGGATGTGTCCGCCTATTGAACCGCGACACCGGTAGACCGATATTAAAAGGGGCGGCCC
This sequence comes from Pseudorhodobacter ferrugineus DSM 5888, assembly GCF_000420745.1. Taxonomy (GTDB): domain Bacteria; phylum Pseudomonadota; class Alphaproteobacteria; order Rhodobacterales; family Rhodobacteraceae; genus Pseudorhodobacter; species Pseudorhodobacter ferrugineus. The sequence goes on from NZ_ATVN01000007.1 coordinate 157,959, forward strand.
GCAAGATTGGGCCGCCCTTGCACACCCGCAAACCCAAGGACAAAACGATGTTTTCCAGCGCCCTGCCCGACCCTGACTATCAAGCCGAGTTTTATGCGGGCGTGCCGTTTAAGCGCGGGATGGCTTGGATTGTCGACACGGTTTTGACGGTTATTCTGACGGCGATCATCGTCCCGTTCACCGCCTTTACAGCGCTGTTTTTTCTTCCATTTCTTTACCTTATTGTGAACCTATTGTACCGCTGGATCAGCTTGTCGCGGTCATCAGCCACCCCAGGCATGCGGTTTGCCGCGATTGAATTTCGCCGCTCAGATGGGCGCGTTTTTGATACCGCTACGGCGTTCATGCATACGTTGGGCTATTCCTTAAGCATTGCGTTTGTTCTGCCGCAGGTGTTGTCGATCGCGATGATGCTGCTGGGGCCGCGTGGCCAAGGGTTGACCGATACCGTGCTGGGCACAGTTGCACTTAACAAAACCGCGCGGTTTTAGTGGCTTTTGCGCAAGCAACCATCCCATTCGGCGGGTTCGCGCCGGTTTAGGCAAACTCTGTCCTTGGCGGCGCGGGATTGGCTTGCTAACTTGCATCCAATATTCCTGATTTCCGGACGTCGATGCGACATACCCTTCCTCTCGCGCCGCAGTTTTATGTGACGGCCCCACAGCCTTGCCCGTATCTGGACGGGCGGATGGAGCGTAAGCTGTTTACGGCGTTGCAGGGCGAGCATGCGCAAAAACTGAATGATACCTTGTCTAAACAAGGGTTTCGCCGGTCGCAGAATGTGCTGTACCGGCCATCTTGTGCGGAATGTTCGGCCTGTTTGTCGGCGCGCATTCGTGTTGCGAATTTTGTACCGTCACGGACGCAGCGCAAGGTTCTTCGCCGCAATGCTGCCCTGACCCGCAATGCTACCAGCCCTTGGGCGACCGAAGACCAGTTTGCGCTGTTTCGCCGCTATTTGGATTTTCGCCATGCGACCGGCGGGATGGCGGATATGGATATCTTTGAATTCGCCGCGATGATCGAGGAAACCCCGATCCGTAGCCGCGTGATCGAGTATTCCGAAAGTGACCGGCGCGAGCCTGGCGATTTGTCGGCGGTGTGCCTGACAGATGTGTTTGAGGACGGGCTGAGCATGGTCTATTCCTTTTACGATCCGGATTTGTTTGGCCGTTCGCTGGGGACGTTTTTGATCTTGGATCATATTGAAATTGCGCGGGCTGCCGGTTTGCCCTTTGTCTATCTTGGCTATTGGGTGCCAGGCAGCAAGAAAATGGGCTATAAGGCGGGGTTTTCCGGGCTTGAGATTTTCAAAGGCGGGCAATGGCAAGCCATGGGCGACCCCGAGGATCACAGGTCCGAACTGCACCCTTTGTCGGTGGAACCTATTGCAGAACAGGTTGCAAAGATCAGCTTGCCAGACGGGCGCAACCCAATGCGGGGGCCAACCAACCTGCAAGACCCGCCCGATGAGCCGGTAGCACTTGGCTAGCGCCAAGCGGCATTCTCCCGAAAACCTTTGGCAAATTACACGTGGACGCGTTAGCGTTAACCCAGTTTTAAACGCTGGCCAGCAAAGTGCTTGGCAAGGCGGCTGTGCTGATGTGAGAGGTCAAAATGTTTCCAATGCGGTACACCCCCCTAGCGGTTGTGATTTTGGTCGTGCCGGTCGGGCTTGCCGTGTCATCCTATCACCCGATCTGGGGCGGGTTGATCACGGTTTTGGCAATGTCTTTATCGGCTTGGGGGCTGTTCGATCTGACGCAAACGCACAGTTCGGTTTTGCGCAACTATCCGATTTCGGCGCGGATGCGGTTTTTGCTGGAAACATTCCGCCCCGAAATCCGACAGTATTTTGTGGAAAGCGATCAGGATGCAACGCCGTTTTCGCGTGAACAACGCGCGCTTGTGTACCGCCGTGCCAAGGGCATAGACGGGTTGCGCCCATTTGGCACACAGTTGGATGTCGAAAAGATTGGGCATGAATGGATAAACCATTCGATGAAACCATCGCACCTTGCCAGTCAGGATTTTAGGGTAACGATTGGGGGCGACCATTGCACACGGCCTTATAAGGCGTCTGTGCTGAATATCTCGGGGATGTCATATGGCGCGCTGTCGCCGACAGCGATTGAGGCTTTGAACAAAGGTGCCGCCAAGGGCGGATTTTGCCATACGACAGGCGAAGGGTCTATTTCACGGTTCCACCGCGCGGGCGGCGGGGATTTGGTTTGGCAAATCGGGTCGGGTTATTTTGGCTGCCGCAATGCCGATGGCAGCTTTTCCGAGGATAAGTTTGCCGAAAATGCGGGATCCGATCAGGTCAAGATGATCGAAGTAAAGTTGAGCCAAGGGGCAAAACCGGGCCACGGTGGCATTCTTCCAGGCGCAAAAGTGACCGAAGCCATTGCCGAGGCGCGCGGCGTGCAGGTGGGCGAAGATTGCATCAGCCCATCGTCACATTCGGCGTTTTCAACGCCGTTGGAACTGTGCAGCTTTATGCAGCGGTTGCGCGAATTGTCGAGTGGCAAGCCCGTGGGGATCAAGCTTTGCGTGGGCCATCCATGGGAATGGTTCGCGCTGGCCAAAGCCTTTGCGCAAACGGGTCTGTCGCCGGATTTCATTACGGTGGATGGGGCCGAGGGCGGCACGGGGGCTGCGCCTGCCGAATTTGCCGACCATTACGGTGCGCCGCTGCGTGAAGGCTTGATGCTGGTCCACAATACCTTGCTGGGTCTTGGCATTCGCGACAAGACCAAAATCATCGTGTCGGGCAAGCTGATTTCGGCTTTTGATATTTGCCGGATGTTTGCCTTGGGGGCCGATGCTTGCAACATGGCGCGCGGATTCATGTTTGCGATTGGGTGCATTCAGGCGCAGGCATGCCATTCTGGCAAATGCCCGACAGGCGTGACCACCCAAGAACCGGGGCGCTACCGCGCCCTTGTCGTCGATGACAAATACATCCGCGTGGCGCAGTTTCACGCAAACACAATGCACACGCTAAAAGAAGCGATCGAGGCCAGCGGTCTGGCCCATCCACGCGACTTGACCCCCCATCATTTGATCATCCGCGTCAATAGCCGCGAGGTGCGATCTGCGGCAAGCCAATACCTTTGGTTGGAACAAGGCGATCTGATGGGCGATGACGTAACCCACCCCGCCTTTGCCAAATATTGGAGCCATGCACAGGCCGAAAGTTTTGCTTTTGCGATTTAAGACGGTTTGCCTTGGTGCGGGGTGCCACATCAAAGGGGAACGGTTTATGCATCGCAAGACTTATCTGGCGGGCGCGCAGCGATGAGCGATGAGCGATGAGCGATGAGCGATGAGCGATGAGCGATGAGCGATGAGCGATGAGCGATGAGCGAACGGGGCAGATTGCACAAGGTTGATTGCACAAGGTTGATGCAAATGAAAAAGGCCGCCCAGTTTTGGGCGGCCTTTTGCTTTGCTAGACGCTGGCCTAGCCCGCCAGCAGGTTAGGCACAATCGTGACCACCCACGGGAAGAGGTAGAGCAATACCAAGGCCCCAACCTGGATCAACACGAAAGGGATAACCCCGCGGTAGATGTGCCCTGTTGTCACCTCTTTCGGGGCCACGCCACGCAGATAGAACAGCGCGAAACCGAATGGCGGTGTCAGGAACGAGGTTTGCAGGTTCACCGTGATCATGATCGTTACCCAGCTTGGGTCGAACGTGCCGCCATAGATGACGGGGCCGACGATTGGGACCACGATGTAGATGATCTCAAGAAAGTCGAGAACAAAGCCAAGGATGAACAGCACCAGCATCACGATCAGGAAGACCGTCAGCTCGTTATCAAAGCTGCGCAGGAAGCTTTGGATATAATGTTCGCCGCCGAACGAGATCAGCACAAGGTTCAGGATCTGCGACCCGATCAGGATCGCGAACACCATTGACGTGACTTTGGTGGTTTCGCGCACCACTGGAGTCAGCACCTTGTTGCGCCACAGCACCCAGCAGGCATAGAGCAAGCCAAACATTGCAAAGGAATAGGTGGCTTGTGCCACGGCCCATGCGATCCACTGTTCGGTCGAGGTGACACCAACCCCGACGCGAAGGTCAAAGTTCACACCCACAAGGATCATAATCACGATCGCAAACGCGGTCATAATGATGATGCGGCCCGATTTGTTCAGATCCCCCAGCTTGCGGTAGGCCGCCAGCAAGATCGCGCCCCCTGCCCCAAGCCCTGCGGCCGGTGTCGGGTTCGTGATGCCACCAAGGATAGAGCCGAGCACCGCAATTATCAGGATCAGCGGTGGAAAGACCACGCGGATCAGTTCATTTTTGGCCAGCATCCCTGAGGCGTGGACCGCCCCATAAATGGCCAGACCAAAGGGGATTGCGAGGAACACCAGCGTCATTCCGGGTGTCGCGTTGGGTGCAATCAACAGCACGTCAATCAACAGCCCGAGTGCCACGCCCCCCAAACCGATCCACAATGGGCGGTGGTCGGCCGAAGGGGCGACGCCGCGTGCGGTGGTCAAGGTAAGTGCCAATAGCAAGAAGATTACGGCCACGCCGGTACCGATTGGCGCGCGCGAGGCAAGCTTTTCGGCAGATGCGGTTACCAGCTCTTCTGGGGTCAAGGCGACCGATTTGGTGACGCCACCAGCGGCGTCAATCTCGGCCTGTTGGGCGACAGCGGCGTCCCAGCGTTCCTGACCATGCAGGTCGATCATTGAGGCCTTGCACTGATCTGACACGCGCGTCCGAAGATCGGCGGTTTGGCCCGCATCGGAATAGCTGTCGACCGTCAGATCCTGGTTGCCAATCACATTGACCTGCATGGCAAGGAACAGACCTGCAATGAGGGCAACCGGCACGCCCAAGAACCACTTGGTTGCATCGCCACGGGTGATGACTTCGCCACGCCCGTTTACGTCAATCCGCACTGCTGGTGCTTTGGATGGGTTGAGCATTGCAAAGCCAAAGGCATAGCTTGCATATAGTACAGCCAGCATAATGCCCGGTAGAATTGCGGCCTGAAACAATGTGCCAACAGAAACAACCGCCGCCGTTCCAAGGTAGGTCAGCGCGTCCGAACAGCCTGCCGTTTGCGCGCGGATTTCTTGTCCCGCTGCGTAAAGATCGCCTGCCATCGTTCCCAAAAGGACGATGACGATAGACGGCGGGATGATCTGGCCCAACGTGCCAGAGGCAGCTATAACGCCAGTGGCAAGCTGCGGCGAATAGCCTGCCCGCAACATCGTGGGCAAGGAGAGCAGGCCCATCGTTACCACGGTGGCACCAACGATCCCGGTCGAGGCAGCAAGGAACGCACCAACAACTACAACCGCAACAGCCAGACCACCCGGAAGCGGCCCAAAGACGCGGGCCATGGTGGTGAGCAGATCATTGGCGATTTTGGAGCGTTCCAGCACGATGCCCATCATGACGAACATCAATACCGCCAGCAGTGTCTCAATCGAGGCACCGGCGATGACCCGTTCGTTCATACGGTTCACGATGAACGACAGGTTACGGTCCATCGCAAACTCCCAGCCCTGCGGGAACAGCGGTTGGGCGATCAGCGGCAGTTCAGGATATCTGAAATGCGTGATGTCGATCTGGTTTACCCCTGCTGCTTGTAGTGCGCGGTAGGCATCAGAACCCGTATCAACTGCATTATGGATTAGCAAACCAGCCGTATCAAGCGACGCGATTATACCAAACGCGATAACACCTGCGCCACCGATGGCAAAGGCAACTGGGAAACCAGAGATAATGCCTGAAAATAGGCACAAGAACACGATGATGAGGCCGACCTCAATCCCGTCAAGTCCGAATAACATGATGTGACAGTCCTTTGTTGGGGCCTTTAATGGGTGCCGGTGGCAGAGCTATCCACCGCCGAGTCGAGATCAAGATACTTGCCATCTTCTTTCGGACCTCCGCGCCATTCGAGCAGCGAGCGGTAAAAGAACGCCACGGCCTGCAAGAACACCAAGAAGGTGAAGGACAGCATCAAGATTTTGAACAGGTAGTAGGCGTCAAAGCCGTTTGGCGAAAAGCCAATGGTTTCGACATTCCATTTCAACACATTCGCCTTGCGCAGGATTTGGTCGAAACTGTCAGAGGCGGAAATCTTGGGTGTAAGAAGGTGACGCCACATAAAGAACCAAGCAAAAAGCCAGGTCATGATCGTCGCGGGCATCATAAAGAGTAGTGCGCCTGCCATATCAACCACCCGCTTGGCGCGGTAGCTGAGGCGAGCATAGACCAGATCGACCCGAACATGGCCGCCCTGCACGAATGTGTAGGTGACGCAAAGGCAAACGATCATTGCGTTGTAAAGTTTGAGTGTTGATTGTCACTGAGAACTGACCCGGCAACAGCAAAAATTGTCACTGAGAACTGACCCATGTGCAACCTTGCCTCAGCTTGAATCAGCTGGGGGCACTTGGAGTGATAGACATGAGTTTTTTAAAAGTTATCCGGGGATGGGCGCTGCGAGAGAAGATGCCCATTCGCGAGATCGCGCGGCGCACGGGCATCTCGCGCAACACGATCAAGAAGTATTTGCGGGAGGGGATTGTTGAGCCAGCGTTTCAGACGCCGGATCGTCCGAGCAAGCTGGATCCGTATGTCACTCAGCTGACAGCATGGCTTGTTTCGGATCAGCGCAAAT
>NZ_ATVN01000008.1 GCF_000420745.1 Pseudorhodobacter ferrugineus DSM 5888
GGTCAGGTAAGCGACTACACTGGCGCCATGGCTTTGCTGAGCAGTTTGCCAAATGCAGAATGGCTGCTTGCAGATCGAGGCTATGATGCCGACTGGTTCCGCGAAGCCTTGTCAGAAAGGGGTACAAGGCCCTGTATCCCAGGTCGCAAATCACGCAACAAGACCATTCGATACGACAAGCGCCGTTACAAACGCCGCAACCGCATCGAAAGAATGTTTGGCAGGCTCAAAGATTGGCGACGCGTCGCAACCCGCTACGACCGCTGTCCAAAGGTATTCCTGTCAGCAATTGCACTCGCTGCAACCGTCATATTCTGGTTATGAGTCCTGAACCTAGAGAGTGGGTCACCAAGATGAAAACCGAGAGGATTAGTTTTCTCTGACTTGGCATCATTGGCGTTATGCGGGCATTATCCGTTTTGGCTTGCCTTGACTGATTGACGTCAGGCAAGCGGCTCGTGCCGTTCCTGCTCCATGAACGCCCGTAGGTCCCTGACTGCGTAGCGAACGCTTCGCCCTACCTTGCAATAGGTCGGACCTTGGCGTCGGGTGCGCATGATTTCGAGACCCTGGACCGGAATACCAGTCAGCACAGACGCCCCGGCCGTGTCGAGGTATTCTGGCACAACTTGCTGACGGGCAAGCTGCGCTTCGATACGGGCGAGTGCGTCACGAATGTCTTCCATAATCTCAAGCCTTGTCAGTAACTTGAGTTGATTATGGAAGACAAAGGACAGTCAGCAAACCATCAGTTGAAGCAGCTACGCGCCCCGATAGGACACGATCTTGCCCGCAATGGTTTCGATGGCATCACGCATCGGACCAAGCAGGTTGGCGCGGGTCACGTAGTTCCAGGTGACGCCAGCAGGCCGATGGTTTATCAGGATCATGGTCATGCCCACATCAACACCCGCCTCCATCGCAAAGGTGCGGAACGTGTGCCTCATGCCGTGTGGTGCATAGTCAAAGGTTGTGGTGCGGCACATCTGCTCGATGTGGCCGGACTTCGCCGTAGGGGATGCGAAGACATAGGGCGAGCAGAGGGGGCGGGTCAGTTCTCGAATTTCTTCCACCTCTTGCAGCACAAACCGGGGCAGAGGCAGCTTGAACGCCTTGGCCTCGCCACCCTTCGGTGACGGCACGGTCAAGACGCCATCAGCATCGATATGTTCCCACTTCATGGACCTCGCGTCACCACTTCGAAGGCCACAAACGAGCATCACGATCCAGCAGCAGCGCCGAACGCGATCCTCTATGCCATCTAGCGCCTGCCAGAGTTTGGGCATGTCATTCGGCGCCACGGCCCAATCTCGGGGAGTTTCCTTGTTCAGCTTCACGGCACGGGTTACCACGTTTGGCGGTAGATCGAAGGTGCGGGCTGTGTCGTTCAGCAGCAGCTTGAGCACCCGCATCGTCCCGTTTGCGCCATAGGCACCACTTGTCCGCGTGATACGTTCATGAAGGGCACGGACGGTCTCACGGTCGATTGCATCCATGCGAGTGTTTTTCAGCTTCTTGAGCGGGCCTTCCACTTTCTCGCGATACCAAACCTTTTGTGGAGGGTTGCAGGTCAGGGCGACTGTCGAGATACCTTTCCAGAGCTTGCGCCAAGGTCGGAACCTCAGTCTTCACCCTGCGAGGATCGTCGCCCTTTGACAGTTTAAGCCTGATTGCCTGTGCTTCGGCGCGCGCTGTCTTTAGCGACACCTGATCAGTTCGCCCGAGCGTGGCAGTCACGTAGCTGCCTCCGGGGTTGTTGATTTTCCCCATCAGTTTGAACGACGATGCCTTCTTGCCCACGACCACACGAAGGCCAGGAACGGTTGCATCATACAGGATTGCGCCCTGCGGATGATCCTCGTGGAGCTTTCCCACAAGGGCTTGGGTTAGAGTGGTGGTCATGTGTATCCTCCATAATCAGGCCCTGGTCTGGACCATCTGTCAGGCCAAACGGTGTTGAATACACCAGAAGGCTATGGAAGGTATTATAGGCCTGAAAACAACAACTTAGGACCATTAAACAGGCTGGGGAAGGCATGAGAATACTCAGACTGAAATACTTAAAATCTGTTGGGGCTTGTCCCCGTGTGGGTTCGAGTCCCACCGCCCGCACCATCCTTTCCAAGTGTTGGCGGGGCAGGGTACGCCCTTGGGGCAATCTGCCTTTGACAGCCCGCGCGGCAATTTGCGGCGTTGCGACAACATAAGGTGATGAATTTGAGGAACTTCTTGTCAAGCTATAGCCGTGGCGCGACGAATCGTTTAGGGTTACGTCACTGGGCGGGGGCTTGGACTTAAGGTGAGATGTCTATGCCCCGTGCCCTTTTGGCGGTTTTGTCCGCACTTTTCCTAACAGCAATGCCATCGACGCTTGTGGCACAAGAGACTGTTACTCTTGGCTATGGCCGGTTTTTCAACAATGACGCTTTGGGGGATGGCAAGGATCGTTGGCGTACAGGTTCCTACACCGTTAGCATTGTGCGCGGAACGGACTGGGACGGTGACTTGCCCAATCGCTTTGGTGCCGTGCTGGAATATCGGGCGCGCAGCGAAATCATCGCACCTGCCAATCTTGCTGCACCATCGCCCAATGATCGACGCTATGTCGGCGCGTTGTCCGTGGGCGTTCATTCCTACTTTAAACGGAACGCGGTTGAGATGCGTCTGGGGGCCGATTTGGTCGCTGTTGGTCCGCAAACAGGGGTTGGGGCGCTGCAACGCAAAGCCCATAAACTGTTCGGCATGGGTGGGACAAGCGATCTGTCTGGTCAATTGTCCAACCATGTCTATCCCACCATGTCGGCCGAGATGGGAAAGACCTATACTCTGGGTGCGGCCCGCCTCCGCCCGTTCGCCGAGGCGCAGGTCGGCGTTGAAACCTATGTGCGTCTGGGGGGCGATCTGACGATTGGCCATTTTGGCCAAGGGGCGCTTATGCTGCGCGATCAGGTGACGGGGCAGCGGTTTACCGGCACGCGCGGCGATGCGGGGCAAGGGGCAAGCTTTACCGTTGGCGGCGATATCGCACGGATTTTCGACAGTGCCTACTTGCCTGATGGGGGTTCCGTAGAGTCAATTAAGCGTCGCAGCAGATTGCGGGCCGGTGTAAATTGGCGCGGTGAAAAATCTGAAGTATTCTATGGCGTTACACATCTTGGGCGCGAGTTTGATCGCCAGCCTTCCGGTCAAACGGTTGGATCCTTGCGCTTGCATATCCGATTCTAGCGATTCGATTCTCCAGGACTGTGGCAAAAATACAATAGCCAAGCGGAGTCTTGCCTGTTAACGTTTCATTATAAACTATAAAAAAACGAGCAGGCATACAGGAAATGGGAACGGGCTTTCGCGGCACGTTCGTTATCTCTTTGTCACAGACAGAAACAGACGGCCTGAAGGCCGCACCATTAGACGTACTTGCTGTTGGCGCTTCGTGGCGCTGGACAGGGGAAACTGTACGCGTTGACGGTGCGCAGGACGTTTTGCTTCTTCAGGGGGCCGAGGGGGCAGCGGACATAAGAAAACGGGCGGCGCGCATGGTGCGACGCCTTTTAGGGACTGCTATTTCGTCACGGGCGGACAGCCCCGATGCTGGCGAAGATGACGGTCTGGATGATCCAGAGCAGGGGTTCATCGTCACCGATGGCACCCAAAGCTATACCGTCACCTTGATTGACGTGCGCGACGTTGGCACGCGTCTTTTGATGTTTGTGGACGAGATTCCACCTGCAAACGTAGACCTGTGGGTCGTGCGCATGGCGATTGACCGGACAGCGCAAGTTGTCGGTGCGCGTGCGGCTGGTGGTGTGATTTGTTTCGCGCCAGACACGTCGATTCGCACCGCAGATGGCGCAAAACTGATCCAAGACTTGCGCCCGGGTGATGCCATCGCCACCAAAGACAACGGCCTGCAACAGATTTTGTGGACAGGCCATCGCCGTATGACAGGCGCTCGCCTGCATGCCATGCCCCATCTGCGCCCGATCCGGTTTCGGGCTGGCGCGCTGGGCCTTGGTCGTCCGGACGAGGATTTGTTGGTTTCGCCCCAGCACCGGATGTTGGTAAAGGGTCCGGCAGCTATGGCCTTGTTCAACGCTCCTGAGGTGCTGGTCGCTGCCGAAGACTTGGTCAATGATCATTCGATCCACGTTGATCTGACCCAGCGCGAGGTGACCTATATTCACATCTTGCTGGAACGCCATCAGGTGATTTGGGCCAACGGGTTAGAAACCGAAAGTTTCCATCCATCAAATACCGCGCTGGATTTGGTGGAAGCTGACCAACGACACCGCTTGCTTCAGCTTTTGCCCGGATTGGCCGATAACCCGCATGTTTACGGCGATTATGCCCGCCGCAACTTGTCTGGGTCCGAAGCTGCGATCTTGCGGCATGACTTGGCGGCATGAACTGGGGGGCCTGAACTGGGCGGCTTAGCGGTTGACACCGCTCTGCGGGCCTATATAAGCCCGTCTGTCCTCGGATTTACGTCCGAGGACTTTTCATTGGTGTTGGTGGACCTTGCAAAAGGAAACCTGTCACCCGCGAACCACCCCGAAACGGGTGGATCAAGGGGAAGGACAACGCCCTTCGTGACGCTCTGAGGCCCAAAAAGTGGGAACCGGTTTTTGGACCAGCCGAAAGAGCAAATTTTAACTGAAGGAGATCAGAGATGACAAAACGCACCTCTGCCAAATACAAAATTGACCGCCGCATGGGCGAAAACATCTGGGGCCGTCCAAAGTCGCCAGTAAACAAGCGTGAATATGGCCCGGGCCAGCACGGTCAGCGCCGCAAGAACAAGCTGTCGGACTTCGGTACACAGCTGCGCGCAAAGCAGAAATTGAAGGGTTACTACGGCGACCTGACCGAAAAGCAATTCCGCAAGATCTATACTGAAGCGGAACGCGTAAAGGGCGATACTGGCGAGATGCTGGTAGGTCTGCTGGAGCGCCGCTTGGACGCCGTCGTGTATCGTGCGAAGTTCGTGCCAACAGTGTTTGCGGCCCGTCAGTTTGTGAACCACGGCCATGTCACCGTAAACGGTGCGCGCGTGAACATCGCGTCTTACCGCGTCAAAGAAGGCGACGTGATCGCTGTTCGTGACCGCTCCAAGCAATTGGCCATCGTGCTGGAAGCTGTGGTTTTGGCGGAACGTGACGTGCCAGACTACATCGAAGTTGATCATTCCAAAATGACCGCGACATTTGTGCGCACCCCAACCTTGGGCGATGTGCCATATCCTGTTGTTATGGAACCAAACCTCGTGGTCGAATATTACGCCAAGAACTGATTTTGGCCGATATCTGGCCCGCTTTTTGTGGGTCAAACGAAACGCCGCCCTACATTAGGGTGGCGTTTTGCGTTTGCGGCCTCTGGTCAGCGCCAGTTGAAGCCGTTAACAAGATGCAGCATCTCGGGGGAGCGCTAAAATGACGTCTGACATTCGGCCAAAGCCGGGCATTATGGATATCGCTTTGTACCAAGGCGGGGCCGCCACGGTTGCTGGCAAGACCAACACCATCAAGCTGTCGTCAAATGAAAATCCGTTTGGCCCGTCTGATAAGGCCAAAGAGGCATTTGCGCGGTCCGTGCACCAGTTGCACCGCTATCCCTCAACCGATCATGCCGCCCTGCGCGCCGCGATTGCAGAGGTGCAGCACCTTGATGCTGACCGCGTGATTTGTGGCGTTGGCAGTGACGAAATCATCCATTTCCTGTGTCAGGCCTATGCGGGCGCGGGCGATGAGGTGGTGTTCACCGAACATGGTTTTTTGATGTACCGGATTTCGGCCACAGCCGCAGGGGCCACCCCGGTCGAGGTGGCTGAACGGGACCGCACCACGGATATTGGCAATCTGCTGGCCGCCTGTAACGAGCGCACGAAACTGGTGTTTATCGCCAATCCGAACAACCCGACAGGCACGATGATTTCCGCAGCCGAGGTGGCCCAGCTTGCCGATGGCCTGCCACCCCAAGCGATCTTGGTGCTGGACGGGGCCTATGCCGAATATGTCGACGGCTATGACGGTGGGCTGGCACTGATCGAATCCCGTGAGAATGTGGTGATGACCCGCACCTTTTCCAAAATCTATGGGCTTGGCGGTTTGCGGATCGGCTGGGGCTACGGCCCTGCCGCGATCATTGATGTGCTGAACCGCATTCGTGGCCCGTTCAATCTGTCAAACACGCAGCTAGAGGCCGCCGAGGCCGCGATGCGCGATCAGGATTATGTGGCCCGCTGCCGCAGCGATAACGCCCGTATGCGCATCTGGCTGGCCGAGGCGCTGGCCGAGCTTGGCGTGCCGTCTGATACCTCGCTTGCCAATTTCGTGCTTGCTCGTTTTGCGGATGCGGCCGAGGCCGAGGCCTGCGATGTCTATTTGCGCGACCAAGGGCTGATCGTACGCCGCGTGGCGGGGTACAAACTGCCGCATTGCCTGCGGATCACCATCGGCGATGAAAGTGCGTGCCGTCGCGTGGCCCATGCCGTGGCGCAGTTCAAAGGCAAGCGCTGATGGCCGTTATCTATGAAAAAGTCGCCCTGATCGGGTTAGGTCTTATTGCGTCATCCATGGCGCATGCGATGCGGCAGCGTGGGCTTGTCGGCACCATTACAGGCCATGCCAAGTCCGCTGAAACGCGTGATGCAGCGATGGAACTGAAGTTTTGTGATGCGGTTTTCGACACGGCTGCGGCGGCGGTTGAAGGGGCCGACCTTGTGGTGCTTGCCGTTCCAATTGGGGCGATGGACAGTATCGCCGCGCAAATCGCCCCGCATCTGAAACCGGGGGCAACCGTCACCGATGTGGGGTCCGTCAAGCAAGCGGTGATTGAGGCTGTTGCGCCCCATATGCCAAAGGGTGTGCATTTCATCCCTGGCCACCCGCTGGCGGGCACCGAACATTCCGGCCCTCGGTCGGGCTTTGCCACGCTGTTTGAAAACCGTTGGTGGCTGCTGACCCCTGCGGCTGATGCCGATGCGGCGGCCGTGGCCCGCCTGCGCAGCTTGCTGGAAGGCATGGGGGCGAATGTCGATATGATGGACGCCCCGCACCACGACCTGGTACTGGCCGTGACCAGCCACACGCCCCATCTTATCGCCTATACAATGGTCGGTGTGGCCGATGATCTGCGCCGCGTTACTGATAGCGAAGTCATAAAGTATTCGGCGGCAGGTTTCCGCGATTTCACCCGCATTGCGGCAAGCGATCCGACCATGTGGCGCGATGTGTTTTTGACCAACAAAGACGCCACACTGGAAATCCTTGGCCGCTTTACCGAGGAACTTTTCGCCCTACAGCGTGCCATCCGCAAAGGCGATGGGCCGCATTTGCACGATTATTTCACCCGCACCCGCGCTATCCGACGCAGTATCATTCAGGCGGGACAAGACACTGACGCCCCCGATTTTGGCCGTGGCGCGCGGGCGGTGCCAAAGCCCGATGTGGCCGTATGAAAGGGCTTTGCCCTGCGTTTGTGTTGGCGTGCTGCCTTGGCGGGCAGGGCTTGGCAGATATTTCGTCCGTGCGCCCCATGCCGCGTCCCGCTATTCTTGCACCCGCTGACGCGCCGCCCCAAGCACCGATTGATTCGGCTGAATTCGCAACGATTCGATTTCCGTCGATCCGCCCGATGCCACGGCCTGAGGGCGTTCAAGCCGCTGTTGAGGCCCCGAAAAGAGGGCTTTTGGGTAAACTATTCGGTCCTGAAAAGGTGATTGATAAAAAACTCGGAGCCCAAGAGCAAAAGACCTATGGCAGCAGCGCTATCTGTCAAGACAGCGCGATCCAAGGCACAGCGATCCCCTCTATCCGTGGGGCGCAATCAGGCTGCGGCGTAGACAGCCCTGTCCGCATCACGGCCGTCGATGGCGTGACCCTAAGCACCCCCGCTACCATTGATTGCGATACAGCCCGCGCGCTGCGCAAATGGGTCACCAACAAGGTCAAACCTGCCTTTGGCCGCAACGAGGTAACGCAGCTTCACGTGGCGGCCCATTATGTTTGCCGTGGCCGAAACAACAAGAAAGGCGCGCGGATCAGCGAACACGGGCGCGGAAAAGCTATTGATGTTTCGGGGTTTACACTGGCCGACGGCACAAAGCTAAGCATTCAGGCCGACTATAAATCCAGCCGGGGCAAAGCGATCCGCAAGGCCCACAAAGGCGCGTGCGGCATCTTTGGCACCACCCTTGGTCCCGGGTCTGATGGCTATCATGAGGACCATCTTCATTTTGATACCGCCAAATATCGCGGCGGGCCTTACTGCAAATAATCACCGCAGCCGTGGCGCTGGCCCGACCGGAAGCGGCCCGATAAGCGTAAGCCCATTGGCGAACCGCAAGGGCAATTCCAGTGTGTCCACCCCGTCCGTCGACTTGGCCAGAAACTGCGCTGCGCGCTCCCATGTCCGGCGCTGATCGGGGGCCAGCAGACCTGTCGCCTGCGCCACATCCAGCGCCACACGCCAGTTTTCCAAGCGCAAAACGGCATCGCCTTCGGCAAATCCCGCCGCGTCGGCCACGATACTGCCTGTCACCGCAACGCCCATCGTGCCCCAGTCAATTCGCAAATCATCCAGCTCGACCGCTGCAATTTGTGGCTTGGCCGCCAAAGCGGTCCTGTCAAGCGGCGCGGTCAATTCCACATGGGCATCCAGGCGGATCAAGGCGATCTGCGCCGGCAGAACCCCACCAAAAAGTGCCGTCAATCCAGCATCCGGCGTCAGGGTTCCCAGATTCAGCCCAACCTCATGCCAATGCGCGCGGCTTTCATCCAACCGCGTTGCAAATTGCACCGTCTCGGCTTTCACCGTCCACCCCTTGTCGCCAACGACCTCCAGCGCCTGGCCTACCACGGCCAAACGGTCCAGCGGCAGGCTCGTTTGCGGCTTGGCCACCACGCTGGCTTGCAGCTTTCCCGACCTGATCGTCATCGCCTCTCTCGGCAAGACCAGCCGCTGTTCGGGTGGAAAGGCCGCGATCACATGCCACGGCTTATAACTCAGGCTTAGCACCTGAAAGAACGGCGCTTGCCAGTTAAACCCCGTGGCCGGATCGGCAAAATGCGGGTCGGTCACGGTCAGATCAAAGCGGTTGGGAAACCCTTGAACGGACAGATCACTGTATTCTGCCACCTTGCCGCTGTCTTGCAACGTAGCAAACCACCCCTTTGCTGCCGCTTCAAACCCGCGCTCGCCCACAAACCAATAGCCGCCCCAAAGGCAGCCCAACAGCATCACCAAACCCGTCAACCACCGCATCAGGCCGCCCCTTTTCATTTCACGCTTTTTGCTGTCTACAAGGTCGCGCAACGGAGGGCCAGAAGATGCAAAAGCCACTTTGGGTTTTCGGATACGGATCACTGGTCTGGAACCCCGGATTTCCGGTCGCCGAACAGCGCGTGGCCCAATTGCACGGCTGGCACCGCAGCTTTTGCATGCGTTCAATCCACCACCGCGGCACCGAAATCGACCCCGGCCTTGTCCTCGCACTTGACCGCGCAGCACACGCCTTTTGCGCAGGCGTTGCCTTTCGCGTAGTCGATGGTGCCGAAGGTGCCACCCTCGCGGCTTTGCGCGAACGCGAGTTGATTTCCTCGGCGTATCTTGAGGAATGGTTGCCGCTGTCCCTTGATGGCGGGGCAGAGGTTACGGCCTTGTGCTATGTCATCGATCCCGCGCATGACCAATATTGCACCCTCGCGCTGGAAGAACAGGCACAGATCATCGCGCAAGCGGTTGGCGGCCGTGGGCGCAATTGCGAATATTTGTTCAACACCGCCGCCCATTTGGCGCAATTGGGCATCGGAGATGCCGATCTGGAATGGCTTTCCAGCCGTGTCCACGCACTAAATGCGAAATGACAGTTGGCACAATCGCTTTGCGGGCTTAGGCTAAGACGAAGCAAACCAGAAGGGTCATTTGCGCCGAATGGACAAGACCACCACCGAGGCAGAGTTGTCGTTTACCCATCCGATTCGTCAGATCATTCTGATGCTGGGTGTTGTTGTGCTTGTCGCCCTTGGCGGTTTTGTCGCTTGGGGGCAGTTGTCGGGGGTGTTCCTTGCCAACGTCTGGCTGAACGGCTTTATCGCAATGGTCTTCGTCTTTGGCGTCATTGCGTGCTTTTGGCAGGTGCTGCAACTGATGCAATCGGTGCGCTGGATTTTGGGGTTTACCCAGCCCGATCCAGCGGTCGAACAGGTGACAGCGCCGCGCCTGCTGGCCCCGTTGGCGGCCTTGCTGCGCAGCCGTGGCGCGCGGATGCAAATCTCGGCCTCGTCCTCGCGGTCTATTCTCGATTCGGTCGCCACGCGGATAGATGAGGCGCGCGACATTACGCGCTACCTTGTTAACCTGCTGATATTTCTGGGCCTTTTGGGTACGTTCTACGGCCTTGCGACCACTGTTCCCGCGGTTGTCGAAACCATCCGCAATCTTGCCCCGAAAGAGGGCGAAGATGCGATGCAGGTGTTTGAAAAGCTGATGGGTGGGCTAGAAGCGCAGCTTGGCGGTATGGGCACGGCGTTTTCCTCGTCGCTCTTGGGGCTGGCGGGGTCGCTGGTTGTGGGGCTGCTTGAACTTTTTGCCAGCCACGGCCAGAACCGGTTTTACCGCGAGCTTGAGGAATGGTTGTCGTCGATCACCCGGCTGGGTTTTTCTAGCGGCGATGGGGATGGTGGCGATGTGTCTGGCCTTGGCGGCGTTATGGATCAAGTCGCGCGGCAGTTGGAAGCCTTGCAAAACCTGTTTGTGCAGGCCGATGTGTCACGCAGCCTTGCCGATGAACGGCTGGGAAGCCTTGCGGATGCGGTGAAGGATCTGTCTGCCAAGGTGCAAGCGGACAGCCATGTTCAGGACCAACTTGCGCAGATTGCCGCCACCCAAACAACGCTTTTGACCCGCATTGCCGATGGCCAAGACAGCTTTGCACCCGTGCTGGCCAAGGCTGGCGAAGATGGGCTAGATGCCGAAAGCCGGATGCGCCTGCGGTCCATCGATGTACAATTGCTACGAATTTTGGAAGAGATATCCGCCGGGCGGCAGGAAAGTGTGGCCGATTTGCGTGCCGATATCGCAGGCCTGACCAACGCGGTCCGGCAACTGTCGCGCAGCGCACAAGGGCGGGACTAGGCTATGGCGTTGAGCCGGCGGGGTGGGCAAAAGATGAACGGCTCTATCTGGCCGGGGTTCGTCGATGCCATGACTGCGCTGCTGCTGGTCTTGATGTTTGTGCTGACAATTTTCATGATCGTGCAGTCGGTCCTGCGCGAAACCATTGACAACCAAGACCACGAACTTGACGCGCTGGCTGAGCAGGTCGCGGGCCTTGCCGATGCCTTGGGGCTGGAACGCAATAGGGCCGATCGTTTGGCCACCGAAGTGGGGCAATTGGGGGCAAGCCTGACCGCGGCCCAAGCCGATGGGGCGGCGCAAGCGGCCTTGGCGGCGTCCTTGTCCAGCCAATTGGCCGTGCGTCAAGCAGATCTGGACACGGCCACTGCGCGGATCAGCAGCTTTGAGGCGCAGGTGGCAAGCCTGTTGGCCGAACGCGATGCGGCGCGGGGGGAGGCGGTGAGTTTGACCGCGGCTGTGTCAGAGCTGGAGGCCGCGCAAACCCGTATGATATCAGAACAAGAGGCGCTTAATCTGGCCCTTGCCCGCGCCCGCGATGAAGTTGACGCGCAAGCCGAGGCGGCCCGCCTCGCCGCCGCTCGCCGTGAGGCGCTGGATGCGATGATCGCCGATTTGCGCGCCAAAGTGACCGAAGGCGAGGCTAACCTTGCGGCCAATACCGCGCGGATTGATGGGTTAGAGGCGCAGCTGACCGAAGAAGAAAAGGCGCGGCTGGTCGATATGGCCGCCGCCGAGGCCTTGCGGGCGCGGCTTGCGGCATCCCAAACCGAGCTTACGGCGATGACGCTGGCCTTGGAAGAGCAGCGCAAACGGGCCGAGGAAACCTTGACCTTGCTGGCTGCGGCACAGGCGGCGGCGAGCCAATCTGATACAGATTTGACGGGCAAAGACGCGCTTCTTGCCACAGCCCGCGCGGCGCTGGCCGAGGTGGATGCGCGGTCGCAGGACAATGCCCGCAGGGTGGCCTTGCTGAACGAACAAATCGCGGCGTTACGGGGGCAACTGAGGGATTTGCAGGGGCTTTTGGACGCGTCATCGGCCAGGGATGAGGCTGCGAATGTGCGGCTGGATACTTTGGGGACGCAACTGAATACCGCCCTTGCTC
The DNA here is from genome assembly GCF_000420745.1 of Pseudorhodobacter ferrugineus DSM 5888. Lineage (GTDB taxonomy): Bacteria > Pseudomonadota > Alphaproteobacteria > Rhodobacterales > Rhodobacteraceae > Pseudorhodobacter > Pseudorhodobacter ferrugineus. The sequence goes on from NZ_ATVN01000008.1 coordinate 12,239, forward strand.
AAGTCGCGGCCGAGCAGAAAAAGCGGGCCGAGCTGGAGGAGGCGGAACGCAAACGGCTGGAAGCCGAAACGAAGAAGCTGGAGAATTTCCGGTCAGAATTTTTTGGTCAGCTGCGCGAGGTTTTGGCTGGGCGGGACGGGGTTCGGATTGTGGGGGACCGGTTTGTGTTTTCGTCCGAGGTGCTGTTTCGGCCCGGATCGGCGGATCTGGCCCCTGAGGGTCGGAGCCAGATTGACGGGGTTGTGGCGACGCTGAAAGAGGTTTCAGGGCAAATCCCTGACGGGATTGATTGGATCATTCGGGTCGACGGGCACACCGATAATGTGCCGCTTTCAGGGGCGGGTGAATTTGCCGACAACTGGGAATTGAGCCAGGCCCGCGCCTTGTCTGTGGTGCGGTTCATGCAGGATGATTTGGGTTTTCCGCCCGAACGGATGGCGGCGACCGGATTTGGGGAGTGGCAGCCTGTGGCGGGGGGGGGATCAGAGCAGGCGCGGGCACAAAATCGGCGGATTGAGTTGAAGCTGACGGAACGGTGATTGAATGTATCCGCAGAATGTCCGCACGCGGTCATTCGTCTAATTTATTGAAATTATTAAACTTTGTTACTTTTGTTAACCTGATTTTAACCTGCGTTCGCGCGGCTTTGCGGCGGAAATTCTGATTTGTAAGTATATTGAAAAACCCGCTGTGGCGGGTTTTGAGCCATGTGTGGTGCATGCCTTTTAACAGATTTTCTTGGGTTGACGGCAGAGTGGATATTTGGGTCGAAGAGAATGGAAGGACGGGTTGATCGCGTTTGCCAGCGATTTTTTCTGCGTCTCGTGTTTAGAGCAATTCGACTGAAACCTGCGTCACCTATGGCTGTCGAACATCAGAGGTTTTGGGCACGTTTGGCGATGCAAGGTGTTTCAATTTAAAGGCGAAACGCTTTAGGGGCAATTGTAAGACTGAGAGATATTTGGCCGATTTGCGTGCTGCCGTGCAGCAAGGTTGCGGTGCCGTTATAGGGGCCTGCGGGCCAGTTTTGGCCGCGGTTGCGATTGCCTGCGGCGCGCATGGTGCGGGCTTGGGGTTTGGTGAAGGTGGCGGTTTGGCGCAGAACCTCGCCCTGTGGGCCGGTGAGGGTGCCTGCAGCGACGGTTTCGCCCTTTTGCACCACAACAGTTCCGCGTTTGAGGTGGCAATATTGGGTTTCCCAGCCGTCTGCATGGGTTATGACGACCGCATTGCCGCAAACGCGGTCGGTGATGTCGGGGGCAGGGCGCGTTCGACGCTATGTCGGCCATGCCGTCGCGGGTGGCGCCTGCGGCGGCGGCGAGGACGGTGACGGTGACGCCGTTTTGCATCGCTTTCAGGGTTGGGACAGCGAAATCGGTGCCTTTGTGGCCATCATAGCTGAGCGAACCGCAGGTGAAATCGGCCGCCGCTGTGCCTTGGGTCACGGCCGGTGAACTGCTGGATGAAACACGTATCGTCCAAGGTGCAATCGACCGGAATGGATAAAGAAAAGACCCCCGCTTGTGCGGGGGCCCAGAAAAGAAGCGCAGTAATAACAGGGGTCATTCTGCCGTGAGAAGCGGGGTTTTGCGGCCGGTGATGCGGGCCTTGTCCGGTTCCTCGAATGTGAGGTCCAGCGCACCGTCTTTGATGCCGACCTTGACCACGCCGCCCTTCATCAGTTTGCCGAACAACAACTCCTCGGCCAGTGGTTTTTTGATGTGTTCCTGGATCACGCGGCCAAGCGGGCGCGCGCCCATTTTGTCATCATAGCCCTTTTCGCCCAGCCAATTCGCGGCCTCATCCGTCAGTTCGATATGGACGTTGCGGTCCAAAAGCTGTGCTTCGAGTTGCAGGACGAATTTTTCCACGACTTGACGGATGATCTGGCGGCCCAAGGGGGCAAAGCTGATCACGGCGTCAAGGCGGTTGCGGAATTCAGGCGTAAAGGTGCGTTCCACCGCTGCTGTATCTTCGCCGGTCCGCCGGTCACGGCCAAAGCCGATGGCGGATTTTGACATTTCCTGCGCGCCGGCGTTCGACGTCATGATGAGGATAACATTGCGGAAATCCACCGAACGACCGTTATGGTCGGTCAGTTTGCCGTGGTCCATGACTTGCAGCAGGATGTTGTAGACATCCGGATGCGCCTTTTCCATTTCATCCAGCAGCAGCACGCAATGCGGATGCTGGTCGATACCATCGGTCAGCATGCCGCCTTGGTCAAAGCCGACATAGCCTGGAGGGGCGCCGATGAGGCGAGAAACGGCGTGTTTTTCCATGTATTCGGACATATCGAAACGCAGCAGTTCCACGCCAAGCGTGTTGGCGAGTTGTTTTGCCACCTCGGTTTTGCCCACACCTGTGGGGCCTGCGAACAGGTAATTGCCGATCGGTTTTTCGGGTTCGCGCAGGCCTGCACGGGCGAGTTTGATGGCGGACGCCAGCGCCTCGATCGCCTTGTCTTGACCGAAGACCACACGTTTGAGCGATTTTTCGAGATCGCGCAGGATTTCCGAGTCGTCTTTGGAGACGTTTTTCGGAGGGATGCGCGCGATTTTTGCCACCACAGCCTCAATTTCCTTGGTGCCGATGGTTTTGCGGCGCTTGGAATCCGAGAGGAGGTGCTGTGCGGCACCCGCCTCATCAATCACGTCAATCGCAGAGTCGGGCAGTTTGCGGTCGTTGATATAGCGCGCGGCGAGTTCCACGGCGGTTTTGATCGCATCGGCGGTGTAGCGCAGGTCGTGATGTTCTTCAAAATGCGGCTTCAGGCCCATCAGGATTTTGATGGTGTCTGGCACCGAGGGTTCGTTCACGTCGATTTTCTGGAACCGGCGGGCAAGGGCGCGGTCCTTTTCAAAGTGCTGACGGAATTCCTTGTAGGTGGTGGAGCCCATCGTGCGCAATTTGCCGCCCTGAAGCGCGGGTTTCAGCAGGTTGGACGCATCCATAGCGCCGCCCGATGTGGCGCCGGCACCGATAACGGTGTGGATTTCGTCGATAAAAAGGATCGCGTCGGGGTGATCCTCGGTTTCTTTGACTACGGCTTTGAGACGTTCTTCGAAATCGCCACGGTAGCGGGTGCCTGCGAGCAAAGCACCCATATCGAGGCTGTAGATCGTGGCTTTGGACAGAATTTCGGGCGTTTCGCCGCGCACGATTTTCCAAGCCAGACCTTCGGCGATGGCAGTTTTGCCAACGCCGGGATCACCGACCAGCAGCGGGTTGTTTTTGCGGCGGCGGCAGAGGACCTGGATGCAGCGTTCCACCTCGGCCTCACGGCCGATCAGGGGGTCGACATCGCCTTTGATGGCTTTGACGTTCAGATCGACGCAATATTTGGACAGGGCGGATTCCTTGGCCTCGCCCGCCTCGCCTTTCGGGGTTTCCATGTGCTCTTCGGCACCCGTAACAGGGCGCGCCTCGCCAAAGGCGGGGTCTTTGGCGACACCGTGGGCGATGTAATTGACCGCGTCATAGCGGGTCATATCCTGTTCTTGCAGGAAATAGGCGGCGTTGGATTCGCGTTCGGCAAAGATGGCGACGAGGACGTTGGCGCCCGTCACCTCATTGCGGCCCGACGATTGCACGTGGATCGCCGCGCGCTGGATCACGCGTTGGAAGGCGGCTGTGGGCACGGCCTCGGACCCCTCGACATCGGTGACGAGGGTGGAGAGGTCATCGTCGATGAAATCGACAAGCGTTTTGCGCAACTCATCCAGATCGACGGAACAGGCCTTCATCACGCGAGAGGCTTCGGGTTCGTCGATCAATGCCAGAAGCAAGTGTTCCAGCGTGGCGAGTTCGTGGCGGCGCGCGTTGGCAAGTGCCAAAGCGCCGTGGATTGCCTGTTCAAGCGTCGTGGAAAATGATGGCACGGTTCAGTGCTCCTCGTGTTCTGCTGGCGGATCGGGCGGGGCGCCCTGACCGACAATGGCCTCATACCCTTAAGGTTCGGTTTTATTTCGGCGGCTTCAAGTCTTTTTTCTGATTATTTTAGGTTTCAGACGGTTGTGTCGGAAAAAGTGAACAATGGTGATGGCGCTGCGGTCAGAATTTATCTTTGCGTGCACGGATTTCTGTAAAAACATCGAGATCTGCCGCGGCGGCCATGCCGAGGGCGGCTTTCATATCGGGGTTGGGGGCGCGGAGGAACGGGTTGGTTTCGCGTTCTTGCGCCAAGGTGGTCGGGATCGTCGGCTTGCCTGCTTTGCGCAGGTCCGACACCCCTCGTGACATCAAGATAAGCTGCGGATTGGCGGGTTCAAGGGCTAAAGCAAAGCGGATGTTGCTGGCGGTGTATTCATGGCCGGAAAACAGGCGGGTTGCATCGGGGAGGGGGGCAAGTTTTTGCAGGCTGGCCCACATTTGCGCGGGCGTGCCTTCAAACAACCGCCCGCAGCCCATCACCATCAGGCTGTCGCCGGAAAACAGCGCTTGGGTTTGCGGAAAGTGAAAGGCGATGTGGCCGATTGTGTGGCCCGAAACGTCAAAGATATGGACGGACTCACCGCAGATGGTGACGGTCTCACCGTCGCTCAGGGCGCGGGTAAGGGGCGGCAAGCGGTGGGCATCGGCGGCGGCGCCCCAGATACGAGGGCCCCCCTTTGACCTATCGGGCAAGCCTGCCAACAAATCAGCCAAGCCGTCGATATGGTCCCAATGGTGGTGTGTCAGCAAAATATCGGTCAAGCGCCATTTGTTTGCCGACAACGCAGCGAGAATCGGGGCGCCCTCGGGCACATCCACCAGCGCCGTGTCGCCAGTTTCAGAGTTATGAATCAGGTAGGCATAGTTGTCGGACAGGCAGGGAATTGTCAAAATCGCAAGTGGCATGGTCTTTTGCCTTTCTTTGGGTAATGTTGGCACAAGCTTCGCCCGAAAAAGGCCCTGTCTGCAATGCATCTTGATGTGCTTGACCTTCGCAACTTTTACTATCGGACCAAATTGGGCCGCGTGGCGCAGCGTGCCATTCGCGACACGGTGGTGCGGATGTGGCCGTCTGCCAAAGGTGAGACGATGGCGGGATTCGGCTTTGCCGCGCCTTTGATGCGGCCTTATCTGGCCGATGCGCGGCGGGTTATTGCCTTGATGCCAGCCCCGCAAGGCGTGATGCCTTGGCCTGCGGGCATGGAAAACGTGTCAGTGCTATGCGAGGAAACGGCTTGGCCGCTGTCCACGGGCATAGTTGACCGCCTGATCCTGATGCACGGGTTGGAGGCGTCGGAACAGCCGTCGATGGTGTTAGAGGAAGCATCCCGCGTGCTTGGACCCCACGGGCGGGCGTTGTTTATTGTGCCATCGCGGTCCGGCCTGTGGGCACGGCGCGATGGGACGCCGTTCGGGTTTGGCCGCCCCTATTCGGTGAGGCAGTTGGAAGCGCAGTTAAAACGCCATGATTTCACGGTAGAGCGAAGCCTGTCGGCGTTGTTTGCGCCGCCATCGGGGCACCCGTTCTGGCTGCGGACATCTGATTTCTTTGAACGCAACGGCAGGCGGTTCGCACCGTTTCTGGCGGGCGGGGTGCTGATTGTCGAGGTGTCAAAGCAGCACCGCGCGCCGGTGCAAGGCGGGTTGCGGGCCGCCGTGCGCCGCCCGTTGCGGGTGTTGGAAGGCATGGGGCAGGGCGCACCGGAACCCGCCTTGATGCAAGGCCCTGCCGCGCTCGAGGCCTTAACCGAGGTCGCCGCACCACCATCAGGATCTGCGCCGCCGGATACGAAGCCACAAACACAGTAAACGGGCCGCAGTTGATGGTCCTTTTGGCGACGCGCGCGCAGGGCGGTCGTGGCGCTTCGTACGGTTTGGGCAGGCTGCCAGACCTATTGAATGGCACAAGCCCGGCCAAAGTGCGTGGCGAAACCGGGGTTTTTGACGCCAATTTCGAGCGATGGTCCCCAAGGCGTGGCGGGGTTGCGACATGTTAGCGCCCGTCACGTGCATTTTACCATTTGTTGATGGTTGCGGCACAAATCCGCCTCTGCTACACCGCATCAAAATTCAGACGCATGCACAAGTATGCGCCATAGGATGCCCTTGTGCCGTGTGACACGATGCCGGGGCTTAATTTCGGAAGGGATGACGTGTCAGAATCAGCTTCGATCTCCTCCGGCATTGCTGCGCGCTACGCCACCGCTCTTTTTGAGCTGGCGAAGGAAAGCAAGGGCCTCAAGGCGCTGGAGGGCGACATCGGCGCCCTTGACGCGACGCTTGCCAGCTCTGCCGACCTGAACGCCTTGATTTCGTCGCCGGTCTATACCCGCGACGATCAGGGCAAAGCGATTGCCGCGATTGCCGCGAAAATGGGGTTGTCCCCGTTGATGGTAAACACCTTGGCATTGATGGCGCAAAAACGCCGTCTGTTCGTGTTGCCGCAATTGACCAAAATTGTGCAAGATTTGATCAGCGAAGAAAAAGGCGAGGTGACTGCTGAGGTCACATCTGCCGCCAAGCTGAGCGCTGCACAGGCCAAAGAACTCGCCGCTACGCTGAAAGCCAGTGTCGGCAAGGATGTGAAACTGAAAACCGCTGTCGATGAATCCCTCATCGGTGGTCTGATCGTAAAGCTCGGCTCTACCATGATCGATACGTCGGTCAAGGCCAAGCTCGCGGCCCTCCAGAATGCAATGAAAGAGGTCGGATAAATGGGTATCCAAGCAGCTGAAATTTCTGCGATCCTTAAGGACCAGATCAAAAACTTTGGCCAAGATGCCGAAGTTGCCGAAGTTGGCCGTGTGCTGAGCGTAGGCGATGGTATCGCCCGTGTTCACGGGCTGGACAAGGTTCAGGCCGGTGAGATGGTCGAATTCCCCGGTGGTATCCGCGGGATGGCCTTGAACCTTGAAGTCGACAACGTGGGTATCGTTATTTTCGGCGATGACCGCGCGATCAAAGAAGGCGACACCGTAAAGCGCACCAAGTCCATCGTGGACGTTCCAGTGGGCGACGAGCTGTTGGGCCGCGTTGTAGACGGTCTGGGCAACCCGATTGACGGCAAAGGCCCGATCAAGACGAAAAAGCGCGCGATTGCGGACGTGAAAGCGCCCGGCATCATTCCACGCCAGTCGGTTCACGAGCCGATGGCGACAGGTCTGAAGTCGGTTGACGCGATGATCCCCGTTGGTCGTGGCCAGCGCGAATTGATCATTGGCGACCGTCAGACCGGCAAAACAGCGATTGCGCTGGATACCATTCTGAACCAGGCGTCCTACAACAAGGCCGCTGGCGACGACGAGAGCAAGAAGCTGTACTGCGTTTACGTAGCGATCGGCCAGAAGCGTTCGACCGTGGCCCAGTTGGTCAAGAAGTTGGAAGAAACCGGCGCGATTGCTTACACGATTGTTGTCGCTGCAACCGCGTCTGACCCAGCACCGATGCAGTTCTTGGCGCCCTATGCCGCGACATCCATCGCCGAACATTTCCGTGACAATGGCCGCCATGCGCTGATCATCTATGATGATTTGTCCAAGCAGGCCGTGTCGTATCGCCAAATGTCGCTGCTGTTGCGCCGCCCGCCGGGCCGTGAAGCATATCCGGGTGACGTTTTCTATCTGCACTCGCGCCTGTTGGAGCGGTCGTCGAAGTTGAACAAGGATCATGGTTCGGGGTCGTTGACCGCGTTACCGATCATTGAAACCCAAGGCGGCGACGTGTCTGCGTTTATTCCGACAAACGTGATTTCGATCACCGATGGTCAGATCTTCCTTGAAACCGAACTGTTCTATCAGGGCATTCGCCCCGCTGTGAACACCGGTCTGTCCGTTTCGCGCGTTGGGTCTTCTGCTCAGACCGATGCGATGAAATCGGTTGCGGGTCCGGTTAAGCTGGAACTGGCGCAGTACCGCGAAATGGCGGCCTTTGCGCAGTTCGGTTCGGACCTTGACGCGTCCACACAGCAGTTGCTGAACCGTGGTGCGCGTTTGACCGAATTGATGAAGCAGCCACAGTATTCGCCGCTGACCGGTTCGGAAATTGTTTGCGTGATCTTTGCAGGCACCAAGGGCTATCTGGACAAGATCGCGGTAAAGGATGTTGGCCGCTACGAGGCTGGCTTGCTCAAGCATCTGCGGTCGAACCATGCGGACCTGTTGGCGGATATCACCAACAACGACCGTAAGGTGAAGGGCGAGCTGGAGGATAAAATCCGTGCCGCGCTTGACGCATATGCCAAAGATTTCGCCTAAAGGGGTAGGTCAATGCCGAGCCTAAAGGACTTAAAAAACAAGATCACGAGTATCAAGAATACTCGCAAGATCACCAAAGCCATGCAAATGGTTGCCGCGGCGAAACTTCGCCGCGCGCAGGAAGCTGCGGAAGCTGGTCGGCCCTATGCCGAGCGGATGAATGCGGTGATGGCGGGGCTTTCGGCCTCGGTTGGAACATCGGCCAGCGCGCCCCGGCTTTTGGCTGGGACGGGCGAGGATAAAGTGCATTTGCTGGTCGTCATGACCGCCGAACGCGGGCTTTGCGGTGGCTTCAACTCGACCATCGTGCGCCTTGCACGGGCACGGGCGAATGAGCTGCTGGGCAAAGGCAAAACGGTCAAGATTTTGACTGTTGGCAAAAAAGGCCGGGAACAGCTGAAGCGTGATTTCGCGCGCTATATGGTCGGTCACGTTGACCTGTCCGAGGTAAAGCGCGTGGGCTACGTTCAGGCCCAAGCGATTTCGCGCGACATTCTGGCACGCTTTGATGCGGGCGAGTTTGACGTGGCAACGCTGTTCTTTAACCGCTTCCAATCGGTGATCAGCCAGGTGCCGACTGCGCAACAGGTTATCCCCGCGAAATATGACGCGGAAGATGCCGGTGATGCGGTCGCATTGTACGATTACGAGCCGTCAGAGGAAGGCATTCTTGCCGATCTTTTGCCGCGCGGTGTGGCGACGCAAGTCTTCACTGCTTTGCTTGAAAACGGGGCCTCGGAACAGGGTGCCCGGATGAGTGCGATGGACAACGCAACCCGCAACGCAGGCGATATGATCGACAAATACACGACGATCTACAACCGCTCGCGTCAGGCTGCGATCACCAAAGAACTTATCGAAATCATCTCGGGCGCTGAGGCGCTTTGACCCGCATAACGGAGACTTGACACATGGCGAAAGCACCAACAAAGGCCGCAGGCAAGATCACCCAGGTGATTGGCGCGGTTGTGGACGTGCAGTTTGAGGGTGACCTGCCGGCCATTCTGAACGCATTGACCACAACCAACAACGGCAAAAAGCTGATCTTGGAAGTGGCACAGCACTTGGGCGAAAGCACAGTGCGCACCATTGCGATGGACGCGACCGAAGGTCTGGTCCGTGGCGAAGGCGTGACCGACACCGGCGCGCCGATTTCCGTGCCGGTTGGCATGGGCACATTGGGCCGCATCATGAACGTCACCGGCGATCCCGTTGACGAAAAAGGCCCCGTTCTGTCGAAAACAACCCGTTCGATCCACGGTGAGGCCCCAAGCTTTGCCGAGCAGTCGACCGCGACCGAGATCCTTGTGACCGGCATTAAGGTTATCGACCTCTTGGCACCTTACACGAAGGGCGGCAAAATTGGTCTGTTCGGCGGCGCGGGCGTTGGCAAGACCGTTTTGATCATGGAATTGATCAACAACATCGCCAAAGTACACTCGGGCGTGTCGGTGTTTGCGGGCGTGGGTGAGCGTACCCGTGAAGGCAACGACCTTTACCACGAGATGATCGAATCCGGCGTTATCGTTCCCGATGATCTGGAAAAGTCGAAAATCGCACTGGTGTATGGCCAGATGAACGAGCCTCCAGGTGCGCGTATGCGTGTGGCTTTGTCGGGTCTGACATTGGCCGAACAGTTCCGCGATGAAACCGGCGCAGACGTTTTGTTCTTTGTGGACAACATCTTCCGCTTTACCCAAGCGGGTTCGGAAGTGTCGGCGCTGTTGGGTCGTATTCCATCCGCTGTGGGTTATCAGCCAACGCTGGCAACCGACATGGGTCAGATGCAGGAACGCATTACATCGACCAAGAACGGTTCGATCACATCGGTTCAGGCCGTGTACGTACCTGCCGATGACTTGACCGACCCTGCACCGGCGACATCCTTTGCCCACTTGGACGCGACCACCGTTTTGGACCGTTCGATCTCGGAAAAAGGGATTTATCCGGCTGTGGACCCGCTGGGTTCCACCTCGCGTTTGCTTGACCCGCTGATCATTGGCGAAGAGCATTACGGCGTGGCGACATCCGTGCAGCAGATCCTTCAGCGCTATAAGTCGTTGCAAGATATCATCGCGATTTTGGGTATGGACGAATTGTCGGAAGACGACAAAATCGCCGTGGCCCGCGCGCGTAAGATCGAGCGCTTCCTGAGCCAGCCGTTTGACGTGGCCAAGGTATTTACCGGCGCAGACGGCAAGCAGGTGCCTTTGGAAGAAACCATCGCCTCGTTCAAGGCGGTTGTGGCCGGTGAATACGATCACCTGCCAGAAGCGGCCTTCTATATGGTTGGTGGCATTGAAGAAGTGATCGCCAAAGCGCAGCGTCTTGCTGCAGCTGCGGCATAAGGGGGCAACATGGCCGCGACTTTGCAATTCGACCTCGTGTCACCGGAAAAGCGGCTTGCGTCCTTTCAGGCGTCCGAAGTGCAGATTCCGGGCGCTGATGGTGACCTGACGGCGATGGAGGGGCATGCCCCCACCATCACCACCCTGCGCCCCGGTATTTTGAAGGCGATTGGTGCCGACAAGACGCTGGCTTTTGCTGTGACCGGCGGTTTTGCCGAAATCACGGCGGCAGGCGTTTCTGTTTTGGCCGAGCAGGCCATTCCGGTGGAAGATCTGTCTGGCACTGTGCTGGACGGGATGATCGACCAAGCCCGAGAGCTGGCCGCAATGGCGCTGCCCGAAGACAAGGATGCCGCTGAAAAGCTGGTGCAAGACATGATGGCCCTGCGCCACCATGCGAGCCACTGATCCAAGCGACTGATTGTGAAAGGCCCCGAAAACACTCGGGGCCTTTTGCGTTTTACGGGCGTCATTGCGCCAAGGGGCGTAAAATATTTCGTGGAAATTGTCGGGCCGATCAAAGTTTCGCCGTTTTTTACAGATAATTGGCGTAGACACAGACTTGACCGCTCCGATTTTGGTCGATGCTGAATTTGACGTAACATTTTGGGCAATGTGCAATAGATCATGCTGAAACAGGACGTTTGGTAATGAAACGATTTTCCGCCCAGACGATGGGCATTCAACAAGGCTCACGCGTGTTGTTTTCCGATTTTGCGGATGATGGCGTGATGTGGACGGGGCATGGCGCGCGCGAAAGCCGCCATATCGTCAAGTTCCCCGAAGCCTATGCAGATGTGCCTGTCGTGACGGTGTCTATGTCGATGTGGGACATGGACCAAAAGTCCAATGCGCGCGCGGATCTGTCGGCAGAGCAGATCACGGCTGCGGGGTTTCATCTTGTGTTCAAGACTTGGGGCGATACGCGCGTGGCGCGGGTGCGGGCCGATTGGCTGGCGATTGGCCGCGTCAAGGACGAGGACGACTGGGAATTGTACTGAGCGGGCGGCGGTGGGTGAAACCCACCACCCCTTATCAGCCGCGATACAGACCTTCATAAATCGGGCTAAGGGTTTCCGTTTCAAACAGCGATGACACGGATGTGCCGTTCCAGATGTTCAGGATCGCTTGGGCAAACATCGGAGCCGTGGGCAGAATACGGATATTGGGACAGTTTTTCACCGCATCAGACGGCGCGATGGAATCGGTGATCACCAGCGATTTCATCACGGAATTGGTAACCCGTTCCACCGCAGGGCCAGACATAACGCCATGCGTGATATAGGCATGCACCTCGGATGCGCCGTTTTCCAGCAAAACTTCGGCGGCTTTGCACAGGGTGCCAGCGGTGTCGCACATGTCGTCGACAATGATACATTTCTTGCCCGACACATCGCCGATCACCGTCATCTCGGCAATCTCGCCCGCCTTTTCGCGGCGTTTGTCCACGATGGACAGCGGCGCGTTGATCCGTTTGGCCAATTCACGCGCACGGGCCACGCCGCCAACATCGGGGCTGACCACCATCATATCGGACATAGAGCCTTTGAACTGCGCCATGATATCCAGCGCAAAGATCGGCGAGGCGTAAAGGTTATCGACCGGAATATCAAAAAAGCCCTGAATCTGGGCAGCGTGCAAATCCAGTGTCAGGATACGCTCGATCCCCGCCTCGACCATCATATTGGCGACCAGCTTGGCCGAAATCGGCGTGCGGGCCTTGGTGCGGCGATCTTGGCGGGCATAGCCGAAATAGGGGATCACGGCGGTGATACGCGAAGCCGAAGAGCGGCGCAGCGCGTCTGTCATGATCAAGAGTTCCATCAGGTTGTCATTGGCGGGGTTCGACGTGGGCTGGATGATGAACATATCCTCGCCGCGCACGTTTTCATACACCTCGACAAAAATCTCGCCATCGTTGAACCGTTCGACGCGGGCATCCACAAGGCCGACCGACATGCCACGGTGCAGCGACATCCGCTTTGCGATGGCGGTGGCAAGCGGCATATTCGCATTGCCGGAAATCAGCTTGGGTTCATTGAGGGCGGCCATGTTTTGTCCTTTGCGAGGCAGTCAAAAGGGATTCGGGTTGGCGTTGACACCGCTTACCATCGGGCTAGGGTCTTGCAAACCAATGACAGCCTGAAAGGCGCTAAAATGACCCATATCGACTATTACTTCGCAACTGTTTCGCCGTTTACCTATTTGGCAGGCACACGGTTGGAGGAAATTGCCGCGCGTCATGGGGCGACAGTCACCTACAAACCGTTGGATGTGATGGGGTTGTTTGGCCGGACGGGGGGGCAGCCGCCCAAGGATCGGCACGAAAGCCGCCGCGCTTATCGTTTGCAGGAAATGCGGCGGCAGGGGGCCAAGCACGGGATGGCCTTGAACCTGCAACCGATGTTTTGGCCAACGAACCCGGCGCCAAGTTCCTATGCCATCATTGCGGCGCAAGCAGCAGGCGGCGGCGATATGGGGGCTTTGGTGCATGGCATCACGCGGGCCTGTTGGGCCGAAGAAAAGAACATCGCCGAGGATGACGTGATCCGCGCGGCACTGACCGCCGCGGGGTTTGACGCAGGCCTTGCCGACAGCGGCATGTTGGCGGGGGCCGAAGCCTATGCCGCCAATCTGGAAGAGGCGGTATCGCGCGGTGTGTTTGGCGCGCCGTCCTATGTGGTGGGCGATCAGATCTTTTGGGGCCAAGACCGGCTGGAAGATCTGGACCTGCATCTGGCCGGCAAGTTGTAAATGCCCGAGGCGGTTCTGGCGGGTATTCCAACCGCTTGGCGTGTGATCGGCGATGGGCCAGTGCATGCGCTGGCCCTGCATTGTTCGCTGGCGCATGGTGGGACGTGGATCGGATTTTCCGCTGGTTTGCAAGGGGTTAGCCTGACCGTGCCCGATCTATTGGGCCATGGGCGCAGCGGTGATTGGGACGGGGTTTCGGATTTTCACAGCCTTGCCACGCGGCAAGCGATGGCAGTACTGGCGGCTGTGCCGGAGGGGCCGGTCCATCTGATTGGCCACAGCTTTGGTGCGACGGTCGCCTTGCGAATGGCTCTGGAAAACCCCGACCGCATTGCCAGCCTGACGCTGATGGACTCCGTGCTGTTTTGTGCAGCGCGGGCAGCAGGCGGGCCTGCCTTCGGCGACCATATCGCCCAGCATGCGGGCTTTGCCGAGGCGCTGGCTGCGGGCAATGCGCTTGCCGCGACCGAGGCCTTTCAGGCGATTTGGGGCGGCGGGCGGCCCTTTGACAGCCTGCCGCCTGCCCAACGCGGCTATATCGTGCAGCGGATTGGTTTGATTGCAGCGCAAAACCCTGTGTTGAACGACGATGCGGCGGGGATATTGGCTTACGGTCGGCTGGAAGGCCTAGGGGTTCCGGTGCTGTTGCTGCAAGGGGCAGAGTCGCCTGCGATTATTGATGCAATCAATGCAGAGCTTGCGCGGCGTTTGCCGCAGGTCACGCGCGCCACGGTGGCAGGGGCGGGGCATATGTTGCCGATCAGCCATGCGGCAGATTGCGCTGTACGGGTTCAGGCGTTTTGGGCCCAGATTGCAAACGCGCTTTAGCCGCGAAACGCTGCCAGCAACCCGTCAACTTCGGCTTCGGTCGTACACCATGCGGTAACAAGGCGGCACACACCGTTGCCCATGTTGTAATAAACCGCACCCGCGTCTTTAGCGCGGGCGTGGGCGGCATCGGGCAGCTTGGCAAAGGCGATGTTGGCCTGAACGGGATGCAGCAGGTCCGCGCCGTCAATCGTGGCAAGCCCCGTGGCCAAACGGGCGGCCATTGCGTTGGAATGGCGAGCCATATCCAGCCAATAACCGCCGTCAAACCACGCCTCCATCTGCGCCGCGATATAGCGCATTTTGGACGACAGATGGCCTGCGCGTTTGCGCCGCAGTTCCAGCTCGCGTGACTTTGCAGGGTCAAACAGTACAATCGCCTCGGCGCCCAAAAGGCCGTTTTTGGTGCCGCCAAGGGTGAGGACATCGACGCCCGCGCGCCACGTCATATCGGCGGGGCTGGCGTTAGTCGCGGCAAGGGCATTGGCGAAACGCGCGCCATCGAGATGGGTGGCCAGATTGTGGGATTTGGCCAAAGTGCAAAGCGCAGTCAGTTCGGCCACCGAATAGGTCGTGCCCGCCTCGGTCACATTGGTCAGGCTGAGGGATGAGGCCTGCACAGAATGGACAGAACTGTCGGTACGGGCCAGCGCATCGGTCAGCGTTTCCGGCGTGATTTTGCCGTGATCGCCCTCTACCAACAGCAGCTTGGCACCGCTCGAGAAAAACTCAGGCGCGCCGCATTCATCCTCTTGGATATGGGCGTGGCGGTGGCAGAGGGTGGCACCAAAGGGCGGGGTATAAAGGGCAAGCGCAAGGGAATTGGCGGCGGTGCCTGTGGTGACAAGGTGAACCTGCGCATCGGGCGCATCAAACAAAGTGCGGATTTGATCGCGCAGACGGGCCATCGGGGCATCGGCCCCATAAGACAGGGTTTGCCCCTGATTGGCGCGGGCAAGGGCATCCATGATCGGCTGCGGCACAGGTGCGCCATTGTCCGAGGCGAAAAACATTACGGCCGCTCCTGTATAAGATAATCTTCCCAATCATCCTCGGTCACCTCGGTCTCCGGCACGGTCCAGCCGCGCACGGACGCGCCTTCGATATGGACAGATTCTGGATCATTGGAAATAAGGGGGTGCCAGTCGTGCAGGGGCTTGCCTTCATGCACAAGGCGGTAGGCGCAGGTGCTTGGCAGCCAATAGGAAATTTGTTCCAGCTTTTTGGGCGTTAGTTGCACACATTCCGGCACATATTTGTGGCGGGTGGCATAGTTGGAACAGCGGCAGCTGTCACCATCGAGCAGACGACAGGCAACGCGGGTAAAGGCGATTTCGCCGTTGTCTTCGTATTCAATCTTGTTCAGGCAGCATTTGCCGCAACCGTCACACAGCGCCTCCCATTCGGCCCCCGACATCTTTTTCAGCGGAACGGTTTCCCAAAAGCGGGGGCGCAGGCCAGTAGGGGCGGCGATGGGGGGAAGTTTTTCGGTCATTTGGTGGCCGTCAGAATGGCGCGGGCACGGTCGCAATCGGCGTGCATTTGGATGATAAGGGCGTCGAGGCTGTCAAACTTTTCCTCGCCACGGAGCCATTCGACAAAGGCGATGGACAGGTGATGGTCGTAAAGATCGCCCTTGAAATCAAACAGGTAGGTTTCAAGATTGGGGCGGTTTTCGCCAAACATCGGGCGGGTGCCAAGGTTGGCGGCCCCCATATAGCGGCCCTGTTGCGGGCCGGTCAGGATATCGGCGTAAACCGCATAAACGCCGTTGCGCGGCAGGTGCAGGCCCGTCACATCCATATTGGCGGTGGGATACCCCAACTGGCGGCCCCGCTTTTCGCCGTGGATCACCGCGCCGTCGATGCGGTGCCAATGGCCCAGCATTTCGCGGGCGGTTTTGGTGTCGCCTTGCGTCAGCGCCGCGCGGATATTGGTGGATGAAATATCGGTGCCACCCGTTTGCACCAGATCGGCCAGATGCACCGTGATGCCATGTGCCGCACAAAGGGTTTTCAGATCGGCGGCGGTGCCTTTGCGTCCTTGGCCAAAGCAGAAATCGGCGCCAACGGTGACATGCGACACGCCAAGCCCTTTGGCCAGCACTTGGGCCACAAAACCTTCGGGCGTCAGACTGGCGAGTGTGGCGTCAAACGGCAGTTCGAACAGGGTTTGCACGCCGAGTTTTGCCAAACGGTTGGCGCGGGCTTCGGCATTCATCAAACGGAACGGGCCGGAGTTGGGCGCGAAATAGCTGCGGGGATGGGGTTCAAAGGTGATGATCCCCAGCGGGCCGTGCGTGGCGGCAAGCGCGATAACATGCTGATGCCCAAGGTGAACGCCGTCAAAATTACCCATCGCCACGGATGCGCCGCGATGTGCCTGTTCAACCCCTTGCCAGTGTTGGTAAATCTGCATGCCCGTCCTTACGGGCGCTGCCCGGTGTCAATCAAACTTGCGGCTTGGCGCGAGAACCATCGCTTCGCCCTTCAGGACCACGGTATCGCCCACTGCGCAATGGGTTTCAAGGGTCACGCGGCGGCGGCCGATATCAATCGCCGTGACCGTGACTTGGGCGCGCACTTGGTCGCCGGGGCGGACGGGGGCCATGAATTTCAAGGATTGTGCCAGATAGACCGTGCCATGCCCCGGCAGCTGTTCGCCGATAACGGCCGAAATCAGGCCAGCGGTCAGCATTCCGTGCGCAATGCGCCCTTCAAATATCGTGTCGCGGGCGTAATTATCATCAAGGTGAACGGGGTTACGGTCAGTTGACACCTCGGCAAACAGTTCGATGTCGCGGTCGGTCACGGTTTTGACCAAGTGGCGGGACATGCCGATTTCGATATCTTCGATGCAGATGGTGCCGCGTGGCTGATTATCAAGCATGATCGATTCCCCGTTTGCGTTGCCGGGGGTATAGCAAATGCTGCAATGCAGCGCAATTGACTTGGTAATTATTTATCTGAATGTGGTATGTAATCTGCAACAATGTTGCGCGACTGTTTACGCTAGATGTCCCATCACATAGGTCGGGTTGCGCTGCTCTGCTGCTAGCCACGTATCCAATGCGGCACCGTCCAGTGCATCGGCAGGGCCGAATTGGCCCGCGTTCAAGCCTTCTGTCAAAAACAGACTGTCGAGGTTTTCTTGCATCGCACCAAGGACATCGGTGTTGATCCCGTCGCCCACGCACAGGATGGCATCGTCGGAGATTTGGCCCGCCAATTCGGTCAGGCGGCGGCGCGCAAGGTCGTAGATGGGCGGGTGGGGTTTGCCGAAATACAAAACCTCGCCGCCCATTTGTTCATAAAGTTCGGCCAAAGCCCCTGCGCAGTAGATACGTTTATCGCCGTAATCGACCACGATATCAGGGTTGGCACACAGCATTTTCAGCCCGTTGGTTTTGGCCAGCAGAAACTGCGCGCGGTAATCGGCTGGGGTTTCGTCCATTTCCTCATTGGGGCCGGTGCACAGCATGCCTTGGGCCTGCGCCAAGGGTACAATTTCAATCGGGTTGGTGGCAGCCATCGCGGCCAAGTTGGGGTCGGCGAATTCGTCAAAGAAGGCCTGATCCTTGGGCATCGGGCCGATGTGATAGACCTTGTGGCCCGCAGCCCCCGAAAGATAGGCATATTGTGTGGCATCGCCTGAGGTTATCACCTCGTCATAGCAATCGCGCGGCACGCCGATGCGGTCCAGCTGCACCAAAACGCTGGGTTTTGGGCGCGGCGCGTTGGATACCAGAACCACAATGCCACCCTGCGCCCGAAAGGCCTGAAGGGCGGCCACAGCGGCGGGAAAGGGTTTTACGCCATCATGCACGCAGCCCCAAAGATCGCAAAACAGCGCACGGTAACGCGGAGCGATTTCGGCAAAGCTGGTGATGATCTGGGGCATGGCGCGGGCTTTCGGTGGTTGGGCAGGGGCGTAACGCCCCGGAGGCGCAATGCGTTCCGGAGCAGAGTTTTAGGTCAGAGCTTCAGCGCGGGGATGATCTGCTTTTTACGGCTCATCACGCCCGGCAAAACCACGGTGTCGCCGGTGACTGTGACGCCAAAGGACGCCTCGGCCATTTGCTTTACAAGGTCGTTGGGGACCAGCAGCGTTGCTTCCTCGGCCAGAATATCGACGACAAATAGCAGCACTTGGTCAGCGCCGTCCTGCTTTGCCACATCGGACATGGCGGCCATCAGACTGGCTTTGCGGTCCAGCACCATCTTTGGCGATGTGGTTTCCAGAACAGACACGCGCAGATCCTTGCCCGCGACCGTGTATTCCTTGCTGTCCATGCGCAGCAGTTCGGCATCGGAAAACGCCGACACATCGGATTTCGCGGCAAACAGTTCAGCCGCGTGATCGGCGATGGACACACCCAGATCGGCGGCCAGTTTTTCGGCGACAGACCGGTCATGCGGGGTGGTGGTGGGGCTGCGGAATTGCAGCGTGTCCGAGATAATGCACGACAACATAGCACCCTTTATGCCACGCGGTGCGCGGGCCAGATCATCGCCCATCAGGTCATGCAGAATGGTCGCGGTGCAGGCCAAGGGGCGGATGGTGATGTTGATTGGCGATTTGGTCTTGATACCACCGACCAGCAAGTGGTGGTCAATGATGCCAACCACATTGGCGTCATTGATCGACGGCGGCAGTTCGGCCGGATTGTTGGTATCGACGATCCAGCAGGTGTCATCGGCGGTGACATCGGCGATGATCTCGGGCTTGGGCAGGTCCCAGTGTTTCAGCACAAAGGCGGCTTCGGTATTGGGTTCGCCCAGCAGTACGGGTTTTGCAGGTGTGCCTGTGATTTCAGACAAATACCATGCCCAGATGATGGGCGATCCGGTGCTGTCGGTGTCGGGGGATTTGTGGCCAAAGACGAGTGTTGTCATGATGCGCGAACCTGTGGACTGGTGTGATTTGCCGCCTTATAGGGTCACGCGCGCAGATTGTCACGCTATTGGCCGGAGAGCGGCGCTATAGCAAACCCTTGGCGTTCCAGCAGAGCTAGCACACCGTCTTTGCCAGACAAATGCAGCGCGCCAAAGGCGGCAAAGGCGGGGCCGTTTTGCAAAGCGGCCTCGATCACCGGAATCCATGCGATATTGCGGTCGGCCATCAGGGTTTGTTCGGCATGGGCAAAATCGGCATCGGTTTTTTCAGGGCGGGCATCAGGGATTGTATTGGCGATATAACGCGAAAATTCCCATATCAGGCGGCTATCGCCGTTGAAAAATGCGTCCGCCGTGGTGGTTAGAAAATCCTCGGACTGGTTCTCCACTTGCAGCGCGTTGCGGATCATCAGGATTTGTTCATCTGTGGACAGGCCATCAAAAAGGCCAAGCGCGGTATCAAAAGGTTCCAGCGCCATGACGGGGATGTCACGATCAATTGCCGCCCCGATCAGGCGTTTATCGAGGCCCCCGCCCGCAGCGGCCAGTTGCAAGGCACAAGGCGGGATCGCCAGCATCATCGACACAAACCAAGGCCGCAACTTTTCAGCCAGCGATGACGGGATGCCACGTTGCAGCAGGGCAGCGGAAAGTTGATCCCAATCGGCGGGCGGCAGTTGGGTTTTAAGGCCCGCGCCAGCCATATCCATCATTGCCGTGGGGTCGCTGGTCAGCTTTTGTTGCAGCTCTGCCTCTTCTTTCGGACCGGCCTCGACCAGCAGGGTTTTGGCTTGGTCCAGATAGGGGAGGAGCGTGTCCATGATGGCGCTGTGGCGCGGGTCATCAAGGTGGTAGGTGCCGGACAGGAAAAGCGTTTCGGTACCCCGCGTGGCTTGCCAAAAGTTGCCCGTGGCATAGGGTTGGTCGTGGGCTGCGGCCTTAAGGGCGGTACGGTCTGCCTCGGGCAGTGCGGTTATCAGGTTTTCACCCACGCATTCCGCAGAGGCAGGGGTGGCAAGGAACAAGCAAACAACGGCGGTTAGGGCAAAACGAAGCGACATGGGGCGGCCTTTGGCAGCGGAATTTGCACGAAATTGGCACGCGCGGGTTGGGCGGGTCAAGCACGGGTGGGGCTCGGCCAATAAACCTGCGGCGGTTGGGTAAATTTTTGCAAGGGACGTGGTTGACAGGCCAAGGGACTGTGCCTAGGTATCCGGTGTTAGCACTCAACCCGATTGAGTGCTAACACGATATTAACCTGGAACCTAAGGGAGTGTTCACAGATGGCATTTAAACCGCTGCATGACCGAGTGTTGGTTCGCCGCATCGAAGGCGAAGATAAGACCAAGGGCGGCCTGATCATCCCAGACACCGCAAAAGAAAAGCCAGCCGAGGGCGAAGTGATCGCACTGGGCGAAGGCGCGCGCAAAGACAGCGGCGAGCTGATTACGCCGTCGGTCAAGGTTGGCGACCGCGTGTTGTTCGGCAAATGGTCGGGCACAGAAGTGACGCTGGAAGGCAAAGAGCTTCTGATCATGAAAGAAAGCGACATCATGGGGATCATCGGCTGAGGCTGAGGGTTTGGCGGGCGGTGCGCTGAAGCGCACCCTACGCATGATGTGCTAATCAACTGAAATTCAAGACAAACTGGAGCAAGCAAAATGGCTGCTAAGGACGTCAAATTTGATACCGATGCCCGTGACCGTATGTTGCGCGGCGTTAACATCCTTGCCAATGCGGTAAAGGTGACTTTGGGCCCGAAAGGCCGCAACGTCGTGATCGACAAGTCCTTTGGCGCACCACGCATCACCAAAGACGGTGTAACGGTTGCCAAAGAAATCGAGCTTTCGGATAAGTTCGAAAACATGGGCGCGCAGATGGTCAAGGAAGTTGCTTCCCGGACCAATGACGAAGCCGGTGACGGCACCACCACGGCGACCGTGTTGGCGCAAGCCATCATCATCGAAGGTCTGAAGTCGGTTGCGGCTGGCATGAACCCGATGGACCTGAAGCGCGGCATTGATCTGGCAACCACCAAGGTTGTTGAAGCGATCAAAGCTGCTTCACGTCCGGTGTCTGACTCGGCTGAAGTTGCGCAAGTTGGCACCATTTCCGCCAACGGCGAAGTCGAGATTGGCCGCCAGATTGCGGACGCGATGCAGAAAGTCGGCAACGAGGGTGTTATCACCGTTGAAGAAAACAAGGGTCTGGAAACAGAAACCGAAGTTGTCGAAGGCATGCAGTTCGACCGTGGGTATCTGTCGCCATACTTTGTCACCAACCCAGACAAGATGATTGCCGATCTGGAAGACGTGATGATCTTGTTGCACGAAAAGAAACTGTCTTCGTTGCAGCCAATGGTGCCTTTGCTGGAGCAAGTGATCCAGTCGCAGAAGCCTTTGCTTATCATTTCAGAAGATGTTGAAGGCGAAGCGCTTGCAACGCTTGTGGTGAACAAGCTGCGCGGCGGCCTGAAAATCGCTGCGGTGAAAGCACCTGGTTTCGGCGATCGTCGCAAGGCGATGCTGCAAGACATCGCAATCTTGACCGGTGGTCAGGTGATTTCCGATGACTTGGGCATGAAGCTGGAAAATGTTACGATGGACATGCTTGGCAAAGCCAAGAAAGTGACCATCACCAAGGACACCACCACCATCATCGATGGCGCTGGCGAAAAGGCCGAGATCGAAGCACGCGTTGCCCAGATCCGCACCCAGATCGAAGAAACCACATCCGATTACGACAAAGAGAAACTGCAAGAGCGCGTGGCCAAACTGGCTGGCGGTGTTGCTGTGATCCGCGTTGGCGGCATGTCGGAAATCGAAGTGAAAGAGCGCAAAGACCGCGTTGATGACGCCTTGAATGCGACCCGTGCGGCCGTGCAAGAAGGCGTTGTTGTTGGCGGTGGTGTGGCACTGGTTCAGGCTGGCAAAGTGTTGCTGGGCTTGGAAGGCGCTAACGCTGACCAGACCAACGGTATCAACATCGTTCGCAAAGCTTTGGAAGCGCCACTGCGCCAGATCGCGCAAAACGCGGGCGTTGATGGTTCGGTTGTGGCTGGCAAAGTGCGCGAGTCCAATGATCCGAAGTTCGGCTATAACGCCCAGACCGACGAATATGGCGACATGTTCAAGTTTGGCGTGATTGACCCAGCCAAGGTTGTGCGCACAGCGTTGCAAGACGCGGCGTCTGTCGCATCCTTGCTGATCACCACCGAAGCGATGATCGCTGACAAGCCATCCAAAGATGGCGCTGGCGGCGGCGGCGGCATGGGTGACATGGGCGGTATGGGCGGTATGGGCGGCATGATGTAATTTCATGCCTTGCATGAAATGATCAGTCTCCGTTCGCGGGACTTGGGAAAGGGCATCTTAGCGGGTGCCCTTTTTCGTATTTGGGAGGCGTCTGATTTGTGTGGCCGATGGGGAATGAGTATTTTTGCAAAGATGAAATGGCGCGGTTTCGCTTTGTCGGGTCCGGCGGTAAGATTAGTGCCAACACAAAAAGCGGGGGTTCGATGCCTCCGCTTTTTGTTCCCTGTGAACCGGAGGCGGATATGCGGTTGTTTTGGTTGACGACTGTGGCGATGGCGGCCTTTGCGGCCAATTCGGTATTGAACCGGATGGCGGTGACACAAGGCGCGATGGACCCTGTGGATTTTGCGGTGCTGCGGCTGGTTGCAGGGGCGCTGGCCTTGGGCCTGTTGGTGGCATGGCGGCGCGGGCCGGTTTGGGCGGGGTGGTCGGGGCGCGCGGCGGGTGTGTTTGGCTTGCTTTTGTATCTGTTTGGTTTTTCCTTGGCCTATGTTGATTTGGCGGCGGGGATCGGCGCGCTGATTTTGTTTGGCATGGTGCAGGTCACGATGTTTGCGGGCGCGGTTTTGGCGCGCGAGGATGTGCCTGTGACCCGCTGGTTGGGGGCGGGTTTGGCCTTTGCGGGCTTGGTTTGGTTGGTGTCACCTGCGGGGCAGGCTGTGGCGCTGGTTCCAGCGGCGATGATGGCGGCGGCGGGTGTGGGCTGGGGGATTTATTCGCTGGCCGGGCGCGGGGCGCGGGACCCGCTGGCGGCGACGGCGGCGAATTTCTGTTTGGCGGTGCCTGTGGTTTTGGCCGTGGCATGGTGGCGACTTGATGTAGCGAACTTAACCGGCCTTGGGGTTGGTTTGGCAGTGCTGTCGGGGGCTGTGACCTCGGGGATGGGGTATGCCTTGTGGTACGTGGTTGTGCCGCAACTGGGGGCGGCGCGGGCCGGTGTGGCGCAGCTGTCGGTGCCTATTTTGGCGGCTGTGGCAGGTGCCCTATGGTTGGAAGAGCCGTTGGGCTGGCGGTTTATGGTGGCGGCGGCTGTGGTTTTGGGCGGGGTCGGTTTGGCGATTGTAAAGCGACCCTTACGGCGTTAGGCCAGAGGCGACCGTGACGGTGCCAAGGGCGATTTGAACTGCCTCGGCCAGTGGCAGATCGGCATCAAACCGGCCTTTGCGCAAAAACAGCACGGTTTGCGCGATCACCATCGGGTTCAGCATCATGAATGTATGGGTCACGGGCAGGGTGATATGGGCGGCCATACCGTCAAGTTTCGTGCTCTCGACCGACACCTTGCCATCATCCGACCCATCGATCAGGGCTGATGCCGCAGGGTTCAGGCTGCGGTTTCCGGCGATTATACCCAGCGGATAATCGGGGCGCGGCAGTTGGTTGGGAACCGACGACAGTTCGGTGCCAAGCTGCGCGCCCGCAGGCCCGTTGATCCATTGAAACAGCGACAGATCGCCCAAAATGTCGACCAACTCAGACCCGTGGTTGGGCGGGGCAAGCATCACCACCGCCCCCAGATTTTCGGGGCGGTAGCGGGCAAGGTACGCACGCGTCAGGATGCCGCCCATCGAATGGGTCACGAAATGGGTGCGTGCTGGACCGCATTGGGCCACGGCGGGTATGACATTTTCCTCGACCAAGGTCGGGATCGGCGCCTCGGTGGACGGATAGCCTTGGTTCACCACGCGGAACCCTTGGGCGGTCAGCGACGCCTCCATCGCCAGAAGTGAATTTTCGCCGCGCGCCAACCCGTGCAACAGCACCACGCAATCGGGCGTTTGGGCGGCAAGCGGTGCGGGGACAATAAGGGCGAGAAGGGCAAGGGTTTTCATAGCGTCACGTTACGCAATTATGGGCGGTTTGCAATTGGGCTTTGGGCTGGACAAACCCCAAGCGGCGCGGCAGCGTGGGGGTATGAAACCACGTTCCCCCCGTTTGGCCGTTCGGGCGTTGATCTTGGACCAAGATCGGCTTTTGTTGGTCAATGCTTACGGTGGTGGGGTGTCCGATTTATGGTGCGCCCCGGGGGGTGGGGTCAATTTGGGCAGCAGCCTGCCCGACAACCTGATCCGCGAGGTGCATGAGGAAACGGGGCTGACCGTTACCGTGGGCGCGCCGGTTTTGGTGAATGAATTTCATGCGCCGGAACACGGGTTTCATCAGGTTGATGTGTATTTTCGCTGTCAGATTATCGCGGGGGCGTTGGATGCGCAGTGGCGCGATCCCGAAGGCATCGTGACCGAGCGGCGGTTTTTCACACGCGATGACTTGGCGGGGATCAGGTTCAAACCCGATAGCCTGCCAGAGGCGGCATGGGGGAATGGGATGCTCTATGATCCGTTGGAACTGTTGGTGCGCTAAAGTGTGCATTGTGTCTGAAGTTCAAATCGAAACGCTATAGGGGGGCCGAGATGATCACGGATTTGCGGCAAGGGCGTGATGATGTGGCGGTGTTGGATATGATGTTCCGCGCGGCGGACTACAGCCTGCTGGAAAAAGGCCGCGCGCCGGTTGCGGGCGACGTATCAGACTTTTTTGCCAGTTGCGTGCCAGGCGGGGATTTGGCCGAGGCGGTCAAGCTGGGGTACTGGCAAGGCGATGTTTTGCTGGGATTTATAGAGATGAGCTTTGGCTATCCAGAGGCCACGGATGCCTATATCGGCTTGTTAATGCTGGACAATGCGGCGCGTGGTGGTGGAATCGGTCCGCAGCTTTTGGCCGAGGCAACGGCGCGCGCGCGGGCCAAAGGGGCCAGACGGCAATTGATGGCGGTGCTAGAGGCGAACCCAAAGGCCAAGGCGTTTTGGCAGCGCGAAGGGTTTGCGCCCGAACGGTTTTTCCCCGCCAGCGCGAATGACCCTTTGGGCCATGCAAGGTGCCGCATGACCCGTGATTTACGCTAAGTAATCCCGCGCGTGATGCGGTTCACATGGCCCATTTTGCGACCAGGCCGCGCCTCGGGCTTGCCATACATATGCAGGGCCGTGTTTTTCTCGGCCAACAGCGCGGGGACGCGGGCAATATCGTCGCCAATCAGGTTTTCCATCGTCACATCGGCAAAACGTGACCCGTCACCCAAGGGCAGGCCCGCAACGGCGCGGATGTGTTGTTCAAACTGATCGACCGCACAGCCGTTCTGGGTCCAATGCCCCGAATTATGCACGCGGGGCGCGATTTCGTTCACGATCAGGCCTTTGGGTGTGACAAACAGCTCCACCCCCATCACGCCGACATAATCGAGCGCGTTCAGGATGCGTGCGGCCAAAAGTACCGCGTCCGTCCGCTGGGCAGGGGTCAGTTTGGCGGGGATGGTGGTGCTGTGCAAAATACCCGAACGGTGGACGTTTTCACCCGGATCATAGGCCGAAACCGACCCGTCCGACCCGCGCGCGGCAATCACCGACACCTCATGCGTAAAGTCGATGAACCCTTCCAAAACGGCATCGGCACCGTTCATCGTGGCAAGCGCTGCGGGCGCATCAGCCGCGGCCATGATCCGCGCTTGGCCCTTGCCATCATACCCCAGACGGGTGGTTTTCAAAATGGCGGGACAGCCGGTTTTGGCGATAGCGGCGTCGAGATCGGCGGCGGTTGTCACGGCGGCATAAGCCGCCACGGTCAGGCCCAATCCGGTCAGGAAATCTTTCTCGGCGATACGATCCTGGCTGATCGCCAGCGCGCGGCGGCCCGGGTGAATGGGGCGCAGCGATTCGAGTATATCCAGCGCCGAGGTGGGGATGTTTTCAAACTCATAGGTGATGACATCGACATCGGCTGCAAAGGCGCGCAAGGCCTCCGCGTCATCATAGCTGGCTGTGGTCACGCGATTGGCTGTATCGGCGGCGGGCGGGTTTTGCCCTGGCTCGAATATATGGGTTTTATAGCCCAGCCGTGCGGCGGCGACCGACAGCATACGGCCAAGCTGACCACCGCCAAGAATACCGATTGTGGCCCCAAAGGGCAGGGGATTAGTCATCGCGCGGCTCCTCGGGGATGGACGCGGTAAGGGCGTCACGCCACGCATCAAGGCGCGCGGCCAAGGCGGGATCGTTCAGCGCCAAGATACCCGCGGCCATAAGGGCGGCATTGGCCGCACCCGCAGCCCCGATCGCCATCGTCGCCACCGGATAGCCGCGCGGCATTTGCAAAATAGAATACAGACTGTCGACACCCGACAGCGCCTTGGTTTGCACCGGCACACCAATCACCGGCACGCGGGTTTTGGATGCCATCATCCCTGGCAAATGCGCCGCCCCGCCTGCGCCAGCGATAATCACCTTCAGCCCGCGATCCACAGCAGATTTGCCATAGTCCCACAGCCGGTCAGGGGTGCGGTGGGCCGATACGATCTTGGACTCGTAAGGCACGCCAAGCGCGTCGAGCAGCGTTGCCGCCTCTTTCATCGTCGGCCAGTCAGACTGGCTGCCCATGATAATGCCCACCTCGATTGCCATGCGCCTGCCCCTTAATCGGCCCTGATGCCGGTTCCGTGAAAGCGCGCACTATAACGGCGGCAAGGGTGGGGGCAAGGTGGAATGGCGTGGCTGCCGCAAGGCAGAGTTAGGTCAGGCAATGATATCGGGGATCAGATCATCCTCGATCTTGACGATACGCTCTTTCAGTCCCAGTTTTTGCTTTTTCAGGCGGCGCAGCATCAATTGATCAGGGCTGACAGCAGACCCCAAAGCGACAATCGCCTCATCCAGATCGCGGTGTTCGCGCTGCAAAACGGCCAGCCGGATCCGCAGCATTTCGTCGGTGTTCAGTTTGGTCGAGGCATTCATTGGGTATGTTCACTGAGTCGGTTCATCCATTGCTTGCGCACTATACTCCATAGTGCGGAAAAATGTATGAAAACTGTTCGCCATTGTGACAGGCCGTGCCTCTTGCAGCCAAGCAGGTTGCGCCCCATATTCATAGCATAAGGATGCCCGCGCTTGGGGTCCGACCTTACCGAACTGTCGCTTTGAAAAGGACATGTCGATGACAAAACTAAGTTTTGGGGCGCATCCCCATTTGTTGGGGTTCGAACAGCTGGAACGGCTGGTGGAACGCACCGCAAAAACCGCAGCCGAGGGCTATCCGCCCTTTAACATCGAAGCGGTGTCGGAAAACGACTATCGCATTACGCTGGCCGTCGCGGGGTTTCGCGATGATGACCTAAGCATCACGGTCGAGAATCGGCAATTGGTTATTCGCGGTCGCCAAGCCGAGGAAGAAGGCGAACGCTTGTTTTTGCATCGCGGCATTGCGGCGCGGGCGTTCCAGCGGTCATTCGTTCTGGCCGAAGGGGTCGAAGTTGCCCGTGCAGGCCTTGAACATGGGCTGTTGCACATAGATCTGCGCCGGTCGGTGCCGGATGTGATTGTGCAAACCATTCCAATTGATCGCCGATAAAGCCAAACGCTATTAGGAGGGATCGCTATGAACACTGCATTTAATAAAATGCCCAAAGCTGCGGACCGGATTGTCTATGTTCGGGCCGTCGAGGTGGCAGATTTGCCGTTTGAATTGCAAGAACAGGCCGAAGGGCTGACGCAGATTTTTTCCGTGCACCGCGGCAATGGCGAGCGGTTGGCACTGGTGGCCAATAAGGGGCTGGCCTTTGCGCTGGCACGGGAACAAGACTTTGCGCCGGTTAGCGTGCATTAAACCGCGCTAGGGGGGCCGAGCGTTGGTGACGCCCGGCCTTTTCCATCACTCTTGTTCGGCCAGAAACTTTTCTGCATCAAGCGCGGCCATACAACCCATGCCTGCCGAAGTGACAGCTTGGCGGTACACATGGTCGGTCAGATCCCCCGCCGCAAACACCCCGGGGATCGAGGTTTGGGTAGAGCCCGCTTTGACCTTTACATAGGCCCCATTATGCAATTCCAGCTGATCCTTGACCAGTTCGGACGCGGGCGCATGGCCGATGGCCACGAAAAACCCTGCGCAGGGAATGTCGGTAATCTCGCCCGTTTTCACATGCTTGGCGCGCACGGCGGTCACGCCCAAGGGGGCCGTGTCGCCCAACACTTCTTCAACCGAGTGGTTCCACAGCATTTCGATTTTCGGATGCTTGAACAAACGATCCTGCATGATCTTTTCGGCGCGAAGGCTGTCGCGGCGATGGATCAGGGTCACTTTGGTCGCGAAATTGGTCAAAAACAGCGCCTCTTCCACGGCCGTGTTGCCGCCACCGATCACCACCACCTCTTTGCCACGATAGAAAAAACCGTCGCAGGTGGCGCAGGCAGACACGCCAAAACCTTTGAACTTTTCCTCACTCGGCAGGCCCAGCCATTTTGCCTGCGCGCCTGTCGCCAAAATCACGGCATCGGCGGTGAATGTGGTGCCACTGTCGGCCTGCGCGGTGAACGGGCGTTTGGACAGATCAAGGCTGGAGATGTAATCCGAAATCACTTCGGCCCCCATTGCGCGTGCGTGCTCTTCCATCCGGACCATAAGGTCGGGGCCTTGGACATGGGTGTCACCAGGCCAGTTTTCCACCTCGGTCGTGATGGTCAACTGGCCACCCGGTTGCAGACCTTGAACCAAAATCGGGTTCGTCATCGCGCGCGCGGCGTAAACGGCGGCGGTATAGCCTGCGGGGCCAGAGCCGATGATCAGGATTTTGCTGTGACGTGTTTCGGCCATGATGCCCCCCAAGAAATGTTCTGTCCCCCATATAGGCGCGTTGGGCGGGGGCGAAAACCCCCCATCCTGTCGCGGGGTGATGACAAAATGTTGCGCAAGGTTGAAAGAATATTGCGCAAACTGGGTAGAAAACATAAGGTCCGGCACTGAACGCTGGAAATCACAGGGAATACACGCATGGCTGGCAATAAACTCGACCCGATCGACCGCCAGATCCTTGCAGAATTGCAGGCCGACGGGCGGATGACCAATGTGGAATTGGCCAAACGTGTCGGCATTTCCGCGCCGCCCTGTTTGCGCCGCGTCCGCACGCTGGAAGAAGCGGGCTATATCAAGGGCTATCACGCCGATATTGACGCGCGCGAAATGGGATTCGAGGTGCAGGTCTTTGCGATGGTGCGGCTGCATTCCCAAGCTGAAGGCGATTTGTCGGCGTTCGAGGGGCGGTGCCGCGCGTGGCCCTTGGTGCGCGAATGCCATATGCTGAACGGCGAAATTGATTTCATTTTGAAATGCGTGGCGCCCGATTTGTCGACGTTTCAAAGTTTCCTGACTGGTGATTTGCTCAAGGCCGATAATGTGGCCAGTGTGAAAACCAGTCTGGTCATTCGCGGGGCCAAGGATGAACCGGGCGTGCCGTTTGAAGTGTTGGAAGAACGGCTGAACCGCAACGCTTGAATCAGGTTGGAATATCGGCAAAGGCCTGCGATTGCGCGGGCCTTTTTTTATGTCTGGGGTTTGCGTTCTGGCGGGCCAAAAACAAAAGAAGCGGCCCCTTTGCGATATGCCAGAGGAGCATATCAGGGCCGCCCTTTTTGAAACCTGGCGGTTTTGACGGGAAGGGTGCCTTGGGCCCGTTCGCCCTGTGGTCTTACCGCGCTTGCCGCCTGAACCTCCGTGTCGCGACGAGATTGCATCGCGTCACAAGGAGAACATGGCTGAAATGAGGCGAGCTGTCAAAGTTTATTCGTAATTCAACAGTTTAACGGCAACAGTTAAGGTTAACTTAGCCGTATTGTTGCAGGTGCAGGGTGAAATAAGGCCGAATTAAGACGCAAAAAGGGCCCAGAGGGCCCAGATTGCGATTCGCAATTGCGGTTTGTGGTGTGGCCTCGCGGGGCTTAACGCGCGGCGACGGCGCGCGGTGCAGGCTGCGGTGCCGCTGCGGTTTTGAAAGCCTCCGGCTTGCGACGATTGCCGCGCTGGAATGGCATAGCAGGCGTGGCATCTTGGCTGGCGGCGATAACGGATTTCAACCAACGGCGTTTTGTCATGATCTGCTCCTGCTACTCTTTGTTTGCGCATTGCGCTGTGTTGCTTTCGTTAAGGGTAATATGGCGGTGCAATGGGGCCAGTTTTTGGCATGGATACATTTTTCCAAGAATTTTAGGGCTGGGCGCGGCGCGAAATATGGCGAATTTGCCATACCGCAGATGCACAATAAAATAAGGGCAATGCGCGCTGATTTGGCGACAATCGGGGCAGGATTGGTGGAATTGTTTCCGCGTTTACGGCAAGAACGTGGCGCGGTCTGCCGCCTTTGCGCCCGAATTACAGCCGGATCACGGAGATCAGCCGGCCATAATCGGCCTCGGCCAAATGCGTGGTGCGGCGGTAGGAAAAGAATCGGTCAGGGTCGGAATAGGTGCAATGGCGGGTCCATTCGGCATGGCCCACACCTGCGGCGCGCAAACGGGCAAGGCCGTAAGCTGGCAGATCAAACAGCGCACGGTCGCCAGCGCCGCCTGCAAAGAAACGGGCATGGTCGGGGTCGTCGTCAATAAAGCTTTCAACGAACTCGGGGCCAACCTCATAGGCGGCTTGCGATATGCACGGGCCAATGACGGCGGTGATGCCCGCACGGCTGGCACCCAAAGCGGTCATCGCGTCCAAAGTCGCCTCCAGCACCCCGTCCTTGACGCCGCGCCACCCTGCATGGGCGGCCCCGATAACGCCTGCCACAGGGTCGGCAAACAGCACGGGCTGGCAATCAGCGGTCAAAATGCCCAGCGCGATGCCGCGGGTGGCCGTGACCATCGCATCGGCGCGGGGCCTTATATCCAGCGGTGCGGTCAGGGTCACAACATCGGGGGAATGCACCTGATGCACGGTTTGGAGATTGTCGGGGTCCACATCCATCGCCGCCGCCACACGGGCGCGGTTTATCGCCACGGCCTCGGACAAATCGGTGCTGCCGGGGCCGCAGTTCAGCCCTTGGAATATGCCCGAAGATGCCCCGCCTTTGCGGGTGAAAAACCCGTGGGTCAGGGGCGCAAGCGCGTCAGAGGTGATGATTTCGATCATGTCAGTCGAACCCCGCAGGCGCTGGCATGTGGGCAGGATAAAGGGCCAGCGCTTTGAACAAGCTTCCCATTTCTTCGGGCCGGGTCAAGCGTTGTGTGGCCGACAGGTGGTTTTCCAGCGCTGCCCCCGTCAGATTGCGCGACAGACGTTCAGCCCGCGCGCCAATCCCAAGCCGTGCCAGCAAAGCGCCTTGGTCGGTCAGGCCCGTGGCGCGGATGTTGGTGGGCGGGGCGGCGGCGGCATTGGCCAGCGCCTCAAAATCCACATGGGCCGTCAGGTCAGCATGGCCGGGGGCAGCAAAAGGGTCGGCAAAGGCGTGGCCTTGCACCCCTTGCAGCGTATCCCCCTTGGACCGCCAATTGCCGTAGTCGATCATCAAAGCCGCCCCGCCGTGGCTGCTGATCTGGGTGCCGATGCGGGCCATGATGGGGCTGGCATCGGGGCGGGTTTCCACAACATCGCCGGGTTTGGTGTCATCCATCCGGTGCGCAAGGTCGGCGCGCGCGGTGGGGGCGGCATAGCCTTTGACCAGCGCGTTTTGCGCCACGCCCACAATGGTTTCGCACCAGCCGTCCACATGACGGGTGAATTGGCGGATGGGCAGGGCGTCAAAAAACTCATTGGCAATCAGGTACAAGGGCGCGTCATCGGGCAAACCCGCGATGCTTTCGGCCCATGTGACCTTGTGATCGGCCAAAGTGCTGGCCTGCACCGCGCGCAGGGGGGGCGATGCCTCGACCAGATGAATTTGGGCGGCAGCGTGAAAGCCCGCAACGGCGCGGGTCGCGCGCAGCAAGTCGGCCATCAGCGTCCCACGGCCAGGGCCAAGTTCGGCAAGGATAAACCGCGCAGGTGCCCCTTGATCGACCCAGGCTTGGGCGATGCACAGGCCCAACAGCTCGCCAAACATCTGGCTGATTTCGGGGCTGGTGATGAAATCGCCAGCCCGCCCCAACGGATCGCGGGTGGTGTAATAGCCGTGGTCGGGGTGCAAAAGACAAGCGGCCATATAGTCGTGCAAGCTGATCGGCCCTGACGCCGCGATTTGCGCTTTCAGCAGGGTTTCAAGTGGGGCTTCAACGGGCGTCACGGCGCGCCCACCAGATAAGGGCAACCCCCACCACGATCATCGGCAAGGACAGGGCCTGCCCCATCGTCAGCCCATAGCCGCCCGCGTGAAAGGCAAGACCTAGCGGGTTGCCATCGGTCACAAATTGCGCATCGGGTTGGCGGAAAAATTCCACAAAAAACCGCGCAGCACCGTAACCCGCAAAGAACAACCCCATAACTTGCCCCGGCCTGTGCAGCCAGTTGCGGCGGTAGACCAGCCACAAAAGGGCCGACCCCAATAGCAAACCCTCTAACCCTGCCTCGTACAATTGGCTGGGGTGGCGCGCGCAGATGCCCATCACATCGGGGCAATATTGCGCTGCATCCCCTGGAAAGGCCACGCCCCACGGCTTGTCTGTCGCACGGCCCCACAGCTCGGCGTTGATGAAATTGGCGATGCGTCCCAACAGCAGGCCAGGGGGGGCGGCAAGCGCCAACAGGTCGGCGGCTGGCAGCATGGGAATTTTCTCAAGCCGGAAAAACAGATAGGCCGCCACCACGACGCCCAAGAACCCGCCATGAAACGACATGCCACCTTGCCAGACCTTCAGAATTTCCAGCGGATGCGACAGGTAATATCCGGGCTGGTAAAACAGCGCGTAACCGATGCGCCCCCCCAAAATGACCCCTGCAATCACCCATGTCAGCAACCGTTCCACCTGATCGGCAGTCATTGGCGCAGCCCCTGCCCACAGCCGTGGCGTGGCAATGGCATGCAGCACCAATCGCCAGCCGATGATCAGCCCCGCAATATAGGCCAGCGCATACCAGCGCAGCGCAAAGGTCATGCCACCAACGCTGATCGAAAACAGTTCGGGCGAGATATTGGGAAAGGCGATGTAGCCTTGCATGCATGTATCCTTAAACGGGGCAGTCGTTTGGCTGGTTGTCGGGTGGCACCGTTGGGATGTCAACCAATTCGCCGCACCCGCTTGCCCCCAACGCAAGGGATCGCCATATAAGGTGTAAGATATAACGACCACAGGCACCACCAAGGAGGCCAGAATGCAGACCCGCAACAAGTTCTTTGACGATATGTCGCAGCTGATGACCAATGCGATGGGCGTGGCCCAAGGCGCCAAGACCGAGGCAGAAACCGCTATGAGCGGCATGGTCGACCGTTGGCTTGCCAGCCGCGATTTCGTGACGCGCGACGAATTTGATGCCGTGCGTGCCATGGCCCAAAAAGCGCGTGAGGAAAATGACGCGCTGGCAGCACGGCTTGCCGCGCTGGAAGGCAAGTCCAAGTAAATTGCGTGCCACCGCGCGGGCAGGATCTGGCGCGGTGGCTTGACGCTCGTTGTTGTGGATATGCCTTTGCAAAACCCGCCCCCTTTTGTGATCGGTTGTGATGGTGGCGGCACGGGCTGCCGCTTGGTCATTGCCGATGTCGCGGGGCGCGTTCTGGCGCAAGGTGCGGGCGGCCCTGCGAATGTAACATCCGATTTTGACGGCGCGGTTGCCAGCCTGAACACAGCTTTGGCCCAAGCCGCTGCGCAGTTGGCCCTGACGCCCGCCGATATATTGGCAGGTGTGGCGCATTTTGGCCTTGCGGGGGTGCAATCGCCCCAAGACAGCGCCCGCATCGCAGCCGCCTTTCCCTTTTTGCGGATCAACGTCACCGAAGACCGCCTGATCGCAGTGGCGGGCGCTTTGGGCACAGCGGATGGCGTGTTGATCGGGCTGGGCACAGGGACCATCATCGCCGCACAACGCGGCGGGCAATCGCTGCGGATTGGCGGCTGGGGGCTGGCCCTGTCGGATGATGCCTCGGGCGCGTGGTTGGGGCGGCTGGTGTTGCAGCGGGTTTTGCTGGCGCAGGATGGGATGGAGCCGTTCACCCCGCTGACGGATGCGGTTTTTTCGCGGTTTGACCGTGACCCTCGCGGTTTGGTTGGCTTTGCCAGCACGGCGCGGCCTGCCGATTATGCACGCTTTGCGCCGGATGTTATTGCGGCGGCTGGGGCGGGCGATGCGGTTGGGCTTGCACTAATGCAGCAAGGCGCGGCCTATCTGGCCCGCGCACTTACCGTCTTGCGCTTTGCCCCGTCTGAAATTTTGTGCCTGACCGGCGGCGTTGGCCCGCATTACGCCCCCTATTTACCCGTAGCGGCGCAAAAGGCCGTAATAGCGCCCAAAGGCCAAGCGGTGGATGGTGCCCTGGAGTTGGCGATGGGTTTGACTGCGCAGGGTTAGGCCGCATGTTTTCGCAGCAAAGCCTTGGGGTGCGGTTGACAGCGGGGGCAAAACCATGGCCCTTATGCACTGGTATGGTACCGCTGATGCGGGCGAATGGGGGGAGACAACATCATGGGCAGGCTAACTGGCAAACGGGCTTTTGTAACGGCGGCAGGGCAAGGCATCGGTCGGGCCGCAGCGCTGGCCATGGCCCGCGAAGGGGCGCAGGTCATTGCGACCGACATCAACGCCGAAACGCTGGCAAGCCTTGCAGCGGAAGGGGTTGAAACGCATCTGCTGGATGTGCGCGACCCTGCGGCGGTCAAGGCCATGGCGGCGCGGGTGGGCACGGTCGACGTGCTGTTCAACTGCGCAGGCTTTGTGGCCCACGGCACGATCTTGGATTGCGACGAGGATCAATGGGCGTTCAGCGTCGATCTGAACATGACCGCGATGTACCGTGTCACCCGCGCGTTTTTGCCCGCGATGCTGGCCAATGGCGGTGGGTCGATTATCAACATGTCGTCGGTCGCGTCGTCGATTATCGCAGCCCCGAACCGCTATGTTTACGGCGCGACCAAAGCGGCAGTGATCGGGATGACCAAGGCGATTGCCGCCGATTTCATCACCCAAGGCATCCGCTGCAACGCGATTTGCCCCGGCACGATAGACAGCCCGTCATTGGAACAACGGATGAAGGATCTTGGCGGCGGGGATTATGCCGCTGGCCGCGCCGCCTTTATGACGCGTCAACCGATGGGGCGCATGGGCACGCCGGACGAGATTGCCAATCTGGTGGTCTATCTGGCATCGGATGACAGCAGCCTGACCACGGGGGCCGCCCATGTGATCGATGGCGGCTGGTCGAATGTATAAAAGAGAGGAAAGACAATGAAACTTTTGCGTCATGGCCCCTTGGGGCAGGAAAAACCGGGGATACTGGCCGCAGATGGCACGATGCGCGATTTGTCGGAACATGTGGCCGATATTGGCGGCGTGGCGCTGACCGATGCGGCGCTGGCAAAGCTGTCCAAGATTGACCCGATGTCGCTGCCTTTGGTCGCTACGGGAACACGCCTTGGCGCCTGTGTGGCAGGAACCGGCAAATTCATTTGCATAGGGCTGAACTATGCCGACCATGCGGCTGAAAGCGGTATGGCCGTGCCGCCCGAGCCGGTGATTTTCATGAAAGCCACCAGTGCGATTTGTGGGCCGAATGATCCTGTCATTATCCCGCGCGGGTCGGTCAAGACCGACTGGGAGGTGGAGTTGGGCGTGATCATCGGCACCAAGTGCAAATACGTCAGCGAGGCCGATGCGCTGGCCCATGTTGCAGGCTATTGCGTGTCAAACGATGTATCCGAGCGGGCGTTTCAGACCGAACGCGCGGGGCAATGGACCAAGGGCAAGTCTTGCGACAACTTTGGTCAGATTGGCCCCTATCTGGTGACGCGCGACGAGGTGGCCGACCCGCAAAATCTGGCCATGTGGCTGACCGTGAACGGCAAGAAAATGCAGAACGGGTCGACCAAGACGATGGTTTACGGTGTGGCGCATGTGGTGTCTTACCTAAGCCAGTTCATGACCTTGCATCCCGGTGATGTGATCTCTACAGGCACCCCGCCCGGCGTGGGCATGGGTATGAAGCCGCCGCAGTATTTAAAAGCGGGAGATGTGATCGAGCTGTCGATCGAAGGCTTGGGCCAGCAGCGGCAGGATGTGATCGCCGACCCGGCCTAAGCGCAGGCGCGTGTGCGGCTGATGCAGTGGCAAAGGGGCGGCGGGCAGCGATGCTTGCCGTCCTTTTTTGCCGAGCTGTGTCAGTGTGAAGATGGGGCCTCCGGCGGGGATATTTAAGAACAGAAAAATTGAGAGCGATGATCACGCCCAATGCGGTCGCCGAAAGCCGGCACGGTTTGCGGCCGGGCCCAACCTTGAGGCGATGCTTGCGGGCCGTTGCCCGCAGGCATCAACGAATGGCGGGAGTGTCCCCTTTACAAAGAGACCGCCCTTATCCCTTTTTGCGGCGCATATTGGCTTTAAAATCGGCCAGTCGGAAAGCGCCGATCAGGGTGCCGATGCCGAAATAGCTGATGATGCCGACCATCACCAAGGCAAACAGGGCAAGATAGCGCAGACCGCTGGCCGCGAAATAGGGGTCCAGCACATGCGCCGCCCCCCACAAAATCGCCCCCATCGCAAGGGACGCGGCAAAAATCCGGGGCGCGCGGTTACGCAAACGCGCATCCAGTTGTGCCGCCAGCCCCATTCTCCGCGCGCCGTGCCACAGCTGCGCAACCATCACCCAAGCCGACAGCGTGGTGGCCCAAGCGGCGGCGGAAAAGCCGATCAACGGCACAAGGCCAACCGCGATACACAGGTTCACTATCATTGAGATCACCGCGAAATAAAACGGACGGCGGGTATCTTCGCGGGCGTAATACAAAGGTTGCAGCACCTTTTGCAGCACAAAGGCAGGCAGGCCAATGCCGTAAATCGCAAGCGCTAGGGCCGTAGGTGCGGTATCGGTGGCATCAAACGCGCCGCGTTCAAACAGCACTGAAATTAGCGGATAGGCAATGACCACCAGCGCCACCGCCGATGGCACGGTCAATGCCAGCGCAAATTCCGTTCCCCGGTTATAGCTGCTTTGCCCGCCTGCCTCATCCCCCGCCCGCAAACGGCGCGACAGGTCGGGCAGCAGCACCGTGCCAATCGCAATGCCCACCACGCCCAACGGCAGTTGGTACAAGCGGTCGGCATAGGTCAGCCACGCCACCGCACCTTCGGTAAAGGACGCGACTTGGCGGCCCACCAGCAGGTTAATCTGCACCACGCCCCCCGCCAGCACCGCAGGCGCCGCAATCATCGCGAGGCGCTTGAGTTCCGGCGTCATGCGCGGCCGTCGCGGGATCAGGGTAAAGCCTGCTTTATGCGCCCACCACCAGGCAAAGGCGAATTGCGCCACGCCCGTCACAGGCACCGTCCATGCCAGTGTCAGGCCCATATCCCAGCCCAGATAATCGGCCAGAAACATCGCCGCGATAAAGATCAGGTTCAGCAGCACCGGCACAAAAGATGCCTCGGTAAACCGGCCCAAGGTGGTCAGCACCCCCGACAAAAGCGCCACGAGCGAAATGAACAGGATATAGACAAAGCTGATGCGCCCGTATTCGACCGCCAGATCAAAACGCGCATCGCCAACAAACCCCGATGCCATAGCCCACACCAGCCACGGCATGGCGATGGTGCCGATGAGGGAGAACACCACCAAAATTGCCCCCAGCGCCGAAAACGCATCGCGGGCAAAGCCATGCGGGTCGTCCCCTGCCTCCAGCTTTTTGGCAAACAGCGGCACAAAGGCCATGTTGAATGCACCTTCGGCAAAGAAACGACGAAACATGTTGGGCAAGGAAAAGGCGATCAAGAACGCCTCGGCCACCGGCCCCGTGCCCAGATAGGCCGCCATCATCACGTCGCGCACGAAACCCACGCCACGGCTGGCCAATGTCCAGCCGCCCACGGTCAA
Source organism: Pseudorhodobacter ferrugineus DSM 5888 (assembly GCF_000420745.1). Classification (GTDB taxonomy): domain Bacteria; phylum Pseudomonadota; class Alphaproteobacteria; order Rhodobacterales; family Rhodobacteraceae; genus Pseudorhodobacter; species Pseudorhodobacter ferrugineus. The sequence goes on from NZ_ATVN01000008.1 coordinate 50,324, forward strand.
AAACCCTTTGACCAATCTTATCGGCTTCATACCTTTGCCCTCTCGACACCATCAATGATGGCTTGGCGCAGCTTGCGCTCCAGCGCGTCTTGTTTTTGTTTGGTATGCAGTTTCAACCCGAACATGTCTTTGACGTAAAAGCTGTCGACGACCTGTGCGCCGAATGTCGCGATCACGGCGCTGGCGATATAGATGTTATTGGCCGCCAAGGTGCGCGTCAGATCATAAAGCAATCCGGGGCGGTCGCGGGTATCCACCTCGACAATCGTGTAAATCTCGGACCCTTCATTGTCGAACGTAATATGGGTTGGGAACCGAAACTCGCGCTCGCGCTTTTTCACGCGGTCACGGTCGGCCAGCGCGTCGCGCGCAATCACCTCGCCGCGCAGGGTTTTGCTGATCATCGTGCGCAGGCGGGGCAGGCGGGCGGCCTCATAGGGGTGGCCTTCGGAATCTTGCACCCAAAACACCGCCGTCGCCCAACCATCTTTGGACGTATAGGTCCGCGCATCGACCACGTTTGCCCCAACCAGAGCCAAGGCCCCCGCAAGGCGCGAAAAGATACCGGGATGATCGGCCAGCGCAAAGGCCGCGCGGGTGGCATCGCGGTCGCCGTCAGGGTGCAGATCAATCCGGATCTCATCATCGCTGATGTCCAATAGCAACTTGGCAAATACCGCTTGGGTTTCCGTGGGCAGGCCTTGCCAATAGGGTGGGTAATGGCGGGCCAGCTCGGCACGAACCGCCTTTGCATCCCAATCAATCAACCGTTCCTTCAACATTTTTTTGGCCGCATCGGCGCGGTTTTCGCGGTTCAGGGTTTCAAGGCCCCCTTCCAGCGCCGTGGTTGTGTCGCGGTAAAGCTGACGCAGCAGCATCGCTTTCCAGTTGTTCCACGTGCCCGGACCCACGCCGCGAATGTCGCATACGGTCAGCACACACAGCAAATCCAGCCGCTTGCGGGTTTTTACCAGCTTGGCAAAATCGCGCACCGTGCGCGGGTCCGACAAATCACGCTTTTGCGCCACATCCGACATCAGCAAATGATAGCGCACCAGCCATTCGACCGTCTCGGATTCCTCGGGGTTCAACCCCAAACGTGGGCACACCCTGCGGGCGATTTGCGCCCCAAGAATGGAATGATCCTCGGGGCGGCCCTTGCCGATGTCATGCAGCAGCAAGGCGATATACATGATCTTGCGGTTCACCCCATCTTTCAAAATGCTCGAGGACAGCGGCAATTCCTCAACCAACTCTCCCCGTTCAATCTGGGCAAGGGTGGAGATGCATTGGATCGTATGCTCATCCACCGTGTAGTGATGATAGACGTTGAACTGCATCATCGCCACGATCGCCTCAAACTCGGGGATGATCGCGGACAGTACGCCCAGTTCGTTCATCCGCCGCAGCGCGCGTTCGGGGTTGCCGTGTTTCAGCAAAAGATCATGGAATATGCGCAAGGTTTCGCGGTCGGTGCGCAGGTCATCGTCGATCAGGTGCAAGTTGGCGGTGATGGCACGCATGGCTGTGGGGTGGATCAGATAGCCGGTGCGCAGCGCCTCTTCAAAGATGCGCAGCAGGTTCAGCGGTTCGGCTGCAAGATCGCCGCCGTCACCAAACACAATGCGCCCTTGTTCCAGCGCAAACCCGTATTTCAGCTTTTTGCGGCGGCGGAAAAACCCGATCAGCGCCGGTTCGGATTTGGCATGCCGCGCCTCGAGCTGGGTCAAAAAGATGCGGGTCAATTCGCCCACGCGGGTGGCGTGGCGAAAGTAATCCTGCATGAAATGTTCAACATCGCGGCGGCCTGCGCCATCGCTGTATCCCATCCGCGCGGCCACTTCGACTTGCAAATCAAAGGTCAGCTGATCCATCGGGCGGTTGGTGATATAGTGCAGGTGGCAGCGCACATCCCACAGGAAATTTTCCGCCGTAGCGAATACATCATATTCGTCTTGGGTCAACAATCCGGCCTGCACCAAACCCGACGCGGTTTGCACCTCATGCAGATATTTCCCGATCCAATACAGCGTTTGCAGGTCGCGCAAACCGCCTTTGCCCTCTTTGACATTGGGTTCCAGCACATAGCGCTGGCCGCCTTGGCGTTTGTGACGCTCGGCCCGTTCTGCCAGCTTTGCCTCGATGAATTCAGGGCCGGTTTTGCGGAACAGTTCCGACCACAGCTTGGTGCGCAATTCACGCGCCAAGGGTTCTTCGCCCGCCAGAAAGCGGCGTTCCAAAAGGGCGGTGCGAATGGTGATATCTTCGCGCGCGAGGCGGATGCAATCGCGCACGGTGCGGGTGGAATGCCCAACCTTCAGCTTTAGGTCCCACAGCATATACAGCATCGATTCGATCACCGATTCCGCCCAAGGGGTCACCTTGTACGGTGTCAGGAACAGCAAATCGACATCGGAATGGGGGGCCATTTCTGCGCGTCCGTAACCGCCCACGGCAACAACCGCGATGCGTTCGGATTCTGTTGGGTTGGACAAAGGGTGCAAATGGGTCGTGGCCACGTGCAACGCCGTGCTGACAATCCGGTCGGTCAGCCACGCGTTTGCGCGGATCAACTCGCGCGCCGCATGTGGTTTGGCGCGAAACGCCGCTTCCAGCCGTGTATTGGCGGCGGCGCGGGCCGCTGCAAGGTGCTGCACCGCAATCGCCCGCGCCTCGCGCCCTGCCGCGGCATCTGCATTGGCAATGTCAGCAGCGATTTGATCCATCAGCGCCGTGGCGCCGAGAATCTGGTCCGGCGGCAGGATCAGGTCGTCAAACCCAAGCTGGGGCAGGCTGGGAAAAGGCACACCCGCCAAAGATCCGGCGGGTATGTCTTGGGCCGCTTTGGTGCGGGGCATAGGGGCTATCCGATTGAAACGGGTGCGAGGTCAGAACCCCGCACCGCCAAAGCTGCGGGGGGCGGCATCAATGATGACCACTTGACTGTTACGGATCTGCGCAATCGCAAGGCCGCGCTCATTCGTGCCATCACCGCGCAGCCGGAAAATGCCGTTCACGCCGACAAATCCCGACCCTTGGGTCAGCGCCTGTGCCGTCAGGGCATTCGCATTGCCGCGTTTGACCAAGGCGCCAATCGCTGCAATGCCATCATAGGCCAGCCCTGCGATCGGGTGCGGCGCCTCGCCATAAGCGGCTTGATAACGCGATTGGAACTGCTGGAACAACGCAGGATCGGGCATGGCAAACCAGCCCCCCTGCACACCCGGCAGCGCCAGTGTCGCGGTTGGAATATCCCAACGGGTCAGGCCAATGAACTGGGCCACCGATGGGTCAATACGATTGTCGCGCAGCAATTGTGTAAGCAGCGGCAGCGCGCCTGCTGTATCAGCCGTCATAAACACGGCCTGCGCGCCCGAACTGCGCACTTGGGCCGCAATTTCCGGGGCCGCTTTCACAATGCCGTTCTGCGAAAACTCGTACCCGACACGCGCCACAACCGTGCCACCCGCATTGGCAACGCCGCGCTCAATCGCGATCCGCCCGACCTCACCCGCAGGCGTGCGGTCGTTTACGACCATGATATTCCGCTTGCCTTGCTTGGCTGCAAAAGACGCCAGCCGGTTGGCGGTATTTTGAAAGGTTGGCCCAAGCACAAAGACGTTGCCGCCTGCGATGTCGGTATTGTTGGAAAAGGACAAAACATTGACGCCACGGGCGGCCACCGCGACACCTGCCGCGTTGGCGTTTTGGGCAAAGACAGGGCCAAGAATGATTTTCGCGCCCTCATCAACAGCTTTGATTGCGGCGGCTTGTGCGCCTGCGGGTTTGCCTCCGGTGCTATAGACCCTTAGGTCAATCTTGACGTTGCCAAGGTCTGAAATTGCCAGTTTTGCGGCGCGCTCAAGGGATTTCGCCAACACATCATCGCCTGCCGAGCCAGATCCGCTTGGGACCAACAACGCCACGGGAACCGGGGCAGAGGCATTAATCGAAGGCCCTCCGCCTCCGACGACGCCAATGGGCTGACATGCCGAGAGGGCCAAAGCAGCGGCACCCGCCGCCACCCATGTCAATGACTTGCGGGCAGATTTTAAAAACGACAACATACGGGTCCCTCATTCCGGTGGTACAGCAGACAGCTTAACCCTATGCGTTTCGGGGAATGAAGTAAACTTTGGAAGGGGCCGGAATGACGAGTTCTGAATGGACAGATGCAGATGGCGTGGCACAGGGCGCAGGCGCGTTCCGTCCCGACCCGCGTGCCTTGGCACCGGGGTTGTACTTTGTATCGACCCCGATTGGCGCGGCGCGCGATATCACCTTGCGGGGCCTCGATATTTTGGCCAAGGCCGATGTGCTGGCCGCCGAAGATACCCGCACCCTGAAACACCTCATGGAGATTCACGGTGTTGCTTTGGGCGATCGGCATGTCTTTGCTTATCATGATCATAACGGCGATGTTATGCGCCCCAAACTGCTGCGCGCCTTGGCCGAAGGCAAATCGGTGGCCTATGCGTCCGAGGCGGGAACACCGCTGATTGCCGACCCCGGGTTTCAATTGGGCCGCGCCGCAATTGCCGAAGGATTGACGGTTCTGGCCGCACCAGGGGCGTCGGCGGTGCTGGCGGCGCTGACGGTTTCCGGCCTGCCAAGCGACCGGTTCTTGTTTGCAGGATTTTTGCCAACACAAGCCGGCGCACGGGCAAAGGTGCTTGCCGAACTGGGCGACGTGCCTGCGACGCTAATTTTTTACGAATCACCCAAACGCATTAACCGAACCTTAGGTGAAATGGCGCAAAGCTGGGGGGATGAGAGAGAGGCGGTCGTGTGCCGCGAATTGACCAAGCGATTCGAAGAGGTGACGCGGGGCAATCTGGGCGACTTGGTTCAGGCCTTTGACGGTCGGGCGGTGAAAGGTGAAATCGTGGTTCTGGTGGGTCGGGCTGTGGCGCAGAAATTGGATGATGCCAGTATCGAAGACCGGCTGCGGGCGCATTTGGTCGGCAAATCTGTGAAAGATGCTGCCGCTGATGTGGCGTCGGAACTGAATTTACCAAGGCGCGAGGTGTATCAACGCGCGCTGCGGTTGAGCGAGGAGGATGATGCATGAGTGGATTGGTATCCTATCGGGCCGGACTTGCCGCCGAAGACGCCGTTGCACGCCACTACGCAGACGCAGGGCGCGTGATGGCGGCTTCGCGGTGGCGTGGTGCATCAGGCGAGATTGATTTGATCATGCGTGACGGGGCTGTGATTGTTTTTGTCGAGGTCAAGAAAGCCGCGACCCATGCAGAGGCTGCTTTGCGCCTGACCAGCCGGCAAATGGCACGGATCTATGCGTCTGCTTCCGAATTTTTGGCGGGGGAACCTGCTGGACAGATGACGGAAAGCCGGTTTGACGTGGCTTTGGTTGATAGTTACGGGCGCATCGAGGTTTTGGAAAATGCATTTGCCGCGTGAAAACAATCTGTGATGACGGATTGCATGGCGCGAAGCCATGCGGCAAGTAAAGGCATCACATGAAGGGATGCGCCATGAGCCTGAAAGTCGCTTTGCAAATGGATCCGATTGGGTCCGTAAACATCGACGCCGATAGTACGTTTCGGATTGCCATTGAGGCGCAGGCGCGGGGGCATTCGTTGTTTTTCTACACGCCGGACAAATTGGCTTACCGCGAAGGGCGCGTTGTGGCGCGCGGATTTCCGATTGAGCTGCGTCGCGAAAAGGGAAACCATGTCAGCTATGGCGATGAGGTCGAGGTAGATCTGGCCGATTTTGATGTGGTCTGGCTGCGTCAAGACCCGCCGTTTGATATGGGTTATATCACCACGACGCATTTGCTGGATATGATCCACCCCAAGACATTGGTGGTGAATGATCCGTTTTGGGTGCGCAATTTTCCAGAAAAGCTGTTGGTGTTGCGTTTTCCCGATCTGACCCCGCCAACCTTGATCGCGCGCGATTTGGCCACGATCCGCGCGTTCAAGGCCGAGCATGGTGATATCATCCTCAAACCGCTTTACGGTAATGGCGGCGCGGGGGTGTTTCGCTTGGGGCCAGATGATCGCAACCTGTCATCGCTGCATGAGCTGTTCTCAGGCATCAACCGCGAGCCTTTGATCGCGCAGAAGTTTTTGCCGGCCGTGGCCAAGGGCGACAAGCGGGTGATTTTGGTGGATGGAGAGCCGGTTGGCGCCATTAACCGCGTCCCGCAACCGGGGGAAACGCGGTCCAATATGCATGTCGGCGGGCGGGCTGAAAAGGTTGAGCTAACGCCGCGTGACCGTGAGATTTGCGCGCGGATCGGGCCGACCTTGCGCGACAACGGGCAGGTGTTTGTCGGGATTGATGTGATCGGCGATTGGTTGACAGAGATCAACGTGACCTCGCCCACCGGTATTCAAGAGCTTGAGCGGTTTGACGGCACCAACACGGCCGCCAAAATCTGGGACGTGATTGAGGCCAAGCGGGCCTGAGGCCTTTTGCAGCCTATTTCTCTTTGGGACCAAAGGCGAGGCGAAAGCTGACCGCTTCGGCGACATGCGGGCTGCGGACATCGGTGGAATGGTCCAGATCGGCGATGGTTCGGGCCACCCGCAAAACACGGTGATAGCCACGCGCCGAAAGGCCAAAGCGTTCGGCGACTCGGGTCAGCAACGCTTTGCCCTCGGCATCGGGCGTGGCGATATCTTCCAGCAGCGCGCCTTCGGCTTCGGCGTTCACGCGAATACCGTCGGCCCCTTCAAAGCGTTTGGTTTGCACCGCGCGGGCGGCGGCCACGCGCGCGGCGATGACGGCGGATCGCTCACCTGTGCTGGGCAAGTCAAGGTCGGTATAGGACACAGGCGGCACCTCGACCCGCAGATCGAATCGGTCCATCAAGGGGCCGGAAATACGCCCCAGATAATCCTCGCCACATACGGGAACACGGGCGCAGGCGCGGGCAGGATCTGCCAGATAGCCACATTTGCAAGGGTTTGCTGCGGCAACCAGCAAGAACCGGCAGGGATAGCGCACATGGGCATTGGCGCGGGCAACCACCACTTCACCCGTCTCGATCGGTTGGCGCAGGGTTTCCAGCACGGGGCGCGGAAATTCGGGAAATTCGTCCATAAACAGCACCCCGTTATGGGCAAGGCTGATTTGCCCCGGTTTTGCGCCGCGCCCGCCGCCAACGATTGCCGCCATGCTTGCGGTATGGTGCGGTTCGCAAAACGGGCGTTGGCGCGAAATGCCGCCTTCAGACAGCAAGCCCGCCAGCGAATGGATCATCGAGGTTTCCAAGGCTTCTACGGGTGACAAGGGCGGCAGAATGCTGGGCAAGCGGGCGGCGAGCATGGATTTGCCCGAACCGGGCGAGCCGACGAGCAGCAAATGGTGCCGCCCTGCTGCCGCAATTTCCAGCGCCCGTTTGGCGCGTTCCTGCCCCTTCACATCGGCAAAATCGCGGCCATGGGTTTCGGGTTTTACCTCGCCCGCCTCGGACGGCGTGATCGGCGCTTGGCCGGTGTAATGGCGCACAACTTCATCCAAAGTCGCGGCCCCGAGGACTTGGGTCGCGCCGACCCATGCCGCCTCGGCACCGCAGGCGCGGGGGCACAGCAGGCTGCGATCTGCCTCGGCTGCCGCCATCGCGGCGGGAAGGGCACCGATCACCGGCACCAAGCGCCCATCAAGCGACAATTCGCCCAAAGCAACCGTGTTTTCAACGACATCGCGGGGGATGATTTCCAGCGAGGCAAGCAGGGCCAAAGCGATGGGCAAGTCGAAATGCGACCCTTCCTTGGGTAAATCAGCGGGCGACAGGTTAACGGTGATCCGCTTGGAGGGAAGGGCGATGGACATCGACGACAGCGCCGCGCGCACCCGTTCGCGCGCCTCGGACACCGCTTTGTCGGGCAGGCCCACGATGCTGAACGCGGGCAGGCCGGGGGCCAGCGCGCATTGCACCTCGACGATTCGCGCCTCGACCCCTTCAAAGGCCACTGTAAAGGCCCGTGCGACCATTGCCCAACTCCCGTTAACATTGGTTAATCAGTAGCGGGGCAATGGTTTAGGAAGTATGAACAATTCTAGGAATTAAAGAGCGCCATGAACTTTGGCCAAGCCTGCGGGTCGGCCACGGTTTTATCGCGGCAAAAGGCGTTGCAAAAGCCCCAGATGCGCCCGCTCATTTCCATGAAATGCGTCACAGGCTTGCCCGAATAGGGGCAGTCGGTGTTGACAGAAGGGCCACTGTCCACGGCACGCGCGGGCATTGGCACAGGGCCGGGCCACGGGCGGGTGGGGTAGTCGCGGGCATAGACAGCTTGGTCAGGGCCATCGACAAGCCCCATCGCGCGCCATTGCCGGAACGACGGATGCGCCAGTTGGGCCGCCACAAATTCGGCCAAAGCGGGGCTGACGGGGAGGTTATAGCCAGCAATCCGCGCGGCCACGGGGGCATAAAATACATCCGCCGCAGAGTAGGCGCCGCACAGCCACGGGCCGGAATGGTCGCAGGTGGCGCGCGCCCAAACCAACAGCGTTTCTAGCCGCGCAATATCGGCCAACACGGCCGCAGAGGGCGCGCAATCGGAATAGCTGACCCGCAGGTTCATCGTGCAATGGTTGCGCAGCGCCACAAACCCCGCATGCATTTCGGCGACCAAGGCGCGGGCCACGGCACGCGCGCTTGGATCGCTGGGCCAATGCCCTGCCTTGGGGTGGCGGCTGGCCAGTTCTTCGGCGATGGCAATGGTGTCAGGGACGACTTGGCCATCGGCAAGTTTAAGGGCAGGCACGCTGCGGGCGGGCACAAATTCGGCCAAAAGCGCGGGGAACGCATCGGTATACATCTGCGCCCGTTGGGTTTTGACGGGAATATCAAACGCGTCAAACAGCAGCCAGCCGCGCAGGCTCCAGCTGGAATAGCCGCGGTCACCGATGGCAAGGGTATAGGTCATGGGGTGCATCCTTTATGTTTGATCGCAGTTTAGCGGCCCCAACTGCATAAGAAAACGCAGGTTTGTGCGGCTATCCATCACGGAATGTAATTGATCCGCCCTGCCGACCATTGACCGTCAAAGGTGATTTCAGTCACCGACAGATTGTCGATCTTATGGCTGAACGCCTCGTACCCGCCGATGCCGAGTGCGCGTTGGACCTGAGTCAGGATGACACCGAAATGGGCGACGACGATAATATCCTTATGCCCCATCAGCCGTTCAACGGCCCCGTTCACCCGCCCACAAACCACATCCCAGCTTTCGCCATTGGGCGGGCGGATGGCACCCGGTTCCTCCCAAAAGCGGCGGATCAGGGCTTGGTCTGCGACTTCGGTAAAATGCTGTAACTCCCAGTCACCAAAGTGAATTTCGCGCAGATCGGGGTCATGGGGCAGGCGCGCGCGCTGGGCCACAATGGCATCGGCCGTGGCGCTGGCGCGGATCAAGGTGGACGACACCACAGGCGCATCGGGCAAATGCGCCGACAGCCGCGCGATGGCGGCGGTGTCGGACAGGTCGGCGGGCAAATCGGACCACCCGACAAGCGTTTTGGCATGGGTTGGCCCGTGGCGCACCCAATGAAACGTGGTGCTGTGAAATCTGGTCATAGCGCCCCCTTTAACACCACGGGCAGGCCGGAAATCACCGCGACCACCAGCCCCGCCTGCGCCGCAAGCTGCTGGTTCAGCCGCCCTTGGGCATTTTGAAACCGCCGCGCCAGCGCGTTATCGGGCACAATCGACCAGCCCAGTTCATTCGTCACCACAACAACGGGGGCAGGGCAAGCCGCCAGCGCCGCCAACATGCCTGCCGCCTCGGCCTCGATATCCCCATCGGCCAGCATCACATTGGTCAGCCACATCGTCGCGCAATCCAGCAACACCACCGCATCGGGCGAAACCGTGGCAAGGGCGGCCCCCACATCGCGCGGTGCCTCAACCGTCTGCCAATTCGGCCCACGGCCCTCGCGGTGCGTGTCAACCTTGACCCGCATCTCCTCATCCCAAATCTGTGCCGTGGCGATATAGACGCGCGGGCGGCCAGACTGCACGACCAGCCCTTCGGCAAACCGCGATTTGCCCGATTTTGCGCCACCTGTCACCAGCGTCAGGGACATAAGTGAATTTTTGGTCACGAGGTTTGATCCAATCGGTAAAGCCCAGCGTATGACTTATTGAAACAGCGACAACGCTGGCAGGTTCGCACTTTGGGGGTGTATAATGGCACAAGCAGGATATAGCGACCAAACCATGTCGCGCCAAGCGATGAAGGCAGAACTTTTGGATGCCGAGACGGAATTGCGCCTTGCCTATGCGTGGCGCGACCAACGCGATGAGGCAGCCCTACACCGCCTGATCACCGCCTATATGCGGCTTGCCATCAGCATGGCGTCGAAATTCCGCCGCTACGGTGCCCCGATGAATGACCTGATCCAAGAGGCATCTTTGGGTCTTATGAAAGCGGCGGACAAGTTTGACCCCGACCGTGGCGTCCGCTTTTCCACCTATGCCGTGTGGTGGATCAAGGCGAGCATCCAAGACTATGTGATGCGCAACTGGTCGATGGTGCGCACCGGCTCCACCAGCAGCCAAAAAGCGCTGTTCTTCAACCTGCGCCGCGTGCAGGCAAAAATTGAACGCGAGGCAAACCAGCGCGGTGAAACCCTTGATGGCCACCAATTGCGCGCAATGATCGCAAGCGAAATTGGTGTGCCTGTGCATGATGTGGAGATGATGGACGGCCGCCTTGCAGGGTCGGACTTTTCGCTTAATGTCACCCAATCGGCCGAGGATGAAGGCCGCGAATGGATCGACGCGCTCGAGGACGATACGGCGCAGGCTTCTGAGGTGGTCGAGGACAGCCACGACCGCGCCCATCTGCGCGACTGGTTGGTCAAGGCGATGACTGACCTGAACCCGCGCGAACGCTTTATCGTAACCGAACGCAAGCTGCGCGACGAAGGGCGCACGCTGGAATCCTTGGGCAATGAGCTGGGCCTGTCGAAAGAGCGTGTTCGGCAATTAGAGGCCGCAGCCTTTGCCAAACTCAAGCGCAGCCTTGAAACCCGCACGCGTGAGGTGCATCACTTCTTGTGATGATCAAAGCGATTTCCTTCCTGTCGGCCATGTCCCTGCTCTGTGGGGACATGGCGTTTGCGCAGAAAACAACCCTTGCCGATTTGCCCGCAACGGCACCCGCCGAAATCGTAATCCTCGGCGAAATCCATGATAATCCAACCCACCACCTGACCCAAGCAGACCTTGTTGCGCGGTGGAAACCGGCGGCAATCGTGTTTGAAATGCTGACCCCATCGCAAGCCAAGGCTGTTGGCGGCACGGACCGGACCGATGCCACCGCAATGGAAGCAGCACTTCAATGGAACGGCACAGGCTGGCCCGATTACGACCTCTATCACCCGATTTTTGCGGCCTCTGGCACCGCAAACCTCTACGGCGCGGCGCTGGACATATCAGACGTCCGCCGCGCCATAACTGAAGGCGCCGCCACGGTTTTTGGCCCAGATGCCAGCCTATACGGCCTTGCAACCCCATTGCCCGCCGCCGAACAATCCGCCCGCGAGGCAGATCAAATGACCGCCCATTGTAACGCTCTGCCGCCTGAAATGCTGGCAGGCATGGTTGCAGCTCAACGTCTGCGCGATGCCGCCTTTGCCCGCACAGCCCTTGCTGCCTTGGCCGAAGCGGGCGGCCCCGTTGTGGTCATTACAGGGTCAGGCCATGCCGACCGTGACCGCGGCATCCCTGCGGCCCTGGCCATCGCCGCCCCCGACACATCGGTCTACAGCATCGGCCAAATCGAAGGCGCTCCCGACCCATCCGCGCCTTTCGACGTCTGGATCGTCACCCCACCAACCCCGCGCGATGACCCTTGCGTGGGTTTCGCCAAGCCTTAGGTCACCGCAAACTTCTTTTTCTGTTCGGTAAATATCCATTTGCCTTGTGCGTCATCGGCAGTCTGGTCTTGATTGCGCGCAAACCGCTTCAAGGGGAAATTGCCGTCAGGCAAGCGGGGCAAAGCCCCCGCGTCCCTTGGCCTCGCAAAACACCGTTCACCTCTGGCATAAATATCGCTAGGGTGGCCGTGCAACCCTTCTGAACGGACCCCATCATGTTGACAGGCAAGCGTATTCTTCTGGTGATCGGCGGCGGGATCGCCGCGTTCAAATCGCTTGACCTGATCCGCCGCCTGCGCGAACGCGGGGCCGATGTGACACCTGTGCTCACCAAGGCAGGCGAACAATTCGTGACCCCGCTCTCCGTTTCCGCCCTCAGCGGCTCCAAACTCTACCGTGATCTGTTCGATCTGACGGATGAGGCCGAGATGGGCCATATCCAACTCTCGCGCTCGGCCGATCTGATTGTCGTCGCTCCCGCCACTGCCGATTTGATGGCGAAAATGGCCCAAGGCCGCGCGGATGATCTTGCCTCAACCCTCCTTTTGGCCACCAATACGCCCGTCTTGATTGCGCCTGCGATGAATGTGCGGATGTGGCAACACGCGGCAACGCAGCGCAATCTGGCCATGCTGCAGGATGATGGTATTCGCCTCATCGGCCCGAATGATGGTGATATGGCCTGCGGTGAGTTTGGACCGGGCCGCATGGCCGAACCCTTGGAAATAATAGCCGCGATTGAGGCAGGGTTTGCGCGCGGTCCCCTTGCGGGCAAGAATATTCTGGTCACCTCTGGCCCCACCCATGAACCGATTGACCCGGTGCGCTATATCGCCAACCGATCGTCAGGCGCGCAAGGCACGGCGCTGGCCGCAGCGCTGCGCGATTTGGGAGCGAATGTGACCTTTGTCACTGGCCCTGCCAGCGTGGCCCCGCCATCGGGTGTAAGCGTTCAACATGTTGAAACAGCCGCACAAATGCTGTCAGCAGTGCAAGCGGCCTTGCCCGCCGATTGCGCCATCTTTGCCGCGGCCGTGGCCGATTGGCGCGTGGCCAACGCCGCCGCGTCCAAAATGAAAAAGGACGGCGCAGGCAAGACCCCCGCGCTGGAATTTGCCGAAAACCCCGACATCCTTGCCACTGTGTCGCAGATGAAAACGGGCCGCCCTGCTTTGGTGATAGGCTTTGCCGCCGAAACCGATGATGTCATCGCCCATGCCATTGCTAAACGGTTGCGCAAGGGCTGTGACTGGATCGTTGCCAATGACGTGTCACCCGCCACGGGCATCATGGGCGGGGCAGAAAACGCCGTAACCGTGATATCGGATGCGGGTGCAGACGGCTGGCCACGGATGAGCAAGGCGGAAGTCGCCAAGCGATTGGCGGACCGGATCGCGCAGGCCTTGAACGGCTAGGATGTGTTGCCCCATTGGTGCCTCCGGCGGGGATATTTTTGAACAGAAAAAGATAAGGGACAGCCTATGGGGCCGACTTTGCGGTTTATGTGGGAAGACTGGGCGGACCAAAGCCTTGGCCTGCCATGCTATGAGACATCAGGGGCCGCAGGAGCCGATATTCGCGCAAACCTTGCCCCATCGGATCGAAGCGCAGGGATCACGCTGGCCCCAATGGCGCGGATCATCGTGGCCACAGGGCTGCGGATCGAAATTCCCCAAGGGTTCGAGGTGCAAATCCGGCCCCGCTCGGGCCTTGCGCTGAAACACGGAATCAGCCTCCCCAACACGCCGGGCACAATTGACAGCGATTATCGCGGGCCTTTGGGCGTGGCGCTGATCAATCTGGGGGCTGCCCCCTATACCATCGCGCATGGTGACCGGATTGCCCAAATGATCATCGCCCCCGTTGTCCAAGCGCGGTTTGAGCTGGCAGACAGCCTGTCAGACACTGCGCGTGGCACAGGCGGCTTTGGCTCGACAGGCCGATCATGATCGGGATCTTGGGCTTTGCCGCGTTGTTTTTTGGCCGCCGCTTTCTGCCCCAGCCTTTGGTGATCGCGCTCGTCTTGTTTTGGTGGGCACTTTTGGTCGCCGTTCATGCCCCGATCTTCCCGCAACCCAACACGGCAGCCAACCTGTTCGGGGGTAATTTCATCGCATGGCTGATGCTTGGCGCACTCACCGCCATCGTTTTGGCCTACCGCTTTGGCCTGCAAGCCTTGCGCCGCCGGATTACTGACAAACTGCCGCAACCTGACACCACCCCCGCCGCGTTTAAACCGGTCGAGCTGGAACGCTATGCCCGCCACATCATGCTGCGCGAAATTGGCGGGGCAGGGCAGCGGCGGCTGAAGGATGCCAGCGTTCTGGTCATCGGGGCAGGGGGTTTGGGCAGCCCCGCGCTGATGTATCTGGCCGCATCGGGCGTGGGGCGGATTGGCGTGGTAGACCCTGATGTCGTTGAAAACTCCAACCTGCAACGCCAGGTCATCCACACCGACGACCGTATCGGCATGCCCAAAGTGCATTCGGCGGTGGCGGCGATGCAGGCGTTGAACCCGTTTTTGGACCTGCGCGCCTATGCCCGCCGGCTGGATGCCGAAACAGGTGCGCTGATCGCAGAATATGACCTGATCCTTGATGGCACCGATAATTTCGACACCCGCTATTTGGTCAACCGCCTGTGCGTGGCCGCTGGTAAACCCTTGATTGCCGCCGCTATTACCCAATGGGAAGGGCAAATCAGCCTGTACGATCCCGCCCACGACGGCCCCTGTTTTGAATGCGTCTTTCCCAACCGCCCCGCCCCCGGAATGGTGCCGACCTGTGCCGAGGCCGGTGTCGCGGCCCCTTTGCCCGGTGTCATTGGTACGATGATGGCGATGGAGGCGGTCAAACACCTGACAGGCGCGGGCCAAACCTTGCGCGGGCGGCTGATGATCTATGACGGGCTTTATGCCGATGCACGGGTGATGACCACCAAACAACGAGAGGGATGCGCGGTTTGCGGCGGCGGTACCGCCCTGTAAGCGCAGCACTTTTTCGCTACAACCGCTGGACATTCCCCAAACCACAGCTAACCTAAACCCAACCCTTTGAAACCGGAGCCTGATCGATGAAATTGACCGCCGCACTTGGCCTTGTCGCCCTGTTGTCCGCCCCTGCATTCGCCGCTGACCTGCCCGATATGGCGGGCAAGGACATCACCGTAGTGACCGAAAACGCCTATCCGCCGCTGCAATTTGTCAAGGATGGCGTGGCCGTGGGGTGGGAATATGACGCGGTGGCCGAAATCGCCAAGCGGTTGAACCTGAAGGTAACTTACGAAAATATCAGCTGGGATGCGATGATCCCTGCGGTATCCGAAGGCCAGTTTGATATGGGCATGACCGGCATCACCATCCGCGAAGATCGCCGCGAAAAGGTCGATTTTTCCGATTCTTACATGCGGTCCGAAATGGTCATGCTGGTGCGCGGCGATGAAGAACGCTTTGCCGATGCAAAAACCTTTGCCGCCAACCCTGACCTGCTGATGGCCGCCCAGCCCGGCACCACACCGTTTTATGTCGGCGTGTATGAGGTGCTGGACGGGAATGAGGCCAACCCCCGCATCAAGATGTTCGAAACCTTTGGCGCGGGTGTCCAAGCCTTGCGCAATGGCGATGTAGACCTTGCGTTGACCGACAGCACAGGCGGTGCAGGCTATGTTGCCGCCAGCGAAGGCAAGCTGAAAATCGTTGGTGACACGCTGGGCGCCGAAGATTTCGGCTTTATCTTCCCCAAAGGGTCCGATTTGGTGGCGCCTATCAATGCAGCCATTGCCGCGATGAAGGCAGATGGCACGCTGGATGCCCTGAACAAAACCTGGTTTGTTGACGCAAACACAGGCGGCTAATGCGCCCCGCCCCTGACAGGCCGGAATTTCCGTGGTGGCTGCTGATCCTGATCGGGATTGGCAGCTATCTCTTTTGGCGTGTGCTGTCGGATGATCTGTATTCCCAAGTCCTGACCACATTGTCCAAGGGCATCTGGACCACCATTATGGTGACGGTCGTGGCGTTTTCCATGGCGGCCAGTCTGGGGCTGTTGCTGGCCGTGGCGTCTGGGTCGCGCTGGGCCGTGATCCGGCAGGTCGCGCGGTTTTATATCGAGGTGGTGCGCGGTGTGCCGATCATCGTGCTGCTCCTCTATGTCGCCTTTGTGCTGGCCCCGGCCTTGGTCGATTTTTGGAATTGGGCCACCGCCTATTTGGGCTTTGACCCCATACGCAGCCGTGATTTTTCCTTGCTCTGGCGCGCGGTGATTGCCCTGACCATCGCCTATTCGGCGTTTCTGGCTGAGGTGTTTCGGGCGGGCCTTGCCTCGGTGGACAAGGGCCAGATCGAAGCGGCCGAGGCGCTGGGCCTGTCGCGGTGGCACACCTTCCGGCTTGTTGTCTTTCCGCAGGGTTTTCGGGTGATTTTGCCCCCTTTGGGCAATGATTTTGTTGCAATGGTGAAAGACAGCAGCCTTGTATCGGTGTTGGGCGTCACCGACATCACCCAATTGGGCAAGGTCACGGCGGCGGGCAATTTCAAGTATTTTGAAACCTATAACGTGGTCGCGCTGATTTACCTGACGATGACCATCACCTTGTCGCTGGCCCTGCGCCATTTGGAAAAACGCATGCGGCAAGGGACGGAACGCTAATCCTCCAGCAGTAAATACAGCGCCCCGATGGTCATCACTACACCGGCCAATATTCCCAACGGCGGCAGGCCACGCCCAAGCGCGATTTCCCACAAAATCACCCAGCACGGCGTTAAATAGGTATAGGCCATCACCTTGGCCGCAGGCAGGCGCAGGCTGGCATATTGCAGCAAAACAAACGTCATCGCACTGGACGCGATGGACACATAGGCCAGCGTTATCCACACAATGCGCGGCATTGCGGCCCAATCGGTCGCCAATATCGCAGGCCAAGACCACAGGGCCAAAATAACCGTCCCCGCGACCATCATCCCGAAACTGAACACCACGGCAGGCTCGCCGCGGTTCAACTTGCGCACCATCGGCGCATAAAGGGCGTGCGACGCGCAGCCCCAGAAATAAATCATCTCACCCCGCCCGATGTGGAAATTGCGCAAGGCCTGCCAATCGGCGCGGAAAATCACCCAAGCCGCGCCCGCAGCCCCGATGGCAAGCGCAACGCCCATCCGCGCGGTGGTGATCTGGCGCAGCAAAAGCCAGCCAAACCCCGCCGCCATCACCGGCGTCAGCGTGAACACAGCCGCCGCCGATACTGGGGCCGCCGTTTTCAGCCCTTCAAACATCAACACGAAATACAGCGCCAACAACGCGCCCAGCACCAGATAGCGCCAAGGGGCCGCAAAGGCGCTGCGCTTGATCCCCGTGGTCGCCAGCGCCGCCACCCCCACAATCAGCCCCGCAAAAACAAAGCGCAGCGTGGTCAATGCGGCGGGGTCCACAAAGGGCGCGGCCATCGATCCCAGCGAAAACGACCCTGCAACCAGCGCCGAAAACGAAAGCATCGCCAAATGCCCGCGCAACCCTTCGCGCCGGTCAAAATGCGTTACAGGGTTTGCCATTCCACAGCCGCCTCTTTCAAACAGGCCAAAAAGCGCTGCACTTTCAGCGTGCGGTGCAAGTCTACATGCGTCACCAGCCACAGGTTCGCCGACCATTCCGGCCGCGGCGGCATCACTTCAATCAAATCGGGGTAATGGGCCGCCGCAATGCGCGACATAAACCCAAGGCCTGCACCCGAACTGATCGCATCATAAATCGGCGCAGGCTCGGCCGCGCGAAAGCTCAGCGCCTCGGGCGGGACCAAATTCCGCAACCAATGGTAAAACGGCGCGCGGCTTTCCGCATCATCATTCACCACAAATCGGTGATCGGGCAGCTCGGCATCTTTCTTGGGCAAACCATGGGCCGCCGCATAGGACGGGGCCGCATACAGCCCGTGATGCAAAACCAGAAACGGTTGCACCACATAATCCGGCTCGGACGGGGCAGCCCCCGCCCGCACAGCCACATGCGCCTCGCCAAAATCAAGGCGAAACAGGCGCTGACCCGTCAAAAACCGCACAACCAAGTTGGGGTATTGCGCCTGAAACTTGACCATCACCCCCGACAATTGGCGGCTGATATCGGCAATCGACGTGATCACCAATTCGCCCGTCACCGTTTCGCCATGCCCTCTGATGCGGTTGGCAAGCTGGGCAAACTGATCTTCGGTGGATTGCGCCACGGCCAACAGATCGCGCCCCGCCTCGGTCGCGGTATAGCCCCGCGCGTGGCGTTGAAACAGCTTTTCGCCCAACCGCTTTTCCAAACTGTCGATATGGCGGATCACCGTGGCATGATGCACGCCCAACACATCTGCCGCGCCCGAAACGGTGCCCATGCGCGCCACCTGATAGGCGGTCTTTATCTCGTCCCAATTGTCCATTTGACGCCCCCGTATCAATCCAGCCCGTTTTGGACGTTTTCGCTACGGTATCCGCTTGTCCTGCATGGGAAAAGCCATTTAATGTCGTTATAGCAATGCTGTGGCGCAAATGGCTTTTGGCCGCCTGTGCCGCGCACTGGCCTTGACTCTGCCGCCGCTTGGGCCTATCAGCCCCACAATTCCCGGAAGTTAATCGCTTCCGGTCCCAAGGCTTTTGCCGGGATCGCCATCCGTCAGCGCGCTGCGCCCACGGGTGCCGCCTTGCATTGGCAAATTCGCCGCCGATCCCCATATCGGCATCTTGCAACAGCCCTGACGGAGGCAGCCCATGTTCGAGAACCTATCAGAACGCCTTGGCGGTGTTTTTGACCGGCTGACCAAGCAAGGTGCCCTGTCGGACGCCGATGTCGAAACCGCCCTGCGCGAAGTGCGCGTGGCACTGCTCGAGGCGGACGTCTCGCTGGCTGTGGCCCGCGACTTTGTAAAACGCGTGCAGGTCAAGGCCACGGGCCAGCAAGTGACCAAATCGGTCACACCGGGCCAGCAGGTCGTGAAAATCGTTCATGACGAGTTGATAAAGGTTCTGGCGGGCGACGAAGAACCCGAAGCGCTGAAAATCGACAACCCGCCTGCGACCATTCTGATGGTCGGTTTGCAAGGCTCGGGCAAAACCACGACCACGGCCAAACTGGCCAAGCGGTTCAAGGACCGGATGGGCAAGCGGGTGCTGCTCGCCTCGCTGGATACCAACCGTCCTGCCGCTATGGAACAGTTGCAGATTTTGGCCGCGCAGGTCGGCGTTGACAGCTTGCCGATCGTCAAGGGCGAGTCGGCGGTGCAAATCGCCAAGCGCGCCAAGACCCAAGCGTCGATGGGCGGCTATGACATCGTGTTCCTTGATACCGCAGGGCGTTTGCACATCGACCAAGTGTTGATGGACGAAATCCAAGCGGTCCGCGATATTGCCCAACCGCGTGAAACCCTGTTGGTCGTCGATGGCCTGACGGGCCAAGATGCCGTGAACGTGGCCACCGAGTTTGATGGCAAGGTCGGCATTTCCGGCGTTGTCCTGACACGGATGGACGGCGACGGTCGCGGCGGTGCGGCGCTGTCAATGCGCGCCGTCACGGGCAAACCGATCCGCTTTGTCGGCCTTGGCGAAAAGCTGGACGCGCTCGAAACCTTTGAAGCCGAACGTGTCGCAGGCCGAATCCTTGGCATGGGCGACATCGTGGCGCTGGTCGAAAAGGCACAGGAAACCTTTGAGGCCGAAGCTGCCGAACGCATGGCCAAGCGTTTTGCCAAAGGGCTGTTCAACATGAACGACCTTAAGGGTCAGCTTGAACAGATGATGAAAATGGGCGGCATGCAGGGCCTGATGGGCATGATGCCGGGCATGGGCAAGATGGCGAAACAAGCCGAGGCGGCGGGTTTTGACGATACCATGCTGAAACGCCAGATCGCGCTGATCAATTCCATGACCAAGAAGGAACGCGCCAATCCCGATTTGCTGGCCGCATCCCGCAAAAAGCGGATCGCAGCGGGCGCTGGTTTGGAAGTGCAGGAATTGAACCGTTTGCTGAAACAGCACAAGCAAATGGCCGATATGATGAAAAAGATGGGCAAGGGTGGCGCGATGAAAGCCGCCATCAAGCAGATGATGGGCGGCAAAGGCATGCCCGACCCATCAAGCATGACACCCGAACAGATGGAAGAAGCCGCGCGTGGGATGAAGCAGGGCCTCGGCATGGGGCGGGGCGGATTTCCGGGCATGGGTGGCGGCATGTCGTTGCCCTCTGGCCTGTCGGGGTTGATGAAAAAGAAATGACGCAGATCTGCACCCTCTCCGCTTCGCCGCGCCCGACATACGTATGTACGAATGGCATACGGTTGGCATACGCAAAACATACGCCCCTTTTGGCCCAAGGACGCGCCCAATGACCACTGACGCAACCCGTGCGGCGGCCTTGCTAAAGGACCACCGCGACAGCATTGACCGGCTGGATGCGATCCTTGTGTATACCCTTGCCGAGCGGTTCAAACAAACCCAAGCCGTGGGCAAGTTGAAAGCCGAACATGACCTGCCTGCATCTGACCCCAGCCGCGAGGCCCGCCAGATCGAGCGGTTGGAATGGCTGTCAAAAGAGGCCGATCTTGACCCCGAATTTGCCAAGAAATTCCTGACCTTCATCATTTCCGAAGTCATCAGGCATCACGAACAACTGCAGAAATAACCAACAACGGTGGGTTTCACCCACCCTACCCAAAATTAAGGAGACTATACTATGTCCATGAAAATCCGTCTTGCCCGTGGTGGTTCCAAAAAGCGCCCTCACTATTCGATCGTAGCCACCGACAGCCGTATGCCGCGCGATGGCCGTTTCCTTGAGAAATTGGGCACTTACAACCCATTGTTGGCCAAGGATTCCGAAGACCGCGTAAAAATGAACGCCGAGCGCGTTCAGTACTGGTTGGGCCAAGGCGCACAGCCAACCGACCGTGTTGCCCGTTTTCTTGAGGCCGCTGGCCTGCGCGAAAAGAAAGTCCGCAACAACCCGAAAGCGGCTGTTCCTGGCAAGCGTATGGCTGAATTGACCGCGAAAAAGGCCGCTCGTGCAGCAGCCCCAGCTCCGGTTGAAGCCCCGGCAGAAGCAGCGGTAGAAGCTGCGGCTGACGCTGAATAATCGGCACGGCCCGTGTAAGGTAACCCCGTGCAAGGCCAGTACAACAAGGCCTTTCAGGCCGAGTTACGCGATCTGATGCGCTGGCGGCGCGATGTGCGCCGCTTTCGCACCGACGCAGTTGAGGCAGCGGTTTTGGACCGCTGCCTTTCTGCGTTCATGCTGGCCCCATCGGTGGGCCTGTCCGAACCGTGGCGGGTAATTTCTGTCGAAAGTGACGCCGCCCGCGCCAAAGCCCTTGCCAATTACGAGGTCTCAAATGCTGAGGCATTGGCAGGTTATGGCACTGAAAAAGCTAAACTTTATGCAGGCTTGAAACTGTCTGGCATGCGTGAGGCGCCGGTGCATCTGGCCGTGTTTTCGGATGATGGCACGGCCAAAGGGTCAAACCTTGGGGCGGCATCCATGCCCGAAACGCGGGCCTATTCCGTCGTCGGCGCAATCACTTTGTTCTGGTTGGCCGCCCGCGCCGAAGGCTTGGGGATTGGCTGGGTGTCGATCCTTGACCCCGTGCAACTGACCCGCGATTTGGACGTGCCAAGCGACTGGCGGTTGATCGGATACCTATGTGTCGGCTGGCCCGAAACCGAAGAAAAAACCCCTGAATTGGAACGTGCAGGCTGGGAAAAACGCAGCCCCGCACTGTTTGTGGAGCGGCGATAATGGCAAGTCCTGACCTTGAAAACCGGCTGTGTGTGGGGGCCATTTCCGGCTCTTTCGGTGTGAAGGGCGAGGTGCGGCTGAAAAGCTTTTGCGCCGATCCCACTGCGATTGCGGATTACGGCCCGCTGTTCACCGAAGACGGCAAGCGCAGCTTTAAAATCACCCTGACGCGCCCTGTGGCGGGGGGGCTTGGTGCGCGCCTGACGGGTGTGGACACCAAAGAAGAGGCCGACGCCCTGCGCGGCACCAGCCTCTATGTAAGCCGTGACAAGCTGCCAAACCTGCCCGATGACGAATTTTATCACGCCGATCTGATCGGGCTAGAGGCCCGTGATACCGGCGGTGTTTTGCTGGGCAAAGTGATTGCTGTTCACAACCACGGCGCGGGTGATCTGCTGGAAGTCGGCGGCGCTGGCGCGACATCGGTGTTGCTGCCCTTTACGCTGGCCACCGTGCCAACTGTTGATCTTTCGTCGCAACGGATCGTGATCAATATGCCAGAAGGGCTAGACTAACGCCCCGTGTCGGGTAAACCTTAACGCAAAGTTAATGCGGGGGCGTGGGGTGCACAATCGGTCACGACTGTTGAAAGGTGCGACAGCGCTTTTGTATTTCGGCCCGCTTCTTGCTGGGCTCAGCGGCGCTGGTTGGGCCGTTGTTCCTGTATTTGCAGGCATTTTTCTATTGTGGTTGGTGATTGTGCGCCCGCAAGAGTTTCCGAAAACCTTGGCAGACTGGACCCGTTCCGAGTCTTTGATTGCCATTTCAGCGCGCATGGCGGTGCAACTGCTTCTCGTCCTCGTGCTGTTTGGGGTTGGCCGCGGCATTGGTGGCGTTTTGGGCAGTTTGCCAAGCATTCCTTTGATGCTGCCAATCGGCGTATCCTTTCTGGCCATCCCGATTGCCCGCCTGATCTGGGATCCGTGGAAAGCGGATGCGATGGAGAAGCTGCTGGATGATTCATTGGCAAAGATTGAAGACGGTGCTGCCATGCAAGGCGGCGACCGCGCATATGCCGAGGCCGTAACGGCCCCGTTGAACGGTTTGTCCGATGACGTGACCGAGGCCGAGCTGGAAAGCCATCTATCGGCCCTGCGCGCGCTTGTTGATGAAAGCGTGACATTTGACGTGTTGCTGGCCCGTGTCCAAAGCCAAGAGGCATCGGTCGCAGGCAAACGCGCGCTGATGCTTATGGCGTCTGACGCGGCCTGCGTGGACCGTATTGCAAAGCACCGCATTCCCATGCGGGCGATGGATGCGCTGGCCGGCGAACCCGACCTGATCGCGCGTATGTCCGAGCGTCTGATAACAGCCCTGCGCCGCGACCAAGATATGTGGGATCAATGCCCGGATATGGGCTTTTTAGAAGCACTGCGCATCCGCCTTCCGGCTGCGATAACCGCGATCACGGCCTTGCAGGCCGAAATTGTAGCGCAGGCCCCCCGCGACTAGAAGCCGTGATGAATTGCCGTGTCTAGCCCCCTTTTCGGCAGGTCGTGAACCGGATACACAGCGCGCATGACTAATGATGACACCCCAGCCCCAAAGCAAAAGTCGCATGGCCGCATTTCTGTGCAGGCCAGCCTGAAGCCGCGCGACCTGATGGGCGATTTGCGCGTTGCAGGGGCATGGCGCGCCAAAATTATCACCTTGTTCCCCGATGCTTTTCCGGGCGTTTTGGGCCTGTCGCTTACGGGCAAGGCGCTGGACCTTGGCCTTTGGGCACTGGAAACGATTGATCTGCGCCAGTTTGGTATTGGCAAACATAAGAATGTCGATGACACGCCAGCGGGGGGCGGCGCAGGCATGGTGCTGCGCGCCGATGTGGTGGCAGCCGCCTTGGACCACGCGGCCGAGGGCACGCCGGACCGTGCCGAATGGCCCGTGATTTACCTGTCGCCCCGCGGCAAACCCTTTGACCAAGCGATGGCGCGCCGATTCTCTGCCGCCAAGGGGATGACCCTGCTGTGCGGCCGTTTTGAAGGCGTGGACGAGCGTGTTTTGCACCATTACCGCGTCGAAGAGGTGTCTTTGGGCGATTTTGTCCTGACAGGGGGCGAGATTGCCGCAACGGCCTTGCTAGATGCAACTGTGCGGCTTATACCGCGCGTGCTTGGGAATGAAACGTCCACCGAAGAGGAAAGCTTTTCGGACGGGCTTTTGGAGTTTCCACAGTTTACGAAACCGGCCGTTTGGAACGAGCTTGAGATACCGGAAGTGCTTCAATCCGGCCATCACGGGAATATCTCGAACTGGCGGCAGGCAATGGCCGAAAGGCTAACAAAGGAACGCAGGCCTGATCTCTGGCGGGCTTACTGTGCATCGCACGGTAGGGACCCGATTGAAGACCAAGAGCAATAGGGCGGCATCATCTTCGTGGGCAAACCACGAGCAATTGAGAGGACCAGGTATGAACCTGCTCGCACAACTTGACGCGGAACAGATCGCCGCACTCGGCAAGATTATCCCGGACTTTAAAGCCGGTGATACGATCAAAGTCGGTTACAAAGTGACCGAAGGCACGCGTTCGCGCGTACAGAATTATGAGGGCGTTTGCATCTCTCGCCGTGGGGGCGCCACTTTGGCGGCTTCGTTCACCGTTCGGAAAATCTCCTTCGGTGAAGGCGTGGAACGTGTGTTCCCGCTCTATTCGACCAACATCGACAGCATCGAAGTCGTGCGTCGTGGCCGCGTTCGTCGCGCCAAGCTGTACTATCTGCGCGACCGTCGCGGTAAATCTGCGCGTATCGTCGAAGACACCAATTACAAAGCCCCCAAGGCATAAGGAGCGGACCGATGAGAGATGGAATCCACCCCGATTACCACATGATCAACGTCAAAATGACGGATGGTACTGTGTTCCAAACCTATACAACCTGGGGCAAAGAAGGCGACCAGATGTCGTTGGATATCGACCCACTGGCACACCCTGCCTGGACCGGCGGCAACGCAAAGCTGATGGATACCGGCGGCCGCGTGTCCAAGTTCAAGAACAAGTACGCAGGTTTGGGCTTCTAAGTTTTTGCCTTTGCAGATGATATGCGCCGTCCCTTTGGGGGCGGCGTTTTTCGTTTTGAAAGGCGAATTGTCTGGTTTGTGCAAGTCTTGCCCCCTTGCAAGCAATGATTTCAGGTAGCGGTTTCAACACAAGGTTCGAAATTTGCCAAAAGGGCCTTTCCCTTTGTGCATCACATTGTCATTGGAAAACGGACAAGCCCAAGATAAACCCCTAGGCTATGACTGCGGGGGTAAAGAGGAACGCAATGGCGCATATTATCGTTGTCGGAAACGAAAAGGGCGGGTCGGGCAAATCCACCACCTCGATGCATGTAGGTACGGCGCTGGTCCGGATGGGGCACCGCGTCGGCGCGCTTGACCTTGACCTGCGTCAGCGCAGCTTTGGCCGCTATATCGAGAACCGTTTGGCCTATCTCGCGCGGATCGGGATTGAACTGCCAACACCAGATTACCGTACCTTGCCAGAAATCGCGCCCGAGACCCTAGCGCAGGGCGAAAACCCTTATGATGCGCGCTTGTCGGCTGCGGTCACGGGCCTGGAGGCCGTTTCGGATTTTATCATCATCGATTGCCCCGGCTCGCATACCCGCCTAAGCCAAGTCGCCCACAGCCTTGCCGATACGCTGATCACCCCGCTGAATGACAGTTTTATCGACTTTGACCTGTTGGCACAGGTGGATTCGGAAACCGGCAAGGTAACGGGCCCGTCGATCTATTCCGAAATGGTGTGGCAGGCGCGGCAGTTGCGGGCGCAGGCCGGATTGCGGCCGATTGACTGGATTGTGGTGCGTAACCGTTTGGGTGCGCAGCAGATGCACAACAAGAAAAAGGTCGGTGCGGCGCTAGAAGACCTTGCGCGCCGTATCGGGTTTCGTGTGGCGCCTGGATTTTCCGAGCGGGTTATTTTTCGTGAATTGTTTCCGCGCGGGCTGACCTTGCTGGACCTGAAGGATACTGGCGTGGATCAGTTGAACATGTCGAACCTTGCCGCACGGCAAGAATTGCGCGACTTGATAGCCGAACTCAGGCTGCCCGGCGTTTCGATCGACTTTTAAACAAAACAAGGCTGGGCAAAAGTGCCGCGCGGTTACGATCCAACCGCAGCAAACGGTTCATGAAACTGTCCCCTATCTGGGCTTCGCGGCGGCGACGGTCGGTGATCAGGGCGCGGGCGGTTGTCATGGCAAGTATCCTTTGGCTGCGTTGGTCTGTCCAAATTCGCGCCAGATCAGGGCACAAATGTGGCAGCAAGGCGCTGGGACCAAGCGGTTTACCGCAACTTTGATGCAAAGGCTGTGTGGTTGACAGGGCGGGGGGCTGTCTGCCCCCCAATCCGGTTTTGCCAGATTGGCAAAACCTTCCCCCCCCCGAGGATATTTTTGCCGAAAAGAATGCGGGTCAGGGGGCTTGGATGGTGTCGTTCAGTTCGCTTTCTAGGAACCGTTCAAAGGCATCCAGATTGACAGGTTCAAACTGTCCGAACCCTTGCATCCACACGGTTGCCGCGCGCAGGGCATCGGGTTCCAGCTTGCACCATTTCACCCGCCCGCGCTTTTCCTGACTGATCAGGCCCGCATCGGCCAGCACTTGCAGATGTTTTGAAATCGCAGCCAGTGAGGTGGTGAAGGGGGCGGCGACATCGGTGACGGCCATGTCATCTTCGAGCAGCATCGACAGAATCGCGCGGCGGGTCGGGTCTGACAGGGCGGCGAAGATGATGTCGAGTGTGTGGGCCATAGGGGATGTTGTGCAATGGCGCTGGGTAATCGTCAACTGAATGGTTGAATATGCCAAAATGCGTGAATTTGGGGTTGGCGGCAACAGACCCGATGCAAACACGCAGCAAAAAAATAAAAAATGTTTATTAATCAAAGTGTTGTGTTAATTTTTCTTTTGCATCGCTCGCTTGACTCGGGCTGCGCGCCTGCGTAATTAGTCCAAGACTGTTCAAGGGGCATCTTTGTGATGACAGACGAACCTGACGCAGCGCGATTGAAGGCCCTGGAGGCACGGATCGCGCAAGTAAAAGGCAAGCCTGTCGCCGCGCGCACTGAGAGTGGAAAAGCATTCTCGCAGGGCGAGATGGCTTGGAGGATGGTGATCGAACTGGTGTCTGGCATGTTGCTGGGCCTGTCGATTGGGTTTGGGTTGGACTATGCGTTCGACACGCAGCCCGTCTTTCTGGTGATCTTTGTCCTGCTTGGTTTTGTGGCTGGTGTGCGAACAATGTTACGGACCGCACAAACCATGGCCATCGAGCCGAACCAACCAAGCGGGGACAAGCGCCCCGGTAACGACAGGGGCGACGATGTCTGAAGAAGCAAGCACCGGGTTCCACATCGATCCGATGGGCCAGTTTATCGTCAAGCCGTTGTTCGGCGGCGACCATATTGCCTGGTACACCGTGACCAATGTGACCATGTGGATGGCGGTTGCGGTTGTTGTGATCGCAGCCCTGCTGGTTTTGGGCACGCGTCGGCGTGCGATTGTACCATCGCGCAGCCAGTCAGTTGCCGAATTGTTGTATGGTTTCATCTATAACATGGTTGAAGAAGTTACGGGCCATGAGGGGGTCAAGTATTTCCCTTATGTAATGACGCTGTTCCTGTTCATCTTGTTCTCGAACTTGCTCGGCCTGTTGCCGATGTCCTTTACCACGACAAGCCATGTGGCTGTTACCCTGACGTTGGCGATGCTGGTGTTCGTGGGGGTGACGGTTCTGGGTTTTGTCAAGAATGGTATCGGTTTTCTCGGTATGTTCTGGGTCGCATCCGCTCCGTTGGTGATCCGCCCGGTTCTGGCAGTGATCGAAATTATCTCTTACTTCGTGCGCCCTGTATCCCACTCCATCCGTTTGGCGGGGAATTTGATGGCGGGTCACGCGGTAATCAAGGTTATCGCAGGCTTTGCAACACTTGCTGTTGCGTCGCCTGTTATTGTCGGCGCAGTGACAGCGATTTATGCGCTGGAACTGCTGGTAGCCTGCGTGCAGGCCTACGTCTTTACCATCCTGACTTGTGTGTACCTGCGGGACGCTGTTGGCGGCGCGCATCACTAAAGTCTTTTAACCAACCAACCAATCTATAATTCCATAAGGAGCAAAAGCTATGGAAGGCGATATCGCAGAAATGGGTAAATACATCGGTGCAGGTCTGGCCGCGTTCGGTCTTGGCGGCGCTGGTATCGGCGTGGGCAACATTGCAGGGAACTTCCTTGCAGGCGCATTGCGCAACCCTTCGGCAGCAGCAAGCCAGACGGCAAACCTCTTCGTCGGCATCGCGTTTGCCGAAGCATTGGGGATCTTCTCGTTCCTGATAGCTCTGCTGTTGATGTTCGCGGTCTGATCCACGCTTTCTGACAGTTCGGCCGGGCGCGCAAATCTGTGCCCGGCCTCGTCTTGAGAATGCTGGAGAAACGATATGGCGACTGAAGCGCAGGACGCTGGCGCAGTAACCCACGCAGCCGCAGGCCACGAGGCCGCAGCTTCGGGGGGGATGCCACAGCTTGACATCACGACCTGGCCGAACCAGATTTTCTGGCTTTTGGTCACTTTGGTCGCAATCTACCTTATCCTGACTCGGGTCGCATTGCCCCGGATCAGCGCCGTTTTGGCAGAACGCCGTGGCACGATCACCAATGATCTCGCCGCAGCCGAAGAGTTGAAGCAAAAAGCGACCGAGGCAGAAGCGGCTTATAACAAAGCACTCGCGACAGCGCGTACCGAAGCGGCTAAGATTGTCGCAGCGGCACGCGCCGAAATTGAGGCTGATTTGGCCAAGGCCACCGCCAAAGCCGATGCTGACATCGAGGCTAAAACCGCCGTTTCCGAACAGCGAATTGCCGAGATCCGGGCCAACTCAATTGAAAGCGTGACCGAAGTGGCCAAAGATACTGCCAAGGAGCTGGTTTCGGCTTTGGGTGGGGCTGCGGATGCTCGGTCCATTACAGCGGCGGTTTCCGCCCGTTTGAAAGGATAATGCCATGAAAAAGCTGATCCTTTTGGCAAGCGTGATTGCGACCCCTGCACTGGCCGCGACAGGCCCGTTCTTTTCGCTTGCCAACACGAACTTTATTGTGACGATTGCCTTCCTGCTGTTCATCGCCGTGCTGCTAAAGTTTGGCGTGCCCGGTATGTTGACAGGGATGCTGGACAAGCGCGCCGAGCAGATCAAAGCTGATCTAGACGAGGCGCGTGCTTTGCGCGAAGAAGCCAAGGCCATTTTGGCCAGCTACGAGCGGAAAAAGAAAGAAGTCCAAGAGCAGGCCGACCGTATCGTCGCCTCTGCTACGGACGAAGCAAATGCGGCGGCTGTTCAAGCCAAAGCTGATCTGGCCAATTCGATCGCGCGCCGCGTGGCCGCAGCCGAAGAGCGGATTGCATCGGCCGAAGCAGGTGCTGTGCGTGCGGTTCGGGAACAGGCCGTCGCGATTGCAGTTGCCGCAGCGGGTGATGTGCTGGCCAAGCAGGCAACGGCTGCAACGGCCTCTGCCTCGATTGATGAGGCTATCAAGCAGGTTGGCGCCAAGATGCACTGACCCCCGTTTGGTGGTGTAAAATGCCTAAGACCCGGCAGAACATGCCGGGTTTTTTTATGCCTTAGGCGCTTACGTTAGCGCGACACTTCGTGTTGATACCGCTGTTGGGCAATCGCCTCGTTCTTTTCGGCCTTAAGCTGATCGGCCAACGCCACTTCCACAAAATCCAGATGGGCATTCACCGCATCACGCGCCGCCGCTGGGTCGCGGGCCTGCAAGGCCGTGTTTATGGCGCGGTGCTGGTCCAGCAACACGGTCCGGATGGATTTGTTGCGAAACATCACTTGGCGATTGTAAAATACGCCCTGTTTCAACAGGTCATACATCGACCGCATCATATGCAGCATAATCACATTGTGGCTGGCTTCGATAATCGCCATGTGAAAGGCCGCGTCCAATTCCGCCTCATCGGCTGACGCACGTTTGCCATGGGCTGTCTCCATCTTTGCGAAAATTGCGTCAATAACTTTCAGGTCAGTATCAGACCCCAGTTTCGCGGCACGCTCGGCAGTAAGTCCCTCCATATCGCGGCGAAAGGCTAGGTAGTCGAACACCGCCTCTTCGTGCTGGGAAAACAGCTTTGTCAGCGCCTCGGAAAAGGCCGATCCCAAAACCTCGGCCACAAAAACCCCTGACCCGGGGCGGCTGTCCAGCAATCCGCGGTCTTGCAAATCGGCAATCGCGTCGCGCAGGCTGGGTCGCGATACGCCCATCCGCTCTGCCAATTCGCGTTCTGATGGCAGCCTGTCACCCGGGCGCAAGATGCCACGCAAAATCAATTGCTCAATCTGGCGAACGACGGCAGCGGACAGCTTTTCAGATTGGACAGGTTCAAACGGCATGGCGCGCTCCAAGCATGTATTGGTCAAATTCTATGACCAGGCGGGCAAAGTCTCAATGCCCTTTCGACAGCTTCGATGCGGGTAACAAAAAAAGGGGTGGAAAACCCCACCCCTTCATAGTCATGCGCCAAGGCTCAGTTCGGGCGAATGATAATCTCGACACGGCGGTTTTGCGCGCGGCCTGCCTCGGACAGGTTCGAAGCGATGGGCTGGTCCTCACCCCGACCAAAGGCCTGAATGCGGCCGCCGGGTACACCATTGGCCTGCAAAACGCTCGCCACAGATTGGGCGCGGCGCTGCGACAGATTTTGGTTATATGCAGCCGAACCTGTGTTGTCGGTATGGCCAACAACCTGCACGGTCGAGTTTGGATAGTTCAACAAGCTGCGGGCCACGGCTTGCAAATCCTGGGTCAAGTCGCCGCGCAGCGTGGCGCTGTCAGTGGCAAACAAAATGTCCTGCGGCAGGTTTACGATCAGCTCGGACCCAGTGTTGGTCACGCTAACGCGGTTGTCGCCGATGGAGTTGCGCAAATCGGCGGCTTGCTGATCCAGCGTTGCCCCAATCGCCCCACCAATCGCGGCACCGATACCTGCGCCGACAACGGTTTTCAGCAATTTGTCATCGCCATTTGACGTGGCACCCAAAGCACCACCCAGCAGCGCACCGGCCACAACCCCGGTTTGGGTGCGGCGATTGTCTTCGGTGGCAGCGGGCACGACGCAACCGGCCAAGGTCATGGCACCCAGCGTCAGCAGGATCATTGGTGTTTTCATGGTCATCTCTCAGCCTTATATCATTGGCATCCACTGTGGGCGCAATTCTTCATACACCGCAATGCGTGGGCATGCACCTGAATTGCCCGTGACTTCGGCGGAATTTGGCCAATCAGCGCGCGGCCTCGTGATCGGCACGCGCGCTTTCCCATGCCAAGAGGGCGCGTTTGACCGGCAGCCCCCAATGATACCCCCCCAGCGCCCCCGATTTGCGCAAGGCACGGTGGCAGGGGATCAGCCAGCTTACAGGGTTGCGCCCTACGGCTGTACCCACGGCCCGCACAGCGCGGGGATGACCGATCGCTGCGGCAATCTCGGAATAGGTTGTGACATGGCCTGACGGAATGCGCATCAACGCCTCCCACACTTTAATCTGGAACGGTGCGCCGATCAGATAAAGCGGGGCCTTGTCATGGGTCGCCGTTGCCCCAAAGGCGGTTTTTACCCAAGGCGCAAGCCGTGCGGCATCTTCGACAAAGCGGGCTTGCGGCCAGCGTGTTGTCAAATCCTCCATTGCCGCCGCTTCGGTGGTTTCAGACGCAAAGCCGATGCCGCAAATGCCCCGATCCGTGCCCATCACAAGGGCAGGGCCAAAGGGACTGTCAAACCATCCCCACGCAATCGTCAACCCCGCCCCGCCAAGCGCATAGTCGCCCGGGCTCATCGCCTCCCAGCGCAAGAACAGGTCATGCAAGCGGCCAGCCCCCGACAGATTGGTAGCAAGGCTGGTTTCCAGCACGGTAAAGCGGTCGGCCAGCAGACGGCGCGCGTGGTCCAGCGTCAGGTATTGCTGATAGCGTTTTGGCGACACGCCAACCCATTGCGAAAACAGCCGCTGAAAATGCGCGGGGCTCATCCCCATTTGCGCGGCCAGCTCTTCCAATGACACAGGGCCATCTTGTGCGTCGATCGCATCAATCGCGCGGCGCATTACGTTGAAATGGTATCCGTCGCTCAGATCATTGGGCATGGCCGCCTCCTTCACTTGCCCCAACCCTAGCGCCGCGCGGGGCCATATGCGACCCGTTTCCTGCGCAAATCCAGCCCCATAAGGCTTGCAGCATGGCGCTAACTTGGGCATAGCGGTGGGCATGGCAAAGCAGCTTGACTATCAAACGATGCACGCAATTTTCACTCGGTTTCAGGCGTTAGAGCCGGAACCGAAAGGCGAGCTTTTCCACACCAACGCCTATACATTGCTGGTGGCGGTGGCGCTATCGGCGCAATCTACCGATGCCGGCGTGAATAAGGCCACACGGCCCTTGTTTGCCACAGTGGATACCCCGCAAAAGATGCTGGATTTGGGGCTTGAGGCGCTGACCGAGGCCATCAAAACCATCGGCCTGTATCGCAACAAGGCCAAGAACGTGATGAAAATGGCCGAGATATTGGTGGCCGATTACGGCGGAGAGGTGCCATCCAGCCGTGCCGCGCTGCAATCTTTGCCCGGCGTGGGGCGCAAAACCGCCAATGTTGTGCTGAACATGTGGTTCCATATGCCTGCGCAGGCCGTTGACACGCATATCTTTCGCATCGGCAACCGGACTGGCATTTGCCCCGGCCGTGATGTCGACGTGGTCGAACGCGCGATCGAGGACCATATTCCCGCAGAATTTCAACAGCATGCACATCACTGGCTAATCTTGCACGGGCGTTATATCTGTATCGCGCGCAAACCCAAATGCGGCATCTGCCCGATCCGCGATCTCTGCCCTTATGAGGATAAAACGATATGAAAAAGTTCCAAGTCGTCGGTATCGGCAATGCTATGGTCGATGTGCTGTCCAACGCAGATGATGCGTTTTTGGACGCTAACGGCATCGGCAAAGGCATCATGCAGCTGATTGATATGAGCCGCGCGGTGGAACTTTATGGCCAGATCGGGCCTGCCAAGGAAATCTCGGGCGGCTCAGCGGCCAACACGATTGCAGGCATCGCGCATCTGGGCGGGCGCACCGCCTATGTTGGCAAGGTCAAGGATGACCAGCTGGGCGCGATTTTTGCCCACGACCTGCGGGCCCAAGGGGCGGTGTATGAGACGAAAATGGCACCCAAGGATGGCGGCCATGAAACGGGGCGCTGTATTGTCATTGTGACGCCAGATGGCGAGCGCTCGATGAACACCTATCTTGGGTGGTCCGAATTTCTGACCCCCGCCGATATCGATGCGGACCAGATGGCAAACGCCGAATGGATTTACCTCGAAGGCTACCGCTTTGACGGTCCAGAAAGCCACCAAGCCTTTGCTGATGCGATTGCGGCGTGCAAAGGGGCGGGGGGGCGCGTGTCGATCACCCTGTCCGATGCGTTTTGTGTCGAACGTCACCGCGATGCGTTTTGCAAGATGATCGTCGAGGATGTGGACCTGCTGTTCGCCAACCGTGCCGAGATTTTGTCGATGTATCAAACGACTGACTATGATGCAGCCTTGCAGGCGGCGGCCAAGGACGTGGCGATCGTGGCATGTACCGATGGGTCTAATGGCGCGCATGTGCTGTCGGGCGGCCAGCATTGGCACGTGCCCGCGATCCCAACGCAGATTGTCGATGCGACCGGCGCAGGGGACCTGTTTGCAGGCGCTTTCCTCTGGGGCATCACCAACGGCCATGATCTGGAAACCGCCGCCCGTATGGGCAATATCGCGGCCTCTGAAGTGATTAGCCATATCGGCGCCCGCCCTGAGGCTAAGCTGATGGACCTGTTCAAACAACACAGCGTAATCTGAAACGCAGGGGGCGCAGGCTTCAAGCCCCGCTGGGGCCCTCAGCCTGCGCCTTTGGCCCTTGTGACGAGTGCAGTCTTGCCTTGATACCGCAAGCCAGGCCCTACTGATTTCATCTTTGCGAAAATACTCCCCAGGGGGTGCGGGGGCGGCGTACGCCCCCGCTTTGTCAGTCGCCCAGCTTGGCGTGAACTTCATCCAGATCAATCTCGCCAATCGGCAGCTTGTTCCCTGGATTTTCAAAGTCATATTTGAACAGCTGAAAATCGCGCTTATAGATTTCCCAGACCAGATGCTTTGACAAATCGTCAAAATAATCTTCGACCGGATGCGCCCGCGTTGGCCCGTGCCCTTCGCTCTCGTTGAACTTGGGGATCTTTTTCAAATCCACCTTATGCGGCGTTTTGATATGGTCCAGCATCTCCCTCATACCGTCGTTAAACGTCTCGGTATAAAAGATTTTATCATAGCGCCCGCCATTGGCGATGTAAGTCGAGACATGGCCCGACATCGCCGACCAATGGATGTCGGGGTCCATCGGTTTGCGCCAGCGAATGGTGTCACGCGCGAACAGCAAGAACCGCCGAAAGCTTTGGATTTGGTCAAACTCTTGCTTGCCATCATCGCCGCCCACTTCGATCCCGTATTTCTGCACCAACAGCGGCACAAGGTTGCCGCGGTACCGTTTGCCATTGCGTTGGATGCCGCAAATCTTGTCGAAAAACGACGACAGGATGCGGGTATAAGGATTGCGCACACAGGTAAAGGCATAAGTCTTTTGCGCTTTGACCGTCCGTTCGATCAGCGCCTGGCTGTCCTCTTGCGCCCATTTGTGCAATCCGGCCGTCGAATCGTGGATGTCGCCATCAAAGAAACGCCCGTGATCGGAATAGAACATGATCTGACCAATCGTCGAACATGCACATTTCGGCACCACCCGATAGATGACGCTTTCGCTCTCTGTCATCCATGTACCCGGAAAACCCATAAACCTCTGCCTCCATACTCCTTCACACCGCATATTCAGCAAATGCAAAGATTTCATAGCTAAAAAGCAAAGAAACTCTGTCTTTTCAATGGCCGATAAAGCTATTTAGGGAAACAATAGCGTAAAAAAGGGCTTAGAGTTTCCTAAATGGCAAGAATCGCCTATATTTTGTTAAGCCACAAGGACCCTGACGGGATCATTGCGCAGGCCGAGCGGCTGACCGAAGGGGGCGATTATGTCTCGATCCATTTTGATGGACGGTCCCGCAACAGCGATTTCGATCGGTTGAAGGCCGCGCTTTCGGATAACCCCAATGTCACCTTTGCGCGCAAACGTCTGAAATGCGGCTGGGGCGAATGGAGCCTTGTCGCTGCCACCTTGCTTGCTGTGCGCGCCGCCGTCCATGCCTTTCCGCGCGCCACCCATTTTTACATGCTGTCGGGGGATTGCATGCCGATTAAGTCGGCAGAATACGCGCATGCGTTGCTGGACCGCGACGATGTGGACTACGTCGAAAGCTTTGATTTCTTTAAATCAGACTGGATCAAGACCGGTATTAAATCAGAGCGGCTGATCTATCGGCACTATTTCAACGAACGCAGCCATAAACGCCTTTTCTACGCCTCGATGGCGCTGCAAGACAGGCTTGGCATGGCCCGCAAGGTGCCGGTCGATTTGCAAATTCAGATTGGCAGCCAATGGTGGTGCCTGCGTCGCCGCACTGTTGAGGTGCTGTTAGAGTTTTGTGACCGCAGGCGTGATGTGATGCGGTTTTTTAGTACAACATGGATCCCGGACGAGACGTTTTTTCAAACCCTCGTGCGCCATCTGGTGCCAGAACATGAGATACAGGCCCGCACGCTGACCTTTCTGATGTTCACCGATTACGGCATGCCGGTGACATTTTACAATGACAACTATGACCTTCTGGTCAGTCAGGATTATCTGTTCGCGCGCAAGATTTCGCCTGATGCACTCGATCTGAAAACGCGTTTGGGCCAACTTTATGCCGCGACCGGCGTGGATTTCCCGATTTCGAGCGAAGGCCGCAGCTTGTTTCAGTTTCTGACAGGGCGGGGCCGTATTGGCCGCCGCTTTGCGCCGCGTTTTTGGGAAACCGAAAGCAGTCTGGGCCGCGAACGCACCTTGTTGATGGTGATTTGCAAGAAATGGCATGTGGCCAAGCGCTTGGTCGACCGGATGCGCACGGTGACGGACTTGCCCGCGGTGGATTATGTGTTCAACGAGGCCTCGACCCCTTTGCCCGATCTGGGCGGCATCCAATCCACGCTGGAAAAACGCACGCGGCACCGGCGGGCACTTGTGCGCATGCTGTTCGACTATTGGGAGGCCGACACGCTTATCGTCTGCATCGACCCTGCAAATGTCGAACTTATGCAGGACTTCGTGGCCGATAAATCCACCGTGCGCTTGCTTGAAGTGGACTGCGAATTTTCAGATGACTATCTGGTTGGCCATGCCCGCCGCGTGGGTCTTGCGGGGGAACGCACCCCGAAAGAGGTTATCGACCGCCTGTTGCCGACGATCCGCTATGATGTGAAGTTTGAAAGCGACAAGATCCGCGACGCCGACTTCAGCAATCTGTTGCGGATCCGAGAGGCGGCGTCGTCTAACGATAATGCCGTGGCCTTGGCTGCGTTTCTTGATATTACTATCGAAAAGGCGCGCGAGATTGCGGAAACCAATTATCTGTTTATGGATTAAGACATGGCCTATACCTACGACGACACCAATATTTTTGCCCGTATTCTGCGTGGGGAAATTCCCAATAAAACCGTGTTGGAAACAGACCATACACTGGCGTTCCACGACATCGCCCCTTCGGCGCCTGTGCATGTGTTGGTGATCCCAAAAGGGCCATATGTCAGCTTTGATCATTTCGCCTCTGCTGCGTCCGATGCCGAGATTGTCGATTTCCACCGCACTGCTGCTTCGGTTTGCACAAAGATGGGGGTCTCGCTGGACACAGGCCAAGGCTTTCGCGCCATTACGAATGCGGGCGAAAACGGGGTCCAAGAAGTGCCGCACTATCACCTGCACATTCTGGGCGGTCGCCCGATGGGCCGGATGGTTGCCAAGTAAGGCCGCTTTAGCCGCAAGAAACGGGTCGCCCTTGATCAGTTATGTACCCTAAAAAAGTGCCAGCACAGCAGGAGGCCAAGATGCGAATCCGTTTCACCCCGATCCCCACCGACACCGTCCGCGCCTATCAGGCGGGCGGGCCAGATGCGAACGGTCAGATGCCCGAACGCCAAGTATCGGATGGCGACGGCAACCCTTGCCGCCATTGCCTGCAGATGATCCCTGCAGGGCGCGCGATGCTGGTTCTGGCCCACCGCCCGTTCCCGACGCTGCACCCTTATGCCGAGCTTGGCCCGGTTTTCCTGTGTGCCGATGCGTGTGCGGCAGGGGGCGGGGCGGATGTGCCAGAGATCCTGAATTCGCCCAGCTACATCCTGCGCGGCTATGGTGACGATGGGCGCATCGTTTATGGGTCGGGGGCCGTCGTAAGCTTGGCCGACATATCCGCTGCCGCTGCATCGCGCTTTTCCGACTCGCGTATCGCCTATGTGCATGTCCGCTCGGCCAGCAACAATTGCTATCACCTGCGCATTGATCGGGTGTGAGCCGTTGGGAAACGGAGGTGCTGCGCGCCACTGATTTGGTTTGCGCTGGCCGCGCGGGGCGTGCTCCGCACGGGGATATTTAAGAACAGAAAAAGGGCAGGGGCATTAATGCGCCTCGGCCCAGTTTGCGCCTTTGCCTGCATCGACGGTGATGGGCACTG
Source organism: Pseudorhodobacter ferrugineus DSM 5888 (assembly GCF_000420745.1). GTDB lineage: Bacteria > Pseudomonadota > Alphaproteobacteria > Rhodobacterales > Rhodobacteraceae > Pseudorhodobacter > Pseudorhodobacter ferrugineus. Next base: position 87,632 of record NZ_ATVN01000008.1, read on the forward strand.
TCAAATGGACGGCGGGGTGGGCCGCGCCTTCCATAATGCCGCGGGCGGCCTTGATCAACGGGTCCACGGCATTTTCCGCCACCTCGAACAGCAGTTCGTCATGCACTTGAAGCAGCATTTTGGCGTCGATATCGCGGATAGCATCCGGCATGCGGATCATCGCGCGGCGGATGATATCGGCGGCGGTGCCTTGGATCGGGGCGTTGATCGCGGCGCGTTTGGCAAAGCCTGCGGCAGGGCCTTTGGCGTTAATCTCGGGCGTATGGATTTTGCGGCCAAACAGGGTTTGGACATAGCCTTTATCCTTGGCGAATTGCACCGTGGCATCCATATACTCGCGAATGCCCGGGAACCGTTCAAAATAGCGGTCGATAAAGCCCTGTGCTTCAGACCTTGGGATACGCAGATTGCGGGCAAGGCCAAAGCCGGAAATGCCATAGATCACGCCAAAGTTGATGGCCTTGGCTTGGCGGCGGATCATGGGGTCCATGCCTTCGACCGGCACGCCGAACATTTCGGCAGCGGTCATCGCATGAATATCAATCCCGTCCTTGAACGCTTGTTTCAGCGCGGGAATATCTGCGACATGGGCCAGAATCCGAAGTTCGATCTGGCTGTAATCGAGGCTGACAATCACCCGACCTTTGGGGGCCACAAACGCCTCACGGATGCGGCGGCCTTCATCGCTGCGCACGGGGATGTTTTGAAGGTTCGGATCAGTGGAGGACAACCGCCCGGTAACCGCGCCAACCAGCGAATAGGATGTATGCACCCGCCCGGTTTCCGGGTTGATATGGGTTTGCAGCGCATCGGTATAGGTGGATTTCAGCTTGGCCAATTGCCGCCAATCGAGCACGAGGCCCGGCAGTTTGTGTTCTGTCGCCAGATCCTCCAGCACATCGGCGCCTGTTGCATAGGCGCCGGTTTTGCCCTTTACGCCGCCCGGCAAGTTCATCTCATCAAACAGAATCTCGCCCAGTTGCTTGGGGCTGCCCACATTGAACGGGCGGCCTGCCATTTGCTGGATTTCATCCTCCAGCCCCGCCATTTTCTGTGCAAACGCGTTGGACATGCGCGACAAGGTATCGCGGTCGACTTGGATACCCGCCATTTCCATCTGCGCCAGCACGGGCACCAAGGGGCGCTCCAGCGTTTCATAGACCGTCGTCACTTGCTTGGTGTGCAGCAAGGGTTTGAACAATTGCCACAGGCGCAGGGTGACATCGGCATCTTCGGCGGCGTATTTCACCGCCTCATCCACCGGCACGCGGTCAAAGGTAATCTGCGCTTTGCCTGCGCCCAAGAGCAATTTGATCGGGATCGGAGTGTGGCCGAGGTAAGTATCGGCCAGAGTGTCCATACCATGATTGTGCAAACCTGCGTTCAGTGCCGAAGACATCAGCATCGTGTCATCAATCGGGGCCACGGCCACGCCCTGACGCGCAAAGATTTTGGCGTCATACTTCATGTTCTGACCGATTTTCAGTATGCTGGGATCCTGAAGCATCGGGCGCAGCATGTCCAAGGCGCGGGTCAGCGGCATCTGCCCCTCCATCAAGTCGGTCGACCCGAACAGATCGCCGCCGCCTTGCTTGTGGCCCAGCGGGATGTAACAGGCTTGCCCTGCCTCGATGCACAGCGAAATCCCCACCAACTCGGCCTGCATTTCATCCAAGCTGGTGGTTTCGGTATCCACGGCGACATAGCCGCGCGCATAGGCGTGGTCGATCCACGCCTGCAACGCCATCTCGGTGCTGACATTTTCGTATTTCGCATGGTCAAACGGCAGGGCAGGGGCGTCTGCGGTCACCGCTTCGGGCGCCACGGGGGCTGCCACTTTCAGGCTGTCGGCCACCCGCTTGGTCAGGGTGCGAAACTCCATCTCGTTCAAAAACGCCAGCAGCGGTTCGGCATCGGGCGCGCGCACCTCCATGCTGTCCATTGTAAAATCCAATGGTGTGTCGCAATCCAGCTGAACAAGGCGTTTGGAAATGCGGATCAAATCGGCATTGTCTTGCAAGGATTCGCGGCGCTTGGGTTGCTTGATTTCACCCGCGCGGTCCAGCAGAGTTTCCAAGTCGCCGTATTCCTGAATAAGCAAAGCGGCGGTTTTTATACCAATGCCCGGCGCGCCGGGCACGTTATCCACCGAATCCCCCGCCAGCGATTGCACATCGACCACGCGGTTGGGCGCCACGCCGAACTTTTCAAATACCTCATCTGGCCCGATCAGCTTGTTCTTCATCGGGTCGAACATCGACACACCGTCGCCGACCAGCTGCATCAGGTCCTTGTCCGAGCTGATGATGGTCACTTGCCCGCCCGCATCACGCGCGCGGCACGATAGGGTGGCGATGATGTCATCGGCCTCAAACCCTTCGGTTTCAATGCAGGCGATGTTGAACGCTCGGGTTGCGTCGCGCGTCAGTGGGAATTGCGGGCGCAAGTCTTCGGGCAATTCGGGGCGATTTGCCTTGTATTGGGGGTAGATGTCATTGCGAAAGGTTTTTGACGAATGGTCAAAGATAACAGCAACATGTGTCGGCGCATCGCCGGTTTTATTGCCTTCCAGATAGCGAAACAGAATGTTGCAAAATCCGGCCACAGCGCCCACTGGCAGGCCATCGGATTTGCGGGTCAGGGGGGGGAGCGCGTGATAGGCGCGGAAAATATAGGCCGACCCGTCGATCAGATGCAGATGGTGGCCTTTGCCAAATGTGTCGGTCATATCCAGATCCCCCAGCGTTTTGCCATTCATCGCATGGACGCGGGCAAGGGTCTACCTGTCGAATGCAAGGCGGCGCCAGGGCGGGGCCAATTTCGCACGGCCCAAGGCCAAGGACGGATTCGGGAGAAGGGGGTCCAGCGCACAAAGGGCAGACCCGCCGCCCGCAACACGGACCCAATCCAAGTGTTGCAGGTATCGAATAGGTTAAACCGCGCTTTAGCCGCGAAAAACGTATCTGTTTCGGTAAAACCGGCCAAGGGCAGGGTGGCCCTATCGGAAAAGCTGGCCAGAACGGCCGTAACCAAGGCGGTAATTTCAGCATCGGTTGGGGAAATCTGGTCAATGCCGTCAAAGGTATCTATTTTGCCCAACACATCCAGCCGTATTACCGCAGTGTCACCCGTCGCCGCCCGCCAAGCGGTCGCAGCCTGCATATCGGCCAAGGTGGCGGTCGAGGTGTAAAAGCCACGCGCCCCCCAACCAGCAGCCAATCCGCCGCCGCGTTGTCCACAGGCACACCCGCCGCTTGGGCAAAGTCAAAGCGGGCACGGGTGTCAGGCGCAAGTGGGATCAGCAGATCATAGTGGATAGGCCCAGCAATCAGGCCGATGTGCACGTTAGGGTTTGCCCCATTGCGCGCGCCTGCTGTCAGCCACAAACCGCCCGCAAGGCCAAGGGCTACATAAAGCATAAGGAAGGGCTGGCCCTGCAAGCGCGGCCCAAAACAGGGCGCGGCGCATGGGTTTACTTTGCTTTGGCCGCAGCGCTTTCGTGCACAAAGCGGCGGTCACAATAACCGCATTCGACAAACCCCTTTTCTTCGGGGATGCTCAACCAGACGCGCGGATGCCCCAAGGAAGGGCCATCCCCATCGCAGGCGATTTTCCACTGTGAAACGATTTTGGTTTCGGGGGCTGGTGCGGTCATGCTTGAGTCTTTCTGCGACTGTCTTTGCAAATTTTCTGCGAAATGAGCATTTGGTCCATGATAACGATCTGAACGAGTGCTGCAAGGGGTGGTGGCATCCTACCCGCACTTGTACCAAACGGGGCTTCTCCCGCCTTTCGTTGCCTTTGGCAAAAAACGCCTCAATGTTGGGCCTAGCCACGCGCAATGCGCGTGGCTAACGAGGCTCTGGCCCCGTTAAATTGCTTGGGGTCAGGGTAGCTCATTGCTTCACTGGCGGCAGTAAGGGGGGCTGCCATGACCGAGATGATCCTGCTTTCTGAAGACCAGATGGCGCGGATTTCGCCGTTCTTTCCGCTGTCGCACGGGATGCCGCGTGTCGATGACCGCAGGGTAATCAGCGGCATCAACTTTGTGATCCGTTACCCGGTAACACATCTTTAGATGTGTGAGAGGGCGCGATGGCCTGCGATGGCGTGACGTGCCGGCAAGCTACGAGCCACACAAGACACTTTACAACCGTTTCATCTATTACCTGACAGGTGATTGCATGCAATCATCGAGAGGGCGCTGGAGCGAGATGGGCGTTTTCGGGCGTATCTTCATCGAGCTTGCCAAAGGCGGTGGAGATACCGAGGAAATCATGATCCCCTCTCATTGATTGCTTTGCAATCAATTGCCGGGCAACGGACGCTACCCACCTCAAGGCGCACCGGACAGCAGCCAGCCTGCTCAAAAAGGGGCTCTTCCCCGGTTTATTGGGCGCACCAAAGGCGGGTTGAACTCAAAACTGCACGCGGTCTGCGACAGTCAGGGACGGCCCCGCACCCTGTTTCTGACCGCAGGCCCCCTCTCGGCGATGCAAGCATCGCCTGCCGGGCAACGATTCAGCGACTATACCGGAGCGGCGGCCCCGCTCTCGACACTGCCCCCGGCGAAGGCACTCCTGGCAGACAAGGGCTACGATGCCGACTGTTTCCGGGATGCTCTTGCAGATCGCAACTATGAGGCCTGCATCCCATCGAGACCAAACAGGACAATCCAGATACCCCATGACAAGGCGCTCTATCGCAAGCGCCACAACCTTCTCGGGCATGTAAACATGCCCTGCCAGGCAACGGATCGAGAACATGTTCGGAAAGCCCAAGGATTGGCCAATCGTTGGGAAAACAGTCCCCCGGACTGTTTTCTGACCCTCCTCATACATCCACACCCGCTACGACCGCTGCGCTCACACCTTTATGTCCGCCATAGCAATCGCGGCCATCGTCATATTCTGGATATGATCAATGGGCCCTGAGCCTAGCTTGGAAACCGATCCGCAAGTCTGCGGCTTGCGGCGATCAGCCTCGCACCAAACGCGCGACAAGGCGCTGCATGATCGGCGCCACGATTTGCTCGGCGGTAAACGCAATCTCCTAGCTGGTCAGCCAAGACCCCAACCCGTTCATTGAAAATTCGGCGTTCATTCCCAGCGCGCGCCATGTAGCGATTGCCGAGACCACCGCTGACATCAGCCCAGACAGAATAAACCAAACAAAACAGAGGCAAAACGCGCAGGGATCATCAGAAAGCTCCGTTGTTGGCGCGGTCAAAACATCCCATCGCCATGTCATCTTGGTTCAAAAAACTATCAACCACGGACCACTTCAGCCCTGTCAGGTCATGCAGCAGCACGTCGAATCACACCAGATCAGCCGAAGGAATCACCGGAAAAAACGCTCCGCCCGACCAAAGGCCAAACCAATCGGCCCCCGCATGGCGATGATGCACCCCCAATTCCACCAATCGGTAAAACGACTTGCGGTCGATCAGCGCCTCCAACCCCGCGCGCACCATGACGTAGGGTGACGGCTCGCCGCTTTGGACATCCCTTACCACACGAATGGGATTCTCCACGCCCGCACGAACACGGTCCCCCACCTGCGTCTCGAACTGCAACGCCTGCGCCTCGCCCGCACCGCTTACCGTAAAATCCACAGCCACAAACGGCGCGTCCTCAACCGTGATTCCTACCTTTTCCACCGGAGTCACAAGAAAATACTTCCCCCCCTCCAGCTTCAATATGTTGGAAAACAGCTTGACCAGCGCAGGCCGCCCGATCGGGGTGCCAAGGTAAAACCACGTCCCGTCCCGCGCGATCCGAATATCCAGATCCCCACAAAACGGCGGGTTCCACAGGTGCACGGGCGCCGGACCCGCCCCTTTGCCAGCCCCTTTTCCGGCCGCCATCGCCGATGCCATCAAACCTTCCGCCGTTGGTTTCACAATCAATTGTTCCCCAAACCCTTTTGCCATTTGTACCCGGCGACATAAATCGCTCTAATAGACGCAATATAACCTGTGCCCGAGGAATGTCATGCCCCATACCCAAGATGCCGCCCAATTGGTCACCGATATCGAAGCGCTTGGCGAGAAGTTGAAGGCCGCCAAAGCCTCGATCAATCAGCGATTCATTGGCCAAGATAAGGTGGTCGACCTCGTGCTCGCCTCGCTTCTCTGCGGTGGCCATGCGCTGCTGGTCGGCCTTCCGGGCCTTGGCAAAACCCGTCTGGTCGATACGCTCTCGACCGTCATGGGCCTGAACGGAAACCGCATCCAGTTCACCCCCGATCTGATGCCCGCCGATATTCTGGGGTCCGAGGTGCTTGACGGTTCGGACGGTGCGCGCGCCTTTCGCTTCATCGAAGGCCCGATTTTCTGCCAACTTCTGATGGCGGATGAGATTAACCGCGCCAGCCCCCGCACCCAATCGGCCCTGCTGCAAGCGATGCAGGAACGCGAAGTCACCATCGCAGGCAAACACCGCCCGCTCGGCAGCCCCTTCCACGTCCTCGCCACCCAAAACCCGATTGAACAAGAAGGCACCTATCCACTGCCCGAGGCGCAGCTGGATCGGTTCCTTGTGCAAGTCGACGTGCATTACCCCGACCGCGCCACCGAACGCGACATCTTGCTGGCCACCACGGGCGCGAGTGAGGCGCAGGTTCACGGCGTATTCACCGCTCCCGAACTCCTTGCCGCACAATCCGTGCTGCGCCGTATGCCCGTGGGCGACCAAGTGGTCGAGGCGATCCTTGATCTCGTCCGCGCCTGTCGCCCCGATGAACCCGAAGGGGCGGCTCTGCGGGGGCAACTCTCATGGGGGCCGGGCCCCCGCGCGGCCCAAGCCCTCATGCTGACTGTCCGCGCGCAGGCCTTGCTGGATGGTCGCCTTGCCCCGTCGGTTGCCGATGTGGCCGCCCTCGCGCGCCCTGTCCTTATTCACCGTATGGCGCTGTCATTCGCCGCGCGCGCGCGGGGCGAAAGCCTTGCAGGCCTGATCGACGCCACCGTGACCCGCACCTTGGGGCTCGAGGCCGCAGCGTGACCCAAGCCGCCCAAATGGATCTGCGCGCCCGCGCTGAAAGCCTGGGCGAATCGCTGCCCGCGCTTTTGGCCGCCGCCGATCATTTGGCGGCCACCGTCATGCTGGGCGAACATGGCCGCCGCCGTGCAGGCATGGGCGATGAATTTTGGCAATACCGCCCCGCCCATGCCGGCGACAGCGCCACCCAAATCGACTGGCGGCGGTCCGCACGGTCGGACGAACAATTCGTGCGCGAACGCGAATGGCAAGCCGCCCAAACCGTATCCCTTTGGGTTGATCCCGCCCGTTCCTTGCAGTTTTCCGGCGACACGTCTCGCCCCACAAAATCCGACCGCGCGCAGCTTTTGGCACTGGCCCTGTCGGTGCTTTTGCTGCGCGGCGGTGAACGCGTGGGCCTGACGGGTGACGCCGCGCGCCCCCGTGCAGGCCGCGCCCAACTGCTGCACTTGGCCCAAGGCATGGCGTCAGATGCCGCCTCCCCCGATTATGGCCCCGCCGACTATGGCACCCCCGATGTGGCGAACCTGACCAGCCACAGCCGCGCCGTGTTCATCTCTGATTTCTTTGGCAATCTCGAAGACGTCGAAACCGCCTTAGCCATGGCCTCGGATCGCGGCGTGCGCGGCGCGTTGGTCCAAATCCTCGATCCGGCCGAAGAGGACTTTCCATTTGACGGTCGCACGATTTTCGAATCGATGGGCGGCAGTTTGCGTCATGAAACCTTGCGCGCTGGCGATTTGCGCACCCGCTACCTCGACCGTTTGGCCGAACGCAAGGCGCGGCTGGAAACCCTTGCCCGCGCGTCCGGCTGGCATTACCTGTGCCACCATACCGGCCAATCGGCGCAATCGGCGCTTTTGTGGCTGTTCACGGCACTGGAACGGGGGCGCTGATGTTTATGATTGGCCCTGTGGGGTTCACCGCGCCGCTTTTACTCTTGGGCCTGATAGCCCTGCCCATCCTGTGGCTTCTCCTTCGCGCCGTCCCTCCCGCGCCCATCCGCCGCCGCTTTCCCGGTGTGGCGCTGCTTTTGGGCCTAAAGGATGATAAGGCGGAAACCGATAAAACCCCGTGGTGGCTTTTGCTCTTGCGCATGGCGGCCATCGCCGCCGCAATCATCGGCTTTGCAGGGCCAATCCTGAACCCCGACACCCGTGATCAGGCCGAAACGGGCCCGCTTTTGGTGCTGATGGATGCGTCTTGGGCCGATGCCCGCGACTGGCCCCGCCGCATCGACCGCGCAACGGCTTTGATAGATGAGGCGGGTCGCGCGGGCCGCCCCGTGGCCCTGATCCGGCTAACCGATACCCCCGCCGATGTGGTGTTCCAAGCCGCAGGCGCGCTGCAACCCTTGATGGCAGGCATCACGCCCCACGCATGGACACCCGATTTCGCAGGCTGGGCCAAATCCTTGCCCACAGGTGATTTCGCCACCTACTGGCTGTCGGATGGGGTGGATCATCCTGCCCGCGCCGATCTGCTCGCGGCCCTTCAATCGCGCGGGTCGGTCACAGCGTTTGAAAGCCCGCGCCCCGTGATTGCCCTTCGCCCCGCGCAATTCAAAGACGGTGTGATTCAGCTGTCTGCTACCCGCCTGCCTGCCAACGACGCGGCAACCGTCGAAATCTCTGCCCGTGGTCTTGACCCCGCAGGCATTGAACGCGAACTCGCCCGCATCCCCCTGACCTTTGCCGCAGGTGGGGCAGATGCGGAAACCGCCCTGTCGCTGCCCCCCGAACTGCGCAACCGCGTCAGCCGGTTTGAAATCGCAGGCATCCGCTCTGCCGCCGCTGTAACCCTGACCGATGACAGTTTGAAACGCCGCAAAGTCGCGCTTATATCCGGCTCAGGTGGTGCCGAAGGCCTGCAACTGCTCTCGCCCACCCACTACTTGCGCCAAGCGCTGGAACCCGTGGCGGAACTGATCGACGGCAGCATCGCCGATGTTGTGCTGGCCAATCCCGATGTGATCGTGCTGGCCGATGTCGCCACCCTCTCGCCCGATGAAAACGACACGATTTTGGACTGGCTCGACAAAGGCGGCTTGCTGTTGCGCTTTGCAGGCCCTCGCCTTGCCGCGTCCGATGTCAGCCGCGATACCGAGGACGATCTGATGCCCGTCCGTCTGCGCATCGGTGGCCGCAACGTCGGCGGCGCGATGAGCTGGGGAGAGCCGAAATCCCTCGCCCCCTTCGCCGAAGGCTCGCCCTTTTACGGCCTGCCCATTGCGGATGATGTAACCGTCACCGCCCAAGTCCTCGCCCAACCCGATCCTGACCTTGCCAACCGCACCATCGCGGCCCTTGCCGATGGCACGCCGCTGGTCACGCGCAAAACGGTGGGGCAGGGGCAGGTCGTGCTGTTCCACGTCACCGCCAATGCCGAATGGTCCAGCCTGCCGCTCTCGGGTCTGTTCGTGCAAATGCTGGAACGGCTTGCCGTATCAACCCGCCCCACCGCCCCCGATGCCGCCGATCTGGCAGGCCAAACCTGGGTGCCCCAAGTCGCGATGGATGCCTTTGGCACGCTGGGCGATGCGGGTGAAATGGCAGGCGTTGACGGTGCAAACCTCGCCGCCGCCTTGTCGCAAACCGGCCCTTCGGCCACCATGCCGCCCGGCCTTTACGCAGGCGACGACCGCCGCATCGCGTTGAATGTCATCAACGCCGAAACCCAACTTGCCGCCCCCGCTTGGCCCGCAACCGTTGCGCGCGAAGGGTTGGATGTGCAAACCGAACAGGCTCTCAAAGGCACCGCCCTCACCACGGCCCTGTCACTCCTTCTGATCGACGTTCTGGCCGCCCTCGCGCTGTCGGGCCGCCTTTTGGGCAGCCTGCGCAATGCGGCTGTTCTGGCCGTGGCGCTCCTGATGCTTGCCCCCACCCAACCCCATGCCCAAGAAACCCTGCCCGATGATCTGCGCGCGATCGAGGCGACGAATGCGGTGCGCCTCGGCTATGTCATAACTGGCGACGCGCGGGTGGATGAGGTGTCACGCGCAGGCCTGCGCGGGCTTGGCCAACGCCTGTTTGAACGCACCACCATTGAACCAGAAGACCCGCTTTCGGTGAACCTTGAAACCGACGAGCTTTTGTTTTTTCCCTTCCTTTACTGGCCAATCACCACCGATCAACCTGGCCCCTCTGCTGCTGCCTATGCCAAACTAAACCGCTATTTGCGCACGGGTGGGATGATCCTATTCGACACCCGCGACGGCGATGTCGCAGGCGGTGCGCAAACCCCGCAGTCGCGCAAACTGCAACTGCTGGCCGCCCCGCTTGATATCCCACCGCTGGAAATTCTGCCCGAAGACCACGTGCTAACCCGCAGTTTTTACCTGCTACAGGATTTCCCGGGCCGCTACACCAACCGCAACCTCTGGGTCGAGGCCGCCCCCCCGAACGCCGAACTGGCCGAGGGGATGCCCTTTCGCAACCTGAATGATGGCGTCACCCCCATTGTCCTTGGCGGCAATGATTGGGCCGCCGCTTGGGCGCTGAATGACAACGGGACCGAGATGTTCCCCATCGGGCGCGGCTATGCGGGCGAACGCCAGCGCGAAATTGCCACGCGCTTTGGCATCAACCTGATCATGCATGTGCTGACCGGAAATTATAAATCCGATCAGGTCCATGTGCCTGCCTTGCTCGAAAGGTTGGGGCAATGACGGGAACCCTTGTCCTCGACCCGCTTATCCCGATGCTGGCGCTTTACGTGCTGGCCGGTGCGGCGTTGCTTATCATCGGCTACGGCCTTGTGCGCGGCCTGTCCGGCTGGGCTTTGCGCGGGCTTGGCGCGCTGGCCCTTCTTGCTGCCATCGCCAACCCGTCCTTGCAACGCGAAGACCGCGAACCCTTGTCCGACATCGTCATCGCCGTGGTCGATGACAGCGCAAGCCAACGCATCGGCAACCGCCCTGCGCAAAGCATCACGGCGCTGGCCCGTGTGCAGGCCGAAATCGCCGCCTTGCCCAACACCGAACTGCGCGTGGTCCGTGTGGGCGATGGTGACGGCGACTCTGGCACCCAACTGATGACCGCATTGGCCGAGGCATTGGCCGAAGAGCCCCGCGCACGCATCGCAGGCGCAATCCTGATCACCGACGGGCAGGCGCATGACATGCCGCTGGCCCCCGATATGCCCGCGCCGCTACATGTGCTGCTCACAGGACAAAACACCGATTGGGACCGCCGCCTGATCGTCAAAAACGCCCCCGCCTTTGCAATCTTGGGCGAATCCGTCACCCTCACTTTGCGCATTGATGACCAAGGCGCTGTGCCTGCCGCAATGGCTGGCTCTGCCATGATTTCCATCGCCATCGACGGCGGCGAACCCCAATCCTACCGTGTGCCCGTGGGCGAGGATCTAGAACTTCCCGTCACACTCCCCCACGGCGGCATGAACGTGCTGCAATTTCAGGTGGCTGTGACTGAGGGTGAGCTGACAGACCGCAACAACGCCGCTGTCGTGCAAATCAACGGCGTGCGCGACCGTCTGCGCGTGCTGCTGGTATCGGGCGAACCGCATGCCGGTGAACGCGTCTGGCGCAACCTCTTGAAATCCGACCCCTCGGTCGATCTTGTGCATTTCACCATTCTACGCCCGCCGGAAAAGCAAGACGGAATCCCTGTGTCGGAACTGTCGCTGATCGCCTTTCCAACCCGCGAGCTGTTTGTCGAAAAAATTGACGAATTTGACCTGATCATCTTTGACCGCTACCGCCTGCGCGGCATCCTGCCCAATTCCTACCTGCAAAGCGTGCGCGATTACGTCACGCGCGGCGGTACCGTACTGGTCGCGGCTGGCCCAGAATTTGGATCGGCGGACAGCCTGTGGCGGTCGCCCTTGGGTGAAATTATGCCCGTCGATGCCACCAGCCGTGTGTTTGAACAAGGCTATAAGCCCGAACTCACCGACCTTGGCAAACGCCACCCTGTCACCGAAGGGCTTGAAAAACTGGCCCCCGCTGGCGGTTGGGGCCGCTGGTTCCGCCAAATCGGCATGACGCCGAAATCGGGTCAAACCGTGATGACGGGCATCGATGGCCAACCCCTTTTGGTGCTGGACCGGGTGGACGAAGGCCGCATCGCCGTGCTGGCCTCCGATCATATGTGGCTTTGGGGGCGCGGCTATGAAGGCGGCGGCCCACAGCTGGAACTGCTGCGCCGCCTTGCCCATTGGATGATGAAAGAGCCCGAACTGGAGGAGGAAGCGCTTGTCGCCTCCGCCATTGGCCAAAAACTGACCGTCACCCGCCGCACCATCGGCGATGCGCCCGCGCCTGTCACCATAACCGGCCCAGACGGCACCACAACTGACCTTATACTGCCCGAAATCGCCCCCGGCCGCTATTCCGCGCAATATGACGCGCCGGAAATGGGCTTGTACAAACTGACCCAAGGCGACCTTTCCACCGTCATGGCGCTTGGCCCCTCGGCCCCGAAAGAGTTTGAAGAAACCATCGCCAGCGGTGACAAGCTGGAACCCGTCGTCACCCCTTTGCGCGGCGGCATTTTGCAGCTGGAAAATGGCACAGCCGACATTCGCACGGTGGCCGAAGGGCGCGTGGCCGCAGGTCGCGGCTGGATCGGCATAACCCCGCGCGGCGCATATCTAACGCAAGATATTCGCGTGGCCGCCTTGCTGCCCGCTTGGGTCTGGTTGCTGCTTGCGGCAGGCTTCGCGCTTGCGGCGTGGTTGGTTGAAGGGCGGCGCGGGCCAAACGGCACGCAGTCCAATAGCGTTTCGACTTTAACTTGACCTAGCATACATCACATAACGCATTGAAATCTTTGATTTCAGGCAGCGATATGTGATTCAGGTTTAAATCGAAACGCTTTAAGGCGGTTAGCCCGTGACGCTTTACTGCGGCAAATCCAGCCGAAACACCGCGTCCGACCATCCATCCACCAAACACCGTGCGCGGATCATCACATAATGCGTCCCCACGGGCACCGAAATCCCCGCCAGTGATCTTGTAAACGGTTGCTCCTCCACATGCGGATGGGTCAGCACCCGCAGGCCAAGCGAGGCCCCATCCGGTGCCAAAACCTCCCATGCATCGGCATAATGGTCCCAGCCAGTATCGGGATGGGCCAAGGTGACATCAAACCGCCATGCATCGCCCGAACGGGTGGCCGCAACCGTTTCGATCACAGGTGGGGCAGACAAGGCAGGGGTGGCAAGCAAGGCCAACAGGGGGATGATATTTTTCATAGCACGACCCTGTCACAAACATTACAAAAACCCAAATCAACCCTGCGTGCGCCGCAAGATAATCTCGCGCGATGCGCTCATGAATTCCCGCCGCAAAAGCACCGATGCGGTAACCAGCACAGTCGCCACCAACCCCCAAGGCCCCAACAACCACCCCAATGATCCCAGCGCGAAATAGATCGACCGCAGCCCTTTGTTGAAACTGCGCGCCGCCGTGATGTTTATCTCGGCCGCATCTGCCGCGCGGGCATAGGCGGTGGTATCTTCGGCGTTATTCGGCACTGCCGCCATCATAATGGTGCAATAGCCGAACAACCGATGCGCCCAGATGAATTTCAGCAAGGCATTGGCGACAAAGATCAACACCAATGCCACTTTCAATTCCAACGCCACCCCTTGCGCCTCCAGCGTCAGGTCGGCCGCCAGCATATCCAGCCGCTCGCTATTGCCAATCACGGCAATCCCGCCACCCAGCGTAATCATGCACGCCGAGGCGAAAAACGCCGTGCCCTGCCGCAAACTGTCCAGTACTGTCGCATCAAAAATGCGCGGCTGGCGGGTGACAAACTGCACCATCCAATCGCGCCGGTACTGCTTCATCAGCACTGTCACCGATGGCTTTGCTGCAGGTGGGTTTTCCACTACCCATCCAATCACGACAGCACTTGCCAATAAAAATGCCACCGCCGCCAGATCATAGGCGCTGAACGCCGCCAGCATCGCGGGGGAAAAGTTCGGAAAAGACATGGCACCGCCTGCGTGTTGCTAAAGAAAGATGCTCTTACCGCGGAATCCCCGCGCCAGAAACACTCTTCTGATCCGCCTGCGACAGAACGCTTGATTTATGGGTATATTGGTTATATAAATTTACCAGTTGGGGTGAATTGAAAAGGCGCAGACTATGGAAATGCCACGGATTGATGCCGCTATCGTCGCGCGCAAACCCGCTATCGTCGCCGCCTTGCAAGAGGTGCTGCCCCCCGATGCCGTGATTTTCGATGAGATTGAGGTGCGCGCCTATGAATGTGACGCGCTGACCGCTTACCGCTGTCCGCCCCTTGCCGCCGTGCTGCCCCGTACCACAGCCGAAGTATCGGCTGTTCTGCGGATTTGCCACAAAATGGGCGTGCCCGTTGTGCCGCGCGGGGCAGGGACATCGCTTGCGGGCGGGGCGCTGCCCACGGGCGATTGTGTGATTTTGGGCGTGGCGCGGATGAACGGTGTGCTGGAAACGGACTATCCCAACCGCTTTATCCGCGTGCAATCGGGCCGCACCAACCTGTCGGTGACAGGTGCTGTCGAATCGGACGGGTTCTTTTACGCCCCCGACCCGTCCAGCCAGCTTGCCTGTGCCATTGCAGGCAATATCGCGATGAACTCGGGCGGCGCGCATTGCCTGAAATACGGGGTGACCACGAACAACCTGCTGGGCGTGACCCTTGTGCAAATGGACGGCACTGTGCTGGAAATCGGCGGCGCGCATTTCGATGCGGGCGGGTTGGACCTGTTGGGCGTGATCTGCGGGTCCGAAGGGCAGCTGGGCGTTGTGACCGAGGCGACCTTGCGCATCCTGCCCAAACCCGAAGGCGCGCGCCCCGTGCTTATGGGGTTTGATAGCAACGAAGTCGCGGGCGAATGCGTGTCCGACATCATCAAGGCTGGCATCTTGCCAGTGGCGATTGAATTCATGGACCGCCCCTGTATCGAGGCGACCGAAGCCTTTGCCAAAGCCGGCTATCCGATGTGCGAGGCGCTGCTGATTGTCGAGGTCGAAGGATCGAAGGCCGAGATTGACGAGCAATTGGCCCTGATCATCGAAATCGCCAAGCGCCACAACCCTGTGGAACTGCGCGAAGCAGCGGATGAGGACCAAGCCAAGCGCATCTGGCTGGGCCGTAAATCCGCCTTTGGCGCGATGGGCCAGATCAATGATTACATGTGCTTGGACGGCACAATCCCCGTGTCATCGCTGCCTTACGTGCTGCGCCGGATTGGCGAGATGTCCAAGCAATACGGGCTTGCCGTGGGCAATGTGTTTCATGCAGGCGATGGCAACATGCATCCCCTGATCTTGTATGACGCCAACAAGCCGGGTGATCTGGAGCTGTGCGAGGCGTTCGGTGCCGATGTGCTGAAACTCTGTGTCGAAGTGGGTGGCTGTTTGACAGGTGAACATGGCGTGGGGATTGAAAAACGCGACCTGATGAAGGTGCAATTCGCGCCCGAGGACATGGAGGCGCAGCTGTGGGTCAAGGATGTGTTTGACCCGCAGTGGCTTTTGAACCCTGCCAAGGTGTTTCCGTTGGATGTGACGGCCAGCCGCCGAGCTGTGTGACGAGCGCCGGGGGTTTTCCACCCCCGGACCCCCGAGGATATTTTTGCCGAAAAGAAAGGGCAGAGGGATGAAACCTGCCAATGAGATGGAACTGTCCGAAGCGATCCGTGGGGCGAATGGGCCTTTGCGCATTGTTGGCGGGGGAACGCGGGCGATTGGGCCGGACCGGGCGGGTGAGGTTTTGGAAACCGGCGCGTTGTCGGGGATATCGCTGTATGAGCCAGGGGCGTTGACCATTGTTGCAGGCGCGGGCACGCCATTGGCCGAGGTTGAGGCGGCTTTGGACGGCGGTGGGCAGCGCTTGCCGTTTGAGGTGCCGGATCTGCGCGGGCTTTTGGGGCGTTCGGGGGCATCGACGATTGGGGGCGTCGTGGCGGCCAATGGCTCGGGGCCACGGCGCATTCAGGCGGGGGCCTGCCGTGACAGTTTGATTGGGGTGCGGTTTGTTGATGGTGCTGGGACCATTGTGAAAAATGGCGGGCGGGTGATGAAGAATGTCACCGGCTATGATTTGGTCAAGCTGATGGCGGGAAGCCACGGCACGCTTGGGGTGTTGACCGAAGTGGCGTTCAAGGTGCTGCCGCGCCCCGAGGTCGAGGCGACGTTGACCCGTGACGGGGTTGACCCTGCCGCAGCGGTGGCGGCTATGGCGCAGGCGCTTGGTTCGCCTTATGAGGTGACGGGGGCCGCGTATTTTGGTGGTCAGATCCGCTTGCGGATTGAAGGCATGATTGGGTCAGTGGCCTATCGCTCGGGCGCATTGCGTAAATTGCTGGGCGCAGGCTGGGATGTGGTTGAGGCGGCGCAAAGTGCTATCCTTTGGCGCGAAATCCGCGATGTTGCCCCCTTTATGGGCCAAGCGGGTGCCGTGTGGCGCATTTCCATAAAACCATCGGATATGCCGCAAGTCTTGGCCGTGTTGTCTCAGGCGCAAACTCTGTGTGATTGGGGCGGCGGGTTGATCTGGGCGCTGGTGCCGGATGCAGGCGATGCGCAGGCAGGCGCCCTGCGCGGGGCTTTGGCTGCAATGGGGGGCCATGCCACCTTGGTGCGGGCGGGGGCGGCGGTTTATGACACCACACCCGCCTTTCACCCTGAACCCGCCGCCCTTGCCACCTTGTCGAAAACGTTGCGCGCGAAATTCGACCCGCGTGGGATTTTGAACCCCGGCATGATGGGATAAACTATGACAAACCTTGTATTCCTCGCCCTGCCTTTGGTGATTTACCTATCGCTTGCGACCTTGCCCAAAGGTCGCCCCGCCGCCACAGGCCTTGCGATCGCATTGGTGTTTGTCGCCATTCTACGGCTAACCATGCCCGTAGCTGGCCCAGCATCTTTTGTGGCCCTTGCAGGGATCGCGATGGCTGCCATTGCCCAAGGCCTGCGCACAGCCTTGGGTCCACGCCTGCCCCCCCGCTTGTACTTCGCTTTGTTGGGCGTCTTGCCCCTTATCGCCATTGCCCTGCTGACGCTGACTGTCGGAGACTAACATGCAAACCACTTTCACCCCCGAACAGCTGCAAGACCCCGGCATCAAGCTCAGCAATGACATCCTGCGCACTTGCGTGCATTGCGGGTTTTGCACCGCGACTTGCCCCACCTATCAGGTGCTGGGCGATGAGCTGGACAGCCCGCGGGGCCGGATTTACCTGATCAAGGATATGCTGGAACAAGGCCGCCCCGCCGATGCGAAAACCGTGAAACACATCGACCGCTGCCTAAGCTGCCTTGCCTGCATGACCACCTGCCCATCGGGCGTGCATTATATGCACTTGGTCGATAACGCGCGGGAATATATCGAAAAAACCTACAAACGTCCGTTGATGGACCGCCTGCTGCGCTGGACCTTGGCGCAGATCATCCCACACCCCATGCGGTTCCGGCTTGCTCTGTTTGCCGCCAAGCTGGGCCGCCCTTTTGCCTTTCTCATGCCCGACGCCCGCTTGCGCTCGATGCTGGAAATGGCCCCTAAAACCATCCCCCCCGTCAGCCGCAATGATGACCCGCAAACCTTTGCCCCCACGGGGCCCCGCAAATTCCGCGTGGCGCTGATGACGGGTTGCGCGCAAAAGGCGCTTAACACCGATATCAACGATGCCACCATCCGCATCCTGCGCCGCTTGGGCTGCGAAGTGGTTGTGGCAAAGGGCATGGGCTGTTGCGGCGCGCTGACCCATCACATGGGCAAGGTCGATCAATCCCACGCCTCTGCCGCCGCCAATATCAACGCTTGGATGGTCGAAAAACGGGCAGGGGGCTTGGATGCCGTGGTCATCAACACTTCGGGCTGCGGTACCACGGTGAAGGATTACGGCCATATGTTCCGCAATGACCCGCTGGCCGCCGATGCCGCCGAAATCTCGGCCATGACGATGGATATTTCCGAACTTTTGGTCAAAATCGGCCTGCCCGAAGGCGCGGACAAGGGCCTCAAAGTCGCCTATCACGCCGCCTGCAGCCTGCAACATGGCCAGCAGATCAAGAACCACCCCAAAGACCTGCTCAAACGCGCAGGCTTTACCGTGGTGGAACCTGCCGACAGCCACCTGTGCTGTGGATCCGCTGGCACCTATAACCTGCTGCAACCCGAAATCAGCCAGCAGCTGAAAGCGCGCAAGGTTCAAACGCTCGAGGCAAAACACCCCGACATCATCGCCGCAGGCAATATCGGCTGTATGATGCAAATCGGCTCGGGCACCAAAATCCCTATCGTCCATACGGTCGAACTCCTCGATTGGGCCACGGGCGGGCCAAAGCCTGCCGCATTGACAATTGGTTAATTTTTGCAGAATTGGCCATAAATCTGCCGTAAAGCGTCCCTATCGCTTGGGTTGAGTGTGCGGAGGTTCTATGTCTGTTTTGTCCATCCTGTCTCGTGTGGCCCTATGCGCCATGATGGTGTTTGCATTGCGCGGTGCCGCAAGTGCCGAAGAATCCGCGCTGCTTCGCCTTGATACGGGCGATCAAAGCAAGGGTTGGAATGCGGTGGGCCGCTTGAATATGGGCAAACGCAGCTTTTGCACGGGCGCGCTGATTGCGCCGAACCTTGTGCTGACCGCTGCCCATTGCCTGTTTGATGCCAAGACCGGCGTGCGCATTAACCCTGATGAGATTGAATTTCTGGCTGGCTGGCGCAATGGCCGTGCAGCAGCATATCGTGGCATCAAACACGCGATTGCCCATCCCGAATATGTCTATGGCGGCGGGGACAAACTGACCCGCGTGTCCTTTGATCTGGCGCTTTTGGAACTGGACCAACCCATCCGCATGGTCAGCATCCCGCCGTTTGAAACCGACCTGACCCCGCTTAAAGGCGATGAGGTGGGCGTTGTGTCCTATGCGAAGGACCGGTCCGAGGCCCCCAGCCTGCAAGAAGTCTGCCATGTGCTGAACCAAGAGGAAAAGCTGTTGGTTCTGTCGTGCAACGTCGATTTTGGGTCTTCGGGCGCGCCGATCTTTTCTATCCGTGACGGTGTGGCGCGTGTTGTCTCGGTCGTGTCCTCCAAGGCCGATTATGGCGGGGCCGAGGTGGCCTTGGGCACCAGCCTGCAAGGGCCATTGGTGGCCTTGCGTGCAACCCTTGCCGCCGAAAGCAGCCCGTTCCAAAAATCCGACCCCGCCTTGCGAGAGCTGGAAACAGGGGCCGGCAATACTGCGAAATTCATGAAACCATGATGCGGATAAAATCCCCTTTTGCCACAGTCGTCTTGGCGCTCCTTGTGGCGTTTTCGCCCGCCGCAACCCAAGCACAAGATCAAATCAGCACGGCGCTTGAATCGCTTGATCGCCGTGATCAGGTTTTGGGATGGGAGGCAGTGGGCCGTATCGACATGGCCAATGCCGCCTTTTGCACCGGCACCCTGATTGCGCCCGATCTTGTGCTTACGGCTGCGCATTGCCTATTTGATACACGCACAAAACAACCCTACGACCCCGCTGGTATGCAGTTCCGCGCGGGCCTGCGTGATACCAAAACCATCGCCGTAGGCCGCGTGCGCCGCGCCGTGCCGCACCCCGGTTATGTCCCCTTTACCCCTGTCAGCACCGCCAGTATCGCGCATGATATCGCGCTGTTGGAATTGGCCGAACCCATCCCCGCAGGCCGTGCCGCCCCCTTTGCCGTGGCGGCCCCCAGCGCGGGCGGCAAGATCAGCGTCGTATCTTACGCCCGCAACCGCGCCGATACCCTGTCGTGGCAGCGCGCTTGCAACATCAAGGACCGCAGCGCCACCATTCTCGCCTTTGATTGTGATGTCGATCACGGATCGTCTGGCGCGCCGGTCTTTGACCTGTCGGGCAACCGCGCCAAGATTATCTCTATCATTTCGGCGGGCCACCGCGACAAAGACGGCGCTGTGTCCTATGGCATGCAGCTGCCCGATCTGGTCGCCGACCTGAAAGCCGCCTTGCGCAGTGGCAAGGGCGTGGTGCTGGCCCGCGGTGATGCCCCCCGTGCCCAAATTCGCCGCATCGGTGTGGGCAGCGATGACAAAGCCACCACCGGCGCGCGTTTCGTCAAGGCGCGGACCGCGCCCTAAGGGTCTTGAAACCCCGCCACTCCCTCCCCAAATCTTGTGTACGGGTGCCGAAATCGGGCCCGTACAAACCCATCGGCCCGTCCACATAACCGGAGGGCCGCCAACGCATCGCTTTACGGAGGATGATATGCGTACATTCGATCTTGCCCCCCTTTACCGCGCAACTGTCGGCTTTGACCGCATCGCCGATATGATGGACAGGGTTTTGACCACCGATGTGGCCCAACCCAGCTATCCCCCCTACAATATTGAAAAGACAGATGAAAATGCCTATCGCATTTCCATTGCCGTTGCAGGCTTTACCCCTGATGAACTGTCGGTCGAGGTGAGAGAGGCCACTCTGGTCATTTCCGCCCGCAAGGCCGACGACGACAAGCAAACCCACTACCTGCACCGCGGCATCGCCACCCGCGCGTTTGAGCGCCGCTTTGCGCTGGCCGATCACATGCGCGTCACGGGGGCGGCCCATGAACATGGTATGCTGCATATCGAACTGATCCGCGAAATGCCCGAGGCGTTAAAACCCCGCCGCATCGAAATCGCCCGCGCGCCGGCCAAACCGGCCCAACCGCAAATCGACATGAAGACCTTGCCAGAAACGGTTGAAACCTAACACAAAAAGGCCGGGCGCAGCACATGCGCCCGGTCCTTTTCAGTACACCCGAATTTCCACCAATCGCGGGCCCCGCGCAGCCACTGCGGCCTGCAACGCCTCAACCTCGGGTGCGATGCAAACATACCCCATCCCACAGGCCGCCGCGAACGCCTCCAGCCCCAAGGGCGATGGCGTACAGCCAATCACCTCGGTATTTGCCGCCCGCATCGCACTTGCAATCTCGCCATATCCGGCGTTGTTCCAAACCACATAGGTCACGTCCAACCCTTCATCCACGGCAACCCGCAGCTCGGCAGGCGAAAACTGCAAACCACCATCCCCGATCAGGCAAAATACCCGCGCATCCGGTGCCGCCACAGCCGCGCCCACCGCCGCCCCGGGCGCAAATCCAAGCGCCCCAAACCCCGTCGCCGCATTGAACCACCCACCCGCGCGGTCGTGGTCATACAGCAGATTGCCCGCATAAACCGGCTGCGTGCTATCCCCCACGATAATCGCTCCGGGCACGGCATCGCGCAGCCCTTCCAGCAGCGCGATCTGCCCAAGGCTCTCGTCCGACAATCCCGCCACCTCGGCCCGTGCAGCAGCCATCGTGGCCGCAGCACGACCGGTTCCATCGCTCTTGCGCGGCACAACTTGCGCCAACAGCGCCGCCATAACCGCCCCCGCATCGCCACAAATCCGCACCGCCGCCGGATGCCGTGCCAATTGCAGCGGGCAAATGTCCACGCGGATCATCCCTGCCATATCGGGCAACCCACCGCGCACATACATGTCATAATCGGTCGGCCCAAATTCGGTGCCGATTGCCACAATCTGATCGGCCCCTGCAATCAGCCCCCGTACCGCATCCAAGCTGGGCGATGCCGCAACGGCCAAACCACCCGCCCGCAACCCTCGCGCATTTACCGTTTGCACCACCGGCGCATCCAGCGCTGTCGCCAAGGCGCGCAGCCCAGCCCCCGCCGCCCGCGCCCCGCCGCCTGCCAAAATCACCACCCGCTTGGCGCGGTTCAACGCCACCGCCGCCTCGGCCACATCCGGTACACCCCGCGCAACAGCCACAGGCGCACCCGCCAAAACAGCCTCCATCCCCATCACATCGGTCGGCACCTCGATATGCACAGGCCCCGGCCGCCCCGAAAGCATGGCGGCAAAGGCCAGGTTCAAACACCGCTCCAACACCTCTGGTCCCGTTACCTGAAAACTCGGGCACAGCGCGCGCACCAACCCTGCCTGATCGGGCAGTTCGTGCAGCAGCCCCAACCCTTGCCCCAAACTGTCCCGCCGGTTCACGCCCGAAATCACCAGCATCGGCACCGAATCCGCTTTTGCCTGCGCCATCGCGGTCAGCGTATTGGTCAGCCCCGGCCCCGTAATCACAAAGGCCACCCCCGGCTTGCCCGAAACACGGGCATAGCCATCGGCCATGAACCCCGCCCCCTGCTCGTGGCGCGGCGTGATATGGCGAATCCCCGACCCAGACAAGCCGCGATACAGCTCAATCGTATGCACCCCCGGAATGCCGAAAACCACCTCGACACCCCGCGCGCGCAGGCCTTCGGTCAAGGCGTGCCCAACGGTTTTCATGGCTTATACCCCTTGGCAAATTCCGCAATCCGGCCGCAGGCCACCTCGATCACATCATCCGGTTGCGTCAAACTCAGCCGCAACCAGCTTCGCAATGCCTCACCAAACGACGCGCCCGGCATCACGGCCACGCCTGCCTGTTCCAACAGCGCCAACGCAAACGCCTCACCATCCGCCGTGACTGCGCCTACGTCAACCAGCGCAAACATCCCCGCATCAGGGCGATGCACGCGCACCCCCGCAACCCCGTCCAACACCCCATGCACCAATCCCGCGCGCCGCGCGAACCGCTCCACCATACCTGCCGCCACGGGGCTGCCCTCGGCAATCGCTTGCGCGGTCATATCGGCAATAAAGGGCTGGTTGCCAAACAGCATGGTTTCCGACAGCGGCAACAACCGTTCAATGAACGCCGCAGGCCCCACGCACCACCCCGACCGAAACCCCGGTGCCGCATGGCTTTTGGAAATGCTGGACGCCACGATCACCCGATCTGCCAAATTGGGCAGGTCAAGCGGTGACGCAAACGCCACCCCGTCAAACACCAAATCCTCATACACCTCATCGCATAAAATCCACAGATCGTGGGCTTTGGCCAACGCACCAATCGCGGCAAAATCATCGCGCGTCAGCACCGCCCCCGTGGGATTATGCGGCGAATTCAACATGATAACGCGGGTCGCAGGCGTAATCCGCTCGGCAATATCCTCGGCCCGAATGCGAAACCCCGCATTGGCCAGCAACGGCACTGGGACCATCCGCGCGCCCGTGGCGGCGATCAACCCTTCATAGGTGGCATACATCGGGTCGCCCAGCAGCACCTCGTCGCCGGCCCCAACCAACCCCATCAACACCGCATAAAGCGTGGTCTGCGTGCCGGGAAAACACATCACTTGGGCTGGCAAAATCTCACGCCCCCGCCGCGCTGAATACCGTGCGGCAAGGGCCACCAACAACGCAGGCTCGCCTTGCCCGTTGGAATATCCCGTCCGCCCCGCCAGCATCGCCGCACTTGCCGCCGCCATCAACTCGGGCGGCGTTGCAACATCGGGTTCGCCAATCGTCAGCTCTATCACAGGCCTGCCCGCCGCCTTCATCGCCCGCGCCCGCGCATGGACCGCCCATTTCGCGCCGCCAAGCCCCGCAAGCCGGTCGGTTATCGCTGCATATCTCATGGCTATATCCCCCGTTCCGGCATTTCTGCCATCAAATCCAAACCCAAAATCGCGCTGACCGACCGCAGGCCAATCCGCACCAATTCACCCGGGCGAAAAGCATCGGGCAGGGCGGATCCTTCCAGCCACAACCCGTCAATCACCGCGTTGCAGGCAATCGCATCGGCCCGCAACTGGCCCGCATCCGCCACGCGGGGCAGGGCCGCAATCAACCCCTGCAACAGGTCGCGGTAGTGCAAATAGCTTGCCTCATGCACCGCGCGCATCTCACTGTCCTCGCGCATCTGGTGCAAGAAACCGGCCCACAGCCCCATCGCGCGGCTGTCCACCACGGGCGGGCGCAGGCTGGCCGCCACAAACACCGCCAAGCGCGCCTGCGGACGGTTCGGGGTACTTGCCAGCACATCCACGCTCGCCTGCGTCATCGCATCCATCACCTGCGCATAAGCCGCGCGCATCAACGCCTCTTTGGTCGTGAAATAATGCCGGATCAGCCCGGGCGTCACCCCCGCGCGTTCGGCAATGGCCCGCACCGTGGCCGTGGCTGGCCCGCCTTCGGAAATCAACGCAATCGCCGCCGCAATCAAGGCGGCGCGGCGACCGTCCTCGCCCAGACGGTTGAATTTGCGGCGCTCACCAATCACGCAAAGCTCCTTGTGTGGAAAATTAATTATACGCTTGCATAATTACGCGTTGGCGGGCTTACTGCAATGGATAAATGATGATGGCCCAATGACAGCACTGGCAAAAAACACCGATACCGCGCAAACCGAAGCGATCCGGATTGAAGGATTGCACAAGTCCTTTGGCAAGCTGGAGGTGCTGAAAGGCGTGAACCTGACCGCGCACCAAGGCGATGTGGTGGCCATTATCGGCGGGTCGGGGTCGGGCAAGTCGACCATGCTGCGTTGTATCAACTTTCTGGAAACTCCGACATCTGGCCGCATCGTGATTGGCGGGCAAGAGGTGGTCTTGCGCCCCGACGGCCAACCCGCCAATCGCAAGCAAATCGAACATCTGCGCCAAAGCCTTGGCATGGTGTTCCAACAGTTCAATCTGTGGAGCCATAAGACAGTGCTGGAAAACCTGATCGAGGTTCCGGTCCATGTGCTGGGTATCCCCAAGGCCCAAGCCATTGAAACCGCGCGCGCCCTTTTGGCCCGTGTGGGGCTCGCCGAAAAGGCCGATGTCTACCCCGCCTTCATGTCCGGTGGCCAACAACAACGCGCCGCCATCGCCCGCGCGCTGGCCATTGAACCGCGCGCCATGCTGTTTGACGAACCCACCTCCGCGCTTGATCCCGAGCTGGTGGGCGAAGTGCTGGGCGTGATCCGCGACCTTGCCGCCGAAGGCCGCACGATGATTTTGGTCACGCATGAGATGAAATTCGCCCGCGAAGTCGCCAGCCACGTCATCTACCTGCACAACGGCGTGATCGAGGAAGAAGGCCCACCCGAGGCGCTGTTCGGCAATCCAAAATCCGAACGCCTGCAACAGTTTCTAAAGACCGTGGGCTAACGCCCGCCCAATACCGGAAAAATCCGGCAAAAACCAAACCACCAACAAAGGGAACACGACCATGAAATTTCTGATCACCACCGTCTCGGCACTGGTCCTTGGCACCGCGGCATTGGCCGAACCGGTCAAGGTTGGCATCGCGTCCGAACCCTATCCACCCTTTGCAGCCCCAGATGCTGCTGGCAACTGGGTCGGCTGGGAAGTGGACATGATCGCCGCCGTCTGTGCCGCCGCCGAACTGGAATGCGTCGTCACCCCGGTGGCATGGGACGGTATGATCCCGTCACTGACCTCGGGCCAGATCGACGCGATCATGGCGTCGATGTCGATCACCGCAGACCGCATGCAAACGATTGATTTCTCGGATAAATACTACAACACACCAACCGTTGTTGTTGCCGCCAAAGGCTCGGGTATCACCGCAACCGACGAGGGGTTGGCGGGCAAGATCATTGGTGTGCAGGTGTCTACCGTGCATCAGGATTACGCGCAAACCCATTTCAAAAGCGCCGAAATCAAGCTCTATCAAACCCAGGACGAAGCGAACCAGGACCTTGTGGCTGGCCGCATTGACGCGACCCAAGCCGACAGTATCGCGCTGGATGATTTCCTGAAATCCGATACAGGGGCGTGCTGCGAAAACGTCGGCGCCGTGGCCGATGACAAGGATATCCTTGGCCTTGGTGTCGGTGTCGGCCTGCGCAAAGGCGACGACGACCTGAAAGCCAAGTTCAATGCAGGCATCGCGAAAATCATCGCCGATGGCACCTATGACAAGGTGACTGCGCCTTACTTTGCCTCGTCGATCTACGGCGGCTGATCCATGTTGGAAACGCTGGTTGATGCGTTTCCAACCCTTGCCCTGTTGGCCTATGAGCCGCCGGGCTGGGGTGCCAACCTCTTGCGCGGTCTGGTCAATTCGATCCAGATTGCGCTTGGGGCCTATGCGGTTGGCCTGATCATCGGCACCGCAGGGGCCTTTGGCAAGCTGAACGGTGGCCCCGTCACCCGCGATTTGCTGGCCATTTATACCACCGTGGTCCGCGCCGTGCCGGAACTGGTGCTGATCCTGATCCTCTATTTCGCCGTGACCGATTTGGTCAATCAAGGCATGGTCGCGATGGGTTACGCCCGCGTCCAAATCTCGGGCGTGGCCGCTGGCATTGCCGTGCTGGGCGTGGTCCAAGGCGCCTATTCGACCGAGGTCATTCGCGGTGCTATCCTCGCCGTGCCCGCAGGCCAGCTTGAGGCTGCGCGCGCCATGGGCATGCCTCCCTTGAAAACCGCTTGGCGCATCACCTTGCCCTTGATGCTGTCAAACGCCATTCCCGGCCTTGCAAACCTGTGGCTGATTGCGACCAAAGACACCGCCCTTTTGGCCATTGTCGGCTTTGCCGAACTGACCTTGCAAACCCGCCAAGCGGCCTCCTCGACCAAGGCGTTCCTGACGTTTTTCTTGGCGGCAGGGGTGCTTTACCTTCTTATCACCCTCGTCTCTGGCGTCATCTTTGGCCGGATTGAAAAATGGGCGCGGCGCGGGCAGCGCGGCAGCGGGGCAGGGTCATGACAGACGCATCCCTAACCGATAGCGCACCGCCGAAATTCTGGCTTACTCATCGCATAATCATGGCTGTGGTCGCAGCGCTTATCGTCGCCCTCTGCGCGTTCACCCTGCGCTGGGACTGGTTGCCTAAATACCTGCCGCTGATCGGCGAAGGCATCTGGCGCACGCTATGGCTGTTGGCCGTGACCACGTTTTTCGGCTTTTTCCTCGCCATTCCACTTGGCTTGGCCCAAGCCGCCGGCCCTTGGTATCTGGCCGCCCCTGCACGCGCCTTTTGCACCATCATTCGCGGCACGCCGCTGCTGTTGCAACTGTGGCTGCTCTACTACGGCCTCGGGTCGCTGTTCCCGCAATTCCCCGCGATCCGCCAGTCCGAGCTGTGGCCCTATCTACGCCAAGCCTGGCCCTATGCCGTGTTCGCGCTGACCATCAGCTTTGCGGGTTATGAAGGCGAGGTCATGCGCGGCGCGTTCAAAGGCGTGCCAGGCGGGCAGTTAGAGGCGGCGCGCGCCATGGGCATGCCACGCCTGACCATCCTCCGCCGGATCTGGTTGCCGTTGGCCATTCAACGCGCATTGCCCACGCTGGGCGGTGAAACCGTATTGCAGCTAAAGGCGACGCCTTTGGTTGCGACGATCACGGTAGTGGATATTTACGCCGTGGCATCCCGCGTGCGCCAG
This sequence comes from Pseudorhodobacter ferrugineus DSM 5888, assembly GCF_000420745.1. Taxonomy (GTDB): domain Bacteria; phylum Pseudomonadota; class Alphaproteobacteria; order Rhodobacterales; family Rhodobacteraceae; genus Pseudorhodobacter; species Pseudorhodobacter ferrugineus. Next base: position 114,871 of record NZ_ATVN01000008.1, read on the forward strand.
GATACGTTCATTGTGTACGAGCCGCTGTTACTGTTGGCGGTGGTCTATATGGTTATCACAGGGTTGATCGTGCTGGCCTTTCGCTGGTTTGAGAACCGCGTGCCAAGTCGGGTTGCCTGAGCTGCCACGGATTGGGGGCGCTGCCCCCGCCGGATTGGCAGGCCAATCCGGCCCCCAACCTTTCTCGCGATATTTTTTGCCAAAGAAAATGGAGAGACATCACGGTGTTTTGGGCAGGGTTTTTGACAGAAATGTCAGCAAGCGGCCGTTGACGCAAAAGGCGGGCGGTTTTTCGATCCTGTCGGGGCGGTCGGCAAGGAAATCTGCGCATTTTGCCGGATCGGGGCAGGCGGCGCAGTTTTTATCCATTTGGGCCGCGATCTGATCGGGCAGCAGGCCGTTTGCCACAAGGTCGGGCAGCGGCAAGCCCAGTTTTTCGCTAAGTTGGCGCAGCAGCGCGGTAGTATCGTTTCTAATCATCGCACACATCCCGTCCATGTTGCCTAAGGGCAGTTTAGGCGACGCAGGGTTAAGGCTTTGTTAGAATGGGGCGGCCAAAGGCAAAGAAAGTCAGGGCCGGCTTTCCACCTTGCGCGCGACATCTTTGTGGATGATCACATCGGTTTGCGGATAGGCCAGCAGGATCGTGCGGCGCAGACCCGCGCCGATATCATGCGCCTCGCGCAGGGTCAGGTCGCCGTCCAGTTCGATATGCAAATGGACAAAGATTTTGCTGCCTGCCATCCGTGTTTTCAGGTCGTGAAAGCCGTGCACGCCGGGCCATTCGCGCGCCAAGGTTGCGATGCCGTCAATCACGTCAGGGTCGGCCGCGCGGTCCATCAACGCGTCCCAGGCGCTGCGCCCGATTTTCAGCGCACCAATCGCCAGCATTCCCGCCGCCGCCAGTGCCATCACGCTGTCAATCTGGATCAGACCAAAGCGCGACGATGCCCAAAGCGACGCAATCGCCCCGATGTTGGGCAAAAGGTCGCCCAGATAATGCAGCCGGTCGGCCTTGACCACCTTATTGCCTGTGCGTTTTGCCACACGGGTTTGCCAAACAATCAGCGCCAGCGTCAGCACAATCGACAGCCCCATCGCGATGATCCCGCTGCCCTCGGCCGTCAACCGTTCGGGTTGCGCCGTGATCAGGCGGTTTATCGCGGCCCAAGTGATAACACCCGCCGAAATCAGGATAAACAGCGATTGCCCCAACGCGGCAAGGTCTTCGGCAGAGCTGTGGCCGAACACATGGTCATCATCCGGCGGGCGCGCGGCATAGAAAATCGCGGAAATCGCGCCAAGGCTGACCATCAGGTCCATCGCACTGTCGGCAAGCGACGCCGCCACCGAAAGTGCCCCCGTTTCCCCCAGCGCCCACAGCTTCAACGCCACCAACAGCGCCGCCACAACAACCGATGCGGCCCCCGCCGACAGATTAAGCCGTGTTGTCTCTGGCAAGGGCATGTCTGGCCTTTCTCGAGTGGGGATGCATGCAAAGTTACAGGCGCGGTTGTGGCGCTTTAGTCAAAACTCTCGTCGTCGTCCACGCCCCACAGCGATGCTTTTGGGGCCCATCCTTTTTCATCCGCAATGCTGACGCGGCACCAATCAATCTTGCATTCCAACAGTCGCGCGATCACCCCCGCCTCGGCCCGCAGCACCACGGCCCCGTCGGTCACAGGACTTGCCCGCAAATCCAGCATATCTGCCGCCACCAACACCGTCCGCGTGCCCGACAGCAAGGAATAATGCACCCAGCCGCCCGCGCCCTCGGCATCCTCGATGCGCCGCCAATTCTCATATTCCGCCGTAATCCGCAGCGGCATACCTGCACGGGTGAACACCCAGTCAATCCGATGCGTCAGCCCAGGCCCGCGCCGCGCATTGCCCTCATTGGTTTTCAGCGACACATAGCGTGGCAAAGGCAGGTTCGTCACCTCGCCCCGCACCACGCCATCCGCATCCTGCGCCACGCTGGCCCCCGCCAAACAAGCAGTCAGCCCCAATGCCACGCCCCAAACCCAAAATACCCGCATCTACCCGTCCTATTGCGGCCCTTGGACATCGCCCAAAACCGCTTTCATCGCTCATCAATTGCGCACCGGGGCTTGTACCTCGCCCCGCTTCCCGTCACCTTGCCATTAACGAACCGGATTTGAAAGTGAATCGAGGATTTTCATGCCTGCACCTCGCCTAAGTGTTGTTGTCACGCGACGCCTGCCCGAAACGGTCGAAACCCGAATGAAAGAACTGTTCAACGTCGAGTTGCGCGATCCCGACACCCGCATGACCCGCGATGAACTTGCCGCCGCCATGCGCCGCGCCGATGTTCTGGTCCCTTGCGTCACCGATCAGATCGACGCGGGCCTGCTGGCCGCCGCCGGCGACAAGCTGAAACTCATCGCCAATTACGGCGCAGGCATCGACCATATCGACGTGGCCTCGGCCCGCCAACGCGGCATCCTTGTGTCCAACACGCCGGGCGTTGTCACCGATGATACCGCCGATATGACCCTCGCCCTGATCCTCTCGGTCACCCGCAAAATCCCCGAAGGGTTGGCCGAAATGCAGGCCGGTAAATGGCAAGGCTGGGCACCGATGGCCCATCTGGGGGGCCGCATCGGGGGCCGCCGTCTGGGCATCTTGGGCATGGGCCGCATCGGCCAAGCGGTCGCGCGCCGCGCCGCCGCCTTTGGCATGCAAATCCACTACCACAACCGCAAACGCCTGCGCCCCGAGATCGAAGAGGCGCTGGACGCCACCTATTGGGAAAGCCTCGACCAGATGGTCAGCCGGATGGACATCATCTCGATCAACTGCCCCCACACGCCGTCCACCTTTCATTTGATGAACGCGCGCCGCCTGAAACTGATGAAACCTTCGGCGGTCATAGTTAACACCTCGCGCGGCGAGGTCATTGATGAAAACGCCCTGACCCGCGGCTTGCGTGCAGGTGAAATCGCAGGCGCGGGCCTTGATGTGTTTGAACACGGCCACGAGGTGAACCCCCGCCTGCGCGAACTCCCCAACGTGGTGCTGCTGCCGCACATGGGGTCGGCCACTGTCGAGGGGCGTGCGGAAATGGGTGAGAAGGTTATTATAAATATCAAGACCTTCTCCGATGGCCACCGCCCACCGGATCAGGTCGTGCCAGGGATGCTGTAACGTCGCCGCTGTGTGAAACAGGGGCCACTCCCGCCACTCAACGCCTTTTGCCTAGCGGCAAAAAGCGCCTCAAGGTGGGCCGCGCCGCCCCTGCTAGGCGCGGCGGTCAGTTCGGCCACGGCGATGCAGGTTACGCAAAACGTCCGATGTGTCTAAATGGCACTGCGGGCGACATCAGCGTCCCGTATGCGCCCCATTCAGAAACAAACTCCGCCGGTTTTCTTTGACATAAGTCCAGGCAATAAATCGGCTGGTTTTTTGCCCCTGCGCCATTTCGACCACTTTAAACTCCGTAACCCCAGCTTTGCCTAAAATTTTACTAAGCGGCCGCAGGTTATCTTTTTTCGACACCAATGAGGTGAACCACAGGCATTGTTCGGCGAATTCTATGCTTTGTTCAACCATACCAGCGATAAACTTAATCTCGCCTCCCGGACACCAAAGCTCGGCGTTTTGACCGCCAAAATTAAGGTTTGTTGACGGCCCTTTGCCAAGGTTAACCCATTTGCGCGTGGTGCCTTTGTTTGCCTGTTCGATGGACGCATGAAAGGGCGGGTTGCACAGCGTCACATGAAAAAAATCGCGGGAATCGATCACGCCTTTGAACGTATTTTCAGCGTTGTTTTGCCGTCTCAGGCTGATCTTCAAGCTGTTGAATTTGCAAATCTGCTGTGCCGATTTGATCGCGGCGGGGTCCACATCGACGCCGGTAAAGTGCCAGCCATATTCGCTTTGGCCAATAAGCGGGTACACAAGGCTTGCACCAGTGCCAATATCCAAGGCTTTGATACTGCGCCCGCGCGGGATGTCTTGGACGTTGTTGCTGGCCAGCAAGTCCGCCAGATAGTGGATGTAATCGGCACGACCTGGGATCGGTGGGCAGAGGTAATTGGCAGGGATATCCCAGAAATCGACATTGTAATACGTCTTCAGCAGCGCCCTGTTCAGCATACGAACCGCCAATGGATCTTGAAAATCAATCGTCGTCTGCCCGACAGGATTGCGGGTCGTAAAGGCGTCAAGCTCGGGTAAATCCGCCACCAAACGCGGAAAATCATACCCTGCTTTGTGTTGGTTGCGGGGGTGTAACTCGGTTTTGGTGGCCATGAGGAAGCCTTCATTCAAGGGGGCGACGGGGGCGTGCCGAAGTGTTGGCTGATCTTACCTTCCCCTGCATGAATAGTAAAATTGATAGGGGGTTAGACGAGAATGGCACTCAAGGTCTTTTGCTGAAAGTCGGTCCTGCGAAAATTTCCAAAAAAGGCGTAGGCTGTGCATCTGTTGCGCACCTTTCTTAAACCCGTCACCCCCCGCGTACGCATTAAAATTCAGTTAACGAAAAACCAAAAACCATTCTAAATCAACAGATTAAAAAAATGTCCGCGCGCGGTCATTCCCGCGTACACACCCCTAAAACCGCGTTGGCAAACAGGCCTCAATCGCCGCCTGCGGGGCCCGCCCCGCCACCAAATCGGCCACCATTCCGGCCGTTACGGGGGCCAAAGTCAGCCCGACATGGCCGTGCCCATAGGCATGAATAATCTCCGCCCCCCCTCGGCTCGGCCCGATCACAGGCAAGCTATCGGGCATCGAGGGCCGGAACCCCATCCAGTCCCGATCAGGCTGGCCCAAGTCAGGAAAAAACGCCCGCGCGCCCTCAATCAGTTTCTCAATTCGGTGGCGCGCGGGCGGGGCCGTCAGCCCCCCCAATTCCACCGTCCCCGCCACCCTCAATCGCCCCTGCATCGGGCAGAAATAGAACCCCCGAGAGGTCGGGCAGCATGGCCGCGTCAGCCTCGGCGCCTCCATATCCCATTCGACATGATAGCCCCGTTCCGTATCCAGCGGCACCCTATCACCCGCCTGCCGCGCCAGATCTTTGGAATGCGCACCTGCCGCAATTATCACCCGCCGCGCGGTCAAATTCAGCCCTGTCCCAGTCAAACTGACTCCGCTGACCTGCCGTTCCAAACGGTCAACCTTGGCCACAATATGCCCCACCCCGCCCGCAAAGGCGGCCTTGGCCAGCAAGCCCATCATCTGCCCCGGATCAGACATAAACACCGCCTTGGGGAAATAGGCAGCCCCCCCCTGCAGCACAGGCAAGCCCGGCTCCATCGCGGCGGTTTCGGCCTCATCGAGCATCTCAACCGACACGCCAAGATCACGCCGAAAGGCAAGATCGTTTCGTGCCGCCTCGGCTCCCGCGCGGGTCTCATAAAGATAAAGACAGCCCTTGCGCTGCATCAGCCCTTCGCCGCCGATCTTGGCGGCCAGTTCCTCCCACCCCGGCAGTGCGCCTGCCATCAATCCCGCGATTGCGACCGCATTTCGCCGCGCCGCGCCGGGTAAGGATTGCCTCGCAAACCGAACCAACCACGGGGCCAAACTTGGCAACGCGGCCTGACGTATCGAGAGGGGGGAGTTGCGATCAAACAGCAGCGAGGGCAGGGACCGCAAAACATCGGGCGAGCCTACGGGTTGGATGGCATAGTCCGCGATCGTACCTGCATTGCCATAGCTGGCCCCCGAGCCAGGCGGGGCTGGGTCAATGACCACCACCTCGCGCCCCTCAGTGGCCAAGCAGTGGGCGATGGACAAACCAATCACCCCCGCGCCAATCACCGCGATTTCAGCTGTCTGAACCATGCCCCTGCCGCCCGCTTACATGCAGGCTTGAAACAAGGCACGGGTGTTTTCGCGGGTCATTTCAACCGTATTGCCCCCACAAGACGGGTCTTCGAGAGCCATTTCGGTCAGCTCGTCCAGACGTGCCGCCTCAACCCCCATCGCGGCCAAAGTTTCGGGAATGCCCAACATTTCGCGCAGGTCCATCACAGCAGCGCGGAAACCATCAAACCCGCCGCGAATGGCAAGATAGCGGGCGGCAGCCTCGATCTTTTCTTCAATCACGTGGCGGTTGAAATCGAGCACCATCGGCATCACCACAGCGTTGGTCGTGCCGTGATGGGTGTTGTAAACCGCGCCAACGGGGTGCGACAGGCTATGGATCGCGCCAAGCCCTTTTTGGAACGCAACGGCCCCCATCGCGGCTGCAGACATCATATGGGCGCGGGCGTCCAAATTGTTGGGATCAGCGTATACCAGTGGCAGATTTTCAAACACCAACCGCATCCCTTCCAGCGCGATGCCTTGGCCCATCGGGTGATAATGCGGGCTGCAATACGCCTCTAGGCAATGGGCGAGCGCGTCCATACCTGTGCCTGCGGTTATGAATTTCGGCATGCCCATGGTCAGGGCTGGGTCGCAGATCACCACCTTGGCCATCAGGCCAGGGTGCCAGATGATCTTTTTCTTGTGGGTGGCCGAGTTGGTCAGAACACTGGCGGCCCCCACTTCAGAGCCTGTACCAGCCGTTGTGGGCACGGCGATTGTGGGATGGATTTTGCTGGCATCGGCGCGGGTCCACCAATCGCCAACATCCTCCATCTCCCAGACTTCCAGCCCCGGTTTTTGATCGGCCATAAGCGCGATCATTTTGCCTAAGTCAAGCGCCGAGCCGCCACCAAAACCGATGATGCCATCATGCCCGCCTGCTTTGAAAGCTGCAATTCCGGCGGCCAAATTCGCCTCATTCGGGTTGGCATCGACATCAGAGAACATAGCGCGGCCAAAACCACCTGCATCAATAATATCAAGAGCTTGGGCGGCAATCGGCAGACTGGCAAGCGCGCGGTCGGTGACCAGCAAGGGCTTGGTGATGCCGACGGCCTTGCAATGCTGGGCCAGTTCGGAAACGCGGCCCACGCCGAATTTGATGGCGGTGGGGTAGGACCAGTTACGATTGGGGACAGAGTGGGTCATTTCGTTACCTTTTTCAGATGGTAGGATTTGGGGCGGGTAACCGAATGGAACCCAAGGTAGGAAAGCGAACCACCACGGCCCGTGTCTTTGCACCCCGTCCAGCACAGCGCGGGGTCGAGGTAGTCGCAGCGGTTCATAAATACGGTGCCTGTCTCAATCTGGGCGCCGATGGTTTCGGCAGCGTCAACATCTTTTGTCCAAATCGAACATGTCAGGCCATAGGGGCTGTCATTCATAAGGCCAATTGCTTCGGCGTCACCCGAAACTTTCATAATTCCAACAATGGGGCCAAAGCTTTCTTCGGTCATCACCCGCATGGTGTGATCGACGTTGACCAGAATTTGCGGGGCAAGATAGGCACCGCCATCATCGGCGGGGAAAAGCGCCGGGTCGATCAAGGGCTTGGCACCTGCGGCAACAGCCTCGGCCACTTGGGCGCGGACCACTACGGCAAAGCGTTTGTTGGCCATTGGGCCGATGGTGGATGACGCATCAAACGGGTTGCCAAGGATGAGGTTTTTTACCCAAGCCACTGATTTTTCGACAAAAGCGTCATAGAGGCTTTCATGCACATAGATCCGTTCAATCCCGCAGCAACATTGGCCCGCATTGAACATCGCGCCGTCCATCAAGCTGTCCACGGCTGCGTCCAGGTCGGCATCCGCGCGGACATAACCGGGATCCTTGCCGCCCAATTCCAGCCCCATGCCGGTGAAGGTGCCCGCCGCCGCCTTTTCCATCGCGATGCCACCGCCAACCGAGCCTGTGAAGTTGACGAAATTGAAGGCGCGGTTTTGGATCAGGTGTTCGGTGGTGGCATGGTCCAACACGACGTTTTGGAACACATCGGACGGAATACCCGCCGCATGAAAGGCCTGCGCCAAGCGTTCGCCCACCAGCAAGGTTTGGCTGGCATGTTTCAACACAACCGTATTGCCCGCGATCAGAGCAGGGGCCAAAGTATTGATCGTGGTCAGGTATGGGTAATTCCAAGGGGCGATGATGAACACAACGCCCACGGCGTCACGCTTTAGCTGGCGTGAAAAGCCTGCGCTGTCCTCGACGACTTGCGGGGCAAGGGCGGTTGCCGCAATACTGGCCATATAATTTGTGCGGTCATGCACGCCGCCAAACTCGCCGCCATAGCGGGTGGGGCGGCCCATTTGCCATGCCAGTTCTTCGACCAGCATCTCTTTGATTTTGTCCAACTCGGCCACGCCTGCCTTGACCAATGCAATGCGTTCGCTCAGCGGGCGTGCGGCCCACGCTTTTTGGGCGGCGCGGGCACGGGCGGCGGCGGCCACGGCCTCAGGCAGTGTCAAGGGCGTGCGCGTGGCGTAGGTGCTGCCATCAACGGGGGAAATCAGGGCAATAGGTTTGGTCATAGGATCCTCATGGGGTCGGCGTGCCATAGCGGCTGATTTCGATCAGGTTTCCGTCGGGGTCGTTGAAATAGACAGATGTAATCGCCCCGCGCGCGCCTGATTTCTGCACGGGACCTTCGACAATGGCAATCCCTGCTGCGGTAAGGCGGTCTATTACATCAGACAGAGGGCGGTCCGTCAAAAGGCACAGATCGCCCGAGCCGATGCAGGCGCGGTTGCGAACCTCTTGGCCAAGGGTTTGCAGGTTGATTTTCTGATCGCCCACCCGCAGTGCCAAACGACCCGCGCCAAAGGTTATGGGTTCCAAGCCCAAGGCGCGGGCAAAGAATTCCACCGATGCCTGAGGCGAGCGGACCGTCAGAACCAAATGGTCAATCGCGGTGATCATTCAGGCGCGTTCCATCAGGCGGGCAAGTTCGAAATCGGTGACGACGCGGTTGTGTTCCGCCACTTCCCACTTGGCGGCATGGTGATAGTGGTCGATCACATCATCGCCAAAGGCCGCGCGCAACATGGTAGAGCCGTGCATCCGTGCCGCAGCATCGTCCAGCGTACTGGGCAAGGTGCGGGCGTTTTCGGCGGCATACATATCGCCGGTCAGTTCCGGTTCCAGCGGCAGCTTGCGCGTGATGCCGTCAAGGCCCGCGGCCAGTAGTGCCGCCATCGCCATATAGGGGTTCAAATCGGCCCCCCCGATGCGGCATTCGACGCGCACGCCTTTGGTGCCTTCGCCACACACGCGGAAACCGGCGGTGCGGTTATCACGGCTCCACACGGCTTTGGTGGGTGCGAACATGCCGACGGTAAAGCGTTTGTAGCTGTTCACGTTCGGCGCAAGAAAGGCGGTGATATCACCGATATGTTCTAACTGGCCTGCAAGGAAATGTTTCATCGTATCCGACATGCCATGCGGGTCGGACGCATCGGCAAAGGCGGGCTTGCCATCGGTCCAAAAGGATTGATGCACATGGCTGGAGGACCCAGCATGGCGATGGTCGTATTTGGCCATGAAGGTGACAGACCGCCCTTTGGCCCAAGCGATTTCCTTGGTGGCTTGTTTGGTGATCACATGGTTATCGGCCGTGTCCAAAGCGTCGGAATAACGGATGTTGATTTCTTCTTGGCCTGCGTCGGCCTCACCTTTGGAACATTCCACGGGGATGCCCGCGCCATAAAGCCCGTTGCGCAAGGCGCGCATGACCTCTTCTTCCTTGGTGGTCTGGAACAATTGGTAATCTTCGTTATGCGGGGAAATGGCCTGCAAGTCACGGATCTGGCCCGTGCGCTGGTGGCAATCGCGCAAACTGTCGTAGGAGTTTTCGAACAGATAAAACTCCAACTCAGTGGCCATCATCGCATCAAAGCCCATGGCCTTGGCGCGCGCAACTTGCGCCTGCAAAACGGCACGGGGCGAATGGGGGACGGGTTTGTGGGTGTGGTGATCAAGCAAGTCGCATAGCACCAATGCGGAGGCGTCCAACCAAGGGACGCGGCGCAATGTTGCCAGATCGGCCTTCATGACATAGTCGCCATAGCCCGCTTGCCATGAGGTAGACTTATAGCCTTGGACGGTATTCATTTCCATATCCGTCGCGATAAGATAGTTGCAGCAGTGGGTCTCGGCCCATGCACTGTCGAGAAAATTCTGCACATGGAACCGCTTGCCGACCAAGCGGCCCTGCATATCAACGGCGGCGACCAAAACGGTATCAATCTCGCCCTTGGCGGCGGCATCTTTCAAGGCGTCTAAGGTCAGATTTCCTGGCATGTTTCACACTCTCGCTGTCGCGTTGCAGTTCAACTTGGCTGCAGGGGGCACGCAAGGCCATTTCGCAATCCCTGACCAATTGGAAAAAAGCTAACGCGGGGCATTCAGCAAGGCTAGCCCCCAATTTAAGGATTAAGGGTGTATTTGCTAGGGACCGTGGGCAATCAGGATTCCCATCGGGTTTGATTTCTGATTCAAACTTCCCAAATGGAGGTTTGAATGAACGAGCAGCGCTTTATGGTGACGGATCGTGTATGGCAGCGGCTTGAGCCGCATTTGCCGGGAAAAGCCAGCGACGCGGGGACTACGGCAAAGGATAATCGCCTGTTCCTGGAAGCAGTTTTCTGGCGGGTTCGGACGGGTTCGCCATGGCGCGACTTGCCGCCCGCTTTCGGCAACTGGAACAGCCAGTTCCGGCGTTTCCGCCGGTGGGCCAAAGCCCGCGTATTCGAGAGTTTTTTCAACGCCATGAGCGGTGACCCCGACCTTGAGTATGCACTTATCCCCTCTCGGCAGATTGCTGCGCAATCGCCTGCCGGGCAATGGACGGCACCATCGTTCAGGTCCACCAGAAGGCAACCGGCGCAAAAGGGGGACTCAAGCTCAGGCCATCGGACGTTCGCGCGGCGGCCTGACGACCAAAATCGTTGCCTTGGTCGACGCACTTGGCAACCTGGTCCGCTTTTTGTTGCTGCCGGGTCAGGCGCACGACATGAACGGCGTCGCGCCGCTGATCCGAGGTGTCTCCTTCGGCGCACTCATGGCGGATAAAGCGTTCGATGCGAACTGGCTCTTGGAAGACCTTGATGAGCGCGGCGCAAGTGCCGTGATCCCGCCAAAAACGAGCCGCACACATCAGCGCGACTATGACGCCGAAGCTTATAAGTGGCGGCATCTGGTTGAAAACTACTTCGCGAAGATCAAGGAATTCACAGGTATAGCAACACGCTACGACAAAACCGACTGCAGCTACACAGCCACTTGGAACCTTGCAGCAACTTTGATTGCGGCAAGATGATTGTCCGCAGGCCCTAGTAGCCGCGGTCGCGGTCTACCAAATGTAGGAAGGGCTGGCCCGCCTCACCGCGGCGAATGTTATCAACGACAACGCGAGAGGCACTGTTTGGCCGCGTTTCGGCGGCAATATGGGGGGTGACGGTGACACGGGGATGGGACCAGAACGGATGCTCTTGGGGCAGGGGCTCTGTGCGGAAAACATCGAGTGTTGCGTGCCCGATTGCGCCGCTATCAAGCGCTGCGAGCAACGCCAGATCATCAATCAAATGCCCGCGCCCGGGGTTTAGGATGGCCGCGCCCGTCGCAAGAAAAGAGAGCGTTTCCATGTTCAGTATGTTCTCGGTGGCAGGTGTTTTCGGTAACAAAAGCACAACAGTTTTAGCATCGGTCAGCGCGGCCTTTAACCCGTCCGTGCCGTGATGGGTGGTCAGGCCGGGAATTTGCTTTTCCGTCCGGCTCCACCCGCGAACGGGGAAACCAACCTGCTGCAACGCGGTGGCGCAGGCCTGTCCCAACGCGCCCAAACCCATGACTGTCACGGGGCGCTCTGCTGCGATGGGGGAGCAGGTTGGCTCCCAATGACGGGACGGGTTTATGATGTGGCGATCCATTCCCAAATGGTGGCGCAGCGTGTGGCCCAGAACCCATTCCACCATGCCTGCCGTTAGTGCCGGGTCTACCATCCGGCACAAGGGCTGGGTCAGTGTCGGGTTAGCAACAACGCGTTCAACGCCAGCCCAAAGGTTCAGCACGGCTTTGCAACGGCTGAAGGGTGTGAAATCCTCAATTTCGCCACCCGGGGCGAAGATGATGTAAAACACGGCTGCGGGATCGCTGCAATCGGGGGACAGGTCTGCAATAATCCCGGCTTCTGCCAAGGCGGTCCGCAACGGAGCTTCGTAATTCTGCCAGCGCGACTGTCCTGCGGCAAAGTAAATGGTGATCATTGGCAAACCTCGTTTCGTGTTCCACAAAGGATTTAGGTATTGGAACCAAGATGAAAGCAAAAGGAACGTCTTGTATTTCATCTTGGTTCCAATACCTAAATCCCGATATTACCCCCTAGCGCGGACGGTGGATGTGCGCGCTTTGGACCAACCCGAAGGCGGCAAGCAGCACCAGCATTGAAGAGCCGCCATAAGACACCAAGGGCAGCGGCACGCCCACCACCGGGGCCAAGCCCATGACCATCAACATATTGATCGCAAAATAGAAAAAGAACGTGGCTGCGACACCAAGCGTCACAAGGCTGGCAAAACGGTCCTTGTTTTGGATCGCGCTGATAATGCAAAAAGCCAAGACCAGCGTATAGAGCATGAGCAAGGAAAACGCACCAATAAAGCCAAATTCCTCGGCCAAGGTGGTAAAGATGAAATCGGTGTGTTTTTCCGGCAGGAAGTTCAAGCGGCTCTGGGTGCCTTGCATAAACCCTCGGCCGGCCCAACCACCCGATCCAAGCGCGATTTTTGCCTGCGAGATATGGTAGCCTGCGCCCAGTGGGTCGCTTGACGGATCAAGGAACGTGTCGATGCGGCGGTATTGATAGTCTTTCAGCAGTTGCCATTCAGTTCCGCGCGTTGAGAAAACAGCCGCAACCGCCCCGCCCAGCATGGCTGCCACTGCACCGAAATAATACCAACTTACGCCAGCACAAAACATCACCACCGCCCCGCCTATCATCAGCAAAAGCGCAGTCCCCAGATCAGGCTGTACTAACACCAATGCGGTTGGAATGAGGATCAGAATAACGGGTATTAGAACCCAAAGCGGGTGCGAGGTTTTGCGAATATCCAGCCAGTCGTAATAGGCAGCCAGCAGCATAACCAACGTAATCTTAGACAATTCCGAAGGCTGCAAGCGAAGCGGGCCAAGTTCGATCCAGCGCTGCGCACCCATGCCAACTGAGCCGAAAAACTCTACCCCGAGCAGCAGTAAAAGTGACCCGGCATAGGCAAGCCCCGCCATGTTGCGCCAAAACCATATCGGCACAAAGCCAACGAAGAGCATGACCGCAACGCCCACCACAAAGCGTTTGATTTGTGGTTCTGCCCAAACCTCCATCCGGCCGCCCGCAACGGAATAAAGCATTAAAAATCCGACCGATGCGACGGCGGTCAGCAAAATGACCAACGCCCAATTTACATGCAAAATCTTGGACGCACCGGTGGGAACGGTTTTCAGGCGGTATTCGAGAAAGCTCATGCGCGGGTGCTTTCGGGGTTTTTGCCATCTGCATCGCGCAAGATCAGGTTGCGGTGCATCGTGTCGATCCGGTTGCGCTGGGCCGCCGGATAGGCGGAGGCGGGCGGGATGCCATCGCTCATTGCACGCAGCAGAATATCGCGCACAATTGGCCCCGCAACAGATGACCCGCCGCCGCCATGTTCAACCACTACAGCCGCAGCATAACGAGGCGCATCAAACGGCGCAAAGCCCACGAACAGGGCGTGATCGCGTCGGTTCCACGGCAGATCTGCGTTGCTGATCACCCCGCGCGCACGTTCGGCCGCGCTGATATTGCGAACCTGACTGGTGCCCGATTTGCCCGCCATGCGTAGCGCCTTGTCATCAATGCGCGCGGAATACCCAGTGCCGCGCTGGCTGTTGCTGACCGCGTACATGCCTTGGCGTACGGCTGCGAAAAGCTGGGGGTCCAACCCCATTTCTGGGCCTGGATCTTCGGGAACAAGAACGCCGCCAATGCTGTGAATCAAGCGCGGCGATACCGCCTTGCCCGTCGCCAGTCGTGCCGTCATCACGGCAAGCTGCAAGGGGGATGCCAGCACATAACCTTGGCCGATTGAGGCGTTGACCGTATCACCAATCACCCAGTCTTTCTTATAGCGCTCCTGCTTCCAGTTTTTGTCGGGCATCAAGCCATCGGTGATCGCAGACATCGGAATATCGTGGCGCACGCCCAGCCCCAGTTTGCGGCCCATCTCGGCAATTTTGTCGATGCCCACCTTCATCGCGATGTCGTAAAAATAGACATCACAGCTTTCCGCCAATGCGCGGTCAAGCGCCACGCGGCCATGTCCGCCACGGCTCCAGCAGTGGAACTTGCGCCCGCCGACTTCGTAATGGCCGGGGCAATTTACCGAGAAGGCCGTTGTGATCACCCCCGCCTCTAGCGCGGCAAGGGCTGTCACCATCTTAAAGGTTGATCCGGGCGGATAGGCCCCCGCCACGGATTTGTTGGCAAGCGGCGTGTGGTCGTTTTCTGTCAGGGCGTTGTAATCCTTGTGCGAAATCCCGCGCACAAACAGGTTCGGATCGAATGAGGGCGCCGAGACAATGGACAGGATATCGCCGTTATTCACGTCCATAACGACAGCCGCCGCTGATTCCGTGCCCAAACGCGCCTGCACATAGTTTTGTACATCGGCGTCAATAGTCAGTCGCAAATCGGCGCCTGCAATGCCCTCTTGGCGGCCCAATTCGCGCATCACACGGCCAACGGCGTTAACCTCGACGCGGCGATTGCCTGCTTTGCCGCGCAGGTCGTCCTCCATCCACGTTTCCACCCCGATTTTGCCGATCTGAAACTTGGGGGTTTGCAGCAAAGGGTCGGGTTCTTCCAAATTTGCCAAATCCCTTTCACTGACGGGGCCGACATAACCCACCACATGCGCGAAATCGATGTCACGAGGATAGGTCCGACTAAGGCCCACCTCGGGCGAAACGCCGGGTAGGGCGGGAGCGTTGATGGCGACCTTGGACACGTCATCCCAGTTCAAACGGTCTGACACGATTATTGGCAAGGGGCTGCGGCGGCGGGCTTCTTTCAGCGCGCGGTCAAAATCTTCGGGTGAAATCGGCAGGATGCCGGACAGACGGTTCAATACGTCTTCGACATTGCCCGCATCATCGCGGCTTATCACCACGCGGTAGTTCTGTTCGTTGCCAGCGATCAACTTGCCATTGCGGTCATAGATCACACCGCGCGCAGGTGGGATAAGGCGGATCGAAATTCGGTTATCTTCGGCAAGCAGACGAAACTCGTCCGCCTGATCGACCTGCATATGGCGCATACGTGCGCCCAAAACGGCGACCACAGCCGCCATCGACCCGCCCAAGAACAACCCCCGACGGGTGATCTTGCGCGCGCTTTCATCTGTGTCACGGGCGGACCGTCTCATAGCCGTCTCCCCATTGCATCGACTTCACCGGCTGCGGGTTTGCGCAAGTGCAAGATTACGCGCAGCAACCAGACAATCACAGGATACATCACAATTGACCCGACCGTCTGCGCAAATGCAAAGCCGAACCCCGGCTGCGTCATAAAGGCGATGGTAAAGGCAAGGCGGTAAGACAAAAGCATGGCGACCATCACCCCGGCAATCAGCAACCATTCGGCGGCAAAGCCCAATTCCCGCGTCAGCGCCGAACGCGCGCGCAGAAATTCGGTTGCCAGCACCACAAGGGCGGTCCACAACCCTGGGGGACGCATCAGCATCATATCCTCGGCCAGAACCACCACGGCGATCAAACCTGTTGGCAGATGATCAGGGCGTTGTGTGACCCATGCCAGCATAAGGCACAGCAATAGGTCGGGGCCGGGCCAATCGCCTGCAACGCTGCCCAGCGGAAGCATTTTGAAAAACAACAGGGCCAGCGCAATGGCCACAAAGCCAAGGCGATAGAGCCACACATTGTTGCGCGAATCGGTGATCATTATTGCCCCACCACAGCGGGCGCTTCGGTTTGTACCGTTGGTGCTTCGGTGACAGGGACTGCGATCAGGCTGCCTGCATCCGTGATCGGTTCCAACGCGTGGCTGCGCAAAACGCGCAAAAATTCCAGCCGTTCATAGTCGGCTGAAAGCGCCACACGCAGACGGCGGTCATTGCCTTGCACCACGGTGCCCACCAACAAACTCGCCGGAAACACCCCGCCATCGCCCGACGTGACAACCTGATCGCCCGGGCGCACAAGGTCGGGCTTTTCGATAAATTCCAGTGGCGGGCGGGCAGTATTGTCACCCGACAAAAGCCCGCGCTGGCCCGAAGGTTGTGCGACAACCGGAATGCGGCTGTTACTGTCGGTCAGCAAAATCACGCGCGAGGTGCGGTCGCCCACGCCCGAAATCCTGCCCACAAGGCCGATCCCGTCCATCGTGGCCCAGCCATCGCGCAACCCGTCGCGCGCGCCGACATTCAGCAAAACCGACTGTCGAAACGGGCTGCCGCTATCGGCCAGCACAACGCCCGTTACATGGGTCAGCTTTGGGTCCAGCCGCACTTGGTTCAAATCCATCAACCGCGCGTTTTTCTGTTCCAGCTGCAAGGCCGCTTCTTTCCACGCCTTCATCTGCTGCAACTCGCGCCGCAACTCCTGATTTTGGTCATAAAGATTTGCATAGGATTGAAAACTTTCGAACATATCGACGGTCTTTGTCACGGGCACCAGGGCCCATTCAAAGCTGGGCACCATCCGGTCGACCAAAGCAGTCCGGAACCGTTCCACGCGCGGGCTGTCGATGCGCCAAACGAAAAACAGCGCCAATAGCGCAAACACCAACACCCCAACCAAAATCCGGCGCAGAGGGCGGGTGTATTCATCCGGTGATATGCGGTTCTTTGCCACCAAAGCCTCGCGTCAAAGGGCAGGCCGTATCTTGGCCGAAATCAGCTATCGTAGTCGATAACGTGCCGAAGTTGTTTTTCGTACTCCAACGCCTTGCCCGTGCCAAGGGCCACGCAGTTCAAGGATTCGTTAGCGACCGAGATTGAAAGACCCGTCTGCTCGCGCAGCGCAAGGTCCAGATCGCCCAGCAACGCACCGCCACCCGTCAGCATCACGCCACGGTCAACAATGTCGGCCGCCAGATCGGGCGGTGTCGCCTCTAGCGCCTGCATCACCGCGTCGCAGATTTGCTGCACAGGTTCGGCCAGCGCCTCGGCCACTTGGGCTTGGTTGATCTCGGTTTCCTTGGGCACGCCGTTCAGCAAGTCGCGGCCACGGATGGTCATCGACGACCCGCGCCCATCGTCGGGCATACGCGCCGTACCAATGCTGGTTTTGATGCGTTCGGCGGTGGATTCGCCGATCAGCAGGTTCTGGTGGCGGCGCAGATAGTTGATGATCGCCTCATCCATCCGGTCACCACCCACGCGAACGGACCGCGCATAGACGATATCGCCCAGCGACAGAACCGCCACCTCGGTCGTACCGCCGCCAATATCAACCACCATGTTACCGGTAGGATCGGTGATCGGCATGCCTGCACCAATGGCGGCGGCAATCGGTTCGGCAATCAGGCCTGCACGGCGCGCACCTGCCGACAGAACCGACTGACGGATCGCGCGTTTTTCCACCGGGGTTGCGCCATGCGGCACGCAAACGATGATCTTGGGTTTGGAAAAAGTCGTGCGCTTGTGCACCTTGCGGATGAAATGCTTGATCATTTCTTCGGCGGCTTCAAAGTCGGCGATCACCCCGTCGCGCATTGGGCGGATCGCTTCAATGCTGCCCGGGGTACGTCCCAGCATCAGTTTGGCATCTTCACCAACAGCCAGCACAACCTTTTTGCCGTCCTTGGTGTGATAGGCCACAACGGACGGTTCATTCAGCACAATGCCTTTGCCCCGGATGTAGACAAGCGTGTTCGCTGTGCCGAGGTCAATCGCCATATCGGACGAGAAAAGGCTCGAAAAAAACCACATGCTGAAGCAATCCTTATAGGTAACACGCAAAGCACCCGCGACTCAGGTGTATGAGGCAGGCACTGTCTTATAGGGAGAGGCGCAAATAAGGGAAAGGGCCATGGCTGCGGCGATGCGCGTGATCTTGCCTGATGGTCAGTCCTGATGGCCTGCACAGCATGGCCCAAAGTTGCAAAAGTAGAATCGGTTGGCCCTAGAAACGTAGATTGACGGCATTTTTACGCCGCCAATGTTTGATTAGTACAGATTCAGGGCGAACAGAAAAAAGTGCGATCAGGACACGTCCTTGTAGCTGATCCCCTTGGTGTCATAGCCCATTTCCGACTTTTCCCGCCGAACGATCAGGCGGTTCAGGGCGTTCACATATGCCCGAACGGATGCGACAATCGTATCCGTATCGGCAGATTGGCCGGTTGCGATGTTGCCATCCTCCTCCAAACGGACCGAAACGGTGGCCTGCGCATCCGTGCCTTCGGTCACGGCCTGCACCTGATACAGTTGCAAACGCGCCTTGTGCGGGTACAGCATTTTGACCGCGTTAAAGGCGGCATCCACAGGCCCGTCACCCGTGGCATCTGTGGAATGATCGACCCCTTCAATGCTCAGCGTCAGCTCGGCCTCTTGCGGGCCATCGGTGCCGCAGACCACGCGCAGGCGTTTGACCTGCAAGGTGTCATGCGCGGTGTTGGTGGCACTATCTTGAACCAGCGCGATCAGGTCGTCGTCAAACACCTCTTTCTTGCGGTCGGCCAAGGCCTTGAACCGCACAAAGGCATCGTTCAACTGGTTGTCGGCCATGTCATAGCCCAGATCTTTCATCTTGGCCCGCAGCGCCGCGCGGCCCGAATGTTTGCCCAAGGGCAGGGACGTGCCCGACAGCCCCACATCCTCGGGGCGCATC
This sequence comes from Pseudorhodobacter ferrugineus DSM 5888, assembly GCF_000420745.1. Lineage (GTDB taxonomy): Bacteria > Pseudomonadota > Alphaproteobacteria > Rhodobacterales > Rhodobacteraceae > Pseudorhodobacter > Pseudorhodobacter ferrugineus. The sequence goes on from NZ_ATVN01000008.1 coordinate 133,600, forward strand.
ACCTCAAACGTCTCACGGTTTTTCAGCATGCCGTCTTGGTGAATACCGGATTCGTGCGCAAAGGCGTTCTTGCCGACAATCGCCTTGTTATACTGCACAGCAAAGCCCGACACCGTCGCCACCCGGCGGCTGATCGCCATGATCTTGGTCGTATCAACGCCGGTGCGGTACGGCATGATGTCATTGCGGACCTTCAGTGCCATCACCACCTCTTCCAGCGCGGTGTTGCCTGCGCGTTCGCCAAGGCCGTTGATGGTGCATTCAATCTGCCGCGCGCCCGCCTCAACCGCCGCCAGCGAATTGGCGGTCGCCATACCCAGATCGTTATGACAATGGGTCGCAAAGATAATGCTGTCGGCCCCCGGCACCCTTTCCAGCAACATGCGGATCAGGGCCGCACTTTCGCGCGGCGCGGTGTACCCCACGGTATCTGGGATGTTGATGGTCGTCGCCCCCGCCTTGATTGCGATTTCCACGGTCCGGCACAGATAGTCGTGTTCGGTCCGCGTGGCGTCCATCGGCGACCATTGCACGTTATCGCACAGATTGCGGGCATGGGTCACGGTTTCATGGATACGCTCGGCCATCTGGTCCATATCCAGATTTGGAATTGCGCGGTGCAGCGGTGAGGTGCCGATAAACGTGTGGATGCGAGGGCGTTTCGCGTGTTTCACCGCTTCCCAGCAACGATCAATATCCTTGAAATTCGCCCGTGCCAGCCCACAAATCTGCGAGGTTTTGGCCAGCCGCGCAATTTCGGACACTGCCGCGAAATCACCTTCGGATGCGATGGGAAAACCGGCCTCGATGATGTCGACGCCCATCTCGTCCAGCGCCGCCGCAATCTCCAGCTTTTCGTCATGGGTCATGGTGGCGCCGGGGCTTTGTTCGCCATCGCGCAGCGTGGTGTCAAAAATCAGGACGCGGGGTTGCGTGCTTGTATCGCTCATTTGAAAATCTCTCTGAATGTTCCGTTAGCCTTTGCGTGTCGGGCGCTTGTCACCTCTGAGCGGTCGCACCCGAAGGCACGCTCAGCGGAGGCTAAGGAGGAGTAGGGCACGGGAAAACGGGGCGCTGTGCGCCGCAGGGGTCGTCGATATGATGGATTTCCATGCCATTGGGGAACTATAGCCAAGGATTTGCGATTGAAAACCCCAAAATCGCGCGGCTTGCGCAAGTTTCGGGCGGCCAATTTGCTGGAATGCGCCCTTGCTCTGCCAACAGCCTGCTCTAGTTTGCCGTGAAGAACAAGGAGATGGGTATGTCAAAAGCATTGGTTGTTGGCGCGTCGGGGGGCATTGGGCAGGCCTTGGTGCAGGCGTTGCATGTGACGGGGCATCAGGTTGCAACCCTGTCGCGCAGCATGGACGGGCTGGACGTGACCGATGAAGCGAGCATTGCGGCCTGCATGTCCACCCTTCAAGGCCCGTTTGACACGGTGTTCATCGCCACTGGTGCATTGGAAATCGGTGAACATCTGCCGGAAAAAGCCTTGCGGGCCGTAACGTCCGAGGGGTTGCTGGCGCAGTTTCAAACCAATGCGATGGGGCCGATCTTGGTGCTGAAACACCTTGTGCCGCATCTGGCCAAGGATACGCCTGCCAGGATTGGTATTTTGTCGGCGCGGGTCGGGTCGATTGGCGACAATGGCATGGGCGGTTGGTATTCGTACCGCACAGCCAAGGCAGCGTTGAATCAGTTGATCCACACCGCCGCGATTGAACTGGCCCGCAGCCATAAACAAACCGTTTTGGCCGCCTTGCACCCTGGCACCGTCGCCACCGCCTTTACCGCCAAATTCGCAGGCAGCCATGCGACCGTTCCGCCGGCCGAGGCAGCGCAAAACCTGACCGCCGTGTTGGCGGGGCTGACCCCGGCGCAATCGGGCGGGTTTTATGATTATGCGGGCCATTCGATCGAATGGTAAAACGGCTTGTCCTGATCCTTGGTGATCAATTGACCCCCGATATTGCAGCCCTAAAGGCGGCGGATCCCGCCCGCGATATCGTCGTCATGGCCGAGGTGCGGGCCGAAGGCACCTATGCCCCGCACCATCCGCAAAAGATTGCGTTGATCCTGACCGCGATGCGCAAATTCGCAGTGCAGTTGCGCAAAGCAGGCTGGCAAGTCGCCTATTCTAGGCTGGATGATCCTGATAACAGCCACACCATCACCGGCGAATGTTTGCGCCGGGCCACCGAATTTGGCGCAAGCGAAATGCTGGCGACCCGCCCCGGCGAATGGCGGCTGATCGAGGCGCTGGAAGCGTTGCCCCTGAAAACCCATATGCTGGAAGATGACCGCTTTATCGCCAGCCATGCCGAGTTTGACGCGTGGCGCGAGGGGCGCAAACAGCTGCGGATGGAATGGTTTTACCGTGACATGCGCCGTAAAACCGGTCTGCTGATGGAGGGTGACAAACCCGTGGGCGGCCAATGGAACTATGATGCCGAAAACCGCAAACGCGCCAAGCCCGACCTGCTCCGCCCTAAACCACTGCGCTTTGAACCTGATGAGATGACCGAAGAGGTTTCAACGCTCGTCGAGGCGCAATTTCCCAAACATTTCGGTCGCTTGCGCCCGTTTCACTGGGCCACCGACAGGGCAGGGGCGTTGCAAGCGCTGGAGTATTTCACCACCCACAGCCTGCCGCGCTTTGGCGATGAACAAGATGCGATGCTGTCAGATGACAGCCTTTTGTCCCATTCCCTGCTGTCGCCCTATCTGAACATCGGCCTGCTGACCCCGATCGAGGTGTGCCAAGCGGCTGAAACTGCGTGGAAAACTGGCCGCGCCCCCTTGAACGCTGTCGAAGGATTTATCCGACAAATCATCGGCTGGCGTGAATTTGTGCGCGGTATCTATTTCAGCGAAGGCCCGGACTATATGACCCGCAACGCGCTGGGCCATACCCGCGATTTGCCGCCCCTCTATTGGGGTGCTGAAACACGCATGAACTGCCTGTCCCGTGCCGTGGCGCAAACCCGCGATCTGGCCTATGCTCACCATATTCAACGCCTTATGGTCACGGGCACTTTTGGCCTGATGGCGGGCGTCGACCCGGCCCATCTGCACGAATGGTATCTTGCGGTTTATATCGATGCCTTTGAATGGGTCGAGGCACCGAATACCTTGGGGATGAGCCAGTTTGCCGATGGTGGGCTGCTGGGATCGAAACCCTATGCCGCGTCCGGTGCCTATATCAACCGCATGTCGGATTATTGCGAGGGCTGTCAGTACAACGTCAAAGACCGTGTTGGCCCCAAGGCCTGCCCGTTTAACCTGCTGTTTTGGAACTTTGTCCATCGTCACCGTGATTTGCTGTCATCGAACCCGCGCATGGGGCAGATGGTGCGCACATGGGATAAGATGACGCCTGACCATCAAGCACAGGTTTTGACAGAATCGGCGGCGTTCTTGGCCCGCATGGATGGCGGCGAGTCCGTATAGCCGTTAGTTCCCTGCAGGGGCTACGGCAGGGTCCGCCCCCTCTGCCGGCGTATCGGCAACGGCAGCCGGCGCGGGCCCTGTCAAAATCCCGTTTGTCCATTCGCCAGCGGTTTCTTGCCCCGTGGCATAGCGTAAAATGCCTTGGCCTTGGCGTTTGCCCGCAACAAACCCGCCGTCATAGCTGTCGCCATTGGCATAGGTGGCAACGCCGATACCGTCAATCACACCCGCTTTCCATTCCCCGACATAGCGAAAGCCATCGGCCATCACCACCTCGCCTTTGCCTTGGCGCTGTCCTGCCACAAAGCTACCGGTGTAGGTGCTGCCATCGGCATAGGTCGCAACCCCTTCGCCATCGCGCAAGCCTGCTTTCCAGTCGCCTTCATAGCGGTATCCATCCGGATAGCTGATCACGCCCTTGCCCTCGTACTGCGCCCCAACAAAATCGCCCTCGTACACCTGCCCATTGGCATAGGTCGCGCGGCCATTGCCCTCAATCACCCCCGCAACCCATGCGCCGTTATAGCTTGACCCGTCAGGGTATGTGATCTTGCCAATGCCGTTTGGCTGGTCATCCTTGAAAGCACCCGAATATACAGAGCCATCCGGATAGGTGACAGTGCCATTGCCCGCGATGTGACCATCAACCCATTCCCCGTCATAAACATAGCCCTCGGGGCCATTGAACACACCTTTGCCGTGCCGCTTGTCGCCAAGAAAATCGCCGACATAGCGATCACCGCTGCCATAGGCTATACGGCCTTTGCCAACCCGTTCTCCGTTCACAAAGTCGCCTTCGTAAATGTCGCCATTGGGTTGCGTCAGCGTGCCGGTGCCGTTGATCTGGCCATCCGCCCAAGTGCCGGTATAGGTCAATCCGTCCGGCATGGTCAGCGTGCCAACCCCTTGGCGCTGGCCCTTTACCAGATCGCCGTCATAGGTGGCGCCGTCAGGATAGGTCACTTTGCCCTTTCCGTGCTTTTCGCCCGCGACCCAATCCCCGTCATAGCGGTAGCCATCGGCATTCGTGATCACCCCTTTGCCGCTGTGAACCGCATCGACAAAGCTGCCGGTATAGGTGGACCCGTCCGTATAGGTCGCAACCCCTTCGCCTGCCATCCTGCCTGCGGCCCAATCGCCCTCATAAGTGCGGCTATCGGAATAGGTGATCTTGCCCCTTCCTTCGGGTTTGCCGGCAACAAAGTTACCCACATAAACCGATCCGTTCGGAAAGGTGGCCGTGCCAATGCCGCGAATTTCGCCGTCAACCCAATCCCCCGTATAGGAATAGCCATTTGGCAAAGTATAGGTGCCGGTCCCATGCTGGCGACCATCCTTGAACGTGCCCTCATAAACAGACCCGTCATCATATTGCTTGGAAATCACACCGTCTTGGGCAAAGCTAGGAGCCGCAAGCATGGCCACAAGCGCAGCCCAACCCAAAAATGCGTGTGTCACAGCGGTATTCCTTTGGCTCAAATATACAAGCGCCCTGCTCAGGGCAGCCCGATCCTTTTGCCAAAGCCTATCTGCCCGCCACCGCCCTGACAAGTTGGCAAAGCCACGGGTGATTGCGCGCGCATCCTCTTTCCCTCGCGCGTCAGTCTGTTAAACCTTTGCAGACCGCTGGGAAAACGACCTGCGGACCGCAGAAAAGGGACCGCCCATGGCCGCTACATTTCGCCTGACTTTGGCACAGCTTAACCCCACCGTGGGCGCGATTGCCGCGAATGCTGAACAAGCCCGCTTTGCGTGGGAGGCCGGCAAAGCTGCAGGCGCGCAAATGGTGGCGCTGTCCGAAATGTTCATCACGGGATACCAGATACAGGATCTGGTCCAACGCCCGCGGTTCATCGAGGATTCCTTGATGGCGATTGAGGGGCTGGCCAAGGCTTGCGCTGACGGCCCTGCCTTGGGCATCGGCGGGCCGCTGTTTCAGGCTGGGCGTCTTTACAATGCCTATTTCATCCTGGAAAACGGCAAAATTGCAGCTACTGTGCTAAAGCATCATCTTCCCAATGATAGCGTTTTTGATGAAAAACGCTTGTATTCCTCGGCGGATGTGAATGGCCCTTACCGCGTCGGCCCTTTGCGCATTGGATCGCCGATTTGCGAAGACAGCTGGTACGCGGATGTCGCCGAAACCCATGCGGAATCTGGGGCCGAGATTTTGTTGGTCCCCAACGGCTCGCCCTATTACCGCGACAAATTGGCGGTGCGCCAAAACATCATGGTGGCCCGCGTGGTCGAAACTGGCTTGCCATTGGTCTATCTGAATATGGTGGGGGGGCAGGACGATCAGGTGTTTGATGGTGCATCCTTTGTGCTGAACCCCGGTGGAAAACTGGCGGTGCAGATGCCCGCGTTTGAAACCGCGATCACGCATGTGGATTTCACAGAAACCCCCGATGGTTGGCGGGCCGAACAAGGTTCGCGCGTCAAACAGCCCGACGCGTGGGAGGCCGATTATCACGCAATGGTGCTGTCCTTGCGCGACTATTTGGGCAAAACTGGCTTTAAAAAGGTGCTGCTGGGCATGTCTGGCGGTATTGATTCGGCCGTTGTGGCCACCATAGCCGCCGATGCGATTGGCCCCGGAAACGTGCGCTGCGTGATGCTGCCGTCCGAATATACCTCGCAATCCAGCCTTGATGACGCCAAGGATTGCGCGACCCGTATCGGCGCAAGCTATGATTTCGTGCCAATTGCCGAAGGGCGGGCTGCAATTACCAACACACTCGCGCCCCTGTTCGACGGCTTGAAACCCGACCTGACCGAGGAAAACATCCAATCCCGTCTGCGTGGCCTGCTGCTGATGGCCTTGTCGAACAAATTTGGCGAAATGCTGCTGACCACGGGCAATAAATCCGAAGTGGCAGTCGGGTATTCAACCATCTACGGCGATATGGCGGGCGGTTATAATCCGATCAAAGACATGTATAAAACTCGCGTGTTTGAAACCTGCCGCTGGCGCAATGCCAATCACCGGCCTTGGATGATGGGCAACGCGGGCGAGGTGATCCCCCCACGTATCATCGACAAGCCCCCCACCGCCGAACTGCGCCCCGACCAGAAAGACGAAGACAGCCTGCCGCCCTATCCGGTGCTGGATGCCATATTGGAGGGCTTGGTCGACAATGACGTGTCGGTCAGCGATCTGGTTGCCGCGGGCTACGACCGTGACACGGTTAAAAAAGTAGAAAAACTGGTCTATCTATCTGAATACAAACGCTTCCAAGCGGCCCCAGGTACGCGCCTGACCCGCCGCGCGTTCTGGCTCGATCGGCGCTATCCGATTGTGAACCGCTGGCGCGATGACAGCTAGGGAGGCCCTGTTAGCCTCTCCATTTGCCCGAGGTGGATTTGAGCAGAGGTAGGGGCAAAGGGCGTGATCTCGGGGCGCGGATACGCCCTTGGGCGCTGGTTGTGGTCCCATAAGGCTGGCCTGCTTCACGCTAACGCAAACCACCCTCGGGCCAATGGCGGCCTGTCTGCGCAGCTTTGCAAATCAGCCCATCATCAGCTGATAGCTGGCCGGTACATATTGGAATCCGTCACCGCGCGTTTCGACATAGCCCAAAGCCGGGAAGGGCATGTGATAGCCGATAAAGGGCACGCGGTCCGCAGCCAGCATGCCCAAGACCTTGCGCCGCGTTGCCGCCGCCGCCGCCTTGTCCATATCAAAGCGTACTTCCCAATCGGGATGAGCCAGCGACCAGACATAGTGGTTGGCAAGGTCCGCAATCAGCATCAGCTGCGCGCCGTCACTTTCCAGCATATAGCCCATATGGCCCGGTGTATGACCTGCCGCTGCCACTGCCGTAATGCCGCCCGAAACCGCGCCGCCATCATCGACAAAGCTGATCTTGTCGTTTAATGGCCGGACATTTTTGTCAAATCCTTCATTAGCCGCACCCATCCAGTGGTTATGCTCAACCGCACCTGTCACATAGCGGGCATTGGCGAATGTGGGCGTGGTTTCGGTCATCAAGCCACCGATATGGTCGCCGTGCATATGGGTCAAAACAACCGTGTCGATCTGGTCACGGGTGTAGCCCGCGGCCGCCAGTGCCGCCGTGATGCCGGCTGCGTTCAGGCCAGTGTCAAACAAGACCAGCTCGGACCCTGTATTCACCACTGTCGGCGTGAAAAAGAACTGAGCCTTGTCTGTTGGCAAAAACGCCGCTTCGGACACCGCAGTAAAGTCGGCCGGATCAACGTTCAGGCCAAAAATCTCGGTCGGCTTTTCCACGGTACGCGTTCCGGCAAGTAAAGCCGTCACCTCAAACCCGCCTAGTTTGAAGCGGTTGAACTGTGGGGTGGCCGCGCCTTTCATCTCGGCACCAGCATGGGCCATGCCTGTGATTGCGGGGGCAAATGGCAAGGCGGCGGCTGCGAGAAGGGCGTGGCGTCGGGAAATAAAAGGCGTCTTCATCAAGGTTCTCCTGTTTCACGGTTTCCTTAAATTAGAGCTCTGGAAAACCCTGTCCAGTCCCGCGCGCTGATATGGACAATTGCGGGCCCATGTGACAGATCAGCGGTGATCAGGAGAGCCTTATATGACCACGCGTCCCACTATCACCCGTTTCGCCCCGTCACCCACCGGGTTTATCCATGTCGGCAATCTTCGCACAGCCTTGATGAACTGGATGATCGCCCGTAAATCGGGTGGCACGTTTATTCTGCGGTTGGATGACACCGATCAGGAACGCTCCAAACAGGAATATGCGGACGGGTTGATGGAAGACCTGGAATGGCTGGGCCTGACTTGGGACCGCGTGGAAAAGCAATCCTTGCGGATGGATCGCTACCGCGAGGCGGCCGAGGAATTGAAAGCCGCTGGTCGGTTTTACGAGTGTTTCGAGTCGCCCACCGATCTGGACCTGAAGCGCAAAAAATTGCTGAACATGCACAAACCGCCGGTTTATGATCGGGCGTCTTTGCATTTGTCTGCGGCGGAAAAGGAAAAGCTGCGCGAAACCAATCCAGGGTATTGGCGGTTCTTGCTGGATCTCGAGCGGATCGAATGGCCGGACGGAATTTTGGGGCCAGTGTCGATTGATGCGGCCTCGGTGTCCGATCCGGTGCTTATTCGAGGCGATGGGCAGGTACTTTACACCTTTGCCTCGTCGGTTGATGATATTGATATGGGCGTCACCTTTATCGTGCGGGGCGCGGATCATGTGACCAACACTGCCACCCAAATTCAGATCATGAAGGCGATGGGTGGTACCCCGCCTGATTTCGCCCACCATTCCCTTTTGACCGGCCCGCAGGGTGAGGCGCTGTCAAAACGGTTGGGAACGCTTTCCTTGCGCGACCTGCGGGCCCAAGGGGTCGAGCCGCTGGCTTTGCTGTCTTTGATGGCGCGGTTGGGGTCTTCTAAGCCCGTTGAACTGGCGGGCAGCCATCAGGAATTGATGGACGGGTTCGATATCGGCAGCTTTGGGTCGGCGCCCACAAAATTCGATAAAGACGACCTTTTCCCCCTGACCCGTGCCTATGTTCAAGGCCTGCCGTTTGATGCGGTGGCGGATCGGATCGCGGATTTGGGCGTGCCAAAAGACCTGCAAGACGGGTTCTGGCGGGTGGCCAAAGGGAACATTACGGTTTTGAATGAACTTGAAGGCTGGTGGCAGCTTTTCCGTGACGGGGCCGAGCCGTTGATTGATGAAGAAGACCGCGAATTTGTGGCGCAGGCCGTGGCGATGCTGCCCGAAATGCCGTTCGGACCCGATACGTGGAAAGACTGGACCGGGGCGGTAAAAGAGGCAACGGGTCGCAAAGGAAAAGGCCTGTTCATGCCGCTGAGAAAGGCACTGACAGGGCAGGAACATGGGCCGGAAATGACCGATGTGATGCCTTTGCTTCAGGTGGTGCGGGCCAAGGGCTGACCCGAGCAGGGGGCCGTTTTGCCCCCGTTTTTCGGGCTTTTTCCGAAGATGCCCGCACGCGGACATTTGTTTAACCTACTGATTTAAAAGAGTAAGACAATTTTTGTTAACTTGATTTTAAGGTTTGTACGCGGGTGAGGGGCGGGCTGTGTGCTGCGCCGTAAACGCGGCCTGCGAATGTTGCAGGGCTGGGCCCGCTTTATGACACAGCCACCTGTCCGCGCGGTCCATTTCTTGGACATATTCTGTATGTCTGCACGCCTTTGAAGCAGGGTCAAAAAAGGCAGGTCCACTTGAACACGGACGCAAACGGGTAGAAAAACCAAGACCACTTCACGCCTATGTGAAACTTTGTCAGCCAACAAAGTTTGTTCATAATTCAGCCTTGTGATTGGGGGCGGCGTATCGCGCCAAACGGAATAACTTTTATCGGGACCGCGCCCAAAAAGATCGCGCCCAAAAAGTCTGGGGTCAAAACGTCTTTTTTCGCGGGGTTGGCAAACCGGGTTGGACGGTTTAAATTTGAAGAAATCCCTTAATGTCCGGAGATAACATGTGTTTTCGTAAAAGAATGTGGTCTTGGGCTTTGGTGGCCGTCTTGAGCGTTTCAGGGCAAGGTTTTGCCTCTCCTGTAATTTTGGCGCAGAGCCCGTCGGGGGAGGTGGGCGCTGTCGAAACCTTGGTGGAGACGCTTAAAATCGCCGATGTGATCGAGGTCATGCAGCTCGAAGGGCTGAGCTATGGCGCAGAGATGGAGCAAGAGCTGTTTGCGGGGCAAGGCGGGGCCAGTTGGACAGCAGTGGTCGGCCTGATTTATGACAGGCCCACGATGCAATCGCGGTTTGACGATGCTTTTGCCGAGCAGTTGACGGGACGCGAAAAGGATCTGCCTGCGATGCAGGCGTTTTTCGGGGCGGATCTGGGGCAGCGGATTTTGGCGCTGGAAGTTGAGGCGCGGCGGTCCCTGATGGATCAGGCGGTCGAGGATGCGGCCAAGGCGCTGGTTGAGGATATGATGGCCGAGGCCGCGCCGCGGATTGATGGATTGCGGGCGTTTTCGGAAGCTAATGACCTGATCGAGATGAATATATCGGGCGCTTTGAATTCAAATCTCGCATTTTTTCAAGGCATGGACGAGGTCAGCGGGCCGGACCCGGACATGACCCAAGAAGACATGCTGATGACGGTTTGGGGGCAAGAGCCAGAAATCCGCGCCGAGACGGAAGCCTGGATTTACCCTTATCTTTCGCTGGCCTATGGGCCGCTTTCGGATGAGGAATTGGCGGCCTATATTGCCTTTTCGAAAACCGAGCCGGGGCAGGTTTTGAACGCCGCCCTTTTCGGGGCGTTTGAGGTGGTTTTTTCGACGATTTCGCGGGATTTGGGCCGGGCTGCGGCCAAGCAAATGATGGGGCAAGATCTCTGATACGCTGGCTTGTCCACGGGGTGTTCGCGCGCGGACATTTTAGTAACGATCTGTAATTGCAGTGAATTCATGTTTTTGTTTACGGAATATTAACCTGCGTTTTCGGGGGTGCGGTGGGTTGGCACCCACCCTACGCTTAAGGCCTTGGGGGCTGTTCCTTGGGGCGTAAGTGGGGTGAGTATTTTTGCAAAGGTGAAATAGGGGGCTTGTGGGGTGATCTTGCGTGGGGCCTTTTAATTTGTCTGTGTCATGAGCGGCGATATGTGATGGTTGGAGATGGGGCGGACGACAGACCGCCCGTTTTTGAGCGAAATTTCTGCTGATCTAAGGTGTGGCGCGGCTGGCGCGGCTGGATCTGGGGCATGGTCAACCTGAGGCTTAGGGGTGCGGGTTATGATTGAAGAGATCGTTTTGAACTGTGGGCCGACGGAGGCGAGTGCGCCGCTGAGGTTGGCAGGGACGCCAGGGGTCACGATTTTGGTTGGGCCGAACAATTGCGGCAAGAGCGCGTTGTTGGAGGCGATCTATCATCAGCTTGCAGGGCAAGGCGATGGAGCGAGAGCTTCGGCGCTGGCGGGTCTGGGTTTTCCAGAAATGACTGGCGAGATCGTTGAGGAACACCCCCTCTTTCACGGACGTTTGGCCGCTGACCCGATTACAATACCGTCTTATACAACTGCACCAAAAAGCGACGGGTTTCGCCAAATTTGTTCCAATCCTCATGGTCCTTGGGCGAAGGCATTCAGGGGGAGTCTTCTATTTGGCTAAATGGTGCGCAGCGGCTAGCTATGTTGCCCTGCGAGACTAATGCAAACTTGCATGCCCCGGTTGGGCCTCTTGGGAAGCTGTTTGTCGATGATGCGCGTCGGCTATTTTTCCAATCTGCTGTTTTTTGCAGGGATCGGCCAATACCCAGTATTGGATAGTGTTCGTGCCTTTGGAACCCTGTCATTGGCGTTTTCATCGGAAAAGCCTGACCCGGTTACGGAGCGCAATCTTGGCGCTGAAACCTTGACCTATATGACAAAATCAGTGCCGCGCGCCGCGCTGAGTGATGGGTTTAACGCCTATGTCGGGATGCTTGGCGCGCTATATGCCAGTGACTATAAGGCCATTTTGATTGACGAGCCGGAGGCGTTTTTGCACCCGGCGCTGGCGCGGACCTTGGGCAAGCAGATTGCCCAGCAGGCGCGGGACAAGCAGGTTTTTATTGCCACCCATAGCGCCGATTTTCTGATGGGGGCGATTGAGGCTGGCGAAAACGTGCGGATTGTAAGGCTGCAATATCAAGCGGGGGTGGGGCGGGCGTGTCTTTTGGACAAAGACGAATTGCGGGTTTTCATGAATGATCCATTGTTGCGGTCTGCGAATGTGATGTCCGGGTTGTTTTCGAAGGCAGTTGTGGTGGGCGAGTCCGATACGGACCGCGCGTTTTATCAGGAGATAAACACCCGATTGTTAGCTAAGAAAGACCCGCGTGGGATTGAAGGATGTGTGTTCTTGAATGCACAGAATAAGCAGACAGTGCCGCGAATCGTCCGCCTTTTGCGCCGGATGGGCGTGCCTGCTGCGGGCATTGTCGATTTGGATGTTTTGGCCGAGGGGGGAGGCGTTTGGGCCAGCCAGCTTGAAGCGCTTGCAACGCCAGAAGCACAGAAAGCAGCTTTGGAAGCCGCTAGACTTTCAACCTTCAGCGCGCTCAAGGCCGTATCGACAGATGTGGCGAAGAAAAACTACAAGACGGAAGGCGGGTTGAAATTGCTTGATGAAGGGACGCGGGAGGCTGCCGCCAACCTTCTGGATACGCTTGACGCTTATGGACTGTTTGTGGTTCCGGGCGGCGAAGTAGAGCAATGGCTTTCGGGTCTTGGCGTATCACACGCCAAACCTTCTTGGTTGCGGACGATTTTTGAAGCGATGGGTGCGAATTCAACGGATGTGGGCTATGTGCAACCTGCTGTGGGAGATGTTTGGGATTTTATTGGGCAAGCCAATGCTTGGTTCGCAAATCCGCAGCGCAAAGGGATGACAGCCATAGGCTGCCCATAGGAACGGGCGATTTATACGCGGATTTGTCGGTATCCGCCGCTTGACTCCTGTCGCCACTTCCCCGATAAGCCGCTTATCTCGGCAGGTGGTGACACTTGGCCGGATTTATTATTTATATCGCCCCAATGGGGGCGCGCCGTCCGAGGTTAAGGAAACGCCAGTCCATGCTGGGGCCACAGGATGCGGAGACATGAAAAGGAAGACCTATGTACGCGGTCCTTAAGACAGGCGGCAAGCAATACAAGGTTCAAGCCGGGGATATCCTGCGCGTTGAAAAGCTTGATTGCGTGGCTGGTGACAAGATCCAGTTTAACGAAATTCTGATGGTTGGCGGCGAGACGCTGGCCGTTGGCGTACCGCTGGTTGCGGGCGCTGCCGTTCAGGCCGAAGTGATCGAACAGATCAAAGGCCCGAAGGTTATCCACTATGTAAAGCGTCGTCGTAAGCATTCGAGCCAGCGCACCAAAGGCCACCGCCAGCATCTGACGCTGCTGCGTGTGACCGAAGTGTTGGCCGCCGGTGCTGACAAGTCGGGTGTAAAAGCTGCGACCGGTACAGCCGATGCGCGCCGCGCTGCCCATAACGCTGATGCAGCCCCTGCTGCAAAAGCCCCTGCAAAGGCGAAAGCTGCTGCGAAACCAAAGGCAGCAAAAGCTGCCGCGACCGAGGAGTAATCCCCCATGGCACATAAAAAAGCTGGTGGTTCATCCCGTAACGGTCGCGACTCAGCCGGTCGCCGTTTGGGCGTAAAGCTGTTTGGCGGCCAAGCGGCCATTCCGGGCAATATCATCGTGCGCCAGCGTGGCACACGTATGTTCCCGGGGACCGGCGTTGGGATGGGAACGGATCACACGATCTTTGCCAAGGTTGAAGGCAAGGTTGCGTTTAAGAAAGGCCTGAAAGGGCGCATGTTTATTTCGGTTCTTCCCGTGGCGGAAGCTGCTGAGTAAGTCGAACCGTTACACAGCGATGTAACAAGGGGATCGGCTGAGAGGCCGGTCCCTTTTGCCGTTTGTCGGGGAGGGCAGGCGGTGCGTATTGGTTTTTTGGGGGGCGATCCCCATGTGCTTTCGGAGGAGGGCGCTTTTCATGTTAAAAGTGATTGACGGTCAGTTGGTGATTGCGGCGGAGCGGTTAGTACTGCGGCCCGTGCAGGTTTCGGATGTGGGGCTGTTTGCCATGCATGCAGGGGACGCGCGGGTGGCCGAGGGGACGAGTTCTATCCCGCATCCTTTGCCGCCCGGTGCGGCCGAGGCGTTTGTCGCGCGGGCGATGAAGCCGGGGGCGGAAGAGCGGATTTGGGTGATGGACGGGTCTGCGGCAGGGATGCCCGAGGTTTTGGGGGTGATATCCTTGAAGCAGATGGACCGTGACCAATCCGAGATTGGCTATTGGGTGGCGCCCGCGTTTTGGAATACGGGCTATGCGTCGGAGGCGGTGCAAGCGTTGATTGCGGCCAATCCGTTGAAGAACAAAGCGATTTTTGCGCAGGTGTTTCAGGATAACCCCGGGTCGGCACGGGTGCTGACGAATTGCGGTTTCGGCTATCTGGGCGATGCGGAAAGTTTCAGTGTGGCACGCAATGCCCGCGTGCAAACATGGACGTATCTGAAGAAGATGGCCTGAGGTTTGGGTTAAAGGCTGCGCGGTGGTCCTTGCCGCCGCGCTGTGTCTTGAGGTGGGGCGCTTTATCAGGTAACGCAGCACATTGACCCTTTTGCTGAAAGCCTGACCCATGAAATTCCTTGATCTGTGTAAAGTCTATATCCGCTCTGGTGGCGGTGGGTCGGGGTGTGTTTCGTTCCGGCGTGAAAAGTTCATCGAATTTGGTGGACCGGATGGCGGCGATGGCGGCAAGGGCGGGTCTGTCTGGGTGGAGGCCGTGGATGGGCTGAACACGCTGATCGACTTTCGCTATCAGCAGCACTTTTTCGCCAAGTCGGGCCAGCCCGGGATGGGCAGCCAGCGCACGGGTAAAACCGGCGAGGATATTGTGTTGAAAGTGCCTGTTGGCACCGAAGTTCTGGACGAGGATGAGGAAACCATTCTGGCCGATTTGACCCATGTGGGGCAGCGGGTTTTGCTGGCCAAGGGTGGCAATGGTGGCTGGGGGAATTTGCAGTTCAAATCCTCGACCAACCGCGCGCCGGCACGGGCCAATTCGGGGCAAGAGGGCGTGGAGCGCACGATTTGGCTGCGCTTGAAGCTGATTGCGGATGCGGGGCTTGTGGGCTTGCCGAACGCGGGCAAATCGACGTTTTTGGCCAGCGTTTCCAATGCGCGACCCAAGATTGCGGATTATCCGTTTACGACGCTGGTGCCCAACCTTGGGGTTGTGGGCATTGACGGGCATGAATTTGTGATGGCCGATATTCCGGGTTTGATTGAAGGTGCATCGGAAGGTGCGGGCCTTGGCGTGCAGTTTTTGGCGCATGTGGAACGCTGCGCGGTGTTGTTGCATCTGGTCGATGGCACATCTGAAACCGTAGCCGAGGATTATCAGACCATTATCACCGAGCTGGAAGCCTATGCCGAGGAATTGGGCGACAAGCCCCGCATCACGGCGCTGACCAAAATTGATGCGCTGGACGAGGAAACGCTGGAGGCGCGGTTTGCCGAATTGGCAGCGGTGGTCGATGGTGAGGTGTTCGCGATTTCGGGCGTGTCGAACCAAGGGATGCCGGATGTGCTGCGCCGTCTGTATGCGCAGATTCTGGAGGGTCGGGTTGTTGTTGAGGAAGAGGCGCCATGGCAACCGTAACAGGGGCAAGCGTAACGGGGGCAATTGTCACCGCCCCTGACGTTCGGGCTGCCAAACGGCTGGTGATTAAAATCGGGTCGGCGCTTTTGGTCGACCGGGTTCATGGGTTGCGCCATGATTGGCTACGGGCCTTGGCGCTGGATGTGGCCGAGGCCAAGGCGCGGGGCACGGATGTTGTGATCGTGTCATCGGGGTCGATTGCCTTGGGGCGTACGGTGTTGGGGTTGCCCTTTGCCGAATTGCCGCTGGAGCAGTCGCAGGCGGCGGCTGCCGTGGGGCAGATCCGGCTGGCGCGGGCCTATGAAGAGGTGCTGGCGCCACACGGGATAACCACGGGGCAGGTGTTGGTCACGCTGGAAGATACCGATGATCGGCGGCGGTATTTGAACAGTCGTGCCACGATGGAAACCTTGTTGGGGTTTGGCGTGGTGCCGATTGTGAATGAGAATGACACGGTGGCCACAGATGAAATCCGGTTCGGTGATAACGACCGTTTGGCCGCGCAGATTGCGGTGACGGTTGGTGCGGACCAGTTGATTTTGTTGTCGGATGTGGACGGGTTCTATTCGGCCAATCCGAAAGAAGACGCAATGGCCCAGCGGTTTGATGTGGTCGATGTGATTACCCCTGCGATTGAGGCGATGGCGGGGGACCCTGTTTCCGGCATGTCCAAAGGTGGGATGAAGACCAAGGTTTTGGCCGCCAAGACGGCGATGGCGGGCGGCTGCGCGATGGCGATTATGGAAGGGTCTGCGATGCGGCCTTTGCAAGCCTTGGCGAATGGGGCGGCACGGACGTGGTTTGTGCCCGCCGCCGACCCGCAACAAGCCCGCAAACGCTGGATCAATGCGATGAAGCCGCGGGGTGAGGTGCGGCTGGATGCAGGGGCCGTTGCGGCGCTGCGGGCGGGCAAGTCACTGTTGCCTGCGGGGGTTGCGGCTGTGATTGGTAGTTTTGGACGCGGGGACCCTGTGGCGATTGTAGGACCGGAGGGTGACGTGCTGGGCAAGGGTTTGGTGCGCTATACCGCCGTGGAGACCCGCGCGATTGCGGGGCATCGGTCGGGGGAGATCGAGGCGATTTTGGGCTATGTCGGGCGGGCCGCGTTGATACACCGCGACGATATGGTGGTGTGAGGGGAAGCCTTTGCAGGCCGGGGGCGCTGCCCCCGGACCCCCGGAGTATTTTTGCAAAGATGAAATTGGCGTGGTTTAGCGTTTTAGGCTAATGTTGACGGTGCCGAGCGCCCATGTGGTGAGCTCGGTGAGCAGGGTTTGGTTGGCTGTGTTGAAGCCTTCGACCAAGGCGAGGGTTTCGGTCGAGGCCACGTCTGCGGTGCTGGTGAAGGTGCGGGAGGAGATGACGGCTGCGTCGTCTTCGCGGACCATGCGGGCGGTAAGGCGTAGGCGGATGGTGGCGGATTTTCCGTCGGCTGCGGCCTCGGCCTGAAAATCTGTGAGTTCTGTCAGGAGCGCAAAGTCGCCAGATGCGCCCAAGGGGGTGCGGCCGACGTAGCGGAAGGCGCCCGTATCTTCAAAGCTGCGGACCATCAGGGTTTGCAGCATGATCGGCACATCCTCGGCCCATTTTCCATCGGGGAGGTAGGCGGCCTGCAAGGGGTGGGGGCGGATCAGGATGCGGTCATTGGTGAGCGCGCCCGGGGCGGTTGGGATTTCGACGACCAGTTGGCGCGATGTGGTGCTGCGCGCGGTGACGGGGGTGGTGGGGGCCGTGAGGTCGTAGTCATCCAGCGGGGTTGCGGCACCGCTGAGGGCCGAGAGGGCAGAGCAACCGGAGAGCAGCGCTGTCAGGGTAAGCGAGAGCGTGATGGTGCGCAGGGTTGGTTTTGCGGTCATGGGGCAGCACCTTTGGTCAATTGCGTTTGTAGACGGGGGTATCGCCGCCAAGGAAGAAGCGCGCGGGATCGCGTTGGATTTGTTTGGTCAATTGTTCGAGGTTGGTGATCAGGCTGCGGGTTTCGCGGGCCAGCTTGGTGAATTGCGGCAGCGCGGTGGTGGTGAAGTCGCGGATCGGCGGGTCAGAGGCCGCGACGACCTGCGACACCCGTTCAAATGTTTCGCGGGCGGCGTTGGAGGCGGCTTGCAGATCGGCGGTGACACCTGGAATGGCATCCGACACGCCGGCAATGGCCGTGTCCAGCCCGTCGATGGTGCGGCGCAGGTCGGTGACGATGCCGCTGATATCATTGTTGATCACGCGGTCGGCGCCGTTAAAGGTTTTTTCGGCGGCCGTTAGGGTGCGTTCGCCTACCGCCAGCGCCGAATTGATGGCATCAAGGGTGGTATTGGCGCGGGTAAAGCTGTCGGTCACGGCGGCAAGGGATGTGCTGGCATCGGTCATCACGGTGTCAGCCTTGGCGCTGGCCGAGGTGAGGGAGGTGCCGACATCGGTGATGACCTGATTGGCGGTGGCGGTGGCGGCGCGGATATCTGCAACCATCGCGGGCAGGTCTGTTTTGGCGGCAGCAGCGATGGGGGCGAGGGCGGCGCGGGCCTCGGCCACCATAGCGGCGCCGTCGATGGTGACCAGATCGTCAAAGCTGATCGAGGCTTTGTCCATCGAGATCAGGGTTTCATCAAGCTGCACGATCACGGCGTCGGCGGATTTGATGGTGGATTCAAGCTCGATCAAGCGCGCCGTTGCGACCTGACCGGTGTTTTGAAATTCGGCCAGCATGGCGCGGGCATCATCGCTGATTTGGGTAATCTGGGCACGGGTTTCAGTCAGGCCATCGGTCAGTTCGGCTGTGGCGGCCTTTAGGTCACCGTCGATAAAGGTTTCGGCTTTTTTCAGGGTTTCGGTAGTTTGTTCCAGCGTTTTGGTGCCTGTGGCCACGGTGGCTTGGGCCTCTTTTGACAGATCAGAGATGGCGATCAGGGTTTGATCGGCGGTGTTGAACAGCTTTTCGGCCTTGCCAGTCACACCTTCCAGCATGACGTTGAAATTCGAGATTTCAATCGCAAAGCCGGAAACGGCGCTGGCGACAACGGTGAAGTCATCCAGCGATTGCGCGAACCCTTCGGAGGCGGTTTCGAGATTGGCGAGGATGTTGTCAACGCGGCCCACGTTTTCATCGCTGATCAGGCTGCGCACGTCTTTGACCACGGCCAGCACCTCGGCCAGCAGTTCGGGGGCATCTTCGGACAGGCTTTGCAACATCGAACGCCCTGGGGGGATGATGGGGATGTCGCGGTCGCTGCTGTCTTTCAGCAAGGGTTCGCCCACTTCACCCGGACTGATGCCGACAAAGGACACGCCGGTCACACCTTGGCTTTCGATGGTGGCGACAGAGCCTGCGCGCACGGGGGTGTTTTGCGCCACTTCTAGCCGGACAAGGATGGTGCCGTCATTGTCTGGTGAAAGTTTCACCTCGACCACTTGGCCCACGGGCAGGCCTGCAAAGCGGACATCCGAGGCGCGCGAGAGGCCGGAAACCGAGGTGAATTTGACATCGTAATAGGCGAATTGCCGGTCGAGTTCGATGCGGCCAAACCACAGCGCAAAGGCCAGCATTCCGATAAAGCCCAGAATGGTGAACAGGCCGATCAGAACATAGTTTGCCCGTGTTTCCATTGGCTATTCGCCTTTCATTGCAGGTATGGCCGCCATCGCGGCGCGCGCACGGGGGCCGTGGAAATATTCGTGGACCCAAGGGTGATCAACGTCCAAAAGTTCTTGCATTGTGCCGCTGACCAGCACCTTTTTTTCAGCCAGCACAGCAACACGGTCGCAGGTTGCATGCAGGGTATCAAGGTCATGGGTGACGAGAAAGACGGTCAACCCCATGCTTTTGGACAATTGCCGGATCAGAATGTCAAATTCGGCGGCGCCGATGGGGTCAAGTCCGGCGGTGGGTTCATCGAGAAACACAATCTCGGGGTCCAGCGCCAAGGCGCGGGCGAGGCCGGCGCGTTTCCGCATGCCGCCCGATAGTTCGGACGGGAATTTATCGCCTGCAAGGTAGGGCAGGCCCGCGAGCGATATTTTCAGGTCGGCCATTTGCGCGCGCAGGGTTTTGTCGAGACCTTCGACATGGCGCATCGGCACCTCGATATTCTCGCGCACGTTTAGGGACGAAAACAAGGCACCGTCTTGGAACATCACGCCCCAGCGGCGTTCCAGCGCGGTGCGCTGATCGTCGCTGGCGGTCAGGACATTGGTGCCGAGCACGTCAATTTCGCCGGCCTTTGGGGTTTGCAGCCCGCAGATTGACCGCAGCAGCACCGATTTGCCCGTGCCCGAGCCGCCGACCACGCCCAGCACTTCGCCGCGGTAAACATCAAGATCGAGGTCTTCGTGGACGACATGGCTGCCGAACTGGTTGCGCAAGGACCGGATGCGGATGACGATTTCGCGATCTTCGGTCATACGCCCACCTGTGCGAAAAAGATGGAAAATATCGCATCGGTGACGATGACCGCAAAGATGGCGGTGACAACCGAGGCCGAGGTTTTTTGCCCCAAGCTTTCGGCGTTGCTGCCGACTTGCATACCTGCGTGGCACCCGACGATGCCGATGATCAGGGCGAAAAACGGTGCCTTTATCATGCCGACCAACAGATGCCAGATGCCCGTATTTTCGATCAATCGGGTTTGGAACATGCCGGGCGAGATGCCGAGGTCGATCCATGACATCAGCCCGCCGCCGACAAGGCCGGAGATATTGGCGATAAGGCCAAGAATGGGCAGCATCAGCAGCAGCGCAAGGATGCGGGGCACGAACAAAGCGCCTGCCACATCAATGCCAAGGGTGCGCATGGCGTCAATTTCTTCGCGCATTTTCATCGAACCGATGGCGGCGGTGAAGGCCGATGCCGTGCGCCCTGCGACGATAATGGCGGTCAGCAGGATGCCCAATTCGCGCAGGATGGACACGGCGATCAGATCAACTACAAACACCTCGGCCCCGAATTGGCGCAGTTGGGTTGAGCCTTGGAAGGCCAGCACCACACCGATCAGAAAGGACATGAGAGCGACGATGGGCACGGCCTTGACGCCGACCTCGTGGCAGTGATGCACAAGGGCGGTAAAGCGAAAGTCGCCGGGATGGCGGATGGAGCGGACGATACGGTCCAAGAACAGGCCGAAATAGGCGAGGAGTTCGAGGATGAAGCGCCCCGCGCTGGCAACGGTGCGGCCGAGACGGTCAAGCTGGTCGGTCAGCGTGAGGGGGGCAGGCGCAACCCTATCAGGTTTGGGAAGCGCTTTTCGGACCGCGCCGAGGACGGTATTTGCATCATCGGACGGGTTTTCAATGGTGAAGGGCTGATCTTTGGCCTTGGCGGCCTTTTGCGCGGTGATGATCGCCCAAGCGGCGCTGGTATCCAGCCGCGTAACGCCTGATAGGTCGACGGTCACGGGGCCATCCGCCACGGCGCGTGTCAGTTCGCGCACCAAGGGCGTGAGTGTGACAAGCGAAAACGCGCCCTGCAACGCGATTTTTGTGGTGCCATCCGATTGGCTGATTTGGGTTTGCGACGTGACCACGTTTTGAAATGCCTGATGTGAATAAGGGCTGTGTACCATGGCCTTGATAGGGTGCCAATTCAAACCCTGCGCTTGGGCGGCGCTGATTGCATGCCGTGGCAATAAAGACTATTTCTGCGGCAGGTTTGCAAAAGGGTGTTGGTATGGACAGCGTGGATATGAGCGGGATGATGGCCGAGATTGGTGCAGCGGCGCGGGCCGCGGCGGCAGAATTGGCCTGTGCCAGCGCCGAGCGTAAACATGCCGCGCTGATCGGGGCCGCCGAAGCCGTATGGGAAGCGCGGGACGCGATTATCGCTGCCAATGCGCAGGATATGGCATTTGGGGTTTCCAAGGGCCTGACCGACGCAATGCTGGACCGGTTGCGGCTGGATGAAGTGCGCATTCGCGGGATCGTTGACGGGTTGCGCATGATTGCCGAGCAGCGCGACCCTGTGGGCGACATTATTGCGGAATGGGACATGCCAACGGGCTTGCATATTCAGCGCGTGCGCACGCCGTTGGGCGTTGTTGGCGTGATCTATGAGAGCCGTCCGAATGTGACGGCGGATGCGGGGGCGTTGTGCCTGAAGGCCGGAAACGCGGTGATTTTGCGCGGCGGGTCGGAAAGCTTTCATTCGTCAAGCGCTATTCATGCCTGCATGGTCAAGGGGTTGGTACAGGCGGGGTTGCCTGCCGCCGCGATCCAGTTGGTGCCAACACGCGACCGTGCGATGGTGGCCGAAATGCTGCGGGCGGTGGAGTATATTGACGTGATCGTGCCGCGCGGGGGCAAGGGGTTGGTTGGATTGGTGCAACGCGAGGCGCGGGTGCCTGTTTTTGCGCATCTGGAGGGGATTTGCCATGTGTATGCCGATGGCGATGCCGATCTGGCAAAGGCGCGGGCCGTGGTGTTGAACGCCAAGACGCGGCGCACGGGGATTTGCGGGTCGGCGGAGTGTTTGCTGATAGACCGTGCGTTTTGGGCGCGGCACGGGGCTGTTTTGGTGCAAGATCTGCTGGATGCAGGGGTTGAAGTGCGCGGCGAGGGCGAGATTGCGGGGGTTGCAGGCGTTGTGCCTGCCACGGCCGATGATTTTGGACACGAGTTTTTGGACATGATTATTGCCGCCAAGATTGTGGACGGGGTGGACGGTGCGATTGCGCATATTCGGGCGTTCGGGTCGAACCACACGGAAGCGATTTTGACCGAGAATGATGCAGTCGCGGCGCGGTTTTTCCAGCGTTTGGACAGTGCGATTTTGATGCGCAACGCGTCGACTCAATTTGCCGATGGTGGCGAGTTTGGCATGGGCGGCGAGATTGGCATCGCCACAGGCAAGATGCATGCGCGAGGGCCCGTGGGGGCCGAGCAGCTGACCAGTTTCAAGTATCTGGTTACGGGTGACGGGACGTGTCGGGCGTAAGCTTGGCCAGTTGGGCCGTTGTTTTGAGTATTTTTGCAAAGATGAAATTGAGAGCGGTCTAAAGCGGGCGTTCAAAGTAGACGATAAAATGGTCCATTTGCGGCGTGAGATTGTGGTAGGGGCTGCGTTCCTCGAACCCTAACGACCGGTAAAGTTTGATCGCGCCGGTGAGCGGGCGGGCAGTGTCGAGGCGGATGGTGTGGTAGCCTGCGGCGCGGGCGTCGTCCATCAACGCCAGGCTGATTTGGCGGGCGAGGCCCTTGTTTCGGTAATCGGGGTGGACAAAAAGGCGCTGGATTTCGGCGATTCCGGGTTCAAATGCGCGCAGCATGCCGCAGGCGGCGGGCCTATTATTGTTCCATGCGATCAGGAGGTTGCCTGTGGGCGCGGTATGGATTTTGGCGAAGGTGTCGAGCCATGCGTCAACCGTATCGGGATTGTATTTGGCGGTGATGGCGGTGCGCTCATCTGGCATGGCGGCGCAGAGCGCATCGATATAGCCGAGGAAAAGTTGGGCCAAGGCGGGGCGATCATCGGGGAAACGGGCGGGGCGCAGGGTGATCACTTTGAGCCGCGCAGATTTGCAAGGGCTTGGCCGTCTTGCCAACGACGATCTGCGTTTTGCCGTTTGACGAGATAGTCTGCGGGGATGCCCGATGTGCCGCCAATGCTGTGGGCGCCTCCTATCATTGTATTGTTCAGGATCGCGCGGCCAGTGGTTGCGGCGGTATCGGTAGAGGATTGGGTGTTGCCAAGGGCTTGCGTGCGGCGCGTGCCGAGAGCGCCGGTGGCGGTGGTTTTGAGCGCGTTGGCATGGGTCATGGCGGGTCCCTTTGGCAGGCGCAAAAGCGGCTTTTGCCAAGAGCCAATCATGGGGGGGCGGACGGGTCAAGTCACGGATGCGATGTTAGAAAACGAGACGGATTTCGGTTTCTGATATTTCTATCATAAGCCTATGCTTTTGCTTGTATATTTCGCGCGCGAACAAGGCAAAATGCACCTGCGCGGGCGTTAAATCGGGCGTGGGTTGCGACAGGCTGTTCCACAGTTCCGCCTCGACCCGCAGCCGTTCTGCGCGAGCATGCACGCACCATTTGCCATCGGTTTCCGAGACAGTGACGCGGCCACCGTAGGCGAGCGCGGATTCGCAGCACAGGATCGCAAGAAAGATCAGTTTGGCATGCGCGCGCGGTAAGGGGTCGTTATGCTGCCATTCAAATGTAACGCGGCCGCCTTGGCTGGTATCGGCAAGGATCTTGGTTATTTCCGAACGGCCAAGGCGCTGCTCGCTGCCAGACAGGCCAAAGGCCACGCGGAAAAACCGGATGCGGGCGTTGGCGGCGGCAACACTTTCGGCGATGAGCGCCAACTCGGGCGAGGGGGGCCCGCCTTCCATCATCAACAGCTCTACCCCATTGCCGATAGCGCCTATTGGGCTGATAAGGTCATGGCAAATACGAGAACCGAGAAGGGCTGCTAGGTCGGTCTGATCGGTCATTGGGGCCTCGGGGGTAAGAGATGAATTCGATTTTAGAGCCAGGGATGATTGTGCGCCATCCGCAGCAGCCCGACTGGGGCTTGGGGCAGGTGCAATCGCGGATCGGCGACCGGATTACGGTGAATTTTGAACATCAGGGTAAGGTTACGATAGACGGGCGGGTGATTGGGTTGGCGGTGGTTTGGGATATTGGACCCCAAGCCTAGGGGCTGCCGGCGCATTTTACAATCAGGGATTGCACGTGCGGGGCGTGTTGCTAGCTGTGCGCGTTTTCGGTTGCAAGATATTGCATAGGCCCTGTTCAGGACCTAGACGAAGGATGGTCGAAAAAACGAGGGTGTGATGCAAAGGCAAGGCGGTCCGTTTTCGGTAAGGTTGGCGTGTGACGCCCGCGATTTGGCGGCGGCGCAGAGGTTGCGGTATCAGGTCTTTGTAGAGGAGCTGGGCGCTGGTGGTCCGTTGGTGGACCACGCCGCGCGGCTGGAATGTGACGCGTTTGACGATGTGTTTGACCATTTGGTGCTGATAGACGAGCGGCGCGATGCCGCGGCCTTGGACGATGTGGTGGGCGTGTATCGTCTGTTGCCAGGGGCCAAGCTGACAGAGGGGCAACGGTTCTATTCGGAAGATGAGTTTGACCTGACGGCACTGCGCCGGTCGGGAAAGGCATTGTTGGAATTGGGTCGGTCTTGTGTGCATCCTGACTATCGTGGCGGGGGTGCAATGTTGCATTTGTGGAATTCTTTGGCCGAATATGTTTTGGCGCGGGACATCGAAGTGATGTTCGGGGCGGCCAGTTTTCATGGCACGGATGTGCGGGCGTTGGCGCAACCGCTGGCCTATTTGCACCATACGCACCTGGCCCCCGAAGCATTGCGGGTGCGGGCCGTTGGGGGCGGGGCGCAGCGGATGGATTTGGTTGATAAGGCCGCATTGGACCGAAAGGCTGCGATGGCGGGGACGCCTGCTTTGATTAAGGCCTATTTGCGGCTGGGGGGATTTGTCGGCGACGGGGCCTATATTGACCGTGATTTCAATACGGTAGACGTGTGTCTTGTGATGGATACCGCGCTTATGTCGGCGCGGCACAGGCAGTTTTATCAGCGGCAAAACGGGGGGGCGCGTGGTGGATTGGCGTGAGGATAAACTGCCGCCTGCGGCGATTGGGCCGATGGGATGGTTGCGCGTTGTAATGCGAATTATTCCATTTGCTTTGGTTACTTATGGCGGGTTGTTGATGTTGCTATTGGCGCGCGCGGTTGAGGCCCCGCTGTGTGGTATGGCCCGACCTGTGACGCCCTATATAACCCAAGGGGTGTGTAAAGCGGCGCTGTGGATCATGGGGTTGCGGGTGCTGCGTCATGGTGCGGCGATGCGGGAACGCGGGGCTGTTGTGGCCAACCATGCGTCTTGGCTGGATATTTTCGTGCTGAATGCCTGTGATCGGGTCTATTTCGTATCTAAGGCCGAGGTAGCGAACTGGCCGGGGATTGGCTGGTTGGCGCGCGCCACGGGGACGGTTTTCATCGCACGGGATGCGGGCGAGGCCAAATTGCAGCAAGGGGTGTTTGAAGAGCGCTTGCGCGCGGGGCATCGGTTGTTGTTTTTCCCCGAAGGGACCAGTACCGACAGCTTGCGGGTTTTGCCCTTTAAATCAACGCTGTTTGCGGCCTTCTTTACGCATGGGATGGAGCATGTGATGCATATTCAACCCGTGTCAGTGCGCTATGTGCCGCCTGTGGGGGCGGATGCGCGGTTATATGGTTGGTGGGCGGCGATGGATTTTGCACCGCATTTGTTGCGTATTTTGGCGCAGCCACGGCAAGGAGCGGTTGAGGTGCGGTTTCATGCCGCGGTGGCCGTGGATGATTTCAAACGGCGCAAAGAGCTTGCGGTGCATTGTGAAGCTGTGGTTCGTGAGGGGGCGGCTTTAGCCTAGGGGGGCCAGCAGGTTTTTCAGCGCGGTTGAGGCGTTTTCTGTGGCCCAAATCTCGGATCCGATACCGAAAAAGTCGGTGACGGGGCCGAATTTTTCGACCAATTCGATGGTGACTGCGCCTTCGGCGACGACGGGCACCTCGATCATCGCGGACCACCATTCAAAGAGTTCAAAATCAACGCTGGTGCCATCGCCCAAGGTGCTGGTGCCGATCGGGCCGAAGGATATATAATCGGCCCCAGCCTCGGCGGCGTTCATACCGTCGTGGCGAGTGGTGCCGCAATAGGCGCCGATGATCGCGTCTGCGCCCATTTCCGTGCGCAGTTTGCGGATGTTTTTGCGGGTGTCGGTCAGGTGAACACCGTCAAGGCCGTGGCGGTCGGCGAGCAGAACGTGATCTTCGACAACGATGGCCACATCACGGGCATGGGCGATTTCGCGCAAGGCATCGGCCGCGCGGGCCAGGGCCTCTTCATCCCTCGCGGCGAGGCTGAGGCGGAGGCAGGCGATGTCATGGGCATCAAGCACGGATTTCAACACTTCGCCAAAGGGGGCAAGATCAAAAACAGGCGGGGTGATGAGGTAGATTTGCGGACGCTCTGTTTCGGACATGGGATGCTCCTGTGTGTTAGGTGGGCTTTAACGCAGATTGCGCGGCTTGGCTATGTGCGTTGCGGCGATTTTTGGCGGTTGCTTGTCATCGGAGGGGCGGCGGCGTATCACGCGCGGGATTTCCCCGCATGCAGGACTGAAAAAGATGAGCGACGCCCCGATGACAACAGTGCCCGTCGATGAGCAGGTTCCGCCGGTGTTTGTGCTGGTACGCCCGCAGATGGGGGAAAACATTGGCGGGGCGGCACGGGCGATGCTGAATTTCGGGTTAGAGCGGTTGCGCGTGGTCGATCCGCGCGACGGGTGGCCCAGCCCCAAGGCGGTGGCGATGGCATCGGGGGCAGGGCGGTTGCTGGAGACAGCGGGGCCTTACGGCGATGTGCAGGCGGCGATTGGCGATTGTGACTATGTGTTTGCCACAACCGCGCGGGGGCGTGAATTGACCAAGCCGGTGATGACGCCCGAGGCGGCAATGGCGCGGGCGCGAGGCATGATTGCGGCGGGCAAAAAGGTGGGGTTCATGTTTGGCCCTGAACGTGCAGGGTTAGAGAATGAGGACCTTGTGCATGCCAATGCGATTGTGACAGTGCCGGTGAACCCCGATTTCCCGAGCCTGAACCTTGCGCAATGCGTGCTGCTGTTGGGCTATGAGTGGCGGCGGCAAGCGGGTGAGGTGGCGCCCGAGGAGATGGTGTTCAACCGCACCGATTTTGCATCGCGTGTTGAGGTGGAAAAGCTGGGCGATCATTTTGAGGAAAAGCTGACGGCGGCAGGGTTTTTCCATCCGGCCGAGAAAGTGCCGGGGATGAAGTTGAGTATCCGGAATATGTGGGCGCGGTTAGGGTTGACCAAATCGGAAGTGGCGACATTTCACGGGATGCTGCGCCAGATTGCAAGGCATTTGGGCGGGCCGGATCGGGGGTAAGTGAGTTGGCCGCGATTTGCTGGTGGCGGTGCGTTTGACTTGCAGGGCGCTATGGATATTTAAGAACAGAAAAAGGAAAAGGGGGCCCGTTATGGAGCCCCTACTGTAAATGTTGACGAACAAGAGTGCCGCCATTAAGTTTGCTGCTCTTTTCCTTTATTCTCATGAATTTTCGGAGACGGTCCCGGCAATCAGCTCCGAAGAAATATTCGACACAGAAGCGTCGCCTTCCTGTGTCTGTTGGCGGTTTTTCCATCAACTTGCTGTCGCAACCCGTACTGCACCAGCTACGGCATATTTCCCAACCCGCACGCTGCTATCGGTCGATCCGGCGGTGACTTCGATCATGGGCATGTAACGGGTTCGGGATCCGAGCGAACCTTCACCTGTCCAGCCTGCGGCTCGCACAATACCCTAAAATCAAACCGGGCAGTTGCGCAAGAATACTCAAGAACGGCGCGGATCCATCGGCGCCCGTTCCGTTGTGATGCGTGCAGGCGCGAGGACTGCCAGAACTTCGGCATCAGTATGACCCTGATGCCCTCTGTCTACCGCGCCTTTGGTCGGACGGCGAAGTGAGAGCCGAGGCATCAGTGCAAAAGTTGCGGCGGGACCTTTTCAATCGGGGCGAAGGCCCGGCGCCATAAGCGCACGGACAGGACCAAGGATATCTTGCTCAACTTGGTGAATAAGGTGCCGCTAAGCCGGATCGGTGAGATCAATGGCGTCAGCTTTCCGCTGATTTATGCGAAGATCGATTTCATCTACCTGCAATGTCTCGCCATGGCGGCGCACCGCGAGAAGGCTCAACCTGCATCTTTTGCGGGTGGTAAGCCTATCTTCGCTACGGATGCCCAGACCATTCTTCTGAACTGGCCTGTGCGAAGCCGCCGTGGCACGGTGCCGCTCCTGCATATGTGGACGGTCCATAACGGGTCGCAGTTCGTGGTGGCTTCGACCGTTGACTATGATCCTAAGGTGTCGGTTGGGGAGGTCGATAATGCCGTGGAAAAATGCGGCGACTTCCTCAAGCCCAGACCAATGCGACAGAACGCCCGGTTGTGGTCAGAGCGCGAATATCGCGACGCGGTGATGCGCGGTCTGCCCGGTTTCTTCGATCCGGAGGACATGGCATCCGGCGGCCGCCTGAAGTTGCCCAGCAAGGGCGCGCGCGTGCGTGGGGTCGCCTTGATCTATGCGCACATCATGCTGGTCCGAAAAATGATTGGCGCTGACTTTCGTAGTGCCCACTTCTGTCTGGATGCGGAAAGCGGGCTTGCGGCCGCATTCTGCGCCCTATCCGTCGACATGGTGCAGTCGGGGCAGGCGCATATCGCCGAGGTGACCTTCGAGAAGGGCATGACCAATGACGAGAGCAGCACCATGGCCAGACTGGGCGGTGAGGCATTCCACGCCCTGAACCGGGAGCACCGCTCATCCGTCGACCAAATCCAGGAGCGCCATCCGGACCTGAACCGCCGCCAGGCGCTGGTTACACATCTTCTGGAAGCCCGCTTCGCGGATGCCAGCCTGAAGGATCGGGGGCACATGCTCGCGACAACCGGGACCGAATGGCGCTTTCACACCAAAGCGGAGCCAAGGAAGTCGCTACGGCTGAAAACGGATCTGGGCCATTTCGGATTCGACGGTTTGGCAAGGCTGATCTGTGAGGCCTCGATCCATCCGGTGGATGCCTGGTTCAGCCTGGCCCGGCGTCGCGTGACTGGATTTGAACGAGGGCTTCCAACCACCTCAAACCAGCAAAGGATATGGCACGCTTACGGGTTCTACGATCCGGAAATGGTTTCGAAGCTGGTGACCATCTTGCGGTTCTATCACAACTGGATGTTGCGCGGTCAGGATGGCGCCACGCCTGCGATGCGGATCGGTCTGGCAAAGGGGCTCATCTATCCGAGGGACCTTTTTTCTTATGGACTTATTCACAACTGACATGGCCCCGTCCGCTGTAACGTGACGTCGCAGGAAGATTACACGTATATATGTGACGAAAAGGAGGCCAGCATGCTGAGAAACACGACGTTCAACTTGCCAGACTACCTTGTGACGCGGGCCAAGTCGTATGCGGCCACCCATGGGACGACAATGACGGCAATTATTCGAGAGCACCTATAGGCCGTAACCTCGGATGGATCCGCCCCTATCACTGACGATCCGTTGCTGACTTACTCGCAAAGGCGTCTGGCCAGGAATGAAGCCATAGAACTGCTCGGGCTGCGTGACTACGCCGAATTGCTCGTTGCGCTCGGAGAGGCCGACTTGCCGATGCCAATGCCACCACCCCATGAGGTGGGTAACCAAGCCGTAACATTTACCAAACTGTGGAGGCAGTCGTGAATCGCTGCACCGTGATCATTCCAGACGCCGGACCGTTCAACGGCCTCTGGGTGGCCGATCGGTTGGAGCTTCTTCGGGCACTGGCACTGGACATGCGACTTGTCGTGGTCGATGCGGTATAGGCGAGTTGACCAGTGATTTGTCCTATCCAAAGGACCGGGCCGTAAAGGCGCTCATTGACGGGAACCAACCACCGTTTTCCATAGAGAGCACCGAGATTGGCGAACCGGAGCGCGATAAGTGGCGCAATGGGAAGAAACTTAAAAAAATGATGGCGAACTGGCTATGGTCGACTTCATGCCGTCGGACGATGGGCTGCGCCAATATCTGGGTATCGGCGATCCGGTGGCCATCCTGTTTGAAGAGTAAGCGGCGGCCGCGGGCCATTGATTTTTCAGTTGCGTTTGGTTGATCGCGTGAAGCTGAGGTCTGTTGGTAGCTCGTCAGGGACTACGAGACGAGGTCCTTATGAGCCATCTGGCAGCTGGGCGTAGGCCCATGGCATCAACGCGTCGATGTCCTTGTCGAGATGGCCGTTGGCGAGCCTGATGAAGATATCGCGCAGATAGGCATAGGGCTCGACGCCGTTCATCTTACAGGAGCCGATCAGACTGGCGAAGCGGGCCCAATTACGACCGCCCTCATCGTGCCCCGCAAAAAGTGCGTTTCGACGGTTCATC
>NZ_ATVN01000009.1 GCF_000420745.1 Pseudorhodobacter ferrugineus DSM 5888
GCTTCCGGTTCCGGCTGAGATCGTCCTGCAGCCATTGATCAATGAAGCCGGTGAAGCCATCAAGTTTGGGCCGCTTGATATCTGCCGTTCGTTGATATCCGGGCGGGACCGAAAACATCATCATCTTCTTCACGCTCGCACGCGAAATCCCGAAATGGCCCGCTGCCACCCGTTCGCTCATGCCGCCCCGACGCGCGAGGCGGACCTTCAAATATAAATCCACGACTAAAATCTCCCGCCCTCCCTGAAACCAGTAAGGGCCAAAGTGGCAACATTTTACATTGCCCGCAGCGAGATTATCACGCCACTTCCGTGGCTCACTTTTGCACTGCCGTTCTCACCAGCAGGGCAAGTGCGGCATGTGGATCGACGCAACGGTTGCGGCATCCTTCGTGACTAACCCAAAGGATTCGACCGTAGCTGAGCATGTTGGCTTTGCACTGGCACCTGACAACGGTTTGGGCAAGCGCTCCAACTGGCTTTGGGCTTGGGCACTTGCTATCCCAGCAGGTACTCAGAAAGAAGCAGCTGCAAAAGAGTTCCTGGAATGGGCAACCTCCAAGGAATATATCGACCTCGTAGCGGCTAAAGAAGGCTGGGCAAACGTTCCTCCGGGCGCACGCGCTTCGCTTTACGCAAACCCAGAGTACCAGAAAGTGCCATTCGCAAAAATGACACTGGACTCGATCCTGTCGGCTAACCCGCAAGAACCAACGGTTGATCCGGTGCCTTACGTAGGTGTTCAGTTCGCGGCTATCCCAGAATTTGCAGGCATCGCGACAGACGTGAGCCAGGAATTCTCGGCAGCTTATGCTGGTCAGCAGACCGTTGAAGAAGCTCTGGCAAAAGCCCAGAAAATCGCTTCTGACGCTATGGAAGCAGCTGGCTACTAAGCCCGACTGCCACCGAAGTCTGGGGGGCGGCTTGTCCGCCCCCCGGCCACTTTTCACCCCATTCCATCATCACCTAAACCTGTAGACAAAGCGCGTTTTGTGCTGTCAGGGGAGGATTGTCCAATGGCTACCAAAGCTTCTCGTACCGCTGCCCGAATAATGATGGCGCCTGCTGTTATTTTACTTCTGGGCTGGATGCTCGTACCGCTCATCATGACACTCTGGTTCTCGTTCCGTAACTATCTGCCGTTGCGGGGGGGTGATCTGGGCTTTGCGGGTTTTGACAACTACGCGCGGTTTTTCTCATCGTCGGCTTTTTGGCCCGCCGTTGGGGCCACGATGATCATCGTTATTGGCACGCTTATCATAACCGTGACTTTGGGCGTTTTGCTGGCCTTGCTGCTTGACCAGCCGATGTGGGGACAAGGCATTGTCCGTATCCTCGTCATCGCGCCGTTCTTTGTTATGCCAACCGTGTCGGCGTTGGTTTGGAAAAACATGTTTCTTGACTCGGTGAACGGGCTTTTTGCGCATGTCGCCCGGTTTTTCGGCGCTGCTCCCGTTGAATGGATGATCCAAGCGCCGCTCTCAAGTATCATTCTGATCGTCAGCTGGCAGTGGCTTCCCTTCGCGACCCTTATTCTATTGACCGCAATTCAATCGCTTGACAGCGAACAGCTCGAGGCCGCCGAAATTGACGGCGCACCAAAGGTAAAGCGTTTCTGGTATATCATCGTGCCGCATCTTGGCCGCTCGATCACCGTTGTGATCTTGATCCAGACCATCTTTCTTTTGTCAATCTTTGCGGAAATCTATGTGACCACCGCCGGGGCGTTCGGCTCCAAAACCCTGACCTACCTCATCTTCCAGCGCGTGTTGGAAAGCCAGAACGTGGGCTTGGGCTCGGCCGGTGGTGTCTTTGCAATCATTCTCGCCAACATTGTCGCCATCTTCCTGATGCGCATTGTCGGCAAGAACCTGGACTCGTGAGGGAACATCATGGCGCGCTCAATCACAAATAAGCAAAAGACGATCAACACGGCATTTGCCTGGGGCATCGGACTTATAATCTTCTTTCCGATCCTTTGGACAATCCTGACCAGCTTTAAATCCGAAGCCGACGCTATCGCCTTCCCGCCGAAATTCCTGTTTTTTGACTGGACATTGGAAAACTACGCCGTGGTGCAGGAACGCTCTGATTATATGCGTTTTCTGTGGAATTCGATCATCATCGCTGGCGGCTCTACGCTGCTTGGCATCCTAATTGCGGTGCCAGCGGCTTGGTCGATGGCCTTTGTGCCGTCACGTCGGACCAAAGACATCCTGATGTGGATGCTGTCGACCAAGATGTTGCCTGCGGTCGGCGTGCTCTATCCGATGTACCTTATCTTTATCAAAATGGGGCTACTGGATACGCGCATCGGTCTGGTTATTGTTCTGATGTTAATCAACCTGCCGATCATCATCTGGATGCTATACACCTATTTCAAGGAAATCCCGGCCGAGATTTTGGAAGCCGCCCGGATGGATGGCGCATCGCTTGGCAAGGAAATCATCTATGTCCTGACCCCGATGGCGATCCCGGGCATTGCCTCTACGATTTTGCTAAACGTCATCCTTGCGTGGAACGAAGCGTTCTGGACGTTGAACCTGACGGCAGCCAAAGCAGCCCCCCTGACCGCCTTTATCGCCAGCTATTCCAGCCCCGAAGGTCTGTTTTACGCCAAGCTTTCGGCGGCCTCGACGATGGCCATCGCACCAATTCTCATCATGGGCTGGTTCAGCCAAAAACAACTCGTTCGCGGCCTCACCTTTGGCGCAGTGAAATAAGGAGCTCGGATTATGGGACGTATTACTCTTGATAAGGTCGAAAAGCGATTTGGTGACGTGCAGGTCATTCCGCCACTGGACCTGACCATCGAAGAAGGCGAATTTGTTGTGTTCGTTGGCCCCTCGGGCTGTGGCAAATCCACGCTTTTGCGCCTGATTGCGGGGCTAGAGGATGTATCTGGCGGCCAGATCCGCATTGATGGCAACGACGCCACGATGATCCCTCCCGCCAAGCGCGGTTTGGCAATGGTGTTCCAATCCTATGCGCTCTATCCGCATATGTCGGTGCGCAAAAACATCGCCTTTCCGTTGAAAATGGCAGGCATGGACAAGGCCGAACAGGACCGCCGCATTGATAATGCTGCGAAAATCCTGAACCTGACCGATTATATTGACCGTAAACCCGGCCAGCTTTCGGGTGGTCAGCGGCAGCGTGTGGCGATTGGCCGGGCGATTGTGCGCGAACCGGCGGCGTTTTTGTTTGACGAACCGCTGTCAAACCTTGATGCGGCGTTGCGCGTTGGCATGCGCTTGGAAATCACCGAACTGCACTCACGCCTGAAAACGACAATGATTTACGTGACCCACGATCAGGTCGAAGCCATGACTATGGCCGATAAAATCGTGGTGCTGCGTGCGGGCCATATCGAACAGGTGGGCAGCCCGCTGGAACTCTATCGTCGTCCGCGCAACCTGTTCGTGGCAGGTTTCATCGGTTCGCCCAAAATGAACCTGATCGCAGGGGCCGAGGCGGCCAAACACAACGCCACCACCATTGGCATCCGCCCCGAACATATGGGCGTGTCCAAAACCGAAGGCATGTGGAAAGGCCGTGTTGGCGTGTCCGAACATCTGGGGTCCGACACGTTCTTTTATGTCCATGACACCGGTCTGACCGATGGCATCACAGTCCGCGTGCCGGGTGAATTTGATCTGAAATCCGGTGATACCGTCTATTTGACACCGGATATGACCCATTTGCACAAGTTTGATGATAAAGGACTGCGGATCGAATGACACGCCTCTCAGGAAAATCAGCCTTAATCACTGGTGCTGCGCGTGGCATCGGTCGCGGCTTTGCCGAAGCCTATGTGCGCGAAGGTGCGACCGTGGCCATTGCAGACATTAACCTTGACGCCGCCAAGGCTGCAGCAAGCGAGATTGGCTCCGCCGCCTATGCGGTCCAACTGGATGTCAGCGACCAATCCAGTATAGACGCGGCCATCGCGGCGGTCGTCGCCCGCGCGGGCAAACTCGACATTCTGATCAATAACGCCGCCTTGTTTGATGCGGCCGAAACGGTCGATATCACCCGTGCCAGCTATGACAAACTCTACGCCGTGAACGTGGCAGGCACCTTGTTCACCATGCAAGCGGCGGCCAAGCAGATGATCGCGCAAGGCCACGGCGGCAAGATCATCAACATGGCATCGCAAGCGGGGCGTCGCGGCGAAAGCCTTGTTCTGGTCTATTGTTCCACCAAGGCGGCTGTCATTTCCATGACCCAATCGGCCGGCCTGAACCTGATAAAGCATGGCATCAACGTCAATGCCATCGCTCCCGGTGTGGTGGACGGCGACCATTGGGTCCATGTGGATGCGATGTTTGCGAAACTTGAAGGCAAAGCCCCCGGCCAGAAAAAGGCCGAAGTGGCCGCAGGCGTGCCCGCAGGCCGCTTTGCCACCCCCAATGACCTGACAGGGATGGCAATTTTCCTCGCCTCGCCCGAATCCGATTATATCCTGTCGCAGACGTATAACGTCGACGGCGGCCAATGGATGAGCTGATAGGAAGACCCGTATGAAACTGTCCAACGCCACGCTGGCCGCGCTTCCCAAAACCGTTCGGGTGCCCCGCTATGACCGCGCAACCTTGACGCCGGGCATCGTGCATATCGGCCTTGGCAACTTTCACCGTGGCCATCAGGCGTGGTATCTGCACCGCTTGTTTGACGCAGGGGTAAACCATGATTGGGCGATCATCGGGGCAGGGGTCCGCGCCACAGATACTGCAATGCGCGACAAGCTGCTGGCCCAAGATTGCCTGACCACGCTGATCGAACTTGACCCCTCGGGAAAATCGGCCGAGGTGACAGGCTCGATGATCGGCTTTGTTGCCGTGGAGAAGGGCAACGCCGCGCTGATCCACCAAATGGCCGACCCCGCGATCCGTATTGTCGCGCTGACCGTGACCGAAGGCGGCTATTACATCAATCCGACCGATGGCAGCTTTAACGCAGCCCATCCCGATATCGTCTATGACGCGGCCCATCCCGACGCGCCCAAAACCGCCTTTGGCGCGATGATAGCGGCGCTGAAACTGCGCCGTGACCAAGGCATTGGCCCCTTCACCTGTCAAAGCTGCGACAACCTGCAAGGCAATGGCGCGATCTTGCGCCAAACCATTGTGGGCCTTGCCCGCATGTCCGCCCCCGATTTGGCTGATTGGATTGACACCCACTGCACCTTCCCCAATTCGATGGTCGATTGCATCGTGCCTGCGACTGGCCCGAACGAACTGGCCTTGGCCCGCGAATTTGGCATCGAAGACGCGGCCCCCGTCACGCATGAAAACTTTCGCCAATGGGTGATCGAGGATGCGTTCTGCGCAGGTCGCCCCGATTGGGACAAGGTGGGCGCCACCTTTACCCCCCATGTGCATGACTACGAAACCATGAAAATTCGCATCCTGAACGCGGGTCATCAGGTCATCGCCAACGCAGGCGAGGTGCTGTCGGTTGAAACCATCGCGGGCTGTATGGCCCACCCGGCCATCCGCGCGCTGTTCAGCAAGGTCGAAATGACCGAGATTGCCCCGCATGTGAAACCCGTCCCCGGCATGACGCCAACCGCCTATGTCGACCTGATCGAACAGCGGTTTTCCAATCCCTCCATCGTCGACACCACCCGCCGCGTGGCCTTTGACGGCTCGTCGCGCCACCCCGGTTTCTTGCTGCCGCTGGTGCGCTCTGGCTTGGCCTCTGGTGTGCCCATCGAAGGTTTGGCGCTGGTCGAGGCGATCTGGGCCCGTATGTGCGAAGGCACGCGCGAAGACGGCAGTCAGATCACGCCGAACGATCCGTTCTGGGACGCGCTGCAAACCGCAGCCCGCGCCGCCAAATCTAACCCGCAGGCTTGGTTGAACCAAAGCCATATCTATAGCGATCTGGCGCAAAACCCGGGTTTTTCGGTTGCTTTTACCGCAGCCCTAACCAGCATTTGGGCCAATGGCACCGTCGCCACGATTGACGCCTATTGCGCAAAAACGTAACGCCGCGCGAAAGCCCTGTAAAACGCGGCCAAGATCATCTTGGCCGCGTTTTGCATTTCAAATTGCATCAGACCAAACCGGTTTCAGCCATAGCGCAAACTGAGGCCCGCACAGGCTTGTGCCAGCAATCAGCGCGCACTGGGGGCCTTGTTCCAAGGGAAGAAAATGCCAACGAATGGGAACAACAAAAAAGCCGCCCGAAGGCGGCCTTTTGTAAGTCTTTGACAAGACTAACCGAAATGGAGCGGGCGAGGCGATTCGAACGCCCGACCCTAACCTTGGCAAGGTTATGCTCTACCCCTGAGCTACGCCCGCACCGTTTCGGTAAGGCACGATGTATAAAGACAGCGCGTCCGCTGCAAGGGGGAAAATGCATTGGTGACATTTTTTTCGTCATTTTCCGCAGAAAACTTTTCGCCCCTCTGCAAGCTCGCCGCATAACGCTCTGAAAACGCCATAAAAGTCGACTTTGGGCGGTGCGCGTCGGGCATTGCCAATCAAGGCCGCTCTGCCTATGCCAAGGAAAGCCAGATAAGGATGACCCGATGACATTGGACGAGCTTTTGACCCGCAGCGGCGGTGTTTGTGAATTCTGCGGTGGCGACCTGCGTTTGGGTGGTGTCGAGGTGGCACCCCTTGGCCCCGTCGTCCTCTGTGCCGTGTGTCGCGGCGACCGCGCCGATAGCGCAGGCCACTGGCGTTGCCTTGAAGGCGCGGCATGGTCAGCTGTACCCGCTGTGCAATACGCCGTCTGGCGCCGCCTGCGCAGCTTGGACGAGGCATGGGCCACCGAGACCCGTGATGCAATGATCCTTTTGCCTGAAGTGCAGGCGGTGGTCGATGCGCCCGATGCGGTGGAACACCGCGATAGCAACGGTGTTGTCTTGGCCGCGGGCGATACCGTTGTGTTGATCAAGGACTTGCCCGTCAAAGGCACCAGCATGGTTGCTAAACGCGGCACCGCCGTGCGGTCCATCACCTTGGTTGCCGATAATGCTGCGCATATCGAGGGGCGGGTTGACGGTCAGCGCATCGTGATTCTGACTGAGTTCGTAAAGAAGAAATAGCCGCCGCAATCGCAGAATTGGGCATGGGCCTTGGCAGGGGGCCACACCTGCAGCTTTCCGCTCACGGCCCGAAATCTCGGCAAAAAAGCGCCCAAGGCCCAAAGAATCGATCTGGATTATCCCCCCGTTATCAGTATGTTGCGCGGTGAAGGTAATGTGCCTTTGACGCGGCCCCATAGGGGCTATTTTTGGAGACTAACTATGAAGAAATTCGTTCTGGCCCTCGGCGCAATCTCGGCTTTGGTAGTGGCTCAGGCAAACGCTCAGACAGTTATCGCTGACACCGATGGCAATGGCGTATACTCGATGGAAGAGCTGGTTGTATCCTTCCCAGATCTGACCGCAGAAAACTTTGCAGCCGCCGATACCAATGCCGATGGTTCCATCGACATGGAAGAGCTGGCAGCAGCTGTTGAAGCAGGCCATATCCCTGCATAAGCAGACCTGACCCAGCATCCGCTCGGGTCCAAGGGGCCGTCGCACATCGCGGCGGCCCTTTTGTTTTCGGGTGGTCTTTTGCAGGTTGACGGTGGCGGGGGCGCTGCCCCCCTGTGCCTTGCGGCCCATTCCCCCCGAAGTATTTTGGCCAAGATGAAGTTGGAAGGCGCGCAGGACGGGATGACGGCGCGCAAACATGTCGCGCGCCGCTTTGCGCGGTGAGCCTTACTCCAACTCTACCAGCAAATCCTTGGCATCGATCTGCGCGCCGGGGCTTACATGTACAGCCTTTACCACCGCCGCGCGGTCGGCGTGCAGGCCGGTTTCCATCTTCATCGCCTCGATCGTCAGCAACAGATCGCCCGCATTGACCTTTTGCCCCACCGTCACGCCAACAGACGCAATCGATCCCGGCATGGGCGCGCCGATATGGCCGGCATTCCCGTCAACGGCCTTTGGCTTGGCGGCGGTTTTTGCCTTGATCGCGCGGTTTGGCACGCGAATAACGCGCGGTTGGCCGTTCAGCTCAAAGAACACCTTCACATTACCATCGTCGCTGGTCTCGCTCAGGGTTTGCAGCCGGATTTCAAGCGTTTTGCCTGACCCGATTTCGGCCGAGATTTCTTCGCCTTCTTCCATCCCATAGAAAAATGTCCGCGTGGGCAGAATGCGCACAGGACCGTACAGGCGGTGGCGGGTGCGGTACTCCATGAACACCTTTGGATACATCAGATAGCCGTTCAGATCCTCATCATCCACGGTTTCATCATCCGGCTCTTCGGCGCCGGCCGCCAGATCACTGGCCAATTTGGCGCGTGTGGCCTCTAGGTCTATCGGGGGCAGTTTGGCACCGGGGCGGTCGGTGAACGGCGCCTCGCCTTTCAGTACCTTTTGCTGAATGCCTTGTGGCCAGCCGCCGTGCGGTTGCCCCAGATTGCCGCGCAGCATGTCAACGACAGACTCGGGGAAGACCACCTCGACGTCAGGGTCTTCGACCTGTGCGCGGTTCAGCCCTTGGGCCACCATCATCAAGGCCATGTCGCCAACCACCTTTGAACTGGGTGTGACTTTGACGATATCGCCGAACATCTTGTTCACGTCCGAATAGGTCTGCGCCACCTCATGCCAGCGTTCCTCTAACCCCAAAGACCGCGCTTGCGCCTTCAGGTTGGTAAACTGACCGCCCGGCATTTCGTGCAAATACACCTCGGATGCTGGCGCTTGCAGGCCGCTCTCAAACGCCGCGTAATGGGCGCGCACGCCTTCCCAATAGTTCGAAATCTCACGAATGGCGCCAATATCCAGCCCCGTATCGCGGTCGGTATGCGCCAAGGCCTCGACAATGGTCCCCAAAGTCGCCTGTGACGTGTTCCCAGACAGCGCATCCATCGCGCAATCCACCGCATCCACACCCGCCTCGGCGGCGGCCAGAATGGTGGCACACGCAATCCCCGCCGTGTCATGCGTGTGGAAATGGATCGGCAGGCCAACCTCTTCCTTCAACGCCTTGACCAGCACGCGGGCCGCCGCGGGTTTCAACAGCCCCGCCATATCCTTCAGCCCCAGCACATGCGCGCCTGCGGCCTTCAAATCCTTACCCATCGCAACGTAATATTTCAGGTCATATTTGGCCCGATCAGGGTTCAGCATATCTCCGGTATAGCAAATTGTGCCTTCGCAAACCTTGTTCGCCTCAACCACCGCGTCCATCGCCACGCGCATGTTTTCGACCCAGTTGAGTGAATCAAAAACCCGAAACACATCAACCCCCGTCTCGGCGGCCTGTTTCACGAACGCCTGCACCACATTGTCAGGATAGTTGGTATAGCCCACCCCGTTCGACGCGCGCAGCAGCATCTGCGTCATCACATTCGGCATGGCCGCGCGAATATCGCGCAGCCGCTGCCACGGACATTCTTGCAAGAACCGATACGCCACATCAAACGTGGCCCCGCCCCAGCATTCCACCGAAAACAACCCGCCCAGATTGGCAGCATAGGCAGGCGCCACGCGGATCATATCAATCGACCGCATCCGCGTGGCCAACAGGGATTGGTGCCCGTCACGCATTGTGGTGTCGGTGATCAGCACTTTCGTCTGCGCGCGCATCCAGTCGGCCACAGCCTGCGGGCCCTTTTGTTCCAACAGGTTGCGCGTGCCCATCTGCGGCTCGGACCGCAGGGCAGGGGGTTTTGGCGTGCGGATGCCGCTGGCAGGCAAGGGGCGACCAGCGGTTTCGGGATGCCCGTTCACCGTAATATCGGCAATATAGGTCAGGATTTTCGTCGCCCTGTCGCGGCGTTTCTTGAAATCCATCAGCTCGGGCGTGTTGTCGATAAACTTGGTGGTATAGGTGTCATCCAAGAACGTGGGATGCTTCAGCAGGTTTTCCACAAAGGCGATGTTGGTGGAAACGCCGCGTATCCGAAACTCGCGCAGCGCGCGGTCCATCCGCGCAATCGCCTTTTCCGGCGTCTGCGCCCAAGCGGTCACTTTCACCAGCAAACTGTCATAATAGCGCGTGATCACACCACCCGCATAGGCCGTGCCACCATCCAGCCGGATCCCCATGCCCGTGGCCGAACGATACGCGGTCAAACGCCCATAATCGGGGATAAAGTTGTTTTGCGGGTCCTCGGTCGTCACGCGGCATTGCAGCGCATGGCCCGACAAAGTGACATCGGCCTGCGATGCGGCCCCTGTCGCCTCGGCAAGCGTCTTGCCCTCGGCAATCCGGATTTGCGCCTGCACAATATCAATACCGGTGACTTCTTCGGTCACCGTATGTTCAACCTGCACGCGCGGGTTCACCTCGATGAAATAGAACTTGTCGTCGGTCATATCCATCAGGAATTCGACCGTGCCTGCGCATTCATAGCCCACATGCGCACAGATCTTGCGGCCCAATTCACACACTTCGGCGCGCTGGGCATCGGTCAAATAGGGCGCAGGCGCACGTTCCACAACCTTTTGGTTGCGGCGCTGGACCGAACAGTCCCGCTCATACAAATGGTAAATCTCGCCATGCTTGTCGCCAAGGATCTGCACCTCGACATGGCGCGCACGGGTGATCATCTTTTCCAGAAAACCCTCGCCATTGCCAAACGCCGCTTCGGCCTCGCGCCGCCCTTCGCGCACCTTATCGGCCAGCTCTGCCTCGGAATTGATCGGCCGCATCCCACGGCCGCCGCCACCCCATGACGCTTTCAACATCAACGGATAGCCAACCTCCGCCGCTTGGCGTTTAATCAACGCCATATCGTCGCCCAAAACATCGGTTGCGGGAATAACGGGAACACCGGCCTCGACCGCCACCCGCCGCGCGCTGGCCTTATCCCCCAACGCCCGCATGGTGTCCGCCTTGGGGCCAATAAACGTAATCCCCGCCGCATCACAGGCATCCACAAAATCCGGGTTTTCCGACAGCAACCCATAGCCGGGGTGAATGGCATCCGCGCCCGACATCTTGGCCACGCGGATAATCTCGGGAATGCTCAAATACGCGCCCACCGGTGACAGGCCGTCGCCAATCCGGTACGCCTCATCCGCCTTGAACCGGTGCAGGCCCAGCTTGTCCTCTTCGGCATAAACCGCCACGGTTTTCTTGCCCATCTCATTGGCGGCACGCATCACGCGGATGGCAATCTCGCCACGATTGGCAATTAGAATTTTGCGGAATTCGGCCATGTCGGTCACTCCCAAAGACTAAGGTTGCGCGCACTCTATTCGTGCCGCAGTGCAGCGCAACCCATTCTTTGGCTTTTCTTGAAACATTTGTGCAAGAATTGGGGTAATCATTCCCCTTTCGGAACCACTCGGCTTTCCAGCGGCACCTCGCGCAGCAGCTGCGCAAAACCAAGACCCACCAGCGCCATTGCCGCCACAATCCAGAAAATCGGATGAATGGCGGTCACGATCGCCGTGGCAACGGTGTCTTGCAACTCTGGCGTCAGGGTTGCCATGATCTGCGGCCCAATCTCGCCGCCCAATTCCGCCGCGCGGTCGCCCAGCACATCGGCCATCCGGCCTGCGAACATTGCGCCAAACACCGCCACAGCCAGCGACCCGCCAACTTGGCGAAACATCACCCCCGCCGCCGTCGCTGTCCCCAATTGCGCGCGCGGCACCGCATTTTGCACCGCCGTTGTCACCACGGGAAAAATACAGCCAAGACCAAGGCCGAGCACCGCAATCGACAGGCCAAAACCAACCATCCCCGTGTCGCGCGCAATCTGCGTCAACAACAAGGCCCCCGCCACGATCAACCCCATCCCAAACATCGGCAACACGCGGTAGCGCCCTGTGCGCCCCATGAACTGCCCCGCACTGGTGCTTGCAATCAAAATCCCAACCGTCAAAGGGATCAGCAACAAACCCGAAACCGTGGGCGTAATTCCCTTGGCGATCTGCAAATACAGCGGCAAAAACGTCACCGCCCCAAACAACGCAGCACCTGTGATGAACCCCAGAATGCTTGTGAACACGAAAACATTCTGCGTAAACAGGGACAACGGCAAAATCGGCTCTGCCGCGCGCTGTTCAATCGCGATAAACGCCGCCGTCGATGCCGCGCAAAGCGCAATCAACCCCAAGGCGCTGGGCGATGCCCACTCAATCGACCGCCCGCCAAGGCTGGTGACAAGTGTCAAACTTCCCAAGGCCAGCGTCAGCGCCGCAGCCCCGGCCCAGTCAATCTTGTGGCTGGCCCGTTTGCCCGTGGCCGAAAACCCGATGGCAAAGCCCGCAACCGCAAGCGCGCCCAATGGCAGGTTGATAAAGAAAATCCAGTGCCAGCTGAACGCATCCACAAACCAACCGCCGAGCAGTGGCCCCATCACCGCCGACAGCGAAAACACCCCCGCAAACACGCCTTGAATTTTGCCCCGATCGCGCGGCGGAATAACATCGCCAATCACCGACAGCGCCAGCACAAACAACCCGCCGCCGCCCAATCCCTGCAAGGCCCGCGCCGCAATCAAAAACTCCATGCTTTGCGCTA
This sequence comes from Pseudorhodobacter ferrugineus DSM 5888, assembly GCF_000420745.1. Lineage (GTDB taxonomy): Bacteria > Pseudomonadota > Alphaproteobacteria > Rhodobacterales > Rhodobacteraceae > Pseudorhodobacter > Pseudorhodobacter ferrugineus. The sequence goes on from NZ_ATVN01000009.1 coordinate 12,498, forward strand.
TCCCGCACAGCGTGGACCCCAGCAAAAACAGCCCAACTGAAAAAAACACCATCCGCCGCCGCCCGTATAAATCGCCCAGCTTGCCATACAGCGGGGCGGCGATGGTCGACGCCAGAATATACGCCGTCACCACCCATGAAAGATGGTCCAGCCCGCCAAGATCGGCAACAATCGTCGGCAAAGCGGTGGACACGATGGTCTGGTCCAAGGATGCCAGCAGCAAGAGCACCGCCACCGACCCAATCACCAATCGGATGGACTGGCTCGGCGGGGCAGGGGTTGGGTTCTGGAAATTTTCTGTCATATCAATTCTTTCATGCGGCAACCGTGCCGAGGCGACAGGCTAATCTACCCGAATTGCGCCCACAGACCAGAGGTGACGCACTCAAATCACCATATCTTGCGCAAGCGGCCCGCTTCATCTGCGCCGCCACCAACGCTTGCAGAACAATAGAAGAACAGCCCTTTCCCTTAGCAATTTTCCGCGCTAACCTCTCATCCATGAACGGATATGATGAACATGACGCCTATGAGGCCGCCGCCGCACCACAGGTGCCGCTTTCGCAACGCGCCCTTGCTGCGCGGCCTGCGCCCTATCTTGACGACCTGAACCCCGCCCAACGCGCCGCGGTTGAGGCGATGGATGGTCCCGTCCTAATGCTTGCAGGGGCGGGCACGGGCAAAACCAAGGCGCTGACCACCCGTATTGTCCACATGCTGAACACAGGGCGCGCGCAGCCGCATGAAATTCTGGCCGTGACCTTTACCAACAAGGCCGCGCGGGAAATGAAAGACCGCGTGGGCCGCATGATCGGCAATGCCGAGGGCATGAAATGGATGGGCACGTTCCATTCCGTTTCGGTCAAAATCCTGCGCCGCCATGCCGAATTGGTGGGTTTAAAGCCAAACTTCACCATTCTGGATACGGATGACCAACTTCGCCTGCTGAAACAACTTGTCACCGCCAATGGTATTGACGAAAAACGCTGGCCGCCCAAGATGTTGGCGGGCATTATTGACGCGTGGAAAAACCGCGCGTGGACCCCTGAAAAGGTACCATCGTCCGAAGCCGCCGCCTATAACAACCGTGGCACCGAACTGTATCAGCAGTACCAAGACCGTCTGCGCACCCTGAACGCCACCGATTTCGGCGACCTGCTTTTGCACACCGTCACCATCTTCCAAACCCACAGCGATATTTTGCAGCAGTATCAACGCTGGTTCAAATTCATCCTTGTCGATGAATACCAAGATACCAACGTCGCCCAATACCTGTGGCTGCGACTTTTGGCGCAGGCCCATAAAAACATCTGCTGCGTGGGCGATGATGACCAGTCGATCTACGGCTGGCGCGGGGCGGAAGTGGGCAATATCCTGCGGTTCGAGGCGGATTTTCCCGGCTCCCACGTTGTCCGGCTGGAACAAAACTACCGCTCCACCCCCCATATCCTCGCCGCCGCGTCCGCCGTGATCGCGGGCAACACGGGGCGGCTTGGCAAAACCCTGTGGACCGAGGAAAAAGACGGCGAGAAAATCCGCCTGATCGGCCATTGGGATGGTGAGGAAGAGGCCCGCTGGATCGGCGATGAGATGGAGGCATTGCAACGCGGCACCCGCCATATGGACCCGCACAGCCTTGATGATATGGCCATCCTTGTCCGCGCCAGCCACCAGATGCGCGCGTTCGAGGATCGGTTTCTAACCATCGGTCTGCCCTACCGCGTCATCGGTGGCCCGCGTTTCTATGAGCGTTTGGAAATCCGCGATGCGATGGCCTATTTCCGCCTTGCGATCTCGCCCGAAGACGACCTCGCCTTTGAACGCATCGTCAACACCCCCAAACGCGGCTTGGGCGACAAAGCCGTGCAAAACATCCAGCGCACCGCGCGGGCCAGCGGCATGTCCTTGCTGCAAGGCGCGCGCCAACTGCTTGCCGATGGCGGGATCGGCGGCAAAGGCGCAGGCCAGCTGCGCGCCTTTGTCGATGGGATGGACCGCTGGCACATCGCCACCTTGCAGCCCGACTATAACCACGTGGAGCTGGCTGAGGTTATTTTGGAAGAATCCGGCTATACCGCGATGTGGCAAAATGACAAAACCCCCGAAGGGCCGGGGCGGTTGGAAAACCTGAAGGAACTTGTCAAAGCCCTTGATAACTTTGAGAATTTGCAAGGTTTCTTGGAACATGTCAGCCTGATCATGGACAACCAGACCGAGGAACAAGGTGCGAAAGTGTCAATTATGACCCTGCACGCCGCCAAGGGCCTCGAATTTCCCGCCGTGTTTTTACCGGGCTGGGAGGATGGCTTGTTCCCCAGCCAGCGCAGCATGGACGAAAGCGGCACCAAGGGGCTAGAGGAGGAACGCCGCCTTGCCTATGTCGGCATCACGCGAGCCGAGGCGCTGTGCACGATTTCCTTTGCCTCGAACCGCCGCGTCTATGGCCAATGGCAAAGCCAGCTTCCCAGCCGCTTTATTGATGAATTGCCGATCGCGCATGTCGACATCCTCACGCCCCCCGGCCTTTACGGTGGTGGGTTCGGTGCCGCCGCCCCCGCGCCACGGTTGGAAGAACGCGTGGCCAGCGCCGATGTCTATAACAGCCCGGGTTGGCGGCGGATGCAGGAACGATCTGCGCAGCGCCCCACCAGCCAACCGCGCGAGGCGAAAAATACCGTGATCGACCTTGCCGCCGTGTCGTCATTCACGCGTGGCGACCGCGTGTTCCATCAGAAATTCGGCTATGGCACGATTGAGGGTATTGAGGGCGACAAGCTGGACGTGGCCTTTGACAAGGCGGGGTTGAAAAAAGTGGTTGCAGGGTTCGTGATGCCCGCCGATCAGGCGCATGACCTGCCGTTTTGAGTATTTGGGCAAAGATGAAATGGGGGGTCAGGTCTTTTTCGTGACCTGTTCCAAGGCACAAACCGCAAGCCCCGCGAGCAAGCCCCAGAACGCGGCCCCAATGCCAAAGAACGAGACAGATGAGGCTGTAGTGACCAACGTGACCAAAGCCGCAAAGCGTTGATCGGCATGGGCAAAGGCCCCAGTGGCCGCGCCCATCAAGGGCCCGAGCAGCGCCAAGCCCACCAAGGCGGCGATCAACGCGGGCGGCAAGGCGGCAATAATTGGAATGATCAGCGGGCTGAACAGCCCCAGCAGCAGCCAGACGCCTGCATAGGCGAGGCCCACTTTCCAGCGTTCATTGCGGTCGGGGTGGGTGTCCTCGCCCAGGCAAATCGCCGCCGTAATCGCCGCCATGCTGATCGTATGGGCCCCTGCAAAGGCCGATAGGAAAGACGCAGCCCCCGTACCGATCAGCGCAGGGCGCACAGGGGCCACATAGCCCGCCGCCCGCAGCACCGCAAACCCGGGCAGGTTTTGCGACGCCATTGTCACCAAAAACAGCGGCAGTCCCAAACCCACCAGCACCGAGGCGCGAAACTCTGGCGCAATCAACGTGATCTGCGGTAGGCCCAGCGATAGTGCGGGCAGGGTGGCCTGACCCAGCGCAAACGCCAGTCCCACGCCCACAGCCAGTGCCGCCAGCACGGCGAGTGCCGGATTGCGCAGCCGCACCACGGCAAAAACGCCAATCATCGGCAGCACCAAAAGCGGCAAACCCTCAATCGCGCCCATCAAGGGCAGGCAAAATGGCAGCAACACCCCCGCCAACATCCCCGCCGCAATGCCATCGGGTATCCGCTGCACCAAGCGGCCCAGCGGCCCCCAGGCCCCTGTCAGCACGATCAGCGATGCTGCCAGCAAAAACGCCCCCACCGCTTCGACCATCGTGATCCCGCCACTCGCGGCAATCAGCGCAAGGCCCGGCGTGGACCATGCCAACACCACGGGCACCCGCGTATAAAAGCTTAGAAATCCGCTGGTTAGCCCTTTGGCCAGGCAAATCGCAAACACCCATGAGGCGCTTTGTGCAGGCGTGGCCCCCAAGGCCGCCGCGGCCGATAAAAGCAGCGCAATCGTGCTGCCATAGCCCACAAGCGATGCCACGATGGCCGAGGAAAACAAAGATAGCCGCATAAACCCGCCCATTTCGCATGACATTGCAAGACGGACTATCCCCGCCCCTGCGCAGGGCTTCAAGTCGCAAAATCTGGGAAAGGGGACTGCGGCGACACTCAGGGAGGAGGAGGAGTGTCGCCGCGCCTTTTCACCGCTGGCCCAGAGGGAGGAAAGGGCGGCGGTATCCGGTTGGGCAACCCGCAGGGCCAGCCCGAAACTTTGGTGCAGCGGCCCCCGGGAGGAGGATAGGGACCGCTGCATCTGTCACCCGGCGCAGGGAGGAGGAGAGCGCCGGATGTCCGTTGTGGGGTGATCACGAAGACCAGCACCCGAAACCTTGGTGCAGCGGCCCCCGGGAGGAGGATAGGGACCGCTGCATCTGTCACCCGGCGCAGGGAGGAGGAGAGCGCCGAGTGTCCGTTGTGGGGTGATCACGAAGACCAGCACCCGAATTCTGTGCGGTGATCCCCGGGAGGAGGATAGGGATCACCGCTAATCTCATCCGGCGCAGGGAGGAGGAAAGCGCCGAATGAAAACTCTGAAATCCACCGATCCGGCGGGTTTCGAATAAAGGACGGCGACACGAGGGGAGGGAGGAGATGTGTCGCCGTGGTCGCATCAGGCCCGGGGAGGAGGATCGGGCCGTTGCAAGTTAGATGTTACTTCCCGTAGGCCGCTTCAAGTGCGATGCGGGTGATCATCGAGCGATTGATGCCCAGATCATTCAATTCGCGGGTCGACAGGCCACGCAATTCCGATACCGTCTGGTTGTAAACGCGGCGGCGGTGCAGCGACTCTTTTACCGATTTTACTGTGGTGGCGATGCGGTCCATCAGACCAAAACCAGCCGCAGAAGATGTATTCAGATATGCCATGTTATGCCTCGTATCTCTTAACCAAAGCGCTTTCATTCGCGCTGTTAGGGATAACATGGGGTAATTGCTGCGAATGCACAATATACCAATGCTGCAATGCAGCTATGCAGGAACGGAATGGCATTCGGGGTTAAATTACCTAAGGTAAACAGGCGCTTCGCCTTATTTTTTAGCATTTGGTCAACACGCCCTTGCCCTTTGCGCGCAAAGTGACACCCTATGCACCAGATTTAAGCGGAGTGCGAAGAATGGCCCTTGATAATGACAGCGTGATGACAGCCTTGGCAGGCGTGGCCTTGCCGGATGGGGGCACGCTCGTGTCGCGTGACTTGATTCGCGCCTTGGTGATTGATGGCGGCACCGTCCGCTTTGTGATTGAGGCGGCAACCCCCGATCAGGCCCGCGCCTTGGCCCCCGCTCAGGCGCAGGCGGAAACGGCTTTGCGCGCCTTGCCCGGTGTCACCAATGTCCAAGCGGTGATGACAGCCCACGGCCCCGCGCCCAAACCGCCCAGCCTGAAAATCGGCCAGCATCCCACCCCGCAACAAGGCGGCCCTGCACCGATCAATGGTATTGACCGTATTATCGCAGTGGGGTCAGGCAAAGGCGGGGTGGGCAAATCCACCGTGTCGTCAAACCTTGCCGTGGCCTTGGCCAAGCAGGGCAGGCGGGTCGGTTTGCTCGATGCCGATATATACGGCCCCAGCCAGCCGCGCATGATGGGCGTCTCCAAGCGCCCCGCATCCCCCGATGGCAAAACCATCATCCCGTTGCAGGCGCATGGCGTCACCGTGATGTCCATCGGCCTCATGCTGAAAGAAGATGAGGCCGTGGTCTGGCGCGGCCCGATGATCATGGGCGCGCTGCAACAGCTGCTGACCCAAGTCGAATGGGGCCAGCTCGACATTCTTATCATCGACCTTCCCCCTGGCACGGGTGATATTCAGCTGACCCTGTGCCAGCGCACCCAACTGACCGGCGCTATAGTTGTATCCACCCCGCAAGACGTGGCCATGCTGGATGCCCGCCGCGCGCTGGATATGTTTGCCAAGCTGAAAACCCCTGTGCTCGGCCTGATCGAAAACATGTCCACCTATCACTGCCCTCAATGCGGGCATGAGGCGCATTTGTTCGGTCATGGCGGCGTGGCGGCCGAGGCAGCCAAGATCGGCGTGCCCTTCCTTGGCGAATTGCCGCTAGAGCTTGAAACCCGTATCGCGGGCGATGCAGGCACCCCGATCGCGCTGGGCGATGGTCCCGCCGCCGCCGCCTATGCCACCCTTGCTGCGCGGCTTATTGCGGGTGGCATGGCCTGATTTCCTCGCCCTGACCCGATCGATAAAAGGCCGCGCCCATCCAGCGCGGCCTTTTTCATGGTGCGGCCATTTTCAGGCGCCGTCATGGGATGCGATGGGCCGTAGCGGCCCAAACTGTGGGATTTCTTGGGAATACCTCGGGAAATCGCCACAGTTCCGAATCACTTTCGGGTAAATTTCCTATCTTTCGATCCGTTTCATCCTGTTTTGGGGTCTGATTGTTGCGCGTTCCCGCCTTTTTTTGGCTGATCATGAAAAAAATTGGGCTTTTCTGGGATTGGATGGAAAAGAATTCGGCCACTACATGTAGTGGTAATAACTTCACGCAACAGCACAATTAGGCTTCATCTGGCAGAATTTGCCTCTATATGCTGTTTTTCAGCCCAACTCAAAACAAGATGTGCCTCTTGGCGCCCAAAATTTTCCATTGCGTCCCATGAATTCCCATGGCAAAAACAAGTCACGGAAGCAAGAGAACGGGCACGAAAAAACAGGGGCAACCAAAGACCCCGAAAAGGCGAAAATAGCAGGCTCATACAGGCAACCGCTTATTTTGCTTCCGACGAACACAAAGATCCGGCGCGCGAGCGAGCAGACATCCCCCCAGGTGGCGCGCGCAGTCGGTAGACCCCGGAAACGGGACAGGGCGGCGGATTGGGCAGTGGCAGCAGCCCGATCCGCCGTTGTCCGTTTTACGGACACCTCTAAAGGCGCCGTTTTACGGACACCTCTAAAGGCGCTCCGTTTTGTGGGCACCTCTAAAGGGCTTCGTTTTACGGACGCGAAACGAAAAAGGACTAAAAGGGACGATCACACCGTGTCGGAAGACTTCAGAGGCGAATACTACCAAAAGGTAGATAGCAAGGCGCGGGTCTCCATCCCTGCGGCTTTTCGCCGTGTCCTCGATGCCGGTGATCCGTCCAGCTCCGATACCTCCCGCACCCGTATTGTCATGGTCTACGGCGGCAAGTCCCGCCAGTACGTTGAATGCTATACGGTGCGCGATGCCGATCTTTTGGCCGAACGGGTCCGCGCGTTGGATATCGGGTCCAAGGCCCGCCAAATCGCCGAACGTGACCTGATCACGCGGTCCCTGACAATCGAAATTGACGAAAACGGCCGCATCGTTTTGCCGCAAAAGGTGCGTGACAAAATCGCCTTTGATGATGGCGACGAAACCGCATTTGCAGGCACGCTCGACCGTTTTCAAATCTGGAAGCGTGACACCTATGACGCCGTGAACGGCAGTCTGGATGACGAAGACGACGAGCTTCCCGAAGGCATGGACGTTCTGGCATTGCTCAGCCGCGCAAAACCCGCCGCAAATTCGGGGGCTTAGACCTTGGAACACAGCGATCCCACACCCGATCGCCCGCATATCCCCGTTTTAATCGGTTCGATTCTGGCCGCTGTTGGCCCCGTGTCGGGCCATTGGCTTGATGGCACTTTCGGGGCAGGGGGCTATGCCCGTGCTTTGCTCGATGCCGGTGCGCAAACCGTGACGGGCGTGGACCGTGACCCTTTGGCGCTGGACATGGCCGCCGCTTGGGCCCCCGAATACGGCGACCGCTTGCGCCTTGTTGCAGGCAATTTCTCCGAATTGGACCAGCACGCAGGTGAACCCCTCGACGGGATCGTCCTCGACCTCGGTGTCTCGTCCATGCAGCTTGACCAAGCCGCGCGCGGGTTTTCCTTTGCCAAGGACGGCCCCTTGGATATGCGCATGGCCCAATCGGGCGACAGCGCCGCCGATCTGGTCGCCACCGCCTCCGAAGCAACGCTTGCCGACATCCTGTATCACTACGGCGAGGAACGCGCCTCGCGCCGGATCGCCCGCGCCATTGTGGCCGCGCGCGAAACCGCACCCATCACCAAAACCTTGCAACTGGCCGCAATCATTTCGGCCAACCTGCCGCGCCCTAAACCGGGCCAATCCCACCCCGCAACGCGCAGCTTTCAGGCCATCCGTATCGCCGTGAACACCGAATTTAACGAGCTGATAGAGGGGCTTATGGCCGCCGAGCGCGCGCTGAAACCCGGTGGCATTTTGGCCGTTGTTACGTTCCACAGCCTTGAGGACCGGATCGTCAAACGCTTTTTCCAAAACCGCTCGGGCAATGATGCGCAGACCAACCGCTACGCCCCCCAGCGCCCCGAGGATACGGCCCGCTTCACCCTTGTGACCAAGGGCGCCGTTGCCCCCGATGCCGATGAAATCGCGGCAAACCCCCGCGCGCGCTCGTCAAAACTCCGCGTGGGCCGCCGCACAACCGCCCCCGCCGGTCCGGTCGATCCCGCCGCCTTGGGCGTGCCGATGTTGCCCGAAACCCAATCCTACAAGTCCCGCTCTGCCAAAAAAGGACATCGCTGATGCGCCCCTTCCTGTTCATCTTGTCTGCTATGGTCTTGATGTCGCTTGCCTTTTGGGCCTACCGCGAAAACTACGCCACCCAGGCCGCGCTGAAAGATGTGTCCAAGCTGAACCGCGAAATCGCCGACCTGCGCGAGGCGCTGTCGCAGCAGCGCGCCGAATGGGCCTATCTCAACCGCCCCTCGCGCTTGCGTGACCTCGTGGCGTTGAACTTTGACGCGCTTGGCCTGTTGCCGTTGGACCCGGGCCAATTCGCGCCCGTCGATCAGGTCGCCTTCCCGCTGCCCCCCATCGCCGCGCCCGAACTGGGCACCCCGATTGATACCGTGGGCGAGTTTGAAAACGACGGCGAAGGCCATATCGAAAACGTCCCCAATGACGGCACCAAAACCTCGGAGGACCCGCTATGATCCGCACGCCTCTGCGCCCGCTCGCCCGCGTCTTGCAAGCGCGCGAAAAGGGGGAAAACCCCGATCATATTGAACGTGAAAACATCCGCCTGCGCGCCGAAGACACCCGCGCCCGCGCCTTGAACCGCGCCGAGGGGCGTTTGCTCTTGCTCGGCGCCGCTTTCTTTACCGCCTTTGCAGTGGTCGGCATCCGCATGGGCACTTTGGCCGCCTCGGTCCCCGAAGAACCGCGCTCCGCCGCGACTGGCACCGAAATCAGCGGTCGCCGCGCCGATATCACCGACCGCAATGGCCGCATCCTTGCCACTAATTTTTCGACCTTCTCGCTCTATGCCCAACCAAAACAAATGGTTGACCCCAAACATGTCGCCACCCAACTCGCCACCCTGTTCCCCGACATGAACGCCGAAGACCTAGAGCGCCGCTTCACCGATGGCCGCTCTTTCATGTGGTTGCGCAAGAAACTCAGCCCCGAACAAATGCAATCCGTGCATGACATCGGCGATCCCGGCCTACTCTTTGGCCCCCGCGATATGCGGCTTTATCCCAATGGCAAACTGGCCGCCCATGTCCTTGGTGGCGCGTCCTTCGGTGCCGAAGGCGTGCATTCCGCCGAGGTGATCGGCACCGCAGGGGTGGAACGCGCGATGGATGCGCGCCTGCGCGACCCCGCCCAAGCCGCCACGCCCTTGGCCCTGTCCATCGACCTGACCGTCCAATCCACGATGGCCGAGGTGCTAGAGGCGGGCATGGTCATGATGAACGCCAAAGGGGCCGCTGGCGTCTTGCTGGATGTGCATACCGGCGAAATTATCTCGATGGTCTCCTTGCCCGATTTCGACCCCAACGACCGCCCGACCCCTTTGCTGCAGGGCGATCCGGGCGACAGCCCGCTGTTCAACCGCTCGCTTCAAGGCGTCTATGAACTCGGCTCCACCGCTAAAATCTTTGCCGCCGCACAGGCAATGGAACTGGGCCTCGTCAATCCCAACTCGATGGTCGATGCCAACGCGCCCATGCGCTGGGGCAAACACAAAATCGGCGAATTCGAAGGCAAAAACTACGGGCCCTTGCTGTCTGTCACCGATGTGATCGTCAAATCCTCCAACGTGGGCACCGCACATCTGGCGCTGCAAATCGGCGGCGAACGCCAGCAGGCTTTTTTCAAATCGCTCGGCCTGTTTGATCCCGTCCCGATCGAGCTGACCGAGGCCCCGGGCGCAGGCCCGCTGATCCCCAAACGCTGGGCCGATATCGTCACCATCACCACGTCCTATGGCCACGGCATGTCGGTCAGCCCGATGCATTTGGCATCCGCCTATGCGGCCATTGCCAATGACGGCGTGCTCTTGCCGCCCACCTTGCTGAAACGCGACACAATCCCGCAAGGCACCCGTGTCATGTCACAGCAAACCGCTGCCGCCTCGGCGTCAATGCTGCGCCAGGTCGTCACCCGTGGCACCGCGTCTTTCGGCGAAGTCGAAGGGTATGAGGTGGGTGGAAAAACCGGCACGGCGGATAAGGTGAAAAAGGGTGGCGGCTATGACAAGGGCAAGAATATCAACACCTTTGCCAGCATATTCCCCGCCTCCGACCCGCAATATGTCCTGGTGGTCACACTGGACGAGGCGTCGGAAAACACCGGCCCCAAACCCCGCCGCACCGCAGGCTGGACAACCGTTCCCGTCGCCGCCGAGGTAATCCGCCGCACAGCCCCCTTGTTGGGCCTGCGACCGAAGATAGACTATCCCCCCCTGAATGCGGTATCAGCACCCAAACCATAACCAGCATTTGGGGGCATTCGTGACACAGGCCAAACATCTTTCCGACCTTGGCCTGACGGCACGCGGTGGCGATAATCCTGTAATCACAGGGCTTTGCGTCGACAGCCGCGCCGTGCAAAAGGGCGCGCTGTTTGCCGCCTTGCCCGGTTCGGTGATTCACGGCGCCGAATATATCCGCGCCGCCGTGGCACGCGGGGCCGCAGCCATCCTCACGGATGCCGAAGGGGCGGCGATTGCCCAAGCCGACATTGCCCCCGCAGCGCTGATCGTCACCCAAGACCCGCGTCAGGCGCTGGCCTATGCCGCCGCCCTGTGGTTCGGCACCCAACCCGAAACCATGGTCGCGGTCACGGGCACCAATGGCAAAACCTCGGTGGCCACCTTTACGCGCCAAATCTGGATGGCCCTCGATCACGCCGCCATCAACATCGGCACCACAGGGGTTGAAGGCGCGTGGCACACTCCCTCGCCTCACACCACACCCGAACCCATCACCTTGCACGGTATGCTGGCCGACGCCGCCCGCGCAGGCATAACCCACGCCGCGATGGAGGCATCAAGCCACGGCCTTGACCAGCGCCGCCTTGATGGCGTCCGGCTGGTCGCCGCAGGCTTTACCAACTTCACCCAGGATCACCTCGATTATCACCACACATTCGAGGCGTATTTTGACGCCAAAGCTGGCCTGTTCACCCGCATCCTGCCCGAAGACGGCGTGGCCGTGATCAATATCGACGACAGCCGCGGCATGGATATGGCGAACCTCGCCGAAGATCGCGGCCAGGATGTCTTGCGCGTGGGCCGCGACCCTACCGCCGATCTGCGCATCTTGGGCCAGCGTTTTGATGCCACAGGCCAGGATTTGCGCCTCGAATGGCTGGGTGAGGCGCATCAGGTCCGCCTCGCGCTCATCGGCGGGTTTCAAGCCGAAAACGTGGTGCTGGCGGCGGGCCTGTGCATCGGCGCAGGCGATGATCCGGCCCAGATTTTCAACACACTCCCCCAACTTGTCGGCGTGCGTGGCCGCATGCAGCTCGCCGCAACGCGCCAAAACGGCGCTGCGGTCTATGTCGATTACGCCCATACGCCCGACGCGCTTGAAACGGCGCTCAAGGCCCTGCGCCCGCACGTCATGGGCCGCATCGTTGTGGTGTTCGGGGCAGGGGGCGACCGCGACACCACCAAACGCCCGCTGATGGGGGCCGCCGCCGCCGCCCATGCCGATATCCTCTTCGTGACCGATGACAACCCACGCTCCGAAGACCCGAGCTTGATCCGCGCCGCCATCCTCGCCGCATGTCCCGAGGCCACCGAAATCGGTGACCGCGCCGAGGCGATTTTGCGCGGCGTCGATGCCCTTGGCCCCGGCGATGTGCTGCTGATCGCAGGCAAAGGCCACGAATCCGGCCAAACCATCAAAGGCCAAACCTACCCCTTCGACGATGCCGAACAAGCCTCCATCGCCGTCGCTGCCCTTGACGGGCTGATATAATGCCGCAGACCCCGCCAATTTCCCCCTTCCGCTTTCTTTTCGGCCCAAATATCCCACAGGGGGTCAAGGGGGATGTGAAATCCCCCTTGTTCGGGCGCTTAAGACCACTTTCTCAAGATCGCCTGAATAAGACCGCCAGCCCGTTAGGACCATCCGCATGACCCCGCTCTGGACTTCCCAAGCAGCCATCGCAGCCACTGGCGGCCAAACCGCGACCGACTGGCAAGCCACCGGCGTTTCCATCGACACGCGGACCTTGCAAAAAGGCGATTTGTTCGTGGCCCTGACAGACATCCGTGATGGCCATGATTTCGTGGCCGCCGCTTTGGAAAAAGGCGCCGCCGCAGCCCTTGTCACGCATATCCCAAAGGGCGTGCCTGCCGATGCCCCGCTCCTCATCGTCCCCAATGTGCTCCGCGCGCTCGAAGCGTTGGGCACCGCCGCCCGTGCCCGCACACAGGCCCGCGTGATCGGCGTCACAGGCTCGGTCGGCAAAACCTCGACCAAGGAAATGCTGCGCGCCGCCTTTGCGGGCCAAGCAAAACTCCACGCCGCCGAGGCCAGCTATAACAACCACTGGGGCGTGCCGCTCACACTGGCCCGTATGCCCGCCGATACTGGCATCGCTGTGGTGGAAATCGGCATGAACCACCCCGGTGAAATCGCGCCTTTGTCGATCATGGCCAAACCCCATGTCGTCATCATCACCACCGTCGCCGCCGCACACCTAGAGGCGTTTGATAACCTCGCAGGCATCGCAGCTGAAAAGGCTTCGATCATCGACGGGCTGGTCGAAGGCGGCACCGCGATCCTTCCTGCGGATCTCGAGGTAACGCCAATCCTCACCGCCAAAGCCTCGCTCGCAGGTGTCACCACCGTGCTGTTCGGTGCCCATGCCCAAGCCGACTACCGCCTGACCGATGTGCAAATCACCGAATTCGCCACCATCGCGCGGGCACGCCAAGCGGGGCAGGATATGCTCTTCAAACTCTCCACCCCGGGCAAACACTTCGCCGCAAACGCGCTGGCCGTGCTCGCCGCCTCTGATGCCCTCGGCCTTGACCGCGCCATCACAACTACCGATCTGGGCCGCTGGGCCCCCCCCGCAGGGCGCGGCACCCGTGAAACCATCCTGCTCGATGCAGTCGAAAACCACAGCTTCGGCCTGATCGACGACGCCTTCAACGCCAACCCCGCCTCCACAGCCGCAGCACTTGATTTGCTGGCAGCTTGCGAACCCACCAACCGCGTGGGCCGCATCTCCACAGGCCGCCGCATCGCCATCCTCGGCGATATGCTGGAACTCGGCCCCACCGAACTTGCCCTCCACGCAGCCCTCGCAGATCACCCCGCGCTGGCCCATATCACGATGGTCCATTGCGTCGGCCCACGGATGAAATCGCTGTACGACGCCCTGCCCAAATCCAAACGCGGCCATTGGGTTGAAACCGCTGCCGAACTGCTGCCAAAGGCCCCGCACCTCGCCGATGCAGGCGATATCGTGCTGGTCAAAGGCTCCAAAGGTATCAAAGTCAGCCTGGTGGTTGACGCCTTGCGCAAATTGGGGCAACCGAACCCCGCACATCAAGGGACGGAATAATGCTTTACTGGCTTACGGAGTTTTCAGACGGCGGCGACGTGTTCAACCTGTTCCGCTACATCACCTTCCGCGCTGGCATGGCGTTCTTTACCGCGCTGATCTTCGGCTTCATCTTCGGCCTGCCGCTCATCAACCTGCTGCGCCGCCGCCAAGGCAAGGGCCAACCGATCCGCGATGACGGCCCGCAAACCCACTTTGCCAAGGCCGGCACCCCCACGATGGGCGGGCTCCTCATCCTCTCGGCACTCCTGTTTTCGACCCTCCTTTGGGCGCGGCTTGATAACCCCTATGTCTGGATCGTGCTGGGCGTCACCTTCGCCTTCGGCCTGATCGGGTTCGCCGATGACTACGCCAAAGTCTCCAAGCAAAACACCAAAGGCGTCAGCTCCAAACTCCGCTTCATCCTCGGCCTAATCATCGCCGCCGCCGCCTGCACCGCCGCCGCCTTCGCCCATCCCGAGCCCTTGGCCTACCAACTTGCCTTGCCCGTCTTCAAAAACACGCTCATCAACCTTGGCTGGTTCTTCGTCCCCTTCGGCATGATCGTGATCGTGGGCTCGGCCAATGCCGTGAACCTCACCGACGGCCTTGACGGGCTGGCCATCATGCCTGTGATGATCGCCGCAGGCACCCTTGGCGTGATCGCCTATGTCGTTGGCAACTATAATTATACCGAATACCTCGGCGTCCATTTCGTGCCCGGTACGGGTGAACTCCTCATCTTCACCGCAGCCCTCTTCGGCGGCGGCCTTGGGTTCTTGTGGTACAACGCCCCCCCGGCCGCCGTCTTCATGGGCGACACTGGCTCGCTCGCGCTTGGCGGCGCCTTGGGCGCCATCGCCGTCTGCACCAAGCACGAAATCGTCCTCGCCATTGTCGGCGGGCTGTTCGTGGTCGAGGCGCTGTCGGTCATCATCCAGGTCCTCTACTTCAAACGCACCGGCCGCCGCGTGTTCCTCATGGCCCCGATCCACCATCATTTTGAGAAGAAAGGCTGGGCCGAACCGCAAATCGTCATCCGCTTCTGGATCATCTCCCTGATCCTCGCCCTGATCGGCCTCGCCACCCTGAAACTCCGGTAACGGTGGGGTAAAACCCCACCCTACGCTTGGCCTGCCGTGGTGCGCTAAAGCACACCCTACGCATATTCCTCCAACCCCGTAGGGTGCGCTTCAGCGCAACATCTCCTTGCTCTGCCTCAAATCAACCGCAAGCTGCAGTGATACAACGCAGAGGCCGAACATGACCGCAAACCCCCACCTCAAGGCCTATCTCGAAAACTACCTCGCCCTGCCGAACCCCGGCTTTGCCATAATGATCAACGCACCGTGGGGGGCGGGCAAAAGCCATGCGATAAAACCATATAAAGCCTCTAAAGATGTTCTCTACGTCAGCCTCTTTGGTGCAAAAAAGACCGAAGATATTGATCGCGCAATTCTCTTGGAACGATTGCCATTGCTAGACAACGCGTGGACCAAAGGCTTGGGCAGCGTCGCAGGTACTGCACTGGAATACATGAAATTCGATTTGAAACCCGAGAGTTTCGCACAAATTGGGCTTCCTTCCACTCTGATTTTCGATGATTTGGAACGCACGTCGCTGACAATCCCAGAGCTTTTTGGTCACTTGAACGGCTTCGTTGAACACCAAGGGAAACGCGTTATCGTCCTCGCCAATGAGGAAGAATTGCAGGGAAAACACCCTGATTATGCCAAGTACAAAGAAAAACTCGTAGGCCGCACCCTCCGTATCAACGCCGATGTTGCCGCCGCATTCCCCGCTTTCCTTGAAGAGATCACCGATCCAGCTTCCAAAGCGGCGCTCACCACAAACCAAGTGCGTATCCTTGAGGTTTTCACCCTCTCAACCTTCGAAAACCTCCGCCTGTTGCGCCACGCCATGCTGGAATTTACCCAACTCTATGCGGGGTTGGATGAGGGTATGCGTGCCAAAGGCGCCTCCGTGTCAGACCTGATCGCAACCTATTTTGCTGTGCACATGGAATACGGTAAGGGCAAGTTAAGTCTGCAAGACTTAACCGAGCGTGCTGGATGGGCCAGAGCAATGCGCAGCGTTTCAAATGCGAAAGGCGAAGTATCAAAATCAGTCATGGAATTGGCTGCAGAAAAATACGAACCCGCTCAGCTTGATATTTACGAGGGCGATGTTTTGCCAAATGACGTTTGCATAGACCTGATTGCAAATGGCCACGCAGATCAAGCACTGATCCGCACTGCACTCAAAAACACCAGCGGTTTTGCGGATCAAAAGAACGAAGAGGCATGGCGCACCCTGTATTGGTGGCGGCACCGCGACGAAGAACAGTTTAATGCGGCTTTGCACCTTGTCCAAACGGATCTTGCAAACCTTACTGTCACCAATCCACATATCCTAATGCACATCTTTGGCTCTTTTCTTGGTTTGGCCAAAGACGATGGTCCGCTTAGCAAGGATGCGGCGAAAGTCATGTTGGATGCCAAGGCTTATATCGACAGGCTTCAAGCAAACGGAACCTTGCCACCATGGGGCAAAGGCTCAGGGCGCGGAGAGTTGATAGATAGTGATGCTTACGATGGGCTAGGCTACTCAAATCGAGATGAGCCGGAATTTCATGACATACTGGACCATCTAAAATCGGCTGCTTCCACCGCATTCAAAAAACAAACAGAAACCGTCGCCTCGCAATTACTAGCCAGAATTCCCGATGAACTGAATTATGTCATTGAGGTTTTGACCTGCCGCACAGACGGTCTTCGGGGGTCAGGTTACCTGACAGCGCCGATCCTGACCCATCTTGATGCGCCCAACTGCGCTAAGGTATTTGTAGACCAGAAAACAGATGTCACATATGCGCTTTTCAAAGCCTTGGACCAACGCGCAAGTAACCAGACGGGAAGGTTCCCCGATCAAGATATTCGTGACCTTGAACGCGATTGGCTTAGCGTTTTTTGGGCTGAGATTGAAAAATTTGCAGATAAAGCTTCTGCGTTTCGCAAGGCTCAACTCAAAACCTATGTAAGGGATTACAAAGCAAATGAAGCAAAACGGTTACCGCCCTCAAGGCGCTCATAACGCCCTAACCCCATCATCTGTTCACAAATATCCATATCCCGCCGCTGGCCGCACCCCCCGCAGCCTGCAGCAACGCCCCCGCGTCCGCGTTAAAATCCGGTTAACGAAATCAGCAAAACCCTGCAATTTCAAAGCATTACGGAAATGTCCGCGCGCGGTCATCCCGCCAAAAAGCCCTCAAAACCGCTCGGCCCGCACCACTTGGGTGTCCGAAATGCTCACCACCCCGATATGGCGCTCCACCACGCCAAAGGCCGCTTTCAGCAGCCCGTCCAGCCGTTCGGGCCGGATCAAACAGACCACGGCCACCATGCCCGACCGCCCGATTTGCCCCTCGCGGCTCCATTCCCCCGACCGCCCCGCGCCGCCCATCACCGGCAACACCGTATAGCCCGAAACTCCGGCCCCCCGCAGCGCCTCTGTCAGCCGCGTCTCCATCACCGCTTCGATGATGATTTCCACCCGTTTTGCTGCGTGCATTTCCATCGCTTAGCCCCCCAAAATCGCCGTTGCTACCGCCAGATACAGCGGGATCCCAATCGTCAGGTTAAACGGAAAGGTGATCCCCAACGCCAGCGTCAAAGATATCGCCGGATTGGCATCAGGCAAGGCGACCCGCATCGCCGCAGGCACCGCGATATAGCTAGCCGAGGCGCTCAGAACCATCATCAACACAGCCCCCCCCAAACTCAACCCAATCAACGCAGCCGCCGCCAGCCCGAACCCCGCCCCGATCAGCGGCATCAGTAACCCAAAGGCCAAGACCCCGCCCCGCACCTCGCCCCGCGCCTGCCGCAAACCGCGGCCCGCGACCAATCCCATATCCAGCAGGAACAGGCACAAAACCCCTTTGAACGGGGCCGTAATAAACGCATCAATCTCGGCCTTACCCTCGGGCCCTGTGATCCAACCAATCAGGAACGCACCCACCAGAAGCACAATCGACCCGTTCAACAAAATCTCGCGCCACAGATGGCCGCCTTGATCCACGCCCCCCCCTTTGCGTGAAATCAACCACAGCGCCGACAGGATCGCAGGGGCCTCCATCGCGGCGGCCACGGCCACCATATAGCCCTCAAATGTAATCCCCTGCGCCTCTAACACCGATGAGGCGGCCACAAAGGTCACAATCGAAATCGACCCGTAATGCGCCGCCACTGCCGCAGCATCGGTCACGCTTAATTTGGTCATCGCGCGCAAAATGGCAAAGGCCACAAAGGGGATCAGCGCCGATAAAATCACCCCGAACAGCAGCGATAGGCCCAACTGCCCGCTCATCCCGTTGCTGGCCACCGCGACCCCGCCTTTGAACCCGATGGCAAACAGCAGATACAGCGACATACCCTTGGCCACCGCCTCGGGGAAGGCAAGATCGGACCGCGCAAGGGCAGCTGCAAGGCCCAGAACGAAACACAAGATGATTGGAGATAGGAGGTTATCGAGCGCCAGCGCCAAAATGTCTTGCATCTTATCCCCCCAAATTTTTCCGCACCATATGAGGCCCGCGGCGATTAACAAGATACAATTCTTTATTTATAATGGTTTTTGTCGGGTATTGTTGCATTTTCAACCTGCCGCCATTCGCCCCCTTGCAGCGCAAAGCGTCCACACGCATTCTGCGCGCTGACCCAATGAAAGGCCGCGCCATGATTCCTGTGACTTGTTTTGAAGGCCAAAGGGTCGCGGTTTTGGGCCTTGGCCGGTCGGGCTTGGCCACGGCCGCAGCACTTGCAGCCGGTGGTGCCGATCCGATCCTTTGGGATGACAGCCCAGAGGCGCGCGGGCGCGCCGAGGCGGCGGGCCATACCTGCACCGACCTTGGACGAAACGGGGCGTTTGATGGCGTGGCGGCCCTGATCGTGTCACCTGGCATCCCGCATCTTTACCCCACCCCCAACCGCGTGATCGCGGCGGCGCTGGCGGCGGGTGTGCCCGTTGACAACGACATTGGCTTGTTTTTCCGCAGCTACGCGACGAATGATTGGGACGGGTTTGACACCTTGCCCCGTGTCATCGCTGTGACGGGATCAAACGGTAAATCCACCACAACAGCACTTATTCACCATATCCTAGAGGTGGCAGGCCGCCCCACGCAAATGGCGGGCAACATCGGGCGCGGTGTGTTGGATATTGACCCGGGCATTGACGGCGAAGTGGTGGTGTTGGAGCTGTCGAGCTATCAAACCGACCTGGCGCGCGCATTGACGCCGGATATCGCGGTGTTCACCAACCTGTCGCCGGATCATCTGGACCGTCACAACGGCATGGGCGGCTATTTCGCCGCCAAACGCCGCTTGTTTGCCGAAGGTGGCCCTGACCGCGCCGTGATCGGGGTGGATGAGGTGGAGGGTCAGTTCATGGCCAATCAAATGGCCGAAGGGGCACAAGATGACCGCGTGATCCGTATATCATCCGGGCAAAAGCTGGAAGGCTTTGGCTGGTCGGTGTTTGCGCGTAAGGGGTTCTTAAGTGAATGGCGCAAGGGGCGGCAGGTTGCCTCGATTGATCTGCGCAGCGTTCCGAGCTTGCCGGGCGCGCATAACCACCAAAACGCCTGCGCCGCCTACGGAGCCGTGCGCGGGCTTGGCATCGGGCCAAAAGTGATTGAACAAGCCTTTCACAGCTTTGCAGGCTTGCCGCACCGCAGCCAATTGGTGGGCGAACGGGCAGGGGTGCGGTTCATCAATGACAGCAAGGCCACCAATGTGGACAGTGCGGCCAAGGCCCTGCAAGCCTTTCCCAAAATCCGCTGGATCGCGGGCGGTTTGGGCAAAGACGGCGGCATCAAGGGGTTGGTGCCGTTTCTGGGGGCCGTTAGCAAAGCCTATCTGATCGGCCATTCCGCCCGCGATTTCGCGCTGGAACTGGGCGACACCCCGCATGAAATTTGCGAAACAATGGACGTGGCCGTGGCCCGCGCCGCCGCCGAGGCCGAAGACGGCGAAGTGGTTTTGCTGGCCCCCGCTGCGGCGTCGTTTGACCAATACCCGAACTTTGAAAAACGCGGGGATGATTTTGTGGCGCGGGTGCAAGCCTTGTTGGGGGCGTGATTGCGGGCAGGGGTGGCGGGGGCGCTCGCGCCCCCCTTCGCCTTAAGGCGAATTCCCCCCTGAGGATATTTGGACCGAAAAGAATGCGGGGGGCGGGGTTCGGATTGTGAAAAACCCCACAAATGGCGGGCTAAACCTATGCTTACCCCTAGCCATGACGGGGGATCGTTGCTAAGGTTCGCAAATGATCCGGGGAAACATCCGGGCGTTTAGGCAGTAAACAGGCAAATCAGGCGGTATCCCATGACTGAGATGGTCTATGGTTCCATGCCCGAAAGGGTCGTGGAACCGGTTCTTCCCCGTTGGTGGCGCAGTATTGATCGGTGGTCTTTGGCCGCCGTCTTTGCGCTGTTTGGTATCGGCATTTTGTTGGGGCTTGCGGCCTCGGTTCCGCTTGCACAGCGCAATGGGCTGGATGCGTTTTACTATGTCAAACGGCAGGCGTTTTTTGGCAGCCTTGGTTTGGCCGTTATGCTGGGCATTTCAATGATGCCGCCTGCGATGGTGCGGCGCTTGGGTGTGATTGGGTTTATGGGCGCGTTTGCGGCGATGGCCTTGCTGCCCGTGATTGGCACCGATTTTGGCAAAGGCGCTGTGCGCTGGATCAGCTTCGGCTTTGCCAGTGTGCAGCCGTCCGAGTTCTTGAAGCCGGGGTTTATCGTCTTGACCGCATGGCTGATGGCCGCAGCCCAAGATATCAACGGCCCGCGCGGCAAATCGCTGTCCTTTCTTATTACCTTTATCATCGTTTTGCTTCTGGCCTTGCAGCCCGATTTCGGCCAAGCAGCGTTGATCATTTTTGGCTGGTCGGTGGTGTATTTCATCGCCGGTGCGCCGATGATCTTGATTGCATCCGTGCTGGGGTTGGTGGGGGCAGGGGCGATGTTTGCCTATAATGCGTCTGAACACTTTGCCCGCCGGATCAACGGCTTCCTATCGTCCGAAATCGACCCGCGTACCCAAATCGGCTATGCCACCAACGCCATCCAAGAAGGCGGGTTTTTCGGGGTCGGCGTAGGCGAAGGCCAAGTGAAATGGTCGCTGCCCGATGCGCATACCGATTTTATCATCGCAGTCGCAGCCGAAGAATATGGCCTGATTTTGGTGCTGATCATCATCGCCCTTTACGCCATGATCGTGGTGCGCTCCTTGTTCCGGCTGATGCGTGAACGCGATCCGTTCATCCGCTTGGCGGGGGCCGGTTTGGCCTGTATCTTTGCCGTGCAGGCGATGGTCAATATGGGAGTCGCCGTGCGCTTGCTGCCGTCCAAGGGCATGACCCTGCCGTTTGTCAGCTATGGCGGGTCGTCGGTGATTGCGGCGGGCATTACGCTGGGCATGCTTTTGGCCCTGACCCGTTCGCGCCCACAGGGGCAAATTGGTGAAATCCTGTTCCGGCGGGGGCGTTGATGAAACCATTGTTGTTGATCGCAGCGGGTGGCACAGGCGGGCATATGTTCCCCGCCCAAGCGCTGGCCGAGGCGATGGTGGCGCGGGGGTGGCGGGTGAAACTCTCCACAGATGCCCGTGGCGCGCGCTATGCAGGCGGCTTTCCCCGCGAAGTTGAGGTGGTTGAGGTGGCATCAGCCACCTTTGCCCGTGGCGGGCTGGCCGCCAAAGCGATGGTGCCGTTTCGCATTGCGGGCGGCGTTCTGGGGGCCTTGTGGGCCATGCTGCGCGACAAGCCTGCCGTGGTCGTGGGCTTTGGCGGTTACCCGTCAATTCCAGCGCTTTCAGCGGCAACCTTGCTGCGCTTGCCGCGGATGATTCATGAACAAAACGGCGTTTTGGGCCGCGTGAACCAGCTCTTTGCCACCCGCGTGATGGCTGTGGCCTGCGGCACTTGGCCCACGACACTGCCCAGCGGTGTCACAGGCACCCATACCGGCAACCCCGTGCGCGCCGCCGTGCTGGAACGCGCCGGTGCAGGCTATATCCCGCCCGGTGATTACCCGATGTCGCTGGTCGTGATCGGCGGGTCCCAAGGCGCGCGCATCCTGTCCGATGTGGTGCCCGCCGCTGTGGCCCAGTTGCCCGATGCCATCCGCGCCAATCTGCGCGTGGCCCATCAGGCCCGCGCCGAAGACCTTGACCGCGTGATCGCATCTTACGCCAGTGCAGGCGTCACCGCCGAGGTTCAACCCTTTTTCGCCGATATCCCCCGCCGCCTGTCCGAGGCGCAGCTGGTCATCTCGCGCTCCGGCGCGTCTTCGGTGGCCGATATTTCGGTCATTGGTCGCCCGTCCATCCTGATCCCCTTTGCCGCCGCCACGGGCGACCATCAAACTGCCAATGCGCGGGGGCTTGTCGATGCGGATGCCGCCATCCTGATCCCCGAATCCGAGTTTGACGCAGACAGCCTGTGCGCGCAAATGACCGCGGTGCTGGAAAATCCCCGTGCCGCCCTTGCCATGTCGCAAGGTGCGCTGGCCTATGCCCGCCCCGATGCAACTGACCGCCTTGTCGAACTTGTCGAAAGCCTGACAGAAAGGGCCCCCCAATGAACGCCACAACCAAACTGCCAATCGAACTGGGCCCCATCCATTTTGTCGGCATCGGCGGTATCGGCATGTCAGGGATCGCCGAGGTGCTGATAACCCTTGGGTACCGCGTGCAAGGCTCGGACGCGAAAACCTCTAAAATCACCGACCGTCTTGCCGGTTTGGGGGCCGAGATTTTTGAAGGCCAGCGCGCCGAAAACATCGGTGACGCCGCTGTAGTGGTCATTTCCACCGCAATCAAAAAGGGCAATCCTGAACTGGAGGAGGCCCGCCGCCGTGGCCTGCCCGTTGTGCGCCGCGCGGAAATGCTGGCGGAACTCATGCGCCTGAAATCCAATATTGCGATTGCAGGCACTCATGGCAAAACCACGACCACCACGATGGTTGCTACGTTGATGGACAAAGGCGGGTTTGACCCGACCGTCATCAACGGCGGCGTGATCCACGCCTACGGCTCCAACGCGCGCGCAGGCGCTGGCGAATGGATGGTGGTCGAAGCCGACGAATCCGACGGCTCCTTTAATCGCCTTCCCGCGACCATCGCCATTGTCACCAATATCGACCCCGAACATATGGAACATTGGGGCAGCTTTGATGCTTTGCGCAAAGGCTTCCTTGATTTCGTCTCGAACATCCCGTTCTACGGCCTTGCCGTCTGCTGCACCGACCACCCCGAAGTGCAAACGCTGGTCGGTAAAATCACCGATCGCCGCGTTGTCACCTTTGGCTTTAACACCCAAGCCGATGTCCGTGCGATCAACCTGACATATGAGGACGGCGTCGCCCATTTCGACATCGCCCTGCAAGGCGAAAGCCCCGATGCCGACGGCAACTCCGTGGTCATCAAAGACTGCACCTTGCCGATGCCGGGCGATCATAACGTGTCGAACGCCTTGTCCGCCGTGGCCGTGTGCCGTTTCCTTGGCATGAAGACATCCGAAATCCGCGAGGCATTGGCCGCGTTCGGCGGCGTCAACCGCCGCTTTACCCGTGTGGGCGTGGTGAATGGCGTGACCATCATTGATGACTACGGCCACCACCCCGTTGAAATTGCCGCCGTGTTGCGCGCCGCACGCCAAGCCACCAAAGGCCGCGTGATTGCCGTCCACCAACCCCACCGCTATTCGCGCCTGTCGTCGCTGTTTGATGATTTTTGTACCTGCTTTAACGAGGCAGATGTCGTGGCCATCGCCGAGGTTTACGGCGCAGGCGAAGACCCGATCCCGGGTGCCTCGCGCGATGATCTGGTCGCAGGCCTGATCGCCCACGGCCACCGCCACGCCCGCGCCATCATGGATGAAACCGATCTGGCCCGCTTGGTCCGCGAACAGGCCCGCCCGGGTGATATGGTCGTCTGCTTGGGCGCAGGCACCATCTCCACTTGGGCCAACAATCTGCCTGACCAATTGCAAGGTGCGGCGGCATGACTGCAGCCCTCACCGCAGCACTTGTCTGGCTGGTCGCGGCCAATGTAACCGGCTTTTTCCCCAGCCGAGATTACCATTGGCGCGCCGCCTATGTGCTGATCGCGGTGGGCATCCCGATCTTGGGCTGGGTTACATGGGTGAACGGCCCCATCGTTGGCCTGATCATCTTTGCGATGGGCGCCTCCGTGCTGCGCTGGCCCGTGGTGTATTTCTGGCGCTGGATAAAGGCGAAAACGGTTAATCCGGCGGAGTAAGCAAGGCCTTTAAGGATAGAGAGATAAGGGCATCGCCCGAACCGAGGGGTGGGCGAGAAGCGCCCGCCCCGTGGGGGCGGTTCGGGCGCTGCCCGGTGTTCCACCGGGCGAAACGGAAGGCTTGTCTATGCATCAATTTCCGCCAATTATGCGGCTATGAATGCATCAGATATCAAAGACGAAGAAACCCTCCGAAAATGGCTGGAAACCCGGCCACATGCGGAAATAGGGCTCATAGCAATCCGATCCGCGTTGCGGGCATTTCCTGTTTGGGGTCGGGCAATGTATGATCCCTGGGCCGTTGACCGGAATCTGACTGCGATGCCTGTCTTACGTCAGCTTTTGTGTACTTCGGTCGCCCGCACTTCTCAGGCGGTTCAAGTGAGATACTCTGCTCGCAATGCGACCCCTTCATTCTTTTACAGGGTTGATGACCGCGCGTCCTTGGCCGCTGCCGCCGCTTACAATTCGGCATTGTCGGTAACACAGCCAGAGATTTCCATATCTGCCGCAGCGGCAGCTCGCGCGGCTGCCAATCTTGCAGACGCCCTCAAGTCTTCATGGGAGGAGGTTAGACACGACTGCAATTTGTTGTCTGCGAGTAGAGGAATTGGTGGCGCGCCACTTTGGCATTTTCTGCAACCCGACTTGTTCATGCTTGCAAATTTGGAAATGCATCAAATTTGGCAAGATACTCCAGAGACTTGGCAGTTTTGGCTCCGCTGGTACGAAGCCGCCCTCGAAGGCAACCCCCTTAACCCCGACCTAGAACGCGACATCGCCTTGATCCCCGATGCCGATTGGGAAAAAGGGGCCGAGCATATCGCCGCCCTGATCGCGGCCCTTGAAGAACGCCACGATCTCAAAGCCCAAGTCCAAGCCTTGCGCCAACAGCTCACCCTCGCCCAAACCGCCGCTGCCGATGCCGCCCATCGCGGCCACAACCAGCCGCCAGAACTGATCGACAGCGCCCCCGAGGTGCAGCGCCAGATTACCATCATCTTTGACACGCTCGATGACGCCGAAGAGGAACTCTCGAAAACCAACCCATCGCCGACACGGCTCAAGGTGATTGGGCAGGCGCTTTTGAACGCAGGCATCGCGCTTGCGAAATACTGCGGGGGCTTGGGTGATGCCGCATTGCAAAAGGCGGCCGAGGAGTTGGGGACCAGCGGCACCAAATGGGCGATCCGTATCGGTGCTGCAAGTTTGGCTGCCCAAGCGCAACCCGTCCAAAGCTTGGGTCGCGTGATCCTTGAATATGCGCTGAAGCTGGCCCAAGGCGGCTAAGTCTTGCCAAGCCAACCGCTGTACGCCTGTATGTACGGATGGCATACAAATGGCATACGCAAAACATACACCCCAAAAGCGCAAAATCGCCGTCCGCCCCACGCGGGGCTTGCTCTAGATATAGTGTCTGGCTATTCCATGCATATGACACAAAACCTTCCTCCCGTGCGCGGCACATTGACCCCGAACCGCCCCTTGGCAGACCTGACATGGCTGCGCGTTGGGGGGCCTGCCGATTGGCTTTTCCAGCCCGCCGATGTGGATGATCTGGCCGCGTTTCTGGCGGCCTTGCCTGCCGATGTAGACGTGTTTCCGATGGGGGTCGGCTCCAACCTTATCGTGCGCGACGGGGGCTTGCGCGCCGTGGTCATCCGCCTTGGTCGTGGATTTAATTCGATTTATATTCAAGGGGATAGGGTCATCGCAGGTGCCGCCGCCCTTGACGCCCATGTCGCGCGTAAGGCGGCCGATGCAGGGTTGGATCTGACATTCCTGCGCACCATTCCCGGCTCCATCGGGGGCGCTGTGCGGATGAACGCGGGCTGTTATGGCCAATATGTCGCCGATGTTTTGCTGGAAATTCAAATCGTTACGCGGCAAGGGCAGGTCCAAACCTTGCCCGCCACCGCGCTTGATTTGCAATATCGCCAGTCAACCTTGCCCGAAGGCGCGGTGATCCTGTCCGCCACCTTCCGCGCGGGCACGGGCAACCCGCAGGACTTGCACGATAAAATGACCGACCAAATCGCCAAACGCGATGCCAGCCAGCCCACGCGCGACCGCAGCGCAGGCTCGACCTTTCGCAATCCGGCGGGGTTTTCCTCGACGGGTGCAGCAGATGACAGCCATGAGCTGAAGGCGTGGAAAGTCATCGACGACGCGGGAATGCGCGGTGCCACCCGTGGTGGTGCGCAAATGAGCCCGATGCATTCCAATTTTCTGATCAATATTGGTGGCGCATCCGCCGCAGATTTAGAAGAATTGGGCGAAGAAGTACGAAATAGGGTTTTCCAGCACAGCAAAATCACGTTAGAGTGGGAAATCAAGCGGGTCGGTGAAAGGCTTGCTGAAAAACAATAATATGGGCCGCAAAAGGCCTTGAGGCAGTAAATATGGTTGGCATGTCGAGCGGGGCAGCCTCCAAAGTGGTCGTGGTGATGGGTGGGCTTTCCGCAGAGCGGGAGGTGTCCTTGTCATCTGGGCGCGAATGCGCAGCGGCCCTGACGGAGGCGGGATTTGAGGTGGTTTCGGTGGATGCCGGGGCCGACCTTTGCGCGGAATTAATCAAACATAAACCTGATGTGGTGTTCAATGCATTGCATGGCCGTTGGGGTGAGGATGGCTGCGTTCAAGGTCTGCTCGAATGGCTGCGCATCCCCTATACGCATTCCGGCGTTCTGGCCTCGGCGCTTGCGATGGACAAGGAAAAATCCAAAGCAGCGTTTCGTGCGGCGGGACTTCCGGTGGTGGCCAGCGTGTTGGCAGCCAAGGCCGATGTCCGCGCCGCCCATGTTTTGCCACCCCCATATGTGGTAAAACCGAATAACGAAGGCTCGTCTGTCGGGGTCTATATCGTGCATGAGGCGGCCAATTCCCCGCCGCAATTGTCCGACGATATGCCCGATTTGGTGATGGTCGAAACCTATGCGCCGGGCCGAGAGTTAACAACTGCTGTACTGGGCGACCGCGCCTTGACCGTCACCGATATCATCGTGGACGGCTGGTATGATTACGCGGCGAAATATTCCGTGGGCGGATCGCGCCACGTGGTCCCCGCCGATATTCCGGTTGATATTTTCAAGGCATGTCAAGACCTTGCGCTGCGCGCTCACCGCGCCCTTGGCTGCAGTGGTTTGTCGCGCACCGACTTTCGCTGGGATGAAACCCGTGGGCTGGATGGCCTTATTATTCTTGAAACCAATACCCAGCCAGGGATGACGCCAACCTCGCTTGCACCCGAACAAGCCGCCGCTGTTGGGATGTCTTTCCCCGACCTGTGCCGCTGGATTATCGAGGACGCCTCATGCGACCGTTGACTGCACCTCGCCGTACCGTCCCATCCCAAAACGCAGTGCCGCGCCGCGATCCCGCACCAAGCCGGACTGCGTACCGGATGCAACGGCTTTGGCTGACTCCATATATTCGCACGGCCTTGCGCGTGGGCCTGCCTGCCTTTGTTTTGACCTTTGGGTTTGGCCTTTATCTGGCAGATGATACGCGCCGCGATAATTTGAGTTCAGTCTACACGGACCTACGCGAAAAGGTGAAAAACCGCCCCGAATTTCTGGTTAAACTGCTGGCGATTGATGGTGTATCCCCTGATCTGGCCGAAGCCGTGCGCACCACCTTGGCGCTGCCCTTGCCGCAAAGCTCGCTTGACCTTGACCTAGAGGCCGCACGCGCCAAAATCGCACAGCTAAGTGCCGTGGGCGATGTGAAAGTGCAGATCCAGTCGGGCGGCGTTTTGCAAGTGACCATTCAAGAACGTGAACCTGCCTTTGTCTGGCGCGATGCAGCAGGGATTTGGCTTATTGACGATACCGGCACCCGAATTGCTGAAATTACCGACCGCAACGACCGCGCCGACTTGCCCTTGATCGCGGGCGATGGCGCAGATCAAGCCATTGATCAAGCGCAGCAAATTCTGACTTCGGCAGGCCCTTTGCTGCCCCGCTTGCGCGGCCTTGTGCGTATGGGCGAACGTCGTTGGGACATCGTGCTTGACCGCAATCAACGCATCCTTTTGCCCGTAAACCAACCCGTTTTGGCACTGGAACGCCTGATCGCGCTGGATCAGGCCCAAGACCTGCTGGCACGTGACGTTGTGGCGATTGACCTTCGCTTGCAAGCCCGCCCATCGCTGCGGCTTGCGCCTTATTCCTTGGCTGAAATGCGCCGCATACGCGGTATTATCCCTGCGGAGAGTGACCTATGACCGATCTCTATCAAACCCAGCGTGCGATGCGGAATATTCGCCGTGCCGCTATGCAGCGCGGGGTCGTCGCGATTTTGGATATCGGGTCCAGCAAGGTTGGTTGTCTGATTTTGCGGTTGGAAAATGCCGATGGCGCGCGGGAAATGGATGGCGTGGGGTCTATGGCGGGGCAATCCTCGTTTCGGGTGATCGGGGCCGCGACAACGCGGTCGCGCGGGGTTCGGTTCGGCGAAATTGCCGTGATGAATGAAACCGAACGCGCCATTCGCACCGCCGTGCAATCGGCGCAGAAAATGGCCGGCATCCGTGTTGACCATGTGATCGCCTGTTTTTCGGGGGCAGAGCCGCGCAGCTATGGCCTTGCAGGCGAATGGGAATTGCAAGACAGCGTGGTCAGCGAGCAGGACGTGGCCCGCGTTTTGGCCGCCTGCGATGTGCCCGATATCGGCGAAGGGCGTGAGGTATTGCATGCCCAGCCCGTGAACTTTGCGCTGGATCATCGGTCTGGTTTGGGCGACCCACGTGGGCAAATCGGCAACCGTTTGTCTTGTGATCTGCACATGATGACTGTTGATGCGAGCGTGGTTCAGAACCTGATTTATTGCCTGAAACGCTGCGATCTGGAACTGGCTGGCCTTGCATCATCCGCCTATGTCTCGGGTGTGTCGTCCTTGGTTGAGGATGAGCAGGAACTGGGTGCCGCCTGCATTGATATGGGCGGCGGATCGACTGGGATCTCTGTCTTCATGAAAAAGCACATGATTTACGCCGATAGTGTGCGCATGGGTGGCGATCATGTGACATCTGACATTTCCAAGGGCCTGCAAGTGCCTTTGACCACGGCGGAACGGATCAAAACCAAATTTGGGGGTGTGCATGCAACCGGCATGGACGACCGCGAGATGATCGAGATTGGCGGCGACAGTGGTGACTGGGAAAAAGACCGCCGCCAAGTCAGCCGGACGGAGGTTATCGGCATCATGCGCCCGCGTGTCGAAGAGATTTTGGAAGAGGCCCGCGCCCGTCTGGATGCCGCAGGTTTCGACCATCTGCCCAGCCAGCAAATCGTGCTGACGGGTGGGGCAAGCCAAATTCCGGGCCTTGACGGTTTGGCCGCGCGTATTTTGGGGCAACGGGTCCGTTTGGGCCGCCCCTTGCGTGTTCAGGGCTTGCCGCAAGCCGCGACAGGGCCCGCGTTTTCCTCGGCTGTGGGCTTGTGCTTGTTCGCCGCAAACCCGCAAGATGAATGGTGGGATTTCGATATCCCGACCGAGCGTTACCCTTCGCGTTCGCTGAAACGCGCTTTGAAATGGTTCAAAGACAACTGGTAACCACAATATTCGCTCTATAGGTCGAAATGACGTGGAAACTGGCATGTTTTCGCCCATATTTTGTGGGCTTAGCGCGTTTTTTTCGTGACCTTTGGCTTGGTTGTGGATAAGATTTGTGAGATAGCGGTATTGAAAGCGCCAACTTAAGGCGCGGGGCACACTCATAAGGCAGGCGGACAGGCAATGGCACTTAATCTGATGATGACTTCGCAACGCGAGGAATTGAAGCCGCGGATCACCGTTTTTGGTGTCGGCGGGGCAGGGGGCAACGCTGTCAACAACATGATTGATCAGCAGCTTGAAGGTGTCGAGTTTGTTGTGGCCAATACCGATGCGCAGGCGCTTCAGCAAAGCCGTGCAAGCGCCACAATCCAGATGGGCCTGAAAGTGACCGAAGGCTTGGGAGCTGGTGCGCGCCCGTCCGTGGGTGCCGCTGCTGCCGAAGAAACCATCGAAGAAATTGTTGACCATTTGGCGGGCGCGCACATGTGCTTTATCACCGCTGGTATGGGCGGCGGCACTGGTACAGGTGCTGCGCCAATCATCGCGCAAGCCGCGCGCGAACTGGGTGTTTTGACGGTTGGTGTTGTCACCAAGCCGTTCCAGTTCGAAGGCAACAAGCGCATGAAGCAAGCCGAAGAGGGCATTGAAGCGCTTCAGAAAGTTGTCGACACGCTGATCATCATTCCAAACCAGAACCTGTTCCGTTTGGCGAATGAACGCACCACGTTCACCGAGGCTTTCGCTATGGCTGATGATGTGCTGTACCAAGGTGTTAAAGGCGTGACCGACCTAATGGTTCGCCCCGGCCTCATCAACCTCGACTTTGCCGATGTTCGCGCCGTGATGGACGAAATGGGCAAGGCGATGATGGGCACCGGAGAGGCGGAAGGCGAAGATCGTGCCGTTCAGGCCGCTGAAAAGGCCATTGCCAACCCGCTGTTGGACGAAATCAGCCTGCATGGTGCCAAGGGTGTGTTGATCAATATCACCGGTGGCTATGACCTGACGCTGTTTGAATTGGACGAAGCTGCCAATATTATCCGCGAAAAGGTTGACCCCGATGCAAATATCATCGTTGGGTCCACCTTGGATACCACGATGGAGGGCCGCTTGCGCGTCTCTGTTGTCGCGACTGGGATTGATGCAAATGTCACGCAGCGTGAAACCCCTGTTGTGCGCCGATCGATGGCGGTTCCGTTGACAAGCCCTTCGTTTGTAGCTCCAACCCCCGAACCTGTTGCCGAAACACCGCGTCCAGCGTTGAAGGTCTCTTCGGCGACACTCACCCAAGCGGTACCTGCGCCACGGCCGGTGCAAGAAGAGGCGCCAAGCCTGTTCGACCGCCAGCCGCAGCAACCAGCGGCCTATTACGACCATCAAGAAGAAGCATCTGCAGACGATTTGCCGCCGCCTGCGTACCGCCCGCAGCCTGCACCGCAGCCGCGTGCAATGACCACGCCCTTGGATGCGGATGCGTCGGAATTCATGGCGCCACGTCCGCGTGCAACTGGCACCCCATCACCCGAGGCTTTGGCCCGTTTGCAAGCGGCTGTGTCAAAGTCGCCTGCGCAGCGCCCCGCGATTGCCCAGGCAGCCCCGCAGCAAGCGGCACGTCCACAGCCCGCCGCCGAGGCATCGCGCCCGCGTTTTGGCATCGGGTCGCTGATCAACCGTATGGCTGGCCATGGTGAAGGGCATGCTGAACGGCCTACGGCACAGCCGCAAATGGCACGCCAGCAACCACCCGTCACCAGCTATGATGACGAGCCCGAGATGAATGCAGATCAAGAGCGGATCGAAATCCCTGCCTTCCTGCGCCGTCAAGCCAATTAATCTGTTCAAATTTGAACCTGAAAAGGCCCGCGATTGCGGGTCTTTTTTTATTGATTTATCAATGCGTTGATCGTCAGTAGGCGGCATTCTGTAACGCCCCAGTCGTTTTGTAACACAAGGTCACAAAGAGTGAGTTGTTACCGGAGCGCCCATTGATTACTTAAAATTCAGCAAAAGTCTGGCTTGTGCCTTGCGCTGCCTGCCTAACGCTTTTTCTGCGCAGCCGTAAAAGTTACGATACCGAAAAAAGTAGAAACGACCGGAAGGTTCCAACGTGCAACATACACTTAAATCCGATGTGGTTTTTGTCGGGACCGGGCTGCACAGCGGCAAGGCGGTTCGTATGGTTGTTAAGCCTGCCTCGGCTGACTATGGCATCTGGTTTCGCCGCACTGATTGGGACGCAGGTGACACGATGATAGCGGCACGTTGGGATAAGGTCGTTCCGTCGCGGCTGTGCACCTTGGTTGAGAATGCGTCAGGGGCCCGTGTGTCGACAATCGAACATATCATGGCAGCCCTTGCTGGCTGTGGTATTCACAATGCTCTGATCGAGATAGATGGCCCCGAAGTGCCAATCCTTGACGGGTCTGCGCGCCCCTTTGTCGCGGGATTGCTGGCAAAAGGGTTCCGGCCCCAAAGCGTGCCGGTCCGTGCGATTCGTGTTTTGCAGACCATTGAGGTGGTCGAAGGCGAAGCCGTTGCGCGGTTGGAACCATCCGAAATGCTGGAAATCGATTTTTCCATCGACTTTGCGGATGCCGCCATCGGCCATCAGGAAAAGTCGTTGAACATGTCCAACGGTGCGTTTGTACGCGAGCTGTGCGATAGCCGCACCTTCTGCCGGCAGGCCGATGTCGATGCGATGCGCGCGAACGGTTTGGCTTTGGGGGGGAATCTAGAAAACGCGGTGGTATTCGAAGGCGATCAAGTCTTGTCGCCAGGCGGCTTGCGCCATGCGGATGAACCCGTGCGCCACAAGATGTTGGATGCTTTGGGTGATCTTGCACTAGCAGGCGGACCGATTCTTGGCCGCTATGTTGGCCACCGCGCCGGGCATGCGATGACCAACCGCCTGTTGCGTGCTCTTTTTGCCCGCCCCGATGCTTGGGAAATCGTAGAATGTGGCGCGCCGACAGGTCGAAAGCTGCCAGGAGTGGGTGTTTTGCGTTCAGATATCCCAGTTCATTGCTAAGCAGCGCCAAAAAGGGTGAAAGGCGTTTTGCGCACCGGATTTTTCTGTGCTAGGAAAGATCAAACTTGGCCTGCTAAGGTCGGTTCTCGCAAGAATATGGGGTAGGCGGAAGATGGCAGGCGTTAAGTCATGCGCGCGGTTTCTTGGGGCGGCCCTGATCGTTGCGGGCCTTGCAGGTTGTGGTGACCGTGGCCAGGAACAGGTTTCGTTGGAAAATCTGACCGCAGAGCAAATCTATAAACAGGGCGAGCTGGAGCTGGAAACAGGTAGCAAGCCTGAAAAAGCGATTCGTTATTTTTCGGAAGTCGAGCGGCTGTACCCCTATTCCGAGTGGGCCAAGCGGTCGTTGATTATGCAGGCGTTCAGCCAACATAAGGCGCAGGAATATGAGGATGCCCGCGCCTCGGCGCAGCGCTACCTTGATCTGTATCCCGCCGAAGATGACGCGGCCTATGCGCAGTTTATCCTCGCTTTGTCCTATTACGACCAGATTGATGAGGTTGGCCGCGATCAGGGCCTGACCTTCCAAGCGTTGCAAGGCATGCGCGAGGTTATTGAGAAGTATCCTGATAGCGATTATGCGCGCTCGGCCATGTTGAAGTTTGAATTGGCGTTTGACCATCTGGCTGCCAAGGAAATGGAAATCGGGCGTTACTACCTGAAAAAGGGTCAGTATACCGCTGCGATCAACCGGTTCCGCGTCGTGGTGCAGGACTTCCAGACAACCACCCAC
Source organism: Pseudorhodobacter ferrugineus DSM 5888 (assembly GCF_000420745.1). Taxonomy (GTDB): domain Bacteria; phylum Pseudomonadota; class Alphaproteobacteria; order Rhodobacterales; family Rhodobacteraceae; genus Pseudorhodobacter; species Pseudorhodobacter ferrugineus. The sequence goes on from NZ_ATVN01000009.1 coordinate 45,993, forward strand.
ACAGCCGAGGCGCTGCACCGCTTGGTCGAGGCGTATCTTGCGCTTGGCCTGACGGATGAGGCGCAGACCGCTGGTGCCATTCTGGGCCACAACTATCAGTCCAGCCCCTTCTATGATGACAGTCACCGCCTGCTAACAGGGCGCGGCCTGTCGATGGAAGCGGCGGGTCAAAGCTGGTTGAGCAAGGTTTATTCTCAGGTAATTCAGGGCAAGTGGTTGTAAGGTGCGCTTGGCTTTGCACCCCGTCGGGGGCGTTTGATGCTGCGTTCGCTGGAAATCCGCGATCTTCTGATTATTGACCGGCTGGATCTTGCGTTCCAACCGGGTCTGAATGTGCTGACCGGTGAAACCGGTGCAGGGAAATCCATTTTGCTGGATGCATTGGGGTTTGTGCTGGGCTGGCGCGGGCGGGCCGAGTTGGTGCGGGCAGGGGCCGATCAGGGCGAGGTGACGGCGGTGTTCGACCTTGCCCCCAATCACGCTGCCCATGCCGTGCTGGTCGAAGCAGGGATCGCCGCTGAGGATGAGCTGATCTTGCGCCGCATCAACACCGCCGATGGCCGCAAGACCGCTTGGGTCAACGACCGCCGTGCCAGTGGTGAGGTGCTGCGCGCTTTGTCCGATACTTTGGTCGAATTGCACGGCCAACATGATGACCGTGGGCTGTTGAACCCACGCGGCCATCGCCAGATCCTGGACGCCTTTGCCGCTGTAGACCTTGCCCCCGTTCGTGCCGCTTGGACGGCCCTGTCCGCCGCCCGCCGCGCCAAAGCAAAGGCCGAGGAGGTACTGGCCGCCGCTCGTGTGGAGGAAGAATTCCTGCGCCACGCGGTGACCGAGTTAGACAAGCTGAACCCCGAACCTGGCGAAGAGGCCACCCTTGATGCCCGCCGCCGCGCCATGCAGGGGGCCGAGAAAATTCGTGCCGATATCGTGCGCGCCCATGCAGCGCTGTCCGACCAAGGTGCCGAGGCCGCGCTGGTCGATGCCCTGCGCTGGTTGGAAGGGGCGGCTGGCCGCGCAGACGGGCGTCTGGAAGGGGCGATTGCTGCTTTGGGCCGTGTGTTGGTCGAACTGGACGAGGCGCAATCGGGTGTCGAAGATTGCCTGTCTGCTTTGGATTTTAACCCGCTCGAGCTGGAACAGCTAGAGGAACGCCTGTTTGCGATCCGCGCCTTGGCCCGCAAACACAGTGTTTTGGCCGATGATCTGGGCGGCTTTGCCGATGATTTGCGCGCGCGGCTTGCGGTGATTGACAATGGCACGGGTAACCTTGCCGCATTGGATCAGGCCTTGGCAGATGCCACCAACGCGTACCACCGTCACGCCATGGCTTTAACTGCCACGCGCAAGGCTGCGGCCAAGCGTTTGGATACGGCAATGGCCGCCGAACTGGCCCCATTGAAAATGGAACGCGCGGTCTTTTCCACCGCGATAAGCCCTGCCGATGCTGGTCCCGATGGCGGCGACGAGGTGGCCTTTACCGTTGCCACCAACCCCGGCGCGCCTGCCGGCCCTTTGAACAAAATTGCGTCAGGTGGCGAGTTGTCACGCTTTTTGCTGGCGCTCAAGGTCTGTTTGACGGGCAACACCCCTGGCCTAACGATGATTTTTGATGAAATTGACCGTGGTGTCGGCGGGGCAACTGCCGATGCCGTGGGCCGCCGTTTGGCCGCCCTTGCCACAACCGCACAGGTGCTGGTCGTGACCCATTCACCGCAAGTGGCCGCCCTTGGCGCGCATCATTGGCGAGTGGAAAAGAAAGTGACCAAGGGGATGACGACCTCTACCGTAACTCCTCTTTCCCCCGACCACCGGATTGAGGAAATCGCGCGCATGTTGGCGGGTGATACAATTACACCGGCGGCAAGGGATGCCGCACGGGCGCTGCTGGGCAACTGACGCCTAGAGCATTTCGCCTTGAACTTGAAACACCTATCGCTGTCTGACATCTGAGGTTTCAGCGCGTTAGGTGATGTCGCGTATTTCAAGTTAAAGCGAAACTCTTTAACTCTCAACCACCGCAAATTGCAGGGAAATTGCCCGCCAGCCGCCCGCTTTTGCGACCAGAACGGCGATCAACATCGCGCCAATACGGCCAACATCGCGCCCCGATTCATCCACAATGCCGGACAAGACAAAGCGCTGGTGCAGCACCGCCGCCCCCGGCCCTAAAGGGCGCAAATTGGTCTTTCCGGTCACAAGGCGCGATTGGCTGAACGCCCCTGCCAGCTCATCCGCAAACAGCGTCTCTATCGCGCTGCGCCCCGAGGCCCAACCGCTGGTCAGGCTTAGCACATCTGCGTCTTCGGTCAGCAAAGCGGCAAGGCCCGCCGCATCACGCGCACCCCAGTTCAGGGCAAAGGCGCGGGGAAATTCTTCGGCTTTTGCGGGTATCATTTTTGTCGCACCATCTTGCCGGGATTCATCAGGTTTGCAGGGTCCAACGCTCGTTTGATTTGCCCCATCACATCCCAAGCTGCGCCATGTTCCGCTGCCATATAGCCCAGCTTGCCAACGCCGATGCCGTGTTCACCCGTGATTGTTCCACCCAAATGCAGCGCGCGTTCGATCATCTGCGAAGACAACCGCTGCGCGATCGCCATTTCAGCTGGATTATTTCGGTCTACCAACAGGATAGCATGGAAATTTCCGTCCCCGACATGGCCCAGAATTGGCCCCATGATCGGGCTTGCTTCAATATCGGCGCGCGTGCCTTCGACGGCTTCGGCCAGCCGTGAAATCGGTACGCAGACATCGGTCACAAGGGCTGTGGCACCGGGCCGTAGCGCCAGAATGGCGGGATAGGCGTTGTGACGCATGCGCCATAGCTTGGCGCGGTCTTCGGTCGCTTTGGCAAAGGTAAAACCGCTGCTGCCCATTTCGGCTGCAATCTCGCCAAAGCGCTCGGTTTGTTCCTGAACCCCTGCGGGCGAGCCGTGGAATTCGACCATCAACTGCGGTTCTACAGTCAGCGAGGTGCCGGCATAGGCGTTGCAGGCCTCAACCGCCGTGGCATCCAGAAATTCAATCCGTGCCATCGGAATGCCACTTTGAATTGTCGCAATCACGCAATCTACGGCGTCTGTGATGGTTGGAAAGGCGCAAACGGCGGCAGAAACGGCCTCGGGCTGGCCGTGCAGGCGCAGGGTCAGTTCGGTCATCAGGCCCAAGGTGCCCTCGGACCCGACAAACAGCGCCGTCAGGTCATAGCCCGCCGAAGACTTTGGCGCAGAGGTTCCGGTGCGAATGGTACGCCCATCCGCAAGCACCACTTCTAGCCCCAAAACGTTGTCGCGCATCGTGCCATAGCGCACTGCCGTCGTGCCGCTGGCGCGTGTGGCGGCCATGCCACCCAGTGTTGCATTCGCGCCGGGGTCGACAGGAAAGAACAGGCCCGTGGCGCGCAACGCGTCATTCAACGCTTCGCGGGTGATGCCGGGCTGCACCACGCACAGCATATCCTCGGGGTAAACAGAGAGCAGTTGATTCATCTGGGTAAAGTCAATTGTCACCCCACCTTTCAAGGCCAGCGCGTGCCCTTCCAGCGACGTGCCTGCCCCCCAACCGACCATTGGCACGCCATTCTTGGCGCAGAGCCGTGCAATCATTGCCACCTCGTCGCTGGTCTGCGGGACCACTACAGCATCGGGTTGCCCCCCGCTGATATGGGTTTCCGACTGGCTGTATTGGGCCAGTGACGCAGGAGCGCGAGTAAAGCGCGGTCCTAGCCTGTGGGCGAGTTCGGTAAGGGCGGCGTCAAGATTCATGTAGTCTCCTGCGTGGTTTGTGCCACGCTATTACATGGGCCTTGGTAGGGAAAGCTATGGTTTTAACGCGGCCAAAGCGGGCGCCAAATCGCCGTAGCCGGTAAAGCGGCGCTCATAGGCAAGGCCGAGCCTGCGCGCGCAATCCTCGGCCTTTTTGTCCAGCGCGGGGTCATTGGTTTGGGCCTGATAAACCAGCTTGGTGTAATTGCCGAAATACATGTCGCGCAGTTCGGGATGCCGATCAAGGCCCATGGGTTTCCAGACAAAAGCATCGAACTGGCGGACAAGAAAATCGGTCAGGTAAAAGGCGGTAAATTCGGTTTCGGTTTTTTGGACGAAAACATCGTTACCTTCAAAAAACGAATAGCAGTGGGGCCCTGCAACCATCTCTACCCCAAGTTTCTTGCACATATCCAACAATTGGCCGCCGGTACCGCAATCGGCATAGACAACAAAAATCTGGCCATAATCCTTGCGATGCTCCAAAACTGACTTCTCGACAGCGGCGGGGATGCGGTCGGGCCACAAATGCAGGTTTGCAGGCAGGCATTGCAGGTCAAGGTGGTCCCAGCCGTTCAGCGTTTTCAGGGCAAGGATCTCGTGGGCCAATGCCCCACAAGCAATCAGTAAAACACGGCCTAGTCCGGTCGCGTTCAGGCCCGCTTCGGTCAAAGTTGCGTCATCAGGGGCAGCGGTCATTTTCGGCCCATCCAAAGGCGCAGGCCAAGCGCAGCCCCAGCAAAGACAAGCCCAAGAACAGCCATCGGCAGGCCAAAGATCTGTGCGGCGGCGATGGTCAATCCCGCTGCGGTGATCACGATGAGGATTAGCGAGATAATGACGCGGGCGGGCATGCGGGACTCCGATGTTTGTCATCCAAGGGTAGGGTGGGGCGGTTGAAAAGCCAAGAGGTGAACACGGCGGGTTGATCGGGGAAAGCGTCATCCGGTCTGGCCCCTTTGGGCAATCTGGTGTTTAAGATTGGGGGAATTGACACAGGAGATGCCGATATGGCCGACTATACCCCGCCGAAAGTTTGGACTTGGGACGCGCAGAATGGCGGGCAATTTGCCAGCATAAACCGGCCCATCGCGGGGGCTACCAAAGAGTGGGCGCTGCCGGTGGGCAAGCATCCTTTTCAGTTGTATTCGCTGGCCACGCCGAACGGGGTGAAGGTGACGGTGATGCTGGAGGAATTGCTGGCGGCGGGTCATACGGGTGCGGAATATGATGCCTGGCTGATCAAGATCGGGGACGGCGATCAATTCGGGTCGGGGTTTGTTGAGGTGAACCCCAATTCCAAGATTCCAGCCTTGATGGATCATTCGGGTGATACGCCGCTTCGGGTGTTCGAGTCCGGATCGATTTTGCTGCATTTGGCCGAGAAATTCGGCGCCTTTATCCCAACCGATCCGGCGGGGCGGGCCGAATGCCTGAACTGGCTGTTTTGGCAAATGGGGTCAGCGCCGTATTTGGGCGGCGGATTCGGTCATTTCTATGCCTATGCGCCCGAAAAATTCCAATACCCGATTGATCGCTTTTCGATGGAGGCGAAACGGCAGCTGGATGTTTTGGACCGCCAGCTTGCAACCCATGAATTTATCGCGGGCGATAGCTATTCTATCGCGGATATGGCGATTTGGGCGTGGTATGGGCAGCTGGTTTTGGGGCGGCTTTATAATGCGGCGGAATTTCTGGATGTGGCGTCTTATAAAAACGTCGTGAAATGGGCCGAGGCGATTGATGCGCGGCCTGCTGTTCAAAGAGGCCGGATGGTGAATCGGGCCTTTGGAGAGCCTGAATTGCAGCTTCATGAGCGCCATGATGCCGGTGATTTTGAGACCCAGACTCAAGATAAAATCGGCGGGTAAACGCGGTCCGCGCGTGGAATGACCGCGCGCGGACATTTCTTTAAAACATTGATATATTTGTATAAAGACTTTTTTGTTAACCGAATTTTAATGCGGACACGGGCAGGTTGTTGATTGGCGATTTACATATTCTTTTTTTGGAATATAAATAGACGTGCCCGTTTCAAAAGGATGTCTGCGATGACCTGTTTGCGATTGCTTTGCCCGATGGACCCCGCGCGCAATAGGGGGCCAATGCAATGACGATTTGGGTTTATGCAGTGGCGGCGGTTGCGATTGCGGGGGCGGTGATCCTTGGGGTGGCCAATTTTGGCGGCGGCGCGCAGGCGCAGAATGTGACGCTGGAGCCGCTTTCGGGTGATGCGCTGGCCGCCGATGACAGCTTGCTGTTGGTCGATATTCGCACGCCTGAGGAATGGAAGCAAAGTGGCGTGGTGGATGGCGCGCTGCTGGTCACCTATAGCACGCCCGAGGCGTTTTTGCAGGTGGTGGGGCCAAAGCTGAAGCCGGGGCAGCGGATCGGGCTGATCTGTCGGTCTGGCAACCGCACATCACGCGCGGCGCGGCAGTTGGCACCTTTGTTCAAGGGCGCGATTGTGGATGTGCAAGGCGGGATGAACCGCGTTTTGGGGCAGGGCTATCGGCCCGTGAAACCGACGCGCACGCAGGGTTGTATAAGCTGTTGAGGGGGCGGGAGTCGGGGTGAACCCCGACCTACGGGCTACACCTCTTTCAACTTATAAAACGGTGGCATTTTGAGGCCAGCGGCGTCGATCGCGGCTTTCAATGTGTCGGAAACATAAAAAACGAATCCCGCAATGCCCGACTCTGCCGAGACAAACCCACGCCAGATATGGTGGTCCGCGATAACGCCGCGCGACAAGGCGATTCCATGCGCGTGATCTTCCTTGGGGGGGGGCGATTTTCAAAATCCGCACTGACTTTTTCCAACAACCCTGATCGCTGTTAGCTTTATCGAAAGCGTCCAGCTGAGACAGCACACGAAGCATGAAATAATCGACCGGATAGGCCTCCACTGACGGCAGGACAATCTCAACGGGCCATATCTGGTGCCGCCCCGGTTCCAATTTCACAATCAGGTCGCGAAGCCGCGACGAGACGGCAATACCCGCGCTAAGATTGATGAGATCCCCAAGCGACTTGTAGGGCTTTGCAAGGGTATAAAGCCTCGGCAACAGGTCCTGTGCCATGAAATCTGTGCCGCTATGCATGGCATCAACGAGAGCCCAACGAAACTCATTGAAAAACTTTTGCTCAGTCTGGCCTTTGGCCAACATCTCTTGAAAACGCTCGTTCAGATAATCTTGAAAGCCATGAAACTCGCCATCTGGAAAGAACCTTCCGAACGATGCAGATTTATCAAACCCATAGGCCATGCGTCGCACCCAATTGCTTTTTCACATCCGTTTTACATGCCAAAGCCCCGGCGTTTCCACCGGGGCTTTTATGGATGTCGCAGCGGTTTTACGCGCTGGCGCGGTTGTGTTTGCGCATCATGAAGCCTTTGGCGGTTTCCACGGCCACGGCGGCATCGCGGCAATAGGCGTCTGCGCCGATGGCCTTGCCGAATTCTTCGTTCAGGGGCGCGCCGCCGACCAGAACAATGTAATCCTCGCGCATGCCTTTTTCTTTCAGCGTGTCGATCACGACCTTCATATAAGGCATGGTGGTGGTGAGCAGGGCGGACATGCCAAGGATGTCTGGCTGTTCGGCCTCTAGTGCCTCAAGGTATTTCTCAACCGAATTGTTGATGCCAAGGTCGCGGACTTCAAAGCCTGCGCCTTCCATCATCATGCCGACAAGGTTTTTGCCGATGTCGTGGATGTCGCCTTTGACGGTGCCGATAACCATTTTACCCATGCGGGGGGCACCTGTAGCGATCAGCAGCGGTTTCAGGATGGCCATGCCGCCCTTCATCGCGTTGGCGGCAAGCAGCACCTCGGGGACAAACAAAATGCCATCGCGGAAGTCGGCTCCGACGATGGTCATGCCAGCCACAAGCGCCTTGGTCAGGGCGTCATAGGGGGCCCATCCGCGGGCGATCAGGATGTTCACACCTTCTTCGATTTCCTCACGCAGGCCATCGTAAGGGTCGTCATGCATTTGCAGGACCAGTTCGTCATCGGAAAGTTCGGAAAGGATGATTTCGTCGTCAGACATTGCATGCTCCTGCGCGTGGCCCTGATTTGTGCATGGTCGCAAAGGGGGCGGACCACTTTTCGGTTTGCGACATTGATAGGGTGAAACCCGACAAGTTGCAATTTGGAGATACGATTTACTGGCGTTTGTTTATGTTTTGTTCCAGTGTGGCAGGATGACGCAATTTAGGGATGAGATCGGGTCGGTGGAACGCGGGGTTCGGGTGCGGGCGCGTGGGGTTGGGTCAAACGCTGTGGGGCGGTTTGAAGCGGCTTCGCGGGTGGCTGTGGATGACGGGTGGGAGATGCCCCAGGATGAGCGGTTGTTGCGCACCGAGGTGCGGGTGGAACGGGCGCGGACGGCAATTAGCTATAATGCGTCGCCGGACCTGCCGTTTGACCGGTCGGTGAACCCGTATCGGGGGTGCGAACATGGCTGTGCCTATTGCTATGCGCGGCCAAGCCATGCGTTTTTGAACCTGTCGGCGGGGTTGGATTTTGAAACCAAGTTGGTTGCGCGGCCCGGCATTGGCGCGGTGCTGGACGGCGAGTTGCGGGCGCGCGGGTACAAGGTGGGAGTGATTGCAATTGGGACAAATACCGATCCGTATCAACCGGTTGAGGCGCAGTATGGGGTGATGCGTGAGGTGCTGGAGGTATTGGCGGCGCATAACCACCCCGTCGCGATTACGACCAAGGGCGCGTTGATTGAGCGGGATCTGGATATTCTGGGGCCGATGGCTGTGCGCGGGTTGGTGCGGGTGGGGGTGTCGATGACAACGCTGGATGCAGGGTTGTCGCGGCGGTTAGAGCCGCGCGCGCCTGCCCCTGCGCGGCGGTTGGTGATGATTGCGCGGTTGGCCGATGCGGGGGTGCCGGTGCGGGTGATGGTCGCGCCGGTTATTCCGGGGCTGACGGATGCGGAGATGGAGGGAATTATGGCGGCAGCGCAGGGTGCGGGGGCGGTGGCGGCCAGTTGGATTATGCTGCGCCTTCCTGGCGAGGTGGAGGGGTTGTTTCGCGATTGGTTGGCCCAACATGTGCCGGGGCGGGCCGAAAAGGTGTTGGCGCGTTTGGCCGAGTTGCACGGGGGGGCGGTGTATTATGCCGCTTTTGGCACGCGGATGCGGGGGCGCGGGGTGTGGGCGGATTTGATGGCGCGGCGGTTTGAGGCGGCGCGGACGCGGTTGGGGCTGGCGTTGCGCTTGGACCCGCTGCGCTGTGATCTGTTTACCCCGCCTGTGCGGGTGGGGGATCAGCTGCGGCTGTTTTAACGGGTTTGGCGGTTTGGCGGCGCGATTGGGCCGCAAGCCGTTGTGGATATTTGGGAACAGATGAAAGGGGCGGGGGCGTTTTTGGCCCCCACCTGACGCAGGTTAGGCGCGGCGGCCACCACGGCGCTCGCGCTTTGGGGCGTTGGCATCATCGCCGGTGCCATCGGACGCCGAGGAGAAGCCGCCCAGTGCGGCCGAGATCTGTTCCAGCGTGGGGCGCGGGCCTTTGGGGCGGGATTCGAGGGCGGCGCGCATGGCGGCAAGGTGTTCTGGCATGGTGCCACAGCAACCGCCAATGATTTTGACACCGGCATCGCGGGCCAGCACGGCGTATTCGGCCATCAAATCAGGCGTGCCATCATAGTGGATATGACCGTCATGGTATTTTGGAATGCCTGCGTTACCCTTTGCGATCAAGGGGATAGACGATCCTTGGGCGGCAAAGCCCAGCATCGTACGCATCAGGTCAGACGCACCGACACCACAGTTGGCACCGAACGCCAGCGGCGGATAGGCCAGTTTTTCGACCATTTCGACCATTGCGGCGGATGTGGTGCCCATCATGGTGCGGCCTGCCGTGTCAAAGCTCATGGTGCCGCAATAGGGCATACCCGCCAGTTTTGCGGCCTCGGCCGCCGCGCGGTATTCTTCGGGGGCGGAGATGGTCTCAATCCACAAAACATCCGCGCCGCCCGCCTTTAGCCCTTCGGCCTGTTCGTGGAACATTTCAACGGCGGACGCATGGGTCAGGGTGCCCATCGGTTCAAAAATCTCACCCGTGGGGCCAACCGAGCCTGCGACGACGATGGTACGACCCGATGCATCGGCCACGTCGCGCGCGATTTCGGCGGCAATGAGGTTCAGCTCCATCACGCGGCCTTGGGCCTGATGCAGTTTCAGGCGGCTGGCGTTGCCGCCAAAGCTGTTGGTCAAAAAGATATCCGAGCCTGCATCAACCGCGCCTTTGTAGAGCTTGCGGATATTGGCAGGTTTATCGACGTTCCAAAACTCGGGCGGTTCGCCTGCCTCTAGGCCCATGTTGAACAGGTTGGTGCCGGTCGCGCCATCGGCCAAAAGCCAGTCGCGACTGTCCAGTAGTTTCGTGAGTGCGTTGGTCATGGTGTGTCCTGCCTGCTGCCGGAGGGGACGGCCTGTCGCATTGGCCGCGCTATTTCATCCCATTTGCCACGGCTGGACGCTGGAGGCAATTTGATTTTGGCCTGCGGGGCTTTGGGTTGCGGGTGTTTGGGGCAGGGGCGGCGGCGTGCGGATTTCACGGTACACCTCGGATGCGGCTAGCGCGAGCGACAGACGGTTCGGCGCCGCAATGTAGAGCGGCTGCCAGCGCGGGGCAAAGCTGTCTTTGAACTGACACAGGCCCGATGGCAGGTGCAAAAGGCGGTTCAAAACAGGCGGTAGCCGCGGGGCGGCGGCAAGGGACAGGCGGGCGATGCCTGCGCCTGCGGCGGTGTTCAGCGCAAGTGTGACCAGCGCGTAATTGGTGCCATCGGGGGTGTCTGTGCGGTGGCGCATCAGGTCAAGCGCCCATTCATGGCTGTTATGGTGAAAGCTGATAAAGGCGCAAAGATTGTCGCCGTCAAAGGCCCCAAAGATGCGTTGGGCCGCGATTTGCGCAGGGGCGAAACGGCCCATAGAAAAGCCGCGTTCACCGCCGTTATTGCTGGCCCATTCGCGGTTGATGCAGGCGGTGGCATGCAGATCGGCAGGGGTAAGTTCGCGCAATGTCAGGCCCGATTTTTCAACCTTGCGCAGTTTGCGGCGCAGGGCGGATTTGTCGGATCCGTTCAAGGTAAAGGTGGTGGGATTGAGCCACGCCTCGCCAGCGACGGGGAGGATGAACCAACCAGCGGCGCGCGCAGCGGCAGCAAGAGCGGGGCCACATTTATAGAGGCACGGCACCCGCGTGCGCGCCTTGGCCAAGGCTGAAAGGGCGCCAAGGGATTGCGCGTGATTTGGCGCACCGAACGGGTCCAAAAGCAAGATCATGGCATGTGGTGTTTCGCCGATAAGCGCCTGAGAGTGCGGTGAAATATCGATTATTTTGATATGGTTTTGGGCGGCTAGTTCGGCCTCGGCGGGGGTATTGGCATAGGGCTGTCTGCGCCGTGGTTTCGCTTGGGCCTTGGCGGGGCGGCGCTGCGTTACCACGCGCAGGGCCGCAAGGACCGCAGGCACGGCGTAATAGGCAAGCCGAAAGGCGAGCACGCCTGCGATGAGTGCGGGTTCATCGACCATCGGCAAGGCGGCGAGGAGTGTCATTTCAAACGCGCCAACGCCGCCGGGGGTGCCAGACAACAGCCCTGCGCCCAAGGCCAAAAGATAGGCGGGCAAGAGTGCGGCAAAGGGCAGCGCCAGATCGGGCGGGCACAAAAGCCATAAAGCGGCCGCCGCCGCGACGGTATCAACCAAGGTAAAGGCCAGAATGTGCCAAAGGGTGAACAGGTTGGGCAGGGTGATTTTATGGCCAAAAACCCGCCAGCAGGGTTGGATCAGGCACAGGGCCGCAACCAACAGGCCAAGCGCGCAACCTGCGAGTGCAAGTGATTTCAACGGTGCGGTCGGGACGGTCAACAGAACTGCGCCGGTGATGACGGCCCAGCCAAACAGGAAGGATACGGCCACGGCGGCCGATAGTTTGGTCGCGTCGATCAAGGACAGGCCCGCCACCATGCGCCAGCGCACGAGCGCGCCTTTCAGCACGCCAAGGCCAAGGGTTTGCCCCAAAGCAATGGCGGCCATACCTGCACGGTGCGCGTTTTTGGGGGTGGTTTGGGTGTTCAGGTGACGGTGCAAACTGGCGTCATATTGGCCGACCGCCCAAAAGCTAAGGGCCGTTGCCGCCAGAGCCAAAAGCCAATTGGCACTGGGCACAGCCGCAAATGCCAGCATGACGGCGCCAAAATCCAAGCTGGCAAGGCGCTGTTGCAGCAGCGATAGGAACAAAACGGTTAGGACAATCGCGGCAAGCGCGCGCAGCTTGTAGTGTGTAACCCCGTTCGAGGCTGGCAATGCGTTGCCCATGCGCAAAACGCACCCGTTTCCTGACTGTTCCATACCAAACCCTTTGACCACAGACCCTTAGGTCATTGGTACGGCGGGGAGGGTTTATGCGCCCTTAACAGGTCAAATTGAGCAGAGTTTAAGCGTGTATAAGGCGCGGCGGGCGCGGTTGCCCCATGTTTCGGGGTGCGCCCGCCAAAGGACTTTAGAGTTCGGCCATCAGTTGCGCTTTGGCAACTGGCAGCATCGCCGCCAGTTTGGCGCGGATTTCATCGGCCGTGGCGTGACCAACCAGATCGGCGGCGAGTTTGCGCACGACATCTTCGTTGCCGGCCTCTTCAAAATCGGCGGCGACGACGGTCATGGCGTAATCTGTCGCCTCTTGGCCGGTTTTGCCGAGCATTTCAGCGGCCCAAAGGCCGGTCAGCTTGTTGCAGCGCGCCTCGGCACGGAATTGCATATCGGCGTCATGGGCGAATTTCGCCTCAAACGCCTGTTCGCGATTGTCGAATGTGGACACGGCGGACCCTTTCCTTTGGTTTGCTTACCCCATGATATGCCCTTGATGCTCGTTTGCTGCAAGGGGGCGGGGTGCAAAAGGCAACGCTGGCTTGCGAGCGGGGCTGCCATAGACTATAGCGCGATGGATATAGGGTTTTTGGCCCTGTGAAGCATTCGAATGGGGTATCGGAAACGTCATGGCGCGCCGCAAGAAAGTATATGAGGGCAAGGCCAAGATCCTTTATGAAGGGCCCGAGCCGGGCACCTTGATCCAGTATTTTAAGGATGACGGGCTGGAGGCGGCAACCCCGCCGCAAGCCACTGTGGAAGGCAAGGGCGTGTTGAACAACCGCCTGTCCGAATTTTTCATGTCGGGGCTGAACAGCATCGGGGTGCCGACGCATTTCATCAAGCGTCTGAACATGCGCGAACAGATGGTGCGGATGGCCGAGATTTTGCCGCTGGAAATCGTGGTGCGCGACTATGCCGCGGGGCAGATGACCGAACGGTTGGGGATACCGCTGGGCACACCTTTGCCGCGCCCGATTGTGGAATATTATTTCAAGGACGAAAAGCTGGGCAATCCCTTGGTGTCCGAGGAACATATCGTCGCCTTCGGCTGGGCGAACCAACAGGATCTGGACGATATTATTGCGTTGGCCTTGCGGGTGAACGACTTTTTGACCGGCGTTATGCTGGGCGCAGGGATCAGGCTTGCCGATTTCCGGCTGGAGGTGGGTCGCGTTTGGGAAGGCGATTTCATGCGCCTGATCGTGGCCGATGAGATTTCGCCAGACAGCTGCCGCTTGTGGGATATGCGCGGGCTGGATTTGACCGAACGCGAAGACCAGCAGCGCGACCCGATCCCGCTGGCCGATGTTTATACTGAACTGGCGCGGCGCTTGGGGGTTTTGCCCACCAATGTCACGCATACAACCAAGCCGACCCTGATCAACTGAAAGGCGCCTACCATGAAAGCTCGTGTTCATATCATGCTGAAAGACGGTGTTTTGGACCCGCAAGGCGAGGCAGTGCGCCACGCGTTGGGGACTTTGGGCTTTGCGGGCGTCACGGGCGTGCGGCAGGGGAAGGTGATCGAGCTGGATTTATCGTCGACCGACAAGGCGGCGGCGGAAGCTGAAGTAAAGGCCATGTGCGAAAAGCTGTTGGCCAATACGGTGATTGAGAAATACACGGTCGAGATCGTTTAAAGCGGCGCTTGACCTGACCGCCTGCTTTGGCTCTTGTTGGGACAAAGCAGGGGGAGCATCATGCGCGCAGCAGTTTTACGGATATATAACGCAGATCTAAGCTTAGAGTCCGTGCCGTACCCCGTGTGCGAGGCGGACGGTGTGGTGTTGAAGGTGTTGGCCTGCGGCATCTGCCGGTCCGATTGGCATGGCTGGGTGGGCGAGCATCCGCGCGTCAAGCCCGGGCAAATCCAAGGCCATGAATATTGCGGCGAGGTGGTCGAGGCTGGGCCTTTGGCCAAATGGCAAGTGGGGGATCGGTTGGTCGCCCCGTTTATCCTTGCCTGTGGCGCCTGTCCCGATTGCCAGTCGGGCAACCAGAACATCTGTAAAACCCAACGTTTGCCGGGGTTTGTTGAACCCGGTGCCTTTGCCGAATATGTATCTGTGCCGTTTGCCCATAACCTTGCGCGCCTGCCCGAAACGCTGTCGCCTGTGGTGGCGGCGGGCCTTGGGTGCCGCGTGACAACGGCGTGGCACGCGCTGACGGGGCGGGCGGCGGTGCAAGCGGGCGAATGGGTTGCGGTGCATGGCACGGGCGGGATTGGCCTGTCGGTGCTGCTGCTGGCGCGGGCCTTGGGCGCGCGGGTTGTGGTGGTCGATGTGGTGGCGGAAAAGCTGACACATGCGCTGGGCCTTGGGGCCGAGGCGGCGATTGATGCACGCGAAGGTGATGTTGCTGCGCGGATTATTGAGATTACAGGCGGCGGCGCGCATGTGAGCGTCGAAGCGCTGGGGATTGAGGCCACGACAAATGCGTCGATTGAATGCCTGCGCCCCTTGGGGCGGCATGTGCAAGTGGGGATGCCCGTGGGCCATACCGCGCATATGCAGATCAATATGAACGCGGTTTATATGAAGAATTTGGCGCTGTTTGGCACGCGGGGGATGCCAAGCTGGCGCTATCCATCGTTGTTGGAGATGATTACGCGGGGGGCAGTGGATATGACGCCGCTGATCGCGCGCGAAGTGCGGCTGTCGGATGCGTCTGCCGAATTGCGGGCCTTTAACGGGCCGACATCGCCAGGGGTTGCGGTGATCTCGGACTTTTCGGGCTAGGGCATGGCGTCACGGACCACTTTGAACGCCAAGAACCTTGAGGCGCTGGGCGCGCCTGCCTTGGCTGAATTGCTGTTGGACATCAGCAAAGGGTCGGCACCTGCCAAACAGCGGCTGCGGCTGGCGCTGGCGGGTGAGCAGGGACCGGTTGAGGCGGCGGCCGAGATTGGCAAGCGGCTAGCGCTGATAGCAAAGGCGCGCACGCGGGTGACGTGGCGGCGGCGTAAGGCGCTGGTGGTGGATTTGCAAACGCAATTGGCGGCGATTGAAGGGCAAGTGTTGCCATCAGACCCCGCGCTAGGGGGCGATTTACTGTGGCGGTTTGTGGCGCTGGCTGATCCGGTGTTTGACAGGTGTGAGGACCGCACGGGCGAGATTGCATCGGTGTTTCAGGCCGGGGTTGCTGCGCTGGGCGCTGGGTCGGTTGGCATGGACCCGAGGCCAATGGCCGAGCGTGTCTTTGAGGCGCTGAGCGATAACGGCTATGGCCAGTTTGACGGGTTGATCCCTGCGATGTCAGGCGCTTTGGGGCCAGAGGGTTTGGCGGCGGTCAAAGAGCGTTTGCAAGGGGCGAAAGTGCCGCGTGGCGGGTTGTTGGCGCTGCGCCAGATTGCCGATGCGGGCAATGATGTGGATGCGTTTATCGCCAGTTATCCTGCCGGCGCGCGCGCCTTGCCAGCGGTGGCGGCCGAGATTGCGGGGCGGTTGGTCGCAGCGGGGCGGGCCGAGGAGGCCTTGGCGGTGTTGGACCGTGTGGATGCGAAACCCGATGGCGGTTGGATCCCTGTAGACTGGCAAGATGCGCGGATTGCCGCGTTGGAAGGCTTGGGGCGCACGGAGGAGGCGCAAGCCTTTCGCTGGGCTTGCTTTGAGCGGCAACTGTCTGCCCCGCATTTGCGCGACTATTTGAAACGCTTGCCGGATTTTGACGATATGGAGGCCGAAGAGAAGGCTTTGGCGTTCGCGGCGGGGTTTGGCAATGCGGTGGCTGCGTTGAACTTTTTGGTCAACTGGAACGCCTTGCCGCAAGCCGCCGCCTTGGTTATTGCCCGCCAATGCGAGCTGGACGGCGAGCATCATGAGATTTTGATCGCGGCGGGCGAGCGGTTGTCCGATGGCTTTCCCTTGGCCGCGATGGCGCTGTTTCGGGCGGTGGTGGATTGGGTGCTGCGGCGCGCGAAATCGGCGCATTACGCCCAAGCGGCGCAGCTGTTTGTGGAATGTGCGCGGCTTGATGCGCATGTGGTGGATCACGGTTCGGTCGCGCCGCATGCAAAGTTTACGGATTGGGCCGAGGAATTGCATGGCCGCAAGATTGCCTTTTGGGCGGCGGTGGCCAAGTTAGAGGCGCGTTAGACTTTGAACGTGGTTTGCACCACGCGCAAAAGCTGACGGTGCAGTTTGGCCGTGCGGTTGCGCAGATGGGTTGCGGCATGGACGGGCTGGTGGATGATCGGCGCATCTTTGACGGCCTGAAACTGGCCCGTGGCGATCAGATCCTGTGCCATGACATCCAGCAAATAGGCCGACCCGCCGAGTTTGGTCAGCAGGCCTGCGATGGTGGCACTTTGCCCTGCTGCGATGGGGGCGTCTTGGAGCTCGGGCAGGGCCGCGCGGTGATGCGCATCGAACGCAGGCGCGAAATTGGCTCGGATATAGGTGGCAGGCCGCAGGCCCGCGCGGCGGTCGGTTTCGGACGAGATCAGGCGATAGCGGGTTTCGCCCAAGGACGTGAAATTCAGGTCGGGCGAAGCGTAGGGAGTATAAAGCACCGCGAAATCGGACGCGCCAGAGGTGAGGTCGCGGCACATTTGCAGGGAAAAATCCGGCTCAATGTAAAAGGCACAATCAGGTAGGTGTTGGCGAAAGCCTTGCATCCAGTCGCCTAAAAGGTTTGGGGCAAGGTCGGATTGGATGCCAAGGCGGATGTTGATCACCGCCTCGCCCGTAGGGGTGACGGAATGGCGCGCCTCGGCCCAAGCATGGCGCAAGGAGCGGGCGTGGGGCGCAAATTTCAGGCCTTCGGTGGTGAGGTCGGTGCCTGCGCGCGAGCGGGTGAAGAGTTTGACGCCGAGTGCGGATTCGAGAGAGGCGACGCGCCCCGAAACGGTAGATTGCGTGAGGCCTTGGCGTTCGGCGGTGCGGTTGAAGCTGCGGGTTTCCACGAGGTCGAGGAAGGTTTCGATTTGGTCGGGTTGCATGGGTGGGTTCCTAATCGGGATGTCCGATTAATAAGGCCGGATTTGCCGAATTGTAAGTGGAGATGTTCGGGTGGATAGTCGTGGCTGACACCTGTGCGGGTGCCCGCCAACGGGTGCCTCCGGCGGGGATATTTTTGAACAGAAAAAGGGTGGGGTATGGCCGAGTTTCCGACGAGCGCGCGGGTGGTGATTATTGGCGGCGGGGCGGTTGGGGCGTCGTGTTTGTATCATTTGGCAAAGGCGGGTTGGACGGACTGTGTGCTGTTGGAAAAGAACGAGCTGACGGCAGGGTCGACCTGGCATGCGGCGGGGAATGTGCCGACGTTTTCAAGTTCTTGGTCGATTATGAACATGCAGCGCTATTCGGCGGAATTGTACCGCGGCCTTGGGGCCGAAGTGGATTATCCGATGAATTACCATGTCACGGGGTCGGTCCGTTTGGGCCATACGGCAGAGCGGATGGACGAGTTTCGCCGCGTGGTGGGGATGGGGCGCTATCAGGGGATGGATTTGGAGCTGCTTGCGCCTGACGAGATCAAGGCGCGCTATCCTTTCCTTGAGACGCATGATTTGGCGGGCGCGCTTTATGACCCGAACGATGGCGATATTGATCCGGCGCAGTTGACGCAAGCGCTGGCCAAGGGCGCACGCAACATGGGCGCGCGGATTGAGCGGTTTTGCCCTGTGCTAGCGGTGCGGCGCGAGGCGGATGAGTGGGTGATTGTCACCGAGAAGGGCGAAATTCGCTGCGAATATGTGGTGAACGCGGCGGGGTATTACGCGCGCGAGGTGGGCCGGATGTTTGGCCGCGAGGTGCCGATGATGGTGATGAGCCATCAGTATATGCTGTTTGATACCGTGCCGGAAATTGCCGCACATAGTGCCGCGACGGGGGGCAAGCTGCCGCTGTTGCGCGATGTGGATAGCAGCTATTACCTGCGGCAGGAAAAGAACGGCTTTAACCTTGGGCCCTATGAAGGCAATTGCCGCGCGCATTGGGTTGACAAGGACGACCCGTTCCCTGCCGATTTCAGTTTCCAACTGTTCCCAGATGATCTGGAGCGGTTGGAGTGGCATATCGAGGATGCGATGGCGCGGGTGCCGCTGTTGGGGACTGCACCTTTGACCAAGGTGATCAACGGGCCGATCCCCTATACCCCCGATGGCAACCCTTTGATCGGGCCGATGCCGGGGGTGCCCAAGGCGTTTGAGGCCTGTGTGTTCACCTTTGGCATTTGTCAGGCAGGGGGCGCGGGCAAGGTGCTGGCCGAGTGGGTGACAGAGGGCGCGACCGAGTGGGATATGTGGTCGTGTGATCCGCGCCGCTTTACGGGGTTTGAGGGAGAAGAATACTGCATTGCCAAGGGGATGGAGGTGTACGGCCATGAATATGGCATGCATTTCCCGCATTATGCGTGGCCTGCGGGACGGGGGCAGAAATTGTCATCCGTGCATGATCGGGTGGCCGGTTTGGGGGCGCAGTTTGGCGCCTATAACGGCTGGGAGCGGGCGAATTGGTATGCGCGGGCGGGCGATGATGTGACGCCTGAAGGCGTGCAGACGTGGAGGCGTGAAGGCGCGTGGTTTAGCGCTGTGAAAGCGGAATGTGAGGCCGTGCGCGATGCGGCGGGTATTTTGGACCTGCCCGGGTTTTCGCGGTTCCGTGTGTCTGGCCGCGGCGTGATCGATTGGTTGTCGGCGCAGATTACAGGGCGGGTGCCCAAGGTTGGGCGCTTGGGGTTGGCCTATTTCGCCGATGAAAAGGGCCGGATTGTGACCGAAATGTCGGTGGCGCGGGTGGCCGAGGACGAGGTGATGCTGATCACCGCCGCCACGGCGCAGGCGCATGACCGCGAGTGGTTGCTGGCCAGCCTGCCGCATGGGTTGATCTTGCGCGATGAAACCGATGATTGGTCGTGCCAGATTTTGACTGGGCCCAACAGCCGTGCGGTTTTGGCGGGGGTTTGCGAGGCGGATTTGACCCTGCCGTGGCTGACGTGGCAGCGCGCGCAGATTGCGGGCGCGGATGTGGTGTTGATGCGGGTGTCCTTTGCCGGAGAATTGGGCTGGGAAATCCATTCGCGCCGCGAGGATACGCCCGGCGTGTGGGATGCGGTTATGGCATCTGGTTCGGCGCATGGTTTGCGGCCCTTTGGGATGTTCGCGTTGAATTCTTTGCGGATTGAAAAGGGGTATCGGGCGTGGAAAGGCGATCTTTCGACCGATTACACGGTGCTGCAAGGCGGTTTGGAACGGTTCGTTGATTGGGGCCATGAGTTTCGGGGCAAGGCGGCGCTGGCGGCCGAAAAACAGCGTGGCGTGACCAAGCAATTCACGACTTTGGTGATTGAGGCGGGGGCGTATGACCCGCCGTATATGTCAACGATTTGGCACGGCGATACGGTGGTTGGTGAAGTGACCAGCGGGTATTTCGGCCACCGTATCGGGGCTTGTATCGGGCTGGGGATGTTGCGCGCGGATTTGAACGTGGCGGGGACGGTGCTGGAGGTTGAAATCTTTGGCACCCGCCACCGCGCCGTGGTGCAGGACGATGCGCCGCTGTGGGACCCGTCGAATGCGCGGATCAGGGCATAGGAATGATGTCAGTAAATCGGCGGCGAGACGACCCAGATCACCACGGCGGGAACATCGCCGGGGTTGTGCCAGGCGTAGGGTTTGGCCGCAAATTGAAAGCTGTCGCCCGGCGCGAGGGTGAAATCCTGACCGCCGATTGTGATGACCAATTGGCCGGACAAAAGCACGCCACCATCCTCACGTTCCGCGCGGGGCTTTATGGTTTTGCTGCGCGCCTTGGGGGCAAAGCTGGATTTCAGCATTTCGAAACTGCCACCAAGACCGGGCGAGAGCAATTCTTCGACCAAGCCGTGTGTGGCGTTGCCGATCGGGGTGCGGTCGGCGGCGCGTTGGATCAAGCCGCGTTCTGCCTCGCTCCGGCTGGCCGAGCGGAAGAAAAAGCTGATGGTGACGCCAAGGATTTCGGCAAGGCGGCCAAGGTCGGGGATTGCGGGCAGGGTTTGGCCGCGCTCGACCTGGCTCAACCAACCCACGGACCTGCCGACCTGTTCGGCCAAAGTGGCCAGCGTAAGCCCGCGCGCCTTGCGCAAGGCGCGGATATCTTGGCCAACCTGTTCGCTCATTCCTGCTCTCCTTTGCGCCAAACTGCGGCGAAAACGGGGGGCGGGGCAAGGGCGAAGGTGAAAAAATGTGGTGAATTGTGGAGCGTTATAGATTTTTGGTTGTGTTTTACTGCGGAAATGAAAAATACGTTTGAAATTTCATTTAGGCGCGCGCATTGATGGACGATCTTATCATATATGGAGTCTATGATGTCTTTGATCCCTAAAACAGCGCGTGCCGTCATTATCGGGGGCGGAATATCGGGCTGCTCGGTTGCCTATCATCTGGCTAAAGCGGGCTGGACCGATATTGTGTTGTTGGAGCGCAAGCGGCTGACATCGGGGACGACGTGGCACGCGGCGGGGCTGATCGGGCAGCTGCGCGGTTCGGCGAATATGACGCGTTTGGCGAAATATTCGGCGGATTTGTATGTCAAGCTGGAGGCGGAAACCGGCGTGGCCACGGGGATGCGGCAGGTGGGGTCGATCTCGGTTGCGCTGACGGCAGCGCGGCACGAGGAGTTGTTGCGCCAAGCCACGGTTGCACGGATTTTTGACGTGGATGTGGCCGAAATTTCGCCGACCGAGGCGAAGGCGATGTATCCGCATTTGAACATCGGCGATGTGGTGGGGGCAGTGCATTTGCCGTTGGACGGGCAATGTGATCCTGCCAATATTGCGATGGCGCTGGCCAAGGGCGCACGGATGCGGGGCGCCAAGGTGTTGGAAGGCGTGAAGGTTACGGCTGTGACCAAGGCCGCGGGCCGTGTGACGGGCGTGGACTATGTGGTAGAAGGCGAGCCCGGGCATATTGCCGCTGATGTCGTGATCAATTGCGGTGGTATGTGGGGCCGCGACTTGGCGGCTGACAGCGGTGTGACCTTGCCGCTGCATCCGTGCGAACATTTCTATCTGGTCACCGAACCGATTGCAGGCCTTGGGCATTTGCCGGTTTTGCGCGTGCCCGATGAATGCGCCTATTACAAATCGGACGCGGGCAAAATGATGATTGGCGCGTTTGAGCCCAAGGCCAAGCCGTGGGGCATGGGCGGCATTCGGGATGATTTCGAATTCGACACGCTGCCAGAGGATTGGGACCATTTCCAACCCATCCTAGAGGCCGCGATGGAGCGGATGCCGCTGTTTCAATCGGCGGGGATTCATACGTTTTTCAACGGGCCGGAAAGCTTTACGCCGGATGACCGCTATTATTTGGGCGAAGCGCCGGAACTTGGCGGTTATTGGGTGGCGGCGGGGTATAACTCGGTTGGGATCGCGGGGTCAGGTGGTGCGGGCATGGCGCTGGCGCATTGGATCACTGAGGGCGAGGCACCGTTTGACCTTTGGGAGGTCGATATTCGGCGTGCCCAGCCGTTCCAGCGCAACCGGACCTATTTGAAGGAACGGGTGTCCGAGACTTTGGGGCTGCTTTATGCCGACCACTATCCGTACCGCCAGATGGCAACCAGCCGCGGGGTGCGGCGTTCGCCTTTGCATGAGCATTTGAAGGCACGGGGTGCTGTGTTTGGCGAGGTTGTCGGTTGGGAACGCGCGAACTGGTTTGCGCATGAGGGCCAGGCGCGGGCGTATGAATATTCCTGGGGCAGGCAGAACTGGTTCAGCAATGCTGCGGCCGAGCATAAGGCCGTGCGAGAGGGGGTTGGGTTGTTTGACATGACCTCTTTCGGGAAGATCCGGGTCGAGGGGCGTGATGCCTGTGCGCTCTTGCAAAAGGTTTGTGCCAATGATGTGGACGTGCCTGCGGGGCGGATTGTTTACACCCAGATGCTGAATGCGCGCGGCGGGATTGAAAGCGATCTGACCGTGACGCGCCTGTCGGAAACCGCCTATTTCCTTGTGGTGCCAGGGGCGACCTTGCAGCGCGATCTGGCCTGGTTGCGCAAGCATCTGGGCGATGCCTTTGCCGTTGTCACGGATGTGACGGCGGCAGAGGCGGTGCTGTGTGTCATGGGACCGAAAAGCCGCGAATTGTTGCAGGCGGTGTCACCTGCGGACTTTAGCAATGAAGTGCATCCGTTTGGCAGCGCTCGGGAAATCGAGATTGGCATGGGGTTGGCGCGGGCGCACCGTGTTACCTATGTGGGCGAACTGGGCTGGGAGCTTTATGTCTCCACCGACCAAGCGGCGCATGTGTTTGAGGCGCTGGAAGGGGCTGGAGCCGCTGTTTCTGGCGGGCTGACGCTGTGTGGCTTGCATGTGCTTGATTCCTGCCGGATCGAGAAGGGCTATCGCCATTTTGGCCATGATATTACCGATGAAGATCATGTGCTGGAGGCGGGCCTTGGCTTTGCGGTGAAAACGGGCAAGGGCGCGTTTATCGGGCGAGAGGCGGTTTTGCGCAAACGTGAGGCGGGGCTGTCGCGGCGGATGGTGCAGTTCAAGCTGACCGATCCCTTGCCGATGCTGTACCATAACGAGGCGATTGTGCGGGATGGGCGGATCGTGGGGCCGATCACGTCGGGCAATTACGGGCACCATTTGGGTGGCGCGATTGGCCTTGGCTATGTGCCTTGTGCGGGGGAGTCGGCGGAGCAGGTGCTGGCATCGCGCTATGAGATCGAGGTTGCGGGAAAACGCTTTGCGGCCGAGGCGTCACTTGCGCCGATGTATGATCCGAAATCGGAGCGGGTGCGGATGTAGGCTGGCGGTAGCCGGGGGGCCAGCCCCCCGGCCCCCCCGGGATATTTTTGAACAGAAAAAGGGTGGCGGGATGGATGAGATTGGCGAGATTTGTGAGCCAGCGCGCGCGCGGTCTGGACGGGCAGGGGGGCGGGCAAGTCGCGTGGCGTTGCGGGCGGCCCCTTTGTCAGAAGAGATGCGGCCGGTGCGGGCTGGCATGTTGGGGGGGCAGTATAAGCCGCTGAGTGATGCGGGCGTGGCGCAGATCCATGAGTCTGCGTTGCAGGCGTTGGAGCAGATTGGGCTGTCACAGGCGCCGCCATCGGGGGTGGAGATTATGACGGCGGCGGGGGCCATTCAGGGCGATGACGGGCGCTTGCGCTTTCCGCGGGCCTTGGTCGAGGATATGTTGGCGGTGGCTGCGCGCGGCATAACGCTGCATGCACGCGACCCCAAGCATGATCTGCATTTGTCAGGCAGCCGCGTGCATTTTGGCACCGCGGGGGCGGCGGTGCATATTGTCGATCCCATCTCGCTTGAGTATCGCGAGTCGACAGCGCAGGATTTGTATGATGCGGCACGATTGGTTGATAATTTAGACAATATCCATTTTTATCAACGTACTATGGTGTGTCGCGATATTCCCGATAATCTGGATATGGACCTGAACACCCTGTATGGGTCGCTTTCGGGTACGCGCAAGCATGTGGGCACGTCGTTCAGTGACCCTTCCCATGTGGCTGAGTGTTTCGAGATGCTTTACACCATTGCAGGCGGTGAGGACAAATGGCGCGAGCGGCCGTTTGTCAGTAACTCGAACTGTTTTGTTGTGCCGCCGATGAAGTTTGCCGAGGAAAGCTGCATCGTGATGGAAGATTGTATCCGGCGCGGGATGCCAATGCTGCTGCTGTCGGCGGGCCAAGCGGGGGCGACAGCGCCTGCGCCGATTGCGCTGACGATTGTGCAGGCGGTGGCGGAATGTTTGGCGGGTGTGGTTTATGCCAATGCCATCATGCCCGGAGCGCCGTGTATTTTCGGGACATGGCCGTTCGTGTCGGATTTGCGCACGGGGGCAATGTCGGGTGGATCGGCGGAACAGGCGCTGCTGACGGCCGGTTGCTCGCAGATGCACAAGTTTTATGACCTTCCGGGCGGGGCGGCATCGGGGATTTCTGACAGCAAACTGCCGGATATGCAGGCGGGATGGGAGCAGGGGATCACCAATGCGCTCGCGGGTCTGTCGGGTTTGAATATGTGCTATGAGGCGGTGGGGATGCATGCGTCTTTGCTGGGATTCTGCATGGAAAGCCTTGTGCTTGGCGATGACCTTTTGGGCCAAGCGATGCGCCTTGTGCGGGGCATTGATGTGACGCCGGACAGCACGTCGATTGAGGCGATGAAAGAGGTGTGTTTGGGCGGACCGGGGCATTATTTGGGGTCAGATCAGACGCTAAAGCTGATGCAGACTGAGTATATTTACCCTGCGGTGGGCAACCGCATGTCGCCCAAGGAATGGAACGAGGCGGGCAAGCCGTTGCTTTTGGACAAGGCGATCGAGCGTAAGAATGCTATTCTGGCACGCGCAGGTCGTTTGATCGACCCCGAGGTGGATGCGATGATCCGCGCCAAATACAAAATCTATTTCAAGTGAGGATTCAATGACTTTTGCGAATGCCTTAAAGTTTTACGTCAACGGGGAATGGGTCGTACCTTTGGGCACGGATCGGTTAGGGGTGGAAAACCCCGGGACCGAGGAGATCGTGACCGAAATTGCCTTGGGGTCGGAGGCAGATGCCGACCGTGCGGTGGCGGCAGCGCGGGCGGCGTTTGACGGGTTCACCCTTACACCCGTGGCCGAACGCATTGCGTTGTTGGAGCGGATGCTGGCCGAATATGACGCGCGGGCCGAGGATTTTGCCCAAGCGATGCGGATGGAAATGGGCGCGCCGATCACTTGGGCGCGCGAGGCGCAGGTCTGGGCGGGGCAAGTGCATTTGCAAAGCACGATTGCGGCGGCCAAGGCGTTTCACTGGGAGGAAAGCCGTGGCGATACGCGGGTGATCCGCGAAGGGATTGGCGTTTGCGCGCTGATCACGCCATGGAACTGGCCGATGAACCAGATCGTTTGCAAGGTGGCCCCTGCGATTGCGGCGGGCTGTACGGTTGTGTTGAAACCGTCGGAAATTGCGCCTTTGTCGGGGCTGCTTTGGGCCGAGGTGTGCCATGCGGCGGGGGTGCCTGCGGGGGTGTTTAACCTGATCAACGGCACGGGGCCCGAGGTGGGCGCGCGGCTGTCATCGCACCCCGACGTCGATATGGTCAGCTTTACCGGATCGACCCGCGCGGGCGTGCAGGTGGCCCAATCCGCAGCCCCTACGGTCAAACGGGTGGCGCAGGAATTGGGCGGCAAGTCGGCCAATATCATCCTGCCCTCGGCCGATATTGCGGCGGCGGTGGCCCAAGGGGTTGCGGCCTGCATGGGCAACACGGGCCAAAGCTGCGATGCGCCGACGCGGATGTTCATTCCGCGCGGGTCAGAAAGTGTGGCCTTTGTCGCCGCGCAGGCCGCAGTGGCGGATATCGTTATTGGCGACACGAATGATGCCGCCGTGACGATGGGGCCGCTGGTCAGCCGCGCGCAATATGAAAAGGTCCAAGCGCTGATTGGGGCAGGGATTTCCGAAGGGGCCACGCTGGTCACGGGGGGGCTTGGGCGGCCCGAAGGGATGAACTTTGGGCACTATGCGCAACCGACCGTGTTTGGCGATGTCACTGCGGGCATGACCATCGAGCGCGAGGAAATCTTTGGCCCTGTGCTGGTGATCTTGTCCTATGATACGGTCGATCAGGCGGTCGCGATGGCCAATGATACGGTCTACGGGCTGGCGGCCTATGTGCAGGGCGGTTTGACCGAGGCACGAGCCGTCGCGCGGCGGTTGCGGGCGGGGCAGGTCAATCTGAACGGGCCGGAGTGGGACACATTTGCGCCGTTTGGCGGGTACAAACAATCAGGCAACGGGCGCGAATATGCCGATTGGGGTATTCATGACTTTTGTGAGGTGAAGGCAATCGTGGGGTACGGGGCATGATGCATTACGGCTATATCGGGCTGGGGAATTTGGGGGCCAATTGCGCGGCTTGTTTGTTGCGGGCGGGGATGCAGGTGACGGTGTTTGACTTGAACGCGGCACTTGCCGAACGGCTTGTGGCGATGGGGGCAGTGTTGGCCCCGAGTGCCGAAGCGCTGGCGGCATCGGTGGATCATGTGATCACTTGCTTGCCCTCGCCTGCGGTGTCTGAACGCGTGTTGCGCGGGATTTTGCCAGTGATGAAACCGGGCGCAAGCTGGGTCGAGATGTCGACGCTGGGGCGCGACGATGTGCTGCGTCTGGGGGCCGTTGCGGCGGATGCCGGTGTGCGGATGATGGAACTGCCGGTGACGGGTGGCGTACATTTGGCAGCCACTGGCAAGATTACCATGCTGGCGGGGGGCGATGCGGATTTGTATGACCTGCATTTGCCCGCGATGCAGGCGATGGGCGACCGGATTTTCCACATGGGGCCGTTGGGATCATCAAGCATTATCAAGGTGATAACCAACATGTTGGCGTTTATTCACCTGAAGGCGACGAGTGAGGCGCTGATGCTGGCCAAGCGCGGGGGCCTTGATTTGGCGCAGGCCCATGCGGCGATTGCGGCGTCTTCGGGCAATAGTTTTGTGCATGAAACCGAAGGGGCGCTTATCTTGAACGGGTCCTATGATGTGGCGTTCAATGTGGATTTGGCGCTGAAGGATTTGGGTTTTGCCCTAGGGTTTGGCCGCGAATTTGGTGTGCCGCTGGATTTGGCGGCGGCGACGGAACAAACCTATGTCGCGGCACGCGCGGCCTATGGCGGCGAGGCGCAATCGCCTATGATTGCCAAGCTGCTGGAGGATTTGTTGGGCACCGACCTGCGCGCGCCAGGTTTTCCGGCGCGGTTGGAATAAGGGCTACAGCGCGCCAAGGATGCGTTTTGCCTCATCGCGGGGCGCGGTGAGGGGGGCACGATCTTCGCCCGGGAAAAAGCGGGCGCGGGTGGCGGTGGGCATCGGTACTGGCGCCGCGATGACCACATGCGGGCCGGTTTTCGAGGTTTCGGCCGCCCAAGACCGGGCCAGCGCGATTTGGCCGGTTTTGGTGGCACCGTAAGCGCCGAAAAACTGTTCGCCAGCGCGGGGGTCATCCAAAAACAGCGCGACACTGCCGGGGCGTGCGCGCAAAAGCGGTTCCACCATCGGGATGAGGGTGCCCGTGGCGCGCAGGTTGATAGCGACCGATTTGTCCCAGTCTTTGACGTCGATATGGCCAGCAGGGGCCAAGGGGGCAGCGTGAATGGCGGCGTGGACCCACAGATCAATCCCGCCCCAGCGGTCAAAGATAGAGCGGCACAGGTGGCGCATGGCATCGTCATTGGTGATGTCCATCGGGGCCAGCGTCAGACCGCCCGTGGCACCTGCCGTCTTGGCGCGGTCATCGACCTCTTCCAGCCCGCCAGTTGTGCGGGCCACGGCGACCACATGCCAGCCTTGCAGGGCCAATTCCTCGGCCATAGCGGCACCCAGACCGCGCGAGGCACCGGTGACGAGGGCGATTTTTTGGGTCATGGTCGATTCCTTGGGCCGTCTGGACTGTTTGCCAGTGGCAGAGCCTCCGGCGGGGATATTTTTAAACAGAAAAAGGGGAAGGTGGGGCTATTCGGCCGCCTTCATCTCGAACCCTTTTTCGATCATGTCGGATGGGGCGATGGGGTATTCACCCGAGAAACATGCATCGCAATATTGCGGGGATTTGGTGTCGCGGCCCTTGGCGGCCCCTGCGGCACGGTAGAGCCCGTCGAGTGAGACGAATTTCAAGCTGTCGACACCTATCCAATCGCGCATCTCTTCCTCGGACATGGTGGCGGCGAGGAGTTTGGAGCGTTCGGGCGTGTCGACGCCGTAAAAGCAGGGCCAAGCCGTGGGCGGGGAGGCGATGCGGAAGTGAACCTCGGCGGCACCCGCATCCAAGATCATATCCTTGATCTTGCGCGAGGTGGTGCCGCGCACGACGGAATCGTCGACCAAAATCACCCGTTTGCCTTTGATCAGCGCGCGGTTGACGTTCAGTTTCAAACGCACGCCCATGTTGCGGATCTGCTCGGTTGGTTCAATAAAGGTGCGGCCCATGTATTGGTTGCGGATGATGCCCATCGCGTAGGGGATGCCGGATTCTTGGCTGTAACCGATGGCGGCAGGGGTGCCACTATCGGGCACGGGGCAAACGAGGTCGGCATCCACCGGGCTTTCCTTGGCCAATTCCACACCGATCTGGCGGCGGGTTTCATAGACCGAGCGGCCGCCGAGAATGCTGTCAGGGCGCGAGAAATACACATGCTCAAAGATACAGCCGCGTGATTTGACACGGCGGAACGGGAAGTGGCTTTGCACGCCTTCCTTTTCGGAAATGACGATCATTTCACCCGGTTCGATTTCGCGGATAAATTCAGCGCCGATGATATCAAGCGCGCAGGTTTCCGAGCTGAGTGCCCAGCCATCGCCCAGTTTACCCAAGACCAAAGGCCGCACACCCAGCGGGTCACGCACGCCCATCAGTTTGGTGCGGGTCATGGCAACGATGGAAAACGCGCCTTCGACCTTGCGCAGCGCCTCTTCCATCCGGTCGGGGATGTTGCGGCCCATCGAGCGCGCCATCAGGTGGATGATGCATTCGCTGTCGGACGAGGATTGAAAGATCGAGCCGCGTTCGATCAATTCGCGACGCAGGGCGGTGGCATTGGTGATATTGCCGTTGTGGGCAATCGCCGAACCACCCATCGAAAATTCGCCAAAGAACGGCTGCACATCGCGGATCGCGGTGGCGCCTTTGGACCCGGCCGTGGAATAGCGCACATGGCCGATGCCGATGGTGCCCGGCAGCGTGCTCATCACATCGGCTTTGGTAAAGTTATCGCGGACATAGCCGAAACGGCGGGCGGAACAAAAACCGGCCTCGGCCTCGTATGTCACAATCCCGCCAGCCTCTTGCCCGCGATGTTGCAAGGCGTGCAGGCCAAGCGCCACAAAGCTGGACGCATCCGCCATGCCGATGACGCCGAAAACGCCACACTCTTCATGCAACTTATCACTGTCGAACGGGTGGGCGAGGAAGGGGCGCATGGGCTGGCTCCGAATCCGAGGGGAAATTGATGCCCCCCGTGTAATCGCTCTGGCGGGGAGTGTCACGCCATGATCGCCGCAAAAGGCTTAGTTGCCCGCCGCAGGGGCCGTTGGTGTGACAGCCGCAGGGTCCGTTACTGGCGCGCCGCAGCTGCCGGTCAGCGATTCATAGCGGGCCACGATCCAGCCTGGTGCATCCGAAGGGATGGTGTCGTCGATATTGGTTTGGAACGACGCAAACACCTTGGCCGAGCGTGAATTATCCACCATCGGCACGGTGTTGGCCGCCACGGCGCGATCATAAACGATAAAGGCCACGGCCACCAACAGCACACCGCGTACGACGCCGAACAGGAACCCGAGGCCCTGATCAAGGCCACCAAGGATAGAGCGTTGGACGAGAGAGGACAAAAGCGGCGAAAACAGCGCTGCAATCACAAGGCCAATGGCAAAGACGGCGGCAAAGGCCGCGATGATCGACAATTCACAGCTGTCGGCCAGAAACTTGCCGACCACGGGTAGTTCTTTGACCAACGGTTGCGCTTGGGCCGCAAAGGCATAGGCCAGCACTGCAGCTCCTGCCCAGCCCGCAATCGCCAGCGACTCGCGTACCAAGCCCCGCGAATAGGCCAGCACCGCCGAGAGTACGATGACCAGTGCAACCACACCGTCGATCAGGGTAAAGCCTTCCATAGCCGTCTCCTTTTGGGTCTGTTAACCAGCCCCGAATATTTCGCCCACAAACGCCGTCAAATCGGGCATTTGGCGGACCGTCATCCCATCAACCCCGGCCATTTTTGACCGAGAGGGCGCAATTGCCTGTGTGAAACCAAGTTTCATCGCCTCTTTCAACCGATTTTCGGTCTGAGAGACGGGACGTAAGGCCCCAGACAGGCTGATTTCACCGAAAAGCACCATATCTGGCGGAATTGCAACATCCTCGCGCGCGGAAAGCAAGGCGGCGGCGACGGCCAGATCGGCGGCGGGTTCGGACACGCGCATGCCGCCGGCCACATTCAAGTACACATCAAGGCCTGCAAAGGGGATGCCACAGCGCGCCTCGAGCACGGCGAGAATCGTCGAGAGGCGGCCAGAGTCGAGGCCCACAACCGTGCGGCGCGGGGTGCCAAGGGGGGAGGGTGAGACGAGCGCCTGAATTTCGGTCAGCACAGGGCGCGTGCCTTCGATGCCCGCGAACACCGCCGATCCGGGGGCGGGTTTGTCGCGGTCCGACAGGAACAGCGCGGACGGGTTGGTGACTTGCGCCAGCCCGTCGCCGGTCATTTCAAACACGCCGATTTCGGCGGCGGGGCCAAAGCGGTTTTTCACCGCGCGCAAAATGCGGAAATGGTGGCCGCGTTCGCCCTCAAAGTACAAAACCGTATCGACCATATGTTCAACCACGCGCGGGCCTGCAATTTGCCCGTCTTTGGTGACATGGCCCACCAGAATAATCGCCACGCCGCGCTTTTTGGCAAAGGTCACCAGCTCATGCGCGGCGGACCGGACTTGGGACACCGAACCGGGGGCGCTGTCGACCGTATCCAGCCACATCGTTTGGATGGAATCGATGACGCACAGCCCTGGGCGTTCTGTGTCCAGCGTGGTCAGAATATCGCGCAGGTTGGTTTCGGCGCCCAAAATCACGGGCGCATCGGCAAGGCCCAGACGTTGCGCGCGCATTTGCACCTGTGCTGTCGCCTCTTCGCCCGAAATATACATCGATTTCACGCCGCGCCGCGCAAAGGCAGCGGTCGCTTGCAGCAACAACGTGGATTTGCCGATCCCAGGGTCGCCGCCCACCAAAATCGCCGAGGCCTCGACCAGCCCACCGCCCAAAACGCGGTCAAATTCGTCCATGCCGCTGGTCGCGCGCGGCGGCGGGGCGGATTGGGTCGCCAGATCGGTTAACGCGATTTTGCGCCCCTTGCCGCCCAGCGATTTCGGGCCAGCCGACAGCGGAGCCTCTTCGATCACCGAATTCCACGCTTTGCACGCCTCGCACTGGCCGGCCCATTTTTTATGGGCGGCGCCGCAGGCGGTACAGGTAAAGGCGGGTGATGATTTTGCCATGCGCCTTGATGCAATGATGCGCGCATCGGCGCAAGGGGGAAGGCTTAGGCGTTTTGCCCATTTTGCGCAGGTTTACGCGCGGCCGCAATCGACAGCACAAGCGACGCCAACACGCAGCCGGTGAACAGATAAAGCCCCCATGCGGTTTCAACCCGCGCCAGCCCGATGCCCTTGATCAAGATAATATACAGCGCGATCAAAAAGATATCGGCCATCGCCAGCTTGCCCAAGATGTGTAAGGCAGGGGCGACGCGCGGCGACAGCAGCCGGAACTGCACCAAGGCCAGCCCGATGGTTTTTAGATACGGCGCGAAAATGGCGAAAAACGTGACCAGCAGGGCCAGCGACACATCCTTGCCCCACAAGGCCTGCAGGCCGGATATGACCGAGATTTCGGACAGATCGAAAAAGGGCAGCACCCCCGCGCGCATCAAGGGGGCGAACCATGACAAAGGAAACAAAACCAGCAATGACAGGTTCAGCGCAATCAAGATATACCGCAAATGCCTGCCCCCTTTGGTTGCCGCTAGGCTATAGGGTGCGGCCTGCGCCAAGGTCAAGCAGGGCTTACTGCTTTTGCGGCCCAACGGACGGGTGGGTCGGTTGCTTGGGCAGGTTTACGATATTGGCGTCGCGCATATCATCGACATCATAGCCCAAGGTGGGCAGAATATCGCGCAGGTCGCTTTCCAAGGCGCGCAGGCCTTTGGTATTCTCGCGCTCGCCTGCTTCCAGATCATCCTGCCAGCGGCGCAGCTCCTCGCAGGTTGTGCGCGCCAGTTTCAGACGCTCTGTGGTTTGGGCCACTTCCTCTTGGCGTTGTTTCAGGAAGGTCTTGGCGCGCTCGACCCGCTCGACCGAATAGACCCGTGCAATATCGCGGGACTGATGGCTCATCTGCGCCGCGATTTCCAACAGCTCGGGTTCCAGATGCGACAGATCGGGGTGCTGGCGCAGGTATTCCAACCGTTTGCGCATGTCTTCAAATTCCGACGACAGGGCGAAAACAGAGCGACGGTCGGCGTTATGGACCACCTCATAGGCGCGGCGCACATCATCCATCGAGATTTGGAACGACCGGTGCGAGCGTTCAAGCCGCGACATCCGCATATTGGCGGGCAAGAAAAAGCACAGCATAATCAGCAAGGCTGTCAACCCAAGTTGTCCGTACATGCCTGCATCAGGAATATATTGCGCACCCCAGCGCAGCGAGAGTTCGGGCCAGGGTAGGACCCCGATGGCCGCCGCCCCTGTGGCCGCGACAAGAACAATTGTGCCAGTGACAATAACGATATGACTGAAAACTTGCATCGCTTGCTGCAAGGTTTGCAGCAAGGATTGACGATGGTTAAACATGTAACCCCCCAAGGTAACATTTACTTAACCTTTACCCAGCCGCAAAAGACGTTCAAAATCAACGGGGAAAATGGAAAAATCCAACGCAGTTATCTGCAATTGCGGTGGCCAAGGTGTGATTGTTTCCCAAAGCGAAACTGATACCGCTTTGGGTTGTGCGCGGCAGCTGACTTAAAGATATGACAACGGCGTCAATGTGGCCCAAAGCGCCAACCACAGGTTCAGACAAGCGGCGATTCCCAGATCGGCACTGCGTTTGACATCCGGCGCGCGCCGCAATTTCCACAATACGGCCACGGCGGCGATCAGGCAAAGTGTGGCGCCCGAAAACAAGGTTAAGGATAGCGGGAACGTATGGGCCCGCCGCAACTGGCCCAGTCCCGACGGCAAGGCGGCCAATGCGGCCGTCAGCGCAAGCAAGGTAAAGGCGAGCATGCGGTGACGCCCCGCGCCAAGCCCGGCAATGGCGGCCCACGCCAGCAGCAAAATGCAGGCAATGCCCGAGCCGATGAACCAGATCAAAACAGCCTGCCCGCCACCCATCACGCTGCGACCTGCACAAAACAGCCGCCGGATCGGTGCGCAAGGGGAAAGCCTGTCATCGAAACGATCTCCATTTGGGGGGCGCCAAAATCTCAAAAGGGGCACGCATGCCGCCTTTATCCCCGACCGGTGCCCTCAATATAGCGGCGGGTGTAGCGGGCCCCAAGACCTGTCAGAATTTCATAGCCGATCGTGTCGCCGGCATCGGCCAAATCATCAACCGATTGGTGCGGCCCAAGAATGTCGAGCGTGCGCGGGGCCTGTTCCAGATGCGACACATCAACAGTGATCGTATCCATAGACACGCGGCCGACGATGGGGCAGGGCACGTTCCCTGCCCAAAGCACCGCGCGGTTGCCAAGGCTGCGCAGCAACCCGTCGGCATAGCCGCCCGAAACCGACGCGATCTGGCTTGGCGCCTCTGCCACCCAAGTGCAGCCGTAACCCACCGTTTCGCCAATCGCCAATTCGCGGAGCTGGATCACGGGCAAGGCCAAGGCGACTGTGGGGGTGGCATCCTCAAACGGCAAGCCGCCATAAAGGCCGATGCCGGGGCGCGTCAGGTCAAAGTGATATTCAGGGCCAAGCAGCAACCCACCCGTGGCCGAAAGCGAGCGCGGCACGTCAATGCCATCGGTCATGGCGTGGAATTCGGCCAGTTGCGCGGCGTTCATCTCATGTCCCGGCTCGTCTGCGCAGGCAAGGTGGCTCATCAACAATTCGGGGCCGGCGTCCAGCACAAAGGCGGCAACCGCCTCCCATTCGCCTTGTTCCATGCCAAGGCGGTTCATTCCGGTATCAAGCTGGATGCCAAACGGATGGCCCGGCAGCGATTCCAGATGGCGGGTGATCTGGTTGATGGAATTCAGCATCGGTGTCAGATCTAGATCATGGATCATATCGGTGTCGCCCGCCATATGGCCGGAAAAGACCGAGATTTGCGGGCCATGACCCAAGGCTTGGCGCACGGCGGCACCTTCCTCGGCGCAGGCGACAAAGAATCGGCGCGCGCCTGCATGGGCCAAAGCGCGGGCCACACGGCCAGCGCCCAAACCATAGGCATCGGCCTTAACCACAGCGCCTGTCTGGGTGTCGGGGCCGGACAAACGGTCAAGCGCGCGCCAATTGGCGGCGATTGCATCAAGGTCGATAGAGAGGGTTGCTGTGGCCATGACGTTGTTTTGACTGACTGGGGATTTAGGTCAAGGGGAATCGGCGGTTTATGTGGCTTTGCGCGGGGGGGGGGGAGCCGCGCTTGGGGGCATTGAGCCCCCTGCGCGCGGCACTGACGTGGTGCAGTGTCGCGGGCGGTTTTGGACGAACGGATGTGTTGTGCGGGGCGGTGATGGGTTTAGGTATTTGGGCCAAGATGAAAGGACGGTCAGTAGCCGTTATCGGGGCCTTCCTGCCAGGCTTTGGCGAGGTTGCCAAAGCGGGTGAAGCGGCCTTCAAACGACAGTTCCACAGAGCCGATGGGGCCGTGGCGTTGCTTGCCGATGATAACCTCGGCCTTGCCATGCACGCTTTCCATAACCGATTGCCATTGCGCCATTTTTTCCAGCTCGTGGTCGCCCGGTTTTTCGCGTTCCTTATAATATTCATCGCGGTAGACGAACATCACTACATCGGCGTCTTGCTCAATGGAGCCGGATTCGCGAAGGTCACTCAGCTGCGGGCGCTTGTCTTCGCGGCTTTCCACTTGGCGTGACAGCTGGGACAAGGCGATCACGGGGATGTTGAGTTCCTTGGCAATCGCTTTCAGCCCTTGGGTGATTTCCGACACCTCGTTCACGCGGTTTTCGCCTTTGCCGGTGCCTTTGAGCAGTTGAAGATAGTCGATGATCAGCACGTCCAGCCCGTGGGTCCTTTTCAGGCGGCGCGCGCGGGCGGCGACTTGGCTGATGGGCAGGGCAGGCGTGTCGTCGATATAAAGCGGGCAGGCCTCGAGGCTTTTGGCGGCTTCGACAAAGCGGCGGAATTCCTGTTCGGTCATGTCGCCACGGCGGATTTGTTCGGATGGCACTTCGGACGCCTCGGACAGGATACGGGCGGCCAGCTGTTCGGCGCTCATTTCCAAGCTGAAAAAGCCGACCACCCCGCCCTCAACCGCCCCTTCGCCGCCGTCATGCAAAGGGCCGCGCTTGTAGGCTTTGGCCACGTTAAAGGCGATGTTGGTGGCAAGCGAGGTTTTGCCCATCGACGGGCGCCCTGCGAGGATCAGCAAATCCGAAGGGTGCAAGCCGCCGAGCTTTTTATCGAGATCAATCAGGCCTGTAGACGTACCCGCAAGCCCGCCGTCGCGTTGATAGGCGGCGTTGGCGCTGTTGACGGCCTCGGTCACGGCTTTCAAAAAGCTTTGAAACCCTCGTTCGGCAACGCCTTGTTCGCCCAGTTTGTAAAGCCGCTGTTCGGCTTCGATAATCTGTTCTTTGGGCTCGGACGCCACATCGACTTTGGCGGCGCGTGCCGAAATATCGCGGCCCAAACCGATAAGTTCACGGCGCACGGCAAGGTCATAGAGCATCTGCGCATAATCGCGCGCCGCAAAGCTGGAAATCGCCGCACCCGCAAGGCGCGCAAGGTAGGACGGGCCGCCCAGTTCCTTCAGGCCCATGTCATCCTCGAGGAAAGCCTTGAGCGTGACAGGCGAGGCGAGGGCGTTTTTCTGAATGCGGGCAGAGGCAATCTCGAAAATGCGGCTGTGGACCGGATCATAGAAATGCTCGGCCTTCACAAGGCTGGAAATGCGGTCATAGACATCGTTGTTGGTCAGGATCGCGCCCAGCAATTGCTGCTCGGCCTCGATGTTATGGGGCAGGCTGTCAGCCTCGATCTGTGCCGGAAGCTGTTGCTTGATCGGTGCGACTTCATTCATAGCGGACCCTTTTGTCTAACCTGCTGCTTTGTAGCCGAGGATGGCGGTTCACGGAAAGGCTAATAACTTTGGGGATAAACCGCCGTAAGCCTTGTGGAAAACCGCCTTTTTGGTGGCGCGCGCTCCCCATCCTACCACATCCGGTAGGGAATTGCAGGGGCTTTGCCCAAATCAGCGATTCTCGGCAAAGCTATCCCCAAAAGCGCCCCCAGAAAATTTTGGGCGCAGGAAATGCTAAGCGACAAGGCAGGGTTAGCCCTTGCGGGCATCCTGCCAAGCGCGGGGCGCGTGGAGGAAGCTTTCAACTTCGGCCAAGGTGGCAGCGTCAAAAGCACCACTTTCGCGGGCTTCGGCCAAGACATCCCACCAGGTGCACAGATGGTGCAAGGCGACACCATGATCGGCCAGTTTTTGCGTGGTGTCGGGGAAAATCCCGTAATAGAAAATGACCGCCGTATGGGCACAAGTCGCCCCCGTTTCGCGGATCGCATCGACAAACGACAGTTTTGATCCGCCATCGGTGGTCAGATCCTCAACCAACAGCACACGCTGACCTTCGGTCATCACCCCTTCAATACGCGCGTTGCGACCGTATCCTTTGGGTTTTTTGCGGACATAAGTCATCGGCAGCGCCATACGCTCGGCCACCAAAGCTCCAAAGGGAATGCCCGCCGTTTCGCCGCCGGCAATGTTGTCAAACGCCTCAAACCCCGCATTGCGCATGACAGTGACAGTCAGAAAATCCATCAAGGTGGACCGGATGCGCGGATAGGAGATCAGCTTGCGGCAATCGATATAGGTCGGGCTGGGCAAGCCCGACGCCAACGTAAACGGCTCGGCTGCGTTGAAATGCACGGCCTTTATTTCCAACAGCATCCGCGCAGTTAGGCGGGCGATTTCTTCGGCGGGGGGGAAGCTGGTGGGGATCATTGCGCGGGGTCCTTTTTGCCTTTTTCTGTTTTCAAATATCCCCGCCGGAGGCTCTGCTCCCCACGGCTAGGCGCTCCGCGGGGGATATTTGAAAACAGAAACAGGATCAGCCTTCTACATGCCAATGTACGGGAAAGCCGGGGTTGAAAACGGTTACGGGGCCAGCCTCGGTCAGGATTTTATCGGGCCATTGGGCGGCAGCACCTTTGGTCAGGGTCATCGTTGTCTTGTTGACGGGCAAGCGGTAAAAGGCGGGGCCATTGCGCGCGGCGAAATGTTCGAGCTTGTCCAGCGCGCCCTCTTCCTCAAACACATGCGCCAGCAGCGGCATGGTGTTGGTGGCGGTAAAGCAGCCTGCACAGCCGCAAGCGTGTTCCTTCAGCGCATCCACATGCGGGGCGGAATCGGTGCCAAGGAAAAACCGAGGCTCGCCCGAAGTGGCCGCGGCCCGCAAGGCAAGGCGGTGCTGTTCGCGTTTGGCCACGGGCAGGCAATAGTAATGCGGTTTTATGCCGCCTGCGAGGATGTGGTTGCGGTTGATGATCAGGTGATGCGTGGTGATTGTCGCGGCCAGATCATCACCGCCCGCGCGGGCATAGGCCACGCCTTGTTCGGTGGTGATATGTTCCATCACTACCCGCAATCCGGGGATGGACCGGCGCAGCGGGTCAAGGACTGTGTCGATAAACACCGCCTCGCGGTCGAAAATATCTACCTCGGGCGTTGTCACTTCGCCGTGCACGCACAAAGGCAGGCCAATCTCGGCCATTTTTTCCAGCACGCCGCGCACTTTATCAATATCGCGCACGCCGCCGTGGGAATTGGTGGTGGCCCCCGCCGGATACAGCTTTACCGCCTTGACCAACCCCGAGGCATGCGCCGCAGCTACATCGGCGGGGTCTGTGCCTTCGGTCAGGTATAGCACCATCAGCGGCTCGAAATGCATCCCCTTGGGCAGCGCCGCCATGATGCGCCCGTGATAGGCCTGCGCATCGGCCAGCGTGACCACAGGTGGCACCAGATTGGGCATAATGATCGCGCGGGCGAAATGGCGCGCGGTTTCGGGCAAAACGCCTTGCAACATCGCGCCGTCGCGCAAATGCAAGTGCCAATCATCGGGGCGGGGCAGGGTGATGCTCTGTGTCATGGGGCAAAGCGCTAGACTATCCGCCCTTTGTTTTCCAGTGATAAAAATCGGAAAAGCCAAAGCCGTCGCCGTATTTCAGCGCCGGATCAGGTGCCCAATCGCAGGGAGGACTGGTTACTTTTGGTCCAGGACGCCGCTTTGTTCCAGCTTTTCCAGATGCTTGCGAAACCCTGGGGCGCGCAGCCGTGACGTGACAGACCGACACACCATCGCCTCGCGCTTTGGATGGCCCGCTTCGGCGCAGGCCCTCAAAATCCAGCGCAGATACCCGCCGAAATGGCGGCGTTCGCGCCACAGCAGGTTATAGGCCTTGGCGGTCAGCTTTCCGTCGCAGGCCGCCTTTACCAATTTTGGCAAAACCCCCATTTCAGCCAAGGCTGTCGCCACGTTTTCCCCTAAAAACCGCGCTTTCAGGTTGGTGACAAAGGGTTTGCGAAATAGGGCCACATGCATCGCATCCAGCCGCGCATAGGGGTCATGCAGCGTAAAGACCTGTGCAGCCCCTTCGATCATATCGGGCGCATAGCCATAGCGTTTGGTAAAGTTCAGGCGGCGGGCGTGCAGATTGCGCGTGTCCCACCCCGCGATGTCTGGGTCAAGCGAGGCGCGGGGCTGCACGGCCAAAACCGTGGCACCAGGGGCCGCGACAGAAAACGCAGCCGCCGCATAGGCGCCCATGCCTGCGCCGTAAAACACAACGCGGTCAAAGTTATCGAAAAACGATTCGTCCACCAGTCGGTCCAAATGAGCGAATACCGATGCGTCACGATACCAGGTTTCGCCTTCGCTGATCAGGCTTAGGTGCGACCAGCCATTATGGGTGGCTTGGCCAAAAATATGCGGCATCTTGCCGGGTTCCATCGCCATGATATCTTCCAGCCGGTCAAAGCTGATGACAAGGGTCGGCCCGTCGTCGTTCAAGATCGCCCAGTGATGCGCGCCCAAAGCGTCAAACGAGCCCGAATCCTCACCCATCTTTTGCAGCAGCGACAGCCTACCCGCGCGGTCAAGCGGGGCGGCGTTGGGTGTTGTGGTATCAGCACTTTGGGACATCGGGCATTCCATCAATTCATTTGGTGTAGATAACTGGCGGGCAATCACTAGGGTATTTCATCTGCAATCAATGTCAGTGTTGCGTGGCACAAACGGGCAGACAACGGGGCAAGATGGTGGCATTTGCGGTTTTTCAAGAAACAATCCGGCACGACTGTTGCGCAGATCGGGCCTTACGCGTGATCTATTTGACCCCATGCTGCCAAATCAGCCGCGCCTCGGCCTCGGTCAAACAGCGCGCGGGGTTTGACAACATCAACCGCCCGAACAAACCGCGCCAGTTTTCATCCTGCATCAGTTCCGTAAAGCGTTGCTTGCGCCAGTTTACGGCCGTCCGGTGCAAATCTTGCAAAACGGGGTCAGCCTTTAGCGCTGCCAAAATCGCTGCGCGCAACGGGCCCAAGGCCGCGATCGACCGATCCTCGACATCGCAGAAATTGCGTTCAACCCAATACCCCATGTCAAAGCTTGATGCATCGCGGTTGGCGCGGCCCCGATCACATTTGACCAGATAGCTTTCCATCGCGCCAAGCGCATAGTGGTTCAGTTGCACCAATTCGTAATTGTCGCGGCCAAAAGGGGAAAAGATGCGGTTGCGGTGAAACTCGGGCGGCAATTCGCGGCCCGACCCGTCAAACCAGCGCTGGGTATCGGTGTTGGCGGGGCTGCGGGGGCGGTGGACGCCCAGCTTTTTGTAGCTGCCATCGCGGCGAAACAACGTCTTGAACAGCGCCGCACGCCACGGCCAGTGCAACACGGATGGGGCGGCGCGGGTGAATGTTTCGGTGACGGGCCGGTCTTCAAACCCCACCACACCCGCATTGCCAAACAGCCGCCAAGTCAGTGGAATAGCGGTGGCATCGGGCAGGGCGGCCAACAGCGCAGTCAAGGTATGGTCGCCCACATGGATATTGACGAATTCATCAATATCGAAAAACAAAATCCAATCGGCCCCGCGCACCAAAGGGTGTTTGTCCGCCGCCTTTAATGCCGCCCATTGCGGCCCCTCGTCATGCGGCCCGTCATTGCGGATATGGGTGATCTGCCCCATCGCCGCCAGCCGGTCCAGCATCGCATCGGTGCCATCCGTGCAATCATTGGAAAACACCAGAAAATCGGTAAACCCGCAGGCGCGGTGATGCGCCAGCCATTCCAGCACAAACGCGCCTTCATTGCGGACTGTCAGGATCGCGGTGGCGCGCATTTGCTTATCCTTTCCTCTAGGGCCGCCAACAATGGCGCATAGTCAGCCTGTCCCCGTAGCTCGGCAATCTTGGTCAGGTGCCACGCCAAAGCCTGCATATGCAAACCGTCCAGCGCGGCATCTGCCTGCAACTGCGCCCGCCACGCGGCCACCGCATCGTCATAGCGGCGAATGGCATCACATTCCACATCCGCCACATCAAAGCGGTCCCAATACTCGGCCTCCATCGTCTGGCCCGTATGGTTCACCCGCCCCCGATCCCGTTTTACCAAAAAACTGTCCAGCGACCGCAGCGCATAATGGTTCACCTGTGCGACGCGATAATCGCGCGCCGCCAGCATCGCGTTCACCTGCGGCGAAATACCAATCCCCCCCGGCATCTCGCGGCGCAAGGGCCGGCCCAATTCGGCGCGCGGTATCGGGCCATGAATGCCAATGCGTTGCATATTTTCCAGCCCACGAAACAGCGATTTGGCATAGATCCCTTGCCGCAAATCTTCGGCCCCCGCACGGCAAAACTGCCCCGTCACCGGCGCATCGACATACTCACGGCGGCCATCCGGCCCAAACACCCGCCACGCCACCGATATCACCTCGGCTTCGGTGCTTGCCGCCGCCACCAACGCCCGCGCGGAACCGTCGCCCACCTTCACCACCAA
This sequence comes from Pseudorhodobacter ferrugineus DSM 5888, assembly GCF_000420745.1. Taxonomy (GTDB): domain Bacteria; phylum Pseudomonadota; class Alphaproteobacteria; order Rhodobacterales; family Rhodobacteraceae; genus Pseudorhodobacter; species Pseudorhodobacter ferrugineus. The sequence goes on from NZ_ATVN01000009.1 coordinate 86,912, forward strand.
AAACTCGTCGGCATCACAGACGTAAATCCATTCCGCCTCGGTCACCTCAACATAGCGCCGCGCCTGTTTCAACGCAGACCGCTGGATAGACGTCACAGGCCAATGCCGTGTCGGATGATGCCGTGCCAAACCCAAGTCTTGCAAACGCAGCACCATCTCGACCGTCACATCGGCACAATCATTGGTGCAGATCACCAGATGGTCAAACCCCAAGGCCTTATAATGCGCGACCCATTCCAGTAAAAACGCGGCTTCGTTCTTCATTGTGGTGATAACGGTGTATCCGCCCATCACGCCCCTGCCATTTCATCTTTGCAAAAATACTCAATCCAGCGCCCGCACCCAAACCCGCTGATGGCGTTGCGCGTCAATGTTCCGCCTCGCCCGTATGCTCGACCGTAAAGAAAAAATCGGGCGCAAGGTCGCGTTCGTGCAAATCCGCAGGTATCACCGCAGGCCCCGCCGAAAACACCGCCGACCCGAAATGCTGCTGCAACTTGCACAGGGTTTCCATCCGCGGGCCCGTCAACTCGGCATAGAAATTTTGATAGTTCTCCGTCTCCAGCAACTCGGCAATCTTGGCGCGGTGACAGCGCAAGGAATGGTCGTGGGCTGCGCGAATATCCGGATCGGCCATCAACGCATCATATTCCGCCTGCAAGGCAGGGATCATCCGCTGAATGCTGCGGTCCTGTTCCAGATTATGGTTCATCCGGAACCAATAATTCAGCCCTTGGTCACGGTCGACATGGTTCACCCGCCCACGGTCGCGTTTCACCAAGAAACTTTCGGCCGACCGCACGGCATAATGGTTCAGGCTGACCCAATCATAGCCATAGGTTTCCAGCGTAGACCGCCAGCCATTGCGAAACATCGTGCGGGGCAGGGGTTTGCCCGACCCGTTCAGCCATTTGACCTGATCCCACAGGTCGGGCACCAAGCCTTTGGGCCGATGCACGCCCAGTTTCTTGTAAATCTCGCTGTTGCGAAACAGGGTCTTGAACCCCCAGGCTTGATGCGGCTTGCGAATGACCTCGGGCGCGCAGGCGGTGAACTGGTCCAGCAAGAACCGATCCTCGAACTCATGCACATCATTGTTCCCGAACAACCGCCATGTCAGCGAAATCATATTCGCCTCGCCCATCGCCTTATACAGCGCATCCAACGTGCCATCGCCGATCTTGATGTTGATAAATTCATCCACATCCATGCAGATGCCCCAACCGCAGTTTTGCATGATGGGTTCCTGCTCGGCCGCCTGTAACGCCGCATGCTGGGGTTTCAGGTCCCCACCGGGTACAAAGGGGTTAACCCTATGCTGCACAATGCCTTTTTTTTGCAGCATATCCAGCATCGTATCGGTGCCATCGGTGCAATCATTGGTATAGATCAGAAAATCATCCACCCCGATCGCGCGGTGATAGGCCAACCATTCAAGGATAAACGGCCCCTCGTTTTTCATTGTCGTCACAATCGCCGTGCGCCCTGCTTTGATCGCGGCTTTGGGTGCCGGTTTCATCTTGGACACAGGCGCGCGCACGGGCTTATGGGCGAAAATCCCTTCCGCCATCGCCAGCAGCGCATCATCTTCGACCAATGATGTTTTGGGGGCAAGTTCGGACGCATTGCGCCCCGGCACCTTGATCGCCATCGCACGGTAAAACGGAATGGCGGTTGCAGGGTCGGGGTTGGAATAGGCCACCCGCAGCATCCGCCAGGTGTTTGACAAGCCTGCCTTTTCGGGGGCCACGCCCCAGCGCATCGTGGGTTTGCCAATATCAAACGGCGCGCAGATATGGTCGCCGAACTGCGCTTCTTGGTTGTTGCGCACACGCCACGGGTAAATCCGGCGGCCCGCCAGGAAAACCACGCCCTTTTTCGCCTCGACACATTGGTCAAAGGCGTTTGGCCCTGCGGTCCCTTGCGGCCCCGGGGCCAGAATATCGGCCACATCCAGCGTCAGCACCGCGCGCGCCGTGGCCAAAAACCGCCATTTGACCACTTCAAACATCAAACCCTCACCCAATGGTGCGCGCCACGCATCGGGGGCGGGCACCTCCATCCGGTCCTTTCCGGGGGCATCGGGGGCTAGATAGGGGTGGTTTTCAGGGCCAAGACCCGCTTTGCCCAAGGGCACAGGGCAATCCAGCAAAACAACCTTCAGATCGAACGCTGCGCCATTGTCACTCGCTTTGGCGATTGCCGCCGCCAGTTTGGCTGCCCAGCGGGCAGGGTCGGGGTTCGGCACGCGGTTCACGATGACCGCACCGGTGGCCCCATGATGGCGGGCGTGATAGTCCAGCCAAGCGGCAATTTGGGCAGGGCTTTCCTCGATCCGGAACCCGAACAGGCAATTGCGCCCTGCCAGATGGTCGTGTTCGGCGGCGGTCGCGTCCAGTTCCAGCGGCGCACCATCGCGCAGCGCCAAAACCACGCGGCCTTGCGTCTCCACAGCAATCATCGCAGACCCCGACACATCGCGCAAATCCAGCGGCAAGGCGCTGCCTGCAACCGGATCGGCGGCGAATTTGGCAATCTTGGTATCATTGCCGAAAAACACATGCACACGGTTCGGACCAATGCGCACACAATCCAACAGCAGGCCCAAACCGTCTTGGTCCAGCCGCCTTGCGCCAAGGGTCCGGTGGATCACGTGATCCGCCTCACCTTGGGTTTTCTTGGGATACTTGCCCATAATTCGCTCCGCTTACCCCTTACGGGCGGTCTTGCGCCGCCCTTATCACTTGCGGGCATCATAGCCGCAGCGTTTGGGCCAAGCAAACTGTCCTGCGCATTTTTTCTAAAGCGTGGAAAAATAGCCATGATTTCGCCCGACTGTTTCTGTACAAACATCAATGATGGGCTAAGCTGGCGGCCAAAAGCGCGATAAAATGACAAGTGATCAAGACGTAGGACAGTAAAAATGGCACGGACACGCGAAGTTGGTACGTTATGGATCGGCGGCAGCCTTAGCTGGATGGAACAGCTTTGCCTGAAAAGCTTTGTCGACCAGGGCCAAACAATCACCCTGTTTTCCTATGAAGATATCCCCAATGTCCCTGATGGCGTGATCCGGCGCGACGGGCGCGACATCCTCGATACCGATGATTTTATCAAGTATGAGAAGAAAGACAGCTTTGCACTGTTTGCCGATTATTTCCGCATCCACATGATCCAGCAAAACCCAGGCATGATTTGGGTGGATACCGATGTCTATTGCCACCGCCCGATGGATTACGACAGCGACTATGTGCTGGGTTTTGAACTGCCAGGCGAAAAACGGGTGAACAATGCTGTGCTGGGCCTGCCCGTGGGCAGCCCGATCCTGACCGATATGCTGGCCTTTATGCAAGATCGCCACGCGATCCCCCCCTTCCTGAAACAAAGCCAGCAAGATGACTACCGCGCCGCCGCCGCCGCTGGCACGCCTGTCCATGTCAGCCAACAGCCTTGGGGCGTTTGGGGGCCGCTGATGGTCACCCATTTCGCGCATAAGCATAAGATATTGAACAAGGTCCAACCGCTTGAAGCCTTCTATCCCATCCCCTTTCCCGACCGTCTGAAGTTCATGCGCCGCACGGCTGTGGTCCAAGGGCTGCTCTCGCCTAAAACCACGGCCCTGCACCTTTGGGCGTCGAACAAGCGTGAATTGGGCCTGCGCCACGGCGGCTTGCCCCCCGAAGGCAGCTATATGGCCGACCTTTTGGTTCAACATAACATCGACCCCGCATCCGCCCCGATCAAAGGCCGTGGGCGGCATGTGTTTGATGCAGGGCTGGTCGACGCGGTGCCAAAAGGCGCGGTGCAGCGCTTTGCCGATATCGGCGGCACGGGGCAGGCGGTCGCCTTGGCCGCTTGGGGCAAATGGCTGTGCCCGATCGACCTGATCGATGTCGACCACAAAGGCCGCTGGATGGAAACGCCGTCCGACTGGGTCAGCGCCTACCGCCAGTTCCTGACCGAACATGGCGTGCCCTTTGACCAAATCAGGGTCGTCGCCAAACCTGATGATCTGTTGCCTGCCCAACTGGTGTCCAACCTCAACGGCTTTGGCGATGTCAACAAAATCAACCCCTTGGGCGACATGCTTGACCTCTGCCTCGCCCCCGCAGGCTTTCTGCTGACCGATATCCGCAAAGGCTCGGGCGGTTATCCCTATCTGAAAAAACGCGGCACCACCGCGCAGCTGTCCAGCCGCAATGATGCGGGCACCGACGTGCACCGCGTTTTGCTAACAGCAAACGGCACCGCCAAGGCCGAGGCAGAGCCGCCCGAGCCCGAAGAAAACTGGGCCGAAATCGCCACGGGTTTGGCGGGCAAAGACGGGTTTTACCGTGATGGCGGCGACCATGCGATGCTGTTCATCAAACGCTCTGACACGCTGGTCGTCACTTTTGACAACCTTGATATCGCAATGGAAAAACGCGAAGACAAACGCCCTTGGGGCTTTGCTTTCATCGAAAAACAAGGCTGGTCGATGCTGGGCGTCACCGCCGCAGGCTGGACATGGTTTCGCGACCCTTGGGTCTACAAACAGTTTGATGAGTTGAAAAAGAAGGGCTTTTTCAAGAAATTCAAACGCGTGGTGTTTTACGGCGCATCGATGGGCGGCTATGGCGCTTGCGCTTTTGCCGCCGCCTGCCCGGGGGCCGATGTCGTGGCGATTTCCCCGCAATCGACGCTGGACAAAAAACTCGTCCCGTTCGAGACCCGCTATAAAACCGCGTGGGACCGCGATTTCACCGGCAAATACGGCGATGCGGCCAAAGTTTCGTCCAAGGCGGGCCGCGTGACGCTGATCTATGACCCGTATGAACCCTTGGACAGCGGCCATGTGAACCGCTTTACCGCCAAAAACGTGGTCAAACTGCGTGCGCCGCTGATGGGCCACCGCCTTGGGTCCAGCTTGCAGCAAATGGGCATCCTCTCGTCCGTCACCCTTGGCGCGCTGAACGGCACCCTGTCCGAGGCCGATTTTTACCAAAAACTCCGCGCCCGCAAAACCTTTGCCCGCTATCAAAAAGAGCTGTTCAACCGCGCGATCGACAAAGGCCACCCCGAACTCGCCCGCCGCATGGGGCGTTGGGTGCTAACGCGCGGCGACAACCGCCATATCCGCAAGGCGATGGAGGAAATGTAAGGCCCGCAACAGGCCCAAAACAGGCAACCAAAGGCGCAGGAGCATTCACTTGGACGACTTCATATTCGACGCTGGCCTAAACAGGTTTTTCAAATCCGACAGCGGTGCAGGCTCTCGGATCACCGAAAAAGACGAGGCAACGAAACGCCAACTGACCGTCGCCAAACACGAACGCGACCTTTTGCTGAAATATCATCCGATACTGCCAATCGGGTCTTTGGCCGAGGCCGAAAAGCGGGGCGAACAGACGTCTTTCAGCTTTCGGAAATTTCCTACGGGCTATGCGGTTAGGCTGAACATTCACTATCCAGACGCGACAAAAGACGCGTTGCAGCTCCACCTTACCCAAGGAGAGTTCAGCCCGAGGGTCGGTGATATGTGGTTTCTATTTGAGCGGCAGAACCAGATTTGGATCGGCAGTTTTGAAGATGCCGAATTGAATGCCGCGCGCCGGAATGCGCCATTCGATATGCAAAACGGTTTTGACCATGGGGCAGAGGAGGCCTATCAAGCCGCCATAAACGGGCATGCGCCAGATTTGCCTGCTGCGAAAACGATTTAGTATTGTTTGGCCTATGGGGGCTATCAAAGCTGTGGTTGCAACGCGGCTTTAGGGCAGTTTTCTGGACATCCGCGCAATCACGTCGCCTGATCGTCCCGACAGCATAATCGCCAGCCAGATCCCCGATCATGATGTGCTGGCGGCGGGGTTTCCGTGCCAGCCGTTCAGTTTGGCCGGTGTTTCCGCCCGCAATGCGCTTGGCAGGCAACACGGCCTGTTGGATGAAACCCAAGGTACGTTGTTTTATGACATTGCCCGCATTGTTAAAATCAAACAGCCCAAGGCCTTGTTGCTGGAAAATGTCAGCAACATTGTCCGCCATGACCGTGGTCGCACGTTTGACGTGCTGAAACGGGTGATTGGTGATCTGGGCTATGTCTTGTCTTGGCAGATTCTTAACGCTGAAACGCTGGTCCCCCAGCGCCGCAAGCGGTGCTTTATGGTCGCCTTTCGGGATGCCGATATGGGGGAGCAGATGACGTTTCCCGATTTATCAGGCCCGCCCTTGCCCTTGCCCTTGCGGTTGGCGTTGGAGCCCGAAGTAGACGCGAAATACACATTGTCCGATCGCAGTTGGGCGGGGCATCAGCGCAGAACGGCTGCAAACCTTGCAAGGGGTGTGGGGTTCACGGCGTTCGAGGCCGATTTGGACAGGCTGTCAAACACCATCGTTGCGCGCTATTACAAAGACGGTAAGGAATGTTTGGTGCCGCAGCCTGGCAAAAACCCACGGCTGCTTACGCCAAGGGAATGTGCGCGGCTCCAGGGGTTTCCCGATACATTTATCCCAAACCCCACCCGTTCCGCCGCTTACAAGCAGTTTGGCAATGCCGTGCCCGTGCCAGTTGTGCGGGTGGTTGCACAGGCAATGCTGTCCAAACTCGACGCGATTGATGCGCGCCATCTAGGGGTGCGTGCGGTGGGCCAGTAAGCAAGCGTAGGGTGTGCATTTTGCTCACCAGTCCTACACCTGCCGCAAAGTGATATTGCAGGTCGCGTCCGCGTTAAAATTCAGTTAACAAAAATCGGATTATAAAGCCTTTTCAGTGTGTTAAAAAAATGTCCGCGCGCGAACATCCCGCCAGATTTGCATCCGGCGGGATGCCTGATTTTAGAAAAACGCCTGCAACCCCGTGACCGCGCGGCCCAAAATCAAGGCATGCACATCATGGGTGCCTTCATAGGTATTCACGGTTTCCAAATTCACCATATGGCGCATAATCTGGTAATCCTCTTGGATCCCGTTTCCGCCGTGCATATCGCGTGAATGGCGGGCAATTTCCAGCGCCTTGCCGCAATTGTTCCGCTTGATAATAGAGATCATTTCCGGTGCCGCATTCGCCTCATCCAGCAGCCTTCCAACCCGCAGGCTGGCCTGCAAACCAAGGCTGATATCGGTCATCATATTGGCCAGTTTCAGCTGATAAAGCTGGGTCTGGGCCAGCGGTTTATTGAACTGCTTGCGATCCAGCCCATATTGCCGCGCCGCATGCATACAAAATTCCGCCGCGCCCAAAACGCCCCAAGAAATGCCATAACGGGCGCGGTTCAGGCAGCCAAACGGCCCCTTCAACCCCTCCACATGCGGCAGCAAGGCATCCTCGCCCACTTCCACGTCTTTCATCACAATTTCACCTGTAATCGAGGCCCGCAGCGACAGCTTACCCGCGATTTTCGGCGCCGACAGCCCCTTCATGCCTTTTTCCAGAACAAAGCCGCGGATTTTGCCGCCATGCGCGTCCGATTTGGCCCAGATCACGAAAACATCCGCGATGGGAGAGTTCGAAATCCACATCTTGGCGCCGTTCAAAACATAGCCATTCGCGGTTTTCTTCGCGACGGTTTTCATCCCCGCAGGGTCGGACCCCGCATCCGGTTCGGTCAGGCCAAAGCAGCCAATAAACTCGCCCGATGCCAGCTTGGGCAGGAATTTCTTGCGCTGCGCCTCGGACCCGTAGGCATAGATCGGATACATCACCAAACTGGATTGCACCGACATCATCGACCGATAGCCCGAATCCACCCGCTCCACTTCGCGCGCGACCAACCCATAGGCCACATAAGACGCACCAATCCCGCCGTATTCCTCGGGGACCGTCACGCCCAACAAGCCCATTTCACCCATTTCGCGGAAAATACCCGGATCGGTGCTTTCCTCGCGGTACGCCGCCGTGACCCTTGGTTGCAGCTTTTCCTGCGCATAGGCCCGCGCCCCGTCCCTCAGCATCCGCTCTTCTTCGGTCAGCTGATCATCCAGCCGGAAGGGGTCTTCCCAATCGAAACGGCCCAGATCGGGGGCATCTTTGGCTTTCAAATGTGGCTTATCCATAGCGCAGCTCCAGTTCTATTGTTTGGGTCGTGAATAGCCGCAAAACCCTTGGCGTTCAAATGAAATAGCTTTGCAAGTTGATGAGCTTTGCGCATAAACTACTCCTCATGCGTCACGCCTACACACCCACCTTGCCCGAACTTCAGGCCTTTGTTCAAGCCGCCCGCACTGGCACCGCCACGCGTGCCGCAGCGGCGCTTGGCCTGACACAAAGCGCCATCAGTCGCGCGCTGACCACGCTAGAGGCGAGGTTGGGTGTGGCCTTGTTTCACCGCATACGCCAACGTCTCGTGCTATCGGATGCAGGCCGCGCGCTGTTGCCCGAGGCCGAACGGATGCTGGACGATCTGGACCGTGCGGCGCTAACCGTGATGTCCTTTGGCGGGCACCGCGCCGTACTGCGTCTTGCGGTTTTGCCCACATTTGCGGCCATGTGGCTTATCCCGCGACTGTCAAACTTTGCCGTAATTGCGCCCGAGGTGACGTTTGATATGACGGCCACACTGACCCCGCTGGATTTCGAACGCGACCCAAGGGATGTGGCGATCATTCGCGCCCAAGGCCCCTTGCGCGGGGCGATTATGGATGTCGTATCCGAAGAGCGTTTGGTTGTTGTCGCCGCCCCGAATCTGTTGCCCAAGGCAGGAATGCTGGATGATGCCGATTTGGCAAAATTGCCTTTGTTGCAACAGGCGACGCGTCCCAACCTGTGGCTTGATTGGTTCTTGAATGCAGGGCTTGACCCGATCACCATTCTGCGTGGCGCTCGATTTGAACAATTTGGCATGGTTCTGGCTGCGGCACGGGCCGGCCTTGGGTTGGCCTTGGTGCCCGAGACTTTTGTGACCCCCGATCTGGCCACTGGGGCGCTGCGCCTTGCATCTGCGCGGTCCATGACCTCGGATACGCCTTATGCGCTGACCTACCCGCAGCGCAGTCTTGATATTGTGGCCTTTCGGCAGTTCAGGAACTGGATATTGACCGACATGGTCCAGCAAAATGCACCGCAACCGCAATCGGGCAGGCTTTCGCTTGACCGCGCGCCTTAGGGTTGGTTTGGTGACTGGAACGCAGGGGGCAGATGTGACGGCAATTCCAGTAAGCATAGACGCAACCGAGGCGATGCTGGCCGAACAGGGCTATGTCAGCGCCCGCGCGCTGTCCACGGTGGTGTTCTTGGCGCTGAAGCTAGGGCGGCCTTTGCTTCTGGAAGGAGAGGCAGGCGTTGGCAAAACCGAGCTTGCCAAGGTGATTGCTACGGCCTTGGGCCGCCGCCTGATCCGGTTGCAGTGCTATGAAGGGTTGGATGCGGCCCAAGCCGTGGCCGATTGGAACTTTGCCGCCCAGATGATCGCGATCCGCACGGCCGAGGCGGGGGGCAATGCCGATCGTGATGCATTGCGGGCCGAGCTGTTTACCGAGGACTATCTTATTGAGCGCCCGCTTTTGGCGGCAATGCGCCCGCAGGCTGGTGGCGCGCCCGTTCTGCTGATTGACGAATTGGACCGAACCGATGCCCCGTTTGAGGCGTACTTGCTAGAGGCGCTGTCGGATTTCCAAGTAACGATCCCCGAACTTGGCACGATCAAAGCGCCCGAGCCGCCTATTGTGATTGTCACGTCAAACCGCACGCGCGAGGTGCATGATGCGCTGAAACGCCGTTGCTTGTATCATTGGGTCGATTACCCAGACGCGGCCCGCGAACTTGCCATTCTTGCCGCCCGGGCACCCGAAGCAAATGAGGCCCTAAGCCGCGAGATTGTCGCCTTTGTCCAGCGCTTGCGCGGTGAAGATTTGTTCAAAAAACCAGGTGTGGCCGAAACGATTGATTGGGCTAAGTGTTTGCTTGCACTGGATACAATCACCCTGACACCCGAGGTTATTTCGGACACGCTGGGTGCCATTTTGAAATACCAAGATGACATTCAAAAAATCCAAGGGTCCGAGGCAAAAAAGCTGCTGGACGAGATTCGCAAAGAACCTTTGTTAAAATGACCCCCTTTCTTTTCGATCCAAATATCCCGGGGGGTGCGGGAGGCTGGCCACCCGCCTTTGGCGCCCGTTCCGTTTGATGCAATACCCCGACCTGCCTATTCCTGATGACGGCAAGCTGGCGCAGAACATCGCCCATTTCGCCCGTGCTTTGCGCAAGGCGGGCTTGCCCATTGGACCTGCCCACACCGCAAATGCTGTACAGGCGGTGGCGGCAGTGGGTTTCACAAATCGTGCCGATTTTTACTGGGCCTTGAATGCTTGTTTCGTACGCCGCCCCGAACATCGCGTGGTGTTTCACCAAGTGTTCCGGTTGTTCTGGCGCGATCCGCGCTATCTAGAGCATATGATGTCGCTGATGTTGCCTGCGGTACGCGGCGCGCAAGATGACCAGCTTGCGACGCCGTCCCAAAAGCGCGCGGCCGAGGCGTTGTTGGATGGCGCCCAGCCCGAAATACCAGAGTTTGAGGGCGAAGAGCCTGAAACCCAAGTTGATATCGATGCGTCATATACCATGTCGGCGACCGAACGGTTGCGCCAATTGGATTTCGAACAGATGAGCCTGGCCGAGGTGGCCGAGGCCAAGCGGATGTTGGCCAAGCTGCGGCTGCCGATAAAGCCGCTTACCACCCGCCGCCATATCTCGGGCCATATTGGGCAAGGCATAGATGCCCGCGCTACCTTGCGCGCAGCGATGCGCCGAGGGGGGGAGGTCTCAAAGTTGGCCCGCAGCAAGCCCGCGCAGCGCTGGCCAAATCTGGTGGTGATTTGCGATATCTCGGGGTCTATGGCGCAATATTCACGGCTGGTTCTGCATTTTATCCACGCGGTTGCCAATGCTCGTGGTCAAGGCTGGTCACAGGTGCACGGGTTTACCTTCGGCACCCGGCTGACCAACATTACCCGCCACCTTGCCATGCGTGATGTTGATGCCGCCTTGGCCGCCGCTGGTGCGCAGGCGCAGGATTGGTCGGGCGGCACGCGGATCGGGGCGTGTTTGGCTGATTTCAATCGTGACTGGTCGCGACGTGTGCTGGGGCAAGGTGCGGTAGTGCTGCTGATCACCGACGGGCTGGACCGTGATGATACGACCGTTTTGGCGCGGCAGATGGAGCGGTTGCACCTGTCGTGCCGTCGTTTGATCTGGCTTAACCCTTTGCTGCGCTGGGACGGGTTCGCGCCACGCGCGGCAGGCATTCAGGCGATGCTGCCGCATGTCGACAGCTTTCGCGCAGGCCATTCGATTGCGTCGATTGAAGAACTGGGGGTGGCAATTTCCCAGACCAATGATGGGGGTGAAAAGGCGCGGTTGTTGGCGATGATACGCGAAAAATAACAGCGACCTGCCTGCGGCTTTGGGATAGGATCAGGACAAGGAGACGCAAGATTATGCAGACCACATATGACGACATTCCCGAAATCGCTCTGGCTTGGCACCGGCAGGGTAAAGGTGCTGTGCTTGCGACAGTCATTGAGACGTGGGGATCTGCCCCGCGCCCTGTTGGCAGCCAATTGGCAATTGCAGGGGACGGCGCGATGATGGGATCGGTTTCGGGCGGCTGCGTCGAATCTGCTGTGGTGCATGAGGCGCTCGAGTGTCTGGCCTGTGGTGTGCCGAAACTGCTGACGTTTGGCGTGGCCGATGCCGATGCCTTTGCCGTGGGGCTTGCCTGTGGTGGCACCATTCGGGTGTTGGTGGAACCTGTCGGCGATGCTGCGGGGGCTTTCTCTCCCGTGCTTTTAAAGGGTTTGGTTACGGCAAGGGCGGTCCGTCAGCCGGTGGTGGTATTGACCCATCTGGAGACATTTGAACGCCGATTGATGAGCGGACCCAGTGATGCGCTTTCAGACGTGGTTGCTGACCGGATGCGCAGCGATCGTTCAGGGCTGGAAGAGGATGGCTGGTTCGTCGCAGTCCATAACCCACCCTTGCGCATGGTGATAGTGGGGGCTGTGCATATTGCGCAAGCCTTGGTGCATATGGCGCGGGCGTGCGGTTATGACCCGATTCTTATTGACCCACGCGGGGCCTTTGGATCACAAACACGGTTTCCGGGCGAAACGATAACGGAAGATTGGCCAGATGAGGCGATGGCCGCGATTGTGCCTGATGCACGCACGGCCGTGGTGACACTGACCCATGACAGCAAACTGGATGATCCGGCACTGCTGTCGTCACTCGGGACGCCGGCGTTCTATATCGGCAGCCTTGGGTCGACCCGTACCCATGCCAAACGCGTGGAAAGACTGACCGCCAGCGGGCTGACAGCGGATCAAATCGCGCGGATCCACGCGCCCGTGGGCCTGAATATAGGGGCCAAATCGCCTGCCGAGATCGCTGTGTCGATCATGGCGCAGATCACCCAAACCTTGCGGCAACGCTGATGGAGTTTGGAGAGGTCCCTTTGGCCCAAGCGCAAGGCGCGATCTTGGCGCATTCCGAGGCTTTGCCAAACGGCAAACGCCTGCGTAAAGGAATTGTGCTGGATGTGGACGCGCTGGGCCAATTGGCCGCCGCTGGCATTGCGCGTGTCACTGTGGCGCGGTTGGGGGCACAGGATGTGCATGAGGATGCGGCCGCCTTGGCCATTGCCAGCGCTTTGGTGCCGGATGCAGTTACGGCGGGGCTGGTGCTGCGCCCGATGGGCACGGGGCGCGTGAATATCCTTGCGGCATCGCCGGGGATTGTGCGCTTGAATGCCCGCGCTATTCATCGGATGAACGCAACTGAACCAATGATCACCCTTGCCACGGTGCCACAATGGCAACGCGTCGAGGTGGGTGGCATGGTCGGTACAATCAAAATCATTTCCTATGCCGTGCCGCAAGACGGGCTTGCGCGGGCCTGTGCATTGGGCGCGGCTGCGATTGCGGTTTGCCCGCCTGTGCGCCGTCGTGTTGTGCTGATACAGACGGCGGTCGCGGATGAAGACGGGACCAAGGGGCACAGTGTCACGGCTGACCGTGTTGCGCGGCTGGGCGGCACGCTTGCGCCCAAGCAGGTCGTGGCGCACCGGATGGCAGATTTGGCGGCAGCACTGAGAGCGGTGCGAGAGGCCGATCTGATCTTGATCCTGACCGGATCTGCCACGTCCGACCTGCGCGATACGGCCCCTGCGGCGTTGCGGCAGGCGGGGGGAGCGGTGGTGCATTTCGGCATGCCCGTGGACCCCGGAAATTTGCTGTTCATTGGCCGGTTAGGCCGCGTACCAGTGATAGGCCTGCCAGGTTGCGCCAAATCGCCCGCACTAAACGGGGCGGATTGGGTGCTGGAGAGGGTGATGTGTGGTGTGCCCGTGACGGGGCGCGACATTGCGGCGATGGGGATAGGTGGATTGTTAAAGGAGATCCCCAGCAGGCCGAAGCCGCGCGAAGGGTGATTTGGGACAAAAAAGGGGCCGCGTTTGCGACCCCTTTTGAATTTTTGAATGACGCAGGCTTACTTTGGCCCGATCATCATCACCATCTGGCGGCCTTCCAGCTTTGGAAAGCTTTCGAGCTTACCGGCCTCTTCGGCGATCACATCATCGGCCACACGGTTCAGCAGTTCCAAACCAAGCTGCTGGTGGGCCATTTCGCGGCCCCGAAAGCGCAGGGTCACCTTGACCTTATCGCCCTCGCCCAGAAACTTCAGCACCGACCGCATTTTGACGTCATAGTCATGCTTGTCCGTACCAGGACGGAACTTGATTTCCTTGATCTCAATAATGTGCTGCTTTTTGCGGGCTTCTGCCTCACGCTTTTGCTGCTCATACTTGAATTTGCCAAAGTCCATGATCTTGCAGACCGGCGGCTCCGCATTCGGCGAGATTTCGACAAGGTCAAGCCCTGCCTCCTCGGCCATAGCCATGGCGCGCGCCGGCGTCACGACGCCTACGTTTTCGCCATCAGCACCGATCAAACGGATCTCGGGGCCACGGATGCGGTCATTCACACGGGGGCCCGTTTCGCGTTGCGGCGGGGCGTTGTGGGGTCTGCGGGCTATGGTTTGCTTCCTTCTTTCATTGATATCGATGCAAGGGTATTCCCCCCCTACGCAGTGCAAAATAGACCCGTCGCACAGGTTGTTCAACACCTTTCGGTGGAAACATGCCTTTACCTGTGCTGCTGTGCAGCAAACTCTTTCCAATTCACTACGTTTCTGTCATGTAACCGCCGCAACCGTCACTGTGAGACGGGCAATGGGAGATTAAAGATGAATAAAAGTGTGATTTTGGGCGCCGCCGTAATAGTGGCTGCAGGTCTTGGCTATTACCAGTTCAGCTATGTACCAGCACAGCAAGCGGCACAAGAAGCCACAATGAAGGCTGGAGAAGAAGCAAAAGCGGCTGAAGCTGCGGCTGCTGAAGCTGCTGCAAAAGCTGCCGAAGAAATGAAAGCTGCTGAAGAAGCCGCGACTAAAGTAGCTGAAGAGGCTGCTGCGAAAGCCGCAGAAGAGCTGAAAGCCGCTGAGGAAGCTGCCAAAAAGGCCGCTGACGAAGCTGCAATGACTGCCGAAGAAAAGGCTGCTGCGATTGCAGAAGAAGCCAAAGCTGCGGAAGAAGCGGCGATGAAGGCTGCTGAAGAAGCTGCAGCTAAAGTGGCCGAAGAGGCAAAAGCAGCCGCTGACGCTGCCGAAAAAGCTGCTGCTGATGCTGCGGCTACAGCTGCTGATACAGCAACAGCTGCTGCTGATGCGATGGACCCGAGCAAGCTGCTTGATGCTGCAAACTTTGACGCTGCAAAAGTGGGCGCGATGATTGATGGGTCTTCCTTGGATGATGCCACCAAGGCAACATTGAAGTCGGCTGTTGATACGGCTGCTGGCAACCCTCTTTTGCTGCAAGGTGTGTTGGATCAAGTGAAAGCGGCAATGGGTCTTTGATCTGCTTTGCTTTAAAATAATTAAGCCGCGCAATAGTTTGCGCGGCTTTTTTAATGTTTAGATTTAAGATGTTAGTTAAATTCCATCACCGACAAACGCCTTTTCAACCACATATTCCAGCGGCTCTGAATTGGCCCCTTCGCGCAGGCCAAACCCTTCCAGCACCGCCTTGACATCGACGTTGAACGCCAGCGACCCGCACACCATGGCGCGGTCTTCGGCAGGATTCATCCGTGGCAAATCAAGGTCGTCGAACACTTTGCCCGATGTCAGGTTGTCGGTAATCCGGCCCATCTGCGCTGTTTCTTCGCGCGTGGTTGTGGGGTAATAGCGCAGCTTGCCTGCGACCATCTCGCCGATCAGCTCGTCATTGTGCAGTTCCTCGACCAGTTGGCGGCCATATTCAAGCTCATCCGCCGTGCGGCAGGTGTGCATCATGATGACTTGGTCATATTTTTCATAGGTTTCGGGGTCGCGCATCAGGCTGGCAAAGGGGGCAAGGCCCGTGCCCGTTGCCAAGAACCATACCCGTTTTCCCGGCAATAGCGCGTCATGCACCAGCGTTCCCACGGGCTTGGGGCGCAAGATAATCTCATCGCCCACCTTGATATGTTGCAACTTGCTGGTCAGTGGACCATCCGGCACCTTGATCGAATAAAACTCCAGCTCCTCATCCCAATTTGGCGAGGCGATGGAATAGGCGCGCAGCAAGGGTTTGCCGTTGTCGCCCATCAACCCGATCATCACAAATTCCCCCGACCGGAAGCGCAAGCTTTGCGGCCGTGTCACGCGGAACGAAAACAGGTTGTCGGTCCAATGTTTAACGGACGTTACGATCTGCGCATCGGGCAAATGCGGCTTGGCGGGTTTAGGGGCTAATTCGGTCACGGTCAGGCCTTCGGTCATGTGCAATTCATCCGGCCTTAAACCGGTATCCTTTGTTTATCTTTGATCTGTATCAGGGGAAAGGGATTAGCTGGCCCGCAGCCGTGACTGATGGTCATGGGCCTGCCAATCGGCACGGGCCAGCCATTGATCGGCAGGTTGGCGCGCCGCAAGGTCATCGCTAATTTCCACCTCGTCAAAGCCTACACGCCGCGCCATGGCGTATTGATCGGCCAATACATGCCCGCGCGCGCGCAAGCGGCCCTTGAACCCCATCATTCGCAAGCGCCGCGCAAGGGTAAAGCCGCGCCCATCGGCAAAGCTGGGAAAGTCGATGCGGATCAGGCGCAGGTCATCCAGATAGGGCGCAAGGGCTGTGGGATCGTCGGTGTTGGCAAGGTCAATGGCGCCTTCGTGAAAAGGCAGTTGCGCCAGCGAGGTGAAGGCGGGGATCGGGTTTTCAGTGTGAAAGCCTGCGTCGGTGACGATCGTGCTCATGCTGCGTCCTTTGCTGATTTTCGGACCATTTTACCGTTGATAAAATGGATCCCACATTCGGTTTTTGTCGTGTTACGCCAACGTCCTGCACGTGGATCTTCGCCCTGTTTGACGGGGCTGGTACACGGCGCGCAGCCAATGCTGGGATAGCCTTGGGCCACAAGCGGGTGGCGCGGCAGACGGTTGTTGATGATGTAGTCTTGCAAGTCCTCGGGCGACCAATGGGCCAAAGGGTTGATTTTCAGCCGTGCATCGCCATCCGCCTCAAAGAATTCAACATCCGCGCGGGTGCCGGATTGATAGCGTTTACGACCGGTGATCCAAGCGTCAAAACCTGACAGGGCGGATTCCAGCACTGCAGTTTTGCGGAAGGCGCAGCATGCGTCAGTGTTCGATTTGTGTAAATTACCTTGCGGATCTTGCGCTAAAATCTGGTCGGGAGTGACAGATAATGTTCGAATTTCAGTTAGATAAAGCTTCTCGGCCAGTGTCTTTTGATAGGCCAACGTCTCGGGGAACAGCATTTGTGTGTCGATAAAGAGCACAGGCGTATGCGGTGACACCACCGAGAGCAAATGCAACAACACCACCGATTCCGCGCCAAAGCTGGACACAAGCGCCACGCGACCAACATCACGGTCGCGCAAAGCATGTTCCAAAACCGCCGTTGCTCCATGGTACTTGTAGCGGGCATTCAGCCCAGCCACGCGAGTTTCCACAGGACCAAAACGCCCATCAAGCGGCATCGCGTTTTGCCTCGTCGGGGTAAAGGGCCGCTTTGAACGGGCCAAGGCCAAGACGACGGTAGGCCTGCAAGAACGTCTCGGCAGGGTCCGTGCGCTTTTCGAGATAGGCCGCGATAATGCGTTCAATCGCAGGCACGATTTCACCGTAGGCAAAGCCGGGGCCAGCGCGTTCGCCAATGACTGCGGTTTCCGAGCCATCGCCGCCAAGGGTGATTTGGTAGTTTTCTACGCCTGCGCGGTCCAATCCCAATATCCCGATATGGCCGACATGGTGATGCCCGCACGCATTGATGCAACCCGAGATTTTGATTTTCAGCGGACCAATGTCATGTTCCAGCTTCAGTTCATCAAAACGCGTGGCGATGTCTTGGGCCACAGGGATCGACCGCGCGGTTGCAAGCGCGCAATAATCCATGCCGGGGCAAGCGATGATATCGGAAATCAGGCCGACATTTGCGGTTTCCAACCCCGAACCACGCAAAGCGGCGTGCAGGTTGGGCAGGTCCGACAGATGAACATGCGGCAGGATGACGTTTTGTTCGTGGCTGATACGGATCTCATTATGGCCGAAACGCTCGGCCAGATCGGCGATCAGGCGCATTTGGGCGGATGTGGCATCGCCCGGGGTCGCCCCGTGCTTTTTCAAACTAATGGTGACAATGCGGTAATCGGGGTTTTTATGTGCCGCAATGTTGGTGTCGGCCCAAGAGCGAAACAGCGGGTCCGCCTTGTAAAACGCGGTAAAGGCGCTGGTGTCGGCCTTGCGCAAATCGGGTGTCGAAAAGGCCGCGGTAATTTGTGCCAAAAGGACTTGATCATTGCCACCAAACAGCGGGCGCAATTCGGCAAAACGCGCTTCGATCAGACGAGAAAGCTCTTCTTTTCCAGTTTCATGCAGGGTGATCTTGATGCGGGCTTTGTACTTGTTATCGCGGCGGCCCAGCATGTTGTAGACGGACAAAACCGCTTCGACATAGGGCAGCAAATCGGCTTTGGGCAGGAACTTCCGCACTGTGGCGCCGACAAATGGTGTACGGCCAAGGCCTCCGCCAACGATCACTTCAAACCCCGGCTCACCCGCCGCATTGCGCACCATGCGCAACCCGATGTCATGCGCGCGGGTCACGGCACGATCGGTGCAAGACCCCGTGATCGCGATTTTGAACTTGCGGGGCAGGAACTGAAATTCCGGATGATCCGTGGACCATTGACGCAGCAGTTCTGCGATGGGGCGGGGGTCTTCAATCTCATCCGCCGCAGCCCCAGCGAAATGGTCAGCGGTGACGTTGCGGATGGTGTTGCCGCTGGTCTGAATGGCGTGCATCCCGACATCGGCCAGATCGGACAGGATCGCCGGAATATCGGTCAGCTTGGGCCAGTTGAACTGAATGTTCTGGCGCGTGGTGAAATGGCCATAGCCCTTGTCATAGGTATCGGCAATCTGCGCCAATGTGCGCATTTGATGCGGGTTTATGGTGCCATAGGGAATGGCGACCCGCAGCATATAGGCATGCAGTTGTAAATAGACGCCGTTCATCAGGCGAAAAGGTTTGAACTCATCCTCGGTCAGCGCACCCGACAGGCGGCGGTCGACTTGGGCTGCGAATTGGGCAGTGCGGGCGCGCACGAAGCTGTCGTCGAAATCGGTGTAATTATACATGGGTCTGCTCTGCCTGCTTGCCGTGGGGGTAATTGGATGGGCCGCGGGTGCGGAATGCTTCGCGGAAATGGACAGGTTCGGGGCCATTGGTGCCGCGCCGTGCGTCGGCCAAATAGGCACCGACGGCATTTTTGGCGCGCTGCCCATCCAGCAATCGCAGCTGGGCATGGGCCTCATTCTCGATCAGCTCGGCTTGCGCGTGGAGGGGCGACCATTGGTCGTCAGCGGTTAGATAGATCACATCGCCAGACCGCATGTCATTGGCGGTGACAACTTTAGGGGAAAATGCGCGGCTCATGCTTGGGCCTCCTGCAATTGGGAAAGGGAACGTGCGGCGGCGCGCGGCGAAAGCCCTACAAGCAGCACGGCGGGGCCATTGGCCGCCATGACAGCTGCAGGCAAATTGGCCAAAGTTGTGCCGATGATCTGTTGGTCCGCGCGTGAGATATTGGCGACGATCGACACAGGCGTATTGGCGGCGGCACCGTGCATCAGCAAACGGCCTTGGATATAGCGGGCCGATTTCTTGCCCATATAGATCGCTGTCACCTCATTGGTGCGGGCGATGCCTGCCCAATCATGATCGGCAAAACCTGCGATGTCATGGCCAGTCAGAATGCGCAGCGCGGTGTTGCGGCCCCGCCGTGTCAGAGATTGGCCGATTTCAGCGGCGGCAACGGTGGCCGAGGTAAGGCCGGGCAGGATGGTAAAGCGCAGGCCCGCCGCCTCTAGCGCCTCCATTTCCTCGTCCAGCCGCCCGAATATGCCGCAATCGCCGCCTTTAAGGCGCACAACGCGCTTGCCGGTTTGCGCATGGGCCACCAAGATGGCGTCGATCGTATTCTGGCTGGTTTGCGGGCCAAAACCCTCTTTGCCGACATCTACGCGCAAGGCATTCAAGGGGATCAATGCCAACACCTCGGGCCCGACAAGCCGGTCGTGGATCACTACCTCGGCGGCCTGCAAGGCATGATAGGCACCCAATGTCAGATGGGCCGCAGCACCGGGGCCTGCACCGACAAAGGTAACACTTTTGGGGTTTTGCAGGCTTTGCATGGCTTTTCCTTTGGTTATCGCCTGCTCAATATAGAACATTATCCCGTATTTCCGCCATATACCCTTGCCAATAAGGACGTATGTTCCGATAATAAGGCAGCGCAGAATGGGTGTTCTGCTAAACACAGGATCTTTGGAATGGCAGCCCGATTGGATGAGATGGACCGGAAAATCCTTGCGGAGTTGCAAGATGATGCAGCGCAAAGTTTAGACGAAATTGCCCGCAAAGTGGGGTCGTCCAAGACGCCCGTCTGGAATCGCATCAAGCGGATGAAAGAAGACGGCGTTATCACGCGCCAAACAGTTTTGCTGCATGCCGAAGCGTTGGGGTTAGAGGCCTGTTTCTTCGTGCTGATCCGCACGTCGGAACATGAGGCGGATTGGCAGGCCAAGTTTCTGCGCGCCTTGCAAGAGCGGCCCGAGGTGCTGGAGGCGCACAGGCTGGCGGGGGATATTGATTACATTCTGAAAGTGCGGGTCAAAAATGCGCGTGCCTATGACATCTTTTATCAAGCACTGATTTCCGAGGTGCGGATTTTCAATGTGACGGCGTTGCTGTCGATGGAAGAGATTAAGTCGACCACGGTTTTGCCTGTCTAAAGGCGGGGCAGGGGGGCTGTTTGCCCCCCTCTTTGCCTGACGGCAAATTCACCCCCCAAAGGTATTTTTACCAAGATGAAATAGCAGGTCAGGCCGTGACCATCAGGCGTTCAAGGCCGTGGAAATGGTACAGATCCGCATAGCGGGGTGGGGTGGATAGCCGCAGGTTTGGCAGGCGGTCAAACAAGATTGGCAGCGCGACTTGCAATTCCAGCCGCGCCAAAGGGGCGCCGACGCAAAAATGCAGGCCTGCGCCAAAGCTGAGGTTTGCTTTTGCCGCGCGGTTTGGGTTGAACTGATCAGGCGCGTCAAAAGCGGCCGGGTCACGGTTAGCTGCGGCCAGCAGCAGCGCCACCTCGGACCCTTTAGGGATTACGTGGCCCATCACCTCTACGTCTTCATAGGCATAGCGGGTGAACATGTGAAGCGCGGGATCAAAGCGGATGATCTCTTCGACCACAGCCTCGATCGGGGCTGCGTCAATGGCGGTGCCGGTTTCAAGCAGCGTTTTCACGCCGTTGCCGATGGTGTGCACCGTCGCCTCGTGCCCCGCATTCAAGAGCAGGATGCAGGTGGTGATCAGCTCATCTGTTGAAAGTTTCTCGCCATCTTCCTCGGCGGCGATCAAATGGGTGATCAGATCATCGGCAGGCTGGTTGCGCCGCGCATCCACATAGCTGCGCATAAAGGTACTAAAATCGCGGCTTGCATCGGCTGCGGCATCTTCAACCGCGCGGCTGCGGCCAGCAATGTACATTTTCACCATCGCATTGGACCAGCGCAAAAGGTCATCGCCCATGTCTTCGGGGACCCCTAAAAGGCGGGCGATAATGGTCACCGGCAGGCTCTGGCCGAAATGTTGGAGCAAGTTGAAATCACCCTTGGGGAAGGCGTCAATCAGGTCATGGGTCAGTTGCGCAATTTCGGGGGCAAGCGCGTTGATGCGACGTGAGGTAAAGGCGCGCATGACCAAACCGCGCAGGCGTGCGTGGCGCGGCGGTTCCAGTTCCAGCATCGAATGCGCCTCGACCGCATAGAACGGCATAGTGTGCGGCGCGATTTCGGGTTGCTGATCGGCAGGTATTTCACGCCCAAACCGCCGGTCGCGCAGAATGGCATTTACGGCGGCGTAAGAGGTGGCACAGGTTTTGCCATACTCTTGCCAGTGAAAGAACGGGCCAGCGGCGCGGGCACGATCATAAAACGCATAGGGATTCTGGACAAAGTCCGGATCGTTTGGTGATTGCGACAGGCTTTGCATTGCGTTCACGCTTGGGTCAGGGCCGCGACAATCGGCGCAAAATCGGCGGCCTTCAGGCTTGCGCCCCCCACCAACGCGCCATCAACATTCGGCAGCGCAAAAATCGCCGCCGCATTCGACGCCTTGACCGACCCGCCATAGAGAAGCCGCATGCCCTGCGCCGCCGCCCCGTAGCGATTGATAACCGCGGCGCGTATATGCGCGTGAACCTCGGCAACTTCGTCCAAAGTGGGGGTGCGGCCAGTGCCAATGGCCCAAACGGGTTCATAGGCAATCACCAAAGCATCTGGCCTATTCATATCTGGCGGCAAAGATCCGTCAAGTTGGCCGCCAATCACTGCCAGCGTCTTACCCGCATCGCGCTGCGCCTCGGTTTCACCCACACAGACAATCGCCGTCAAACCAGCGGCTTGGGCGGCAATCGTTTTGGCCTGAACCAAAGCATCCGTTTCCAAGTGGTCGGCGCGGCGTTCGGAATGGCCAAGGATCACATGGCTAGCACCTGCATCCACTAACATTTGCGCCGAAATATCGCCTGTATGCGCACCCGAACCCTGTGCGTGGCAATCTTGCCCACCAACGCTCAGGGCCGATCCGGTCGCCACTTCCGCCATGCGCGCCACCAATGTCGCAGGCGGGCACAACAGCATATCGCAACTTGTTGCCGGATGGGCCGCAATCAAAGCCTTCACCTCGGCCAGTGCCGCAGCCGAGCCGTTCATCTTCCAGTTTCCAGCCGCCAGTTTACGCATATCCGTCCCTCCAAACCTGTTTCACTAGGTTTACGGGATATTTCAGGCTTTGGGAACGGATCAAACCGTGGCATTTTATCTTGGTCAAAATACCTCCGCCGGAGGCTCGGTTTTCGCCCCATGCACAGCGCCAAACGGTTTAACGGATCACGCGTCTTTAAATTTGATCGATTCACCGCAACCGCATGCCTCGGCCACATTGGGGTTACGAAATTTGAACCCCGCCTCGAGCAATGAGGTTTCATAGTCAATTTCGGTCCCGATCAGGAACATCTGCGCCATCGGTGCAATCATCACCCGCGCGCCGTCTTGTTCAACCGTTTCGTCCAGTGGGTTAACCGATGTCACATAGTCCATCGTGTATTCCATACCCGCGCAGCCGCCCTTTTTCACCCCGATGCGCAGGCCGGTCGACCCTTGTTTTTGCATAAGGCGCGCGATTTGCTTGGTCGCGGCGGGGGTCAGGGTTACTGCGGCTTTTCCGGGAATACCGAACATTTTGGTCGTCCTTTATATCGATATCTTCAATATAGGAATTTGGGCGGCAATCTCAAGTCCGGCGCTATGACAGGCTCACATAAAACCGAGTTCAAGTCGTGCCTCGTCCGACATCATCTCCATCCCCCAAGGCGGCTCAAACGTCATGCCGACATTGACTGACTTTACACCTGCCAACGGCTCTACCGCGTCAGCAACCCAGCCTGGCATCTCGCCTGCAACGGGGCAGCCCGGAGCGGTCAGCGACATCAAAATTTCGACTTCATTTTCATCAGAAATTTCAATTGTATAGATCAAGCCAAGGTCGTGAATGTTCACCGGAATTTCCGGATCAAACACTGTGCGACATGCTTCGACCACTTGGTCATACAGCGGGTGATCTGTTGTCGATGGCTTGATCAAAGGCGTGCCTTCGATGCGGTCCTGTGGTTGGTTCATCTTGGCCTCACGTATTATTCTGACTGAATATATAGGGAATTATTCTGCGGGCGTCCAGAGGTTGCACCAAATGAAAGCGCCCTGACCATCAAAGGGCAGGGCGCGCGGGGGGGGGCTGGCCCCTTTTTCCGTTTCATCCGGCCAAATCGTACTTAGAACGGGATTTCATCATCCATGTCAGACCGGCCACCGCCGCCCGAAGACGCACCACCGCCACGGTTTGACCCTCCCGAAGAGCCGCCGCCTTCATAACCGCCGCCTTCATAACCGCCGTCATTGCCCGATCCGCCGCCGGACCCGCCGCCCGATCCGCCATCATTGCGACCGCCAAGCAGGGTCAATTCGCCGCGATAGGGGCGTAGCACCACTTCGGTCGTGTATTTCTCGGCACCTGATTGGTCCTGCCACTTGCGGGTTTCCAACTGGCCTTCGATATAAACCGTCGAGCCTTTGCGCAGATACTTTTCTGCAATCCCGCCCAACGCCTCGTTCAAAATCGACACGCGGTGCCATTCGGTCCGCTCTTTCCGCTCGCCACTGGCTTTGTCGCGCCATGTCTCGGACGTGGCGATGTTCAGGTTTACCACCTTGCCACCATTGCCAAAGGTGCGCACTTCGGGGTCGCGGCCCAGATTTCCAACGATGATAACTTTGTTTACTGATCCAGCCATGTGGCCCCCCGCCAAAGTGATGCACAGTCTTGGCTGTGCCTGATTCCGTTCCCGCCTTCGGCACCTTCGCCGAAACTGGTTAACAAATGCTATATCCCTGCTCGCCCCGCGCCGCAACAAGGTCGCCATGTTTAAGGGCCGCAAAATGGACCCAATCCGCCCCAACAGTGCCAACAACGCACCGCCGCAAGCCTGTGAAGGGCTGGCTATTGTGGCCATTTAAACTATAATCCGAAGGATTGGTGGGGTGATTCAGGGCGAGCGCATGCTTCGTGCAATTTTTATAATTTGTATTACAGCAATTCTATCGGTTGGTCCGGTTCTTGCCGAAGGCCTTGTATTGTCTGGTAAATCGAACTCTCGCAAGGCGGTGTTCAAATCACAGACGCGGCTGCTTGATACGCGTTTATCCAAACAGTATTCGGCTTCGGTACGCTTGCAGCCGAACCCGATTGTGGTGCCCAAAGATGCCACTGTTCCTAGGTTTCGTGGCAGTTACAAAGGGGAGTATTTGGCGGTGGCCAAGGCCGCTGCGCGCAAACACTCCATTCCCGAAGACCTGTTTTTGCGGCTGGTTCAACAGGAATCCGGTTGGAACCCATCGGCGCAATCCCATGCCGGTGCCACGGGGCTTGCACAGCTTATGCCCGGGACCGCGCGCAAATTGGGCGTAAACATTAACGATCCGCATCAAAACCTTGAGGGCGGCGCACGTTATTTGCGCATGATGTACAATAAATTCGGCAGTTGGCGGCTGGCGCTGGCCGCTTACAACGCGGGGCCGGGTGCCGTTGAAAAACATGCGGGTATCCCGCCCTATGCAGAAACCCGCAACTATGTTCGTATCATTCTGGGCAGCTAACTCGGTTCGCGGGACTAACCTTTGCAAGGTCGGATTATAGACTTGGACGCTGCAACAGACCTAAGCTTTACCCGGATCCTGGCCGTGCCGCGCGTCGTGATTTGCGACTGTTGGACCCAAGCCGCGCACATCTCCCATTTCTTTGTTCCCGCTCCGCATAAGGTGACCGCATGTGATATTGACCTGCGGGTTGGCGGGCGGTTCACCACGATCTTTGATGTGGGGCGCAATGTGGTCGAGAACAAGGGTGTTTATCTGGAGTTGATCCCGCAACAAGAGCTGGTCTTTACTGATGCTTACACCGAAGGCTGGAAGCCAGCGCCGGACTCGTTCATGACGGTAATTATCCTGCTTTCGGATGCAGGCGATGGGAAAATCAGCTATACCGCCATGGCCCGCCACCGCACCGCCGAGCTGCGCCAGAGGCATGAGGATATGGAGTTCTTTGACGGGTGGGGCATTGCCGCCACGCAATTGGAAGCCTGTGCCAAAGCTGCTTTAAGGGCCGCCTGCGGGCTAGCCGCAGGGGATTGGCTTAGATCAACTCTCCCGCTGGAGTGACCCGTGTTTTGCCGCGTAGATAGGGGTGCAGGGCGGCAGGCAGATCGACTGACCCATCCGCTTGCTGACCGTTTTCCAGCACCGCGATCAAGCAGCGCCCAACCGCAAGGCCCGAGCCGTTGAGGGTGTGCACAAACTCGGGCTTGCCACCCGCTGCGGGTTTATAGCGGGCGTTCATGCGGCGGGCCTGAAAGTCGCCGCAGACGGACACCGAGCTGATTTCACGGTAGGTATCTTGGCCTGGCAACCACACCTCTAGGTCGTGGGTTTTGGTAGAGCCGAAGCCCATATCGCCGGTGCAAAGCACCATCACGCGGTAGGGCAGGTTCAGTTTCTGCAAGATTGCCTCGGCGCAAGCGGTCATGCGATCGTGTTCGGCGAGGGAGGTTTCGGGGGTGGTGATGCTGACCATTTCCACCTTTTCGAACTGATGCTGGCGCAGCATGCCGCTGGTATCGCGACCCGCCGATCCCGCCTCAGATCGGAAACATTGGGTGTGGGCGGTCATGCGGATGGGAAGCTGGGAGGCGTCGAGGGTGTCGCCTGCGACGGTGTTCGTTAGCGTGACCTCGGAGGTCGGGATCAGCCACCAGCCGTTGGTGGTTTGATAGCTGTCCTCGCTGAATTTCGGCAGGTTTCCGGTGCCGAACATGGCGTCGTCTTTTACCAGAACGGGGGTCCAGACCTCATTCAAGCCGTGGTCTTCGATATGGGTGTCGAGCATGAATTGGGAGAGGGCGCGGTGGATGCGGATCATGGCGCCGCGTAGGACAACGAAACGGGAGCCGGAAAGTTTGGCGGCGGTTTGGAAATCGAGGCCGGGGAGGGCGGCGGGGAGTTGGTAGTGTTCCAAGGGTTTGAAATCGAGCGCGCGGGGGGTGCCCCAGCGGCGAAGCTCAAGGTTATCAGCCTCGGATTTGCCATCGGGAACCGAAGGGAGGGGCAGGTTATCGATGCCCATCAAAAGGTCGCGCAGGCGGGTGTCTTCGATCGCGGCCTGTTCATTCAAG
This sequence comes from Pseudorhodobacter ferrugineus DSM 5888, assembly GCF_000420745.1. Lineage (GTDB taxonomy): Bacteria > Pseudomonadota > Alphaproteobacteria > Rhodobacterales > Rhodobacteraceae > Pseudorhodobacter > Pseudorhodobacter ferrugineus. The sequence goes on from NZ_ATVN01000009.1 coordinate 113,297, forward strand.
GCGGCGATGGCGGCTTTTTTATCGGCGACCAAGGCGCGGAGGCGGTCAAATTCGGCGTCATTTCCGGCCCCTTTGGCGGCGCCTGCCTGTTTTGAGGCGGCGTTTTGGGCGGCGGTTTCGGTTTCGGAGGCCAGAATTTTGGCGCGGCGGGCAGCATCGATTTCAAGGATTTGAGACGAGAGGGGGGCCATGCCGCGGCGGGCAAGGGCGGCATCAAAGGCTGCTGGGTTGTCTCGGATCATCTTAATATCGTGCATTTTTTCGGCCCTTTAAATGGATGGGCTAGATATGCCCGATTATGGGGAAAAGGGGAACGGGCAATTTTGACCGCAGGTGTTCGCGCGCGGACATTTTGGTAAGAGGTTGAATTTATGGGGTAATAGGATTTTTGTTAACCAAATTTTAACGCGGACGCAGGGGTGTTTGCGGCAGGGGCAGAGTCGGGGTGAACCCCGACCTACGGGGGTGCGGGGCGGTGGTGCGCAATGAATGCGCACCCTACGGGGCGGGTGGCGGGGTCGTGGGTAGGAACGCCAACCATCTGCGCAACAATGCGGCGGCGGCGGTGCGGTTGCTGGAACTACACCGCGTTTTGAAGCCGACGGGGAGTTTGTATTTACACTGTGACGTTAGAGCCTAGGCACGGAAAAGACCAAACCGCGCAAAATCTCGGTGCCATCCACATCAAGTCTGCATACTGCTTCAAATCGCGCATTTTCAACGCGACGCCTTAAGTCATCAGGCAGGCTTTGAAGTTCGGCCACTTCATTTTCTGTTGGTGTTTTGCACCATGACCAAGCGTCTTTGAACCATGGCTGTACCTCTAGCGGGACGCCGAAATATCTGCGTTTCCGATTGGCAACTGAGAGATATCTGAAATATTTTGGCGGATTGTAGCCATTCTGCTCTGGAACTTCAGCGTCTAAAATGATGGCCCGAAACCCGCTTTTAAATGACAGCGTATATGCACCGTCTGGAAGATCGGGAAGGCTCGGGTACCCCGAGCGATAAAACGAATACGCATAAAGGGCTATGTAGCTTGCAACGGCTATACCTACGATCCGAAGTCCCCATCGTTTCATATGTTCTCCGGCTTCTGTTCAACTACTTATGTCCTGTCATTGTTCCAGATTAAATTCGGCTGATCAACGCCTTAAAAAGCGGCGTCAAAGGTAGGTTTTATCGACCCGTTTTGTGCCTGCGGGACCACGGTGCATGCGGCGCAAAAGCTGATGCGGCAGTGGATTGGCATTGATGTGACGCATCTTGCCGTGGGGCTGATTGAAAAGCGGTTGCGCGATGCGTTTGACGGGGTGGAATTTACCACCCACGGCGTGCCGCAAGATATTTCGGGCGCGCGGGATATGGCGGCGCGGGGGCGTGGCGACAAGAACTATTACTTTGAGTTCGAGAAATGGGCGCTATCGCTGATTAACGCGCAACCCGGGAACCTGTCGAAAAAAGGGGCCGATAAGGGGATTGACGGCAACCTGTGGTTTGGCGCGAAACATGAGGGGCGCGCGATTGTGTCTGTCAAGGCGGGGGACAATGTGGGGGTTGCGATGATCCGCGATTTGCGGGGCGTGATTGAACGCGAAGGCGCGCAGATCGGTGTGTTTTTGACGCTGACAGATCCGACACGAGCGATGATTACCGAAGCGGCGGGGGCAGGGCAATGTGCGCTGGACGGATTTGAAGGAACGGTGCCGCGTATCCAGATTGTGACGGTTGAGCAGGCGATGGCCTTGCGCGACCGTGCGGTGCGGTTGCCTGCGCTGCGGCAGGACACGTTCAAAAAGGCGGCCAAAGAGCGGGACACGCGCGCGCAAGGGGCGTTGGATTTGTGAAGAATGGGGGTGGTGGGTTGCACCCACCCTACGGCGGGGGAAGTGGCGGGACCTTTTTTGTGAGGGAGGGAAGCCCGACCGACACGGTGGTAGGGGGGCGATTAAAGGGGCGCCCTAGGATTCCCTTATTGATTAAAATCTGCTAGGGTTAGCACACAAGCGCCGATACGAGCGCGATTGAGGCAGTGTTTTTGGTTGATTTTCCTTGTTTTTCGGGATGTTGGCCGTTTTGGTAAAGAGAGCCGCGATATGACTGCAGAGCAGCAAGCGAGCCCCTTTTTCCGTGCGACCATGCGGCATTTTGCCGAAATGCGCGGGTCTGCGCCGACGGGTTCGGTGCAGGGTGTTCCTTTTCCCAAGGACTGGTTTGATCTGCCCGAGGCGTTTTTGGCCGATTTTGGGGCGGTGTTCTATTTGGCTGGGCTGACGACGTTTCACCGCCCGCGCCGGATGGCGGATTTGTTTGCAAGCTTTGAGGCACCGTTGCGGTTGGGGCAGTATAAGCTGTTCAAATCAAACGGGTTTACGCGGGCGGCGATTACTTGGGCGGGGTTGTCGCCCGAGGCAGAGCGGCGGTTTGCCGTGGAGCATGAGGCGTTGGAGCCGCAGGATTGGAATGGGGGCGGGTCGGTTTGGTTGGTGGATTTTCTGGCGCCTTTTGGCCATGTGGACCAGATTGTGCCGATGTTGACGCAGAACCCCGATCTGACCCGCGTGCGGACGCTGTGGCACAATAAGGAGGGCACGCGCTACCGCATTGTCGAGTGGTCGCGGCCCAAGGGCAGTGTGGAGGTGCAGGTCAAATCCTATGGGGTTGGCCAGTTCCGGCGGATGCTGGACGAGGGGGCGCAAGATGGCAGCGCCTAATATCACAGGGACATTTACGGGGGCGGTGCTGGAGGATAGCGGCGCTGTGATTACGGGGGCGTTGACCGAGACGGCCAACGGGTTTGCGAACACTTGGGCGATCAATAGCGGGGCAAGTTTCGGGTCGGTGAGTATCAATGCGGCGGGGGTTTGGAGCTATGATCTGGACGATACCAATGCGACGGTGGATGCGCTGGGGGCGGGGGCGACGCTGATCGATACGTTTGTGGTGCGGGTGACGGATGCGTTGGGGTCGGATACGCAGGTGATTACCATCACGATCACGGGGGTGCCGTGTTTTACGGCGGGGACGTTGATCGAGACGGCAGAGGGGCCGCGTGATTGTGCGGATCTGGTGGAAGGTGATTTGATCTGGACGCGGGACGGCGGGTTGCAGCCGGTGCGGTGGATCGGGCGGCGGCGGGTTGAGGTGGCCGAGATGGCGGGGAATGAGAAGCTGTGTCCGGTACGGATTGCGGCGGGGGCCTTGGGGGCGGGGGTGCCGGAGCGCGATTTGCTGGTGTCGCGCCAGCACCGGATGGTGGTGTCATCTGATCTGGCGCAGCAGGTGTGTGGTGCGGGCGAGGTGTTGTTGCCCGCGATCCGGTTGGTGGGATTGCCGGGGATTGTGATTGATACGGATGTGGGGGCGGTGGACTATATCCATCTGCTGTTTGACAGCCATCAGATTGTGTTTGCCGAGGGCGCGCCATCGGAGAGCCTGCTGCTTGGGGCCGAGGCGTTGCGGATGTTGCCACAGGCCGCGCGTGAGGAGATCGAGACTTTGTTTCCCAAAGCCGCACAGCGCGAGGCCTTGGCGGTGCCCGCACGGATGATCCCAGAGCGGCGGTGGCAAAAAGCCTTGGTGGCGCAAAGCCTGTCGGTGGCATTGTTGCAAAGCGGTTGGCGGCGGGGTGTGCGCCGACAAATGCAACGCCAGCGCGTTGAAGCGGGGCAAAACGGCCCCAACGGCTGGCCCTGTGCGCGGCCCAAGGGCACCCCCCCGAGCGGCACCCAGATCAGCAAGGCATTTTAACGCGAAATTTGTTTTTCCCACAGGCGGGCTACACATTCGCATTGGTCGGGCTTATATGGCGCGGGATGGGCAGTGGTGCTGCCTTGCGGATGGGACGCACCGGATATAGGGTGCGCGGCGATAAATCAGGGGAAATGCTGTACAGCGCCCCACCGACCGAGAGGAATTTTGATATGTTTGTGACTCCTGCTTACGCTCAGGCTGCTGGTGGTGCGATGGGCGCCGTGACTTCGCTGATGCCATTGATCCTGATTTTCGCGATCATGTATTTTCTGTTGATCCGCCCACAGCAGAAAAAGCTGAAAGAGCATAAGGCGATGGTTGAGGCGCTGCGCCGTGGCGACCAAGTGCTGACGCAGGGCGGTATTGTGGGCAAGGTCGTGAAAGTGGCCGAGGACGGGATCATCGAGGTAGAGATTGCCGACGGTGTGAAGGTTAAAGTGCTGAAGCACACAATTGCGCAGGTTATGTCCAAGACCGAACCCGCAGCGGCCTAAGTTCAGAAAGCCCCTATTCATGTTGCATATACCGCTGTGGAAGCGTGTCATAATCATTGGGCTGTGTGCCCTTGGGGTTATGATCGCCGTGCCGAACCTGTTTTACAGCTCGGTCGAGACGCATAACGACGCCGTTTTGGCGGTAGAGGCCCGTGGGGGGGCAGGGACGCCGGAACAGGCGGCAGCAGTGGCCATGTGGCCAAACTGGATGCCGTCTGGCTTGGTAAACCTTGGGCTTGATCTGCGCGGCGGGGCACATTTGCTGGCCGAAGTGCAAGTGGGCGATGTCTATGAGGCGCGGATTGACGCGATGTGGCCTTTGGTGCGCGATGCGTTGCGCGACGTGCGCGACGAGGTTGGCAATGTGCGCCGCCAGCCATCGGTGCCCGGTGTGTTGCGGGTGGCGATTTCCAAGCCCGAAGGTATTCAACAAGCCTTGACAGCCGTAAATGCCTTGGCAACCCCGGTGGTGTCGCTAACGGGTGTCGGGCAGAATGACATTGAGGTAACGGTAGACGGGGCCGAGATTATCGTACAACTGTCCGAGGCCGAGCGCGTGGCCACAGACAACCGGACCATCCAGCAATCGCTGGAAATTATTCGCCGCCGTGTGGACGCGGCGGGCACACGCGAACCCACGATCCAGCGCCAAGGCGAAGACCGGATTTTGATTCAGGTGCCCGGCATCGGGTCGGCATCGGAATTGAAGGCGCTGATCGGGACTACGGCAAAGCTTACGTTCAACCCCGTGGTCGGGCGGACAGCGGATGCAGGCGCGAACCCAGGGCCGCGCAACCTGTTGTTGCCGTCGATGGACGAAGAGGGGCAGTTTTACATTGTAGAACAGACCCCCGTTGTCACCGGCGAGGATTTGACCGATGCGCAGCCTGCGTTTGACCAAAACAACCGCCCCGCGGTCAGTTTCCGGTTCAACCCTGCGGGCGGGCGGTTGTTTGGTGATTATACTGCCAACAATATCGGCAGCCCCTTTGCGATTGTGTTGGACAATGAGGTGATTTCCGCCCCGGTGATCCAAAGCCATATTGCGGGTGGGTCGGGGATTATCACCGGCAGCTTTAGCGTTGAAGAAAGCACCAATCTGGCCGTGCTGCTGCGGGCAGGGGCTTTGCCTGCCGAGATGACGTTCTTGGAAGAACGCACCGTTGGGCCGGAGCTGGGGCAAGATAGTATTGATGCGGGCAAGGTTGCGGCGGTGATCGCCATTGTGATTGTTGGCATCTATATGGTTGCGTCCTATGGGCTGTTTGGCGTCTTTGCCAATACGGCGCTGGCCATCAACATCGCTCTGATCTTTGCTATCCTTACGATGATCGGTGGCACGCTAACGCTGCCCGGGATTGCGGGGATCGTTTTGACCATCGGTATGGCGGTGGATGCCAACGTGCTGGTTTTTGAGCGTATTCGCGAAGAAATGAAAACCGCCAAAGGACCGGCGCGGGCAATTGAAATTGGCTATGAAAAGGCGATGTCGGCGATCATCGACGCCAATGTCACCACCTTCATCACGGCTGCGGCGCTGTTTTTCTTTGGTGCGGGACCAGTGCGCGGGTTTGCGGTGGTTTTGGGTATCGGGATTATCACATCGGTGTTCAGCGCGATTTTCGTGACGCGGTTGCTCATCTCGGTCTGGTTCGGCTGGCGCCGTCCCAAGACCCTTGACCTTTAAGGAGAGCCGAACATGGCATGGCGTCTGAAGCTCGTTCCTGAAACGACCAAATTCAACTTTTTCCGCTGGCAATGGCTGACCTTTGGCGGGTCGATTGTGCTGATGGTGGTGGCGATTGCGGCTTGGGCCTTTATGGGACTCAACTTTGGCATCGACTTTAAGGGTGGCACGACCATTCGCACCGACAGCACCACGGCAATTGATGTGGGGGCCTACCGGACCGCTTTAAGCGGGTTGGATGTGGGGGATGTGGCGATTACCGAGGTGTTTGACCCGTCATTCCGCGATAATCAGCATGTGGCGCAGGTGCGCATTGGCGCGCAAGACGGGTATGAGGCGGTGACGCCGGAAACGCTGGCCTCGGTCGAGGGCGCATTGGTCGCGTTGGATCCTGCGCTGAAGGTGGTTTCGGTGGAATCGGTGGGGCCAAAGGTTTCGGCCGAGCTGGTCTGGACCTCGATCATGGCGGTGGCGGCGACCAGTATTGGTGTGCTGATCTATATCTGGCTGCGGTTCGAATGGCAGTTCGCGCTGGGCGGGGTTTTGGCGCTGCTGCATGATATGATTATTGTGATCGGCCTGTTTGCCGTGTTCCAGTGGAAGTTCGATTTGACCATCGTTGCGGCTTTGCTGACGATTTTGGGCTATTCGATCAACGATACGGTGGTGGTGTTTGACCGTTTGCGCGAGAATTTGGTCAAATACAAATCCATGCCGCTGCGCGAAGTGATGAACCTGTCGGTGAACGAGACGTTGAGCCGGACGATCATGACCTCGGGGACCACATTGATGGCGCTGGGGGCGATGCTGATCTGGGGCGGCGATGTTATTCGCGGGTTCAGCCTTGCGATTTTCATCGGGGTGATTTTGGGGACCTATTCGTCGGTTTATGTGGCCAAGAACATCGTGTTGTTTATCGGGTTGGACCGGTCGGACAAGCCGAAGGGCGGTAAGGGTACGCCTGCGGAATATGCCAATATTGATGCGTAAGCGGACTATGTTTGACCTGATGCGTAAGGAGCCGAGATGCGCCTGACCGAAGTAACTTATGACAATGCCCAGCCTATAGACAGCTATGGGCCGGGGTTCTTTCGTGTGGCGGGGCAGGTGCTGCATGGCGCGGTGTTGGTGACGCCGTGGGATGCGGGACCTTGGGGGGGGCTTGACGATACCGCTGGTCCGTTGGCTCTTGTGGGTCGGATCGACGTGCTGTTTGTGGGCATGGGAACCGAGATTGCCCATGTTCCCGTAGCCTTTCGATCTGCGCTGGAGGCGGCGGGGATTGGTGTTGAGGTGATGAATTCGCCTGCGGCAGCGCGGACCTATAATGTGCTGTTGTCCGAAGGACGCCGGATTGCGGCGGCCTTGTTGCCGGTTTCGTGATTGGGATCAGTTTTCTGACAAATTCCCCATATTCTGGTCTTGCTGCGCTGGAATGATGGGCGCATGATTGCGGGAATTCGGGTCGGGCTGGTTGACAGCCCTATCCCGCAGCACCAGATATAGTGACCAGAGAGGGGAAAGCCGATTGCTGCCGAACTGTCGGGGCATGGTTTTCCTGCCAAGGAAGGAAATGAGATGAGCGACGTAAAATCCCCCAGCTATCCGGTATTGCCGTTGCGCGATATTGTGCTGTTTCCGCATATGATTGTGCCGCTGTTTGTAGGGCGCGAAAAATCGGTCCGCGCGCTGGAAGAGGTGATGGCCGAGGATCGCCAGATACTGCTGTCAAGCCAGATGGACCCGACCGTGGACGACCCAGACGCGGACGGCATTTTCCGCGCGGGCGTGTTGGCCAATGTCTTGCAACTGCTGAAGCTGCCCGATGGCACTGTGAAAGTGTTAGTCGAGGGGAAAAGCCGTGTGCGGATCACCCAATTCATTGAGAATGATCGGTTTTTTGAAGCTGAAGCCGAGGCTTTGGAAGAATTGCCAGGCGATGCGGCGACGGTGGGTGCGCTTGTGCGCGCTGTGGCCGACGAGTTTGAACGCTATGCCAAGATAAAGAAAAATATCCCCGAAGAGGCGGTGTCTGCTGTGGCCGAGACGCGCGAACCATCGCGGCTGGCCGATTTGGCGGCGGGCCATTTGGGGATAGAGGTTGCCGATAAGCAGGCGCTGCTGGAAACGCTGGATGTTGGCGCGCGGCTGGAGAAGGTTTATGGCCACATGCAAGGCGAGATGAGCGTTTTGCAGGTTGAGAAAAAGATCAAAACCCGCGTGAAATCCCAGATGGAGCGGACCCAGCGCGAGTATTATTTGAATGAGCAGATGAAGGCCATTCAGAAAGAACTTGGCGATGGCGAAGACGGCCAGAACGAGATTGCCGAGCTGGAGGCCCGCATTGCCAAGACCGCGCTGTCCAAGGAAGCGCGCGAAAAGGCTGATGCCGAGGTCAAAAAACTGAAAAACATGAGCCCGATGAGCGCCGAGGCGACTGTCGTGCGCAACTATCTTGATTGGTTGTTGGGCGTGCCGTGGGGCGTAAAATCTCGCGTGAAAAAGGATCTGGCCAAGGCGCAAGCCGTGCTGGATGCCGATCACTATGGCTTGGAAAAGGTCAAAGAACGGATTGTCGAATATCTGGCGGTACAGGCCCGTTCGGCCAAGCTGAAAGGGCCGATCTTGTGCCTTGTTGGCCCCCCCGGTGTTGGGAAAACGTCGTTGGGCCGGTCGGTTGCCAAGGCCACGGGGCGCGAATTTATTCGTATTTCGCTTGGTGGCGTGCGCGACGAGTCTGAAATTCGCGGTCACCGCCGGACTTATATCGGGTCGATGCCCGGCAAGATTATTCAGGCGCTGAAAAAGGCGAAGACCACCAATCCGTTGATTTTGCTGGATGAAATTGACAAGATGGGGCAGGATTTCCGCGGCGACCCGGCATCGGCGATGCTGGAGGTGTTGGACCCTGAACAAAACGCGACCTTTACCGACCACTATCTTGAGGTGGAGTATGATCTGTCGAACGTGATGTTCTTGACCACGGCCAACAGCTATAACATGCCATCGCCTTTGCTGGACCGGATGGAGATTATTCCGCTTTCGGGCTATACCGAGGATGAAAAGCGCGAGATTGCCAAGCAGCATTTGATCCCCAAGCAGATCAAGAACCACGCGCTGCGCAAAGGCGAGTTTTCGGTTGCCGATGATGCGCTGCTGGAAGTGATCCGCACCTATACGCGGGAAGCCGGCGTGCGGAACCTTGAGCGCGAGCTGGCGAAACTGGCGCGTAAGGCCGTGACCGAAATTGTGAAGGCGAAAACCAAAGCGGTGAAGGTTACGATTGAGGGGCTGGAAAGCTTCCTTGGCGTGAAACGGCACCGCTATGGGCTGGCCGAAGCGACCGATCAGGTCGGTGTTGTGACGGGCTTGGCCTGGACGAGCGTGGGCGGTGAATTGCTGTCGATCGAGGCGCTGCGCCTGCCTGGTAAGGGCCGGATGAAGACCACGGGCAAGCTGGGCGATGTGATGAAGGAGTCGATTGATGCGGCCGCGTCCTATGTGCGGTCCATTAGCCCCGAAATCGGTGTGAAACCGCCGAAGTTTGAAACGATTGATATCCACGTCCATGTGCCGGACGGGGCGACGCCCAAGGACGGGCCGAGTGCTGGTTTGGCGATGGTCACATCGATTGTTTCCGTTTTGACGCAAATTCCTGTGCGTAAGGATATTGCGATGACGGGCGAGGTAAGCCTGCGTGGGAATGCAATGCCGATTGGCGGCTTGAAGGAAAAGCTGCTGGCGGCGCTACGGGGCGGGATTAAGACCGTGTTGATCCCACAGGAGAATGAGAAAGACCTGTCCGAAATTCCGGACAATGTGAAAGAGGGCCTGACCATTATTCCGGTGACGCATGTGCGTGAAGTGTTGAAACTGGCACTGGTGCGCCAGCCCGAACCTGTGGAATGGGACGAAGCGGCCGAAGAAGCGGCGGCGGCAGCACGGCTGGCAAAGGCTGGTGACGCAGGCGCGCAAGCCACTGCCCATTAAGATCGGGATCGATTGAGAAATCGAAAGGCGCGTCCGCAAGGGCGCGCCTTTTTCGTAACGGGAGAAAAGTTTTGGAATATTCCCCCGTTCCCAAACGCAAAAAAGCGGGTTAGTTTGTTTCCATACAGGGACAAAATAGAAGCAGGAGCCATCATGGCCACACCCAAAAGCGCACCAGCCAAAGGTGGTGCATCGAAACCCGCCACCGCCAAGGCAGCCACCGCCGCAAGCACCAAACCAGCCCCACCGCGCGGGATTCCTGCGCCAAGCATCAAGGCGGCCGCTGTTGTTGTGCCGACGATATCGGTTGTGTCGGGGCCGCTGAATTCGGACGATGGGCCGAGTGCGACCGCTGCTGCGGGTGACGGAAACGGACCCGTAATGCTGAAAAAGCAAGAGCTGGTGGAACGGATTGTCAAAGCATCCGGTGCCAAGAAAAAAGACGTGAAGCTGATTGTTGAGGCCGCATTGGGCGTGCTGGGCGATGCGCTTTCGGCGGGCGAAGAGCTGAACCTGCCGCCGTTGGGGAAGATGAAGGTCAACCGCCAACGTGAGGAAGGCAATGCCGAAATCCTGATCCTGAAGCTGCGTCGTGGGGGCGGCCAAGGTGGTGGCGGCAATGGTGTGGCCAAGGATGATGACGCGGATGACGGCGACGACGATTGATTGCCGCCTGTTCGAACCAATAATCTGGCTGATCCAGAACGCCCGCTGACCTGCGGGCGTTTTGTGTTTTTGGGCGAGTATTTGCGCCTTTGTGTCGGGTTTTGTTGTACCTGACGCAGGGATCGTTTAACTGAGGCGGGAATCCTTGGGCCCTATCGGGACCAGCAACGCCGGGGGCGGATATGACGGGCAAAAACGGGCTGACCTATGCCGATGCAGGTGTGGATATTGACGCGGGCAATGCGCTGGTGGAACGGATCAAACCGGCAGCCAAGCGGACGGCGCGGTCTGGCACCATGTCGGGACTGGGCGGGTTTGGCGCGCTGTTTGACCTGAAGGCGGCGGGCTATGTTGACCCGATTTTGGTGGCCGCAACGGACGGTGTGGGCACCAAGCTGCGGATCGCGATTGATACCGGCAATGTGGATACGATCGGTGTGGATTTGGTGGCGATGTGCGTGAACGACCTTGTATGCCAAGGGGCCGAGCCTTTGTTTTTCCTTGATTATTTCGCGACGGGCAAGTTGGAGCTGGACCAAGCCACGCGGATTATCGAAGGGATTGCGGCGGGGTGCGAGGCATCGGGTTGTGCGCTGATTGGTGGCGAGACGGCAGAAATGCCGGGGATGTACCACAAGGGCGATTTTGACCTTGCAGGCTTTGCCGTGGGCGCGATGGAACGTGGCACCGCCTTGCCCGAAGGGGTTGGCGCGGGCGATGTGTTGCTGGGGCTGGCGTCGAACGGGGTGCATTCGAACGGCTATTCGTTCGTGCGCAAAGTGGTCGAAATTTCGGGGCTGGCGTGGGATGCGGATTGCCCGTTCAGTGCAGGCACTTTGGGCGAGGCGTTGCTGGCGCCGACGCGGTTGTATGTAAAGCAGGCGTTGGCTGCCGTGCGGGCAGGTGGCGTGCATGCCTTGGCGCATATCACGGGTGGGGGTTTGACCGAAAACCCGCCGCGGGTGATTCCTGAAGGGTTGGCCTGCGAAATTGATTTGTCGGCGTGGACGCTGCCGCCTGTTTTCCGTTGGTTGGCGGAAACGGCAGGGATGTCAGAGCCGGAGTTGCTGAAAACCTTTAACTGCGGCATCGGGATGATGCTGGTGGTCAAGGCAGACCGCGCCGAGGCGGTGACGGCATTGCTGCGCAGCCATGGTGAAACTGTCGTTGCGATGGGCCATGTCGTGCCGGGTGAGGGTGTGATCTACAAGGGCCGTTTGCTGTGAAGCGGGTCGCCATCCTGATTTCTGGGGGTGGTTCGAACATGGTGGCGCTGTGCCATGATATGGTGAGAGACCACCCGTGCCGGCCCGTTTTGGTGGCGTCGAATGACCCCGAGGCGGCTGGTTTGAAGCGCGCCGCCGAGATGGGGATTGCCACGGCGGCGGTGGACCATCGGCCGTTCAAGGGCGACCGTGCGGCGTTTGAGGCGGCACTGTTAGAGCCGATTTTGGCGGCCAAACCTGATATTTTGTGCCTTGCAGGGTTCATGCGGGTGCTGACCCCTGCCTTTGTCGCGCGGTTTGAGGGGCGGATGTTGAACATTCACCCTAGCCTTTTGCCGAAATACCCGGGGCTGCATACCCATGCCCGCGCGATTGCGGCAGGGGATACGGAAGCCGGATGTTCGGTGCATGAGGTGACGGCTGTGCTGGACGATGGGCCGCTGTTGGGGCGGGCTGTGGTGCCGGTGTTGCCGCAAGACAGCCCTGAGGATTTGGCCGCGCGCGTTTTGGTGCAGGAGCATCGACTGTATCCGGCGGTGCTGCGCCGGTTTGGTGCGGGCGAGCGCGGGTTGCTGAGCCTTTAGCTGTTTGTGAAATAATCGGGGTGGGCGGCTTGGATGCCGGGCAGATCGGCCTCGATCAGGCGCAGATGGGCGCGCAGGGTGGTTTCGGCGCTAGCCGTATCTTGTGCCGCAATCGCGTCGACCATCGCACTGTGTTGCGCGATGAGGGTGGGGATGGGAAAGTCTTGAAGCTGCAGGAACCGCACGCGGTCCATTTGCGATTTGAGCCGCTGGAGATGATCCCATGCGCGGGCCTTGCCTGCGATTTGGGCGATGGCGCGGTGAAAAGATTCGTCAAGTGCCATAAAGCTGGCCGGATCTGGGGCGGCGGCCTGCAAGGTGAGCAGATCGCGCAGGCCCGCGATGGCTGGGGCATCGGCGCGTTGGCAGGCAAGGCGGATCAAATCCGCCTCGACCGCTTCGCGCACGAAACGGGCGTCCAGCACCTCGGCCACGGTGATTTTGGACACGAAGGTGCCGCGTTGGGGGCGGATGTCGAGCAGGCCTTCGCCAGACAGGCGCAAAAACGCTTCGCGCACGGGTTGGCGCGAGGTGCCGATGGCATCGGCAATCTCTTGTTCCGACACTTTGGTGCCCGGTGGCAGGGTGCCTGTCAGGATTGCTGTGCGCAGGGCATCGGCGGCTTGGGGTTGGGCGGTGCGCGCGGGGTGTAGCGAGACTTGGAAAGCGGAAGGCAGGGGCATGGGCGGCGTCCTAATGGGTTTGCGCAGTTTCGCAGGAAATGGCGGCGTAGGGAAGAAGAAGCTGGTTGGGGGGCGGCGCAAAAGGGAGGGGCGCTGCCCCCTTGGCCTTGCGGCCAATTCCCCCGGGATATTTGGACCGAAAAGAAAGCGGGGGCGGCGCGCTGAATTTGGCCGATGGGTTGGCATTTTGCGGGGTTGCCTGTAGGGAGGGCGCCTGTTTGAACGGATCTGCTGTCGGGGAAAAAGCCACCAATGATGTCACTGCATTTGTATCGCCAGCAATGGTTTGGGAATATCCGCGCGGATTTGCTGTCGGGGTTGGTGGTGGCGCTTGCGCTGATCCCCGAGGCGATTGCGTTTTCGATCATTGCGGGGGTGGACCCTAAGGTTGGCCTTTATGCCAGTTTTTCGATTGCGGTGATTTGCGCGATCACGGGCGGGCGGCCGGGGATGATTTCGGCGGCGACGGCGGCGACTGCGGTGCTGATGGTGACATTGGTGCGCGATTACGGGTTGGAGTATTTGCTGGCCGCGACGGTGTTGGCGGGGCTTTTGCAGATTGGCGCGGGGCTTTTGAAGCTGGGGCGGGTGATGCGCTTTGTGTCCAAGTCGGTGATGACGGGGTTTGTGAACGCGCTGGCGATCTTGATATTTTTGGCGCAGGTGCCGGAGTTGGACCCTTCGCGCGTGACGTGGCTGACCTATGTTTTGGTGGCAGCAGGCTTGGGAATTATCTATCTTTTTCCGTATGTTACCAAGGCGGTACCATCGCCTTTGGTCACGATTGTGGTGCTGACTGCGTTGGTGCTGTATTTCGGGTGGGATGTGCGGACGGTGGGCGATATGGGGGCGTTGCCGGACACGTTGCCGGTGTTTCTGATCCCCGATATTCCGCTGACGTTTGAGACTTTGCAGATCATTTTCCCCTATTCGCTGGCGGTGGCCGTGGTGGGGTTGCTGGAAAGCCTGATGACGCAGAACATTGTGGATGATTTGACGGACACGAGTTCGGACCGTAACCAAGAGTGTATCGGGCAGGGTTTGGCCAATACCGCAACGGGGTTTATCGGCGGGATGGCGGGCTGTGCGATGATCGGGCAGAGCATTATCAACGTGAAATCCGGCGGGCGGGGGCGGCTTTCGACCTTTGTCGCCGGCGTGATGCTGTTGGTGTTTGTGGTCGGATTGGGTGATTGGGTCAGCCAGATCCCGATGGCGGCGCTGGTGGCGATTATGATTATGGTCAGTATCGGCACATTTTCATGGTCGTCGGTTTTGGCGCTGCGCACGCATCCGACATCCAGTTCGGTGGTGATGTTGGCCACAGTGGCTGCGGTGATTTACACGCATAACCTTGCGATTGGTGTGGGGATTGGCGTGCTGTTGTCGGGGATATTTTTTGCCGGAAAGATTGCGCAATTGTTCCGTGTTTCCAGCAGCTTGTCGGCGGATGGGGCGGAACGGACCTATAAGGTTGAAGGGCAGTTGTTTTTTGCCAGCGTCGAGGATTTCATGAAAGCGTTTGATTTCCGCGAGGTCTTGGACCGCGTGGTGATTGACGTGTCGGACGCGCATATCTGGGATATCTCATCCGTGGCGGCGTTGGATATGGCGGTGCTGAAGTTTCGCCGTGACGGGGCCGAGGTAGAGATTGTGGGGATGAACGAGGCGTCGGAAACCATCGTCGATGAATTGGCGCTGCATGACAAACCGGGCGCGTTGGATAAGATGCTGGCACATTAAAGGATTAGCAAAATGAAGATCATCGCATTGGTAGATGGATCAATTTACGCGCATTCGGTGTGTGATTTGGCGGCTTGGGCGGGTGCGCGGCTGGGATCGGGCGTGGAATTGTTGCATGTTTTGGGGCGGCGTGAGGCGGGACAGCAGGATTTGTCAGGCTCGCTCCGTCTTGGCGCGCGGACGGCGTTGCTGGAGGAATTGGCGGCACTGGATGCGCAGCGGGCCAAGCTGGGGATGCAGCGGGGGCGCGCGATTTTGGAGGATGGCAAGGCGGTGCTGGCGGGGGCAGGGGTCGCGGCCTCCACGCGCCTGCGGCACGGCGATCTGCTGGAAGAGTTGGGCAGTGATTTCGACCTGATCGTCATTGGCAAGCGTGGCGAGGCCGCGAATTTTGCCAAGGGGCATTTGGGGTCGAACCTTGAGCGGATTGTGCGCGGTACATCGGTGCCTGTGCCTGTGCTGGTCGCGGCGCGCAAGTTTGCGCCTGTGTCCCGCGTTTTGGTGGCTTTTGACGGCGGGCCGTCTGCGCTGCGGGCGGTTGAGCATATTGCGGATAGCCCGCTGTATCAGGGGCTTGAGGTAACGGTTGTGACCGTTGGAGACGTGGCGGGTTTGGCCGAGGCGACCCAGCGTTTGACGGCAGCAGGGATTGCGGCAAAGGGGTTGCAGGTGGCAGGGCAGCCTGACGCCGCCTTGGGCAAACTGGTGGAAAAGGACGGGTTTCAGATGGTGGTGATGGGGGCTTACGGCCACAGCCGTATCCGCAATCTGATTATCGGGTCGACGACGACCGAGATGATCCGTTCGGTCAAAGTGCCGGTTATGTTGGTGCGCTGACCGGATTGGGGATTGCTTTGGGGGGCGACTTTGGCTTTGCTTAAGATGCCAGAGGAAAGGCCCTGATATGCCGCCCAAACCGCCGACCAAGCCGAATGTGTTGTTCATTGTCATCGACCAGTTGCGGGCAGATTGCCTGTGGGGGGCGCTGGCGGATGTGACGCCGATGCCGAACCTGCGGGCGCTTATGCGCGATGCGGTCAGTTTTACGCGGCATTATTCGGTCGTGAACCCTTGTGGTCCGTCGCGTGCTAGCATTTTGACGGGGCAATATGCGATGAACCACGGGGCGGTGCGCAATGGGACGCCCATGCCGCATGACACCCCCAATATCGCGACCGAACTGCGCAAGGCAGGCTATTTGCCGTTGCTGTACGGTTATACCGATAGCGGGCAGGATCCGCGCCAGTTTGCCCCCGGCGATCCTGCGCTGACCAGCTATGAAGAGGTGATGCCCGGATTTCATGAGGCGGTCGAGATGCGGCTGGAAATGAGCCTGCCGTGGCGCGCCGATCTGATTTCCAAGGGCTATGACGTGCCGCCCTATCCCGATATTTTTCGCCCCGATGGGGCGGCGCTGGATGCCCCCGCGCTGTATAAGGCCTGTGATAGCGATACGGCGTTTTTGACCGACCAGTTTTTGCGCGGGCTGCTTGGGCGGCCAGCGGGGTGGTTTGCGCATCTGACCTATATTCGCCCGCACCCGCCGCTTGTCGCGCCGAGCCCCTATAACCGCATGATTGACCGCGGGCGTGTTCCCGTACCTGTCACGGTGGGTGACGC
Organism: Pseudorhodobacter ferrugineus DSM 5888; assembly: GCF_000420745.1. GTDB lineage: Bacteria > Pseudomonadota > Alphaproteobacteria > Rhodobacterales > Rhodobacteraceae > Pseudorhodobacter > Pseudorhodobacter ferrugineus. Next base: position 129,743 of record NZ_ATVN01000009.1, read on the forward strand.
AGCGGCTGAGGCGGCGCGGCATCCGTTTATTGCCAGCAGCCATGCAAAGACCCCGATTTCATCTGTCGTCGAAGGATTCCCCGATTTGCAGCCCACGCCTGAAAACGTGGCGACCCTGCGTGCGGTCTATCTGGGGCTTGCGGCCGAGGTGGATCATCACATCGGGCGGGTGATTGCGGCGCTGAAAGAGGGCGGTCTTTATGATGACACGCTGTTGGTGGTGACGGCGGATCATGGCGAGATGCTGGGCGATCATCATGCCTGGGGCAAGCAGACGTTTTATGATGCGGCCTATCACACGCCGCTGATTATCCGCGACCCGCGCCAGCCACAGGCGCATGGCAGGCGGGTCGATGCACCGACCGAATCCATTGATATTGCGCCGACAGTGCTGGCTTGGCTGGGCCAAGAGGCACCGGATTTGATGGACGGGCGGGCGCTGACGCCGTTTTTATCGGGGCAAACGCCGAAGGATTGGCGCGACTTTACATATTCGGAACTGGATTTCGGTAGCCCCATTGCACCGACCACGGCCCAAATCGCGCTGGGGCTGCGCGTAGAAGAGGCGGGTTTGTGCATTTTGCGGGGGGCGCAGTACACATTGGTGCATTTCAATGCAGGGTTGCCACCGTTGCTGTTTGATCACCTGCAAAGCGGTGAGGCGCGCGATATTGCGGGCGATCCGGCGGCGCAACCGGCGCTGCTGGCCATGACCCGCGCGCTGCTGGATCACCGGATGCGGCATGGCGGCGGGCGGTTCCGGCGCGTGATGATTACGCAATCGGGGGCGGTATCGGCGCCAAAACAGGCAAATTGATCAGGTGATCAATTTTTTTACCAATCAGATCGCTTGACGGAAATTTAATCGCAGGCCCATACTTGACCCAAGGGTCGCTTGCGCGCGCCCCGATTTTTTGCGGTCAGGCCGGATGTATCTGGCGCTAACCGGAAGGAGGCACTGGACCTACACCAAGACGCCGCCGCTTCGTAGCCTTTTTGTTACAAAGGGCGGTTAGGCCTACATAAGGAAGAAACTTCCGCACAAACCAACGACAGGAGAGACTATGAAACGACTATTATACAGCAGCGCTGCGCTGCTTGTTCTACCGTTCGCAGCCTATGCCAATTGCCCTGCAATTTCGGTCGCCGATATGGGCGGCGTTGCCCCCGGCGCGTTTCCTGCCCAATACGAGCTTGGTGATTTCCAGACCGCTGCCGGTTGCACGATGGCGCTGTCGGAAAATCCTGCGGTCGCTGATTTCAACAGCCAGATCCGCAACAACCCTGCACTGCCCGCCGTGGCCGACCGTTTGCCATCCGAGCCTTTGGTGGTGGTGCCTTATGCGTCGACCGGCAAATACGGTGGCACGCTGGACGCGCTGTCGAACGCGACCGAGGCGGGGACATCGGACTTTATGTCGATCCGTCACGTGAACCTTGTGCGCTATTCCGACGATCTGGAAACGATCGTGCCAAACGTGGCGAAATCCTGGGCATGGAATGATGATTTTACGCAGCTGACGTTCACGCTGCGCGCGGGCCACAAGTGGTCGGATGGCCAGCCGTTCACATCGGCGGATGTGAAGTTTTGGTATGACAATCTGGCGCTTGACCCGAATATCAACGAAAAACCAAAGGATTATGTGACCGTTGGTGGTGAGCGTATGACGGTGGACACACCCGATGACGTGACGGTGGTGTTCAACCTGCCTGCGCCAAAGCCGGGGCTGCTGGCGCATTTCGCGACCCATTTTGCCCAGGCCTTCCAGCCCAAGCATTTCCTTGGTCAGTTCCACCCCGATGTGAACCCAGAGGCCGACACGCTGGCGAAATCCTTGGGGTTTGAAAACGGTTATGCGGTGATCCGGGCCTATTACGGCAACTCGGATTGGATGGACACGGCAACACCAATGCTGAATTCACCCGATCTGGTGGCCAAGATGCCGGGCGATGCGGCGCCAACGCTGGAAAGCCATATCGTGGTGCGTGAAACCACCGAGGGGCGGCATTTCGTGGCCAACCCGTATTTCCATATGATTGATACGACGGGTCAGCAATTGCCCTATATCAATGAGTTGGACGAGCTTTTTGCCAACGACCAAGAGGTGCGTTTGCTGAAGCTGGTCAATGGCGAGGTGGATTACAAGTCGCAAAGTTTGCAGCTTTCCGATGCGCCGCTGATGCTGGAAAATCAGGAAAAGGGCAACTATACGATCCAGTTGAAGCCCAAGATTTCCATGCAAACCGTGTCGTTCAACGTGACGCATGCGGATGAGGCCAAGCGCGCGGTGTTTGGCGACGTGCGGTTCCGCAAGGCAATGTCCGAGGCGATTGACCGTGACGCGCTGAACAGCACTGCCTATTTCGGGCAGGGCGCGTTGCAGCAATACACCGGCTTTTCGCCGCTGCCAGAGTATATTGACCCCAAGTGGAAAACATATGCGATGGAGTTCAACCCCGATGGTACCAAAGCGGTGTTGGACGAATTGGGGCTGAAAGATGTCGATGGTGACGGTTTCCGCGAATTGCCGGATGGCGCGCCTTTGGTGATCAACTTGCAGTTTGCCACGCAGGGTATTGCGGGGCAGGTTGTTGAATTGATTAGCCAAAACTGGGCCAATGTTGGCATCAAATCGACGGTCAAAGAGGTGACGCCGGATGAATACCGGTCGGCACAATCGTCGAACCAGTTGGACGTGGGCCTGTGGGAAAAGGGCCAACCGCTGGGCATTATCCTTGGCAACAACGAGCTGTGGGTGCCGCCGTTTGAAAACTATTTCGCGCATCGCTCGGGTATGCTGTGGGCCGAATGGGTGGATAGCAAAGGCGCCAGCGGGGTTGAGCCGCCGGAGTATGTGAAGACGTTGATGGCGGATATTAATACGCTGCAATCGACGCCGAATGGCACGGATGAGTTCAAGGCCATAGCGAACCGGATGGTTCAGAACATGGTCGAGAATGTGCTGTTTATCGGGACCGCGCTGACGCCGGACCCTGTGTATCACAGCAACAAGCTGAAGAACTTTCCCGAGTTCAAGACTGCGTCTTATGAATACTATCGCACCTATCCCTATCGCGGTGCGCAGTGGTATCTTGAGGAGTAAGATTAAGGGCTTATAGCCTAATCTTGACACGGTGGCAGGCGTTCGCGCCTGCCATTTCTCCCCCTCTCGCTAGGATGCGCCGCTTATGCTTCGTTTTGCGCTGACACGTGCCTTTTTGGCCATCGTCACCTTGCTGACCGTTTCCCTTATTGTGTTTACGCTGATGGAGCTGGTGCCCGGCACCTGCGCCGAACGGTATCTGGCGTTCAAAAACACTTCTGGGTCGCAGATTTCATTGGCGGATATCGAGGCGGAAAAGGTGCGGCTGGGGCTGGACCGACCGTTTATGACGCGCTGGGGATCATGGGTTTACGATGTGGTGGTGCATGGCGAATTTGGCGATAGCTGCATTTTGCGGCTGAATATTAACCAATTGCTGGCCGATAAGTTTTGGGTTTCCTTGGGGATTTGCTTGGCGGCGCTGATCTTGTCTTATGCGATTGCGGTGCCGATCGGGATTTTGTCATCCAGTTCGAACAACGCGGTTGCCAATAATTCATTGCGGTTTGTCAGCTATTTGGGGTTGGCGTTGCCGAATTTCTTGCTGGCGCTGATAATCATGTTGATTTCTACCGTCTATTTCGGAGACAGCCTTACAGGTTTGTTTTCAAAGGAATATCGAGATGCGGCCTGGTCTTGGGCCAAGTTCGGAGACTTTCTGAGCAGGGCGTGGTTGCCGGTGTTTATTCTGGGTTGGTCGGCCACGGCCTTTGCGCTGCAAACCGTGCGGGCCTTGATGCTGGATGAGATTGGCAAGCTGTATGTCACCGCCGCATCGGCGCGGGGCGTGTCGGGGGCGCGGCTGTTGTGGCGCTATCCGGCGAAACATTCGCTGGGGCCTGTCATTAACTCGTTAGGCTTCGATTTGAACCGAATTTTCAACGAATTGCCGATCGTCGCACTTATTCTGACGCTGACCGAAGCGGGGGCGTTGCTGTTTGACAGCCTTGCGCGGTCGAATGACCAGCAGCTTGCTGGCGCGATTATTTTCCTGTTGACCGCCAGTATTGTCGCGCTGAACTTTGTCACCGACATTTTGCTGGCCCTGATTGATCCGCGCGTGCGCCGCGGGCTGATGGGATAGACCATGTTCAAACGCAAAACCGCCACCGCACCCGATATCGACCAAAAGGCCAAAGAGGCATATTTTACCGCGTCACAGGGGCAGCTTATTCTGGCGCGGTTCCGGTCGAACCGCACGGCGATGATTGCGGCTTGGGCGCTGATTATCATGATTTTGATGGGGCTGTTTGCGCCGTTCCTGTCGCCTTATGACCCGACGATTGCGGGGCGAAATGACCAGTATGAAAACGGCGCGCCGCAGATGCCCAAGATGTGGGATGAGAACGGATTTTCGCTGCGTCCCTTTATCTATGCGACGGAACGAGAACGGTCGATGGCCACGAATTTCCGTTGGGTGGTTAAGGAAAACCGCGACGAGCGGTTGTACATGACATTTTTCACCCGCGATTGGGATTATACAATTTTCGGTTTGGATTTCAATGTGATGGGACACCAAGTTGATGTGGCCCTGATCCGGTCCAACATTCATTTATTCGGGGTGGAAGGCGGCAAGATACATCTGTTTGGCACCGATGCCAGCGGCAAGGATATCTTTGGCCGGACCCTTCATGCAATTTGGACATCGCTGGCAGTGGGCACCTTGGGGGTGATGATTTCCTTTGTGCTCGCTTTGGTGATTGGCGGGGTGGCTGGGTATTTCGGCGGCTGGCTGGATAGTGTTTTGCAGATGATTACGGACGCCATTCGAACCGTGCCGCAAATCCCGTTGTTCATGGCAATGGCCGCGTTTTTGCCGCCCGAATGGTCATCCGAGGCGCGGTTTTTCTTTATCTCGATTATTCTTGGGCTGATTGGTTGGCCCACTTTGGCCCGGCGTATACGCACCCATTTGCTGACCGAGCGATCACAGGAATATGTGCTGGCCGCCGAGCTGTGCGGGGCATCGAGTAGCCATATCATCCGGCGGCATTTGTTGCCGAGTTTTACCAGCTATATCATCGTCGATCTGATGATTTCATTCCCTTATATGGTGCGGTCGGAAACGGCGCTGTCGTTCATTGGGTTGGGGTTGAAAGACCCCGTGAACAGTTTGGGCGCGATGATGCAGAACGTGTCCAAGGCCGATGTTTTGCTGAATTATCAATGGTATTTCATCCCTGTGTTTTTCTTTATCGCCCTTGTTCTGGCCTTTGTTTTCGTAGGCGACGGCTTGCGCGATGCGGCCGACCCTTATTCGGATAGCAAGAAATGACCGCGCTGATTGACGTTCAAAACCTTACCTTAAAATTTCGCACCGATGAGGGCCTTATCACGGCGGTGGATGATGTGAGTTTTACCATCAACCGGGGTGAGGTGATGGGGCTGGTCGGCGAGTCTGGGTCTGGTAAGTCGGTGACCGCCAAGGCGCTGATGCATCTGAACGCGAAAAATGCGGTTTACACGCCCGAAAGTAAGGTGCTGCTGCACACCGATGCGGGAACGGTGGATGTGTTGAAGCTGCGTACGGCCAAAGAGCTGAAAGTCGCACGGGGTGGTGCGATTTCGATGATTTTTCAAGAGCCTATGGCGAGTTTCGCACCTGCCATTACCATCGGCAGCCAGATGGTTGAGCAGTTGTTGATCCACAGCGATATGAACAAGGCGCGGGCCAAGGAAATCTCGATCGAGATGCTGGACCGCGTGGGGATTTCTGACCCTGCCAAGCGGTTTGATCAATATGCGTTTGAGCTGTCTGGCGGAATGCGGCAGCGCGCGATGATTGCGATGGCGCTGTCGACCAAGCCGAGCCTGTTGATTGCGGATGAACCGACGACCGCGTTGGATGTGACCATTCAAGCGCAGGTTATTGATTTGATGAAGGACTTGGTGGCCGAGTTCCATATGGGCATCATTTTCATTACGCATGATCTGGGGGTGATTGCGCAGACGGCCGATAAGGTTTCTGTGATGTATCTGGGCAAAATTATCGAACAAGGGCCGGTACGTGAGGTGATCCGCCACGCCAAACACCCCTACACCCAAGGGCTGTTGGCGGCCTTGCCCAAGTTGGATGATCTGGATGCGCCGCTGACGCCTGTGGCGGGGGATATTCCGTCACCGTTGGAACGCCCGCCCGGTTGTGTGTTTCACACGCGTTGCCCACAAATTATCGGGGACGTTTGCAAGACGAAATTGCCGGTCGATGCGCAGGTTGATGCGAGCCATAGTGTTGCCTGCCATCTTTATGCAGAAGGGGCCAAGGTATGAGTGAGAAACCCATCATCTCGGCACGCGGGCTTTCGGTTGGGTTCAAAATCGGGTCGGGGTTGTTCAACAAGACCATCCTGAAGGCGGTGGATAATGTTAGCCTTGATATCAAGCGCGGGTCGTTTTTCGGGCTGGTGGGGGAGTCGGGGTCCGGCAAAACCACACTGGGCCGCGCATTTTTGAAGGCGGTGCCGATTACGGGCGGGCATGCGGCCTATAATGATGACGAGGTGAGCTATGACCTTGGCACGCTGACCGGCCCCGAGTTGAAAGATTTTCGCACGCGCGCGCAGTTGATTTTCCAAGACCCTTACGCAGCGTTGTCGCCGCGCATGACGGTGCGCGATATTATTGCCGAGCCGTTAGAGGTGATGGGGCTGACCAAAACCCGCGAGGAAACGGATGCGCGGGTGCGTGAGATTGCGGCGAAATGCCGGTTGAACCTTGAACACTTGCGGCGGTTTCCACATGCGTTTTCGGGGGGGCAGCGGCAGCGGATATCCATCGCGCGGGCGTTGGTATCGCGGCCGAATTTCATTGTGGCCGACGAATCTGTGGCGGCGTTGGATGTATCGATTCAGGCCGATGTATTGAATTTGCTAAAGGAAATTCAGCGCGAAATGGGGCTGACGTTTTTGTTCATCAGCCATGATTTGTCTGTGGTTGCGCATACTTGCGACCATTTGGCGGTGATGTATTTGGGGCGTTTGGTGGAAACCGCGCCCACGCGGACCTTGTTCAAGGCACCGCGCCACCCCTATACTAAGGCGCTGTTTTCGGCCATTCCGTCACTGGACCCCGATGACCGCAAGGGTGGGCAAAGGCTGATCGGGGAGATTCCATCACCGACCAACCAGCCGCCCGGATGCAAGTTTCACACGCGCTGCCCTGTGGTGATTGACCGTTGCCGTATTGAAGAGCCGAAGATGGAAGATCCCGGCGATGGGCATGCGGTGTCATGCCACCGTTGGAAAGAGCTGTTAGCGATGCCGGCTGGTTAGGCCGCTTTACAGGAGTGCCGCGTCACGGGGTCAGCAGGGCCAAAAGCTGCTTGCGTGATTGTGTGACATCGACAAGGGAATAGCGATCAAGGCTTGCAAAAAACGCTTCTTGCGCCTCGGCCAAGGGGGTGCGCAAGCCGCAGGCGGGCAAGATTAAACAGCTTCCGCCGGATGAGAAACATTCTACAACCGGATCGTCTTGTTTCAACATGCGCAGCACCGCGCCGATGTTGATCTGTTCGGCAGGGCGGGCCAGCACCAAACCACCGCTGCGCCCGCGCTCTGACTTTACAAAGCCGGTGCGGACCAATTCCGTCACCACCTTGGCAAGATGGTTGGTCGACAACCCATAAATCTGCGCAATTTCGGCCGTGGCTACCCGTTCGGGCGCACGGACACACAACGTCACAAGGACGCGCAGGGCGTAGTCGGTGAATTTATCCAGCTGCATGAGATATAATTAACATTCGTAATGCGCATTTAATAGGTGTATATAATAAGTATCTTAAATGCGAAATATAGGGTGGAACATGAAAATTGTAGATGCACTGTTGTGGCCAGGAACGAAGATATGCATTTGGTTTGGGGTGGATCCCACTGCGGATGCCGGTTTGATCCGGTCGATGTTCAATATGATTGTCTATTTGGTGGTGATCCTTGGCGGGCTTTGGGTTTTTTATGCCTGATATGGCGGCAAAGATGGGGCCGTACGGGTGACGGCAAGCCCTGCCCGGATTGCGCCGGACAGGGCAGAGAGGCGGGCCTTAGAAGCCTGCTTTGATCTTTTCAAATTCTTCCAGCATCCGGTCGCGCATGGCGCTGTCGATCGGAGTTTGTGCCAGAAGGGTGGTATCAATCGGGCTGACATCGGCTGTGACCAGATCCTCGGCCGGGATTTGTGACATGGCCACATCATTGGTATGGGCATAACCAAACCCGTCAAGCAGGCCACGTGCCGACCCGTGATCAAGCCAGGCGTTGATGAAATCATAGGCCTTGTCTTCGGACCCCGGTGCATCCTTGAAGTTTACATAGCCGCAGAACCAGGTTGCGGCACCTTCTTTGGCCTGACGTTGAAAGCCAACGGGAAAGCCTTCGGTGCGCATCAAGGCGATGGAATCGTTCCACGACCAAGCCACTTGCACCTGACCACCTGCCATCAGTTGTGACAGTTCGGACGGGTCGGCCCAATAGGCGACGACATTTTCATGGGCGCTGCGCAGCCATGTGGCGGCGGCTTGAAACTGTTCTTCGGTGAGGTTGGTCCAGTCGCTGACACCCGTGGCAAGCAATGCCAGTGACCAGATGTCATCGGTATTGTCGGGCAAGGAAATGCGGCCCGCATATTTCGGATTCAGAAAAACGTCGAGCGAGGCTATGTCTTCGGCGGGGACATCGGTAGTGTTATAGGCGATGGCGGTATAGGCGTAATCGGTGGGGATGTACCAAACACCGGTTTCATCGCTGAAGATTTTCGAATTCAGGAAGCGCGGGGCGATTTCGCCGAAATTCGTAATGCGCGAGGTATCCCAAGGTTCGATCAGGCCAGCATCGCGGTATTTGGAGACCATCTGCGAGCAAGGATGTGCCACGTCGGCCTTAAAGCCGGAGGATACCTTTTGAAAAGCTTCGTCATCATCGCCGTAGAGCGCATAGGTCGGCATTTGGCCGTGCTTTTCGATATAGGTTTTGAGCAGATTCGGGTCTTCGAACCCTGCCCAGTCGAACACGATCAGCTCGGGATCGGCGGCATGGGCGATTGCTGCGGGCAAGGCGAGTGCAAAGGCCGCGCCGATCATCAGTTTGTTTTTGAGTTTCATGGGTGTTCCCTATCAGTTGAACGTCTCGATTTCTTGGAAAGCGTGGGGCGATAGGTGGTTTGCCCCTGCTGACAGTGTAAAGCTAGGCGGTTGGGGCGGGTCGCTCAAGGGGAAATGCAGGATTTTCCGTGTCATATCGCGTGTGATGACGGGTTGCGGGGCGGCGCAGGCTGGCTAAGATTGGCGCAAAGGGCCTTTTGCTGGTGAAAGGTCAGGGAGATAATGTGATGGCGTTGGACGTGGAATTTGTGCGCAGTCAGTTTCCGGCTTTTTCAAGTGCCGAGTTGGCGGGGCACGCGTTTTTTGAAAATGCGGGCGGGTCGTATACTTGCGGGGCGGTGATTGACCGGCTGACGCGATTTTACACGCATCGCAAGGTGCAGCCCTATGCGCCTTATGCCGCGTCCGAATTGGGCGGGGCCGAGATGGACGAGGCCCGCGCGCGGCTGGCGGCGATGATGGGTGTGGACAGTGACGAGGTGTCGTTTGGTCCATCGACCAGTGCGAATACCTTTGTGTTGGCGCAGGCCTTGCGGCGGATGATTACCGATCAGGGCGGGGCGGTTGTGGTGACGAACCAAGACCATGAGGCCAATTCGGGCGTGTGGCGCAGGTTGGCCGAGGATGGGATTGAGGTGCGCGAGTGGAAGGTGGACCCACAGACAGGGCATCTGGCCTTGGCGGATTTGCGCGCGTTTCTGGCGGACGGCGCGGTGCGGATGGTGTGTTTCCCGCATTGTTCCAACGTGGTGGCCGAGGTGAACCCTGTGGCCGAGATTTGTGCGATAGCGCGGGCGGCAGGGGCGTATACTTGCGTGGACGGGGTCAGCTATGCGCCGCACGGCTTTCCGGATATGAACGCGCTTGGGGCGGATATCTATTTGTTTTCGGCTTATAAAACTTATGGTCCGCATCAAGGGATTATGGTTGTTCGCCGTGCGGTGGGGGCGGCCTTGCCCGCACAGTGCCACCATTTCAACGCAGGGGTTTTGTACAAACGGTTTACGCCAGCGGGGCCGGACCATGCGCAAGTGGCGGCTTGTGCGGGGATGGCAGATTATATCGACGCGCTTTATGCCCATCATGTGCCGGGCGGGACGGAGGGGCCGCTTGCGCGCAATAATGTGGTGCATGACTTGATGCGCGCGCATGAGGTGCGGTTGCTGCAACCCTTGCTGGACCATTTGGCGGCGCGCAATGATCTGCGCCTGATTGGCCCGCGTGATGCCACGCTGCGTGCGCCGACGGTGGCTGTGGCGCTGGACCGCGCGGCGGAACCTGTGGCGGCCGCCTTGGCTGCACATGGGATCATGGCGGGGGGCGGCGATTTTTATGCGCAGCGCCCCTTGCAGGCGATGGGGGTCGATTTGGACCGTGGCGTGTTGCGCCTGAGTTTTGTGCATTACACGACCGAGGCCGAGGTTGGGCGCTTGATGACCGCATTGGACGCGGTTTTATAAGGCCGAAAGGGGGGCTGCTAGCCCCCCCAACAGGGTTTGCCTTGGGGCAAATCCGTTCCCCCCAAACGACCTTGGCGGGATATTTTGAACAGATGATGTGGCGCAAGTGATCCATTCCGTCGAGCGGGGCGTAATGGTTATGGATAACTTAAGTTTGGACCCGTATGGCTGATACTCCTTTGATCCTTTGGGTCCGTCGTGATTTGCGGCTGTCTGACAATCCGATGCTGGCGCAGGCGGCGGCATCTGGGCGGGTAGTCATTCCTGTTTTCATTCTGGATGCCGAGACCGAGGCGTTAGGTGCTGCGGCAAAATGGCGGCTGGGCCTTGGCCTCGCGGCATTTGCGCGGGCGTTGGAAGGAATTGGGTCGCGGCTGATCTTTCGGCGGGGCGATGCTTTGGCGGTATTGCAAGGGTTGGTGGCCGATACAGGGGCGGGGGCGGTGCATTGGGCGCGGCTGTATGACGCCGAGGCCAAGGCGCGCGATACGGGTGTGAAGGCCAGTTTGCGCAGCGCGGGGGTAGAGGCGGTAAGTCATGCGGGGCATTTGCTGTTCGAGCCTTGGACGGTCGAGACGGGGCAGGGCGGGTATTACAAGGTCTATTCGCCGTTTTGGCGGGCGGTAAAGGACCGCGATGTCTCGGCCCCGATGCCTGCGCCCACGCGGTTGCGGGCACCGGATGTTTGGCCTGCCAGTGATGCGTTGGAAGATTGGCAGATGGGGCATGCCATGCGGCGCGGCGCGTCTGTTGTGGCGGCCCATGTGGGTGTGGGCGAGGCTGTGGCGCAAGCGCGGTTGACTGCCTTTTTGAATGGGCCGGTAGACGGGTACAAGGAACGCCGCGATTTGCCTTATGTCGAGGCGACATCACGCCTGTCGGAAAACCTGACCTATGGCGAGATTGGGCCGCGTATGGTGTGGCATGGCGGGATGCGCGCGATGATTGAGGGGCGCGCAGGCGCCGAGCATTTCCTTAAAGAGCTGGTGTGGCGCGAATTTGCGTACCATTTGCTGCACCACACTCCGCATATCACCACGCGCAACTGGCGTGAGGAGTGGGACGGGTTTGACTGGCGGGGCGACAATGCCGATGCGGAACGCTGGCGCAGGGGCATGACCGGAGAGCCGTTTGTCGATGCGGCGATGCGCGAAATGTATGTGACGGGCACCATGCACAACCGCGCGCGGATGATTGCGGCATCGTACCTGACCAAGCATTTGCTGACGGATTGGCGGGTGGGGCAACAGTGGTTTGCTGACTGTCTGACCGATTGGGACCCCGCCGCCAATGCGATGGGCTGGCAATGGGCCGCAGGGTCGGGGCCGGATGCGGCGCTGTATTTCCGGGTGTTCAACCCTGAAACGCAGGCCGAAAAGTTTGACCCCAAAGCCGCCTATCGCCACAGGTTTATTGCCGAATTGGCCCGTGTGCCGGGACGGGATGCGTTAAGTTATTTTGACGCTGTGCCAAAGGCTTGGGGGCTGTCAGCCGGCAAGGCCTATCCGAAACGGATGATTGAGCTGGCCGAAGGGCGTAAAAGGGCGCTTGAGGCCTATTCGGTGCGAAACTCTGCCGCAGCAGAGACGTAACTAGACAAGACACGCGGGGCGACCGTGTGAAAATTGGGGTGAATGATGGAATTTCTGACAACAACCGACGGCCAAAAAAACCTGCCGCGCTATTTCGCGCAGGTGTTTGCGCAGGCCCAAGGGCTGGGCCACGGGCGGCTTGACCTTGTGCTGGATGACGGGCGGCGGTTTCGGGCCGAGGGCGCGGCGGATGGCCCCCATGCGGTGTTGGAAGTCCATAACAAGGATTTGTTCGCGCGGCTGATCCGTGAAGGCGACATCGGGTTTTCGGATGCCTATCTGGAGGGGTGGTGGTCCAGCCCCGATTTGCAGGCGTTCATGGACCTTGTGCATGCCGATAATGACGAGATTTATGACGGGTTTTACGGCATGGCATTGGTGCGCATGTACGAACGCCTGCGCCATGTGCTGCGCCCCAATTCCAAGCGGGGATCGCGTAAGAATATCGCCTATCATTATGATCTGGGGAATGATTTTTACGGTTTGTGGCTGGATGAAACGATGACCTATTCATCGGCCCTGTTCACCACAGGGGCCGAGAGTCTGAGCGAAGCGCAGGTGCAAAAATACGCATCTATGGTTGATCAGATGGGGGTCGCTGCGGGCGATCATGTGCTGGAAATTGGCTGCGGTTGGGGCGGGTTTGCCGAATATGCGGCGGGCGTACGCGGGTTGCAGGTGACAGGATTGACCATTTCCCAAGCGCAATATGATTATGCCGTGGCACGGATGGAACGCGCGGGCCTGTCGGACCGTGTGACGATAAAGCTACAGGATTACCGCGACGAGACGGGGCTTTATGACGGGGTAGCCAGCATCGAGATGTTTGAAGCGGTGGGCGAAAAATACTGGCCCGTCTATTTCAACAGCTTGCGCGAACGGTTGAAACCCGGGCGGCACGCGACCTTGCAGATTATTACCTTGCAGGAGAAACGCTTTGAAGTTTACCGCAAAGGCGTTGATTTCATTCAGAAACATATCTTTCCAGGTGGGATGCTGCCCAGCCCCAGCGTGCTGCGGGCCGAGGTGAGCAAGGCAGGTTTGAACATCAAAGGCTCGGTCGAGTTTGGCAAAAGCTATAGCGATACGTTGCGCCGCTGGCATGAGGTGTTCAACGCGCGCTGGCCCGAGGTGGCGCATCTTGGGTTTGATGATCGGTTCCGGCGGATGTGGAATTACTATCTTACCTCTTGCGCGGGGGCATTTCAGGGCGGAAACTGCGATGTAACGCAGATCACCGTGACGCGCCCGCATTAGGGCCAAGCGGGCCAACCGAGCAGGGTGCCTATGCCGACGATGTCTAAACTGGTGGCGGGTGTGTTTTTTGGCGCGCTCGCGTATTTCACGGCGGTGGCCTTTCACGTGGCAATGCCGGAAGGGACGCAATTTGGACAGTTTGATCTTATCGCCGCCGCGATTGGCCTGATTTGCGGTTGGCGCGTGATGGGGCGGGCGGTGGGCAAGGGGTATAAGGCGGCGGCAGGATCTGGCGTTAAAACCTCGATCAGCTTTACCGCTTGGGTGTTGTTGGTGACGTCTGTCGTGTTGATGATCCGCAAGGCGTTCAGACAGCGCTATGACAGCCCGTTAGAGGCTATTGTTGATGTGTTTGCCTTGGCGATGGAGAATTTTTTGCGCATCGTTTACCCGCCCGTGCCAGAGGTCTTGGTGTACTTGTTCGCTGGCGGCGTTTTGGGTGGCCTACTGACTGAATGGGTCAAGAAGCAGTGGGATTAAGCCTATGATGCCGTTGTTTATCTATGGCACCTTGTGCCATTTGCCGCTGTTGCATGCCGTTTTGGGCCGCGCGCCGCGTGCCTTGGTGGCCAGTCTTGCCGATCATTCTGTGTATTGGGCGGCGGGACATGATTTTCCCTTGATCGTGGGGCAGGCGGGTGGGCAGGCGCAAGGCTTTTTGCTGAACGACCTTTCGCCCGAGGATGTGGCGCGGCTGGATTATTACGAAGGCCCGTTCGGCTATGAAACCCAAGCGCGGCTGGTAATGGTGGCGGGGGCTGCCGTTAAGGCGCGGGTTTATGTGCCCAATCCGGGGTTGTGGACAGCGGGTGCGGACTGGAGCCTGACCGATTGGGCGGCGCGCTGTGGCGCGGTGATCGAGGCCACCGCGGCGGATGTGATGGCGCTTTATCCTGCGCCGATTGCGCCATCGCGGCGCGGGCCGATGCTGGTGCGCGGCGCAAGTCGTTTGCGGGCGGCCGAGGCAGGGCCAAGCGTGACACGTCGCAAGACTGACGCAGGGGATGTGACCGTGGTTGCCCGCAGCCAACCCTATGCCAATTTCTTTGCGGTTGAAGAATATGTTATGTCGTTTCAGCGGTTTGACGGAACACGCAGCCCGCAGGTGACGCGGGCCGCCTTTGTGTCGGCCGATGCGGTGACGGTGTTGCCTTATGACCCCGTGCGCGACCGCGTGCTGTTTGTGGAACAATTTCGCGTTGGCCCCTTTGCGCGCGGCGACGGCCAGCCGTGGCAGTTGGAACCGATTGCGGGGCGGATTGACCCGTTTGAAGGGCCCGAAGATGCCGCACGGCGCGAAGCGGTCGAGGAGGCCGGTTTGACCTTGGGTGCGCTGTTGCCGATTGCGGCCTATTATCCATCACCCGGGGCCAAGACCGAGCATATCTATTCTTACATTGCCCTAGCCGATTTGCCCGACAGCGCCGCGATCTTGGGCGGTGAGGCGAGCGAGGCCGAGGACATTAAGGGGCATATCCAGTCCTTTGATGATTTCGCTGCATTGGTGGCACGGGGCGAGGCGACGACCGCGCCTTTGCTGTTAAGCTATTATTGGCTGGACCGTGAACGGGCGCGGCTGCGGGCCGAGGCTGCCGGTTAAGGCTGCGGGTTAAGGTTATGGGCACAAGATTGTGAGCGGATGGTCGCGATTGTGTGGGTCGGTTGGCTGCGGACTGCTTGAGTTTGGGCGTGCCAAGCCTTAGACCAAGGACAAATGACAAAGGATATTCGGATGCGTATTTACAGCGATTTGGCCGATGCAATTGGCAAGACCCCCCTGATCCGGCTGAAAAAGGCGTCCGAGGCGACGGGCTGCGAGATTTTGGGCAAGGCCGAGTTTTTGAACCCCGGCCAGTCGGTCAAGGACCGCGCCGCGCTGTATATCATCCGCGATGCCGTGGCGCGTGGCTTGCTGAAGCCGGGTGGCACGATTGTCGAAGGGACAGCAGGCAATACGGGCATCGGGCTTGCGCTGGTTGGCGCGTCGATGGGGTTTCGCACGGTGATCGTTATTCCCGAAACCCAAAGTCAGGAAAAGAAGGATATGCTGCGGCTTGCGGGGGCCGAATTGGTACAGGTGCCAGCCGCGCCCTATAAGAATCCGAACAATTATGTGCGGTATTCGGGGCGTTTGGCGGCAAAACTCGCACAAACCGAACCTAACGGCGCGATTTGGGCCAATCAGTTTGACAACACCGCCAACCGGCAGGCGCATGTGGAAACCACGGGACCAGAAGTGTGGGAACAAACCGGCGGCAAGGTGGACGGGTTCATTTGCGCCGTTGGGTCTGGAGGTACGCTGGCGGGCATGGCGCTGGCCTTGCAGCCCAAGGGCGTCAAGATCGGTTTGGCAGATCCCGAAGGCGCGGCGCTGCATTCGTTTTATACCACGGGCCAGATGGACAGCCCGGGATCGTCAATCACCGAAGGGATCGGGCAGGGGCGGATCACGGCCAATCTGGAAGGGTTAAAGCCTGATTACAGCTACCGCATTCCGGATGTCGAGGCTCTGCCGATTGTGTTTGACCTGTTGGCCGAGGAAGGGCTTTGCCTTGGCGGATCGTCAGGGGTTAACATCGCAGGGGCCATGCGCATGGCGCGCGATATGGGGCCAGGCCGCACCATTGTGACCATCTTGTGTGATTACGGCACGCGCTATCAGTCCAAGCTGTTCAACCCGGAGTTTCTGCATTCCAAAGGCTTGCCAGCGCCGGACTGGCTTGACCGCGCGGGGCGCGACATCCCTGCCGTGTTTGAGGCATGAGGGAAGTGCGTCACCTTGGGCTCGCCGCCTTTTTGCGCCTGTTGACGGTTGCGATTGCGCTTTGCGTCTTTGGGGCCGGAGCGACCCTCGCGCAAACCAATGGTACGGCATCCGGTGAGGGGACCACCGTTGTGGCCCCGCCCGATTATGAGGCCTGGGAGGAATTTGCGACGTCCGTTGACACGCAGATTGCCAATCCCGCGTCAACTGCTGATGGTCTGGAGGCATTGCGTAGGGATATTGCCGTATGGCGCGAGCGATTATTGGCCGCACAAGGGACAAACTCGTCCCGATTGGCAACTATTCGGGCCCAGATAGAGGCCTTGGGCCCAGCACCTGCGGATGGGGAGGTCGAACCAAAAGACATTGCAGACCGTCGGGCGGATTTGGCCAAACAGCTGTCGGTGCTTCAGGCCCCGTCACTTTCGGCTGTCGAGGCGTATAGCCGTGCAGACGGGTTGATCCGCGAAATTGACGCTGTGTTGCGCGAACGCCAGGCAGATGAATTGTTGCAGCTGTGGCCGTCGCCGTTGAACCCTGCGAATTGGGCCCAAGCGGCTTCGGCGGTGGCGGCATCGACCCGCCTTTTGACCGAAGAGGTGCAGGCGAGCTTGGCAAATGCCGCCAAGCGTGACGCAGCGTTTGACTTGTTGCCTGCCATCATCGCGCTTTTGCTGTTTTCTGCCCTGACCATTTTACGCGGGCGGGCGATGATCGAAGGCTTTGCCGTGCGGCTGATGGAGAGTGGTGCCAGCAATACGCGCGAGATTTGGGCCTTTATCGCATCCTTGGGGCAGGTCATTGTGCCGACGCTTGGCATGCTTGCATTTTCAACCGCTGCGGTGATGTCTGGCCTGCTTGGCCAGTTGGGTGAAGATGTTGCAACCGAACTCGTGGCTTTTGGTGTCATTGTGTTCACCGCGCGTTGGATCGGATCTTGCAGCTTTCCGCGTGCAGCCCATGCGCCAACCCATTTGCCGATGAGCACAGGGGCGCGGGCCAAGGGGCGGTTTTTGACCGAGGCGCTTGGCTTGACCCTTGGCGTTGAGGTGATGCGCGAAGCACTTTTGCCGGAAAGCCAATTGAGCGAAGCGTCGATTTCGGTCTTGTCCTTTCCGACGTTAGTGATTGCTGCGGTCCTTTTATACCGTTTGGGCAAGTTGCTGTTGCGCAATTCGCGCGAAGGTCTGGGCGGTCTGGCGGAAGGGGGCGAGAACGCCCCGCAATTGTTTTCACAGCGGCTGGTCGGGCTGATCGCGCGTGCGACGATCGCGGTCGCGTTGCTGGGGCCGTTGCTTGCGGCGATTGGCTATATTCGCGCGGGGCAGGGGATGGTGTTCCCGATGGTTGCGTCGTTGGGGCTGTTGGGTCTTTTGTTCACGTTGCAGAACCTTGTTGGGGCCGTTTATTCCGTGATTATTCGGAATGATGAACGCGGGCGCGATGCGTTGGTTCCGGTCTTGATCGGGTTTTTCCTGACCTTTGCGTCTACGCCGTTTTTTGCCCTGATCTGGGGCGCGCGGGTCGCGGATTTGACCGAGCTGTTCACAAAACTGCGAGACGGGTTTCAGATTGGCCAGACGCGTATTTCGCCGTCGGATTACATTCTGTTGGCCGTGGTGTTTGGCTTTTGGTTCCTTATCACGCGGTTGCTGCAAGGGGCGCTGAAAACCACGATCCTGCCTAAAACCAATCTTGACCAAGGCGGGCAAAACGCGATTGTTGCGGGTGTAGGCTATGTGGGGATCTTCCTTGCGGCGCTGATCGGGGTGACGGCGGCAGGGATTGACCTGTCGGGCCTTGCGATTGTGGCAGGGGCCTTGTCGGTTGGCATAGGTTTTGGCTTGCAAAACATTGTGTCAAACTTTGTTGCGGGCATTATCTTGTTGATTGAACGGCCTATTTCCGAAGGTGACTGGATAGAGGTGAACGGCGTGATGGGCACGGTAAGTGCCATTTCGGTGCGATCGACCCGCATTCAAACCTTTGACCGGACCGATGTGATCGTACCAAATTCGGACTTTGTGTCTGGGATGGTAACAAACTGGACGCGGTTTAACCTGTCGGGGCGTTTGATTGTAAAGGTGGGCGTGGCCTATGGCACCAATACCCGCAAGGTCGAGAAGATTTTGCAAGAGATCGCCGAGGCGCAACCGCTTGCTGTGCTGAACCCGCCGCCTGCTGTGGTTTTAGCGAATTTCGGGGCCGATAGTTTGGATTTTGAAATCCGCGTGGTTTTGCGCGATGTGAATTTCTCGGTCATGGCACGGTCCGAAATTAACCACGAGATCGCGCGGCGTTTTGCCGAGGAAGGGATCGAGATTCCTTTTGGTCAGCGCGATATTTGGTTGCGCAATCCCGAAGTGTTGACGCAGATGGCCCAAGGGACTGCATCCCAAGCGGCATTGCGCCAACCGGACGAGCCTGTCGCCTTGGCAGAGCCGGTCGAACCCGCTGGGGCAAAGCGGAAATCCCGCCGAAAGGATGTTGAATGACTGCGCTTTTGTTTCGCGATGATCCCTATCAAGCCGAGGCCGAAGCCGTGGTGGTCGGGCATTCTGCCGAAGGTGCTATCATCCTGGACCGGACCGTGTTTTACCCCACGGGTGGGGGGCAACCAGGCGACAGCGGGCATCTTCTGTGGGAAGACAAGAAGCTGCCAATAGCAACGGCAGTTAAGATTGGTTCGGACCAAATCGGTTTGGTTGCGGCAGAGCCGCTGTTGATGCCCGCGGTCGGCACGATGGTGCGGCAGGTTCTGGACTGGAAGCGGCGCCATCGGCACATGCGGGTTCACACTGCGCTACATTTGTTGTCGGTGGTTATTCCTTTGCCGGTCACAGGTGGGCAAATCGGGGCGGACAAAGGCAGGCTCGACTTTCTGATGCCAGAGGTGCCGAGCGATATGCAGGCTATCGAGGATGCGCTGAACCGTTTGATTGATCGGGATTTGGCCGTGACCGAAAGCTGGATCACGGATGAAGAGCTGTTGGCCAACCCGGGTTTGGTTAAAACCATGTCAGTGATGCCGCCCACAGGGCAGGGGCGTGTTCGGTTGGTGCGGATTGGTACGGGGTCGGGACAGATTGACCTGCAACCTTGCGGCGGCACGCATGTATCGCGCACTGCTGAAATTGGCCGGATCGCGCTGGGCAAGGTCGAAAACAAGGGGCGCCAGAACCGCCGGGTAAGCCTGAGCCTGGTCGATTGACGCAATCGGCGCGCAATTGATTGATTTTGTGAATGCCCCCTTGTCACTGCCTGCGTTTGCAGGCTAAAGACCCCATAACGGAGCGGTGGCCGAGTGGTCGAAGGCGCACGCCTGGAAAGTGTGTAGGCGGGGAACCGTCTCGAGGGTTCGAATCCCTCTCGCTCCGCCATAAATTATTATATCTTGTTGAATTTATTGAACTATTTTAGCTTTGATATTCGCGCCCACCATCAGACCCACCAAACCAAAAACGGTCATTTGCTGTGGTCCAAGAGGTGCTCAATGACCCGGCACTTCGTCATATCGACTCTCGGACGAAAATAAATCTGTGTCCACAGGAAACATTCCGCCACTTTTTGCCTATAGATATCCATCAAGAGCGCCCGTTCCCTACGGCAGCCACAATGAAAGGATATCTTTTGAACCAGATCGTAAATTCCGAAACCTTTTATCTTTCTGTCCAACAAGTTGCAGCACGCTACGGAGTGGCTGATGCCACTATTTGGCGGTGGAAACGAGAGGGCAAATTTCCGCGACCATTTAAGCTGAGCGAAGGCTGCACGAGATGGAGGCTGGCAGATATTGAAGACCATGATGCGGCGCTAGAAACGTGCTTTGTCGAAAGGCTCGACTATTTTGGCATTGCGGCGTGACTGCCTGAACCTATTTGGTTTCCCAAGCTTCGGGTCGGCGCTCTGGACCGTTGCGCCAATTCAATGACGCGTCTTTCATGTGCAGCCGCCCCCGAGGGGGAATGGCTGCACTTCCATACCCCCAGTTCCTCAGGGACCAGCCGTTGGTTCTTCTACCTTTGGTCAGATGAAACCACGGTGTCCAGCAACTCCCTGAGCGCTCGGACGCGTTCCGTTGTGATGCGTGGATCGCGCCCGCCTGAGATGATCCGGATGAACTCGATCCAGCCTCTCTCGTTTGCAGTCAGGTTCTCCCAATTAGGGACCATGTGGCGGGGTGTGGTGAAGGGGGTGTCGCTCATTTGCCAAAAATCCCCCGCAGTGCTGTCCGAGCCCGTCCGGCCAGCCTCGGGTCGCTATTGTCGGAAGCATCGCGCAACTCGTCGAGCCAGCCCTGTTCGTTTTCTGTGACGGGTGAACCGAAACATTCAATCAGTGCCGCCGCTGCGGTGGTGCCAACGGATTGTTCCAGTGTGACGCGCATCAGAAGGGCAGGATCAACCTCCAGCGCCTTTGCCATTCCGGGAACGCGATCTAAAGCCAGCTTGGTAGACCCTAGCTTCAACAGAGTGATCATGTTTGAATTCTTGAAGCCCGCTTCTCGGGCCATCTCTTGCTGGGATTTGCGATGGCTGATTTCGTTGATGCGTGCGTTGATGAACTTAGTGGCCGCGGTGTCTTTGTGTGGGTGTGTCATTGATATCGCTCTCATTTGTTGCTTGATATCAACTATATAGGTAGAAAAGTGACGGCTGTTTCGCAGGAAGAATAGGGATCTTAAAATAAACACGAAGTCCTAGAAGGGGAGCTGTATCTGATGGGGATGGCTCGGGGCGCCGCAGGTGTATTTGGGGGACATTCCTCCACATCGAGCTGAGCTCGCAAGTGAAGAATTGCGGCTGGTGAACAGCTTATTGGTTTGCCCGCGCTGATGGCGCGCTGAGGGGCTAGCACTGGCCGACCTCGAGACGGCAGCTTTTCGAAGACGGGGTGCCATTAGGGTGCTAGGCTTGAGCTGGGGACCCAGATGCATTTGGAGGACAAACCGATGAAAGCACTTACCTTAACTCAAGCTCTGTCATTGGCCGCAGGGACGGTTCTGGCGGAAGGTCAGTCGGCATAACCAAGGACATGATAGCGTTGTTTGCCTGACATGAGGCTTCTTCTGAGTGCGAACGGCTCTGGCATGAAATGACTCTACAAACCATGAGTGTTGATTGTCACTGAGAACTGACCCGGCAACAGCAAAAATTGTCACTGAGAACTGACCCATGTGCAACCTTGCCTCAGCTTGAATCAGCTGGGGGCACTTGGAGTGATAGACATGAGTTTTTTAAAAGTTATCCGGGGATGGGCGCTGCGAGAGAAGATGCCCATTCGCGAGATCGCGCGGCGCACGGGCATCTCGCGCAACACGATCAAGAAGTATTTGCGGGAGGGGATTGTTGAGCCAGCGTTTCAGACGCCGGATCGTCCGAGCAAGCTGGATCCGTATGTCACTCAGCTGACAGCATGGCTTGTTTCGGATCAGCGCAAAT
>NZ_ATVN01000010.1 GCF_000420745.1 Pseudorhodobacter ferrugineus DSM 5888
GCCAAATGCAGAATGGCTGCTTGCAGATCGAGGCTATGATGCCGACTGGTTCCGCGAAGCCTTGTCAGAAAGGGGTACAAGGCCCTGTATCCTAGGTCGCAAATCACGCAACAAGACCATTCGATACGACAAGCGCCGTTACAAACGCCGCAACCGCATCGAAAGAATGTTTGGCAGGCTCAAAGATTGGCGACGCGTCGCAACCCGCTATGACCGCTGTCCAAAGGTATTCCTGTCAGCAATTGCACTCGCTGCAACCGTCATATTCTGGTTATGAGTCCTGAACCTAAGATGGCAACCATTCGCAAACGGACGCTACGCGGGGGGGCGATTGCGTCTTACATCTGTGGCGCTTGTCCGATACTGCGGCGTTTGGCCTTGCGCGATATGCGTTGCCGTTTCACCCCCAGAAAAGGCAAGCCCATGCGTGTTTCGATCCGTGTTGATATTGAGTATCAGATCACAGCCGATCAGCCGATCTTGCTGACGCTGGAGGCGGCGCAGACCGAGGGGCAGGTGGTTGTGGATAGCTTGCTGGAGATTGACCATGCCCGTTTGCAGCGGATGGCGGGCGAGGGCGGGGTTGGCGCGCGGGTTTGGGCCTTTGTGACGGGCGAGCGGTTTGTGCTGCGGTATGGGGCCACGGTGGATGTGGCGCGCGCGGAGGTGGACCTGAACCTGTTGGCCGCGGACCCGATGCATGGGCTGCCGCCCGAGGTTTTGACCTATCTGCGCCCGTCACGCTATTGCCAATCGGACCTGTTCACCGAATTTGTGGCGGTGCAGTTCGGGCATTTGGCGGGCGGGGCCAAGGTTGCGGCGATTTTGGATTGGGTCGCCTATGGGATCGCCTATGTCGGGGGCAGTTCATCGTCGACCACTACGGCGATTGATACGTTTAACGCGGGGCAGGGTGTGTGCCGCGATTTTGCGCATTTGGTGTGTAGTCTGGCGCGGGCGGCGGGGATTCCGGCGCGGTATGTGTCGGTGTATGGGGCGGAGGTGAACCCGCCCGATTTTCATGCCGTGGTGCAGGTGTGGCTGGGCGGCGCGTGGCACCTGATTGATGCGACGCGGATGAGCCATGCCGATGGGTTGGTGATTATCGGGGTCGGGCGCGATGCGGGGGATGTGGCATTCATGGAGGCCGAGCAGCCGGTGCAGCCTGTGCGCATTGAGGTGAGCGTGCGGCGGGCCTGAGGTTGCGCTTGCAATTAGCGGGGGGGAGGGCTATATCACCAATAACAGCTGTTTCAGGGTCCAAACCTGAAGCTACCGGAACCTGACGCGGGCCTGTTGGCCCGTTTTTTGTTTTGGGATACCTTTTGCGAATGGATGCGCCCGATGTCTGACCTGATTGCCAAAACCGCGATTGACCGTCGCCTTGC
Organism: Pseudorhodobacter ferrugineus DSM 5888; assembly: GCF_000420745.1. Classification (GTDB taxonomy): domain Bacteria; phylum Pseudomonadota; class Alphaproteobacteria; order Rhodobacterales; family Rhodobacteraceae; genus Pseudorhodobacter; species Pseudorhodobacter ferrugineus. Next base: position 1,389 of record NZ_ATVN01000010.1, read on the forward strand.
CGAGATTGTGACCCCAGCCATTGAGGATTTGGGGTTTGAATTGGTGCGTATCCGGTTGATGAGCGGCAAGTTGAAGATTTTGCAGATCATGGCGGACCGCCCCGAAGGCGGGATTATCGTTGAGGATTGCGCGACAATTTCGACAGCCGTGTCGGCGATTTTGGATGTCGAGGACCCGATTGAGGATAACTATACGCTTGAGGTGTCCAGCCCCGGGATTGACCGCCCGCTGACGCGGTTGAAGGATTTCGACATGTGGGCCGATTATGAGGCGCGGATCGAGACGACCGAGTTGATTGATGGCCGCCGCCGTTTCAAAGGCATTTTGCGCGGGATCGAGGGCAATGAGGTGTTGATCGAGCTTGATGATGGCAAAGAGCCTGTGACCATCGGGTTGGAGTTTGAATGGCTTTCGGATGCCAAGCTGGTTTTGACCGATGATCTGATCGCGGAAATGCTGCGCCAGAAAAAGGCGAGCGGCAATTATGACGCGAATGATTTTGACGAGATTGAAGAATCCGAAGGGGACGAGGCTGATGTGGCCGATGAGACCCCTGTAACGAAACACTGACGGCAACAGCCGACCTTCGGGAGAGAGACTATGGCGATTACCTCTGCAAACCAGCTTGAACTGTTGCAAACGGCCGAAGCCGTTGCGCGCGAGAAGATGATTGACCCTGATCTGGTCATTCAGGCGATGGAAGAATCGCTCGCCCGTGCCGCAAAGTCCCGTTACGGGGCCGAGTTGGATATTCGCGTGGCGATTGACCGCCGCACGGGCCGCGCGACGTTTACGCGGGTGCGCACGGTTGTGGCGGATGACGAGGTTGAAAACTATCAGTCCCAGATGAACGTCAAGGATGCCAAGGCGCATTTGGCGGACCCGCAGATCGGTGATCTGATTGTGGATGAGGTTCCGCCTGTTGATCTGGGCCGGATCGCGGCGCAATCGGCCAAGCAGGTTATCTTGCAAAAGGTACGTGAGGCTGAGCGTGACCGCCAGTATGAAGAATTCAAAGACCGCAAGGGCACGATCATCAACGGTCAGGTCAAGCGTGAGGAATATGGCAATATCATCGTGGATATTGGCCGTGGCGAAGCGATTCTGCGCCGGAACGAAAAGATCGGCCGCGAATCCTATCGCCCGAACGACCGTATCCGTTGCTACATCAAGGATGTGCGCCGTGAGGCCCGTGGCCCGCAGGTGTTCCTGTCGCGCACCGATCCGCAGTTCATGGCCGAATTGTTCAAGATGGAAGTGCCAGAGATTTACGACAATATCATCGAGATCAAGGCCGTTGCCCGTGATCCGGGGTCGCGTGCCAAGATTGCAGTGATTTCCTATGACAACTCCATCGACCCTGTGGGGGCTTGCGTTGGTATGCGCGGCAGCCGTGTGCAGGCCGTTGTGAACGAATTGCAGGGCGAAAAGATCGACATCATTCCGTGGAATGAAGATCAGGCGACGTTCCTTGTGAACGCGTTGCAGCCAGCCGAAGTCAGTAAAGTTGTGATCGACGAAGAGGCCGGCAAGATCGAAGTGGTTGTGCCGGATGAGCAGTTGTCGCTGGCAATTGGTCGTCGTGGTCAGAACGTGCGGTTGGCCAGCCAGTTGACCGGTTTGGACATTGATATCGTGACCGAGACCGACGAATCGGCCCGCCGCCAAGCAGAGTTTGCCGAGCGGACCGGCCTGTTCATGGAAACTTTGGACATCGACGAAATGATGGCGCAACTGCTGGTCGCCGAAGGCTTTGTCACCTTGGAAGAGGTGGCCTATGTTGAGACCGACGAATTGCTGTCGATTGACGGGTTTGATGAAGGGACGGCGGGCGAGTTGCAGACACGTGCGCGGGAATACCTTGAAGCCGCCAATACCAAAGCGATGGAGGCTGCAAAGGCCCTTGGCGTTGAGGAAAGTCTGATTAACTTTGAAGGGCTTACCCCGCAAATGCTGGAAGCCTTGGCGAATGATGGCATCAAGACGCTGGAAGATTTCGCGACCTGCGCCGACTGGGAACTGGCCGGTGGCTGGACCACAGAAAAAGGTGTGCGCGTCAAGGATGAAGGTGTGCTGGAAAAGTTTGACGTAAGTCTGGAAGAGGCGCAAAATCTGGTTATGACCGCGCGGGTCATGCTGGGTTGGGTTGACCCGACCGAGTTGGAAGGCGCAGACGATGCCGATGACGAGGCTGACGCCGAGGAGGAAGAGGCCTAAGGGCCTCTGACCGATATGGCGCGCGGGGGTCGGGATAAAGACCGTGAGGATGGGCCGGAGCGCCGGTGCATCGTTACGGGCGAGAACCAACCCAAAGCGGGGTTGATCCGCTTTGTGGTGGGGCCGGACGCGCAGGTGGTGCCGGATATTTTGGGCCGCTTGCCCGGGCGGGGGATTTATGTCGCGGCTGACCGTGATGCGATTGCCAAAGCCGCGGCCAAGGGGTTGTTTTCTCGCGCGGCCAAGCAGGTGGTTAAGGCACCCGACGGGCTGGCCGAAATGGTAGAGGCCCTTTTGGCGCGGCGTGTCATTGAATTGTTAAGCCTTGCACGCAAAGCAGGGCAGGCCGTGACGGGCTATGAGAAAGTTAAGGACTGGTTGGTGAAGGGGCAAGCGATTGCCTTGGTGCAAGCCAGCGACGGGTCGGAACGCGGTAAATCAAAGCTGCGGCCGCCCGAACGCAAGAACGGGTTTATCGGCTGTTTGTCGTCTCAGGAAATGGGTTTGGCATTCGGGCGCGAACATGCGATACACGCGGCGCTTGCCGCTGGTGGACTCGGTCTTCGTGTTGTAGAGGAAGCGGCAAGGCTCGCGGGTTTCCGTGAACAAGCAGGCGGGAATCCCGCCGATGAGGATAGACAAGACGCATGAGCGATACAGACGGTAAAAAACCCCTCGGCCTTGGTGGCACCCCCCGTTCGGGTCAGGTGAAGCAAAGTTTTAGTCATGGCCGCACGAAAAGTGTTGTCGTGGAGACGAAGCGCAAACGCGTTGTCGTACCCGCAAAGCCGGGTGCGCCCGGTGCAGCCCCCGCTGCCGGTGGCAAAACGCATTTGGGCGATCCGTCCAAGCGCCCTGCAGGCATTTCGGATGCAGAGATGGAGCGCCGCCTTGCGGCCTTGCGCGCCGCCAAAGCCCGTGAGGTTGAAGACAACGAGCGCCGCGCCGCCGATGAGTTGCAGCGCGAAGGAGAGCGTGCGCGCAAGCGTGAAGAGATTGAAGTCAAAGAGCGCGAAGACCGCGAGCGCGAAGACGCGCTGAAGGCCCGTGCCGATGAAGAAGCCCGCGTCAAGGCCGAGGCGGAGGCCGATGCCAAGCGTATTGAGGCCGCCAAAGCAGCCCCACGGCCCAAACCTTCGGCAGCAGCGCCCGCTACCACAGCGGTTGACGAGCGTGGCCCGATGGGTGCCAAGCCCGGACTTGCGCCAGCACGCAGCAAAACTGACCGCGACCGCGATAGCCGCGCCGATGATGGGGCGCGTGGCAAAGCCAAGGCCGCCGAAGATAGCCGCCGCACAGGCCGTTTGTCGTTGAACGATGCGCTGGCCGGCGAAGGTGGGCGGACCCGCTCGATGGCCGCGATGAAGCGCAAGCAGGAAAAGGCGCGTCAAAAGGCGCTGGGCCAGCAAGCCCGCCCTGAAAAGCAAGTGCGCGATGTGAAAGTGCCGGAAACCATCGTGGTTTCGGAACTGGCAAACCGTATGGCCGAACGTGCCGCCGATGTTGTGAAAAGCCTGATGAAAATGGGCTTGATGGTCACAATGAACGAGCCGATTGACGCGGATACTGCGGAATTGGTGATCGAAGAGTTCGGCCACAAGATGGTGCGGGTTTCGGATGCCGACGTCGAGCAGGTTATCGAACAGGTTGCTGACGCCGCGAGCGATTTGCTGCCACGCCCGCCGATTGTGACGATCATGGGTCACGTTGACCACGGCAAGACCAGCCTTTTGGATGCGATTCGCAGTGCCAAGGTTGTGTCGGGCGAAGCGGGCGGGATCACGCAGCATATCGGCGCTTATCAGGTGACAACCGATAGTGGCGCGTTGCTGACCTTCCTTGATACCCCCGGCCACGCGGCATTTACGTCGATGCGGGCCCGTGGGGCGCAAGTGACCGATATTGTGGTGCTGGTTGTTGCGGCAGATGATGCCGTGATGCCGCAGACGATTGAAGCGATCAAGCATGCGCAGGCTGCCAAGGTGCCGATGATTGTGGCCATCAACAAGATGGACAAGCATGACGCCAACGCTACAAAAGTGCGCACTGATCTGTTGCAGCACGAAGTGGTGGTCGAGGCGATGTCGGGCGATGTGCAAGACGTTGAACTGTCCGCGAAAACCGGCATGGGCATTGATAAATTGCTGGAAGCCATTGCCTTGCAGGCCGAGATTTTGGAGCTGAAGGCGAACCCGAACCGGGCCGCCGCTGCTGCTGTGATTGAGGCCAAACTGGACGTGGGCCGTGGCCCTGTTGCGACCGTGTTGGTCAGCAACGGTACATTGCGCCGTGGCGATATCTTTGTTGTCGGCGAGCAGTGGGGCAAGGTGCGTGCGCTGATCAACGATCAAGGCGAGCGTGTGGAAGAGGCTGGCCCGTCAACCCCGGTCGAAGTGCTGGGCCTGTCGGGTACGCCGGCTGCGGGTGACGTGCTGAACGTGGTGGAAACCGAAGCGCAGGCGCGCGAAATCGCGACCTATCGTGAAAAAGCCGCCAAAGACAAGCGCGCCGCGATTGGGGCTGCAACGACGCTGGAACAGCTGATGGCGAAAGCCAAGGCTGACAAGGACGTGTCCGAGCTGCCGATTATCGTGAAGGCCGATGTGCAGGGGTCTGCCGAAGCCATCGTTCAGGCGATGGAGAAAATTGGTAATGATGAAGTGCGCGTGCGCGTGCTGCATTACGGCGTAGGTGCTATCACTGATTCGGATGTTGGGCTTGCCGAGGCATCAAACGTGCCGATCATCGGGTTTAACGTGCGGGCCAATGCGTCTGCCCGTCAGTCGGCGAACCAAAAAGGTGTTGAGATCCGTTATTACTCGATCATCTATGATCTGGTGGATGACATTAAGGATGCGGCATCTGGCCTGTTGAAAGCCGAAGTGCGCGAAACCTTTATCGGTTATGCGCAGATCAAAGAGGTGTTCAAGGTGACTGGCATCGGCCAAGTTGCGGGTTGTATCGTTACCGAAGGCGTTGCGCGCCGGTCGGCTGGCGTGCGCTTGCTGCGTGACGATGTGGTGATCCATGAAGGCACGCTGAAGACGCTGAAGCGCTATAAGGACGAAGTGAAAGAGGTCCAGTCCGGGCAGGAATGTGGCATGGCATTTGAACGCTATGAAGACATTCGTCAGGGCGATGTGATCGAGATCTTTGAGCGCGAAGAGGTGGAGCGCCGTTTGGCGTGAGGCTGAAGTGGTTTGCAATCGATCTGTACCAGATTAATTGCAAACTAAAACATGCAGGCCCTTCGTGTTAGGGTGTGATCGCGAGGCAATCAAAAAGGCCGGGCAATTTGCCCGGCCTTTTTGATATGTCGCTGTTTTTCGCGTTTTAGGTTTTCCGCGTTGGCATGACGGGTTTGCCAACAAAATTCTTTTCATCAACGCGGACGATGATATTTCCGTTCGGCAATTGACCAACCTGCAGGCCTTGCACCGAAACACAGCTGCCCAAAGTGATAGTTCGCAACATGCTAATCCCCAAATTAACTACATCTTTATATTAAGTTGAATCTGATCGAAATCCAGCAGCTATTTTGTGAATTAAGGCAATTTTATGGCGTTTTTGAAGCAAAACCGTGCGATTTTCAAAGCCAGTCGCGCAGGATCGGGATTAGGGGCAGATCAGCGGGGGGCATGGGGTAGTTGGACATGTTCTCGGGGCGGACCCAGGCAAGCGATTGCCCTTCGCGGCCGGAAACGATTCCCTGCCATTTGCGGCAGGCGAACAGCGGCATGAGCAGGTGAAAGTCGGGATAGGCGTGGCTGGCAAAGGTGAGCGGGGCCAAGCAGGACGCCCATGTGTCGATCCCGAGTTCCTCTTGCAGCTCTCGGATCAGGGCGGTTTCGGGGGACTCATTGGGTTCGACCTTGCCGCCAGGAAATTCCCACAGGCCTGCCAGGGATTTGCCTTCGGGGCGTTGGGCGAGGAGGACGCGGCCATCGGCGTCGATCAGGGCCACGGCGGAGACGAGGATTATTTTCATGAAGTGCCTTTTGGGCCAGCGCCGGGGGGGCTGTCTGCCCCCCGGACCCCCCGAGGATATTTGAGCCGAAAAGAAAGCGAGGGTTAGGAACGGTAATCTGCGTTGATGTCGATATAGCCGTGGGTCAGGTCGCAGGTCCAGACCGTCTTTTTCGCGCGGCCCATGCCCATATGGACGGCGATCACAAGTTCATCGTTTTTCATATAGGCGGAGGTGGCCTCTTCGGAATATTTCGGGCTGCGCCAGCCTTTTTCAGCGACAAGGATGTCGCCAAAACGGATGGAGAGTTTGTCGCGGTCGGCCTTGGCGCCCGATTTACCGATGGCCATGACAACGCGGCCCCAATTGGCATCTTCGCCAGCAACGGCGGTTTTGACGAGAGGGGAGTTGGCGATGGCCATGGCGGCCAGATGGGCATCGCGGTCGGTGGCGGCACCTGTGATTTGGATTTCGACCAGTTTGGTGGCGCCTTCGCCGTCACGGGTGACCTGTTTGGCGAGATCGAGCATGACGCCATGCAGCGCCTCTTCAAACGCTTTGGCAGTGTCGCCTTTGACGGGGGCGGCTGCGGATTGGCCGGTGGCGCAAAGGAGAAGTGCGTCGGAGGTGGAGGTGTCGCTGTCGACGGTGATGGCGTTGAAGGTGCTGTCCACGTTGCGCGAGAGCATTTTTTGCAAGGCGGCAGGCGTGATTTTGGCATCGGTGAAGATGTAGACCAGCATGGTGGCCATATCCGGGGCGATCATGCCCGAGCCTTTGGCGATGCCCGAGATGTGGATATCGCCGCCGTCACCTTTGATCGTGGCGGATGCGCCTTTGGCGAAGGTGTCGGTTGTCATGATGGCCTGCGCCGCCATATCGACGGCATCGGTTTTCAGGCCTGCGACCAGATCGCCGATCACGGCGGTGATTTTGTCATGCGGCAGGGGTTCACCGATCACGCCGGTTGACGAGGAAAACACACGGGAGGCCGGGAGGCCGAGCGCGGAGGCCACGCCACCGGTAACCGCATCGACCGATTGTTGGCCCAGTTTGCCGGTGAAGGCGTTGGAATTGCCGGAGTTCACGATGATGGCGGCACCAGCGCCTGCGGGCACGCGCATGGCCAGTTTGGCCTGACAATCGAGCACGCAGGCCGCGCGGGTGGTGGATTTGGTGAACACACCCGCAATCGAGGTGCCGGGCGCGAGGCGGACCAGCATGACATCCTTGCGGTTTTTATATTTTATTCCCGCCTCGACCGCCGAAAATTCGGCACCGGCGATGGTGGGGAGGGTTGGAAAGCCGCCTTTGGGGGCGAGGGGGGACACATTTTTGGCAGCCTTGACGGTGTTGATTTGTGCGACCGCTGCGTCTTGGACATTGGTCATCGTGGCCGCAATGCTGGCGCTGGCGTCTTGCACCCGCAATTCAACTTCGGATTTCAGCGCCTTGAGCCGTTTTTTCAGCTTTTTTGCGGCGGCTTTCCAGTCAGTTTTGGCCATTTTGTGCCCCCCTATGAGACGTGATTACTTATCAAGCAATGTGGTTTCGCGCATCAGCGCCGGATCAAAGGCTTCGCCCGGACGCTCTATCTTTGCCGCATCTGTGATGGCTTGGATATGGGCTTCTACAGCCGCTTGTTCGATTTCGCCTGCCAGTTCCTCGCGCATGTCGTCAAGGCTTGGGGCGGCTTTGATGCGGGTTTCGGCCAGTTTGATCAGGTGCCAGCCGAATTGTGTTTCAACCGGGTCCGACACTTTGCTGACCTCCATTGCCACAACGGCATCCTCGAACGGTTTGACCATCATACCTTGGGAAAACCAACCCAGATCGCCGCCGCCTGCTGCCGCGCCATCCGAGGAATGCTGTTTGGCCATATCGGCAAAATCAGCGCCGCCGTCGATCTCGGCTTTGATGGTTTTGGCCTCTTCCTCGGTTTTTACAAGGATATGGGCGGCATTGTATTCTTTGGTTTCGGGGGCTGCGGCAAATTTGGCGTCATAGGCCGCTTGGAGCGCGGCATCGGTGACAGCACCTGTGGCCACGCTTTGCAGCGCTACGCCGGACAGGTATCCACGGCGGTCATTTTCCATCGCCAATGTGTCACGCTTGGCGATCGTTCCTTCGACACTTTGCGACAGGGCGGCTTGTTGGATAAGCTGGTTCAGGATGCCTTTGTACAGCACATCATCGGGCAGATTTTGGTATTGTGCGGGCAGGTTGGCGCGCAGCACGATCAAGTGACCCAGCGTGATGACCTGACCATTCACGGTTGCGACAACGGCATCCGCGCCACCTTCGGGGATGGTGGGGGCAGGTTTTTCTGCTGTGGTTTCGGGCGCGGCGGCGGCGGGTGCCGTTTCCTGCGCCATAAGGGGGGTCGCCCCAAGGGTTGCCGTAAAGGCGAGGATCGCCGCGAAACTAACCGAATTACCCATCTTTATTGTCCTTAGGCTGAAGCTGCGCGCTTGCGCAACGTTGACTTGGCTTGCTGTGCCGCTTACATCGCGAAGGTCGCGTAAGACTGACCACATGGCTTGCCCCCTATCTAAGGAACGATCGGGGCGCGGGCAAGGGAGGACGCTTGCACGACCCTATCAGGAAACCCTGATATGGCAGGAACGCGCCACGGAGAAAACATGCTGGGTATTGGAACACTTGCCAAAAAGGTCTTTGGAACGCCAAACGACCGCAAGGTGAAATCGGTTCGCCCGCTGGTCGCACAGATCAACGCGCTGGAGCCAGAATTCAAGGCACTGACGGATGACGAGATCAAGGCCAAGACCGAGACTTTGTCGGTGCGCGCGCAAGCGGGCGAGAACCTGGATGCGCTGTTGCCCGAAGCGTTTGCCAATTGCCGAGAGGCCGCGCGCCGTGCGCTGGGGTTGCGGGCGTTTGATGTGCAGCTGAAGGGCGGGATTTTCCTGCACCAAGGCAACATCGCGGAAATGAAGACGGGTGAGGGCAAGACGCTGATGGCGACTTTTCCGGCCTATCTGAACGCGCTGGCCCGCAAGGGCGTGCATATCGTGACGGTCAACGATTATCTGGCCAAACGCGATGCCGAATGGATGAGCAAGGTTTACGGTGCTTTGGGGATGACGACGGGGGTTGTGTACCCCTATCAGCCCGATGATGAAAAGCGCGAGGCGTACCGCGCCGATATTACCTATGCGACCAACAACGAGTTGGGTTTCGACTATTTGCGTGACAATATGAAGTCGAGCATCGAGGATATGTCGCAGCGCGGCCATTTCTATGCGATTGTGGATGAGGTGGACAGCATTCTGATCGACGAGGCGCGGACGCCATTGATCATTTCCGGCCCGTCGACGGACCGGAGCGAGTTGTATACGTCGGTCGATGCGCTGATCCCCGAAATTCTGCCCGAGCATTTCAAGCTGGACGAAAAAACCCGCAACGTAACCTATACCGATGACGGCAACGAGTTTATCGAGCAGCGTTTGCGCACGGCGGGTTTGCTGCCCGACGGGCAAAACCTGTATGATCCCGAAAGCAGCACCTTGGTGCATCACGTCACCCAAGCCTTGAAGGCGCATAAGCTGTTTCACCGCGACCAGCAGTATATGGTGCGCGACGGCGAGGTGATGCTGATTGACGAATTTACCGGCCGTATGATGCGGGGCCGCCGCCTGTCGGACGGGTTGCATCAGGCGATTGAGGCCAAGGAAGGCGTGGCTATCCAGCCCGAGAACATCACGCTGGCATCGGTCACGTTCCAGAACTATTTCCGCCTGTATAATAAATTGGGCGGCATGACCGGCACGGCGAAAACCGAGGCCGAAGAGTTCATGGAAATTTACGGGCTGGGCGTGGTCGAAGTGCCAACCAACCGCCCGATCGCGCGTATTGATGAACACGATCAGGTTTACCGCACCGCAAAGGACAAGTTTGCAGGCGTGGTTGTGTCGATCAAAGAAGCGCATGAAAAGGGTCAGCCTATTCTTGTGGGCACGACCTCGATTGAGAAATCCGAGGCGCTGTCAGAGATGTTGAAGGCCGACGGTGTGCCGCACAATGTGCTGAATGCGCGCCAGCACGAGCAGGAAGCGCAGATTGTGGCCGATGCGGGCAAGTTTGGCGCCGTGACAATTGCGACCAACATGGCGGGCCGTGGGACTGATATTCAGCTGGGCGGCAACGTCGAGATGAAGGTGCTTGAGGCGCTGGCAGCCGACCCCGAAGTCGATCCTGATGCCGTGCGCGCCAAGATTGAAGCCGAGCATGCCGATGAGAAGGCGCGCGTGATTGCCGCTGGCGGTCTGTTCGTTCTGGGCACCGAGCGGCATGAAAGTCGCCGGATTGATAACCAGCTGCGCGGCCGGTCTGGGCGGCAGGGCGATCCGGGGCGGTCTTCGTTCTTTTTGTCGCTGGAAGATGACCTGATGCGGATTTTCGGGTCCGAACGGTTGGATTCGGTGCTGTCCAAGCTGGGCATGAAAGAAGGCGAGGCGATTGTTCACCCTTGGGTCAACAAGTCGTTGGAAAAAGCGCAGGCCAAGGTCGAAGGCCGCAACTTTGACATCCGCAAGCAATTGCTGAAATTTGACGATGTGATGAACGACCAGCGCAAAGCGATTTTCAGCCAGCGGTTGGAAATTATGCAGTCCGAGGATGTGGCCGAGATTGCCGAGGATATGCGCCATCAGGTGGTCGAGGATTTGGTCGATTTCTATCTGCCCGTAAAATCCTATGCGGACCAGTGGGACACCGATGGCTTGCACGCCGCTGTGGTTGAAAAGCTGGCGATGGACCTGCCGATTGGAGCTTGGGCCAAGGAAGAAGGCGTTGACCACGAGGTAATGCGCGAGCGGATTTGTGAAGCGTCTGACACCAAGATGGCCGAAAAGCTGGAAGCCTTTGGCCCCGAGACCATGCGCAACATCGAAAAGCAGGTTTTGTTGCAGACGATTGATGCCAAATGGCGCGAGCATTTGCTGACGCTGGAACATCTGCGGTCGGTCGTGGGGTTCCGCGGTTATGCACAACGTGACCCGCTGTCGGAATACAAGACCGAGGGGTTCGGGCTGTTTGAATCGCTTTTGAACTCGTTGCGTCAAGACGTGACCTTGCGTCTGTCGCAGGTGCGTCCGCTGACCGAAGCAGAACAAAAAACGGCGATGGAGCAGTATCTGGCCCAACAACGCGCGGCGAGCGGTGAGGTACAGGTTGCCGCTGCCGAGCCGGAAGCTGAAGCAGCAGCAACAGGCGGATTTGACGAGAACAACCCTGCAAGCTGGGATTCTACGGGACGCAATGAACCTTGCCCCTGCGGGTCGGGCAACAAGTTCAAACATTGCCACGGACGAATCGCCTGATTTTTCTGACGTGACTACAGACTTGAAAGCGGGGGCTTGAAGCGGCCCCCGTTTTTGTTTTGTAGCCCGCTTTGCCCTTGTTTGCGGCGAGTCTAAGGCAGGCCTGCCCGATTTGCTGGAAACATTCCTTAGTCTTGCCATCGCCGCGCCTTGCTTGCCGCCTAAGCGTTAGCGGATAGCCAAGCCCCATAGGAGGCACGTGATGGAATTGAAACGCAAATTGGCGATGGTCGCCGCAACCGTGGCCGTAGCGCTTGGCGCAGGCCATGTGATGCAAAATGGCCTGAATGTGAAGCAAGGCCGCGTGGCAAGTGCAGATGTGGCGGCACCGGCAGCTCTTGAAAAACCCAAATCGATTACGCCGTTGGCTGCCGGATTGGGCACGTCAACGGCACCTGTGACCAGCGCACTCTTGGCCACGAATGAACCCGCGGCCCCTATTCTGCCAGATGTGGCCTTTGCGCCGACGCCGTTGGAACAACCGATGGAACAAACCAATGCGCCGGTCGTTTTGCCAGACACGCTGGCCTTGCCGGAGACGTCGGCCTTGCCAGATACAACCGCGCAAACAGCCGAGGCAGCATGCCCTGCCACGCTGGACGTGATCGCAAGTGACCGCGCCACGCTTGACCTGACCTTGATTGCCCCATGCCGTGCGTCGGAACGGGTGGTTCTGCGCCATGCCGGATTGGCCGTGACGGGTATGACCTCGGCCAGCGGAATGCTGTTCCTGAGCCTGCCCGGACTGGAGGCGAGCGGCGAGGTTTCGGCCTTGTTCGCGGATGGAGTGGAGCTGAACGCTGCCGAAGCGATGGCGGATATGCCGATGTATCGGCGGTTTGCGGTGCAATGGATGGCCGACGACGCCTTTCAGATCAACGCATTCGAAGATGGCGCGGCTTACGGTGACGAAGGCCATGTCTATGCCGCCAACCCGCAACGCCGTTTGCCCAATATTCCGACCAAGGGCGGCTACATGACCCTGCTTGGCGACCGGACGGCACCCCTGCCGATGTTGGCCGAGGTATATACCTTTCCGATGGAACAGACTGCCAAGGTAGACTTGACCATTGAGGCCAGCGTGACCGATGCCACCTGCGACCGCGAATTGCTGGGCGAAGTGTTGCTGAGTGAGGGCGGAACAGTGGTAAAAACCGATTTAACCATGGCGACGCCAACTTGTGATGCGATTGGTGACGTTCTGGTGTTGAACAATCCGCTTCCTGACATGAAACTGGCCGCAGCGAACTGATATCGCACGCGGGGTTTTATGCGGCTGATTTACAGGGGCGCTGCGATTTTCGCGGCGCTCTTTCTTGCACAGCAAGGGGTGGCACAAGATGTCACGCTGACCGCCCGTGATGGGGGGCTGGCGCTGAACGGCCAATTGATCAGCTATGACGGTGAATTTTATCGCATTGAAACGGGCTATGGCGGGCTGACGGTGGATGCGGAAGGGGTGATTTGTGAGGGTCCGGCCTGCCCCGACCTGACCGCACCCTTGGCGATGATCACGGTTGTCGGGCCCTCGGGGCCAGCCGAGCGGGTCTTGCCTGCGCTGTTTGCAGGGTTCGCGGCGTCGCGGGGGCTTGTGTATGTTGCGGGCGATGTGGCCGAGATTTTGGCACCCGACCCGGGCCAACCCTTGGCGCGGATATCGTTTCAGCCGATGGATGCAGATGCCGCGATGACAGCGGTTCTGGCACGTAGAGCCGCCCTCACAATCGGGTTTTCGGCCCCTGCGGGGTTGCGCAGCCGCGCCTTGGCGCTTGAGGTGCTGATCCCGATAGTTGCGGCCGAGAACCGCTTTCCGGCGATTTCCAGCTCCGATTTATCGGCGGCTTTGACCGGTGCAGTCACAAATTGGCAGGCGATCGGCGGCCCCGATATGCCGATCGTTGTGCACGGGTTGACCGAAGATGCAGCGCTGGCCCCCGCCATTCGCGCACGGGTGGGGGGGCTGGCGGCCGGTCCGCGCCACCCCACGCCCAAGGCCCTTGCCGCCGCCGTGGCGCGCGATCCTTGGGCGATTGCGCTGATTGGGCAATCCGAACACGGGGCCGCACGGGCCTTGCCCTTGACCGATGCTTGCGGCTTTCCTTTGCAGGCCACACCGCTTGCGGTCAAGGCCGAGGATTACCCCCTGACCGCGCCCTTGTTTTTGGCCACAGCGCGCCACCGCCAACCCCTGCTGATCCGCGAATTTCTGGAATATCTTGCAACCGATACGGCCCAAGCGGTCGTCGCCGCTGCGGGCTTTATTGATCGTCGCTTGGGCGCAGCGCCACTGACCGAGGATGGCGCGCGGCTGCTGGGGGCAATTCGAAACGCAGGACCCGAGGTGCCGCTGGCCGATTTGCAACGGCTTGCGGCGGCGATGACGGGCGGGCAACGCCTGTCGCTGACGTTCCGGTTCCAAGACGGGTCGGCGCAGCTGGACGCGCATTCCCGCGACAACCTTGCCGATCTTGCCCGCCAAATTGCGGCGGGGCGGTTTGATGGTGAAAATCTGATGCTTGCAGGCTTTTCCGATGGCACGGGGGTGGCGGCGGTGAATTTCGCCTTGTCCAAAAGCCGCGCCGAAGCGGTGCGCAGCGCACTGCGCAATGCGGCTCCAGATTTAACAGCGGCGCAAATGCCAGCGGTCGAGGCGTTCGGCGAGGCGCTGCCGATGGCCTGCGACACCACCGCCATAGGCCGCCAAATCAACCGACGTGTTGAACTTTGGTCCCACCCCGCGCGGGATGCGGAACCCTAAAGATAACCTTCTGCGCGAAAACTCAGCTCCCGCTCTTTTCCAATGATCAGATGGTCATGCAAGGTGATCCCCAATACCTGTGCCGCATCCTGTATCTGGCCGGTCATCGTGATGTCTGCTTCCGACGGGGTCGGGTCGCCTGACGGATGGTTATGGACCAAAATCAACGCACTGGCATTCAGCTCCAACGCCCGTTTGACCACCTCGCGCGGATACACCGGCACATGGTCTACCGTGCCGCGCGCCTGCTGTTCATCGGCGATCAGCACATTCTTGCGGTCCAGAAACAGAATGCGAAACTGTTCCGTTTCACCATGCGCCATGGCCGTATGGCAATAATCCAGCAGCGCATCCCAGGATGACAAAACCGCGCGGTTCATCACACGCGCCCGCATCATGCGCTGGGCCGAGGCCTCGACAATCTTCAATTCCTGCACCACGGCATCACCCACGCCCTGCACCGATACCAACCGCGCAGGGGGGGCCGTCACAACGCGGTTAAAGTCACCAAAGGTATCCAGCAACCTCCGCGCAAGGGGCTTTACATCCTGCCGCGGGATGGCGCGAAACAAGACCAGCTCCAACAGCTCGTAATCCGGCATCGCCGCCGCCCCGCCCTCCATAAACCGTGCCCGCAACCGCTTGCGATGATCGGCGATATAGGATGGCAGTTTGCCCGACGGCCCCGCCACAGGCACAACCTCATCCATCTCGGCAAACAGCGGCATGGCAGCTTCATGAAAGGCGTTGCTTTGGCTCATACCAACAAGCTGACACAGCCTTGGTAAAGGAAGCGTTAATCAAACCTGACCTGGGGCTTCATCTTTGGAAAAATACTCAAACGCTGCTGCCCGGTGCAAGGCATCACAAGCAAAAGACCCGTCAGGGCCACAGGCGGGGGTTCGATGCCCCCAGCTGTGGCAGCCCCTTAGCCCTTCATCCCGTCCCAAAAAGTTTTCACCTTGGAAAAGAAACTGTGCCCTTCGGGGTTGTTGTCCTCGGACAGCTTTTCAAACTCGCGCAGCAACTCTTTTTGCTTGGTGGTCAGGTTCACCGGCGTTTCCACCGCCAGTTCGATCAGCATATCGCCAACCCCGCCCCCGCGCAGCGCGGGCATGCCCTTGGACCGCAGACGCATTTGTTTGCCGGTTTGGCTGCCACCAGGCACTTTCACGCGGCTTTTGCCACCGTCAATCGTCGGGACTTCGACCTCACCACCAAGGGCGGCGGTCGCCATCGTCACCGGCACGCGGCAAAACAGATGCGCGCCTTCGCGTTGGAAAATCGCGTGTTCGCGCACCTCGATAAAGATGTACAAATCGCCCGATGGCCCGCCGCGCAAGCCCGCCTCGCCTTCGCTGGCCAGCCGGATACGGGTGCCCGTTTCGACGCCCGCCGGAATGTTGACCGACAGCGCCCGTTCTTGTTCCACACGCCCCGCGCCACCGCATTTCTTACAAGGGTTCTTGATCGTCTGGCCCATGCCGTTACAGGTAGGGCAGGTGCGTTCGACGGTAAAGAAACCCTGCTGCGCCCGTACCTTACCCATGCCTGAACAGGTCGGGCAGGTCACAGGTTCGGCGCCGCCTTCGGCACCAGACCCGCGGCAGGGTTCGCATGCCACGGATGCTGGCACGTTGATGGTTTTCTGGATGCCCGAATAGGCCTCTTCCAGCGACACGCGCAGGTTATAACGCAGGTCAGACCCGCGTTGCGCGCGCGAACGGCCGCCGCCACCGCGTTGGCCACCCATAAAGTCGCCGAACAAATCCTCGAACACATCGGAAAAGGCCGACGCAAAATCGCCTTGTCCGCCACCACCCTGACCACCACGCGGCCCGCCCATGCCACCTTCAAAGGCGGCGTGGCCGTAACGGTCATAGGCCGCCTTTTTATCGGCGTCCTTCAAGACGTCATAGGCCTCATTAATCTCTTTGAACTGCTCTTCGGCCTTGGGGTTGTCCGAATTGCGGTCGGGGTGCAGCTCTTTGGCTTTGGTGCGGTACGCTTTTTTCAGCTCTTCCGCCGAAGCGCCGCGTGCGGCCCCGAGCAGCTCGTAATAATCACGTTTTGCCATGGCAAACCTCTGCTCTTTGAACGGCAGAGGGGCGGCCCGATACTCAAGGCCGCCCCGTCTGTCGTTCCCGCGGTGTTACTTCCGCTTTTTCTCGCCCAGATCTTCAAAGTCGGCATCAACGATATCATCGTCAACCGACCGCGCCTCATCAGGCTCTTCGCCCGACTCGGCCTCTTGGCTGGCCTTGTAGATCGCTTCGCCCAGCTTCATCGCGGCTTCGGTCAGGTTCTGGATCGCGCCTTTGATCTTGCTGGAATCGTCGCCTTTCAGCGCCTCTTCCAACGGCTGCATCGCGAATTCGATGGCCTCTACGGTGGATGGGTCCACCTTGTCGCCATGTTCGTCCAACGATTTGCGGGTGGAATGCAGCAGGCTTTCGGCCTGATTGCGGGTTTCCACCAGCGCGCGGCGCTCTTTGTCGGCCTCGGCATTTTCCTCGGCGTCTTTCACCATCTTCTGGATATCCTCGTCGGACAACCCGCCCGAGGCTTGGATGGTGATGTTCTGCGCTTTGCCAGTGCCTTTGTCGCGGGCGCCTACGGACACGATACCGTTTGCGTCAATGTCAAAGGTCACTTCGATTTGCGGCATACCGCGTGGCGCGGGCGGAATGTCTTCAAGGTTGAACTGACCCAGAACCTTGTTATCCGCTGCCATTTCACGTTCGCCTTGGAACACGCGGATCGTCACGGCGTTCTGGTTATCTTCGGCGGTCGAAAAGACTTGGGACTTTTTGGTCGGGATCGTGGTGTTGCGGTCGATCAGGCGGGTGAACACGCCGCCAAGGGTTTCAATACCCAAGGACAGCGGGGTCACGTCCAGCAGAACAACGTCCTTAACGTCGCCTTGCAAAACGCCGGCCTGAATGGCGGCACCAAGCGCCACAACCTCATCAGGGTTCACACCCTTGTGGGGCTCTTTGCCAAAGAATTTGGTCACTTCTTCCACAACGCGCGGCATGCGGGTCATACCGCCAACCAGCACCACTTCGTCGATGTCGGATGTGGACAGGCCCGCATCTTTCAACGCGGCTTGGCATGGCTTGATCGACGCTTTGATCAGATCGCCAACCAGCGATTCCAATTTTGCGCGGGTCAGTTTCATAACCATGTGCAGCGGTGTGCCAGATGTGCCCATCGAGATGAACGGCTGGTTGATTTCGGTCTGTTGGCTGGACGACAGTTCGATCTTGGCCTTTTCAGCGGCTTCTTTCAAACGCTGCAACGCCATTTTGTCTTGGGTCAGGTCAACGCCATGCTCTTTCTTGAACTCATCCGCGAGGTAGTTCACGATCCGCATGTCGAAGTCTTCGCCACCAAGGAAGGTGTCGCCGTTGGTGGATTTCACCTCGAACAGACCATCGTCGATTTCCAGAATGGTCACGTCGAACGTACCGCCACCAAGGTCATAGACCGCAATCGTGCGAGCCTCTTTTTTATCCAAACCATAGGCCAATGCCGCAGCCGTTGGTTCGTTGATGATACGCAGCACTTCAAGACCGGCAATTTTGCCGGCGTCTTTGGTGGCCTGACGCTGGGCGTCGTTAAAGTAGGCCGGAACGGTGATAACCGCTTGGGTCACTTCTTCGCCAAGATAGCTCTCGGCGGTTTCTTTCATTTTGCCCAGAATAAAGGCAGAGATCTGGCTGGGCGAATATTTTTCTCCGCGGACTTTCACCCACGCATCGCCATTGCCGCCGTCTACCAATTCGTAGGGCAGGTTTTTCTTGTCTTTGGCAATGTGGCTGTCGTTGATCGGACGGCCGATCAAACGCTTTACCGCAAAGACGGTGTTCGATGGGTTGGTCACAGCCTGACGTTTGGCGGGCTGGCCGACCAGACGTTCTGTTTCTGTGAAACCAACGATAGACGGCGTTGTGCGCGCGCCTTCTGCGTTTTCAATGACTCGGGGTTGCGAACCATCCATGATAGCTACGCAGGAGTTGGTCGTCCCGAGGTCGATCCCGATGACTTTGGCCATGATAAATACCTCTTCATATGCGGCGATGTTATGGCGATCAGGCCCGTTATGGCCCCTGATCCCCGATCCCAGTTGTAGACGGCTAGGCACGGCCGCCTTTTCCGGCTACCGAGCGTATATAGGGGCCACATTGGACCCCTGCAAGCACCTGTGACCTTGGTTTTTCATCTCAATTGCCGGAAATTGCGACGGGTTTGTTAGGGAACGGTTGGTTTTCACCGCGTTGGGCGGTTATTCCCAACCGTAATTAAAGCTGATGCTGATGCGGTCATCCTCGGCCATGTTCATCGGCACCTCGTGGCGCAACCAGCTTTCCCACAGCAAAATGTCGCCCGGCGCAGGTTTGGCATAGATGAACGTGCGCAAGTTTTCGGGGGCGTCCTTTTTGCGGGCAGGGGCGGCCATCATCATGGCCAAGCGCGGATCTTCCAGTTTCAGGGCACCTGCGCCGGTGGGAACCGAGACGTAAGTGGTGCCGGAAATGACGCTGTGCGGATGGATATGCGAGGAATGCGTGCCGCCTTGGGGCAGGATGTTGATCCAGATGGAATCGAGTTTCAGCTTTTTGCCATCAAGGTCAAAGGCAAGATCGGCGGCAAAGGCCATGACATGTTTGTCGATGACTTTGACAAGGTCTTTGAACGTGGGGTCGCGCCATGCCAGATCGGCGAGCGAGGCGTAGGAGGTATAGCCCGGAAACTGGTTTTCCTCGCACCAATCCTGCCCTGCGGTGTCATCTTCGGCGATGGCAAGGCAGGTGTCCTCCAGCGTTTCGGGCGTGGGGGCGCGGCCCAGTTCGGACAGGGCAGCGCGGTAGAAGCGGGTGACGAACAGGCTGTCGATTTGGGGCATGTCAGGCTCCTTGACGTTGTGGCAGTTCCGACACCAGCATTTGCGCGGCCGCGCGCGGGTCGGCATGTTGCCAGATCGGGCGGCCCACGACTATATGGTCGGCCCCTGCGGCAATGGCGTTGGCGGGGGTGGCGATGCGTTTTTGGTCATCGGAGGGCGAGCCTGTGGGGCGCACGCCGGGGGTAACGATCAGGCGGCCATTCGCGATAGGCAACGCGCGGATCAATGCGGCCTCATGCGGGCTGGCGATGACACCATCGGCCCCCGCCTCGAGCGCGTTGTTGGCGCGTTCAAGGGTGATTTGGGCAAGATCGCCCGGTTTTATCAGGTTGGCATCCAGATCGGCGCGGTCCAGTGATGTCAGGACGGTAACGCCAAGGATTTTAAGGTTGGTGCCAGCGGCCCCTTGTTTGGCCGCGCGAACGACTTGCGGGTCGCCGTGGACGGTTAGGAAATCAAGATCATATTGGGCAATACCGCGCACGGCAGCCTCGATCGTGGCGCCAATGTCAAAGAATTTCATATCCAGAAAAATGCGCTTGCCGTGTTCTTGTTTCAGGTCGATCGCAAGGGCCAAACCGCCGCCCGTCAGCATGCCCAGACCGATTTTGTAAAAGGACACCGCGTCACCGATACGGTCGGTCAAGGCCTGCCCCTGCACGATATTCGGCACATCCAGCGCCACGATCAAACGGTCATCGGCCATATCCATCCCCTAACTTGCGTGAAACCGCTGCGTGATGGGCGCATTTCGCGGGCCTGTCAAGCACGGCACATTGACTTGGGGCACTGGGAAGGATTCAATCGCTACAAAAGTAAAAATGAGGCCGAGCATGAAGATTAACCTAGAGTTTGAAAGGCCCGAGGATGGCCCAATGTCTGGCCCCGTCACGGTGGGTTGGTTTTTGGCCAAGGACAAAGGCGCGGTTTTATACGACCCGCCGGAACGATTGATCGTGCGGCAAACCAGCAAGACCCATGCCAAATCGGCCAGCCGCTGCCCTGCGGTCATTCAGATGGAAAGCCGCTATTTCGTGGTGAAATGTCCGTTTGATTTGCACATCGGCTTTGGCCGCGATGACAAGGGCAAGGCGCATTTGATAAATCGGGCAGGGGCGGCGTCGCCTATCCGGTCGAACAAGATTTCCGAGGTCATGGTGTTGGTGAATGAGGCCGAATGGCGCTTTCCCGACCGGCCCACAGTGCAGTTGATGCTGCCCTACTGCTTTATCTCGGATGAGACGGTATATATGACGCAGCTGGGCACATTCGCGCATTACCGCCCTGACCCGCTGCCCGGCACAATTTTTGGCGGGCGATTCCCGATCAACCTGTGGCCGCGCCCCTTGATGTGGGCGTTTGAATGGCATGACCCGACCAAGGACCTGATTTTGCGCCGTGGCGAGCCGCTGTTTTATTGCCAGTTTGAGGCGAACGGCCCCGACCGGCCCGTGCAAATGGTCGAAGCGGAACGGACCGAGGCGCTGGAGGCCTATATGGAAAAGGTTTCGGGGGCCGTGAACTATGTGAACCAGACGTTCAGCCTGTTCAAAGCGGCTGAGGCGATGCGGCCTGCCAAGCTGTTGAAGGCCAAGGAGAAGGGTTAAGTTCGGCGGCTAAGGCCGCAGGATTTGGCGTTCGGCGGCATGCACCAAGCCGCGCACCAGATGCGTGTGCGAAATTGTTGGTGCAGCGGGTAGGGTGACACCAACCCGCAAGGGCACAGGCAGACCGGGGGCGAAAAATTCCACCGCCGCATAATAATGGCGGCGGGCGGCATCATAGACCACATCGGCAATTCTGGTGGCGGTTATAGCCATTGGTCGTATCCTTTCAAGCCAGCAGCCGAATAACCGGCCTGCTTAGGGTAACAACGTATAAATGAAGATTTAGTTTCCGAATTTTTAGGGGTTGGTCGTTCACAACTGCTTGAATCATCGGGGCCGCGCCCCCAAATTTAGTCTGAGGCCCGAGGATGGGATGTGCCGCAACAGGGCATTTCAAAGGTCGGGTGCTTTATGAAAAAGGAGAATACCGATGAACATTGAAAAGTTCACGGAGCGGTCGCGCGGCTTTTTGCAAGCGGCCCAGACGATTGCGGCCCGCGAAAGTCATCAGCGGCTTGCCCCCGAACATTTGCTAAAGGCCTTGATGGATGATGATCAGGGCATGTCGGCCAACCTGATCCGCCGCGCAGGGGGCGACCCCACGCTTGTGGTGCAGGCGCTGGACCTGAGCATGGGCAAAATGTCCAAAGTGACGGGCGATGCGCAGCCCTATATGGACCCCGCCACCGCACGGGTGCTGGACGAGGCTGAGAAGGTCGCCAAGAAAGCGGGCGACAGTTTTGTGCCGGTTGAACGGATTCTGGTCGCGCTTGCGATGACCAACACCAACGCCAAGGATGCGCTGGTGGCGGGTGACGTGAACGCGCAAAGCCTGAACGCCGCGATCAATGACATCCGTAAAGGCCGCACGGCAGACAGTGCCAGCGCCGAGGATACGTTCGAGGCCTTGTCGAAATATGCGCGCGACCTGACCGAGGCGGCGAGCCAAGGCAAGATTGACCCGATCATCGGCCGCGACGAGGAAATTCGCCGCGCCATGCAGGTATTGAGCCGCCGGACCAAGAATAACCCCGTCCTGATCGGCGAACCCGGCGTGGGCAAAACCGCGATTGCCGAAGGTTTGGCCCTTCGCATCATTGATGGCGATGTGCCCGAGTCCCTGCGCAACAAAAAGCTGATGGCGCTGGATATGGGCGCGCTGATTGCGGGCGCGAAATATCGGGGTGAGTTTGAAGAGCGTTTGAAAGCAATCCTGAAGGAAATCGAGGCGGCATCGGGTGAGATTATTCTGTTCATCGACGAGATGCACACGCTGGTCGGCGCGGGCAAAGGCGATGGCGCGATGGATGCCGCCAACCTGATTAAGCCCGCACTGGCGCGGGGGGAATTGCACTGTATTGGTGCGACAACATTGGATGAATACCGCAAGTATGTGGAAAAAGACGCAGCCCTTGCGCGGCGGTTCCAGCCTGTGATGGTCGAAGAACCAACGGTGGAGGATACGATTTCCATTCTGCGCGGGATCAAGGACAAGTATGAAATGCACCACGGTGTACGCATTTCCGACTCTGCCTTGGTCGCGGCGGCCACGTTAAGCCACCGCTATATCACGGATCGATTCTTGCCGGATAAAGCGATTGATTTGATGGACGAGGCCGCCAGCCGCTTGCGTATGGAAGTGGACAGCAAGCCCGAGGAATTGGACCAATTGGACCGCCAGATCCTGCAATTGCAGATCGAGGCCGAGGCGTTGAAGAAGGAAGACGACACCGCGTCCAAGGACCGGTTGGAAAAGCTGGAAAAGGAACTGGCCGATCTGATGGAAGGGTCCGACAGCATGACCGCCAAGTGGCAAGCCGAACGCGACCAGATGGAAGCGGGCCGTAACCTGAAAGAACAGCTGGACCGCGCGCGGGCCGAACTGGACACCGCCAAACGCGAAGGCAACCTCGCCAAGGCGGGGGAACTGTCTTATGGCATCATCCCGCAGTTGGAAAAGAAGCTGACCGAGAGCGAAGGTCTGGAATCGGATGCGCTGGTATCCGAGGCTGTGCGCCCCGAACAAATCGCCGAAGTGGTCGAACGTTGGACCGGCATCCCCACCACCAAGATGCTGGAAGGTGAGCGCGACAAGCTGCTGCGCATGGAGGATGAGCTGGGCAAACGCGTCATCGGCCAACGCCAAGCGCTGAAAGCCGTGGCCAATGCGGTGCGGCGTGCGCGCGCTGGGTTGAATGACGAGAATAGGCCTTTGGGGTCGTTCCTGTTCCTTGGGCCAACGGGCGTGGGTAAAACCGAGCTGACCAAAGCTGTGGCCGAATACCTGTTCGACGACGATCAGGCTATGGTGCGGATCGACATGAGTGAATTCATGGAGAAACATGCCGTGTCCCGCCTCATCGGTGCGCCTCCCGGCTATGTCGGCTATGACGAAGGCGGGGTTTTGACCGAAGCCGTGCGCCGCCGCCCCTATCAGGTGGTGCTGTTCGATGAGGTGGAAAAAGCGCATCCCGATGTGTTCAACGTGCTGTTGCAAGTGCTGGACGATGGGGTTTTGACCGATGGTCAGGGCCGCACCGTGGATTTCAAGCAAACGCTGATTATCCTGACATCAAACCTTGGCGCTGTTGCGCTTAGCCAGATGCCCGATGGCGCAGACCCAGCCCCTGCGAGGGCGCAAGTGATGGACGCCGTACGCGCCCATTTCCGCCCTGAGTTCCTGAACCGTCTGGACGAGACGATCATCTTTGACCGTCTGGCACGTGACGACATGGCAGGCATTGTGACCATTCAGCTAAAACGGCTGGAAAAGCGCCTTGCAAGCCGCAAGATCACGCTGGAACTAGACAAGGACGCGCTGCAATGGCTGGCCGATGAAGGCTATGACCCTGTGTTTGGCGCGCGGCCTTTGAAGCGGGTGATCCAACGCAGCCTGCAAGACCCGCTGGCCGAGATGATCCTTGCGGGCGATGTGCTGGACGGCACCACGATTGCCGTGTCGGCCAGTGCCGACGGGTTGCTGATCGGCGACCGTATCAGCGCGTCACAGCGCGAAAAGCCAGCGGTGGCGGCGGTGCATTAAAGGGTTCAGGGCAGGGCTAAAGCCCTGCCCTGAACCATTAGCCAGCCTTTAAAGCATCCGCAAATTCATGGTTTTTATCGCGATGCCCAGCCTCATCGGCACGAACGGCGATAATCACCTCGCGCAGGCGGGCATCGGCCCCAAGGTGCCAGTAGTCAATCGCGATCTGTGGGGCGGCAACGTTTTCGATCAGCCCTGCATCGACCTTATCAAGATACTGGGTGTAGCTGATCACAGCTTCTTCCTCCAGATACCCCACCACCCGATGCGCCACGCGAGGGGCAAAGAGGTAGAGTAGGAAATACAGGTTAAAGAACACGCCTTGTGCGATCAGGATCAAAAACCGCTCTAACCGGTTGGGTTCGGCGATTTTGATAAAGGTCATAAGATGCATCCGTTCATTTTCCGCCTCGTCCAGCAACTCGCGGATCCAACCTTGATCGTCTCGGATCTGACGCAGGGCGCGCAGATGCTGCAACATGCCGCCCACCATGCCCGGCACGGCGGCCACGGTTTCCAGCACAACGGCGCGGTGGCCATATCGCGAGGAAAAGAAGGCATCGGCAAAGATGCGCATGAATTTAACGACCCCAAGAGCGACTCTGTCGCGACGATCTTGGGGGGCGCGGTGGGTGGTCAGGTCAATCTTGTTTAAAATGGCCGACGTGTGGTCATTTTCTGCATTCAGCATGACGTTTCTCCTTATGGAAAGGATATTCGGCTTGTGCGGCATGGGTTCAAGGGCCTTGCGTCAGCATGTCACCCTTTCAACACCGACCCATCTATTCCGCCGCCAGTGGCATATTTTGATCCGTTGCGGTGATCTGTGCGATCACCCCCGATATCAGCGCCTGAAACGCGGCAAAGTCGGGGCGCGGCTCAACCCGCGCTTCATCCAGATAGAGCGCGCGGTCGATTTCCACCTGCACGACATGCTGGCCACGGGTGGGCCTGCCATAAGCTTGGGTAATATAGGCGCCGGCAAACGGGGTGTTGCGGGCCACGCGCAGGCCTGCATCCTTGAACGCGGCTTCAAGCCGTTCAATAACCTCGCCGCCCGCAGCGGCACCGAAACGGTCGCCCAAGACCACCTCGGGGTGCGAGACATTGCCGCGGTGATGTGATTCGATAGCCTCATGCGGCATCGAGTGACAATCGATCAGCACAGCCTTGCCAAAGGATTCGGTCGTATCAAACATCAGTTTGCGCAGACGTTGGTGATAGGGGTGCCAAAACCGTGTCATGCGTGTTTCGGCATCGGCGCGCGTGATGCGGCCGTGGTATATCGCCCGGCCTCCCGCCACGACGCGCGGCACCACGCCAAGCCCGGACGCGATGCGAGGGTTGTGCGGCGTATGGCCAACGCCTTCTATCACTGCGGGGTCCAGCTCATCTTCGGCGCGGTTCATATCCACAAACGCACGGGGCGCGCGGGCGACCAAAAGCGGCGCGCCGTAAGCAGGGGCATCGGCAAAAAGCCTGTCCACAAAAGCATCTTCCGAGGATCTCAGGGTCAGCGTATCCAACCGGCTTTGGCCCAAAAACGTGCTGTCATAATCGCGCCCGCTGTGCGGCGACGAAAAGACAAACGGCACGGTTTGCAGATTGGGCAGAAAAAGGTCAAAGGCGTCAGTCACATGCAGTCTCCTTGGGGGCAAACTATACTGCGCATTTGCGCTTTGCCAAATCATTAGAGCGTGCGCGCTTTAATCAATCCTTACCTCGTTTGCCAAGGCGTGCGGCGCATCCGCAAAAAGCCATTCTAAAAACAGCAAACAAAAACCGCATATAAACCCTTGAACAGGCGGGCGACTCCTTTTATAGCCCTGCCAACCGACGCGGTTCCGCCCGCGTCCTTTTCTTTGGTGACTTGGGTCCAAGGGCAAAGACATGGCGGAAACGCTGCGGGCTCGTGGGCGGTTAGCTCAGCGGTAGAGCACTACGTTGACATCGTAGTGGCCACTGGTTCGATCCCAGTACCGCCCACCATTCTTGCCGCCTAACGGGTTGCAGGTTCACCGCGTCCACGCTATGTGGGGGCTCAAAGTTTTAATCGGCGCACGCGCGCCGCGATAAGGAGAAGACCAATGAAGGTCAAAAACTCGCTCCGCTCGCTGAAGTTGCGTCACCGCGACTGCCAGGTCGTGCGCCGCAAAGGTCGTGTCTATGTTATCAACAAGACACAAAAGCGTTTCAAGGCTCGTCAGGGCTGATATCGCTGTCTAGGCATGGTTTATGCCACGGATCTAAAGACCGCTGAGAGGAAACTCCGGCGGTTTTTTAATATCTGGAGCAGGGGGTTACAGGTGGTGCTGCGACCTGTTTTTCGGTGTAGGCTGCGGCAAAGGCTGCGACACAAAGACCCGCACTGATTGCGGAATATTGCATCAGAGTCTGGATTAACTTATCCGTAGCGCCAAATAGGGTAACAATGGCCGCGCTATCCTTGTTAACAATGGCCACCACTTCAGGGAAGAAACCCGCCGCATGAATATTCAGAACCTGAGCGATCCCGCTCTTAGCGCCGTGACGGAACAGAATCGGTCTGCGCGGGACTGGCTTTTGATCCTTGCCAAATACCGTGATCCTGATCCAACCCGCAGCACGTTCGAGCTGTTGGTGACGGTCATTCCGTTTGTGGCGATTTGTGCTGCTGCGATTTGGGTTTTGCCCTACAGCTGGGTCGCGGCCTTGGTTTTGGCAGCGGTGAACGGTCTGTTTTTGGTGCGGTTGTTTTGCATTCAGCACGACTGCGGTCACGCCTCGTTTTACAGCAATCGCAAAGTCAGCGATTGGGTCGGTCGTTGCCTTGGGGTGCTGACGCTGACACCGTATCATGTGTGGCGCAGGCAGCATGCCATTCACCACTCGGCATCGGGCAATCTTGATCTGCGCGGGATTGGTGATGTGACGACGCTGACCGTTGACGAATATCTGGCACGGTCTGCCTTCGGGCGGTTCATGTACCGGATTTACCGTAGCCCGGTGACGCTGTTTCTGGTTGGCCCTGCCTATATCTTTTTGGTGCAGAACCGCGTTCCTTACGGTTTGATGAAATCTGGCGTGTCGTTCTGGATTTCGGCGATGGGAACCAATGCAGCCTTGTTTGCGGGCGTTGCAACCTTGGTATATTTCGGGGGCTGGTCACCGCTGTTCTTGGTGGTGTTGCCAACATGGATCGTGGCCGCATCAACCGGCGTTTGGCTGTTTTACGTGCAGCATCAGTTTGAAGACACCCACTGGCGCAAAGCCGAAGAGTGGCAGCTGCATGAGGCCGCCCTTGAAGGGTCGTCGCATTACGTGCTGCCCAAGCCGTTGCAATGGTTGTCGGCCAATATCGGTATTCACCATGTGCACCACCTTTACAGCCGCATCCCGTTTTACCGGTTGACCGAGGTGATCAAGGACCATCCGGTTTTGGCGGAATGCCAGCGGATGACCGTGCGGGAAAGCATTGCCTGCGCGCGGTTGCACCTGTGGGATGAAAGCCAGAAAAAGCTGTTGTCGTTCCGCAGCACCCATGCGCGCTATCTGGCCACATAAGGGGTAGGGTGGGTGAAAACCCACCTTCCATTGCGGGCAGGATTGGGTGAGCGGTGGGTTACACCCACCCTACCCGCAACTATCGGGCCGCGCCGTGATATTCGGGGTTGGGTTGCATGTCCGTTGCTGCGGCAAGGCGGTTTGACATGTTGTAAAACGATGTCACCGCCGAAATATCCCAAATATCGCGATCGGTGAACCCCGCCATACGCAGGGCTTGGCGGTCGCTTTCCTCCATATCCTTTGGCGTATTGGTCAGCTTGACTGCAAACCCCAGCATTGCCTTTTGCCGCGCGTCCAAAGGTGCCGCCCGCCAGTTTTGCGCGACCACTTCGGCCAATGCCGGATCGCCGGACAGTTGGCGCAAGGCCGCACCGTGGGCGGTTAGGCAATATACGCAGCGGTTTTCGGCGGACACGGCCACCGCGATCATCTCGCGTTCCATTTTCGACAGACCCGACGGGGCGAGCATCAGGTCGTTGTACATATCCATAAACGCCCGCAGTTTCGCCTGATCAAAGCTATAGGCTTGCAGCACATTCGGGATCAGCCCCAGCTTTTCGGTGCATTTCGCAAAATAGGCCGCGATATCGGCATCCATCGGGTTGGCGGGCGGCAGGTTCAGCGCAGTTGTATCGGTCACAATAAACATCCTTTTGGTGGCTTGTACCTTTCTGGGCGATTGGTCAGCATGCCGCAAGTCTTGGGAGGGCGTGATGCATCCGAACCCCGTTTTTCGCGGTGGCACAAAGTCTGATGCGCTGGCGATGGCCCGCGCGCGCAGTTTTGGGATTTTATCGGTGAATGGCAAGGCGGGCCCGTTGGCTGCGCACATCCCCTTTGATTTAGGGCAAGGTGAAGTGTTTTTGCATCTGGCGCGCTCCAACGCGATTGCGCGGGCGGATTTACCTGCGCCTGCCGTGCTTATTGTGTCGGGACCGGATGCCTACGTCTCGCCCGATTGGTATGGCGTGGTGGATCAGGTGCCGACGTGGAATTATGTCGCCGTGCATTTGCGCGGGGTGCTGGAACGATTACCCGACGCGGCGCTGCGCCCACATCTGGAGCGGATGAGCGCGCATATGGAGGCGCAATTGACGCCCAAGTCCGCGTGGTTGATGGACAAGATGAGTGATGAGGCCGTGGCGCGCATGATGCGGATGATTGCGCCGTTCCGGATGATCATTGAAGGAGTCGACAGCACTGTGAAGTTGAACCAGAACAAGACGGATACACAGCGGGCAGGGGCGGCCGCCGGCATTGCGGACAGACCCATCGGGATGGAAGCAAGCCGGATTGCCGCGATGATGCGTGCTGCGGAGTAGCGTTGGATGCCGGGCTTTTCGGCCTTGGTTCGGATGAGTATTTTTGCAAAGATGAAGCGGTAAGCCCGCGCCAGACATAAAGGAAATTACATGCGTCTTTTCTATTCCCCGACCTCGCCCTATGCGCGCAAGATCGTTGTTTTGTTGGCCGAGGCGGGCCAATCGGCGGCCGTGGAGCTGGTTACGGGCAGCGGCACGCCGATTGACACGGGCAGTGCGCCGCTGGCGCAAAACCCATTGGGCAAGATCCCGGCGCTGGAACGTGACAGCGGGCCTGCGCTGTATGACAGTCGGGTAATCACACGCTATCTGGATGATCATTTCAAGGCGGGGCTGTACCCGCAAGGCTCGCGTCTGTGGGAAAGCCTGACGTTAGAGGCCACGGCGGACGGGATTTTGGATGCCGCGATCTTGATGGTTTACGAGACGCGGGTGCGCCCCGAAGACAAGCGGTTCGAACCTTGGGTCGAAGGGCAGTGGGCCAAGATTGACCGCGCGCTGGACGCTTTGGAAAGTCGCTGGATGAGCCATTTGCATGGCCCGTTGGACATCGGGCAAATCGCTGTGGGCTGTGCGCTGGGCTATGTCGATTTTCGTCATGGGGCGCGTGATTGGCGCAAGGGGCGGCCCTTGCTTGCGGCTTGGGAGGCCGCGTTTGCGGCGCGTGACAGTATGAAGAATTCGGTCCCGCCGGCCTGATACGGATATGTTGCCGCTGCATGAATTCTTGGTCGTTTGGGCAATCGTGACGCTGAATGTGCTGACGCCCGGCCCCAATGTTATCAACACCATTGTAACGGCAATGGCAGCAGGGCGCGTGGCTGGGGTTGGCGCTGCGGCGGGTGTTGGCGTGGGCGTGGGCGGCTGGTGCCTTGCGACCACGCTTGGCATCGCCGCCATGGTCACATTGGTGCCGGGGTTGCAGCACAACCTGTCCTTTGTTGCGATTGGTTTGCTGACGTGGTTCGCATTTCGTTATTTGCGTGCAGGCCTTGCCGGTTGGCGCGGCGCACGGCGCGGTTTGCCAAACCTGCCCCGCCAAGACAGTTTCGGGTCCGCGTTCTGGCGATCATTAATGATTAACTGGTTGAATCCCAAGGCGCTGACCACATGGTTGTTGGTCTTGACCATCTTTCCGGTGGCGCGCGCGGGCGTTTGGGATGTGGCGCTGTTGTGGGCAGGGGCCAGCACTGTGGCCGGCGGCATGCATGTTGGCTATGCACTTGTGTTTTCGACGGGGGCTGCGGCACGGTTTTATCTGCGCTACGGCTGGGTCATGTCGGGCATTGCGGGCGTGTTGTTTTCGGCGTTTGCCCTGCGGCTTTTGCTGGTGGAATTTGTCCCCTGATTCTGATGCTGGCCGCATGATTCAAGCGTTATGGTGGCAATAATTTGGCACCATGCTTGTATTTTTGTACCCTGATCCCCAAGTGCGCCGCTTTGTCCGCTGGACGTGGCCCGTTTCCGCCGCTAAATACCACCTCTGTAAGGCCGCGTATGTTCCGTGGCACTGTCATGACATGGGCCGTTCATTATGGCCTTCGGAAGGGAGAATTCTCGTGTCCCACGCAGACGATCACGCAGGCACCCGCAGGGATTTCCTGTATTACGCCACAGCCGGCGCTGGTGCCATAGCCACGGGGGCTGCCGTTTGGCCGCTCGTCAACCAGATGAACCCATCGGCGGATGTACAGGCGCTGTCCTCTATTTTCGTTGATATTTCAGCGGTTGAACCGGGCACACAGCTGACGGTCAAATATTTGGGCAAGCCGGTGTTCATTCGCCGCCGCACCCAAGAAGAAATTGATGCCGGACGCGCAGTGCCTGCGGCTGATTTGCCTATCGACAAAATGTCGCAAAACCCCAACAAACCGTCAACGGACGCATCTGATGCGAACCGCACGATGGATGAAGCGGGCGAGTGGCTGGTGATGATTGGCGTTTGCACCCATCTGGGTTGCGTGCCGATTGGTGATGGTGCAGGTGAATTTGGCGGCTGGTTTTGCCCATGCCACGGGTCGCACTATGACACTGCGGGCCGTATCCGCAAAGGCCCCGCCCCGCAAAACCTGCACATCCCGGTGGCTGAATTCACCGACGAATCAACCCTCAAGCTCGGGTAAGGATAGATCATGTCCGGAATTCCACACGACCATTACGAGCCCACAACGGGCACCGAAAAGTGGCTTCACAAGCGCCTGCCGATTGTTGCGCTCGCCTATGACACGCTGATGTTGCCGACACCCAAGAACCTGAACTGGATGTGGATCTGGGGCATCGTTTTGACATTCTGTCTGGTGATGCAAATCGCCACCGGCATTGTTTTGGCAATGCACTACACCCCGCATGTAGATTTGGCCTTTGCCAGCGTTGAACACATCACGCGCAACGTGAACGGCGGGCACATGCTGCGCTATTTGCACGCAAACGGCGCGTCGTTGTTCTTTATCGCCGTCTATCTGCACATTTTCCGCGGTCTTTACTACGGGTCGTATAAAGCCCCGCGTGAGGTTACGTGGATCATCGGGATGATCATTTACCTGTGCATGATGGGCACAGCGTTTATGGGCTATGTTCTACCATGGGGCCAGATGTCCTTTTGGGGTGCGACGGTTATCACTGGCCTGTTCGGCGCTATTCCCGGCATTGGCGAGTCGATTCAGACTTGGTTGTTGGGCGGCCCTGCCGTTGACAACGCCACGCTGAACCGTTTCTTCAGCTTGCACTATCTGCTGCCATTTGTGATTGCCGCCTTGGTCGCGATCCACATTTGGGCCTTCCATTCGACAGGCAACAACAACCCGACGGGTGTTGAAGTGCGCCGCACGTCCAAGGCCGAAGCCGAGAAAGACACATTGCCCTTCTGGCCTTACTTCGTAATGAAAGACCTGTTCGCGCTGGCCGTGATTATGGTCGTGTTCTTTGCGGTGGTCGGCTTTATGCCAAACTACCTTGGCCACCCCGATAACTATATCGAGGCAAACCCGCTGGCGACCCCTGCGCATATCGTGCCGGAATGGTACTTCCTGCCGTTCTACGCCATTTTGCGTGCGTTCACCGCCGATGTTTGGGTTGTGCAGCTGACCAGCTTTGTGACCTTTGGTATCGTTGACGCCAAGTTCTTCGGTGTGCTGGCGATGTTTGGTGCGATTGCTGTTATGGCGCTGGCTCCTTGGCTGGACACATCGTCTGTCCGTTCGGGCCGCTACCGCCCGATGTTCAAGATGTGGTTCTTGCTGCTGTGCATCGATTTCATGGTGTTGATGTGGGTTGGCGCGCGCCCTGCCGAGTTCCCGTATGACTGGATCTCGCTGATCGCGTCGGCCTACTGGTTCGCCTATTTCCTTGTGATCCTGCCGCTGCTTGGTGTGATCGAAAAGCCGTTGGCCCCGCCAGCGACGATCGAGGAAGACTTTAAATCGCACTACGCCGATCCGGCCGAGTGAAAGAAAAGGAACTGATGATTATGTTTCGTAAAATCGCAATCAGCGCCGTTTCTGCCCTCGTTTTGGGTACAGGCGCGGCAATGGCCGCTGGGGCCGAAGGTCATGTTGAAGATGTGGCGTTCAGCTTTGAAGGGCCGTTTGGCAAGTTTGATGAACACCAGCTCCAGCGTGGCCTTCAGGTTTACACCGAGGTGTGTTCGGCTTGCCACGGGCTGAAATTCGTGCCGATCCGCAGCTTGTCGGATGAAGGCGGGCCGCATTTGCCCGAAGACCAAGTGCGCGCCTATGCCGCCCAGTTCGACATCTTTGATGCCGAATTGGACGATACGCGCCCACGCAAGCCGACGGACCATTTTCCGAAATCGGGCCTGTCCAACGCACCGGATCTTAGCCTGATGGCAAAGGCGCGCTCCGGTTTCCACGGGCCTGCGGGCACGGGGATCAACCAGTTGGTCAAAGGGATTGGCGGGCCGGAATACATAGTGTCGCTTCTCACCGGTTATACCGGAGAAGAGAAAGAGGAAGCTGGCACGACCTTTTATGCAAACACCGCTTTCCCCGGTGGCTGGATCGCAATGGCCCCGCCTTTGGAAGATGGTAGTGTTGAATACCAAGATGGTCACGACAACAGCATCCATCATTTGTCCGAAGATACCGCTGCTTTCCTGATGTGGACCGCCGAACCCAAGATGATGGCGCGCAAGCAGGCAGGCTTTACCGCGGTGATCTTTTTGACGATCCTGTCCGTGTTGCTCTATCTGACCAACAAGCGGATTTGGTCGGCTGTCAAAGGCCCAAAGAAAAAGCACGTCTGATGTAATCAGACGCGACCGAAAAAGCCCCATCTGAAACGGTGGGGCTTTTTCATATCCCCCTTGGTCTTCTTGGCCACGATATCCCCAAAGGCCCCCCATGCCACTGTCTTGCCACGCCTTTATCGCCGCCAGTCTTGACGGGTTCATCGCCCGCCCCGATGGCAGCATCGATTGGCTGGAACCGTTCAATGCAGCGGATGAAGATCACGGCTATGACGCCTTTATCGCGGATAAGGACGGCATCATTATGGGGCGCGGCACCTATGAAACCGTGCTGGGCTTTGGCCAGTGGCCTTATACCCGCCCCGTGATTGTCCTAAGCCACAGCCTGACAGTCGATGATATTCCCGACAGCTTGGCCGATCATGTTGCCATCACCGATATGGACCCGACTGAGCTGGTCGCCGCCTTGGCCGAGGAAGGCTGGCAAAACGCCTATGTCGACGGGGGCCAGGTGATCCAGTCCTTTCTCAACGCGGGGCTTTTGGACCAGATGACCATCACCCGTGTTCCCGTACTGTTGGGGTCAGGGCGGCCGCTGTTTGGCTCTGTCGCCGCCGATATGCACCTTAACCTGATCGGCAGCCGCAGTTTCCCCTCTGGCCTCGTCTCCTCCACCTATCGCATCGCCGCCAACCGATAACCCCTTGCCCCGACGGCAATTCCCGCTAAGTTGCACAGTACCTCGGGGTGCCCTTGTACAGGGCTGAGATTTGGCAAAAGCCAAAGACCCGTTGAACCTGAACCGGTTAGAACCGGCGGAGGGAAGGTGCTGGTCTGATCCATCCCCTATACCGCCCGTCGCATATGGAGAGATGAGATGAGACTTATACCCTTTGCGTTGGCATTTTCGTCCGTGGCCTCAGTTGCCACTGCCCAAACGCCTGTGTTGAACGTGCTGACCTATGACAGCTTTACCTCCGAATGGGGCCCCGGTCCTGCGGTAGAGGCCGCGTTTGAGGCGGTTTGTGCCTGCGATCTGGTGTTCTCCGCCGTGGGCGATGGTGCCGAACTGCTGGCCCGTTTGCAGCTGGAAGGCGCGCGGTCTGACGCGTCTGTGGTTTTGGGCCTTGATACCAACCTTACAGCCCAAGCCACCGCCACGGGTCTGTTTGCCCCGCATGGCCAAACGGCGGGCAATGACCTGCCCGTGCCTTTCGCCGACCCGAATTTCCTGCCCTATGACTGGGGCTATTTCGCCTTTGTTTATGACAAAACCAAGTTGGCCACCCCACCCACCAGCTTTCAGGAACTGGCCGCGTCCGACCTGAAAGTCGTGATCCAAGACCCACGATCTTCTACCCCGGGTCTGGGCCTTTTGCTGTGGGTCAAGGCGGCATATGGCGACAGCGCCACCGAAATCTGGGCCGCTTTGGCCGACAATATCATCACCGTCACCCCCGGCTGGTCTGAATCCTACGGCATGTTCACGGCAGGCGAGGCGGATATGGTCCTGTCCTACACCACCTCACCCGCCTATCACCTGATTGCCGAAGATGACGCGACCAAAGCCGCCGCCCCGTTCACCGAAGGGCATTACATGCAGGTCGAAGTGGCTGGCAAACTGGCCAACGCGCCACAGCCTGAATTGGCCGATCAATTCTTGACGTTTATGGGCACAGATGCGTTCCAATCCGTCATTCCAACGACCAACTGGATGTATCCTGCCCACACACCTGCAACAGGTTTGCCTGATGGGTTTGACCAAATGATTACCCCTGCCAAGTCCCTGTTGATGACGGCAGATGAGGCTCAATCCGCCCGTACACAAGCGTTGGACGAATGGCTGACCGCGCTGTCACGCTGATCGCCGCAGGGCTGGCAGCGGCGGTATTGCTGCTGTTGCTGGCCCCGCTGGCCGCCTTGGGTCTTTCGACCCGCAGCTTGGCCCTTAGCGAGGCCGAGCTTGCCGCTTTGCGCTTTACCTTGATGCAAGCCGCCTTGTCCGCAGGCCTTTCGGTTATGCTGGCCGTGCCCGTGGCCCGCGCCTTGGCGCGCAGGCGGTTTTTCGGGCGTGATGTGCTGGTGGCCACCCTTGGTGCGCCGTTCATCTTGCCGGTGATCGTGGCCGTTCTGGGTCTGTTGGCTGTGTTTGGTCGCGCGGGGTGGGTCAACAATGGCTTGGCCTTGCTGGGCCTGCCTGCGTTTTCAATTTACGGGCTGCAAGGCGTGGTGCTGGCCCATGTGTTTTTCAACATGCCGCTGGCGGTGCGGATGATCCTGCATGGCTGGCAAGCCATTCCCGCCGAACGGTTCCGTCTTGCCGCCAGCCTCGGCTTTACGCCCGCAGCCACCTTGCGCCATATCGAAGGCCCCATGCTGCGCGCGGTGCTGCCCGGCGCTGCCTTGGTGATTTTTGTAATCTGCCTGACCAGTTTCGCCGTGGCGCTGACGCTGGGGGGCGGGCCCCGCGCCACCACTGTGGAACTGGCGATTTATCAAGCCTTGCGGTTTGATTTCGACCTTGGTGCCGCAGCGCGTTTGGCGCTGTTGCAGTTTGCGCTCTGCGCCGCCGCCTATGCCGTGGCAACACGGATCAGCCTGCCATTGGGTTTCGGCGCGGGGCAGGGGCGCACGGGTGGCCCGCCCGCGCCAAACGGTTGGCGGCGCGGGCTGGATGCAGTTTTCATCACCGCAGCGGCTCTGTTTTTGGCGCTGCCCTTGCTGGCCGTTGTGCTGAACGGTGTGCCCGGATTGCGGCATTTGCCCGCGTCGGTTTGGGATGCGGTTCTGGCCGCAGCGGTGCGTTCAACCCTCATCGCTCTTGCGTCAACCGCCCTTGCCCTGTCCGCAGCACTGGTGTTCGCACTGGCCGCCGCACGTGGCAAGGGCTGGCCAGCACTGGCCGCGACATTGCCCCTCGCGGCATCAAGCCTTGTTCTGGGCACAGGCCTGTTCCTGATCTTGCAGCCCTTGTTCCGCCCTGCCGACCTTGCGCTGCCAGTAACCATGACCATCAACGCGCTGCTGGCCTTGCCCTTTGCGTTTCGTATCCTCCTGCCGGAAACCCGCACGATCTACGCCGATTACCACAGGCTTGGCGCATCTTTGGGCATGACGGGCCGCGCGTGGTTGCGCTGGGTGGTGATCCCTCGTCTTGCCCGCCCCATGGGGTTTGCCGCAGGGCTTGTCGCCGCCCTTTCGATGGGCGATCTTGGCGTCATCGCGCTGTTCGCGGGCGAAGGGCAGGCCACCTTGCCGCTGCTCGTGCAACGCCTGATGGGTGCCTATCGGTTAGAGGCCGCGGCAAGTGCGGCGCTGCTGTTGGTGCTGATTTCCTTTGCCCTGTTCTGGGCCTTTGACCACTGGGGCCGCCGCTATGCTGACGCTTGAAAACCTGACCATCACCCAAGGCGGTTTCCGGTTAACCGCCGATTGGCAAGCAAAGGCAGGCGCGCGGATCGCGGTGATTGGCCCATCGGGGGCGGGCAAGTCCACCCTGCTTTCGGTGATAGGCGGGTTTTTCGCACCGCAATCGGGGCGGGTTCTGTGGCAGGGCGCCGATATAACCGGGCTGGAACCGGGCGCCCGGCCCATTACTACGGTGTTCCAAGATCAAAACCTGTTCCCGCATCTGACCATTGCGCAAAACCTTGGCCTTGGGATTTCCCCGAACCTTCGGCTGACCGCAAACGACCATGCGCGCATTGAAACGGCATTGGACCGCAC
The DNA here is from genome assembly GCF_000420745.1 of Pseudorhodobacter ferrugineus DSM 5888. Lineage (GTDB taxonomy): Bacteria > Pseudomonadota > Alphaproteobacteria > Rhodobacterales > Rhodobacteraceae > Pseudorhodobacter > Pseudorhodobacter ferrugineus. The sequence goes on from NZ_ATVN01000010.1 coordinate 38,031, forward strand.
GGGCCTTGCAGGTTTTGGCCCGCGCAAACCCGCACAGCTTTCGGGTGGCCAGCAAAGCCGTGCCGCGCTGGCGCGGGCCTTGTTGCGGGATAAGCCGGTTTTAGTGCTGGATGAACCCTTTGCCGCCCTTGGCCCCGCGTTAAAGGCCGAAATGCTGGGGCTGGTGGCGGAGTTGTCGCACGACAGCGGCGCGACCGTGTTGATGGTCACGCATGACCCAAAGGATGCGCTGGCCTTTGCGCCGCTGACCTGCCTTGTGGCGGGCGGCGCAGCCCATGCCCCGCAACCCACCGCCGATTTGCTGGCCAACCCGCCACCGGAATTGGCGGCATACTTGGGTTAGCGGATGCGCAACCCGCGTTCGTCGTCTTGGAAAAACAGCGCCTGATCTGCGTCAAATGCCAACCCGACCTTATCCCCCAGCTTCAACCGCGTATCATCATGCGCCTCGATCACCAGCTTTTCACCCGTTTCCGCCGACAGGTGAATATAGGTCACGCCGCCCAAGGCCTCGGTCATTTCAACCCTATGCGTATCGCCTGCCACAATGCGCAGATGCTGCGGGCGCAGGCCCACAACGACACTGGCACCAGCCCCGGGCAAGGCAACATCGGTCGTCACCGCGCCGACAAGCCCCGTCGTCAAAACCACACCCGCTTTTTCCACCACACCCGCCACAAAGTTCATCGCAGGCGACCCGATAAAGCCCGCGACAAAGCGGTTATCGGGGTTGTGGTACAATTCCAGCGGCGCGCCGACTTGTTCAATCACCCCTTTGCGCAGCACCACGATTTTATCGGCCAGCGTCATCGCCTCGACCTGATCATGGGTCACATAAATCATCGTGGCCCCGATTTCGCGGTGCAGGCGGGCGATTTCGACCCGCATTTCCACGCGCAATTCGGCATCAAGGTTTGACAGCGGTTCATCGAACAAGAATACTTCGGGCCCGCGCACAATGGCTCGGCCAATGGCAACGCGCTGGCGCTGCCCGCCCGAAAGCGCCTTGGGTTTGCGGGCAAGGTAATCGTCCAGCTTCAGGATGCGGCTGGCCTCGGCCACCTTTTCCGCAACTTCGGCCTTGGGGTGGCCAGTCATTTTTAACCCAAAACCCATGTTCTCGGCCACTGTCATATGCGGGTACAATGCATAGGTTTGAAACACCATTGCCACGCCGCGATCAGCTGGGTCGGCGTCGGTCACATCGCGGTCGCCGATGGAAATATGGCCTGCGGTGGTTTTTTCCAACCCCGCAATCATGCGCAGCAAGGTGGATTTGCCACAGCCCGACGGGCCGACAAACACACAAAACTCTCCATCCTCGACCTGTAGGTCAACGCCGTGGATAACCTGAACATCACCAAATTTCTTGGTCACCGCCTGTAAATTTACGCCCGTCATAACGTGCCCCTCCCTCAAGGTATTTATTCTGGAAACCGCCAGTTGCGGGCCTCGGTTGCGATGTCTGCTGCGGTCGCCAAAATCTGCGGTGCCAAGTCTTCTAGCTGTTCTAAAGACGTGCGCAGCTTGGTCGATGTGACCGAGATTGCGCCAATTGCCCGCCCGCGTTCCGATAAGATCGGCGCTGCAACGCAGATGATATTGGGTTCATGCTCTTCACGGTCAAAGGCATAGCCCCGCGCTCTAATCGCGGCCAATTCGGCCAGCAATTCATCACGGTTGGCATAGGTATGCGGGGTGAACTGGTAAAAACTTTGCCGGTGCAACGCCTGTTCCAGCGCATCGGCAGGCAGATAGGCCATCATCGCCTTGCCCACGCCTGTGCAATAGGCGGGGCCTACTTTGCCCGCCGAGGAGAACATATCCACAGGCTGCGCCGCGTTGCGTTTATCGACATACAGCACTTGCCCCTGATCCAACTGCGCAAGGTGGATGGTTTCGCCCAAAGCCGCCGACAGCCGGTCCAGATGTGGGCGGGCCAAAGGCGCAAGGCTGGACTGCGCCCAAGCCGTATGGGCCAGCCGCACCAGCCGCATCCCCAAAGCATAGGTTTGGCGGTCCGCATCATAGGACAGCATGTTCTGATGGGTCAGGGTTTGTAAAAACCTGTACAAGGTGGCCTTGGGATAGGGCGAACCGGCAAGCAAGTCGGTAAAGCGCACGGGCCCATCCGCATTGGCAACCATGTCCAAAACATCCAGCGCCTTGCCAACAGTTCCATCGCCGTTTGACGGGCCGTCTGTAAATGCTTTGGTCACATGGGATCCTTTCCGTGGTGGCATCACGCCCAACGCTGTTATTGACACGCTAAACGATTCCCACCATACTTTCAATATTCAAAACTAAGTTTCAAATAATGAAAATAGTGAGATTGAGAAGCGACGATCTGATTCCAAAGGGAGGAAACCAATGACTCATCTGAAAACGGGCGCGCTTGCGTTCGCGGCGGCCTTGCTTATGTCCGGCTCGGCTTTCGCGCAAACCCGCGCGCTGAGCTACAACGCCGACTTTGACCCGACACCGCTGGCGGCGTTCCAAGCGCTGATCGCGGATTTTGAGGCTGAAAATCCAGACATCAAAGTCACGCTGAACAACTTTGACCACGAAGGTTACAAAACCGCGATCCGCAACTTTCTGACGGCCGACAGCCCTGATCTGGCCAACTGGTATGCGGGCAACCGTATGGCCCCGTTTGTCAACTCGGGCCAATTTCTGGATGTGTCGGACGTGTGGACCGATAATGGTTTGGGCGATCAGCTCGCATCAGCCAAAGCCTCGATGACCATTGATGGCAAGCAGTGGGGCGTGCCCTATACTTATTACCAGTGGGGCATTTACTACAACAAAGACGTGTACAAAGCGGCGGGCGTTGAAGTACCGACCACTTGGGATGGTTTTATCGAAAACTGCGCCAAGTTTCAGGCGGCAGGCATTGATTGCTTGACCACAGGGTCCAAGGCGCTGTGGCCAATTGCAGGTATCTTTGACTATCTGAACATGCGCACCAACGGGTATGAATTCCACATGGACCTGACCGCTGGCAAAGTGGCATGGACAGATGACAAGGTAAAAGCGACCTTTGCGGAATGGGCAAAAGTGGTGCCTTACACCACCGAAAACCACGCAGCGATTGACTGGCAAGATGCAGCAGCGCTGCTGGTGCAGGGCAAAGCGGCCAACTATGTCATGGGTAACTTTGCCGTGGCGACCTTCAAAGAAGGCGGCATGACGAACGACTCCCTTGGTTTCATGGTATTCCCGGAAATCACCGCTGGCCTGCCCCGCGCCGAAGAGGCACCGACCGACACCATCCACATTCCGGCTGGTGCCAAGAACGTGGATGATGCGAAAAAGTTCCTCGCATTTGTCGCCCGCGCCGATGTGCAGACCAAGCTGAACGCAGCCTTGGGACAACTGCCCACCAACAAAGGCGCGACCGTGGATGCGGCCGATCCGTTCATCTCGGCAGGGTTTGAATCGCTGTCGGGGGCCTATGCGCTTGCACAGTTCTTTGACCGTGACGCGCCTGCCGAAATGGCAAAGGCCGGCATGGAAGGGTTCCAGGAGTTCATGGTAAAACCTGACCGTCTGGACGCGATCCTTGAGCGTCTGGAAAAAGCACGCGGCAATATCTACAAATAAACCGCTGATCGGCCCCGTGTGCAAACGCGGGGCCAATTCTCTCTGATCTGACCGCACCTAGGGGGCCACCCGCCATGTCCAGCTACTGGAAACGAAACCAATTGCGCATCGCCCCGTGGCTGTTTTTGGCCCCCGGTGCGGCCATGTTTCTGGTCTATGTCATCATCCCGATTTTCCAATCCCTTTCGATTTCGTTCTACGATTGGGATGGATTGGGCGAGGCGGTCTATATCGGCACCGAAAACTATGTCGAACTGATTGACGATGATGCCTTTTACACCTCGTTGAAAAATAACGTGATCTGGTTGTTGCTGTATTTGCTGGCCGTGCCGCTGGGCCTGTTCCTCGCGATTTTCCTGAACCAAACCGTGCGCGGCATCCGCATCTATAAATCCCTGTTCTTTTTCCCGTTTGTCGTGTCGCAGGTCGTCGTGGGCCTGATGTTTTCATGGTTCTACGCCCCCAATTTCGGCCTGCTGTATAAGCTGATCGAACTCGTCACCGGCAACGGCATCGCCATTCTGGCCGAGGAAGATTACGTCACCTACGGTATCATCGTCGCGGGCCTCTGGCCGCAGATTGCCTATGTGATGATCCTGTATATCACCGGCCTGAACAACATCGCTCCCGATCAGGTCGAGGCAGCGCGCCTTGACGGGGCCAAAGGCCTCAAAATGCTGTGGTATGTGATCTTGCCACAACTGCGCCCCGCCACGTTTATTGCGGTGGTGGTTACCGTGATCGGCGCGTTGCGCAGCTTTGACCTTGTGTCGATTATGACCGATGGCGGCCCATATGGCTCCAGCCGCGTGTTGTCGTTTTACATGTACGAACAGGCCTTGTCGGAATACGGGTTCCGCATGGGCTACGGTGCGGCAATCGCCGTGGTGTTGTTCGCCATCATGATGGTTTTCATTTCGGGCTTCATCTGGAAGATGTGGCGCGACGAGACGGAGCGTTAAGCCATGTTTCCACGCCCAATAGACCAAACCAGCCCGCTGACCCAGCGCCTGTACACCATCGCGCTGCCCATCGCCCTGATCTTGTGGCTGTTGCCGCTGCTGGGGGTGGCCGTCACATCGGTGCGCCCTGCGTCGGACCTTGCCCAAGGCAATTACTTTGGCATGCCCAGCTATATCGCCTTTGAAAACTATATCTCGGTGTTTCGTGACAGTGATTTGGGCCGCTATATGGTCAATTCGCTCAAGGTGACGATCCCCACCGTCATTGGCGCTGTGGTTCTGTCCTGCATGACGGGCTTTGCGCTTGGGATTTATAAATTCCGCTCAAACTTGTTGGTGTTTTTCCTGTTCGTCGCAGGCAATTTTGTGCCGTTCCAAATCCTCATGGTCCCCGTGCGCGACCTGACGCTGGATCTTGGCATGTACAATTCATGGACCGGCCTTGCGATGTTCCACATCGCCTTTCAAACCGGTTTTTGCACCTTGTTCATGCGCAATTTCATCAAGGCCCTGCCGTTTGAATTGATCGAGGCGGCGCGCGTTGAAGGCGTGTCTGAAATCCGCATTTTCTGGTACATCGTCCTGCCCTTGATGAAGCCTGCGATTGCCGCCTTGTCGGTCCTCATCTTTACCTTCATCTGGAATGACTTTTTCTGGGCCACCGTGCTGACCACCACCAAAGAAACCCAGCCCATTACCGCAGGCCTGTCCTCGCTGAACGGCCAATGGGTCGCCGCTTGGCACTTGGTTTCGGCCGGATCTATCCTTGCTGCCCTTCCGCCTGTGTTAATGTTTTTCCTGATGCAAAAGCACTTCATCGCGGGGCTGACACTGGGGGCGGTAAAGTGAACCAGCAGTGGCGTCTTGATGATGGCCAGCAAACGCTGGTGCTGGCCGCACGATCTGGGCGCTTGCCCGAATGCGTGTATTGGGGTGCGCCCCTGCCGGTGACCGAGGATTTGGTCGCCCTGCATGCCGCCTATGCGCTGGATGTGACGGGTGGGATGCTCGATGAAAACCCTGACCTGTCGCTCTGCCCGCAATCCGCGCGCAGCTTTCCGGGCCAGCCGGGGCTGGTGCTGCGCTGTACGGATGAAATACGGATGCTGTACGGCTTGTGCTTTGTGGATGCACAGCAAAACGGCCCCGATCTGCGCCTGTCCTACCGCGATGCGGCGGCGGGCATTGACCTGACATTCAGCTTTACCACCGATCCGCAAACCCATGTCATCACCTGCCAAACCACCCTGAATACCGACCGCCCCGTGCAGGTCGATTGGCTTGCGGCCCCCGTCCTGCCCGCACCGCAATTGTCGGATGAGATGATTGATGTGTCGGGCCGCTGGTGTGGTGAATTTCAACTGATCCGCACCCCGTGGTCAGCAGGTTTGCGCATGCGAGAGGCCCGCACAGGCCGCAGCGGGCATGAACATTTCCCGGGGCTGATCGTCCCCAATCGTGGCACGACCAATTGCCAAGGCGAGGCTTACGCCTTTCACTATGGCTGGTCCGGCGGCCACCGTATGCTGGCCGAGGAACTGCCCGATGGTCGCCGCCAGGTGCAGTTCGGCCATGCCACAAACACCCAAGCGGCAGGCACGCAATTTCAAACGGCACCGCTCTATATCACCTATTCCAACACCGGCCTGAATGGGTGCGCCGTGGCCTTTCAACGCCATGTCCGTGACCGTATCGTGACCGATGCCCACCCCGTCCGCCCCGTGCATTACAACTGCTGGGAGGCGGTATATTTCGACCATAAGCTACCGGAATTGCAAGATATTGCCACCCGCGCGGCGGCGCTGGGCGCGGAACGCTTTGTGCTGGATGATGGCTGGTTCGGCCTGCGCGATGATGACACATCCAGCCTTGGCGACTGGACTGTCGATGCGCGCAAATACCCACACGGCCTGACCCCGCTGATCGACCATATCCACAGCCTTGGCATGTCCTTTGGTCTGTGGTTTGAACCCGAAATGGTCAATGAAAGTTCCGCCCTGTACCGTGCCCACCCTGATTGGGTATTGGGGCCAATGGACCAAATACGCGGCCGTCAGCAACTGGTGCTGAACATGGCCAGCGCTGATGTGCGCGACTATCTTTATGACCGGATTGCCGCGATCCTGTCGGCCTATGACATTGGCTATATCAAATGGGATCATAACCGTCTGCTGCCCGCCCCCGATGCCGCCCAAACCCATGGCACCTATGCCCTGCTGGACCGTCTGCGCGCCGATTTCCCGCAGGTGGAAATTGAAACCTGCGCCTCGGGCGGTGGCCGTATTGACTTTGGCATCCTGAAACACACCCAGCGGGTTTGGCTGTCCGACAGCAACGACGCGCTGGAACGGCTACGCATTCAGCATGACGCCGCGCTGTTCTTGCCTGCCTCTGTCACCGGCTCCCACGTCGGCCCGCGCCATTGCCACACCTCTGGTCGTACGATTGATATTTCCATGCGCGCATGGGTCGCCGCCCAACGCCATATGGGCTTTGAAATGGACCCACGCGAGTTGACGGACCACGAGGCAAAGGTGCTAACCGACGTGACCGCGTGGTGGAAAGCCAACCGCGACTGGATGATGCGGGCCGACATCTTGCGACTGGACAGTGCCGATCCGGCGGTGATTGCCGAACAGCAATTGGCCCAGTGTGGCAGCCGGTTTGTGGTCTTTGCCGGCAAGGCCGCAACATCGGCCCAGATCCAGCCACGGCCTATGCGCCTGACGGGGCTTGATCCAGCAGCAACCTATTGTATAAATGTGATAAATCGAGATCACACCCCTGGCCTTTCGCGCGGAAATCCTGCGTTGAAATCCGGCCCGCTAACTCTGTCGGGCGCCTATCTGATGCATCACGGTGTCACCTTGCCGTGGCATTTCCCCGAAACGATGTGGGTGCTAGAAGGCACTCGTAAATGACCTTAACGGAGCCCGCCATGACCGCAACCTATCCTGATCTGAACGGCGCTTCCGTGTTTATCACCGGCGGTGGCTCTGGCATTGGTGCCGCCTTGACCGAAGGTTTCTTGCGCCAAGGGGCAAGGGTCGCCTTTGTTCAGCGTTCCGACGCCAGCGCCTTTGTCGATGAGATGGCAGAAACCACCGGAAACCGCCCTTTGTTCATCCAGTGCGACATCACCGATGTTCCCGTACTGCAAGCCGCGATCAAACAGGCCGCCGCTGCCCATGGCCCCATCACCACGCTGGTCAACAATGCCGCCAATGACAAACGCCATGCCACGGCGGACGTGACCGAAGATTTCTATACCTGGATGATGGACATCAACCTAAAGGCTTACTTCTTTACCGCCCAAGCCGTTGTGGCGGGCATGAAAGCAGCCGGCGGCGGGTCGATCATCAACTTTTCGTCCATCAGCTACATGATGGGTAACGCCGGCTATCCGCTTTACACCGCCGCCAATTCCGCGATCAACGGCTTGTCGCGCAGCCTTGCCCGTGAATTTGGCCCCGACCGTATCCGCGTCAACGCGCTGGCCCCCGGCTGGGTGCTGACGCAAAAGCAAAAAGACCTGTGGGTCACGCCCGAAGGGTTGGCCGCGCATCTTGACCGCCAATGCCTCAAAGACACGCTTGCCCCCGAGGATATCGTGGGCGGCGTGTTGTTCCTTGCCTCGAACAGTTCCAAGATGATGACAGGTCAGGCGATGGTCATTGATGGCGGCGTGGCGGTGACAGGATGACCCAACCTGCCGAACCCTTGCCCAAACTGCCTGATTGGGTCGCCGCGGATTGGGGCACAACCCATCTGCGCGCCACCGCCATGGGCGCAGTTGGCCCCATGGCGACGGCCAGCAGCGACGATGGCATGGGCACTTTGAAACCCGCTGAGTTCGAAGCCGCCCTGCTGCGCCTCATCGGTCCGTGGCTGTCGCCAAACCAAACCACCCCCGTCATTGCCTGCGGTATGGTCGGGTCGCGCCAAGGTTGGGCCGAGGCGAAATATCGCGCGGTCCCTTGCACCCCCGTGGCCCCCGATACCCTGACCCGCGTGGCCACAACCGACCCGCGCATCACCGTCCACATCGCCCCGGGCCTTCGGCAAAACATCCCCGCCGATGTCATGCGCGGCGAAGAAACGCAAATCGCAGGGGCACTGGCCCTTATGCCCGGGTTTGACGGCGTGATGTGCCTGCCCGGCACCCATTCCAAATGGGTCCATGTCAGCGCGGGCGAGGTGGTCAGTTTCCAAACTTTCATGACAGGCGAACTCTTCGCCCTCCTGTCCACCCAATCCGTCCTCCGCCATTCCATTGCCGCCGATGGGTTCGACTCGGCAGCCTTTGACACAGGCCTGTCCGATGCCCTGTCATGCCCCGAACGCATCGCCGCCCGCCTGTTCACCCTGCGGGCCGAAGGCTTGCTTACCGATGCCAGCCCCACCTCTGCCCGCAGCCGTCTGTCGGGCTTGCTGATCGGGGTCGAACTGGCCGCCGCCAAACCCTATTGGCTGGGCCAGCCCGTCACTTTGATCGGGGCAGAAACCCTGTGCAGCCATTACGCCCACGCGCTAAAGGCCCAAGGTCTGACCCCCGCCACCCTATCGGCCGCCGACTGCACGCTGGCTGGCCTCTCCAAACTGAAAGGTGCGCTATGACCCGCCCTCTGATCGCCATTCTGCGCGGCATTACACCGGATGAGGCATTGCCCATCACGGCAGCCTTGATTGAAGCAGGGATCACCAGCATCGAAGTGCCGCTGAACTCTCCCGATCCCTATGCCTCGATTAGCGCAATGGCGCGCGAATTTGGGGCCGGATCTGGGGGGCGCGCCTTGATCGGTGCAGGCACCGTGCTGACTGTGGATCAGGTGGCCCAAGTGGCAAGTGCGGGTGGTAAACTGGTGGTATCACCCAACACAGACGTGTCGGTGATCCGCGCCACAATCGCCGCGGGTATGCAAAGCTGGCCGGGTGCGCTGACCCCGACCGAATGTTTCGCGGCCCTAGCCGCTGGCGCCACGGGCCTAAAGATTTTCCCTGCCTCCATAATCGGCCCTTCGGGTGTCAAAGCGATGCGGGCGGTTTTGCCACCGCAGACCAAGGTTTATGCTGTGGGCGGCGCTGGCCTGTCGAACCTCGCGCAATGGCGCGACGCGGGCGCAAACGGGTTTGGCATCGGTTCCGCACTTTACGTCCCTGGCATGTCGGTTGCAGACGTCAAAACCCGAGCCCGCGCGTTGGTCGCCGCTTGGGATGCGCTATGACGGTGTTCGACGCGCGTATTTGCGCCTTGGGCGAAGGGGCCTTGTGGCACCCGCTGCGCGAACAACTGTACTGGTTTGATATTCTGGGCAAGCGGATGCTGTCGACCGATGGGCAGGATTGGGACTTTGACGAGATGGTTTCGGCCGCAGGTTGGGTTGACCGCGACACATTGCTGATCGCGTCCGAGACTGCGCTGTCTACCTTTAACCTGACCACCCATGCCTGCGAAACGGTCACGCTGCTGGAACTTGACAACCCCATCACCCGCTCCAACGATGGCCGCGCCGACCCGATGGGCGGGTTCTGGATTGGCACGATGGGCAAGAATGCCGAACCGGATGCAGGTGGCATTTACAGGCTCTATAAAGGCGAATTGCGCCTATTGTTCCCGCAAATTACTATCCCCAACGCCATCTGTTTCGCCCCAGATGGCCGCACTGCCTATTTTACCGATACCACGACCCAAATCGTGAACCGTGTGGCGCTGAACGCGCAGGGCTGGCCCAATGCCGCCCCCGAACCCTTCATCGATTTTCGCGCCAAAGATTTGAACCCCGACGGTGCTGTCACCGATGCGGCGGGCAATATCTGGATCGCCCTTTGGGGCGCTGGCCGGATTGCGGTGTTTGATCCGCAAGGCAACCCCCAACATGCCGTGTCCTTGCCCGCCCCGCACATCACCTGCCCCGCCTTTGCGGGCACAACGCTTTACGCCACTTCGGCCACCCAAGGCATGGATGCAGCTGCCCTTGCCCTGCACCCTGATGCAGGCAAAACCTTTGCCATTCCGAATGCAGGGATGGGCCGCCCCGAACCACAGGTCATTTTATGAAACGCACGCTTGGCACCTGCTATTACCCCGAACATTGGCCGGAATCCCAATGGGCCTCCGATGCCGCCCGTATGGCGGAAATCGGGCTGACATGGGTCCGCATCGGTGAATTCGCGTGGAGCCGGATGGAACCCACCCCCGGCACATATGACTGGGGCTGGCTCGACCGCGCGATTGAGACGCTCACCGAACATGGCCTGAAAGTCGTCCTCGGCACCCCCACCGCCACCCCACCACGTTGGATGCTGGACCGCCATCCCGACATGCTGGCCCTTGATGCACAGGGCCACACGCGCGGCTTCGGCTCGCGACGTCACTATTGCTTCAGCCATGCGGGCTTTCGTGCGGAAAGCGCCCGCATCACCACCGAACTGGCGAAACGCTACGGCCACAAGGTCGCCGCGTGGCAGACCGACAATGAATACGGCTGCCACGATACCACGGTCAGCTATTCGGCCGCTGCCTTGCATGCCTTTCGCGATTGGCTGGCGCAGAAATACCAATCGCCCGATGCGTTGAACCGTGCTTGGGGCAATGTATTCTGGTCGATGGAATACACCGATTTCGCCGATATAGGCCTGCCCAACCTGACCGTGACAGAGGCGAACCCCGCCCACGCGATGGATTTTCGCCGTTTCTCCTCGGATCAGGTCGCAGGCTTTAACCGCGTCCAAACCGACATCATCCGCCGCCATTCCCCTGCACCCATCAGCCACAATTACATGGGCGCGGTGGTGGATTTCGATCATTTCGCCACGGGGGCCGACCTCGATATCGCCACATGGGACAGCTACCCCCTTGGCTTTCTGTCCGACCGGATCGCGGCCAGCGCGGACCATAAACGCACCTTCGCCCGCCAAGGCGACCCAGATTTCCAAGCCTTTCACCACGACTTGTATCGCGCCGTGGGCGCCATGAGGTCTGGACGCTCCGCGTCCGGGGGCCGCTGGTGGATCATGGAACAACAGCCCGGCCCAGTGAACTGGGCCCCCTACAACCCCGACCCGCTGCCCGGCATGGCGCGGCTTTGGGCGTGGGAGGCGTTTGCACATGGGGCCGAGGCCGTGTGCTATTTCCGCTGGCGCCAGGCACCGTTCGCTCAGGAGCAAATGCACGCAGGCATGCTGCGCCCCGACAGCCAGCCCGCTCCCGCCTATCACGCGGCGGCAGAGGTGGCGCGCGAACTGGCCGCGATGCCAGAAGTCGAAACCACCGCCGCCCCCGTCGCGCTGATCTTTGATTACGCCTCCGCTTGGGCATGGGCCACGCAACCCCAAGGGCGCGGGTTTGACTATTTCAACGTGGTTTTCGGGTTTTACAAAGGCCTGCGCCGCCTTGGTCTGTCGGTCGACATTTTGCCCCCCGACACGGCCGACCTTAGCGCCTATAAACTGATCCTCTCCCCCGCGATTGCCACGCTGCCGCCTGCGCTTCTGTCGGCGATTGCGGCGCATAAAGGGGCGGCATTGATTGGCCCGCGCAGCAATTCCAAAACGCCCGATTTCAGTATCCCCACCCCCTTGCCGCCCAACCTGCCGGGCCTTGATTGCACGGTCGCACGGGTCGAAACCCTTCCGCCCGACTTGCCCGTGCCGCTGGCCCAAGGTGGCAATTTCACCCTGTGGCGCGAAAAGCTGGAAGGTGGCGCAAAGGTGGTCGAGGCCACAACGGATGGCTGGCCCGCGCTTATGGCATCGGGCGGGTTGCACTATCTGGCAGGCCTGCCGGATGAGGCTGCGCTGGCCCGTATTTTGACGCGTCTGTGTGCGGATCAGGGGATTGAGGCCGCGCCCTTGCCCAACGGTTTGCGCTGTCGCCAGTCGGGCGCACATCGGTTCTGGTTCAATTACGGCGCCGAACCCGTGACCCATGCTGGCCGCACCGTGCCGCCCGCAGGTGTGGTGTGGGACTGACCCATCACGTATTGGAATTGCACCCCGCACAATTCCACGATTGACCCTGCGGGCCGCAAACAGCAAAGGTTCCGGCCTGATAGACCGGAGCGTTGCAATGACCAAATCAGCCCTGTTCACCCCCGTTCTGATCGCGGGGTGCGCCATTTTGGTGGTGAACTTTGCCATTCGCGCCAGCTTTGGCGTGTTCCAAATCCCCATCGCGACCGAATTCGGCTGGCTGCGCGCCGATTTTTCCATGGCGATTGCGATTCAGAATTTGGCATGGGGCGTAGGCCAGCCGATTTTTGGCGCGCTGGCCGAACGCTTTGGCGACCGTCGCGCGATTATTGCTGGGGCGATTTTGTATTCTGCGGGTCTGGTGCTGTCGTCGATGGCCGTGACGCCGGGCCAGCATTGGCTGCTGGAAATTCTGGTGGGGTTTGGCATTGCAGGCACTGGCTTTGGCGTGATCTTGGCGATTGTGGGCCGGGCGACATCGGATGAAAACCGCAGCCTTGCGCTGGGCATCGCCACCGCCGCTGGGTCTGCGGGCCAAGTGTTCGGCGCACCCACTGCTGAATTTTTGCTGCAATCCTACAGCTGGCAAACGGTGTTTTGCATCTTTGCTGTGGTGATTTTGATGGTGCTGTTTGCGCTGCCGTTCCTGCGCGCGCCTATCACCGCGACCAAGGTGGAGTTGCAAGAAAGCCTTGGGTCCGTGCTGAACCGCGCGTTTCGTGACCCCAGTTACATCATGATTTTCGTGGGGTTCTTTTCCTGCGGCTATCAACTGGGATTCATCACCGCACATTTCCCAGCGTTCATAACCGAGATGTGCGGCCCGATTGACCCTGCAGGCTATCTGGCGGGGATCGGCATTTCCAGCACCTCTATTCTAGGCGCGGTGGCGATTTCGGTGATCGGGATGGCGAATATTGCGGGCGCGATCTATGCGGGCTGGCTGGGCAAACGATATTCCAAGAAATACCTGCTGGCGGCAATTTATGCCGGCCGCACGGTTGCGGCGGCGGCGTTTATTCTGCTGCCGATGACGCCTGCGACGGTGTTGGTTTTCTCACTCGTCATGGGGTCTTTGTGGTTGGCCACGGTGCCGCTGACCAGCGGTTTGGTCGCGCATTTGTACGGGCTGCGCTATATGGGTACACTTTATGGGTTTGTGTTTTTCAGCCATCAATTGGGGTCTTTCCTTGGCGTGTGGCTGGGCGGCAAGATGTATGATCTGACGGGGGATTACACGCTGGTCTGGTGGATCGGCGTGGGGATTGGTGCTTTTTCGGCACTGGTGCACCTGCCGATTAAAGAGCGGCGTGTGGAACTGGTGGCGGCTTGAAGCCGGGAGCCGTTCAAGGGGGCATCGAACCCCCTTGAACGGCGCTAACGCGGTGCGCCTTGGGCCGGTGGTCATCGGGTGCGGGATTTAGGTATTTAATCCAAGATGAAATGGAGGCGGTAATGAGGGCCGGAATTGTCAGTTTGGTGTTGGCCTATGTGCTGAGCCAGTTTTACCGTGCCTTTTTGGCCGTAATGAGTCCCGTCTTGATTGCCGATCTAGGCGTGTCAGCGGGGGATTTGGCCGATGCGTCGGGGATGTGGTTTCTGGCCTTTGCCGCGATGCAAATTCCGGTTGGCGTAGCGCTGGATAGGGTCGGGCCGCGCCTGACGGCGGCGGTTTTGTTTGGCATTGGCGGGGCTGGCGGGGCAGCCTTGTTTGCTGTGGCTGGATCAGCGTTTGAGGTCAAGGCCGCGATGGCATTGATCGGGGTTGGATGCTCGCCCGTCTTGATGGCCAACTATTATATCTTTGCGCGGGTGTTTTCGGCGCGGGTTTTTGGGACGCTGGCAGGTGTGGTGATCGGGGTTGGATCGCTGGGGAATATTGCGAGTTCCTTGCCTTTGGCGGTGGCGTTGGATCTGTTCGGCTGGCGCGGCAGTTTGTGGGTTTTGGCTGGGGTCAGCCTGTCTGTGGCGGGGGCAATTGCCGTGTTGGTCCGTGATCCGCAGGCCTTGCCGCCGGGCCCGCGCGGGTCGATTTGGGATATTCTACGCATTCGGGCGCTGTGGCTCATTTTGCCGATCATGGCGGTGAATTACCTGCCTGCGGCGGGGCTGAGGGGGCTGTGGGCGGGGCCGTATTTTGCCGATATCTATGGAATGGATGCGGGCGGAATTGGGCGCGTCACCCTGGCGATGGGGGTGGCGATGGTTTTGGGAAACTTTGCCTATGGCCCACTGGACCGCGTTTTTGGCACGCGGAAATGGTTGATTTTCGGGGGCAATGCCGTGGTTTGTGCGGCTCTTGTGGCGCTGTGGGTCTTGCCTGCCGAAGGCGTGTTTTTTGCGGTTTTGATGCTGGTTGTGATCGGGTTTTTCGGGGCGTCGTTTCCGATGGTTATGGCCCACGGGCGGGCGTTTTTCCCGCCCCATCTGGTCGGTCGGGGGGTGACTTTGATGAACCTTTTCGGGATCGGGGCCACGGGGCTGGCGCAGGTTTATACGGGGCATCTGAAAGGCGGCGCCGAGAGCCTTGAGGCGGGGTATGTCGCGATTTTCGGGTTCTTTGCGGTGGCGATGGCTTTGGGGTTGGTGATCTATCTGTTTTCGCAGGATCGGACCGATTAGGGCCAGATGTTCGCGCGCGGACATTTCTGTAAGTATTTGATTTTGAATGATATTGTGATTTTTGTTAACTGAATTTTAATGCGGACGCGGTGTGTGCGCGGGACGGATTGGTGGGGTGGAACCCCACCCTACGGGCGCTTTAAGATGGGCATGACAATCTCATGCAATACTGACGTAAACGCCGAGCATTTCTGACCCAAGTCGGACCTGAACCGCAGTCTTTGCAAAGGTTGCTTTGCGGACTTTGCTGCCGTTCGTTGCCAGTTCATGAATGTCTGCTAAGCTCTATAGAACGTGAGGCACAGAGCGGTAATCACTTGGACCATATAGAATTTAACGAGTTGTTTGATCAAGAACTCGCCCATCCATTGATCGAAATGGGTTTCGCTTTTGTGCGAAAAACGAAGTCTCTCCGATATATGAGCGGCACCCGCGACCTTTGGATTATGCGAATTAGTGGAAAGTGGCCGCACCCCGGGGTAGCCCGGACGGTCATTTGTTTTCGTCACTCTTTTCTAAGGCCTGTGAGCAGCGATGACCCCGACAGCAAAAAACTAGTCGTAGATGACTTCCCGAGAAAACTAACCTTTGAGGACTTCGATAGCTTGCTGAAACCTAGTCTGAAGTATCGCCCTGAACACACCGGTCGCTGGTCAACAAGTGACTTAACCTACGGGGATCAACCTCGTGAAGCTGTGAAAAAGCGTCTTCGAAAGATGAGGAAATTAGTCAAAACACGAATACTACCTTGGGTTAGCACAATAACAGAGGACAATGAGTTGTCCCAAATTACTAAACATGGAGAACAGGTGTGGTGTGAGAAGCGTTGGATTGAAGACTATGCGGCTTTCCTCTCGATGCATTCCTGAAAGCCGCCGTTGATGCGCAGCGCAGCATTGAACAGTTTGGGCTCTTGGCTGCCATTCTCTGAATCTCGCATAAAAGTCTGCTTTGGCGTTTTCCTGATTTAGCACCGATACGGGGATGCAAAGGCCAAAGCCGTCGGGCCTTACAGGTTTCACCCACCCTACACATTGCGCCAAAATGGGCACTTTTTCAGGCCCCCCGCGCTGGCCCCCTTCCCCCCGCCGCGCCTATGCGCTAAGGCGCGGGGACCGCATTAATGGAGGCCAAAATGGGCTATAGAGTCGCTGTCGTTGGGGCCACGGGCAACGTGGGCCGTGAGATGCTGAATATCCTTGCCGAGCGCGAGTTTCCGGTGGATGAGATTGTGGCGCTGGCGTCGCGCAAATCCATGGGCACGGAAATCAGCTTTGGCGATGCGACCTTGAAATGCAAGGATCTCGACACGTTTGATTTCACCGGCTGGGACATTGCGCTGTTCGCCGTGGGGTCCGATGCGACCAAGGTTTATGCGCCCAAAGCGGCCAGCCAAGGCTGCGTGGTGATCGACAATTCCAGCCTGTACCGCTATGACGCCGATGTGCCGTTGATCGTGCCGGAGGTGAACGCCGACGCGATTTATGGCTATACCAAAAAGATGATCATCGCGAACCCGAACTGTTCGACCGCGCAGATGGTTGTGGCGTTGAAGCCGTTGCATGACCGTGCGCGCATCAAGCGGGTCGTGGTTTCGACCTATCAATCCGTGTCGGGTGCCGGCAAAGAGGGCATTGATGAGCTGTGGGACCAGACCAAAAGCATCTATAACCCGACCGACAACAAGCCGCCAAAAAAGTTCACCAAGCAGATCGCGTTCAACGTGATCCCGCATATTGATGTGTTTTTGGATGACGGTTCCACCAAAGAAGAGTGGAAGATGGTGGCCGAGACGAAGAAGATTTTGGATAAGAACATCAAGGTTACGGCGACCTGCGTGCGCGTGCCGGTGTTTGTCGGGCACTCAGAGTCGATCAACATCGAGTTTGAAGAGTTCTTGGACGAGCATGAAGCGCGGGATATTTTGCGCGAAAGCCCCGGGATCATGGTGATCGATAAGCGCGAAAACGGTGGCTATGTGACGCCGGTGGAATGCGTAGGCGATTACGCGACGTTCATTAGCCGCATCCGCCAAGACAGCACGATTGATAACGGGATTAACCTGTGGTGCGTGTCGGACAACCTGCGCAAGGGGGCTGCGCTGAATGCGGTGCAGATCGCCGAAGTGCTGGGCGTGCGCTGTTTGAAAAAAGGGTGAGGCGCGCCCGCAAAACGGTCTGGTGGACCGTTTTGAGCGCCGAACGCGCGGAGCCACTGCACCGCGCCGCATGGCACGTATGTTGCAAGAGGATCTCAACGCCTCGCCCCCAAAACGGGCGGGGCGTTTTGCATTTATGGGCCAAGTCCCGCCGCCGCGTGATTGGGTGGCTTGTGTGCCACGTGGTGCCCGCTAAGTTGGGGGTGTCATATTAAAGGGGTTTTTCCATGCGCCGCGTTATTTTACTGTCCTCGCTATTGCTCGCCACGCCGTTGCAGGCCGAAACCATTCTGGCCAGCAGCAAGATCACCGCGGTGACGGTCTATCCGCAAGGGGCGATGCTGACGCGGGTGGTGGCGTTTGAGGCGCAGCCGGGGCTGCATGACGTTCTGATCACCGATTTGCCGCAAGACACCGACCCGCAGTCCTTGCGCCTGAAACCATCGGAGGGGGTAGAGATTGGGGCCTATTCCTTGCGCACGGGGCGTTTGCCGGTGGTTGATCCGGTAAAGCCGGAAGCGCAAGTGGCGGCCGAGGCGGCGTTGGAGGCGGCGAAGGGTGGCGTGACGACGGCGCAACTGGCGGTGGATGGTGTGGCTGCGCGGATTGAGGCGGCGCAGGCGCAGATTGCCTATTTGGGACGTTTGGGCGCAACCGATGCCAAGGCCGATACGGAAACCCTGCAAGCCACCGCGCGGATGATCGGTGCCGAGGTTTTGGCCGCGTCGCAGGCGGCGTTGGCAGCGCGGGCGGATTTGCCTGCGGTGCAAAAAGTGTATGAGGCGGCGGTAGAAGCGCAGGTCAAGGCACAGGCGGCGTTGGATGCGCTCAGCAAGCCTACCAAAGACTATGCGGCGCTGTCGCTGGCTGTTTCGGTGACGCAGGTGGGGCCAAGTTTGGTCGAGGTGACGCAATTTATGGACAATGCCACTTGGGCGCCGATCTATGACATGGCGCTGGACCGCGCGGCGGGGCAGGTGGTGCTGGACCGGTCGCTGTTGGTATCGCAAGCGACGGGCGAGGATTGGACCGGTATTGCGCTGACCCTGTCGACTGCGCAGCCAGGAAATTCGCCTGACCCGTCACGCATCTGGCCGCAGTTGCACCGGATTGATGATCCGATGGAGATGGCCAAGCTGGAAAGCCGAGCGGCCGCCCCAGCCCCGATAAACGAGGCAGAAATGGGCGCGATGATGGAAACCTTGGCAGATGTGGCGGTCGGCGTGGCGTTTCAAGGTGATATTGTAAGCTATGCCTATCCGCAGCCCGTGGACATTGTGGACGGGGCGCAGAATTTGCGGCTGGTGCTGGACCGTGTCAGCTTGCCCGCATCGGCGCAGGCCCGCGCCGTTCCGCGCGCCGATGCGACGGCGTTCATGATGGCCGAATTTACCAATGACAGCGGCCAGATCCTGCTGCCCGGGCCCGCCACCCTTACCCGTGACGGGGCGTTGATGGGGCAGACGCAACTGGCATCCATCGCGCCTGGGGCAACGGCGGTGATGGGCTTTGGTGCGATCGAAGGGCTGCGGCTCAAGCGGATTGTGCCCGCGCGGGCCGAAGGCGACCGCGGGATTTTCAGCAAATCCAACCAGATCGAGGAGACGGCTGTTTTGTCGGTGGAAAACCTGACCGACCAGGCGTGGGATGTGCGTGTGATGGAGGGGATCCCCTATTCCGAGCAAGAGGACCTGGTCATCACCTATACCGCCGATCTGCCAGTGACCGAGACAGATGTAGACGGGCAGCGCGGCGTGCTGGCGTGGGATGTTTCAGTGCCAGCGGGCAAGACGCAAACGATCACCCTGACTACCCGCGAAAGCTGGCCGGACGGGAAAGAGCTGAATGGCGGGCGGTATTGAAAGGATTGATGATGGTGGGGTAAAACCGCACTCTGCGGATGGCCTGCGTTGGCTGTGCTTTGGCGCACCGGGGACCTGCGGCAGTTTTGACGGGTGGTGGGTTATCACCCACCCTACCCTCATGTCGTAGGGTGGGTTATCACCCACCGTTTGAACCCGCCGTTAGACGCCCACAAACCCACCTTTGACCGGATCATATTGTTCCAAGCCACCTTCGCCGACATCGGTCCACAATCCGTGCAGGGTCAGGCGGTCGTCTTCCACAGCTGCGCGCACAAACGGAAACGTCATCAGGTTTTCAAGGCTGACCACAACCGCCTCTTTTTCCAACGCCCGCGCGCGCAGGCTTTCCTCGATATGCGCCACGCGTTCATAGCCCGGGCGCAGGATATCCATCCAGCGGCCCACAAAGCTTGACGCCTCCAACAATTCCGGCGCGTGGCCGGAACACATATCATGACAGCCCTGCACGCCGCCGCAGTTGGAATGGCCCAGCACCACCACATGCGCGACCTTGAGCGCGGTCACGGCATATTCGACCGCCGCCGAGGTGCCGTGATTCTTGCCATCGGGCGTATAGGGCGGCACAAGGTTGGCGATATTGCGGTGGATGAAAAATTCGCCCTCATCCGCGCCGAAAATCGACGTTACATGTACGCGGCTGTCACAGCAGGAAATGATCATCGCGCGGGGGTGCTGACCCGATTCTGCCAAGCGCCGATACCATGCGCGGTTTTCGGCGTAGGCCGTGGCCTTCCAGCCGTGATAGCGCTGGATCAGGTAAGAGGGCAGCAATTTGGCGTGGTCCATCGGTATGCTCCTGCATGGCGTCCTTGCCTAGTAGCCAGTGTTTTCGGAAAATTCGAGGGGTTTCCTGTTTGGGCGGCAACCTTTTCTTTAGCACCTAGGGCCATTCTGGCCGTGGGTGTGAATGGAAGGTGAGGGTGACATGACAGCTATGATAATGGCCTTTAGGCCAAAAGACAGGATCCAGCAGGATGCGGAACCGATTGCGTTGATTTACCGCTCGATGGGGACGCATGCCGCCGAAGAGGTGGTGAACCGCGCGCTGGGTGAATTGGCGCTGACCATGTCGGGCATCGCGCAGCTGGTAAAGGCGCGCAATATGTCCGACCTTGCGCGCCAGTTGCGCAGGCTGGACCGGATGGCGGTGCAATTGGGGTTGGTCAGCCTTGGCGGCGTGGCCAGTGACGCGCAGGCCTGTTTGGACAGCGGCGATTTCACGGCATTTTCGGCTGTTTGGGCGCGGTTGGTGCGTGTGGCCGAGGTGTCGTTGGCCACAGAAATTGGTGCATTGGACCAGCAGATCTAGGGTGAGGGGCGTTGATAAGGGGGGTGTGGATGAAAATTCCTGTGCTGCGCGTGATTTAGGGGATTAAGCCACGGCGCAAAACGGCTTAGGGTCTGAGGAAACGCGATTTAGTGGAGTGAGCGCTATGCCCGAATTTGTACCTGCTGCCAGCCCGTCCAAGCCGTTGTATATTCTGGCCGAGGCGGATTTGCAGGCGTGGCTTGGCACGCAACCTGCCCCTGTTGCAGCTTGGGTGGCGGCGAACGGGTTTACGGCGGGGCTGGGGGCGGTGTTGCCTTTGCCCGATGCGGCGGGGCAGATTACGGCGGCGATTGTGGGTTATGGCACGCCTACCGCCCGTGTCCGCAACCGCTTTGGCTTGGCCCCTGCGGCGACAGCCTTGCCCGCTGGCGATTGGCATTTTGAAACCGATTTGACGGGTGAGGCGTTGGATGAGGCCGTGCTGGCGTGGTTTTTGGGCCAGTACCGGTTTGACACCTATCGCCCCAGCAAGTCCGCCACTGCGTTGCCGCGCCTTAAGGCCCCCAAAGGAGTTGATACAGCGCGGGTTTTGGCGATGGTCGAAGGCGAGTGTTTGACCCGTGATCTGATCAACACCCCTGCATCCGATATGGGGCCGGACGAATTGGAAATGGCTTTTCGGAAACTGGCCGATCGGCATGGCGCAAGCGTCTCGGCTGTGCGCGGCGATGATTTGCTGACCCAGAATTTCCCGATGATCCATGCCGTTGGCCGCGCGTCGACCCGTGCGCCGCGCTTGTTGGATATGCGCTGGGGGACCGAAGGCCCGCAGCTGGTGTTGGTGGGCAAGGGCGTTTGCTTTGACACAGGCGGGCTGGATATAAAACCATCCGCCGGAATGTTGCTTATGAAAAAGGATATGGGCGGGGCGGCGACTGTGCTTGGCCTTGCGCATATGATTATGGCGCTGCGGCTAAAGCTGCGGTTGCGGGTGCTGGTGCCTGCCGTGGAAAACGCCATTTCCGGTAATGCGATGCGACCGCGCGATATTTTGACATCGCGCAAGGGGTTGACGGTCGAGGTGAACAATACCGATGCCGAAGGGCGGTTGGTACTGGCCGATGCGCTGGCGCTGGCGGATGAAGGGACAGGCGCGGATAAGGCCGATCTGGTGATTTCGATGGCGACGCTGACGGGGGCCGCGCGGGTGGCTGTTGGCCCCGATCTTGCGCCGTTTTTCACCGATGACGAAGGGTTTGCGACCGCGCTGTCGCAGGCGGGCATGCAGGTGCGCGACCCCGTGTGGCGCTTGCCCTTATGGCCGGGATATGAGGCGATGATCGAACCTGGCATTGCCGATCTGGACAATGCGCCATCGGGCGGGTTTGCGGGGTCTACCACCGCCGCGCTGTTCTTGCGCCGCTTTGTCGCCAACCCCGCCTATGTACATTTTGACATTTACGGCCACCAACCCGCATCGGCCCCTGCGCGGCCCAAAGGCGGCGTTGGCCAAGGCGCGCGCGCCATTCTGGCGGCCTTGCCGCAGATGTTGGGGGCAAAGCTATGAACGATATTCCTGCAGCCACCGCACACACCGACCGCCGCCTGACCTTTGCCAACGCCCGTGTCGCGCATATTTCACTGCAAGGGGTGGTCGATGCGCCGACCTTTGCCGATGCCACCCCGTTTGAAATTGCGGTGCCGGTTGCCGATTTGCTGAACGCGCCCAACGGCAAACGCGAACGCCAACTGCTGCTGGGCGACGGGTTTGACGTGATCGAGGTGCTGGACGGTTTCGCCTTTGGTCGCAGCGTCAAGGATGGCTATTGCGGGTATTTGCCCGAAAACGCGCTGTGCGAACCCACCAAGCCAACGCATTGGCTGGCCGCGCCCGCAAGCCATCTCTATTCCGAACCGCGCGCGCAGGCCCCGCAATCGGTTGGCATCAGCTTTGGCAGCCGCTTGTCGGTGCTGGGCGAGGATGGCGCGTTTTCCGAAACCCCGCACGGGTTTGTGCCCACGGGGCATTTGCAAAAACTGGGCTATTGGTACGGTGATCCGGTTGAGGTGGCGGGGCTATTTTTGGGCGTGCCCTATTTGTGGGGCGGCAACGGGCATGCGGGGGTGGATTGTTCGGGTTTGGTGCAATTGTCACTGCTGGCCTGCGGGCAGCGCTGCCCTGGTGACAGTGATTTGCAACAGGCACTGGGCTATGAGGTGCCAGACGGTACGCCGTTGCAGCGGGGCGATTTGTTGTTTTGGAAAGGCCATGTCGCGATGATGGTCGATGACACGCTGATGATCCATGCCACAGGCGCGTTCATGGCCACCGTGATAGAGCCAGTGGATGAGGCGATTGCGCGTATTCGCGAAAGCACGGGTGCCGAGGTGATTGCGCGGCGGCGGCTGGGTTAGGCGCGCAGCCCGTTCAGGATGATCGAGAGGTGAGAGCGGATAAACCGCTCTTTTGCCGTATCGTCCATCGGGCCGAATATCAGGCCGAACACCAACGTGAATACGGCAGGGGCAATGATGACCTTTAGGTCCATGTCCTGCACTGCGGCGCGCAGCTCGCCCTGCGCGATGCCTTTGGCGACAAGGGCGGACAGCAGCCCTTCCATCGTGCCAAGCATGGTGGTGCGGAAAAAGCTGGTCAGCGCTGGAAACCGCCCGCCTTCGGCGATCAGCACACGGATCAGGGCCGAGGCATCGGTGCCAACAATCCGGTCGTAATAACTGCGCAAAACCTGTTCCAGCATCAGGTCAAACCGCGCGTCCACCGCCAGAATATCCTGTGCGCGTGACACCATGCCGCCCATACGGTCTGTCACGGCCGCCTCAAATATCGCGTCTTTGGTGGGGTAATACAGGTAGACCGTGGGCCGCGCGATACCCGCACGCGCCGCGATGCTGCCCATGCTGGTGCTGGCAAAGCCCTTGTCGCCAAATTCGGCCAGCGCTGCGCTGATAATTTCATCAGGGCGGGCGTCTTTGCGGCGTTGGTGTTTGGTGTCTGGCATAATCGTCTCTTGTGTTTTTCTATATTAATGACATATATGTCAGTAAATGTCTATGGCGCAAGGAAGCCCGATGCCCGAAGATCCGCAAACAGATCTGCCCTTGGTGGACAATGGCTTGGCCAAGAAAACGCCCACGCCTGCCAACAAGCCGCGATCAAACCTGTGGTCAAAGCTGCGGTTTGTGCCACTGGTGATGCTGATCTTTTTCAGTGGTGGCGTGGCGGGGCTGTATTTTCAGCCCCCCGGCCTGCGCGCGTTTTTCGGGATCACCGGCCTGCAACCGGGCGCGGGGACAAACACGCCCATCGCCGTGGCGATCCAAAAGGTCAAAGCGCAAGAGGCGGTGGCCGTGGTGAGCGAAGGTGATGTTGTAGCACTGGGCCGCATTATTCCGCGTGGAGATGTGGTGAGTGTTGCCACGCCATCTGGTGCCGGCGATGCGCGGATAGCCGAGGTGCGGGTCGCTTTGGGCGATACGGTGGCGGCGGGTGCCGTGCTGGCCGTGCTGGACAATCTGCCGACGCTGGAAAACGGCGTGGCCACGGCGCGGGCCACGATTGCCGTGCGGCAGGCCACCTTGGCGCAAACCACCGCCACCATCCGCGCCAGTCGGGATGAGGCGCAGGCGGCACTGGACCGCGCGCAGGCCACTGCCAAGAATGCGCAGTCGGATATGGAGCGGGTGACATCGCTGTTTGAACGCGGTGTCACCACCCGTGCCGAGCTGGACAAGGCCATTGCTCGCGCAGCCGAGGCGGGGCGCGATGTCGAACGCGCCATTGCCACCTTGTCGCGCTATCAGGCCGTTGACGCGACCCAAGCCGATATTGCCGTGGCCGAGGCCAACCTTGCCGCCGCCCGTGTCGATCTGACCCGCGCCGAGCAGAACCTGGATGCAGCCTATGTGCGCGCTCCAAGTGCAGGGACCGTGCTGGACATCAACGCGCGGGCGGGCGAACGGTCTGGCACCGCAGGGATCATTGATCTGGGCGATACCAGCCAGATGACGGTTGAGGCCGAGGTTTATCAAACCCTGATCGGGCGTGTGACCATCGGCGACCCTGTGACCGTTTCGGCCGAGGCTTTGGCGCTGGATTTGACGGGCACCGTCACCGCGATTGGGCTTGAAATTGGCCGCCAGTCCATCACATCCGACGACCCTGCCGCCAACACCGATGCGCGGGTGGTGGATGTGATTGTGACGCTGGATTCAGCGTCATCCGAACTGGCGCGCGGGTTCACCAATCTGGATACCATCGTGCGGATAGATGCGGGCCGTGTCGAATGAACCGTTTGCTGACATGGCTGTTCGGGCGCTTGCCGATTGGTTGGTTGCAACTGTCGCACAGCCGCACGCGCCTGATTGCGGCGGTGGCGGGCGTGGCCTTTGCCAATCTGTTGGTGTTCATGCAGCTTGGCATCATGGGGGCGCTGAACAATTCCACCGTGGCCCCCTATGCGTTGATTGATGGCGATATCATCTTGTCGTCATCCGAAGGCAACACCCTAACGGACAGCGGCAATATCGCGCGGGCCTATATGTTTCAGGCGCTGGGGGTTGCGGGGGTGGCATCGGGCATACCTTTGTATATCGGGAACCTGCCCCTAACGCTGGCGGATGGCAGCTCTATCTCATTGCTCAGCTTTGGTGTGGATATTTCCCAAACGCAGTTTGTGGCCCCCGTGATCGCCCCCGCGCTGGCTGGGTTGGCGCTGGAAAATACCGTGCTGTTGGACAAAGACACCCGCAGCATGCCTGCCGAGGCATTGGCCAGTTTGGCCACAGGCAGCAGCTTTACCTTTGAGGCGAATGGCAAGACCCTAACGGCGGTCGGGTCAATGGCTGTGGGTGGCGGCTTTCTGGCCGATGGCATGATGGTGACATCGGACCAAACCTTTTTGCGGTTTTTCGGCTCGCGCAGGTCTGGCGCGCCAGATCATATTTTGTTGCGCGTGGTGGACGGGGTATCCTCCGCTACGGTGGTGGACCGCCTGCGCGCGGAATTGCCGGCAGGTATTGTAAAGGTGCAGACGATGCCAGAGGCCCGCGCCGCCGATCTTGCCTTTATGGCAACGGAACGACCCACGGGGATCATCTTTGGCTTTGGGGTGTTTATGGGGATTTTGGTGGGGTTGGTGATTGTCTATCAGGTGCTGTCGACCGATGTCGCCGACCATTTGCGCGAATATGCGACGTTCAAGGCGATGGGCTATGACCAGCCGTTTTTCCTTGGGATTGTGTTTGAAGAGGCGCTTATTCTGGCGGTGTTCGGGTTTATTCCGGGGTTGATTGTGTCGATGGGGCTGTATGCGGGGTTGAACGTTGTGACCGGCTTGCCTGTGGTGATGGACAGCGCGCGCGCGGCATTGGTGTTTGTTGGCACGCTTGCGGCCTGTTCGGCATCGGGTGCGATTGCGACCCGCCGTCTTGCGGCCGCTGACCCGGCGGATCTGTTTTGATGGGCGGCGCGGCCCCGATTGTCGCCCAAGGCCTAAACCATTATTTCGGGCTGGGCGAGGCGCGCAAACAGGCGATCTGGGATCTGAATCTGACCATTAAGCGCGGGACGCTGACGATTTTGATGGGGCCGTCGGGGTCGGGCAAAACTACGGTGCTGACCTTGATGGGCTGTTTGCGCGATGTGCAAGAGGGGCGCGTTGACCTGCTGGGCCATCCGTTGCGCGGGGCGACCGAGGCGGAGTTGGTGCAGTTGCGCCGCCGCTTGGGGTTCATCTTTCAGGCGCATAACCTGCATGAAAGCCTGACCGCCGCACAAAATGTGTTGATGGGTTTGCAGGTGCACGGGGCGGGTGATGCGGTCAAACAACGCCACGCTGCGGCGCATATGCTGGGGCTTTTGGGGTTGGCAGACCGAATGGACTATTTGCCCGCCAACCTGTCTGGCGGGCAAAAGCAGCGGGTCGCCGTGGCTCGCGCGCTGGTATCGAACCCCGAGGTGATCTTTGCCGATGAACCCACGGCGGCGTTGGATAAGGAGTCGGGCCGTGTGGTGGTGGACATGTTGAAAACGCTGGGCCAAACCCGTGGCACGACGACCGTGATGGTAACCCATGACAACCGGATCATGGACCTTGCCGACCGGATTATCACGCTGGAAGAGGGCCGCGTGGTGAAGGATACGAACCCCTAGGGCTGTTTGTGCGGCAGGCGGCGGAGTGAGTATTTTTGCAAAGATGAAATCAGGCGGCTTGCGCCGTGGCCCCAAACGCGGCAAAACACAAGGCAGCAGCGATGGCGTCGTTGCGGGGCGGCGGTTTGCGCGGGCCCGAAGTTCCGTCCTGTACGCCGGGGCCTTTCGGGGTTCTGGCTGCACGCCACCCCCTTGATATATGAGGTCTGACCATGACGCTTGCCCCAACTTTGCTGGCCCGTCCTGAAAACTACCGCTTTCACAATGGCACCAAGGGGGCGCTGCCCTTTGCCGATGCCGAATATGAGGCGCGGCTGGAAGGTTTGCGCGATATTATGGAACTGCACGGGTTGGACGCGATTGTCCTGACCTCGATGCACAATGTCGCCTATTATTCGGGGTTTTTGTACTGTTCCTTTGGGCGGCCTTATGCCTGTGTGGTGACGGCCAACCAATGCGTGACGGTCAGCGCAGGGATTGATGCGGGCCAGCCGTGGCGGCGCAGCATTGGCGACAACATCACTTATACCGACTGGCAGCGCGACAACTTTTGGCGCGTGGTGGCGGGCGTTGTCGGGAATGGCAAGGCCGTTGGCTGTGAAGGCGATCACCTGACGCTGGTGCAATCGGAAAAGCTGAACCATTTCCTGAAGCCTACCCGTGGGATGGACATTGCCCCCGCGACAATGGCGCAGCGGATGATGAAATCGGAGGCCGAGATTGCCTTGATCCGCCACGGGGCGAATGTGGCTGATGTGGGCGGCTATGCCATTCGTGATTGTTTGATCGCGGGTAAGGGCAAGACCCTGCGCGAGATTGACGTGGCGATGGCGGGCCGTGACGCGATGGAGATGGAGATTGCCAAGCGGTTCCCCGATGCCGAATACCGCGATACTTGGGTTTGGTTCCAATCGGGGCTGAACACCGATGGCGCGCATAACCCTGTGACGGGCCGCGTTTTGCAGCAGGGTGATATCCTGAGCCTGAACTGTTTCCCGATGATTTCGGGCTATTACACCGCGCTGGAACGCACGATGTTTTTGGGGTCGGTCGATGATGCATCCCTGAAAATCTGGGAGGCGAACGTGGCCGCCCATGAATACGGCATGACCTTGCTACAACCGGGGGCGACCTGTTCGGGCGTGACTGCGCAGATCAACGACTTTTTGGCAGAACGTGACTTGCTGCAATACCGTACCTTTGGCTATGGGCATAGCTTTGGCATCCTGTCGCATTTCTATGGGCGCGAGGCAGGGTTGGAGCTGCGCGAGGATATCGACACCGTATTGGAACCCGGCATGGTGATTTCGATGGAACCGATGCTGACGCTGGCCGATGGCAAGCCGGGCGCGGGCGGCTACCGCGAGCATGACATTCTGGTCATTACCGAAGACGGCAATGAAAACATCACCGCCTATCCCTATGGCCCCGATTTCAACGTGGTGGGCTGACGCGCGCCCTTCCATCGGCAAAGCCTTGCCAAAACCGCTTTAAACTGGCCCCCAAGTGCAACGCTTGGGGGCTTTTCTCTTTTGTGATCGTTGAAACTCTTGACCTTGGGCCGCATTAATGGCGCTTCTGCGATACGTCATTTTAACCAAGCGAGCGCCCCCGTGATCAAAGCATCCCTTAACCGCCGTACCTTTATGTCGCTGTCCGGTTCTGCCCTGCTTGCAGGTTGCGCCACACCGCCCAACGCCCCGAACCCGAATGTAGGGTTTATCGAAGGGTACGGCCCGTTGTTTGACAGTGGCTATACCTTGCCCGGTGTGCCGGTCGAATATCTGCAAGGCGTGAACCGCCGCATCACCGGCACCTATCTGGGCGAACAGCCTGTGGGCACGGTCGATGTCGATCCCTATGCTAAATTTCTGTATTTCGTGCGCGAAGGGGCCAATTCGGTGCGTTTCCCCATTGGTGCAGGCCGCGCAGGCCGCAGCTTTTCGGGCGGTGGTACGATTCAGGTCAAAAAGAAATGGCCGGGTTGGACGCCCACAAAAAACATGCTGCGCACCGAGCCCGAGGTTTACGGCCCCTTTGCGCGCGGTATCCGTGGCGGGTTGCGCAGCCCCTTGGGCGCGCGCGCCTTGTATCTGTACCGTGGCGGGCGCGACACATATTACCGCATCCACGGCACCAACGCGCTGGATTCCATCGGTAATTCCGGTTCGGCGGGCTGTATTCGCATGTTCAACCACGACATTATCGCGCTGTATGAAATGGTGCCGATTGGCACCCGCGTGCATGTCCGGTCCGAGGCAGAATCGCAGCGCGTTGACCCCGAAAACTTTAACCGCGGCATCGAACTTCCGGCGCACCGCACCGATCCGGCAACGATTTACAGCGATGAGGCAATTGCCAATGATCCGCTGCCCGATTTCGACGCGGTCGACTCATCGGGCAACGTGCCGCTGTAAGGCTGCGCGGCTGTCAAAGCTCTTGTAGTGGTCCCGGTTTCGGGGCCGTTTCCATTTGCGGGGCATCGGTTTTGTCGGCTGTAACATAGTCTGAAAATTCGGCAACAAGGCGTTCCCACAGGTCAAGATTGTCCTCAAACGCGGGGGCTGTGATGCCGCCGAAATCAAGGTTAAGGTCCATCTTGAGATAGGGATAGCCATCGGTATCAAACACCGCTGTGCCAAAGCGTTTGTCGCGGTTCCAATCATTTATCCGTTCAAGGCTGACGGTGTGGTCCAGCTCTATCCCCATATAGAACTGGATCGACGTGCAATTCGCGCCATCCTCGCAGCCATAGAAATAGATGCCGTATTTCTAACCGCTTGCACCCGAACGGATCATCGGGTCGCCAGTGTTGTCTTTGGTCAATTCGGCGCGATAGCCAAGTTTAAGCATGGCAACAGCAATGGCTTGGGGGTCTGCTGCGGTCAGGGTTGCGGGGTCGGACAGGGCCGCGCCCGCGCCGAGGCAAAGCGCGGCCAAGCCGCCTGTAATTGCGTTTAGATCGGTCAGCCTCATAAATCCCACTGCCCTCAACTTACAACCGGATCACATAGTCCTTGACCGTGGTTTCCAGCACTTCCCAAGTGCCTTCAAACCCTGGCCGGATGATCCAGCTATCGCCTTTGCGCAATGTCGTGGCTACGCCTTGTGCATCGGTCAGCACGGATACCCCTTCCAGCATGCGGATATATTCCCATTCACTGTAAGATACTTTCCATTTGCCCGGCGTGGATTGCCAGATCCCGCAATAAAGCCCCTCTGCATCCTCATGGTTCCATGTGGTATGCACTGGATCGCCTGCCAACAGCTTATCCGCATCGGGGCGTTCAATTTCGGGGGGTACGGCATCGCGCGACAGGGGCAAAAGCAGGGGCAAAAGCAGGGGCATCATCGGGGTCCATCCTTGGTTCACTTTGCCCGATGTCACCGCGCGCGGGGGCATAGGTCAAGCGCAAAGCAGACATGCCGCACCGCCGCGCAACATTCTTGCTGGTACGGTGGGGGGTGCGGCGATATAAGGGGGCAAACTATTCCTCTTGAAGGAGAGCAAGAGAGACATGAGCGCATCGAGCCCCGTTCGCCCAACCCTTCCGGTTGACATTCTGGCCCGCAAAGGGGGCGCGCCGCTGGTGTGCCTGACCGCCTATACCACGCCTGTGGCGCGGCTGGCCGACCCGCATTGCGATGTGGTTTTGGTGGGCGACAGTTTGGGCATGGTACTGCACGGGTTGCTTTCGACCATCGGCGTGACGATGGAGATGATGATCCTGCATGGCAAAGCCGTGATGCGCGGGATCACCAAGGCGATGCCGGTGATTGACATGCCCTTTGGCAGTTACGAGGAAAGCCCGCAGCAGGCATTCCGTAATGCCAGCCGCTTGATGATGGAAACCGGAATGCCTGCGGTAAAGCTGGAAGGCGGGCAGCATATGGCGGAAACCATTGCCTTTCTGACTGCGCGGGGCATTCCCGTGATGGCGCATATCGGGCTGACGCCGCAATCGGTGAACACGCTGGGCGGCTATAAGGTGGTGGGACGCGCGGATGAGGCCGCGCGCGTGATGGCGGATGCAGAAGCTGTGCAAGCGGCGGGGGCGTTTTCGGTGGTGCTGGAAAAAACCCCCGAAGGCTTGTCGCGCCGGATTACCCAAGCGCTGACCATCCCAACCATCGGGATTGGCGCTGGCGTCGGCTGTGATGGGCAGATTTTGGTGATTGATGATATGCTGGGCCTGTTCACCGATTTCCGCCCCAAATTTGTGAAACGCTATGCCACGCTGGGGCAGGCGGCATCGGACGCCATTGCAGATTACGCATCTGAGGTGCGCGCCCGCAGCTTTCCGGCCCCCGAACACACGTTCCCCGACGAACTGCCGCCCAAAGGTGGCAAAGCGTGACGCCGCTGGTTTTGCGCGACATCGCAGAGTTGCGCGCGCAGGTGGCAAGCTGGAAAAAGGCTGGCGATGTGGTGGGTGTGGTCCCAACCATGGGCGCGCTGCATGACGGGCATCTCAGCCTTGTGCGGGCCGCGCAAGTGGAATGCCAACGGGTGATTGTCACGATTTTTGTGAACCCCAAGCAGTTTAACAACCTTGAGGATCTGGCGAAATACCCCCGCACCGAAATGGCCGATACTGCATTGCTGGCGCCTTTGGGTGTGGATGTGGTCTTTGTGCCGCCCCCGACCGAAATGTACCCCGACGGGTTTGCGACCAAAGTTTCGGTCAAAGGTGTGTCCGGCCCGTTAGAGGGCGCGCACCGCCCCGGCCATTTTGACGGGGTGGCAACCGTCGTGGCAAAATTATTCGGGATTACCCAAGCCGACCGCGGCTATTTCGGGCAAAAGGACTGGCAGCAGTTGCAGGTTGTGCGCCGCATGGCCGCCGATCTGAATTTGGCCGTCACGGTTGTCGGGTGCGAGACGATCCGCGAGGCGGACGGGTTGGCCATGTCATCGCGCAATGTGCGGCTGACGGCAGACGGGCGGGCCAAAGCGCCGGCGCTTTATGCCGCGATGCAAGCGGCGGCGGCGGCCATTCGGGGCGGGATGGTTGTTTCCAAGGCGATGAAAGCCGCGCGGGCCGAGCTTTTGGTGGCGGGGTTTGAAGAGGTGGAATATATCGAGCTGCGATCAGCCGCGATGCTGGAGCGTGTGTCCACGCTGGACGCACCTGCGCGGATGTTGGCGGCGGCGCGGATAGATGGCGTGCGGATGATCGACAATATAGCAGTGTGAGGGTGGCAGGGGGGCGCTGCCCCCCTCTGGCCCTTTGGGGCCATTCACCCCCCGGAGTATTTTTTGCAAAGATGAAATCAGGCGTGTTGGGCAGTTAGAAATTGCATTTCTCGCGCCTGTGTCGCAATTTACCTGCAATCGACGGGGGGGGAGCGCCCTGCGGAGATATTTTTCCGGAGTGAGGGATGGAATGATCCTAAGTGCTCCCCATATGTTATGTGTATTTACATCGGAGGCCAGCATGGCAGATTTCGACAGCAAGATCCGCGAAAGTCAGGATCAGGTGGCTAAGGCCCAGACCAAGATTTCCGAAATTACCAGCCGGATCGAAGTGGCCCGCGCCAAAATTGAGGCAGGCGAGGCCGCGATCGACGTGGAAAATGCCACGCTGGATGATGTGCATCAGCATACCGATCTGATGAACGCCAATATCGCAGACCTGATTATGGGCTTGGATGATGTGACCGCCGGATTTTCGCGCGATTTTGATGAGATGCGCAATAAGACGGGCATGGAAAGTTTCATCGGCATTTTTTCCAACGCCAAAGCCGAATCCTTGCGCCAGGAACGGATGCGCAGCGCGTCGATTGACGACAAGTTGCAGGATTTGATTGGCAAATCCGACATCATCGTCAAACTGCTTCAGGGCCAGCTGGACATGCTGAACACGCAGAAAACCAGTGTGGAAACCAATCTGACCGCAACCTTGGATGAACGCGAAGCGACCGTGGGCAGCCTTGAGGGTGTGCGCGCTGAAATCTCGGGCATGGACCCCAAGATCATCGAGCTGGAAAACAAAATCAGCGTTGAACAAGATGCTGCCAAGCGTACCAAGCTGGAAAGCGAATTGGCGGGGTTGAACACCCGCTACAACGCGCTTGTGCAGCAAGAACAGGTCGATCTGGCCAAGTCGCAAACCCTTGAACGCTATATCGAAAAGGGCAAAACCTGGATGGACAGCTTGCAAAACCAAGCCGCCACCCAAATGGTCCTGATCAACAAGCTGCAAACCGATACCAAGCAGCGGGTGGTTTTGTATGACGCCCTGACGTCATCCTTGAAAACCGCGCAACAGCAGGATGTGGCCCACCGCATCAATGAAATCGGTGTGAAAACCGACCAAGAAGCGCAGGCCGCGATGGCTGCCATCGGCACCGCCACCAACAACCGCATGGCCGATATGATGGAGGCGCACGAGGATCACATGGTCTTTGCCCGCAAGATATTGGAGCAAAAGGCCAAGGCCGATGAACGCTTTGCCCGCCGATTTGCCAGCATTGTCGAAAAGCACGACAAAAACCAATACGGCGGCTGAGATGCGGCTGTGGCGGGCGACATTGCGCGCGCTGAACGTGTTTTACATCATGTTCTTTGGCGAAGGCGACCGCTGGTCGGTTTGGGCCGTGGTCATGGCCTGCTTGGGCGCTTTGTACCTTGGGGCGGTCACGGATGGTTTTGCCGTGCCCCCCAATATGGGCCAAGTCGGGTTTCTGGTGGTGTTTGTCGCCATCAGCGCCATCGGTGTCTATATTCGCCGCAACAGGAAAGATGAGCCGTGAACACGCTGACCGACGATCACGCAGAGCTTTACGATACCGCCATCGTCCGGCGCTATTTCGACAAGTTTGACAAAATCACCGGCCATCTGGGCCGTGTCGCTGCTGAATTGGAGGGCGAAGGCGCGTTGACCAAGCTCGATGCGCGGGTGATCGGAGCTTATATACAGCGGCTGAACCTGACGTTCCAATCTTTGGGCTATAAATACCTGATGACAGGCCGGATTGATGGGCCGTTACCGGGCAAGCTGACCTTTGATCGCCACGAATCCGGTTTCCCCATCGCGCAGGAACTGCTGGTCATGGCAAATGACGCGCAGCAGGCCGAAAAACACCTCGCGCAATTGCCATCTGAATCCGAGATCAAGGATGCGATGATCCGGCAAATCGTCGGTGAACTGGCCATTCCCACCCGCCTGCAATTCACCATGTCACAGCGCCTGTATTATGAAAGCCTGCGATCGGGCTTGCAATTTTGGGCGCGCAATGATGCCGATGTGCAATGGCTGGGCGAAACCAAGGATCGGCGATCCTGGCTGGTGCATTGGGCTGTTTATGACACCCAAACCAACCTGCCCGTGATCTATCTGATGAACCTTGAGGACAGCGGCAAAACCCCATTGCCCCGCGATGACAGGCGCTGGCCGCAGGTGCAGGCGCATCTGATGGCGCAAAGTTTTGACGGGCTGAAACTGGTCACAATCGCCAAGGGGTTTGATACAGATTTCGACGATCTTCACCCCAAACGCCTGCGCCGCATCCACCTTGGCCCGATGTATTCCAGCAGCTTCACCCTGCAATCGGGACCGATTTCGGATGTTTTGGCCGATGCCAAGCCCGAGCCGGGGCAGGATTGGGCGCTGGTCTGGACAGTCGAGGATTTGCTGGCCGAGCGCGAAGAAACCGTGAAAACTGGCTGGTTTTCCTCGTCCGAGCGCCAGATTTTCGCCTCTAGCCCTTTTGCGGGCAAGACGCTGGCCGATATTGGCGCCACCAGCATGGACCGGATGCTGATTATGCCCGAACGCCCGTTTCAGGCCTTGGCCGAAAAGCGCCCCGCAGGCTTTGCCGATGTTCGTAAATTTGTGGTGGGCGCGGGTGGCCGCGTCATTCCGCAGCGTTAAAATTAAGGATTTGTTATGACCACCCGTGACACGATGGAATTGCGCGAAGACGATATCACGTCGCATTACCTTGCGGCGACCGAAATGCTGATGGGGGTTGACCATACCCCCCGCATTGGAACGGCGCGCTTTTCAGTGATAGCACCCGAAGCCTCGCCAGGGGTGGCCTCGATGACGCGCAGGTTCCGGTCCACCACGCCCGGTTTGGTGACGCGCAGCACCGCGCAAGCGACAGGGGTGCGCCTGCTGGACCGGATCGCCGAAAAGGATGATGATGATCCCCTCACCTCGCCCATTCAGGCCACGGTGGCCCAAGGGTTGCGCCGCGCGCTGTCTATCGCCTTGGCCGTGGGGCAGGAATATGCCCGCCAGACGCCACTTGTGGAGTTGAAAAAAGCCAACCTCGAAGGGCGCTTGCCCGTTGACCGAAAGCCCGAATTTACCGAACTTCTGGCGGCTGAGGCCTTGGCCGTCCTCTATACCTTCGGCAACGCCACTGCCTTTTTGCTGGCATCCCAAGCAAGCGAACGCACAGCCGAGATTGACCCCGTGGTTGAGGTGCTTACCGACAACGCCCCCCTCGCGCTGCATGGCGCGCTGTGGGAATTGGATCAGGCCATCGCCGCCCATGCCAGTGATGACGCTTCGCTGGTTGCTACCGTGTTGGCCTATGCCGAACAGCTGATGGCAAAGGTCGCCCTGCGCGGTCAGGATGCCCCGCGTATTGCCGGATTTACCGCAGCCAGTTGGCGGGTGGAGGCGGACAAGCTGACCATCGCAGGGTTCAAACCCGCGCTGGCCGCCCGTGGCACCGCCCTGACGATGACGTTCAAAAAACCGAACGAGGTGGTCGGCAACCACATCGCCAAATACCAATCCTTGCGGCTGGCGAAAATGCTGATGGCCTATGATTTTGACCGCAAACTGAACCCCTTTGCCGAAATGGGCGGGTTTATTTTCACCTTCATGGGTGATGGCGCGCCGGGTACGGGTAAAACCACGCTGATCCAGATGATGGCGGGATTGCTGAATGATTACTGCAAGGCGGCGGGTTACCCCTTCCGCTATCAGAATTTTTCCATCGACCAAATCGACAGCTATCAAGGCAAATCCGGCCAAAACGCCAAGGCCTTTATCACCAATGTTTTGGACCCCGCCGTGATCGGTTTTGGCACCATTGATGACATCGACCAAATCGCAGGCAAACGCGGCGACAAGCAATCGAGCGCGGGTCAGCAAGAGGTGACAGCCGTGTTCATGGAGGCCTTTGCCGGTGCCAATACGGTCGTGCGCGGTAACTGTACCTTTGGGATGTTTTCGAATTATCCTGAAAACGTCGATGATGCCCTGCGCCAACGGGCTGGTGCCCGCTTCCTCGTCGACGGCCCGCAAACCCGCGATGATTACATCGACATCCTTGCCCTGCTGATGGGCAAAAACCACGACATCCCCGTGGGCCAGCATGACCTGTTCGCCGCCCAAGAAATGAAACGCGCCGTCGCCGCCAGCTTTGAAGGTCACGCCCGCCCGCATGAAGACGGGTTGCTGCGCGTCTGGGATCAGGTCGGGCGTGATATCGGTCGCTTGGATACCATCGCCAAGCTGGGCGCCTACCTGAAAGCCATCCAAGAGGCCGACCCCCGCTTTACCGGCCGCGCGATCAAAAACATCACCGACGCCGTCAAGGTCCGCGCGATGGATTTTGAATTGCCGGATGCGTGGATGGAACAGCCGGACCTGTTCCTGTTCAAAGGCTATGATGAGAAACTAGCGATGATCCGTGGCATGACCCAAAAGATTACCGTCGATATGGTGGTGCAGGAAATCAACCGCTACGCCGATTCAGAATTCCGCTATGCCGATAAGTCGGATGAGGTGGCGATTTCGAACATGGTCCGCGATTTCGGGCGACAGGAAGAGGCCAAGCGGCGGTACTTGGAGGGGAAGGGGTAGGATGGTCACTTTGGCAAGCGCCGAGGGGCTGTCTGCCCCCCGGACCCCCCGAGGATATTTGGGCCGAAAAGAAAGCGTTTGGGGTTTGGGGAGAGAGTCATGGAGATTCTAATCCTCACCACCCTAACCCTCGCCGCCTTCGCCTTCATCACCTTCCTCGTGGTCCCCTTCGTCACCCGCCCCGCCATGCTGTTTGACAAAGGCCCCGCACATGCCCGCATCATGGGCATCCTCATCTGTGCCATCACGGCGATTATTGTGCTTTTCTTGCTAAACCCCGACCATCTCACCGACCTGAAACCCCGCGCGTGGGAGGCCACGGCCCTTGCCGGATTTTCCGCCATATTCTGGCTTCCGTGGTATCTTTACGCCTTCACCCGCCGCGCCAAAATTGTCAAAGCCACCACCCCGAGGGATCCATCATGAAGCGCCTCATAGAAAAAGGTCTGATGTTCGGGAACTTGGTCGAGGTGTCTTCGCCCGCCCTGATCGAACGCTATAACCGCGCGTTGGACCATCTGTGCGGTAAGCAAACCAAGCTTACCGATTTTCACATCGATATCTCCGGCTATTCTCCCGAAATCGGGGATGAGTTGGGTGATGATCGTTACCTCAACCCCAATGGCTGCAACCGTCAGTTTATCCTGCTGACCACGGCGCAGAAAACCGCACCTTTGCTCAACGTCACCTTCTCCACCTCGCGTGGCGTTCTGCGGCAGTTTATCGACGCGAATGAGGCGCAATTGTTCGCCCTGACGGCCCGCGATGCCGTGGCGGGGGAACTTGCCAATAGCGTTTATGAGGTGTCCAACCCCGCCCGCTTGCTGGATATTCGCCGCATCACGATTGAGGCGGATACGATTGGTGGCCATGTTGCCGATGCGGCTAAACTGGGCCAAATGATTGACCGTTTCCGCACCCAGCCGAATGGCTGGCGCGATGATGTGCTGATTGCCGAAATGATCGGGCTGGCCAAACGCACAGGCGATGTAACCCGCGTGCCGATTGCTTTGCCGAAAATGGCGTTTGAACAGGCAAATTTCTGGACCGCGCATTTCGGCGGGCTGTATGTGTTTCGCGATAACAAAGTGCCTGCAGTGATTTCCGTGCTGCCCAAGGAATCGCTGGGTGATGTGCCAATCGGGCAGGTGATGGACATCACCAACCGCAATCAAATCGCCGATTGGCTGGAAAAAAACGGGCTGGTCGAACCTATCGTCAAGGCGCGCGGCATGGATTGCGCCGCCGTGCTGCGCCAGAAAATGGATTTCATTCTGGTCGATGCCGCCGATGCGCTGAACCTAGATTTAGGCAACGCCACCCGCAACGACCTGCGCAAAATCGCCCAGCGTCTGGGCGCTGACCTGCCCGAAGAATTCCGTGGCCTTGCCCGTCTGCTTGCTTGGGTCGAAGGCGGCGGCGACTGGCCGCGTATCACATCCGAACACCCTGCCTATTTCTATACCTTGCGCGCGCGGCCCCATGCCGATCGCGATTTGGTGAACATGCTTTTGGCCCAACTTGCCCCCTTGGATGTGCGCCAGATGTTCATCACGCATAAGGAATTGTTCTATACAAACTATGCCCGCTGGTCCGACCGCAAACGCGGTTATGTTGCCGATTTTCTGGAACGCGAGTATCAAGTGGATAAGGCAGGTGCCCGCGCCGCCCTGTTTGGCCCCGAGCCGGGCATGGACGCGGTGGAACGCCCCGACCCAAGACCTGCGCCGAAACCCGCGCGCTCCATGACCGACCTTGTCGGTCCTTGGGGCTCTGTCCGAAAGGCCCGCCGATGATTGGTATGATCCGCCTTGCTGTCTTTGGGTTCATTGGCCTGACCATTATGTATTTTCTGGTCAGCATCTATTCGCGGTCCACCCAGCGCGAGGAATTGGAAAAGGAATGGGATGCGGCACAGGGACCCGGCGACCGCGAAGATTTCATCACGGCAGGCATGGCCGTCTATGAAAAAGGTCTGCGCAAGAAACTGATCTGGCTGGTCTATGTTATCCCGACGCTGGCCGTGATAGCAGCCGTGTATCTGTTGAATTTCGCCTGAGAGGGAACGCCAATGCGCATTGTAAAATGGACCTTTTTCACGATCATCGCTGTGCTGCTGTTTTCGTTCTTTCACTACACGCTGCCGCAGCATGACATCGTGCGCGTGGTAGGCACCGAAAACCGCCGCATTGATTTCGGCGAAAACTCGTTCTTTTGGGCCAGCCCTGATGTGGGCACGGCGGTGGATAAGAACCGCGATGTGTTTTTCATCCAGACCATCCGTGTCAACGGCAAGCCTATGGTTTACCGCAACGAAGACACCGGCTGGGGTTGGCCGCCATATTTCAAGCTGGACGGGTCCAATTTGCAAGCGCAGGCGCAAAGTCTGATTTCCAGCGCGGAAAACCCCAACTGGGTGGGGGTCACGCATTATGGATGGCGGAATGAATTTTTCACAATTTTCCCGAACGCTATCAGCATGCGTCCCGTCGCTGGGCCGGACGTGTCATTTTTTCCATGGTTCAATCTGATTTTCTTTGTCGTTCTGGCGGGGGTGCTTGGCCTTTTGTGGCGCATGTGGGCGCAGTTTCGTGAACGCACCATCGACCCCGCGCTGGACAGCATCGGCGACACGATTGATGAGATTGACGACCGCGCCGCTAATCGGTTAAGGGTGATTGCCCGACGGGGCCAGCCGCGTTAGCATTGGGCGGCGTGGTATAAGGTGGGGCATGGTATGGACGAATTTTTCTTGATGGCTGGTCTGGCGATCATTGCGTTTTTGTTGATCGTGGTCCTCGTCCCCTACCTCTTTTTCTCGCATCTTGGCCTGAAATCCAAAGTCCGTGACCTCGACGCGCTTGTACGCCGGTTGCAAAGCGATCTGACCCGATTGGCAAAACAGGGGGGCGAACCAGAAGCCGCGCCCAGAACGGTGCCAAAAACAACAGCGAAAGCCGCCGCAACTTTACCCGATGCGCAAGTCTCTGAACCCAACCCATGGCCCGCAGCCCCTACAAATCCAGTCGAGCCACCCGCCAAAACCGCCTTCAGCCTCGCTGCTGACGACAGTCAAACGCCCACAGCTTTTGTGTTCAAACCCGACCTGATCGACAACCTCACAGGCTGGTTGCGTGATAACTGGGTGCTGGCCATTGCTGCCGCATCTCTGGCGCTGGCGGGCGTTTTCATGGTCCAATACGGCATCGAAAACGGGCTTCTGACCCCGTTCTGGCGCGTTATGGGGGCGCTGACATTTGGCGCAGCACTTATTGCCGGAGGCGAGTTTATTCGCCGCAAAACAAGCGATGACGGGTCCCAAGACGGGGCAGGCGCCACCGAGTTTTTACCCTCAATCCTGTCAGGCGCGGGCATCGTTGTGCTCTATGTCGCGGTCTTTGGGGCGCGTTCGCTTTATGGGCTGATCGGCCCGATGACCACGTTCTTGGGCCTTGGCCTTGTGTCCACCATCGCGCTGGTCTTGGGCTGGTTTTACGGCCCCGTCCTTGCCGCCGTCGGCATTCTTGGCGCGTCCCTTGCCCCGTTCATCACCGGCAGCAATTCCGATAATTCCTGGATGGTGCATTACTACCTCGCGATGGTCGCCGTGGTCGCCCTTGGCATCGACACGGTTAAACGCTGGGCATGGATTTCGGCGCTTGGCCTGATCGCCACGCTGGCAGGCTCTACCCTGCTGTGGTTTGTCAAAGGCGCCGATCTGCATTTTCTTGGCGGCGTGCTGATCACCACCTTTGCCGCCTTTGCCATCCCCGAACGCGGCCTGTTCCCCCGCCAATCCGGCGCGGCCTTTCTTGACGCAGCCCTCACCCGCGGCAAACGCCTGCCCGAATTCCCCACCCGCCTGACCTTCGCCATGACAATCGTGGCCACCCTTGCCGCAATGGCCGTGGCGCTGAATGCCAACACCGGTGATACCGTCTGGCTCGGCCTCTACGCTCTTACCATCCTCCTGCTCGCCACCACGCTTTGGACCCGCGACGCCCCCGCATTATACGACCACGCCCTGATCCCCGGCGCAGCCCTGCTGATCACCATAGCACTCGAGGCCACGCGCTTCGGCCCACTGGCCAACGCCTTTTGGGATGCCAGCATCCCCGTTCCCGTGGGCGAGGCAACGCCCATCGAAACCCCGATCCCCGCCACGGTCTGGGTGCTGTCAGCCTTGGGCGCGCTGGGCACCATCTTGATGTTCGCCCGCATGCAATGGGCGCTGCGTGAGGATGGCCCCAAAATCGCCCCGACCTTCTGGGCCTTTTCCGCCACCGTTTTCGCCCCCGCCACCTTGCTTATCCTCGAATTCCTATGGGCCCCTGGTACGGTGCTTGGCCCCTATCCTTGGGCACTGGTCGCCATCGTCATGGCAGCCCTCATGACAGCCCTCGCCACCCTGACCGCCAAGGCAACCGACGATGACACCCCCCTGCGCACCGGCCTGTTTGCCGTGGGCGCGCTGACGCTGATCACCCTCGCCGTGTTCCTGATCCTGACCAAATCGGCGCTGACCGTTGCGCTGGCGGTCATGGTCCTTGGCACCGCAGCCCTGGATCGCCGCCACGCGCTACCGCCGCTCACCTATTTCATCCAAATCGCCGTTGCCATCATCACCTTCCGCCTTGTCGTCTGGCCGGGGTTCGACTGGGCGCTGGGCTGGGATTACGCCAACAACACCTATGGCATCGGGTATTTCGAACTTGCCTTCGCCTTCCTCGCCACCCTTGGCCTGCTGGCTGCTGCATGGTGGCTGTCCCGCGACCGCCGCACCAAAACCGCGCTGGTGCTGGAAAGCGCCTGCTGGACCATCCTTGGCGTGTTCCTTGCCGTGACCCTGCTGCGCATGGCCCCGCGTGAGGACGCGGCAAGCCATTGGGTGCTGGGCCTGATGTCAACCATCTGGATCGCGCTGGCTCTGAACCAAATCTACCGCATGCAAGCGGGCGGCAAGTTCATGACCATCGTCCGCACGCTGGTCGCCGCCGCCTATGGCCTCACCGCGCTCGGCACCCTTGGCTTGCTGATGACGATGTCCAACCCGCTCCTGACCTACAGCGAGCGTGTGGTCGGCCCACCCGTTTTCGACAGCCTCGCCCTCGCCTTCCTGCCGCTGGCCGCCGTGTTTGCCGTGGCCGCATGGAAGATCAGGCATTTCGGCCGCAAGGTGCAAATCGGCTTCATCCTCGCCTCAACCTTCTTTGCCACCCTCTACATCGGCATGGAAATCCGGCGGCTCTGGCGTGGCACCAACCTTGCCGTGTCCGGTTTTTCCGACCCTGAACTTTACACCTACACCCTTGCCATGCTTATCGCCTCGGTCGGCTTGCTGATGTTCGCCTTCTCCCGCCGCTCGGATATCTTGCGCAAGGTGGCCATGGCTGGCGTGGCCCTGACCGTGGCCAAGGTCTTCTTGGTCGATATGTCCGGCCTCTCCGGCCTGATCCGCGTGATGTCCTTCATGGGCCTCGGCCTGTCGCTGGTCGGCCTTGCTTGGCTCAACCGCAAAATGACCGCGCAGTGGGAACGGGGTGGGGAACGGGGCGGGGAACAGGACCCCCCTCCACCCAAAGCGTAAAGACCCCCCATGTCACAGCATGAAATCGAAGACCTGATCGAGGAAACCGCCCGCCTCATCTTGACCACAGATCAAAGCCGCGCTGAAAAATGCGCTTGGATCGGTGACTTATACGCGCTTCAGTCATGGTTCGACACCTCGGAAACCACGGGCCGCCTTCAGGCCGAATTGCAGGAACTGGGCTATTTCACTGCCCCGCCTCGGCCAAGTCCCGCATTGTTGCCACTGGCAGCACAGGTGATGCAGGTTGCCGAAACGGCCAGCAGGCCCGACCTTGTCTATGACTGGCTGGCCCTGACGGTCGACGCGCTGGACAGTTTTGGCCTTGGCCCCGACATGCCGCCTACCTTTGACGCAATGCTGGCCGGTGGGTCTGGCCCTCAAATCCGCGCTGTGGCCGACCGTTGCGATACCTTGAAAAAACGCCCCCGCGCTGCGCTGATGCAGTTGCAAACCTGGGCCTGGCTGAAAAACGGATACAGCGCCTTGGATGCCGAAACGCTGGACCTGCGGCTGATCCTGCGGTTTTTCAGCGACCCAAAAACCACGCCCGAAACCCTGCTGGCCGCCCATGCCAAAGAAATGGCCCAAATCGCCGCCTTGGCAGATCTGCCCCTGTTCACCCTGCCCGAACGGGTGCAGGCGCGCACCGATCTTGTCTATCTGGGGATGGAACACAAACGCCACTACCGCAGGTTTGTCTTTGCGACCACCGCTCTGGCCCCTGCGCCTACCGGCTATCGCCTGTTCTTTGTGATCGAACACAACGCCAATATTAACTTTCTGTCCTGCGAGGTCCGTGTCCAGTCTGGCGCGCTACTGGCATGGCAAGGCACAACCACCCCCGACCAAATCGCGGCCACGCATTTCCGCTTGAACTATATTCACCTGATCCATGACGATGCGTTGCAGGCCGATGCGCTTTATGATGCCTTTGGCGGGTGGAATTTCAAACTCACCCAATCGGCCAAGGTGTTGGATGTGCGGCTGGACGCGATTTTGTCACATTGGGCCTGCACTGAACCCATGCGCAGGTTTCATGCCGTGCCATTGCCGGAACACTTGGCGAAATCCACGCCCGATGCGATGGAAAAACAGCGCAAGACCCTGCGCGGTTCGGTTGGGTTTTTCATGAATGATATTGAATTGTTGTTCGCCTATGCCTGCATTGACTGGGAAAAGGGCAACCGCCCCGATGCGATGATCGCCCAAATCCGCGCGGCGCTGGACAATGTGCATAGCGATTATCCAGCAAAACCCGATTGGGTCACAGCGCTTGCCGCGCTTGAACACGGCGCCAGCTACCCCCAATCACCGCCGATGATAATGCCGTATCGAAACCTTGGTGACGGGTAACAGGCTGCTTATTCCCCCGTGCGCACCGCATTTTGCTTGGCGTCAAACTCCGCCCAAACATGCATGTGCCCCTTTTGGCGGGCATCGGCCAGCCACATCTTGCGGCGGGCATCCGGCACTTCCAAATCGCGGTAAATCCCGCCCGAAAACTTGGCCCAGTCAATCGCCAATCCTGCCTTGACCATTTCCGCCGAAAGGTCGCGCCCGTCAGGCAAATAAACCTTGGCAACCGTTCGGCCATGCGCATCAATCGCCACAACTTCGGCGCGCAGGCTGTGGTTTTTACACAAGGCCCAAAGTTTCTGTTTCGCCCGAATGCCGTAAGGGTGGTTCATTTCCGGCGCATCGACGCCAAACAGCCGGATTTGTGTTTTCTTGATAACAAGGCTGTCGCCATCCACCACATAGGGTGCGCCGAAAATGACGGTCTGTTCGGGCAGCGGTTGCGCTGTTTTTGCGTCAAAGGGCTCAAACCGGTTTGCACGCTTTTGGCGCTGGGCCTTCTCGTCACCTTTGCTGCCGTACAGCAGCAGAAAAATGACAATGCCAATCCCGACGACAACAAGGAAAACAATCTCCAAGATCAAACCTCACCCAAAACCAGCACCCGTCCGTAACACCCTGTGTACGCATTAAAATTCAGTTAACAAAAACCCGAAAACCAAGCAAAATCAACGGTTTATAAAAATGTCCGCGCGCGGTCATTCTCGCACGCGGACACCCTAATCTTAATCCCGCAGCAGCTCGTTGATCGAGGTTTTGGACCGCGTTTTCGCGTCTACTTTTTTCACAATCACCGCGCAATACAGGTTGATTCCATTCTTGGATGGCATCGACCCCGCCACCACAACCGACCCCGCAGGCACCTCGCCATACATCACGGCTCCGGTTTCACGGTCCACAATTTTGGTGGATTGGCCGATGAAAACACCCATCCCCAAAACCGAACCTTCGCGGATGATACAGCCCTCAACCACCTCGGACCGCGCGCCGATAAAGCAGTTATCCTCGATAATCGTCGGCCCCGCCTGCATCGGTTCTAAAACGCCGCCAATCCCCACGCCGCCCGAAAGATGCACATTCTTGCCAATCTGGGCACAAGACCCCACCGTGGCCCAACCATCGACCATCGACCCTTCATCCACATAGGCGCCGATATTCACGAAGGACGGCATCAAAACCACGCCCTTGGCGATATAGGCCGACCGCCGTACAATCGACCCCGGCACGGCCCGAAAGCCCGCCTCGCGCCAATCGGCCTCACTCCAGCCTTGAAACTTGGACGGTACCTTGTCCCACCAATTCGTGCCGCCATTGGACCCAGAAATCTCATACATATCCGTCAGCCGGAACGACAGCAGCACGGCCTTTTTGGCCCACTGATTGACATGCCAATCCGCCCCCCGCTTTTCCGCAACCCGCAAGGACCCGCTGTCCAGCGCGGTCAGGGTCGCTTCAATCGCATCGCGGGCCTCGCCTTTGGTGGCGGTCGTGATGCTGTCACGGGCCTCCCATGCGGTCTCAATAGCTGTCTCAAGGGCGGCATTGCTCATGGTGTATTCCTTTCCGGTG
Source organism: Pseudorhodobacter ferrugineus DSM 5888 (assembly GCF_000420745.1). Classification (GTDB taxonomy): domain Bacteria; phylum Pseudomonadota; class Alphaproteobacteria; order Rhodobacterales; family Rhodobacteraceae; genus Pseudorhodobacter; species Pseudorhodobacter ferrugineus. The sequence goes on from NZ_ATVN01000010.1 coordinate 83,020, forward strand.
GTCACGCTTGCCCCAAGCCTATAGACGTTGAGGGGAAGTCACGCAATTGCAGACCAAGGAATTCCGATGAAAGACGACGCCCGCAAACACCCGTTTCGCGACAGCCAGCAAGACGTCCGCGCCGCCCGTGATATTCCCGATACCCCGCAAACCCGCGCGCCCGCCTACCGCCTTGCCTTTAATGACAATGATTTCATGTGCCGCGAGGAATTGCGCCCCGTCCGCCTGCAACTGGAACTGCTTAAACCTCAGCTGGTGATGGATGAACGCGGAATCGAAAGCACGATTGTCCTGTTCGGTGGCGCCCGCATCCCCGAGCCTGCAAAAAAAGACACGGCCCGCACCAAAACCCTCGCCGATCTCAGCGTCTATTACGCCGAGGCGCAGAAATTCGCTTTCATCATGACCGAACGGTCGATGGCCACCTATGGCCGTGAAAACGTGATCGTCACAGGCGGCGGCCCCGGTGTCATGGAGGCCGGCAATCGTGGGGCGCATGAGGCGGGCGGCCAAAGCATCGGCCTGAACATCGTGCTCCCACATGAACAGGCCCCGAACGAATATGTCACGCCTGATCTGTGCTTCAACTTCCACTATTTCGCGATCCGCAAAATGCACTTTCTGATGCGCGCCGCCGCGATCTGTGTTTTTCCGGGCGGGTTCGGCACACTGGATGAGATGTTTGAAAGCCTGACGTTAATTCAGACAGGCCGCATGAAACGTGTGCCGTTCCTGCTGTTTGGCCGTGCGTTCTGGGAAAAGATCATCAACTGGGAAGCACTGGCCGACGCAGGCACCATCGCCGCCGAAGACCTTGATCTGATCCATTTCGTTGAAACCGCAGAAGAGGCGATTGCCGTTATCGACGGCTGGCCAAAAACCGACTGATCGCTTTCTTTTCGGTCCAAATATCCCGGGGGTGCGGGGGCTGGCCCCCGCTCTGCCGGTGGTTCAGGTCAATGGTAGACGGGGTTGGCGCCTGCCGTGCCCCCTAACCAGCGCCGATTAACATGCCCGCGGCCAAAACCAGCCCGCCACCCAGAACCACCTGAAATGTCGCCCGCAAAAACGGCGTTTCCATATAGCGGTTCTGGATCCAGACAATCGCCCACAATTCCACAAACACCACTGCAATCGCAATCGCTGTCGCGGTCCAGAAATCAGGGATCAGATAGGGCAGGGCGTGGCCAAGGCCGCCCAACGTGGTCATCACCCCCGCCGCAATCCCGCGCTTCCAAGGCGACCCGCGCCCCGACAATTGCCCGTCATCCGATGCCGCCTCGGTAAAGCCCATAGAGATCCCCGCGCCGATCGCGGCCGCCAAACCCACCAGCAAGGTCGTGTGGGTGTTTTGCGTGGCAAAGGCCACGGCAAAAATCGGCGCAAGGGTGGACACAGACCCATCCATCAATCCCGCTAACCCCGGCTGCACCCATGTCAGCACAAACTGGCGGTGCGCGGTGCGGTCTTCCTCATTGCGGGCATCATCGCCCAAATGCTCGGCCTCCAACCCTTCGGCGCGGGTTTCATGCGCGGCCTCGGCAGCAGCCAGATCGCCCAACAATTTGCGGGTAGCCGCGTCGGTGGTTTTGGCCGCAGCGCGCAGATAAAAATCATGCGCGTCCTTTTCCATCGTCGCCGCTTCACCACGAATTTTCTCGATCCCCAAATTCTCGGTCAACCACACAGGTCGGCGGGCGTAAAACCCTGCCACATGTTCACGCCGGATCAAGGGGATAACCTTGCCGAACCGCACCACATGCAAATCAATCAGGCGCTGGCGGTGGCCGTCTTCTTCCTCGGCCATGCCATCAAACACCGCGGCAGAAGCGGGGAAATCGGCGCGCAACCGTTCCGCATAACTGCGATAGATGCGCGCATCATCTTCCTCGGATGAAATGGCGAGCGCCAAAATCTCTTGCTCGGTCAGATCGGAAAAGCGGCGGCGATTGGAAAAACCGGGGATCATGTGATGCTCCATTTTAGAATAGTTCTAATTTAGACCTGCCTTGGGAAGAGTGCAATCCCATCGTGCAAAAAGAAATAAACTAAACTGTTTAGTTTATTCTTGAATTGCCGTGCGAATCGACGCAAATATATCTGAACTGAACGGTTCAGTTTATATATGGAGTCCGAAATGAAAATCCACCACATTGCCTTGATCCTTGGTCTTCTTGCCACCCCTACCTTTGCGCAAAGCATTGACTTGCCGCGCCTGACGTGGCCAACGGAAACCGCCGCCCCAACAAGCCAAGGCTGCAACGATCCCACTCAAACAGCAACAACCACCTGCGCGGGCCAATAACGCAGCGGTTGCTTGCCCCGAACGGTCTGGGCTATGATTGTCTTCGCTTTGGAGGGCAACCAGATGGACACGGCACCGCAGGCCGCCCGCAAGGGTCGCAAATATGACGACGTGCTGGCCGGCGCGCGTGAGGTGTTTTTGACCCAAGGCTTTGACGGTGCAAGCGTCGATGACATTGCCCGCAAGGCTGGCGTCTCCAAAGCCACGCTTTACAGTTATTTCCCCGATAAACGCCTGATGTTTCTTGAGGTGATACGGGTCGAATGCAACCTACAGCTGCAAGGCGCCGAAAGCAAAATCTCGCCGCAAGTCAAACTTAAAGATGCCTTGCGGATTGCCGCAGTAACGCTGGTCGACGTCTACACCTCTGATTTCTATGTGCGAATGTACCGCCTTGTAGTGGCCGAGAGCGAACGCTTCCCCGAACTTGGCCGCCAGTTTTATGAAACAGGCCCGTTGCAAGGGCGTTACCGAATGGTCAGGTACTTGATCGAGGCCGAGGAGAGAGGCGCGATCAAGATTGAAGACAAGCTGCTCGCGGCCGACTTTTTTGCTGAAATGTGTCGTGCAGATATGTTCACCAAAATGCTGCTCGGGATAGCCGCCAAACCGACACAAGCCGAAAAAGATCGTGTTATCAACGGGGCCGTGGCGATGTTTTTGGCCCGCTATTGCCCTGAAAATTGTTAGCGCTGCTTGGGTGAAATAGGATACTCTGCCGTCTAACGGAGGATAACCATGACCCCCAAGCTTCTCGTTGCCACCACAAAGGGTGCGTTTTTGCTGCGCCAAAATGCTGGTCGTACCACGTGGTAGATCGCAGGGCCGTTTTGTGACGGTTGGCCGATTAATCATAGTGTTGGCGATCCGGCGACGGGCACGCTTTGGGCCGCTGGTGGTGGCGATTTTCCGGGGGGCAGGGGTGTGGCGGTCGGATGACAACGGGGAAAACTGGGCGCTGGCCTTGCTGGCCAATGGCAAGTTTGACGAGATGTTGGCGAACGACCCGGAAATGGCGGCCTATGTTGGCGACGGCCCCGTCCCTGATGCGCCGTTCAAGGGGCAGATAGATGCGCTGTGGTCCTTGTGCCTTGTGGGCGGCACGCTGTTTGCAGGGGCCAAACCGGCGGCCTTGTTTGCCAGGCATGACCGTGGCGACACGTGGGCGCGGGTCCAAGGGCTAAGCGATCACCCCTCGGGCGACAGTTGGCAACCGGGTGGCGCGGGGCTGACCTTGCACCCGATTGTTGCCGACCGTGCTGATCCCGCCAAAATGTGGGTGGGTATTTCGGCGGCGGGCGTTTTTGCCACCGAGGATGCAGGCAAAACATGGGATGAAATCGCTTGGCATTTGCCAACAGTTTTGTGTGTCGAGGTGATGGATTAGCGGGTTGTTGCCATTTCATCTTGGCCCAAATACCTAAAACCTGTCCTTTGCAACGGGTGCAACGCTAATCAATTGGGATTCAGGCTCACACCACAAACCGCGCGGGGTCCAGCCGTATAATCAGGTTCGGGTCGGGGCAGATCTGTGACCAAACATTCCACAGCCCTGCATGACCCACGCCAAAGAAATTGCCGCCGGTTTGTTCCAGCATCGAAGTCATGATCTGAAAATGAAGATGCGGCGCCCAACCGCCGTTTTCGTGCCAATCCCCCAGATGCGCAATCAGTTGGCCTGCATCAACGCTGTCACCCACCTGCAAAAGCTGGGGCAAGCTGCCACCCAAATGGCCAAGCAAAGTGTAAAACGGCACCGGCCCCGCATGTTCCAAAATCAACGTATTGCCGTAATCCAGCGGGTCAGCGTTATAGGTCACATGCCGCACCTTGGCCGCAAAAGGCGCATAAACGGGCGTGCCTGCGGGGGCGAATACATCTATCCCCAGATGCACCGTGCGGCGTTCATGGCTGGCGCGATCGGCGAATTGGTCAGTCGCGTAAACTGTGCGGTTTTCGCCATAAAGTCCCATGCCATACGGCACCGCTTGCGACGCAAACCACGCATCAAAGGCGCGGTCCGAAAACGCGGGCATACCCGCGCGCTGGCCTGCGGTTGGCAAGGCGATGCTGGGACCTGCGCCGATTTCCGGCAAAAACAGCGGGGCAGGGGTGGCGGCATGCAGATGCGTCAGAATATCGCCCGCCCCCGCAACCGCCTCTTGCCCTGCGCCGACCCGCAAGATCGCCCGCAGCAAACCTTGATCAACCGAAGCCAGTCGCGCCGCCACGTCCGCATCACAGGCTGCAAGCAAGGCAGGCAGGTCCAGCGGCCCCTTGCCTGCGGCAAGATACAGCGCGGCATAGAGGTCTGGTTGGTCCGTCAGGGTTGCAGCGATAGCGGGGTAGTCGGTCATGGTTCAGTCCTTTGAAGCGGCCCATTTGGCGGGAATTGCAGGATAGGCGATGCCCCGAAAGGCCGGAAAATCGGCATAGCGGGCACTGCGCTTGGCCAAATCCTCCTCTGGTTCCGCCCCCGCTGCAAGCAGTTTACCGCGCGGGGCAACATAGGATGAAATCACCCGCGCAGGCGCTTCGCGCCATGTCAGGTTAAACGCAGCATTGGTGGGGAAAAACCACATCTCGTGATACGGTAAATGGTCATGCACCCAGTAGGCCAGATCGCGCCAATCACGCCCCGCATTATACTGATCCGCAAACCACGGCACCACGATAGAAACACACGCCCCCATTCGCCCCGCACCATCACGCATATCCCAAATATGGCCTGCATAATTGGCCGCGTTGCGTGCGCATTTCAGGTCATGGTCATTGCCGAACTTATTGACCGCAGGGCTGCGATACGCCGACCGCACCGCCACAGGGCCAAAGGTTTCGACCAACGGGTCCAGCAGCGCGGTACAAAACGCCCGCCCCGACGCCAAAAACAAATCCACGTCAACGGGCAGGTTCGGAATCGCGTGAAAGCTGCCGATTTCGGAATAGAAAAAGTCACGTGCGAAGAAATGCCGCGACAACCGCGTCTTTCCCAGCCGTTCCAGCAAATCCAACGATGTCACAGCCCGCATAGCGCCCCTTTCTGCCCGCAAACCCTAAGTGCTGGCCCCCGACCTTGCAATCACGTCTTGCCCCTTGGGCACGGCCGCTTTATCTCTTTGCCCAAGCGTTTTGCCAAAGGATCAGCCATGACCAACAGTCGTTTTGATAAATCCAAACTTCCTTCGCGCCATGTCACCGAGGGGCCATCGCGCGCGCCGCATCGGTCGTACTTCTATTCGATGGGCATTTCCGAGGAAGAGATTCACCAGCCATGGGTTGGCGTGGCGACCTGCTGGAACGAAGCGGCACCTTGCAACATCTCGCTGAACCGTCAGGCGCAGGCTGTTAAAGGCGGCGTGAAAAAGGGCGGCGGCACCCCGCGCGAATTTACCACCATCACCGTGACCGATGGTATTGCGATGGGCCACGAAGGCATGCGCTCGTCTCTTGCCAGCCGTGATGCGATTGCCGACACCGTGGAACTGACCATGCGCGGCCATTGCTATGACGCGATTGTGGGCCTTGCAGGTTGCGACAAATCCCTGCCCGGTATGATGATGGCGATGGTTCGGTTGAACACGCCGTCCGTGTTTATCTATGGCGGGTCGATCCTACCGGGCCGGTTGAACGGCAAAGATGTAACCGTGCAAGACGTGTTCGAGGCCGTGGGCCAGCACCAAGCCGGCAACATGTCGGACGCAGAGCTGGAAATTCTGGAACGTATCGCTTGCCCATCGGCAGGGGCCTGCGGTGGCCAGTTCACCGCCAACACAATGGCCTGTGTGTCTGAAGCAATCGGTTTGGCGCTGATGAACTCCTCTGGTGCGCCAGCACCATATGAGAGCCGCGACATGTATGGTGAGGCTTCGGGCGTCGCCGTGATGAACCTGATTGAAAAGAACATCCGTGCCCGCGATATCGTGACGCTGAAATCCTTGCAAAACGCCGCGCGGATTGTGGCCTGTACAGGTGGTTCCACCAACGCCGCCCTGCACCTGCCCGCCATCGCGCATGAGGCTGGGATCAAGTTCGACCTGTTCGACGTGGCCGAAATTTTCCGCGACACGCCGTATTTTGTTGACCTGAAGCCAGGTGGCCAGTTTGTGTCCAAAGATCTGTACGAGGCCGGTGGCGTGCCTGTCGTGATGAAGGAACTGCGCAAAGCGGGCCTGATGCACGAAGATTGCATGACCGCCTCGGGCCGTTCCATGGGCGAAGAGTTGGACCGTATTCAGGGCGAGGCTGATGGCCGCGTGATCCACGCTGTTGCGACCCCGATCACCAAAACTGGCGGCGTTGTGGGCCTAAGTGGCAACCTTGCCCCCGAAGGCGCGATTGTCAAAGTGGCGGGGATGAGCGTGGCCGAGCAGGTCTTTACCGGCCCCGCCCGCGTGTTTGAATGCGAAGAAGACGCGTTCGAGGCGGTCAAGGCCCGTGGCTATAAAGAAGGCGAAGTGATCGTCATCCGCAACGAAGGCCCCGCAGGCGGCCCGGGTATGCGCGAAATGCTGTCGACCACGGCGGCGCTGTCTGGCCAAGGCATGGGCAAGAAAGTCGCACTGATCACCGATGGCCGTTTTTCGGGTGCGACCCGTGGGTTCTGCGTGGGGCATGTGGGCCCAGAGGCGGCGCATGGCGGCCCGATTGCTTTGCTGCAAAACGGTGACATGATTACACTGAACGCGATCACGGGCGAACTCTCGGTTGCACTGACCGACGCAGAGCTTGCGACCCGCAAAGCCAATTGGAAAGGCCCGCGCCAAACCGAATATGACAGCGGTGCGCTTTGGAAATATGCGCAGCTTGTGGGCGGCGCACGGCTTGGCGCGGTCACCCACCCCGGCGCACAGGCCGAACGCCATGTCTACATGGATCAGTAAAGCTCTGATATTTCCTGTCGTCGTCTCTGTGTTGGCATCGGGCTGCGTTTTGCCCGATGCCACCGCAGGGGTGTCACAGTCCAGCAACGGCGCGCAAAGCGATTTGCGCGAAACCCTGCGGGTAGGAGGGTTAAAGCTGGCGGGGCCGGCAGGGTTTTGCCCGCTACAGGCCACACAGCAACGTCTGGCTGGCGCAGAATTTGTTGCCTTGGCGCCGTGCAGCGGTGACGCCGGCGCTATTTTGGCGGCAACCGTCGGGGGCGAAAACAGCGCGGCAGGTCTAACGATCAAAAGCGAAATTCTGGGACCCTATTTCAGAACCGAAGAGGGCCTGATCGCGCTGCGTGGGGCAGGGCGCAAGGATGATATAAGCGTGCATGATGTTGCCGATTACAAAGGCGCAGTGATCTTGCAGCTGACCCGCATTGCAGAAGGGAAAGCGATCGAGTCGTGGCGGGCGCTGATGCAGATGGATGGGCAGTTGGTGACGCTGACAGTGCGTCCGCGCCAAGGACAGACTGTCCCCGTGCGGGATGGAAAGCGCCTGATCACGCACTTTGTCGATGCAATTCAGGGGGCGAACAGGGCGTGACCCTTTTCCAGCGTAACAGTTAATTTTTTTTCCGTTGCTGCAGGAGAGGGTGGAGTCTTAACGCTTTTGCGTAAATAAGAGAATCGTTTCCATATGGTCAACAATCGACTCGGAACTTAGGCGCCACGGGCGGGTGCGGGGCAAGATACGGGCAGGGCATGGCAAAACAACGCGACCATCTGATTGACAAGTTGATGCACCGCAGTGTTCTGCGGCGCTGGCGCAGGCTTGCCGATTTTGCAGGCGGGCTCGATCTTGACAGCTTGCGGCGCTACCGCGGGCAGGCGCTGGCCTTGCGGCGCAACCTGGACCGTGTGATCCATTTGGCTGAACATCAATTGGCGCTGCCTGTGATCGGATCGAACGCGATCCGCAAACAGCCTGGCACCGATTGGGCATGGCGGCCGATGATGTGGAAAGGCCCTATTCCGGTGCCGGGGTTTTCGTCGGTTTTGAACAAAGCGATGATCTGTGACGGGACGACCGTGTTTCATGATTGCCGTCGCAGCGAATTGACCGTTCGTCAGGTTCGCAACACCCGCGAATCCGATTTGGCGCCTTTTGGCGTGCGCATGGACGTGTTTCGCTTTGACGGGTCGTTCCTGTCCTTGGTGCTGGAATTGCCACCCGAGGCAGTTGAAGATTTGAAACTGAGCCACCTGATCCGTCTGGACGCCATTGTAGAGATGGAAAAACCGCTGGAGATTTTTGCGCGGCTGAACATCAAGCACGGCCCCAACGTCGAGCAAGTGGTGCGTGAAATGCCCTTGAACGAGGAAGAGGTGAAGGTGGAATTTGACCTTGCCTATACCAAGCTGAATGAAAAGCGGGTTGAACGGATTTGGGTTGATCTGATCTTTGAAGGGCCGGAAATGAACCAGATCACCCTGCGAGATGTGACCTTTTCTCGCAGACCAAGGGCGGAACTGTGATGCAAACAAGGATGGGGCGACACTATGGCTGAAGCCAAGCTGGTCAAAACGCGGCTGCGGTCGGGTGTTTGGGAAGGTGTGTTGAGCGGAGCGTCGGGCCAACCGCTGCTAGAGGTGATGCACCTTGAAGCGCAGGTGCCGGGCACCAGCGTCACAGAAATCCCCGATCGCCCCGGAGATTGGGCCGTGCGGGTTCCGATTCCGGTTGAGGCGCTGTCAGAAGGGGTGCAGACCTTTTTGATCCGCGACGCAGTGTCAGGCGACAAGCTGGGGCATTTCACCATAATTACCGGCGTGGCGATGGAAGACGATATCCGTGGCGAGTTGGACCTGCTGCGCGCCGAGTTGGACATGCTGAAACGCGCCTTCCGGCGGCACTGTCTGGAAACGATGGGCTAACGGGAAACGGTGGCGGGGGCGCTGCCCCCCTGGCCTTAAGGCCATTCCCCCCGGCGGCGGTCATGCGGGATCTACAGCACGGGTTTTCCATTAAGCCTTGACCGGCTTTCTTTGCACCATTTTTTGTTTGAGTATTTTTGCAAAGATGAAATCGTTGGAGCTGCGGGGTGACGCCGCGTTGGGGGTGACAGGCTAACGGCTTCGCGGCATGGTGGGCCGAGCAGTTTCCGAAAGGTTTTCCCATGTCGTTCTATCCCCATCTTCTTGCCCCTTTGGACCTTGGCCACATCACTTTGCCCAACAGGGTTTTGATGGGATCGATGCACACAGGGTTAGAGGAGACAGGCGATTGGGGCCGCGTGGCCGCGTTTTATGCCACGCGCGCGCGGGGCGGTGTGGCGTTGATCGTGACAGGCGGCATGGCGCCCAATGCCGAAGGGGGCGTGTTTCCGGGGGCGGCAGGATTGTTTTCGGACAAGGATATTACCAACCATCGCGGCGTGACAGATGCGGTCCATACCGCAGGTGGCCGGATCGCCATGCAAATCCTGCACGCCGGCCGCTATGCCTATAGCAAGGATTGCGTGTCAGCGAGTGCGGTGAAATCGCCGATCTCGCCCTTTGCGCCCGCCGAATTGGACGAGGCGGGGATTGAAAAGCAAATCGGTGACATCGTGATCGCTGCCACCCGCGCGCAAGAAGCGGGCTATGACGGTGTAGAGATCATGGGGTCCGAGGGGTATTTCCTGAACCAGTTTCTGGCCCGCCACGTGAACAAGCGCACCGATCGTTGGGGCGGCGACTATGCCAACCGCATGCGCCTTCCGGTTGAGGTGGTGCGGAGGGTGCGCGACGCCGTTGGCCCGAATTTCATTCTGATCTATCGGATCAGCCTGATTGACCTGATCCCCGATGGGTCCACGTGGGATGAGGTGGTGCTGCTGGCGAAAGCGGTTGAGGCTGCAGGTGCCACGATGCTGAACACCGGCATCGGCTGGCATGAGGCGCGCGTGCCCACAATCGCCACATCGGTGCCCCGCGCGGCCTTTGCGTGGCTGACGGCCCGTTTGCGGCCCGAAGTGTCCATTCCTGTCATCACGTCGAACCGCATCAATACCCCCGATGTGGCCGAAGGCATTTTGGCAGGTGGCCAAGCCGATATGGTATCAATGGCGCGGCCCTTCCTTGCCGATCCCGATTTTGTGGCCAAAGCCGCCTCGGGACGGGCGGCGCAGATCGCGCCGTGTATCGCCTGCAATCAGGCCTGCCTTGACCACACGTTCAGCGGCAAGCTGACCTCTTGTTTGGTCAACCCGCGCGCCTGTGCGGAAACGGAATTGACCTATGCTCCCACCACCAGCCCGAAACGCGTGGCGATTGTGGGGGCAGGTGCGGCGGGGATGATGTGCGCCATCGTCGCCAGCCAACGCGGCCACCAGGTTGATCTGTTCGAGGCCTCTGGCCATGTGGGCGGCCTGCTTAACCTTGCCAAAGTGATACCGGGGAAAGAAGAATTTCGCGGTTTGGTCGATTGGTTCGACACCATGCTGTTTGAGGCGGGCGTGCGCCTGCATTTGAACACGCGCGCTACCGCCGAAGACTTGGTCGGGTTTGATGAGGTGGTCGTGGCCACGGGTGTGACCCCGCGCGATCCGGAGATTGCGGGCCAAGATGGTGCGATTGTTTTGGGGTATGAGGCGGTTTTGACTGGCGCACCTGTGGGCAAGCGCGTGGCGATTGTCGGCGCGGGGGGCATCGGGTTTGATGTCGCCGAATATCTGGTGCATCAGGGCACCTCACCCACCGAGGATCTGGCGCTGTGGAAACGCGAATGGGGTGTCGGTGATCCGGCAGATGTGGCGGGCGGTTTGGCCGCTGCTGGCCCGCAGCCCCATGCGCCGGCCCGCGCGGTCACGCTGCTGCAACGCAAGGCGGAAAAGCCGGGACGCCGTTTGGGCAAAACCACAGGCTGGATTCACCGTGCCGCGCTTCAGATGAAAAACGTGCAGATGCGGGGCGGTATTTCCTATGATGCGGTCGTGCCAGACGGGATGCAGATCAGCACCGCTGATGGCCCCGAACTGCTGGCCGTGGATACGATCGTGATGTGCGCGGGCCAGGTGCCGAACCGTGCGCTGGCCGATGCGCTGGATGCGGCGGGGATCGTGCACCATGTCATTGGCGGTGCCGACGTCGCGGCAGAGCTGGACGCCAAACGTGCCATCGACCAAGGTGCCCGTTTGGCAGCGGCTTTCTGAAGCATAAAGAATTGCAGGCCTTGCAGCGGCGGAGACTATGCTGCAAAGCCTGCGCCAGGGTGGGGAGTGCCCCGGCCAAGGGTGCCTTACTGCATCAGCAGATTGGCCCCCATCGCGACCTCGTATTCCGCCGCATCAATCTGACCGTCGGCCGAGGTATCCATCGCGGCAAAGGTTTCTTCGCTCAGGTTTGGGTAGGTGGCTTTCAGCTCTTCCATCGACCATGTGCCGTTGCCATCCGCATCAACGGGGGCGTCTTGGGCCAAGGCGGGAACAGTCGTCAGGCCAGCGATCAGGCCAAGGGCAATCATAAAACGGTTCATATCGTTTCCTTTTCAGGGTTGTCCGCGGGGGCACCATGCCGCCGCTTGCCAGCAGACCTAGGCCGCCTCGAAATTGTTTTCCATAACCTACACGCATAGGCGGAAACCCCCGACATATCGGCGCCTGTTTGGATGAAATAGAGGAACATTTTTCCGCCAACCGCTGACGGATGCTCCTTTTCCCGCCCGCCGCAATCACCGGATCCGCGCCCTTTTGCCGATGCCCCGTTGTTTCCATGCCATTAACGATCCTTGCAAATACCTCGGACTGGCCGCGCCAGCGCCCCGATCTTGCCTGATTTGGGGAACAGTAAGGGGGCATAGACCTGCACTTACCGCATGGGGAAAACAATGGATCGACTAACCGAAATGGAAGCTTTCGCCACTGTGGTGGATCAAGGGGGCTTTACCGATGCAGCCAAAAAGATGGGGATTTCCAAATCCGCTGTCTCCAAGCATGTCTCGGCACTTGAGGCCCGTTTGGGCGCACGCCTTTTGAACCGCACCACACGCCGCGTCAGCCCGACGGAAATAGGCCTTGCCTATTACGACCGTGCCCGCCGCGTTCTGAATGATGCGGGTGAAGCGGATGCGCTTGTCACCTCCATGCAATCCGCGCCGTCAGGCCTGTTGCGGATTTCGGTGGCGACGGATTTCGGGGTCAACCTGCTCTCGCCAATTCTGGGCGACTTCCTGTTGGAATATCCCGATATCACCGTCAATATGGTGCTGAACAACCGCTATGTTGAACTGATTTCCGAAGGCTTTGATATGGCTGTCCGTATCGGTGACCTAGAGGATAGCAGCCTGCGCGCCCGCAAATTGACCGAAACATCCAAACGGATGATCGCGTCGCCCAGCTATTTCCAAAAGTTCGGACGCCCGATGAAGATCGACGATCTGAATGATCATAAACTGCTGCATTATTCCAACCAAGCCAATGGCAACGTGTGGAAAATTCCGGCCCCGTCGGGTGAAAAACGCCAAGTGCGCACCGCAGGTTGGCTGACCGTGAATGACGGGCAGTCCCTGCTGAACGCCGCGATTTCGGGCCTTGGTATCGCTTATCTACCTTCGTTCCTCTACGCCGATGCGTTGAAAAACGGGCAAGTGGAGGAGGCGATCCCAGGCCTTCCCGTTGAGACCCTTGGCGTCTATGCCGTGTATCCACCAGGCCGGTTTACACAGCCCAAAGTGCGCGCCTTTATCGACTTTCTGGCGCGGCGTTATGCCGAAAAAGGGCCGGATATCTGGTAATCCCTCCGAAAAGTCCCCCAAGACTACTGGGTCGAGGTCAAAATGGCCTCGACCCTTCGGTTTTTCTGCCGCCCCTCTTCGGTCAAATTCGACGCAATCGGGGACAGATAACCCACGCCTTGCGCCTCAATCTGTGCCGTTGGCACGCCATAAGCGTCAATCAACCGCGCCCGAACAGATGCGGCCCGCCGTTTGGAAATCACGATATTGCCTTCCAGCCCCCCCGACGCATCGGTATGGCCCACCAGCGCCACGGTTTTATCGGGGTTTTGCTTCAACCACTCGGCCAAGGCCGCCAGTGACGCATAGCGCCCTTCGGTCAAATCGGCCGCCCCCGTGCCAAAATCCAACCCCTCCAGCACCACAGCGCCGCCTGTCACCAAACGCCCCATATCGGAATTGATCGCAGCCGCGTTGGGTGCGACAAGCGCCGTGCCCTCAGCCCCCGCAATCTGTTCAATCCCGCCAGATGCCTTGTTTGTCGCCGCAAACAGCGCAGGCCCCGCATCGGCCACCGCGCGCGTCATCTGCACGAACCCTTTGCTGGCCGACCGGCTGACCATCAGCCCCACCACTTCGCGCCCAGCACCCACTTTGCGCTCTACTGACAGAAACCGGAAATCCCCAAGGTCTACATGCATTTGCGGTTCCGGCAGCACATCCACCGCAAAGCGGAAATCAAACCCACCGCACCCCTTTGTCTCGCAGTCAAACACCACCTCGAAACCCATCGCCAGCAGCTGCGCGCGCAAGGGTTGCATCAAATCCAGACTGCTTAGCCCCGGTGCATCGACCTGCCACGCACTGCGTTCGACCATGCCGTCAATCACCGTCACCGAAAGCGCGCCATTGGCCCAAGCGGCATTGGGCAAGGCATAACTGCCCCGCGCCATCGCAGGGCTGGCCGTGGGTGTGGCGGGGCCGGGAAACTCCAGCGTCAGGGCGTTTACGGTCGTGCCGAAACACCAGCACGCCAGCACCAAACCAACCAAAGAGGGGCTATTTTTTACGATAATGATACGCTCCTACAACTGTCATCCCCAACGCCTGATACAAGGCCCGCGCCGCCACATTCGCCTCGGTCACAGCCAGACAAACCGTGTCGGCCCCTTGGGCGCCGGCCCAAACCGCGGCCATCCGCATAATGTTTTGCCCCGACCCCTGCCTGCGTTGTGTGGGCGACACCTCTAACCCATGCACCATCGCCGTGCGGCCATGACAGGCCACAAAGGCAACACCCGATGCGCGGTCATTCACCCGCCCCAAAATGCTTGTCTTTGGCCCCGTCACACGGTCCATCACCGCCAAGCGCCCCGGCCCAATCCCCGCCTCGTCCCACAATTGCACCGCGATGCTTAGGGGCGGCCAAGTGGGAAAGGCCGACATAGCCGAAGGTTCGGGCGTGGCCAAATCCGCAACCGCCGCCGCGTAAACCACCACGGGGTCGTGCCGCGCATACCCGCGCGCGGCCAGCATATCATCCAAGCGCCCATCACTGTGGCGGATCATGAACAAGGGTGATTGCCCCAACGCCGCCATCGCCGCCTCGGCTTGTGGAATATCCGCGTCTTCAAACGCGCCCTCAACCGTTGCCGCCGAAACCCGTTGCCCGCCACCTGCCCCCGCGCGGATCAGCCACGGCACAACATCCGCATAACTGGCGGCGGGCCATGTCTGTTCCAACACCTCGTAAATCAGGTCAGGCGTCATGCGGGAAACATCGCGGCAAGCCGTGTCATCGCCGCGTCAATCTGGGCGGCATCGGTGCCACGAATAACCAAATTCGTGCCATGCGCCCCATTGCGCGTAAACGGATACGACCCCATCGACAGGTCGGGAAATTCCGCCGCCAATGCGCCAAACGGTTCGGCCACCTCACCCTCGCCCCGATCTACGCGCAAGGATTGGCTTAACAAAGGCGCGCCGCCAGTCAGCGTTGGCAACACACTGGCCACCATCGCCTGAAACACATTCGGCACCCCCGCCATCACATGCACCGACCCAAGCGAAAACCCCGGCGCGGTGGAAATCGGGTTGTCAATCAACGCCGCCCCATCCGGTATCCGTGCCATCCGTTGCCGCGCCTCGTTGAACGGCATCCCCGACCGTTCGTAATGCGCGGCCAGCAGTGCCATCGCATCGGCCCGCTGGCTGATCGGCACACCAAAGGCCGCTGCAATTGCCTCGGCGGTAATATCATCATGGGTTGGCCCAATCCCGCCGGATGTGAACACATGGTCATAGGCTGCGTCCAGCGCGACCACGCTCGCGATAATCGCCGTGCGATCATCCGACACAACCCGCACTTCCATCAACGAAATGCCATGCTTGGTCAGCTCGCCCGCCAGAAAATGCATATTGCTGTCACGGGTGCGCCCCGACAAAATCTCGTCTCCGATAACCAGCATCGCGGCGGTGGGGTTTGGCATCGCGGCCTCCATATCCTTAGGGTCTTTATGGGTATAGGGCCGCGCCCGCAGGGTTTCAAACCCAGATTACTGCAAGGTCTGGCCATTTTGCCGCAAGAGGATTATTTAAGAACAAAGGCAAACAAGCGAGGCCAAGGGTTTGGACGATACACGCGGACGGATTACACGCGACGGCATTCGCATTTATGACGCTGCCGATTTCGCAGGCATGCACGCCGCAGGCCGCGTCGCAGCCGAGATTTTGGATCTGGTCGGCCCTTTGGTTGTGCCGGGCGTGACGACAGGTGCCTTGGATGATTTCATCACAGCCGAGGTGAACCGCCGTGGCGTGACCTCCGCCACCATCGGCTATCGCGGCTATAAACATGCGTCCTGTATCTCGGTCAATCATGTGGTCTGCCACGGCATCCCTGGGTCCCCGATCCCGATGCAAAAGTCGGAAACCATTTCAAAAGACTTGGAAAAACGGCGCAAGGATGATGTGCTGCTGGACGGCGATATCCTGAATATCGACGTAACGGTCGTCGTTGATGGTTGGTTCGGCGACACCAGCCGCATGTATGTTGCAGGCAAGCTGCACGATCGGGCCAAGGGGCTGATCAAGGTCACGCATGATGCTTTGATGAAGGGGATTGAGGCGGTAAAGCCTGGCAATACCTTTGGCGACATCGGCTATGCGATCCAGACCTACGTTGAAAAACAAGGCCTGTCCGTTGTGCGTGATTTCTGCGGTCACGGGCTTGGCCGCGTCTTTCATTCCCCGCCCAACGTGCTGCATTATGCCAATTTCCGCAAAGATGCCCAAGGTAACAAAACTGCAAACATGCGACGCACGGTCGAGGATCGCACAGCCGTGCTGGAAGAAGGCATGTTCTTTACCATTGAGCCGATGGTAAACTTGGGCCGCCCCGAATCCGAAGTGTTGGCCGATGACTGGACCGCCGTCACCCGTGACCGCAAACTTTCTGCGCAATACGAACATTCTATCGGGGTAACGGCCAAAGGGGCCGAGATTTTCACACTCTCGCCCGCTGGCCTCTATAAATCGGCGTTTGAGGCTTAGGTAAAACCAAAGGGGGCGGCAGGTGGAAAACAACGGCCTCGACCCCGCAGATTGGGATGCCTACCGCGCCGCCGCCCACCGCCCACCGCCTGCTGGACCAATGCATCGACCAGCTTGCCACAGCCCGCAACCATCCGTGGCAACCCGTGCCCGATGCGGTGCAGGCAGCTTACACCCTGACAGGCACGGGTAGCGGTGAAAGCGCGCTCGCCACCCGCATAGCCCGCGATATTTTGCCTTACGGCACCGGCAACACCCATCCCGGCTTTTTCGGCTGGGTGCATGGCACGGGGTTGGCCAGTGGCATCCTGTCGGAAATGGCGGCAGCCACGATCAACGCCAACACGGGCGGGCGTGACCATGGTGCGATCTATCTGGAACGCGCGGTGATTGACTGGGCCAAAGGCGTCTTTGACTTCCCGCCAGCCGCCAGCGGCCTGCTGGTGACGGGCACCTCGCAGGCCACCATCATCGCCCTTGCCGCCGCCCGTGTTCGCGTCTTTGGACCAAAGGTTCGTGCCCAAGGGAATGGCGGCGTTCACCTGACTGCCTATGCGGGTGCAGGCGTTCATAATGCCGCGCGCAAGGCCTTGGAATTGCTTGGCCTCGGGTCCGATAACCTGCGCCTTATCCCCGATGCCGCACATGGCATCGACCTGTCCCTTTTGACCCATGCGATTGCCGCTGACCGCGCCGCAGGGGCCACCCCCTTTGCCATCATCGGCACCGCAGGTTCGGTCGATCTGGGCCGGTTTGATGACTTGGGCGCGCTGGCCGATCTGGCCGCCGCCCAATCGCTTTGGCTGCATGTCGACGGCGCATTCGGCGCATGGACCCGTCTGGCCGATGCCCCGTGGCGCGCGCTAACGGATGGTATCGGTCGCGCAGATTCGCTTGCTTGTGATTTCCACAAATGGATGTATGTGCCCTATGATTGCGGCATGGTCCTGATCCGCGATCAGGCCGAACACCGCGCCGCCTTTGCCTCGCGCCCTGCCTATCTTGCCGCGCAAACCGCAGGGCTTGGCGGGGGCGAGCCGTGGTTTTGCGACTATGGCACCGACCTCTCGCGCGGCAATCGCGCGCTCAAGGTCTGGTCCGCGATAGAAACCTATGGCACCGCGCGGCTGGGCGCCGCGATCAGCGATAATTGCCGCATGGCCGCGCTGATGGGCGACCTTGCAGGCCAAGCGCCGATGCGCCTGATGGCCCCCGTTGTGTCAAACCTCTGCGTCTTTACCGCCAACGCGGGTCTGTCGCCACAGGCGCAAAGTGATCTTAACACCCGCATCGCGCAAACGCTGCAACTGCAAGGGGTGGCCGTATTTTCCACCACAAATATCAATGGCATAACCTGCCTGCGCGCCGCAATCACCAACCACCGCACCCGCGCCCACGACGTAACCGCCGCGATGGCAGCCGTGCGCGCGCTGGCCCTATAACCCGATCTTGCCCGGAATGTCGCGCAACGATGCAATCACCTCGGCCCCCGTGGCCGCCAGCCGCGCGCCATCGTCATGTTCGGCCAACCCCAAACAGCGCATCCCCGCCCGCGCGGCCCCGATGCAACCCGTGGGACTGTCATCAATCACCACACAGTCGGCGGGGTCCACGCCCAAGGCGCGCGCCGCATGCAGCCACAACCCCGGTTCGGGTTTCGGGCAGCCCAAGGTTTGCCCCGAATACAAATGCCCGCCCAATCGCGCCATAACGGCAGGGTGCTGGCCCAAGGTAATCTGCATCTTTTGGTCCGACCCGTTGGACCCCACGCCATAGACAATGCCCGCGCGGTCCAACGCATCCAGAACGTCCATCACCCCGTCAATCAGCCCTGTCCCTTGCGCCAATCGCGCATACATGCGGGCGTAAAACACATCGACCCAGTCATCGGGCAAATTGGCCCCAAGGCCCCGCGCCGTGGTAAACAGCCCGCCAATCGTGCCGCCCAAAAACCGCAGCTCCATTTCAGCGCGCGTCAGGTGCAACCCATGCGCCGCCAAATCCTCGGCCAGCAGGTCAAAGGCAATCGCCTCGCTGTCCACCAGCACGCCGTCACAATCAAACAAAATCGCCCTTGGGGTCATGGTGGGTATCATGCAGGTGCCCTTAAAATTGTAATGAATGTGTCGCCGTATTTGCGGGCGTCCAGCTTGGTGAACCCGACAGGCGGGGACACAGCCACGCTTTCCTCCCAGACCACCACAGCACTTGGCGCAACCCAGCCGCCCTTGATGGCCGATGCCAGCGCCGCTTCGCCCAAACCCTTGCCATAGGGCGGGTCCATAAAAATCAGATCAAACGGCGCGGCGGTATTCGGCGGCAACTGCGCCGCGTTCTGGCGCAAAACCACTGCCGCCAGCCGCGTAATCTCAAGGTTGCGCTTAATCAACGCCAGCGCCACCTTGCCATCATCCACCAGCGTGGCCGCCGCCGCCCCACGGCTCAACGCCTCCAGCGCCAGCGCGCCCGTGCCTGCAAACAAATCCAACACCCGCGCGCCTGCCACAGGGTTCGGGCCACCGTCCAACCGCCCGTTGATAAGCAGGTTAAACACAGCCTCGCGCACGCGATCAGACGTAGGGCGTAAATGTGCCGCCGCATCGCCTTTGCCAATATCGGCCAAATGCGTGCCACGGTTGGTGCCACCAATAATCCGCATTATTTCAACAACGCTTTCAGGTCGGTCGCGGGGTCGCTGGCCAGCGCCGCATCAGGCGATTTCCCCGCCGCCAACAACCGCTTGGCTACCATAAACGCGCGCGGATCGTTCATCGCATCCACGGCCAACAGCTGCGTGCCGCGATAATACCAAAACGACACAGCGTCCTCACCGCGCCGCGTGACGATATGGTCATAGCCCGTATTCAGCCCCGCGATTTGCAGCTTTATGTCATATTGATCCGACCAAAACCAAGGCTCGGCCACATAGGGCTTGTCCGCGCCCAAGATATTGGCGGCCACGCATTCGGCTTGGTCAATCGCATTGGGCACCGATTCCAACCGCATCCGGCCCGCAGCCGTGGGAAAGCTGGCACAATCGCCCGCCGCCCAAACATGCGGCACGTTCGTCCGCCCCAAAGCATCGGTCGCAATCCCGTTGTCCAGCGCAATCCCCGCCGCTTCGGCCAGCGCCGTTGCAGGCATGATCCCCACGCCAACCATCACAAAATCCGCCGCAATCTCGCGCCCGTCGGTAAGCCGTGCGGCCGTCACATGGCCGTCACCGATCAAGCGTTCCAACCCCGTGGCCTCGATAATTTTAACCCCATGCGCCCCATGCAAATCACGGAAAAAATCAGACGTTTCCGGCGCGGCCACCCGCTGCAAAATCCGTGGCGCCATTTCCACCACCGTCACATCCAGCCCCAGTTTGGCCGCCACCGCCGCGCCTTCAAGGCCAATATAGCCGCCGCCAACAATCGCCACCCGTTTGCCCGCCGTAAAATACGGCTGCATCGCATCCACATCGGCCAAATCGCGCAAGGTAAACACCCCGCCCAAATCACCCCCAATGGCGCTGGGCAACCGGCGCGGCACCGACCCCGTGGTCAGCACCAAATCATCATAGGCCAACACGTCACCGCCCACCGTCACGGTCTGCGCGGCCACATCAATCGCCGTCACAACCTGCCCCAAGCGCAGGTCAATGTTTTGCTCGGCGTAATAGGCTTCGGGCCGCAAAAACAACCGCTCGGCAGGCAGATCGCCCATCAAATACGCTTTGGACAGGGGCGGGCGCTGATAGGGCGGCACGGCCTCGGCCCCGATCAGGGTAATCGCCCCCGTATCGCCCAAAGCCCGCAATTTGGCGACAAGCGATGCCCCGGCCTGCCCAGCCCCGATAACAACTGTATGCTTCATCCTTGGCCCCTTTAACCGCCCCCGCGACAGGTTTTTGTCAAATCGTGACTGGCAGGGGACCCGCCCGCAGCCTATATCTGGCTGCAATGGAAACGCAACGCACTGGGATGAATGATATGACAATTTCTGTAGGCGACACACTGCCCGAGGCAAATCTGGTCCGTTTGGGCGAAGGCGGCCCCGAGCAAGTCAGCGTTTCGGACCTGACCAAAGGCCGCAAAGTGGTGATCTTTGCCGTGCCGGGTGCCTTTACCCCCACCTGCCATTCCGCCCATGTGCCCAGCTTTATGCGCACCAAAGATGCCTTTACCGCCAAGGGCGTGGACGAAATCGTCTGCGTGTCGGTCAACGATCCCTTTGTGATGAAAGCATGGGGTGAGGCTACGGGTGCTGCCGACGCAGGTATCAGCCTTTTGGCAGATGGCACCAGCGCCTTTACCGCCGCGATGGGCATGACGTTCGATGCGCCCCCGGTTGGCCTGATGGCGCGGTCCAAGCGTTACGCGCTGCTGGCCGAAAACGGTGTCGTCACCGTGCTGCACGAAGAGGAAAGCCCAGGCACCTGCGAAATTTCGGGTGGTGAGGCGTTGCTGGCTGCGATCTGACTGCAAAACAACTGAATGCTGAACAAAAGGCCCTGCTACGTCGCGTAGCAGGGCTTTCTTTTGCCGTATTGCATCCCTATAGGGAACCTGCGGGATGACCCCGTGCGATCAGCTTTTGCAGGAATACGATGCGTACAATTACCACGACCGAAGACCTTGCCGCCTTTTGTGACGCTGCCAAGCGCGAGGCCTATGTCACCATCGACACCGAATTCCTGCGCGAACGGACCTATTGGTCCAAGCTGTGCCTGATCCAGATGGCCCTGCCGGGGGCCAAAGGGGATGCCGTTCTGGTTGACCCGATCGACGGCGCCGATATGTCGCTGGAACCCCTGTATGATCTGTTTCGCCATGAGGCGACGGTCAAAGTGTTCCACGCCGCCCGTCAGGATCTTGAGATTTTCTTTGTCGAAGGCAATTCCTTTCCAAAGCCGCTGTTCGATACCCAAGTCGCGGCGATGGTCTGCGGGTTTGGCGAACAGGTGGGCTATGAAACCCTTGTGCGCAAAATCGCCCACGAACCCTTGGATAAAACCAGCCGCTTTACCGATTGGTCGCGCCGCCCGCTCAGTGACGCGCAAAAAACCTATGCTTTGGCCGATGTGACCCACCTGCGCGTGATTTATGAGGCGCTGGCCAAACAAATCGCCGAAAGTGGCCGCCAAAAATGGGTTGAGGAGGAGTTGGCCGTGTTGACCGACCCCGAAACCTATACCGTGCGCCCGCATGAGGCGTGGCTGCGGATCAAAACCCGCACCAATTCGGGCCGTTTCCTGGCAATCGTCAAAGAACTGGCAAAGTTTCGCGAAGAATATGCCCAAGGCAACAATGTGCCGCGCAGCCGCGTGATCAAGGATGACGCGTTGCTGGAACTCGCCTCGACCAAACCGACCAATGTCGAAGAATTGGGTCGCTCGCGCCTGCTGCTGCGCGAGGCGCGGCGCGGGGATATCGCGGATGGCCTGCTGGCAGCGGTGAAGGCAGGGAACGAGGCCAAGCCTGAGGACCAGCCCAAAGCCGACACGTCCAAAGATCAGGTGCAAGTCAATCCTGCATTGGCCGACCTGCTGCGTGTGCTGCTAAAAGCCAAGTCCGAAGAGTTGGGCGTTGCCGCCAAACTGATCGCCTCGGCGTCGGACCTTGACCTGATCGCGGGCGGGCAACGCAAAATTGCGGCTTTGTCGGGCTGGCGCAATGAGGCGTTTGGCGAAGATGCCTTGCGCCTGTGCCGCGGCGAAATCGCGCTGTCGGCCAAAGGGAGCAGTATCAAGGTTATTCGCCTGTAACCCACGGGCTGAATGAGTATTTTTGCAAAGATGAAATGGCAGGGCGGTTCAGGCCTTGGCAAGGCTGTCCATTTTTGTGGCCAGTTTGATGTCACGCTCGGTTAGCCCGTTGGTGTCATGGGTGATCAGGGTAACGGTCACGGTTTTATAGACATTTGACCATTCGGGGTGATGATCCCATTTTTCGGCCCAAAGGGCTGTGCGGGTCATAAAGCCGAAGGCCTCGATGAAATTGCGAAAGACAAAGGTTTTGGTCATCGCATCGCGGGCGGGGTCCATCGCCCAGCCGTTGGCCAGCAAGGGGGCAAGGGCTGTGCGGTCTGTCAAAGGTTCGGCTTTCATCATGGGATCCTTGTGCGGTCAGGTTTGGTCGGGGTCATCCGAGGCGATGCGGCGAAATGGGCCAAAGGCGGTGGTGACCTCAATATCCTCGGTCACGGCATTGCGTTCGGCATCAAGATAATCGGCAACGGCGCTGGCAAAACCGTCATTCGCGATCCAGTGCAAGGAATACACCGGCACGGGCAGATAGCCGCGTGCAAGTTTGTGGTCCCCTTGCGCGCCCGCCTCGACCCGCTGCAAGCCATGCGCGATCGCCCAATCAATCGCGCGGTAATAGCACAGTTCAAAATGCAGGCAGGGGTAGTCTTCGGTGCAGCCCCAATAGCGGCCATACAATGTATCACGCCCGATAAAGTTAAGCGCACCTGCAACCGCGCGGTCGCCGTCAAAGGCCAGAACCAACAAAATGTCATCGCGCATCGTGGCATGAAATTCATCGAACGCCGCGCGGGTCAGATAAGGCGTGCCCCATTTGCGCGCGCCGGTATCTTGGTAAAACTGCCAAAACGCATCCCAATGGGTGGGTTCGATGGCATCGCCCGTCAGCGACCGAATGTCCAAGCCCGCGCTATTGGCGGTTTGGCGTTCTTTGCGGATGGCCTTGCGTTTGCGAGACGAGAGCTGCGCAAGGAACGCGTCAAAATCGGTATAACCATCATTATGCCAATGATACTGCTGGGTGATACGCTGCATCAACCCAAGCGCCGCCCCGCGCGCCGCCTCATCTTCGGTGCAAAAGGTGATGTGTAGGGATGACAGACCATGTTGGTTTGCGACCTGCGTGGCGCCCGCTATCAAGGCGGCGGTGCCCTCGGCCTCCTCATCTGGCAGGGTCAGAAAGCGGCGGCCCGTGGCAGGTGTAAAGGGCACAGCGACTTGCAGCTTGGGGTAATAGCGCCCACCCGCGTTTTCAAACGCCTGCGCCCAGTTGTGGTCAAAGATATACTCCCCCTGACTGTGGCTTTTGGCAAACATCGGCATGGCGGCAATCGCCACGCCCGCCCTGTGCGCGACCATCGGGCGGGTTTGCCAACCGCTGCGCCCGCCGATCGACCCCGACCGCTCTAGCGCCAGCAAAAACCGATGCGTCGTGAATGGATCAACGGGGCGGCCATCTGCCGCCTCGGGGCAGGCCAAACTGTCCCAATCTTGCGCCGAAATATCGGCAAAGCTGCTGTGCAGCGTGATTTCAATTTCGGCCATCGGACATTCTTTGTAAGGCAACACTGTCCTGCCAAGCTGGGGCCGCATGGTGCAAGGTCAAGCCGGAATAGGCGCAAGATAGCGTTCAAAGGTAACATTATGCGCCACCTTGCGCGCCGTTGCTTCGCCCTCGGGCGACGTGATGGTCCAACAGAAAACCACCGCCCCAGCATGGCGCAACTCGGTCACGCGGGCGCGGTCAAGATCACTTGCCTCATGCGAGATAAAGCAAGCCTTGGCATGGTCATAATCAGGAATTTCGCGCAACCGGTCACAGATTGCAGGCGCAATCGGTTGCCAATCGGCAGGGTCAAAGGATGAGGTGGTGATGCCGCGCGGCACATTCGGCAACAGCCGCGCCATCACAATCACCGAATAGGGATTAAACGACATCACAGCCACGGGCCCTTCATAATCTGCCAGCGCTTGTGCGGTTGCCGCCTCCAACTTGCCATCGGTAGGGCCCAGCCCGCCTTGTTGGTCTTTCAATTCGATCAACAAAGGCACGCGGCCCGCCACCAGTTTCAGCACCTGTTTCAGGCTGGGGATGTTTTCGCGCCCGCCGCGCAAAGGGATATGCGACAGTTCGGTGGCCGAGCGTTGGTTGACGGGGCCGGTTTCCATTGTCAGCCGGTCCAGCGTTTCGTCATGGAACACCATCGCCTTGCCATCGCGCGACAATTGCAGATCAATTTCAATCGCATAGCCTGCTTTGATCGCCGCACGGATCGCCGCGCGCGAATTTTCGGGGCGGCCATCTGTGACATCATGCAAGGCGCGATGTGCGATGGGCTTGGTCAGAAAATCGGGGTGCAGGTCTGTGGCCACGTTGTTTCGCTTTTCTGCTGGTAGGGGAGGGGGGCTTTTTGCCCCCCGATCCGGCTTTGGCGCTGCCAAAACCGATTTTCCCCGAGGGATATGAATAGATGAAAGCAGGTTATGGGGCGGGCGCGTTACGGGGCGATTTCAAAGATACCTTCGATTTCCACCGCAACGCCCAATGGCAAGGACGCAGCCGAAACCGCTGAACGCGCATGACGGCCTGCGTCACCCAAGATGTCCACCAAGAAATCCGATGCGCCATTGATGACCTTTGGCTGGTCAACAAAATCGGCGGTGGAATTCACAAATCCGGTCAGCTTGATCACCCGTTTCAGCCGCGACAGATCTCCGCCACAGGCCGCGTTGACTTGCGCCAGAAGCGAGATTGCACAGCGCAGCGCCGCCGCGGCGCCGTCTTCCACGCTCATCGTGTCGCCAAGGCGGCCCTTGATCAGGCCATCAGGGCCTTGGCTGATTTGCCCCGAAACGTAAAGTGTGCTGCCGTCCTGCACAAATGGCACATAATTGGCGGCCGGGGCAGGGGCATTGGGCAGCGTGATGCCGCGTTCGGCAAGGCGGGATGCAATGGTCATGACTGGTCCTTTCGGGTGTTTTCGCGAACCTATCCGGTTTTAGGCACAGTTTGAAATGCAAAATGCAAACGCCCCTGTTTTGAACGCCTGCGACCAAAGCGGTTGGGGCGATAGGGTGCAGTATGGACCAAAGCCGGCGGGGAACGGTTATGGCCTATCTTGTCGCTGCCCAACGAAATTGGCTTAGGTTTCCCGAAACGCGCGTGCAAAATAATCAGTGAACGGTTTGATAAGAAAGGCTAGGGGGCTGCGTTCGCCGGTGCCGATAAATGCCTCAACCGGCATGCCGGGGATCAACGTCAAACCCTCCAGCTTTTCAACCTCTCCTGCATCGGGCATAATTTCGGCGCGATAATAGGGCATTTGGCTCTGTGGATCCATCAGCGCATCGGCGGAAATAACGGTTATATGCCCGCTAAGGTCTGGTGTGGTTCGCGCGGGAAAGGCCGAAAACACCAACTTTACCGTCTGCCCCACCTTGATTTGATCCACATGGAATGGTTGCACTTGTACGGAAATAACCAACGGGCGATCTTGTGGAATAAGGTACATAAGCGGCTCTGCGGGCTGTGCAACCGCGCGGGGTGTGGTGACTTGCAACCCCAGAATAATGCCCGACACAGGGGCTAAAATGTCCAGCCTTGCGACCCGTTCGGACAAAGCACGGCGGCGTTCGGCCAGTTCCAGAATGCGGTAACCGATGTCGCGCAAGTGCAGATTCGCCTCCTCGTGCTGGGCGGCGGCAAGCTTCAGCACTTCAATCTCGATTTCGGTGATACGCCCTTCCGACTGCGCACGGCTTGCGGACAATTCGCCAACTTGCCCCTCAAGTCGCGCCATTTCGCGCTGAAGGGCAAGCACGCGGCTGGATTGCGCCAAGCCTTTGGCCAGCAAACCCTGTTGGACTGTCAGTTCCAGTTCGATCAGCCCAAGCTGCGCCGTGAGCGCCTGCAATTGTGCGGCAATACCGATAACTTGGCTGTCAATTTGCCCACGGCGTTTTGCCAGCTGTGCTACTTGCTGGGCCATGCTGTCCTTGCGGGCCAGAAACAATCTGCGCTGCCCCTCAATCAAACCCGCGATATCGGCCTTATGCCGTGCCGCGTCGGTCACTTCGGGCAGAATCCGGATTTCGGCCAAATCATCGCGCTCTGCCTCCAGCCGCCCTTGACGGGTCAGCAGCTCGTAAAACTGTCCCTCCACAATCGCCAATTCAGATTTCACCGCCGCCCCGTCAAGCCGCAAAAGCAGGGCTCCCGCCGCAACCGCTTGCCCCTCAATCACATGGATCGATGCGACAAGCCCGCCGTCCGGATGCTGCACAACTTGCCGGCTCTGGGCCACTTCAATCCGGCCAGAGGCCACAACCGCGCCGGCAATTCGTGACATCACGGCCCAAGACCCGAAGCACCCGACCAGTAGGAACAGCGTGACACACCCAACCAGAACGGGCCTGCCAACCGACCAATCAACCTGCAAACGGTGGTTCAAATCGATCACGCGGCACCGTCCCACGCAGCGCTATGCGCAATGTCGGTATGGTTTCGCACCATCTCGCGCAGCACCTGATCACGCGGACCAAAGGCGCGGCGCACCCCGTCTTCCAACACCAAAAGCAGATCGCATTCCTGAATCGCCGCAGGCCTGTGGGCCATGATCAGCACCGCATTCCCTGCCGCTTTCATGGCCTTGATTGCGTGGTTCAGCGCGTTCGACCCGTCACTATCAAGGTTGGAATTCGGCTCGTCCAACACCAGCAAAACAGGATCACCAAACAGCGCTCGCGCCAAACCGATCCGCTGGATTTGCCCACCCGACAACCGCGCGCCGATAGCAGATACTTGCGTGTCATAACCATTGGGTAGGCTTAAAATCATCTCATGTGCCGCCGCGCGTCGGGCCGCATCGACAACCTGTGCCGCATCGGGCACCAGCGCTAACCGTGCGATATTCTCCGCAATCGTGCCATCAAACAGCGCCACCCGCTGCGGCAAATAGCCGATCAATGCCCCCAAAACATCGGGGTCATATTGGCCCAAGGATGCCCCTCCCAGCCGGATCTTGCCACTGGCAGGCTGCCAAACTCCCGCCAACGCGCGGGCAAGGCTGGATTTGCCGGATCCCGATGCACCAATAACGCCAAGCGCCTGCCCCGGTTGCAGGGCGAAGGATACCATCCGCAGCACAGCTTGCCCCGCACTTGGGGGGACCACCGTTAAACCCGCCACATCCAGCACCGCACGCGGGCGTGGCAATGCCGTCTGCGCGCGCTCGGGCGGTTGCAGCGTCAACACCACTGCTAACCGCACCCGCGTCTCTTGCGCCCGCTGTACCAGCGCCCATTGCGCCACAAGCACCTCTATCGGGGCAAGGGCGCGTCCCAAAAGGATGGACCCCGCGATCATCGCCCCTCCGCTCAGCTGTCCTTGCAACACCAGATAGGCCCCAACCCCCAGCATCGCCGATTGTAAAAACAGCCGAAAAGTTTTCGATGCCACGGTGAACGCGCCGCCCACATCCGTCGCCCCAATAGCGGCCGTCAGTGCCGCGTCACGTGCAGCCTGCCAGCGTGCAAACCCCGCCCCCGCCATCCCCAGCGCCTGCACGGTTTCGCTTTCCGCTTTCAGGTTCTCGCCCAACCGATCCGCAAAACCCGCGGTGCGATTGGCCTGCATCAAGGGTGCGTGCGTCAGCCGGCGGTTCAAAACGGTCAGGCCAATCAGGCACACAGCGCCGCCAATTGCCAACCAACCCAAGGCGGAATGAAAAACAAAAATTGCCGCGAAAAACAGCGGTGTCCACGGCAAATCGAACACTGCCAGATGCACGGGCGATGACAGATACCGCTGCACCGAGTCCAGATCACGCTGGGCCACCATCGCACTTGCATCCTGCGGGGCCACCGTCAACCGCCGCACCGCCGCCTGAAAAACCCGTTTGTCCAGCGCATCCTGAAACCGTGCGCCAACCCGCGCGACGATCTGGTTACGCGCATGGTCCAAAACACCCATTGCCACAAACATCGCAAGCATCAGCAAAGACAGCGCCATCAACGTCGCCTCTGACCGGCTGCCAAGCACGCGGTCATAAACCTGCAACATATACAAAGGCCCTGTCAGCATCAGCAAATTCACGAAAAAGCTGAACACAAACAGCACACTATACAGCGCCCGCCCGCTGCGGCGCGCATCGGATAACTCTCTCGCTCCGGCAGATGTTTCGTGTGTCATGGGTTTGGCAGTCCAATGCAGGGTTGGCCCCAGCATCGCGTCAAAACCTTAAGACCCCGTAATCAAACGCCGCAAATCAGCCTAGTTTCCGCCCAAAATCCCCAGCACCTCTTTCAAAATCTGGTCTGCAAGGGTGTCTTGCGGTGCTGGCGCTTGCTGGGTCTGTGGCTGATACTGCGGCTGTGGCGCCTGTTCATACTGCTGGTTCTTGGCGGTTGGCGGCAGGCGCTGCTCTGGTATCAGCATAGGCAAGGGCCGCTCGGGCATGCCTTCATGCACGCGAACCATCACCTCATTCCAAATCTCGGCAGGTAATCCGCCTCCTGTCACACCCGACAGCGGCGTGTTGTCATCATAGCCCATCCAGACACCGGCCACATAATCAGCCGTAAACCCAATGAACCACGCATCCCGCGCCGCCGATGTCGTGCCGGTTTTCCCTGCCGCCTGCCGCTGGCCCAGCTTGGCACGCGCGCCAGTCCCTTCCTGCACCACCATATACATCATATAGGTCAGGTATTCGGCCGCTTGCTGTGAGATCACCCGCTCACCGATCCCGCCATCTTGGCCCAGCAACGGCGTATTGTCGCCCTTCAGCCGCAGGTCGATCAGCCCATAAGGCCGCACCGATGACCCGCCGTTCAAAATCCCTGCATAGGCGCCGGTCATTTCCAACAGGCTCGATTCCGATGCCCCCAGCGCCAGCGCAGGCCCCGCTGCCAAATCGCTGCGGATGCCGAAATCTTCGGCCACTTTGCGCACGACATCACGGCCCACTGCCTCGGATATGCGCACAGCGGCGGTGTTTACCGATTCCTCCAGCGCCTTGGTCAGGGTAATCAAGCCCAGATATTTGTTGGTATAATTACGCGGCGAATACGGCCCCGATCCGCGCACATTGATCGTCAGCGGCGTGTCTTCAACATAATCCGCAGGGGTATAGCCCAAATCCATCGCTGCCGCATAGACGAACGGCTTGAACGCTGACCCAGTTTGCCGTTTCGCCATTGTAGCGCGGTTAAAACTGCCGGGGGGGGCTGCATGCCGCCCGCCAACCATCGCCCGCACCGCCCCATCCGCTGACATGACAATCACTGCGGCCTCGGTTTTCGACCCCGCGCGCAGCTTGGCATCCAGCACCGCCGCTAACGCCGATTCCGCTGCCTTTTGCAGACGCTGGTCCAGCGTGGTTCGCATTATCACGTCTTCGGTCGTGTCTTTGGTCAGGAAGCTTGGGCCTTCGCCCATCACCCAATCGGCGAAATAGCCACCCGCGCGCGCCTCGGCCGCCTTGGACAGCGTGGCAGGGTTGCGCAGCGCGGCCTCATGCTCGGCCAACGTAATGTAGCCTTGTTCCTGCATCAGGCCCAACACCACTGCCGCGCGGTCCTGCGCGCGTTTCAGGTTGTTGGTCGGCGCAAAGGTCGACGGTGCCTTCAGCAACCCCGCCAACATCGCCGCCTCTGCTGCGTCCACATTGCGTGCAGACTTGCCGAAATAGCGTTGTGACGCCGCTTCAAACCCTCGCGCGCCCGCACCCAAATAGGCACGGTTAAAGTAAATCGTCAGGATTTCTTCCTTGGTGTATTTCGTCTCCAGCGCCAGCGCGAACGGCACTTCGCGAATTTTGCGCACCAAACCGCCTTGGCGGCAGTCGGCCTCATAATCCGCTTCGGATTTCCATGTGGCCGCGTCATAGGGCACGCCCAGACACAGCAATTTCGCCACCTGCTGCGTAATCGTCGACCCGCCGTTCCCCGACAATGGCCCGCGCCCTTCGCGCATGTTGATCCGCACGGCGCTCGCGATGCCACGCGGTGAAATCCCGTAGTGCCAATAGAAACGCTTGTCCTCGGTCGCAACCACAGCGTCATGCAGGTATTTCGACACGGTTTCCGCCGTGCTTTGCCCGCCAAACGTCTCGCCGCGCCACGCAAACACCTTTTCCTCGCGGTCCAGCAACGTCACCGACCCCCGCGCCCGCGCATCCAGCATATCGTCCACGGGTGGCAGCTGCGCGTAAAAGTAAAACGTCACCGCCGCCAAAATCAGGCCAAACACCGCCCCGATCCGCCAGGTAAATCCCCAGACAACCCGCCAGATCAGCCCCACGAACGCCGCAATCCACCCCGAAATCCCACGCCTGCGCGGCGCCCGCTTTTTCTGCGGCTTGCGCTTTGGGGGGGGCGCGGCCTTCTTCGCCGTCGCAGGCGTTTTATAGCGGCGATCCGCCACCAAAGGTGGGGGTCTGTTGCCTGATCTGCTCATTCGTTACTGGTCCCGTGTTTTCACGTTTTATTGCGCGCAGAATAGCGCGGCTTGTTCCGATTGTAGAGCCTTAACGCAGCGTCGCTCCGGGGGATATATGATTAATTTTTAATCGAATAGCCTAATAAGTGCAAAAATTGTGCAATTTTCCGGTTTTCACCCACATCTGCCCCCATCCGAACTTGTGCTGCACCTGCAAACAAACCCCTTCTATCCCCATACGGTCGGGCCTCGTCCCGGATGAGGCAATCAAAAGGGGAAAGTCGTGAAACTGATTATCGCAGCAATAAAACCATTCAAACTTGAGGAGGTCCGCGAGGCGCTGACCACCTTGGGCGTTCGCGGAATGATGGTCACTGAAATCAAAGGCTTCGGGTCACAGTCCGGCCATACCGAAATCTATCGCGGCGCAGAATATGCCGTGAATTTCGTGCCGAAAATGCGGCTTGAAATTGTGGTGCCCGACAGTCTTGCCGATGCCGCCGTGGAAACCATCGCCACGACCGCTAAAACCGGAAAAATCGGCGACGGCAAAATCTTTGTGCTGGACGTATCCCAAGCCCTGCGCGTGCGCACCGGCGAAACCAATGATGACGCGCTCTAAGCAGCGGGGGAAGGAAATGAAAATGAAAAACCTTAAACTTACATTGGGCGGGGCAGCCCTTGCCACCCTGACTGCCATGCCACTTTGGGCACAGGATGCCGCAGCCGAGGCGGCACCCGTCGTCAACAACGCCTTTATCTTCAACACCTTGCTGTTCCTTATCGGTGGCTTTCTGGTGTTTTGGATGGCCGCAGGCTTTGCCATGCTCGAAGCAGGTCTTGTGCGCTCCAAAAACGTCTCGATGCAGCTGACCAAAAACATCGCCCTCTTTGCCATCGCCTCCATCATGTACTGGCTGGTCGGCTATAACCTGATGTACCCTGGCGATGCCTGGACCATCGCAGGCTGGATCGGCGGCTTTACCCCTGCCGTGATTAAAGGCGACATCGCCCCCGATGCGGCCTATGCGGTCGGCTCTGACTTCTTCTTTCAGTTGATGTTCTGCGCCACCACCGCCTCCATCGTGTCGGGCACCTTGGCCGAACGCATCAAACTTTGGCCCTTCCTTGCCTTCACCGTTGTCCTGACCGGCTTTATGTACCCGATCGAGGCATCTTGGCAGTGGGGCGGCGGCTGGCTCTCGGCTGCGGGCTTTAACGACTTTGCAGGCTCTACCCTTGTCCATGCAGCAGGCGGTGCCGCGGCCTTGGCAGGTGCGCTGATCCTCGGCCCACGTATCGGTAAATTCGGCAAAGACGGCCGCGTTCACCCGATGCCGGGGTCCAACCTGCCGCTGGCAACCTTGGGCACATTCGTTCTGTGGCTGGGTTGGTTCGGCTTTAACGGCGCATCCCAACTTGCTTTGGGCACCGAAGCCGATGCAAACGCTGTCGCCGTGATCTTTGCCAACACCAACATGGCTGCCGCAGCGGGTGCAGTTGCAGCAATGATCCTGACCCAGCTTATGTACAAAAAGGTCGACCTGACCATGCTGCTGAACGGTGCCTTGGCTGGTCTTGTGGCCATCACCGCAGGCCCGTTGGACCCAACCTTGTTCGGGGCAATCTGGATCGGTGCCATCGGCGGTATCATCGCTGTGGTCGTGGTGCCCTTGCTTGACAAAGCGAAAATCGACGATGTGGTCGGCGCAATTCCCGTCCACTTGGTTGCAGGGTTCTGGGGCACAATGGCGGTGCCATTCTATACCGAAGGTGCCAGCTTTGGCGCGCAGATCCTTGGGTTCTCGGCTGTCGCGGGCTTCATGTTCGTCGTCTCGGCTGTGGTCTGGGCCATCCTGAAGGCGACAATGGGCCTGCGCCCAACCGAGGAAGACGAGATCATGGGCCTCGACAAAGCCGAGCTTGGCCTCGAAGCCTACCCCGAGTTCCGCGCCTAACCCACGCCCAAAAACGGCAAAAGCCCGGACCAAGCGTCCGGGCTTTTTGCGTCTCCCAATGCACCGTCACCCCCGCACACGGTAGCGCACAAACCCTGCCTCTGTTTCCCCCAACCGCTCCAGCACAGGCGCGTCCAGCGCCGCCACAAACGGCGCCGCCTTGGGCGATGTTTCAAACACAAGGCTGGTGTCGGGCATCGGCGCGAACCGCCAATTCGCTTCGGGTTGAATAGTCAACGGCGATGCCGCAGCGATTTCATTCAGCAACACATTGCGCACCGTGACCGATGTTTCAAATACCACTCTGGCCGAACCAGCCCCGCACAGCGCCCCATAGGTGCTGGCGCGGTAATTGTTTGTCGCCACCACAAACTCGGCCGTCAAATCAATCGGCTTTTCCTGAAAGCGCAGGTCGGTAATCCGGTGGGCCTGATCATCCACCAACGCCCCCAGCGTCGAATAGCGGGCAGGTTGGGTCGGGTCGATCTGATAGGTCAGCCCCAAGATCACATCAAAATTATAAGACGGAAACGCATCGTTCAGCAGGGGCTGGTCCTGTTTGCCCCGCTCGATCCGGTGAAACGCCGCCGCAGATCGTTCCAGCCATTCCAGAATATCCGCGCCGCGCAGCCGCATCGCGCAAATCGTGTTGGGAAAACAATACAAATCCGCCACGCTGCGCTGATACATCGGGCCTGCGGGAATGTCGGTGTAATGGTCCGGCCCCGCCCATCCGCCAACCTTGAACGGTGCCGCCGCTGACAAAAGCGGCAAGCCCTCATGCGCGGTCCCTGCCAATTGCGCCGCCACATACCGGCGCTGGGCGCGGCAAACAATCTGCACCGTCATGCAATCCTTGATCAGCGCGAAATAGCTGTGCAAAGGCCGCGCCGTCGCCCCCACCGGAAAGCGCATATAGTCCAGCGTGGCATCATGTTCCTTTTGCGCGGCTTTCAACACGCGTTGCACGGGCTTGGCCGGCACATGCTTTACCCCCTTGGCAACGGGCAGGGCCTGCCCGCCCCCGCCCAGCACCAACCACCGCCCCCCATTGGGCCCCGCCTCGCGCCCCAACTTCAGGTCAACGACCCCCAGATGCGACCCCCAAAACCCTGCCATCGCGGTGGGTGTACCGTCCACCGTACCGCGCGCGACATCTATCCCCGCAACGCCTGCGAACTGCGCCGATGGAAACAGCATATGCGTATGCCCCGCCAACAGCGCATCCACCCCCGGCAATTGCGCCAAGGGTCGGGCCGCATTTTCCATCCCGTCATAATGCCGCGCCTCCCCTATCCCGCTATGCGCCAACACAATCACAACATCCGCCCCCGCCGCCCGCATTTCGGGGATCAGCGCGGCCGCCGTCTCAACCATATCCCGCGATTGGATTGCCCCGCGCAGCACCGTTTCATCCCACGTCACGATCTGCGGTGGCAACAGCCCCAACACGCCAATCTTGATCGGATGCACCGCCCCGCCCGCGCAGGTCATCATCCGGTCCAACAGAACATAAGGCGGCAACAGGCGCACATCACCCGCCACATCGTCTCCGCGCTTCACCAACGCATTGGCACACACAACCGGAAACCTGGCCCCCGCCACCGCCGCCTGCAAGAACGGCAAACCATAGTTGAATTCATGGTTGCCCAACGTCGCCGCATCATAGCCCAGCACGTTCATCGCCGCGATCACAGGGTGCAAATCCCCCAAACGCATCCCGCGGTCATAGGCCATATAATCGCCCAACGCGCTGCCTTGCAGCATATCGCCGTTGTCCAGCAGAACCGTGTTCGGTGTCGCTTTGCGCGCCGCTGCAATCACCTGCGCCGTATGCGCAAGCCCCAAGCCCTCAACGGGGCGGTCATTGTAATAGTCATAGGGGAAAACCTGCGCATGCAGATCCGTGGTCTGCAAAATCCGCAAATGGGCCTGATCCTCGGTCATTTCGACTGAAAAATGATGCGGGCTACGTTTCACTTGGTGACAGCTCTCCAATGGACCGAACGCTATGGGTAAGCCCACAACCAACGCCCCCAACCTACCGAATCATCTCGGGCGGTTCCACCTCTGGAAGCAATTACAATATATTTTTTCAGCTCTGGGTTGTTTTTGTCGATTCCCGCCGATTGGCACCTCCAGCCGTCCCCGCGACACGATTGCCTTGGCACAGCCTGCGTGGCATCACCGTGCCAAACAATCAAACGGGGCAGCTATGATTTTGACAGACACATTGGTCTTTGCAGGCTCGGCGCTCGACCGCGCGGCCCATCTGCGCCACGATCCGGTAAAAATGGCCGATCTTTTGGCCAATGGCGGGCAGGTTTTGCCTCTCTGGCGCGGCAAACCCCTGATCGTGGGCGGCACCAACCTCGCTTGGGTCCCCGCAGGCCACCCCGTTCTGGCCCACGGCACCGACCCTGTGTTTCTGGGCCTTGATGATGGCATCGCCCGCTTTGCCACCGACATTTCCGATTGGTCGCCCGAAGCAGGGGCCGAGGCAGTCGAGGTAGGCTTCTTCGACTCCTCGGCCCAGTTTCACCCCGGCCTGCCCGACACCCACGCCTTCCTTGAACTGCGCGGCGTGATGACCCAACTCACCCCCCGCGCTGCCGAATTGGTCGCCACCGCCAAGGCCGTTCTGCATTGGCACCGCAGCCACCGCTTTTGTGCCGTCTGTGGCGCGCCGTCCAACCCCATCAACGCAGGCTGGCAACGGGCCTGCGGCACCTGCGCCGCCCAACATTTCCCCCGCACCGACCCCGTGGTCATCATGCTGGTTCAGCGCGGCAATAAACTGCTGCTGGGCCGGTCCCCCGGTTGGCCCGAGGGCATGTTTTCCTGCCTTGCAGGCTTTGTCGAACCCGGCGAAACGGTCGAGGCCGCAGTGCGCCGCGAAGTGCTGGAGGAAACCAATATCACCGTGGGCGATGTGCGCTATGTCGCAAGCCAGCCGTGGCCATTCCCCGCATCCTTGATGATGGGCTTTATTGGCGACGCCACCAGCGATGACATCACCATCGACCCGGCCGAACTCGAAGCCGCGATTTGGGTCACGCGCGAAGATATGATGGACATCATGGCAGGTCAGCATCCCACAATCCGCCCCGCCCGCAAAGGGGCCATCGCCTATCACCTCATCGCGCATTGGCTTGCAGATACGGCACGTTAACTACATTGCGGCAACAAAATCCGATGGAACGCCCGTATCGCTGCGAAAATACCTATACGAGTCCGCGAAAAACCTGCACATAAACTGGGCAGAAGCCGAAAACCGGCCAAACTTCAAGGAACAGGCATGAAACTTAGCGCAAAAGAAGATATCGAGGCCCCGATCGGTTTCGTCACCTCTGTCCTGACCGATTTTGATATGTGGGAACGCGCCGCCATGCGCCGTGGTGCCGATGTGGATCGTCTCGACAGCCTGCGCAAGCCGGGTGCCGGCATGGAATGGCGGGTCGGTTTTGACTATCGCGGCAAGAAACGCAAAGTCGAATTGAAACTGCTTACCCTGACGCCAGATCAACGCCTTGTGTTCGATTGTATGGCTGCCCCCGCCGAGGCTATTTTGTCCATCGACATGGCCGAAATGGGCCCCCGCCGCACCCGCGTGGTGGTCACTCTCGACATCAAGCCCCGCACCTTGGCCGCACGCTTGTTCCTGCAATCCTTGCGACTTGCCAAGGCCAAGGTCGCCCGCCGCTTCTCGCGGCGCCTGTCTCAAACCGCCGCAGACATCGAAGATCGCTACAAGGCATCGCAAGTCGGGGTGTAAAGGGCAGGGGCCTGCGCCCTTGCCGCAAGGGGCAAGTGTTCGCTGTCGCGTTCAATTTTGCCGCGAATTCCAACGCAGCTAATCCCAACCGCAAGCGGCGTATTGGCGGGGGGGCAGCCACGGTTCACCCAATGGCTGCGGCTCTTTTGAACAGCCGGCATATTTTATGTCGAACCGCGCAGCAGGGCCGCTTTCAAGCGGTCGGCCCAAGACGTGCCTTTGGCCTCAACTTTCTTAAGCGGCTGCAAAATTGGGCCATCAGATACGGGGTTCCCAAAAATGTCTGTAACAGCCAAACGATACCCCTGTGCATCGGTTCCGTCGATAACACTCTGATATGCAGCGACGATGTCATTGACCGCACTGCTGGCATCGCCAACTGAATCAGGGTGGCGATAATGCAGCTTTATGGCTTCAATTGCTCTCGTGCCATGGCCCTCTGAAATCAGACTTGCCCATTTTAACGCAGCATAGCGGTCCGCATGTTCATGGTCGCTGACAAGCTGCGAAAATGGTTTGGTCGCAACGGCACGCCGCGCATCGTCCGCCATAGAAAGGATCGAGTCAAATACCATCCGACTGGATTTTGTGACGTCAGTCAGTCCCTCAGACCATTGGCGCTCTGCAATGGGTAAGGCAGGCACTTTAAACGCTGCGTTGGATCGAAACGAAGGCGGCCTCCCTAGATTGTAATGAAGCCCTTTCGCTCGCCAATTGATCGGGTCAACCGCCATTGGTTTGATGCCCATTTCGACCCGTAGATGGTTAGAAAGGCCGTCAGGTGTTGTGCCACCTGTGACAAACGCAGTCAGATACCAATCGCCTTCAACCTTGAAAACCCAAGCAGAATTGCGCTTCCAGCCAGTACCTTTCATCAAGGCATTCAGGGCTTTGATTGTGTGGTCTTTAAATCGCTGCCCGCATTGTTGACGTTGATAAAGTGTCATTTCGGGGGATGGGATGATCGGTTTTGGCGCTGGGGTCATAGACGGACTCGCAAATTTCATCCCTTGGCATGCTAGCGGTGCGTCTCACCCTTATCAACTCTTGCTGCGCCGATCTCTCGTTATGATGCAACGGCGCCAAGTAACGCCCCCTTCACGACAACACAACGATGTCCCGTAGGTCGGGGTTCACCCCGACTCCCGCCCCCCCCCACCGCGCAAACCCGTCTGCGGTCGCAGGTTAATATTTGGTTACTGGTTTTTATAATATATCATAAAATCAAATTGTTACCAAAATGACCGCGCGCGGACATATCCCTGTCCGCGCGCCGCCTCCCATCTTTACAGCCCGCCAAAAAACGTCGTCACGGCATCAATAACCGCCGCATGATCGGCCCTCCGCTCGTCGCGGCCCTTTTCACAAACAAAGGCATCTTCCGGCTCTTCTTCCTTCAAAATCTCAAACCCAGCCTCGGTGCACAGCCCCAAAAAATCGAAATGCGCCAGCGTTTCGGGTTCCAGATACGTCACCCCCTTCGGCAGCATTGCCACCAAAGCCCGCGATTCAATATCCAGATCCAACCCCTGAATATCCTCTGGCGCGCCAATCACCAGAATCGGGTGCGCAACGGCCGCAAGACTGGCCTTGGAAAAGCTCTGCGTGCCCCCCAAATCAAACACCGCAAACCCCGCTATCCGCGCATCCCCCAAATCGCCCTGCATCGCCGCAAGGTCCTCCGGCGACTTTCCCACGCCCCACCCGTCAAACAGCCCGCACACCAATTCCCCCGGATGCCCCGCACAAAACGCATCAAACTGCGCCCCGTCATACCGACCACCGGCAAGCGCGACCGCCGTAAACCCGCCCAGCGAATGCCCCGCTATGAAAATGCGCGCAGGTTCCACCACAGCCCCAATCCCCGCCCCGCCCAGCACATAATCAATCACCCGAGAGATATCGCGCGGACGCTCCCACAGCATTCGCCGCTGGTCGGGGTCCTTGTCAAACGTCGTCGTACCGGGATGGTTCACCGCCGCCACAATATATCCATCCTCTACCAAAGCCTGCGCCAGCCATGCCTGATTGTTCGCATTGCCAAACATCCCATGCGACAACACCACCAATGGGTGCGCCCCGCCCACCAATCCGGCATCCCGCACCACCATCACTTGGTCCCAAACCTTATTGCCATGCGCGGGCACCTCGGCCCCTTCCTGCATCGTCGGATACCAGACATACCCGTCCAACGGCCGCCCCGCCGCATCCTCAATCTTGAAATCCACCACCCCCGTGCGATAGGTCTCCGCCCAAACCCCGCTGGCAAAACTCATCAGAACAAAGGCGGTGGCTGCAATATGACGTTTCATGATACGACTCCGAATGTTGTGGGTTGATGCCTATCACTTCGGCCAAGACCCCAACCGAAACAATGGGTTGATCCCCTGATCGCTGTCCTGAAACCTGATCAAGGACACTGACAGCAGGATCAAGGACAGGTAACGTGCCGATATGATGGTGTTCCCGCTGCCGCTTTTGACCTTTGTGATGGCCGCCGTTGCAGGCGCGCTGGTCTGGCGGATAGATTTCGGCCTTACGGTCGCGCGCAATCTCTTTGCCGCCTTCTTTGCCATCGTCGCTTGCGGTGCGCTGCTCGTGGGCCTGCGCTTTGGTTACGGCGTCGAACAGCTTATCCCCTTGCAACGCGCGCTGCCGCTTTTTGGCGGGCCACTCCTCTACCTCGGCTTTGCCGTCCTCGCCACACCCAGCCTGCAAACCCAGCGCCTGATTGCCCTGCATCTTGGCATCGCTGTGGCCGCCGCAGCTTTGCCCAACACGCTGCTTGGCTGGGCGGGTTTGGACAGCGTCATCGCCCTCAGCTACAGCGTTTACGCCGCTGCAATCTTCTGGCTTTGGCGCAAAGGGCAAAACAACCTCGTTCGCGCCCGCCTTGAAATGGTGGGGGCCTTGCACCGCGCCATGCTTTGGGCCGCAGGGTTCTTGGTCGCGATGGTGCTTATCGACACCGCCATCGCCATCAGCTTTGCCCTGCAACGCAGCGATAAGGCGGTGCAACTCATTTCCTTCGGCTCCATTGGGTTGATCGGCCTCATGCTTTTGGCCATCATCACCGCCGCCAGTTTCGGCGCGGCCCGCAAACCGCAGCCCGCCGCTTTGGACCTTGAGGATGACATGGCAACGCTGGAACAGGCCGCCGCCGTCTTCCTCACCTCGACCCAGCTTTACCTAGATCCCGCGCTGTCCATCGACCGCCTTGCCAAACGCATGCACGTCCCCATGCGCAACCTATCCGCCGCGATCAACCAGACCAAGGCGATGAACGTCTCGCAATATGTCAACGGCTTTCGCCTTGCCCACGCCGCCCGCCTTCTGCGTGATACCGACCAAAGCGTGACCGACATCGCCGCGCAGTCCGGCTTTCTGTCACGTTCGAATTTCTATCGAGAGTTCCAGCGCAGCTATACCCAATCCCCCGCCGCGTATCGGCTGGGGGGCGAGGGGTGAACGCCAAGCTTTGATGGCGCTCACAAGCCGAGAGCGAGATGTTCGGTTTCAAGCGGGCCTGAATGACCGCACTGCGGTGGGTGAGCTCGCTGAATATGCCTCTATGGCGGCTCTTGCCGAACCGTTCAACAAACGGTCGTTTTTGGGAGGCCGTGCAGATGCGGCGAATGGCGGCTTGGAGCCCAGAATCACCGATGCTGCTACAATCACCAATGCCTGCTCTGGGGACATGCCTTAGCATAGCCCCCAGCTGGATAGATAAATCTCTAACAGTGGATTCTGATATAGCACGAACAGTGCTATCAGCAGCACAAGGAAAAATACTCCTGCGATCACTTGGAGGATCGAAGGCCCGCTCATGACACCGCCCTTCGCTGTGCCAGCGTGCGTTCCGTGATCGGCCAGTTCAGAACAGCCGCCAGAATGCTCAACCCAATCGCTATGCCCCACGCAATATCGTAGCTACCGGTCCGGTCATATAGCCAGCCGCCCAGCCAGCCGCCAGCAAATGATCCAAGCTGATGGGCGAAAAAGACGATACCCGCCAGCATCGACATGTGCTTGACCCCGAAAACAGCGGCAACGGTTCCATTTGTCAGGGGGACGGTGGAGAGCCAGAACAGCCCCATTGCCGCGCCGAAGATGTAGGCGGAAGTCGCTGTCACCGGAAGGAGGACGAATGCTGCGATGGCGGCTGCGCGGCCAAGGTAAATCCATGATAACAGCATCGGCTTGCGCATGCGCCCGCCCCAGAGCCCTGCGTAGTAGGTGCCAGCGACGTTCACCAATCCGATCAGGGCCAGAACGATCGTCGCGACGCCGCTGCCCACGCCTTCGTCAGCAAGAAAAGCAGGAAGGTGAACGGCGATGAACACAACTTGAAAACCACAGGCAAAGAAACCGAGGGACAACAGCCAAAAGTCGCGCTGTCCAAAGGCATCGCGTAGAGCTTGGGCGAACGACACGTCTTCATCCGCGCTGGCGATAGGCGCGGGAACGCGGCGGATGCCGAAGGCGAGCGGGAAGATCGCGAGGGCCAGTATGGACAGGACGACCAAGGCGGTTTGCCATTCGAAGGCAACGATCAGTCCAAGCGAGATAGGCAACATCGCAAACTGTCCAAAAGAGCCCACGGACATGGTGATCCCCATTGCAAGCGATCGCCGTTCCGGTGCCACAAGGCGACTGATGGCGGCAAAGATCACCGGGAATGTGGTGCCGGACAAGCCAAGCCCGATCAGAACGCCCGCGCCAAGGATGAACACGGCTTCACCGCCGACAACACTCATCGTCCAAAGACCCGCCGCATAGAGCACAGCACCGATGGCTACGATGGGCTTGGCCCCGAAGCGATCCGACAACATGCCGGTGAAGGGCTGACTGGCCCCCCACACGAGGTTTTGCAGCGCGATGGCGAAGGCGAAGGTCTCGCGCCCCCACCCCTGATCCATGCTCACAGGTTGCAGGAAAAGCCCGAAAGCGTGTCGCACGCCAAGGGAGATCAAGAGGATCAACGAGCCACAGACAAGCGCGACGCCTGCCCCGTGCCACTTTTCAACTGTTTGCGTCGTCATGTCTTGTCTCCCATCGCCTGTTCTTCTTTGCCGGTTTGATCGACCACACGGTCCAAGACAGCCAATGTGTCCGCCCCGATGATCTGTGAAA
This sequence comes from Pseudorhodobacter ferrugineus DSM 5888, assembly GCF_000420745.1. Taxonomy (GTDB): domain Bacteria; phylum Pseudomonadota; class Alphaproteobacteria; order Rhodobacterales; family Rhodobacteraceae; genus Pseudorhodobacter; species Pseudorhodobacter ferrugineus. Next base: position 124,516 of record NZ_ATVN01000010.1, read on the forward strand.
ATTCTTGCTGAGCTTGTTGCCAAAGAGGGACCGCCTCCCGCAGCTTTTCCTGACCGGTGCGGGTCAACGACACCTGACGCGCCCGAGCGTCCTCGCCGGTTCCAATCTCGACAAGGGTCTGCTTTTCCAGAACGCGCAGGTTGCGGCCCAATGTGCTGCGGTCGAGCCCAACTATCTCGGCCAGTTCGGTGATCGAGATGGCCTTGGCTGCCTCAATCCGCCGCAGCAGTCGGAACATCGTGACCTTGATGCCGGAGGGGGCAAGCACCGCGTCGTAGTGAGCGGTGCTTTGCGCTGCGGCCTGCCGAAGGGCTGTGCAAATGCATCTATCATCCATATTGCGGGTATATACCCGCGTTATTCTTCAAGCAAGGCGTATTTCGCTTCGGAGAAGCAATCGGCCTTGAAGTGCTGACATCGGTCTGAGCAAACTCAACGACAGCAATGTCCCGATAGCGGTCATCAGTATATGTTCCAAAAACCCTCCTTTTTGGAACGTCCCCAAAAGGGCCTGTTTTCCGGTGCCAAAATGCCCGTTCAAAACTCAAGCTGTTGTTGAACGATTTTTGCCTCTCATGGGTTAGAGGGCATTCGTGCGCCGCGCAGCATAGGTTACATTGGGCTCTTTCCAGACTGTCGGTGTACTTGCCTGAATACGTCATAACCATCGCTCACGGTGTGAGTGTCCAAAGCGATGACTGGTGCCGCCGCTAAAAATCCACGCGTAGGCTGCGCATAAATCGTGAACCTTCACCGTAGGGTGGGGTTCCAGCCCACCGCACAACGCCGTCCGCGTTCGCGGGTTAATATTTGGTTACTAAAAAATGCATTATTTCACTAAATCAAAGACTTGCAGAAATGACCGCGCGCGGACATTTGCCTTTGTCCGCATTCAATCCCGCCGCGGATCCGCCGGATAGACCCCCACAATATCATGTTCTGATGTGAAAAATTTCAGCTCTTCCATCGCCAATTTTACATTCGCATCCTCGGGGTGGCCTTCAATATCGGCATAAAATTCCGTGGCCGTAAAAGACCCGCCCACCATATAGCTTTCCAATTTTGTCATGTTGATACCATTGGTCGCGAATCCCCCCATCGCCTTGTAAAGCGCGGCCGGAATATTCCGGACCCGAAAGGTAAAGGTTGTCATCATTTTCTGGGCGCGGCGCGAATGATCCGCCTCGCGCGACATCACCAAAAATCGGGTCGTGTTGTTGGATTGGTCCTCGATTTGCCGCGCCAGAACATCCAGCCCGTAAATCTCGCCCGCCAATTCCGATGCCAGCGCCGCCAGCGCGGGCTCGCCTTTTTCGGCAACAGCCTTGGCCGACCCCGCCGTATCCGCACCCGTCACCGCCGTGATCGCGTGGGTTTTTAAAAAGTCGCGGCACTGGCCTAAAAGGACCGTATGGCTCATCGCCTGCTTGACCTGCGAAAGCTGGGTTCCCGGCACGGCCAACAGGTTGATATGAACCCGAACAAAGGCCTCATCTATGATCCGCAGCCCTGATCCGGGCAAAAGGGTGTGAATATCCGCGACCCGACCATAGGTCGAATTCTCGACCGGCAGCATCGCCAGATCCACCTCACCCGACCGGCACGCCTCGATCGCGTCTTCAAAAGTCCGGCAAGCCACCGCCTCCATCCCGGGGCGGGCCTGACGGCAGGCCTCGTGCGAATAGGCCCCTAATTCTCCTTGAAAGGCGATGCGTCCGGTCATTTTAGGCAATCTCCGTCGATAAAAGCGGCATAAGGGCATTTGGTCGCGCTAGTATACCTTGAATTGGAAGGTGGGAAGCGGTTAGAAGCACCCAAAGTGAACGCTGATGTGAGGCGCGACATGTTCGACACGATGACAATGACCAAAGTAGTCGGGGCCGCTTGTGGCTCTCTTCTGGTATTCATGCTGGGGGGCTGGGCAGCTGACGCGCTTTATTCCACCGGCGGCCACGGGGGCGAAGGCGAACAGGCCTATACCATCGATACCGGCGCTGGCGAGGTGACCGAAGCCGCAGCAGAAGGCCCCGCCTTTGCAGAGCTTTATGCATCGGCTGACGTGGCAGCTGGTGAAAAAGTGTTCTCCAAATGCAAAGCCTGCCACAAGGTTGACGGCTCGGATGGCACAGGCCCGCATATCAATGGCGTGGTCGATCGGGTTAAGGGGGCCGTTGCAGGCTTTGGCTATTCGGATGCGCTGCTTGCGATGTCCTCGGAAAGCTGGACACCTGAGAACCTTGACGGTTTCTTGTTAAGCCCAAAGAACTATATGCCCGGCACGAAGATGAGCTTTGCAGGCTTGCCGAAACCGGCGGACCGAGCAAATCTGATCGCTTGGCTGGCAACACAGCCGTAACTTTTTCGTCGTTTTCTTTTGACACATTCGTAGTGCCGCCAGAAAGTTGTTCAAAGGCCGTCCCCTGGGGCGGCCTTTCGTGTTTTTCGGACTATAATCACGCAAACGCAACTTGTTGCGGCTAGGGGTTACATTCTAGCATGACCCGCAAGAATGCGAGACGCAGCAGGGAGTATGAGATGCCAGTGATTGAAACAGCGATCCCGTCCAAGATTACGCAGCGGGCCGATAGGTTGGCTAAGCTTGGGCTGATGGGTGGGGCCGTCATGTTGGCGCTGGCAGCCGCAACGGTGGCTGCGAATGCCGAAACCACTATCACGGCCCATGGCATTTCCACGTTTGGCGAGCTGAAGTATCCAGCAGATTTCAAGCATCTGGACTATGTAAACCCCGACGCGCCCAAAGGTGGCGAGATTTCGGAATGGACCTCGGGCGGGTTTGACAGCATGAATCCCTATTCAATCAAGGGGCGGTCTGCGGCGCTGTCTTCGGCGGCGTTCGAATCGATCCTTGAGGGCACGGATGATGAGGTGGGGGCCAATTACTGCCTGCTGTGTTCCACGCTGGAATACCCCGAAGATCGGTCTTGGGTCATTTTCAACCTGCGCGACGATGTGATGTTTTCGAACGGCACGCCAATGACGGCCGAGGATGTGATGTTTTCTTACGAGGTTTTTTTGGCCAAGGGCCTGACCGATTTTCGCACTATCTTTGCCACCAAGGTCGAGAAGGTTGAGGCGCTTGATCCGTTGCGGGTAAAGTTCACCTTTAAGGCGGGCATCCCCACTCGGGATTTGCCGCAAGACGTGGGCGGGCTGCCTGTCTTGTCCAAGGCGCAATATGAAGCCGAGGGGCTGGACCTTGCCGAAAGTAACCTTACGCCCTTTTTGGGCACGGGCGCCTATGCTCTGGGGTCGATGCGGATTGGCGAGTCGGTGACCTATAAACGTAACCCCGATTATTGGGGCAAGGACCACCCGCTGCGGGTTGGCACCAACAACTTTGACAGCATTCGTATCGAGTATTTTGCTGACTATGACGCGGCATTCGAAGGGTTCAAAGGCGGCAGTTATACGTTCCGCAATGAGGCATCTTCGATCAAATGGGCGACGGGGTATGATTTTCCGGCAGTTGAAAATGGCCATATTATAAAGGCCGATCTGCCATCGGGGCAAAAATCGACGGGGCAGTCGTTTGTATTCAACCTGCGACGCGAAAAGTTCCAAGACCCGCGGGTACGTGAGGCGATAGGGTTGATGTTCAACTTTGAATGGTCGAACGCCACGCTGTTTTACGGGATTTATGACCGGATCAATTCATATTGGGGCAACAGCTTTATGGAGGCAACTGGTGTGCCATCGCCCGAAGAAGCGGCGCTTTTGCAGCCGCTGGTCGATGAGGGTTTGCTGGACGCGTCTGTTTTGACGGATGAGGCCTTGATGGCCCCTGTTTCGGGTGACCGGCAGTTGGACCGTGGCAATTTGCGCAAAGCATCGGCCTTGCTGGCGGATGCGGGTTGGATTGTTGGCGACGATGGGATGCGGCGCAACGACAAAGGCGAGGTGTTGCGCATCGAGTTTCTGGAGGACAGCCCGACCTTTGACCGCGTGATAAACCCCTTTGTCGAAAACCTGCGCAGTCTGGGTGTCGATGCGGTTTTGACGCGGGTCGACAACGCCCAGATGGAAGACCGCACCCGCCCGCCGAAATACGACTTTGATATCACGAACCATTTCGCCCAAACGGGTTATTTTTCGGGGACCGAATTGAAGCAGTATTACGGCGCTGACACGGCGGATGTGTCGTCATTCAATGCGATGGGGCTGAAAAGCAAAGCGGTGGACCGGATGATTGATCTGGTGCTGGCAGCAGATTCACTGGAAAGCCTGACCACGGCAACCAAGGCGCTGGACCGCGTGATGCGGTTGGAACGCTTCGGTATTTTCCAATGGTATAAGGGCAGTCATACGGTTGCTTATTACAATATGTATGAGCATCCGCAAACGTTGCCGCCCTATGCACTGGGCGAATTGAGTTTCTGGTGGTACAACGCGGAAAAGGCAGCCGCGCTAAAGGCGGCAGGCGTGCTGAAATAACAATAAAAAACGGCAGGTAAGCAGTATGGGTGCCTATATCCTTCGGCGGTTGTTGTTGATCATTCCCACCTTGTTGGGGATTATGATCATCAACTTTGCGATGGTTCAATTCGTGCCAGGCGGCCCGATTGAGCAGATTTTGGCACGGCTGGACGGTGGCGGTGACGCGCTGCAAGGAATTTCGGGGTCGGGCGATGCTGGCACTGAAAACACTAGCGGCAGCGAGTATCTGGGCGCGCGCGGCCTGCCACCTGAATTTATTGCCGAGTTGGAAAAGCAGTTCGGGTTCGACAAGCCGCCGTTGCAGCGATTCCTTGATATGCTGTGGAACTATGCGCGGTTTGATTTTGGCGAAAGCTATTTCCGGTCAATTTCCGTAACGGATCTGGTGCTGGAAAAGATGCCGGTGTCGATCAGTCTGGGACTATGGTCGACGTTGATTGCGTATTTGGTGTCGATCCCTTTGGGCATTCGCAAAGCGGTGCGCGATGGTACGCCGTTTGATACATGGACATCGGGCGCTATCATCGTGGCCTATGCGATACCCGGGTTTTTGTTTGCAATTCTGCTTTTGGTGCTGTTCGCGGGCGGGTCCTATTGGAAGATTTTCCCGCTGCGCGGCCTGACATCCGAGGGGTTTTCAGACCTGTCGCTGATGGGAAAGGCGCTGGATTATATGTGGCATATGGCGCTGCCGATACTCGCTTCCACTATCGCGAGTTTTGCCACCCTGACCCTGCTGACCAAGAACAGCTTTCTGGATGAGATTGGCAAGCAATATGTGATGACCGCCAAGGCCAAGGGGCTGTCGGAAAGTCGGGTTTTGTACGGGCACGTTTTTCGCAACGCGATGCTTATTGTGATTGCGGGGTTTCCGGCGGCGTTTGTGTCGATCTTTTTCGGGCAAAGCCTGATTATCGAGACAATTTTCTCGCTGGATGGTTTGGGGCAGATGGGGTTTAAGGCCGTGGTGGAACGCGATTACCCCGTGATGTTTGGTACGCTTTATGCTTTTGGGATCATGGGGTTGCTGGTTGGGATCATTTCAGACCTGATGTATGTTTGGATTGACCCGCGCATTGATTTTGAGGGGCGCGGCTGATGGCTCTTTCCCCACTGAATCAACGCCGCTGGCGCAATTTCAAGGCCAATCGTCGGGCGTTTTGGTCGCTGTGGCTGCTGTTGGTGCTGTACGGGCTGTCACTGTTTGCCGAGGTGCTGGCAAATGACAAGCCGCTGCTGGTCAGCTATCGCGGGGATATTCGCGCGCCGTTTTTGCAGTTTTATCCCGAAACCGCCTTTGGTGGCGATTTCCGGACCGAGGCGAAATACCGCGACCCCGAGGTGCGTTGCCTGATCCGGTCAGGCGGGGTCGAGGCGTGTCTGGATTATCCTGACGCGTCACTCGCCGCGTTGGAGGCGGGCACGCTTGAGGGTACGGAAATGGGCTGGGTTTTGTGGCCGCCCATTCCGTACAGTTTTAACACCATTAACGATATCGGCCGCGCGGCCCCCAGCCCGCCCGATACGAACCATTGGCTGGGGACAGATGATACCGCGCGCGACGTGACGGCAAGGGTTATTTACGGCTTCCGGCTGTCGGTGTCGTTTGCACTGATCGTGACATTTCTGACCTCGGTCATCGGGGTCGCGGCAGGGGCTGTGCAGGGGTATTTCGGCGGCTGGGTCGACCTGATTTTTCAGCGGGTGCTAGAGATTTGGGGATCAACCCCCAGCCTTTACATCATCATCATCGTCGCTGCGATTTGGCGGATGAATTTCTGGCTGCTGGTGGGGTTGATGGTGCTGTTCGGTTGGACGTCGCTTGTGGGTGTAGTGCGGGCCGAATTTCTGCGCGCGCGGAATTTTGAATATGTCCGCGCGGCCCGCGCACTGGGCGTATCGGACCGCGTGATCATGTTCCGCCACGTGCTGCCCAATGCGATGGTCGCCACGTTGACCATGCTGCCGTTCATCATCACGGGCACGATTGGGTCGCTGGCGGTACTGGATTTCCTTGGCTTTGGTCTACCTGCATCCGCACCGTCGCTGGGAGAGTTGACCCTGCAAGCCAAGCAAAACCTGCAAGCGCCATGGCTTGCGTTTACGGCATTCGCTGTGTTCGCGATCATGTTGTCGCTGCTGGTGTTCATCTTTGAAGGCGTGCGCGATGCCTTTGACCCGCGAAAGACCTTTCAATGACTGAAACTGTTCTATCCGTAGACAACCTGAAGGTCGGCTTTCGGCAGGATGGCCGCGTTATTCAGGCCGTCAAAGGCGTGTCATTCACCGTGGCCAAAGGCGAAACCGTGGCGCTGGTGGGCGAAAGCGGGTCTGGCAAATCGGTCACAGCACTGTCGACCGTGTCGCTGCTGCCCGCTAGTGCCGAGGTGTCGGGGTCTATCCTGTACAACGGCACCCAGATGGTCGGGGCGCCCGAGGCGGATTTGCGGCGTGTGCGCGGCAACGACATCAGCTTTATTTTCCAAGAGCCGATGACCAGCCTGAACCCGTTGCACACCATTGAAACCCAATTGGCCGAAAGTTTAGACCTGCACCAGGGCCTTGATGGTGCCGCAGCGCGGGCGCGAATTTTGGAGCTGCTGGATAAGGTTGGCATTCGCGATGCAGAAAGCCGTTTGGGGGCGTATCCGCATCAGCTGTCGGGTGGGCAACGCCAGCGGGTGATGATTGCGATGGCGCTGGCCAACGGGCCGGAATTGCTGATCGCGGATGAACCTACAACGGCACTGGATGTGACGATTCAAGCGCAAATCCTTGACCTGTTGGCCGAGCTGAAGCGGGCCGAGGGCCTAAGCTTGTTGTTCATCACCCATGATCTTGGTATCGTCCGCCGCATCGCTGATCGGGTTTGCGTGATGCAAGGCGGCGAGATTGTGGAGCAAGGGTCCACGGCGGAAATCTTTGCCAACCCGCAGCACACCTATACCAAAACGCTGCTGGAGGCCGAACCCAAGGGTCGCCCCGAATCTGCGCCGGAGTGTGGCGAGGAAATCGTGCGCACCGAAAATCTGCGCGTCTGGTTCCCCATTCATCGCGGGTTTCTGCGCAAAGTCGTGGGTCATGTGAAGGCGGTGAACGCGGCCAGCGTTTCTGTGCGGGCAGGCGAAACCTTGGGCATTGTGGGCGAAAGCGGGTCGGGGAAGACCACGCTTGCGCTAGCGATTTTGCGGTTGATCCCGTCGGATGGGCCGATTGTGTTGATGGGCCAGAATATTCAAAACTGGCCTGCCAAGCAAATGCGCGAGCTGCGCAAGAAAATGCAGGTAGTGTTCCAAGACCCGTATGGCAGCCTGTCGCCGCGCATGACCATCGAACAGATCATCGCCGAAGGTTTGGGTGTGCATGGCACCGCCAAGGGGCAAGACCACCGCCAAATGGTTGCCGATATTATGACCGAGGTGGGTTTGGACTCGGCCACAATGGGCCGTTATCCCCATGAATTTTCGGGTGGGCAGCGGCAACGGGTGGCAATTGCCCGCGCGATGATTTTGCGTCCGAAACTGGTGCTTCTGGATGAACCGACCAGCGCCTTGGATATGACTGTTCAGGTGCAAATCGTGGAATTGCTGCGCGATTTGCAACGCAAACAGGGCTTGGCCTATCTGTTTATCAGCCATGATTTGCGGGTTGTACGGGCCTTGGCGCATAAGGTCATTGTTATGAAGCAAGGCGATGTGGTGGAGCAAGGGATTGGGGCACAGGTGTTTGACGACCCGCAGACCGACTATACCAAAGCCTTGATGGGGGCAGCGTTTGGGCAGAACACCACCAAGGGGCCTTGATGAAAATTCTTTTCGTGCATCAGAATTTTCCGGGCCAGTTTTTGTATCTGGCCCCAGCTTTGCAGGCGCGGGGGCATGAATGCCGTGCGCTGACGGATGTGGTGAACAAACGTGATTTCAAAATCCCATTTTCTCGCTATCGCCACTATGCGCCTGCGCCTGACCCCAAGGCCACGCGGTTGGGGCGCAATTTCACCCAGATGTCGGATCGCGGGGTATCGGCTGCGCGGGCTTGCTTGCAATTGCGTGACAAGCATGGCTATCGGCCCGATGTCATCTTTGGCCATTCCGGTTGGGGGGAGACGTTGTTTTTGAAAGAGATTTGGCCCGAAGCCAAGTTGATCGTCTATGCCGAGTTTTACTATCGCGGGGTGGACCGCGATGTCGGTTTTGACCCTGAGTTTTCGCGGGCAGGGTTTGATGCAGTGATGACAGCGCAGGCACGCGCCGCGCATTTGGGGCAATCCTTGATGCATGCCGATGCGGGGCTTTCGCCGACCCAGTGGCAAGCCAGCACCTATCCGCCTGCATTGCAGCCACTGATCAAGGTGATTTTCGACGGGGTGAATACCGAAGTGATGGCCCCGAACCCCAAGGCCAGTATGAAGTTGCCCAATGGCAAGGTGCTGTACGCAGGCGATGAGGTGCTGACCTTTGTAAACCGCAATCTGGAACCGTACCGCGGCTATCATACGTTCATGCGGGCGCTGCCTGATGTGATGGCGGCGCGGCCTGCAGCGCAGGTGGTGATCGTGGGGGGAGATGACGTCAGCTATGGGGCTGCGGCCCCTGCCGGTCAAACGTGGAAACAGATGTTTCTGGATGAGGTGAAGGACCGGCTGGACCTGAGCCGCGTGCATTTCCTTGGCAAAGTGCCCTATGCGCAGTTTGTGGCGCTGATGCAAATCAGCCGCGCGCATGCTTATCTGACCTATCCGTTCGTGTTGTCTTGGTCGATGCTAGAGGCGATGTCGGCGGGGGCATTTGTCATCGGGTCAAAATCGGCGCCCGTCGAGGAGTTGATTGAAGACGGCGTGAATGGTCGCTTGGTTGATTTCTTTGATATCAAGGGGTGGTCAGACGCTTTGACCGAAGCGCTGGCAGAGCCAGAGCGGTTTAAACCCCAGCGCAATGCCGCGCGGCAGACTATTTTGGACAATTACGACCTTCAAAATGTCTGCATGCCGCGCATGGTTGATTACGTCGAAAGTTTTGGACCGAGGTCTTAGACCACAAAACCTTAAACCGCTGCCGAATGCTGTGCCTTGGCGTGATCATAGGCGTCAAAGGCGCGGGCAATCATGCGGGTCAGTGGGCGCGCGCGGGGCGGGATGGCAAAGCCGTCATCCGTTACAGTCACCATATCTCCAAAGGTTGCCTTGGCCGACTGGAACATCGTCTCTACCGCCTCGGGCGAAGTGTCGAAATCGCGCAGCAACTCAGTCTTGTCTATGCGGAAATCACACATCAACGCCTCGATTATCCGCGCGCGCAGCAAATCCTCGCCCGCAAAGATATGGCCGCGATGCACCGAAAAATGGCCGTCGCGGATCGCCTTGGTGTGGGCTGCGGTTGCACTGGCGTTCTGGGCAAACCCTTGCGGAAAGCGCGAGATGGAAGACGCGCCAAGCCCGATCAGGGCCGCTGCGGTATCATCTGTGTAGCCCTGAAAGTTCCGGCGCAGCGTGCCATTGGCTTGGGCAATCGCCAAGCCATCGGTGGGGCGGGCAAAGTGGTCGATGCCAATTTCGCTATAGCCATCCCATGCAAACAATTCCCGCGCGGTATCAAACAAAGATAAGCGATCTTCCGCACCAGGTAGCTTGTCGGACGGAATAAGCTGTTGGCGGCGGCTCATCCAAGGGACATGCGCATAGCCGTAAAGCGCCACGCGGTCAGGTGACAAAGTCAGCAACTTTTGCACCGAATCGGCGATACGCGCGTTTGTCTGATTTGGCAGACCATACAGAATATCCGCATTCAGGCTGGCGATGCCGCGATCACGAATCATATCCACAACTTGTTTGGTCAGCTCATAGCTTTGTTCGCGTCCAATCAACTTTTGGATTTCGGGATCAAAGTCTTGTACCCCGATAGAGGCGCGGTTCATCCCCGCAGCGGCCAGCGCATCAAGGCGCTCGGAGTCGACTTCGTTGGGATCAATTTCTACCGAAAACTCGCCACCCTTTGCCAGCGGCACGGCGTCGAATACTTGATCGGCAAGGCCGCGCATCAGGTCGGGCGACAAAAGCGTAGGCGTGCCCCCCCCCCAATGCAGACGTGAAAGGGTAACGCCGGGGGCCAAATGGCGATGCAAAAGCGCGATTTCCGCCTTTAACATGTCGGCATAGGCCACAACGGGAGCATCCGAGGAAGTTCCCTGCGTGCGGCAGGCGCAGAACCAACACAAGCGGCGACAGAACGGCACATGGATATAAAGCGAGATCGACGCACCCGCAGGCACCGCCTCTATCCATTCGGCAAACTGTCCAGGCCCCACGCCCGGCGCGAAATGCGGCGCGGTAGGATAGCTAGTATAACGGGGTGCGCGCGCGTCAAATAGTCCGAGCCGCTTGAGATCTGATTGTATGTTCATATTTGGAGCATTGCCGTATACACTTTTGCAGAACATTGACACAGATCAAATCGAGACTCGAATATGCCTACCTTGGACACGCTTTCCTTTTCCCATGATTGTGGCGACTGCCCAATCCGCCACCGTGCCGTGTGCGCGCGCTGCGAAGGGGATGAGCTGGACCGGCTGGAGCAGATAAAATACTATCGCAGCTATCAGGCAGGCCAAACGGTGATCTGGTCTGGTGACAGGATGGATTTTGTGGCGTCTGTGGTGACGGGTGTAGCGACCCTGAGCCAGACAATGGAGGACGGGCGGCGGCAGATGGTCGGCCTGTTGTTGCCGTCTGACTTTGTCGGTCGCCCAGGGCGGGATACTGTCGCCTATGATGTGACGGCGACGACCGATCTTGTCATGTGTTGTTTCCGCAAGAAACCGTTTGAGGAAATGATGCTGACGACGCCGCATGTCGGCCAGAGGTTGTTGGAAATGACGCTGGACGAACTGGATTCGGCGCGGGAGTGGATGCTGCTTTTGGGCCGCAAGACAGCGCGGGAAAAGATTGCCAGCCTGTTGTCGATTATTGCGCGTCGTGATGCAAGCCTTGCGGTCAAGCAACCCTCAAAACGGTTGGTGTTTGATTTGCCGCTGACACGGGAAGAAATGGCAGATTATCTGGGCCTTACCCTGGAAACCGTTTCGCGCCAGATGTCGGCACTGCGCAAGGATAAGGTGATTTCGCTTGATGGCAAACGCCATGTCACGATCGAGGACTTTGACGCGCTGCAAGAAGCCGCAGGCGATGACAGCGATGGCGGAATGCTTGTTTGATCTTGTTTGCCTCCCCCTGACGCGTTGGGGTGGCTAAAATCAGGAAAAATTTACAGGTTAAGATCACCTTCACCGCTTTCGGGTAAACCTGACCGTGGGTGAATAAATGGGTGATGTGATGGACGGGCAATCAAATGCCAGACCAGTCATCATTAAGCGAAAGAAGATTATTCAAGGTGGCGGGCACCACGGTGGGGCGTGGAAAGTGGCCTATGCTGACTTTGTGACGGCTATGATGGCCTTCTTTATGCTTATGTGGCTGCTGAATGCGACAACTGAAAAGCAACGAAAAGGGCTGGCTGATTATTTCAGCCCGACGATTCCGGTGAACCGGATTTCCGGCGGGGGCGATGGTGCCTTTGGCGGCGACAGTGTGACTGCCCAAGGCGAACAACCCGAAAGCGGTATGGGGGCAGTAAATGCCTATTCGGCGGCAAGTGAGTCTGGCGCCGGAACCGACCAAGCCTTGCAAGCGCAAGCGGCCGAAATAGAAAAGGCGCTGAATGCACGAAGTGGCGAGAGCATGACGATGGAGCGCGCGTTGCGCCATGTCGTGACAAAAGTCACGGATGAGGGTTTGGTGATTGAGGTTTTTGATTTGGCGGATGCACCCTTGTTTGATGGTTTGACAGCAACTCCGTCGCCCGTAACCAAGGATATCGCCGCGCTGATTGCCGAAGTCCTTTCGATCACGAGTAACAAGCTTGCTGTGAATGGTTTTGTGCGGTCATTTCCGATTACTTTGATCGAAAACCCCGCTTGGGCCATGTCTGCTGCGCGCGCGCAAGCGATGCGTGTGTTGCTGCAAGACGCTGGAGTTGATTCGGACAAAATCGCCAGGATTGGTGGATTTGCAGACCGCAAGCCTGTCACGGCTAACCCCGTGGCCATACGCAACAACCGTTTGGAGGTGGTTTTGCTGCGGCGAGATAGGTGAAATCAGAGACTTATGCGAGAAATAGGATCAACTTTTACATGTTAGCGCGATGTTAAGTCGCTGGATGCAGTTTGGGCCCTGACCAAGGGTCCAAGCAGCAGAAAGGCGCTAACACATGACGATTTCCTCCTCGCTCAACGCCGGGGTGGCCGGGCTTAACGCCAACGCCACACGCCTCGCGACTATTTCAGATAACATCGCCAACTCCGGCACCTATGGCTACAAACGTGCCAATGCAGATTTCCAAAGCATGGTGCTGACGCAGTCGCAGGGTGCGGGTGTCTATTCTGCGGGCGGCGTGCGTGCGACCAGTACCCGAATGATCGACGAACGTGGCGCATTGGTGACGACGTCAAACGCGCTTGACCTTGCGATTTCAGGGCGTGGCATGATCCCGGTTGGACCCGCAGGGGGGATTTCACAGAATTTTTCAAATGGTTCAATGATGTTGACGACAACGGGGTCCTTTCGGCCAGATTCCGTAGGGACTTTGCGCACTGAATCGGGTTTGGTTCTATTGGGCTGGCCTGCAAACGGTGATGGCACAATTCCGGTCCTTCCGCGCGATACTGTGGCGGGGCTTGTACCTGTAACAATCAATGCCAATCAGCAAGCAGGCGATCCGACAACGGCCATGAAGCTTGGCGTCAACCTGCCGGCTACCAATACAGCAGCCGGCTCTGGGGGTGATACATTGCCTCTTTCGATCGAGTATTTTGGTAACCTTGGCACGTCAGAAACTTTGGATATTTCGTTTGCGCCAACGGTTCCGGCTTCTGGGTCGTCAAATGAATGGACGATGATCATCAAAGACTCGGCGCAGGCTGGGGCCGTGATTGGTGAATACACTTTGACCTTTGATGATTCGCGCGGATCGGGCGGCACATTGCTCTCAGTCGCTTCGGTTTCGGGTGGTGTCTATTCAGCCACCGATGGCACAGTGGAACTGACCGTGGCAGGCGGTCCGTTAACCTTGACGATTGGGCGCCTGGGCGACCCGAATGGTTTGACCCAACTGTCTGATAGTTTCGCGCCAACGTCGATCACTAAGAACGGATCTCCGGTTGGCAATTTGACGGCGGTTGAGGTGGACGATCGTGGCTATATCAATGCAACGTATGATACCGGTTTTACAAGGCGCTTGTACCAGATCCCGATGGTTGATGTGCCGAACCTGAATGGATTAATCGCACTCAACAATCAGACCTACAAAATATCACCTGACTCCGGTTCATTCTTTTTGTGGGATGCAGGGGACGGCCCCACGGGTACGGTTGTCGGTTATGCCCGTGAAGGCTCGACGACCGACGTGGCTGCGGAACTGACAGCCCTGATCCAAACGCAGCGGGCCTATTCGTCAAACGCAAAAGTCATTCAGACGGTTGATGAGATGCTGCAAGAAACCACCAATATTAAACGATAGGGGGCCTGGAAGATGAGTATTTCAGGTGCCATGTCGAGCGCGCTTTCAGGGTTAAATGCCGCTGCGCGTTCGGCAGAACTAATCTCCTCCAATATCGCAAATGCATTGACCGATGGCTACGGTCGGCGCGAACTGCAGGTCACAGCACGTAGGCTTGGTGATACGGGACATGGTGTGCAGGTTACCGGTGTTTCGCGTGACATCAACCAAGCGTTAATAGCAGACAGACGCCTTGCAGGAGCCAACGCCGCAGGCCTGAATCTGCAGGCGGATTTTTTATCACGGCTGGGTGCAGTCTTTGGCAGCCCCGATGACACGACTTCGTTTGACGGACGCTTTGCGGCCTTCAATACCGCATTGATTGCTGCATCTGCTGATCCGCAGAGTTTGATTCGGCAATCCAATGTTGTTGAGGCAGCTCGTGGCGTAGTCACCAGTTTCCGCACGATTTCCAATGATATCCAGACGTCTCGCAGCACTGCTGATACCCAAATTGCAACTGAAGTGGAAATTGTAAATCACTCGTTGGTTGCGATCGCAGAGCTGAACCGAAGCATTACTGTATCATTTGCAACGGCGCGCGACGCGTCGGCACTCGTGGATCAGCGCCAGCAATTGATTGATCAGGTCGCGGCCATTATTCCGCTCCGAGAAGTCCAGGCAGACAATGGGCGCATCACCCTGTTTTCAATGGGCGGCGCGACATTGCTAGAGGGTCAACCTGCAAAGCTTGCGTTTTCAGCAGTCGGAATCATCACGCCAGACATGACACTTGCCTCTGGTGCGTTATCTGGGCTTAGCATCAATGGGAGACCGATCAATACTACACAAAGCGGTGCAATCACAGGTGGATCCCTATCTGCCAACTTTGCCATTCGTGACCAGTTGGCCCCCAATGCGCAGGTCGAACTTGATGCTGTTGCCCGCAATTTGATAAACCGTTTTCAAGACCCTCTGGTTGACGGAACTTTGAGTATCGGCGCGGCCGGGCTCTTTACCGATCACGGAGCCGCTTTCCTAAATGCAAATGAGGAAGGGATTTCGGGTCGAATGGCATTGAATGCGGCCGTCGACCCGAACGCAGGTGGCGCGGTTTGGAGAGTGCGAGACGGTCTTGGCGCTCTGACGCAGGGGCCGGTTGGCCAGTCAGCCCTGCTTTCTGCGATGCAATCCGTTATCAACACCTTTCAACCAACCGCATCGGGCGCATTAGCGGGCAGCAATCAAAGTGTGATGAGCCTTGCATCGAAGGTTGCCTCGGCAACGATGAACCAAGGTCTGCTTCTCGAGGCAAACGCAGGGTTCGCTGCTGCGCGGGCGACAGCGTTACAAAGTTTGGAAATGGAAAGCGGCGTTGATACGGACCGAGAGCTGCAAGACTTGCTTTTGGTGGAGCAGGCCTATGCTGCAAATGCAAAAGTTATCCAAACCGCAGATGATTTGATTCAAATCTTATTGGGAATTTGAAATGCCAATGAACAGCATAGGTGACATGGCGCAGACCTTCATGCTTCGTCGGATGACAACGAGCTTGAAACAACAAGCCAATACTGCGGCCCAAGAGCTAACGACTGGTTATTCTGCAAACATCGGTCAAAAGCTGGGCGGTGACCTGACACGTTTTTCCGCATTGGAAAGCACGTTGTCACGGCTAAAGGGATATAGGTTCGCGACCGATACGGCTGCGACAACCGCCAACGCTATGCAGTCGGTTTTCGGACAAATTGATTCGCTAACCCAAGACCTTGGCGGAGCGTTGCTAACGGCGGCCAATGCAGAAAATCCGCAGGCGTTGCAAAGCTTGATCAGTGATGCAGGTGCACGCTTTGCCTCTGTTCTTGCGGCGTTGAATACTAAGGTCGGCGACAAAACGTTGTTTGCTGGGATTGCAAGCGACGGTCCGGCCGTGGCAGGGGTGGATGTCATTCTTTCCGCGCTTGAGGCTGATATTGCGGGTGCAGGCGCTTCCACCGCCGGCGACATTGAGGCGGCAGTCCAGAGTTGGTTCGACGATCCTGCAGGGTTTGAGGCGGTGGGATATCTCGGTGGGCCCAGCGCAGGTTCCCTGTCTATTTCCGCCGAAGACAGGGTCGACCTTGGGTTTACGGCCGTGGATCCGGTCATGCGCGATACGCTGAAGTCCTTGGCGATGGTTGCACTTGTCGGGCGCGGTGCTGTGGTGCCGGATTCAGCCACAGGCGTTCAGATTGTGCAGATTGCGGGGACATCGCTTTTTGCGAACCAGTCGGATCGCACCTATCGCGCGGCTGATCTTGGGATGCAACAGGCGCGCATAGAGCAGGCGCAAACCCGCAACCAAGCCGAAACGTCGGCGCTTGAACTGGCACGCTCCAACTTGTTGGCCGTTGATCCGTATGAGGCAGCAACCCGCATGGAAGCGGCTCAAACGCAGTTGGAAACTCTTTACTCCGTAACGGCGCGTCTTTCGCGCCTAAGACTGGTGGACTTTCTAAGATGATTAAATTGTTTTTGGTTTTGCTCCTCCTTCCAAGTTTGGCGATTGCAGCCCCGATCCGAATTAAGGACTTGGTCGAATTCGATGGTGTTCGCGGCAATGATTTGGTGGGCTATGGGCTTGTCGTGGGTTTGAATGGAACCGGTGATGGAATGCGAAATGCGCCCTTTACCGAAGAAATTATGACGAATTTGCTCGAACGCTTGGGGGTTAACGTAAATGGTGAGCAGTTTCGCCCCAAAAACGTCGCAGCGGTTTTTGTGACGTCATCGCTTCCACCCTTTGCAAGGATGGGCGGGCGCATTGATGTAACGGTTTCTGCAATCGGCGATGCAAAGAGCCTTTTGGGGGGGACCTTGATCATGACGCCCTTGAACGGCGCGGACGGTCAGGTTTATGCCGTTGCCCAAGGGACAATAATCGCCGGCGGTATCGCCGCTGAAGGTGCTGCTGCGCGTGTGGTCCAAGGTGTCCCTACTGCAGGTGTCATCCCGTCGGGTGCCCGAGTTGAGCAAGAGGTCGATTTTGATTTTGCTGGTTTGACGACCATCCGGCTTGCGTTGCGCACCCCTGATTTCACCACTGCCGGCCGTATTGAAGCGGTCATCAATACAAATTTCGGGCGCAATGTGGCCGCTATGCTGGATGCCGGAACAGTGGCGTTTGATCTGGGCGCATCACGCATGGCATCCCCTGCCCATGCGATAGGGCGCATCGAAAATCTGTCTGTGGAACCGGAAACGCGCGCCCGCGTCGTTGTAGATCAACGCTCCGGAACGATTGTGATGGGCGCAGATGTTAGGATCAGTCGGGTCGCAGTTGCGCAAGGCAGCCTAACCTTGCGTGTCGAGGAGGCCCCCGTTGTGGTGCAGCCCAATCCCTTTAGTGATGGTCAAACAATCGTTGTGCCAAGAACGAACGCAAGCATTACACCAGCCCTCGGAACTGGCATGGCGGAGGTTGATGGATCCACAAATCTCTCTGAAGTGGTGGCCGGCCTTAACGCTTTGGGGGTCGCCCCGCACGATATGATAGACATCTTGAAAAGCATAAATGCCGCTGGCGCATTACATGCAGAATTCTTGGTTCACTAGCGGTGTCTCAAAACGGGCGCGACGAAATTGTTACATCGATGGGTGTGCGTTCAAAACTGCAGGGTCAGAGTTGGTCCTAGTTTTTCGACCAGTTTGCAGCCTTGTTAATGGGGACAACGGTTTCAATTAAACTGCTAATCTCATCGCGTGTGTTTTGCCGGCACAGGCCTCGTCTGGGGTCAGTATGCAGTACGTCGAATGCGGGCGATGAGAGTTGTAATAGGTCAGCCATTTGCTGATCCCGAGCCGAATTCCTGAACTTGTTTCAAAGGCGTTCAGGCAGACTTATTCGTAATTCAAGGAGCGCGAGATCCGCTCAATCATCCGATTATCACGTCATGCGCCTTTTCCGCCCTTGCTGATCTTGACCTTAACGTCGATCAGTTCGCCGATCCAAGCGCCGCTGGTGAATTGGCTGCCGTGATCTGTGTTGAATATCTCCGGCGTGCAATGTTTGGCCAAGGCACCTTTCTGAATAGCGCCTAGATTTGTAGACGCCTTGCTTGGTAATTTTGGAAGCAAGGAGGACGCGATGTCCGGAGCTAAATTCACAGATGAGTTCAAGCGCGATGCGGTGGCCCAAGTCGAGGATCGGGGCTATCCGGTGCGCGATGTGGCCGAGCGATTGGGTGTCCGTTGGCTGACAGGCGCATTGCGAATGCAATCGCCGAGAAGCAGCACCAAGTCGATCTACAGTTGGCAAAAGCTGTTTTCGCGGCCCGCGAAGGTGATCAAAGAGGTCGATGCCCAAGCCGATGAGATCCGCCGTCTGAAGCGCGATCTCGTTAGGTTCACGGAGGAACGGGACATCCTAAAAAAGGCGACCGCATACTTCGCCAGGGAATCCCCCCTCTCGCGGATGTAAACATCCGCTGCCCGTTGCCTGACAGGCGTGTTTA
>NZ_ATVN01000011.1 GCF_000420745.1 Pseudorhodobacter ferrugineus DSM 5888
GCAGTCCGGCGCTCTTTGCGTGATTTGCGCTGATCCGAAACAAGCCATGCTGTCAGCTGAGTGACATACGGATCCAGCTTGCTCGGACGATCCGGCGTCTGAAACGCTGGCTCAACAATCCCCTCCCGCAAATACTTCTTGATCGTGTTGCGCGAGATGCCCGTGCGCCGCGCGATCTCGCGAATGGGCATCTTCTCTCGCAGCGCCCATCCCCGGATAACTTTTAAAAAACTCATGTCTATCACTCCAAGTGCCCCCAGCTGATTCAAGCTGAGGCAAGGTTGCACATGGGTCAGTTCTCAGTGACAATTTTTGCTGTTGCCGGGTCAGTTCTCAGTGACAATCAACAATGAAGCGCCTGTGGCAGTTTCTGTTCCGGTCAAACTGTCGTCACGTCCAATCGTGACATCACCACCACTTGTGGCCAGAGAGGCTTTCCAAGTTAATCCAGTGCCACCAAACGACTTACCACGCACGAAACCACTAAGGGCTGTCATGTCACCAGTGAAGCCAAAGCCGCTCAGTGAAGTTCCATCTCTACCGCGGCTCAGAGAGCCACCGACAGTTAGCTCATCAGAAAGCCCTACTGCTGCCGATATACTGCCAACGGTAAGGGTGGAGGTGCTGTCATTTGAAGAACGGGCTGCTGAGATTTTAATCGCCATTGGCAATTTAGGTGTGCTACCAGCGTTTGCCATGAAGTTCATCTGCCCAGCAGTATCAACTTCTAGCTCGGCCTGCACTGAATTACCGAGACTTGCTGTGAAAACTGCAATAGCAGCTCCTTGGGCTTGGGCATTTTGAGAAATGCTAGCTTGTGTATTTGCAGCGTCAAGCATGACACCGCCAAAGGCTGCATTTTTATAAATAAAGACGAGCTCGTTTTCGACGTCACTCACAGGGTCATATACGCCGTCTACAGTCCCTACAATAACGCTCCCGTCAGCTGAAACAAACTCCGCTTTCGAAGAGTTATTCCCAAAATCACTGCCTGTAGCAAGATTTACCAATCCACTGCTTTCGTCCCAACGAAATGCTTGTGTCAGGCCATCCGTCTCCGACGCTGCTTCCCCCACGACGACAGAACCGTCAGCGGATACAGCATTCGCATACGTATACAACGTCCCCCAATCCGCAGTTGTCCCGTCATCAAAATCGGTGCGCACGAGGTTAACCATACCGGTCGCCTCAGTCCACCGAAAGGCGCGCCCTGCAGCATAAGCATAGCCTATAACAGTTGAACCATCTGCAGAAATATCAGTTGTATTTGAGTTTACCGGAGCATTATTACGTAATAAATTTTCGGAAGCCCAATTATCAACAGATGTGGAAGCGATGTCCACCATGATCCCGTCGTTGGCATGCCAATAAAACGCCCGGACAACATTGTCTCCATCGTATGCCTCTCCCACCACAGCTCTACCATCTTCAGAGACGCCGCTAACTTGAGAAGTGGTACAGCAGTTGCTACCCACGGCCCAGCTGCTCCCGGTTCGCAAATCGACCATACCTGTCTCAGCAGTCCAACGATAAGCTGTGTCTGACAGACCGTCACCATTAGCCGTCCCTACGATAGTAGTCCCATCACGCGAAATACCAGCCACTTTTTGTTCGTTAAGTCCCCATGTTGCACCTTCGTCAACCTGAGTTAGTCCATTTTCTGTATCCCAATGAACTGCACGCCTATTTCCATTAAGACCGTTTCTGATCTCGCCTGCGACAGCGGAGCCGTCAAAAGAAACGTGCTTGGCGTCAGAACTATAGTCTTCGCCAAAAATCTTATCTACGGTTATGGTATCACCTACGACCCAACGGGCGGCATAACCATTCATTCGACCTACGACGACCGAACCGTCGGCGGAGATGGCATAAGCCCTTTCCTCGGCGAGCTCCACACTTGGAAATAGCTTCAAATCTCCAGTGACGGTGTCCCAATAAAACGTATATGTATATCCCTCATCATCGTCTTCGCCTCTTCCTATTACCGCAGTTCCATCATCAGACATAGCGTCGGGGTAAAAGTAAAATTCGTATTCGTTCAGATGTATGTCTTCCCAATACGGGCCAAAGGTATACAAAGGTGCTGGGCTGAAAGCGACCATTTCGTTGTCCGCAGCAAGCGATGCGATTGGCAGTCCAGACAAAGCTGAAGCACCAAATAACAATACAGCGGGTGAAATCATAGCTTTGGTCAATAGCATGTAATATTCCATTTTCATTGCAGGCGATCTACATCATGCAATCCACCCCCCATGTTCACGCGCTATGCTTGAATTTGGATTATGCGCATGATCAGGCACTGCGGTTTTCGATGTCACGGATCACTTCGACACGGTCGTTCGACTTGAGGCCGTGGACGTTTTTGGCAACTGCACTCTGCCTTTGTTCTGCCACTAAGCAATTCGTCTCCCTTGAATGAGAGTGCGCGTCAACGTCGCAAAAGATATATGGAGATGTCATTTGGATCGATATGTCGAAAGACAAATTGGATGAGTATTGGCTTTTCATGAGGGTGCACAAACAGTTCGACAACGACAAAGAGGGGGGGGTAAAGTCCCGGCACTTTAGGCAAATGATGCCTGGGTCTCGCGCGTTACTTATGAATCGATCGGCACTTATCATCGCGGCATTGAAGCAGGGTTGGCAAACTACGACATCAGCCTGATGCACATCGCTTTTCCATATCTACGAAGGCTTCTTCCGCTATCGCAGCATAAACGTAGGCGTTGCTTAGGATGATTTACGCTAACAGACCACCAGTGTTATGGAGTGAGCCCATCAGGTGCGCCTTCAAAGATTTAGAGCTCATTTGAAACCATGACTGCAAAGTTTGCTTACAGGCTCGATGCCGAAAAGTATTGGCTAGTGCTTGAAAAGCCAATGACCGCTTTGGTGATTCTGCACTGCGGCGTGGCCCGACCCCGCGAAGGCCGGTTGAGGGCCGTCCATTGCCGAAACCGCAACGGACATTAAGCAGGTCAGACGCACCACTCCTTAGATCGCGACAGCTGGTTTATTGAACCCTTGACGGCCCCATGATGATAGACGCCAATGAGGCGACGTGCCCTATCTGCGGAAGCGCCACTCCCTCAGCCTCCACCCGAGCATACCAACGCAATTGGCAGCTCACAGACCGCCATAATCGTTTGCGAGCCTAGTTCGGGGTGGAGGAATCTCCCTCAAAAACGCCTGCGGCGCCCCAAGCCATCCCCATCAGACACCGCTCCCCTTCTAGGACTTCGGTCTTTTCAAACATCCCTATTCTTCCTGTGAAACAGCCGTCATTTTTCTACCTATATAATTGATATCAAGTAACAAATGAGAGCGATATCAATGACACACCCACACAAAGACACCGCGGCCACTAAGTTCATCAACGCACGCATCAACGAAATCAGCCACCGCAAATCCCAGCAAGAGATGGCCCGCGACGCAGGCTTCAAGAATTCAAACATGATCACACTGTTGAAGCTAGGGTCGACCAAGCTGGCTTTAGATCGCGTTCCCGGAATGGCAAAGGCGCTGGAGGTGGATCCTGCCCTTCTTATGCGGCTCACACTGGCGCAATCCGTTGGCACCACCGCAGCGGCGGCACTGATTGAATGTTTCGGGTCGCCCGTCACAGAGAACGAACAGGGCTGGCTCGACGAGCTGCGCGATGCATCTGACAATAGCGACCCGAGACTGGCCGGACGGGCTCGGACAGCACTGCGGGGGATTTTTGGCAAATGAGCGACACCCCCTTCACCACACCCCGCCACATGGTTCCCAACTGGGAGCACCTGACTGCAAACGAGAAAGGCTGGGTCGAATTCATCCGGATCATCTCAGGCGGGCGCGACCCGTGTATCACACCGAAACGCGTTAGGGCGCTCAGGGCGATGTTGGACCCCGTGACTGCATCTGACCAAAGGTAGAAGAACCAACGGCTGGTCCCTTAGGAACTGGGGGTGTGGATGTGCAGCCATTCCCCGTCGGGGGCGGCTGCACATGAAAGACGCGTCATTGAATTGGCGCAATGGCCCAGAGCGCCGACCCGAAGCTTGGGAAACCAAATAGGTTCGTTCAGGCAGTCACGCCGCTATGCCAAAATAGTCGAGCCTTTCGACAAAGCACGTTTCTAGCTTCGCATCATGGTCTTCAATATCTGCCAGCCTCCACCGTGTGCAGCCTCGACCCACATTAAATGGCGCCGGAAAGTCGCCTTCGCGCTTCCAACGCCAAATCGAAGCAGCAGACACCCCGTAGTGAGCTGCGACCTGCTCGACTTTCAAAAAACTAGACTCAAACTTGGCAATATCGACCATGTGGTATCCCTCCTTTTGTGTGACCAACCTCTATAGGCGAAAAGTCCGGGATTGTCCTTCGGAAGACAAAAACTCTTTTCATCTTCGAAATTTATAATGAGCAAAACCAGTGTCGCCGCGGCATCCTCAGCATTGCAGAGTGCCTTTTTGCAAAAAGACGGCATGAGAATCTGCTCTGCAGCCTTTGTTCTCCTAAACATCAACGTAGCCCACGATCAGCGTTTGGTAGCCCATGGGTAGCCCAAAAGTACAAATGGCGCTTACCAAGCAAAGCACAAGATGCCCGCAACCAAAGCTTTTCGTATTAATATCAATGGGATGAAGTGGTGCCCGAAGACGGATTTGAACCGCCGACACGCGGATTTTCAATCCGCTGCTCTACCAACTGAGCTATTCGGGCACGTAGGCGCGGTATTAGGACAGCAGGCGGGGGCTGTCCAGAGGGATTGCGCAAAAAATCGCGCCCCTTTCGCGATTTACTGGCGCAACTTACTGACGGGCAACCTCGTCCTGCCCGGTCTCGCCGTCCTCGTCCACATCCGTCACGGCTGCGGGGATGGCATAAGACCCGTTCAGCCACTTGGCCAGGTCAACATCCGCACAGCGGCGCGAACAAAACGGCGTGTATTTCGGGTCGGCATCACGCGCGCAAATCGGGCAGCTCATACTCCGCTCTCCAACACATCCCCCAGCGCCAAACGATCCCGCTTGCGCACCAACTCGTACAGGCCCAGCACCGTCCAGCCCACCAAACTCGTCTCGGCAGACTCCCCTTTGAACGCCGCGCGCAGCACTTGGTCCAGCACAGCGCGGTCGCGTTTGGGCATCGGCGCAAAATCCACCACAATCTGCCCGCCAAGCCCGCGCAGCCGCAACTGACGCGGCAAATCCCGCGCCGCCGCAATATTCGCCTTCAGCGCCGCCGCAGGGCTGGTATCACCGCCTGTGTTCACATCCACCGCCAGCAGCGCGCGCGTGGGTTCAATCATCATATGCCCCTCGGCCAGTGCCACATGCGGCGCCAGCACGGCATCAATCATTTCCAGCACACCCAGATCGGCAAAACCGCCCTCAATCACCTCATCGGGGGCCGGATCGGCCCAATCGCGCCAGGCCACCTCAAGCGCCCCTGCCCCTTCGACAAGCAGCTCCGGCCCGCCATTGGTATCGGCCAAAACCGCCTCGGCCAAATCGCGCATCGCGGCAATATCGGCGGCAATCTCGTCACTATCCACGCCCTCGCAGGCCGACCGCAGGATCAGCCCCAGCGTCTCATCCGCGCTCGCCATCCCAGCTTCGGCCAAACCTTCAAGCGCGGCGCGCACGCCTTCATCCTTAATCCGACGCGAAATATTACGCCCAGGCGCCCCCGGCGTCACAATCGCATATCGGCTTTTGAACAACAGCCGCGTGGTCACAGGCACAGCTTTGCCCGCCTCGGCAGGCCCCGTCACTTGCACCAACAACCGCGCCCCGGGCGCTATGCCCGATGTCTGGCGCAAAAATCCATTGCCGTCGGGCAGCTTGACGAATACGCCGCCCTGCCCCTTCATCAAACGGTCAGCAACCGCGCGGTAAATCGCACCGGGCAGCGCGTCATCGCCGATCGGGTCCACCAGCAAATCCTGCAACTGCCCGTCAACGATCAACGCCGCCGCAGGCCGCCCCTGCACCTCGTCCAAAACGACAATCCGGCCCTTCATGGCTTTTCCTTCCAAACAGGGTATCCGGCTGTGCCCAGCATCGCGGCGGTTTCCGCCACAGGCAACCCCATGATTCCCGTGAACGACCCCGAAATCCACGGGATAAACGCACCGGCCAACCCTTGGATGCCATAGCCCCCCGCCTTGCCGCGCCAATCGCCTGACGCAAGATAGGCGTTCAACTCCGCGTCCGACAGCCGCTTCATTTTCACCGCAGACACCACTTCGCGGGTCCACAACCTGTCACCCAAACGCAAGGCCACAGCGGTAATCACCGAATGCCTGCGCCCGCCCAAAGCGACCAAAAACGCCGCCGCCTGCCCCGCATCGGCAGGCTTGCCCATGATCCGCCGCCCCAAAGCCACGGTGGTATCGGCGCACAGCACCAAATCATCCGGCCCCGCCTGCACCGCAAGCGCCTTTTCCCGCGCAATCCGCGCGCAATAGGGGCGCGGTAGCTCGGCCTTTAACGGGTCTTCGTTAATGTCGGGGGGCAGCACAGCATCCGGCACCACACCAATCTGCGCCAACAAATCAAGCCTGCGCGGGCTGGCCGAGCCGAGGATCAACCGCATGAAGTTACTTGAAACGATAGTTGATACGGCCCTTGGACAGGTCGTAAGGCGTCATTTCTACCTGAACCTTGTCGCCTGCCAGAACACGAATGCGGTTTTTGCGCATTTTGCCTGCCATCACAGCGATCAATTCATGGCCGTTCTCAAGTTCGACCTTGAATGTCGCATTCGGCAAAAGTTCCTTTACGACACCGGGGAATTCGAGAATGTCTTCTTTGGCCATGGTCACTCCAATAAATTTGAGCCCGCAAAAATGCAGGCTTTTGCGGGCATATGCGCCCAAGCGGGCTGATTTTCAAGCCCAAACTGCAAGCAAGGTGGCCCTATGGGGCAATTCATAGGGCCAAAACCGCTTATTCCTTTGGAATGACACGCAGATGCAACTCGCGCAGCTGCTCATTCGTCGGCTCCGACGGCGCATTCATCAGCAGATCTTCGGCGCGTTGGTTCATCGGGAACATGATAACCTCGCGGATGTTCGCCTCATCGGCTAGCAACATCACGATCCGGTCAATCCCCGCCGCACAGCCACCGTGGGGTGGGGCGCCGTATTTGAACGCCTTGACCATGCCGCCGAACCGCTTGTTGACCTCATCATTCGGATAGCCCGCGATTTCAAACGCCTTGTACATGATTTCCGGCTTGTGGTTGCGAATGCCGCCACTGATCAACTCATACCCGTTACAGGCAAGGTCATACTGATAGGCGTAGACGTTAAGCGGATCACCCTGCAACGCCTCCATCCCACCTTGCGGCATGGAAAACGGGTTGTGGCTAAAGTCGATCTTGCCCTCATCGTCTTTTTCAAACATCGGGAAGTCAACGATCCAAGCAAAGCGGAACGTATCGGTTTCCGACAGCTTCAACTCATTGCCAATCTCATTGCGCGCCCGGCCAGCAACGGCTTGGAAGGTTTCCGGCTTGCCGCCAAGGAAAAACGCCGCGTCGCCTTCATTTAGGCCCAACTGCACGCGAATAGCCTCGGTCCGCTCCGGCCCGATGTTTTTCGCCAAGGGGCCAGCGGCCTCCATGCTGCCATCCTCGGCCTTGCGCCAGAAGATATAGCCCATGCCCGGCAGACCCTGCTGTTGCGCAAAGGCATTCATCCGGTCGCAGAACTTACGGCTGCCACCCGTAGGCGCGGGAATAGCGCGGACCTCGTTGCCCTCGGATTCCAACAGCTTAGCGAAAATCGCAAAGCCGGAGCCGCGGAAATGCTCACTCACGTCCTGCATTTTGATCGGGTTGCGCAGGTCGGGCTTGTCGGACCCGTACCATTTCAGCGCGTCATTATAGGCAATCAGCGGCCAGTCGGTATCAACCTTCTTGCCACGACCGTATTCCTCAAAAATCCCCTGCACGACAGGCTGCACGGCGGCAAACACGTCTTCTTGCTTCACAAAACTCATCTCAATATCAAGCTGATAGAAATCAGTTGGCGAGCGGTCGGCGCGGGGGTCTTCATCGCGGAAACAGGGCGCGATTTGGAAATACTTGTCAAAGCCCGACACCATGATCAACTGCTTGAACTGCTGCGGCGCCTGCGGCAGGGCGTAAAACTTGCCGGGGTGCAGGCGCGACGGCACCAGAAAATCGCGTGCGCCCTCTGGGCTGGATGCTGTAATGATCGGGGTTTGAAATTCGTTAAAGCCTTGGTCCCACATCCGGTTGCGGATGGACCGCACCACGTTGGAGCGCAGCATCATATTGGCATGCAACTTATCGCGGCGCAGATCGAGGAAACGGTAGGTCAGGCGGGTTTCTTCCGGATAATCCACCTCGCCAAACACCGGCATCGGCAATTCTTCGGACGCGCCCAGCACTTCCATCGACCGTGCATACACCTCAATCTCACCCGTGGGCAGCTTGGGGTTAACGAGGCTCGCATCCCGCGCTTTGACCGTGCCATCAATACGAATAACCCACTCGGCGCGCACCTTTTCAAGGTCTTTGAACGCAGGGCTATCGCTGTCGGCCAGCACCTGAGTGATCCCATAATGGTCACGCAAGTCGATGAACAACACGCCGCCATGGTCACGGACCCGATGCACCCAGCCCGACAGGCGGATGTCTTGGCCAACGTTGCTGGCATTCAATTGGGCGCAAGTGTGGCTGCGATAGGCGTGCATCATTATCCCCTTTCAAAGGGCTTATTTTCCAGTTCCGCTGATACACATCGCGCGGGCGGTGAAGTCAAGCCCAAGCGGCAGCAAGGGGGGGGCCGCCCGCAGGGGCATCGAGCCCCTTTGGGCGGCGTTGGCGCGGGGTGATGGGGCCGGTGTAGCGGGGCGGCATTGGGTTGGCGGTGCGGATCGGATTTGAGTATTTTTACAAAGATGAAAGGGATAGGGTTTTTCGAGAGGAGAAATTTCATGCTCTATCTGTTCATCAAAGCGGCGGTTTCGGGGGTTTTGATTGCGGTCGCATCTGAAGTGGCGCGGCGGCACGCAGGCATCGGCGCGCTGATTGCATCCTTGCCGTTAGTGTCGGTTTTGGGCATGATCTGGCTGTGGCGCGACACCCAAGACCCGCCACGCTTGGCCGATCATGCGGCGGCGACCTTGTGGTATGTGATTCCCTCCTTGCCGATGTTTGTGCTGATCCCTGTGATGCTGCGCGCGGGTTTCGGGTTTTGGATCGCCCTTTTGGCCGGTTGCGCGCTGACTGTTGCCCTGTACCTTATTACCGTTTGGGTCATGACCCGCGCCTGATCGCCATATGCCCCTTGCACCCCCCTGCACGCCCGTTATAACCCACAAAATTTTGCGCAGATTGGGGGCCGCTATGCCAAAAAGAACCGACATCAAATCAATCATGATTATCGGTGCAGGGCCCATCGTTATTGGACAGGCCTGCGAGTTTGACTATTCCGGTGCCCAAGCCTGCAAGGCGCTGCGCGAGGAAGGCTACCGTGTCATCCTCGTCAACTCGAACCCCGCCACGATCATGACCGACCCGGGGCTGGCCGATGCGACCTATATTGAGCCGATCACGCCGGAAGTCGTGGCCAAGATCATCGAAAAAGAGCGTCCCGATGCGCTGCTGCCGACTATGGGCGGGCAGACTGGGTTGAACACTGCGCTGGCGCTGGCCGACATGGGCGTGCTGGAAAAGTATAACGTAGAGCTGATCGGCGCCAAGCGCGAAGCCATTGAAATGGCAGAAGATCGCAAATTGTTCCGCGAGGCGATGGACCGCATCGGCCTCGAAAACCCCAAGGCGACGATCATCGCCGCGCCAAAACTGCCCAATGGCAAGTATGACATCAAGGCCGGCGTGGCCGAGGCGATGGAAGCGATCGAATACGTGGGCCTGCCCGCCATCATCCGCCCCGCCTTTACCCTTGGCGGCACGGGCGGCGGCGTGGCCTATAACCGCGACGACTATGAGGCGATTTGCCGTTCTGGGCTTGAAGCCTCGCCAATGGCGCAGATTCTCGTCGACGAATCTCTGCTCGGTTGGAAAGAGTTTGAGATGGAGGTGGTGCGCGACACTGCCGACAACGCGATCATCATCTGCGCGATCGAAAACGTCGATCCGATGGGCGTTCATACCGGCGATAGCATTACCGTGGCCCCGGCCCTGACGCTTACGGATAAAGAATACCAGATCATGCGCTCGGCCTCGATTGCCGTGTTGCGCGAAATCGGGGTAGAGACTGGCGGGTCCAACGTGCAATGGGCGGTGAACCCTGTCGATGGCCGCATGGTGGTGATTGAAATGAACCCGCGTGTGTCGCGCTCGTCCGCGCTGGCGTCCAAGGCGACAGGCTTTCCCATCGCCAAGATCGCGGCGAAACTGGCCGTGGGTTACACGCTGGACGAGCTGGACAATGACATCACCAAGGTTACGCCTGCGTCGTTTGAACCGTCCATCGACTATGTCGTCACCAAAATCCCGCGCTTTGCGTTTGAGAAATTCCCCGGCTCACAGCCCAACCTGACCACCGCGATGAAATCGGTGGGTGAGGTGATGGCGATTGGCCGTACCATCCACGAGTCGATGCAAAAGGCGCTGGCGAGCCTTGAAACCGGCCTGTCCGGTTTTGACGAAATCGATATCCCGGGTGCGCCCGACCGTGCCGCGATTTTCAAGGCCTTGGGTCAGCAAACCCCCGACCGTCTGCGGGTGATCGCCCAAGCCATGCGCTTTGGTCTGACCAATGACGACATCCAGGGTGCCACCTCGTTTGACCCGTGGTTCCTCGCTCGCATCCGCGAAATCATTGATATCGAAGCCGAAATCCGCCACCAAGGCCTGCCCACCAACGCCACAGCCCTGCGCCGCCTGAAAATGTACGGCTTCACCGATGCCCGCCTTGCGATGCTGACGGGCCGCGATGAAGGCCAGATCCGCCGCGCCCGCCGCAACCTTGGCGTCAACGCCGTGTTCAAACGCATCGACACTTGCGCGGCGGAGTTTGAGGCGCAAACCCCCTACATGTATTCCACCTACGAATCCCCCGCGATGGGCGATGCGGAGTGTGAAGCGCGGCCATCCAACGCCAAAAAGGTCGTCATCCTTGGCGGTGGCCCCAACCGCATCGGCCAGGGGATCGAGTTTGATTATTGCTGCTGCCATGCCTGCTATGCCCTGACCGCGGCGGGCTATGAAACCATCATGATCAACTGCAATCCCGAAACCGTGTCCACCGATTACGACACATCGGACCGCCTCTATTTCGAACCCCTCACCCTTGAACACGTGCTGGAAATCCTGCGCGTCGAGCAGGAAAACGGCACGCTCCACGGCGTTATCGTACAATTCGGCGGCCAAACCCCGCTCAAACTGGCAAATGCCCTGCATGACGAAGGCATCCCAATCCTCGGCACCACCCCCGATGCGATTGACTTGGCCGAGGATCGCGAGCGTTTCCAAAAACTCCTCCACACCCTCAACCTCAAGCAACCCCACAACGGCACGGCGCGGTCACGTGATGAGGCGTTTGCGGTTGCCAAAGATGTCGGCTACCCCCTCGTCATCCGCCCCTCTTTCGTCCTCGGTGGCCGCGCGATGGAAATCATCCGCGATGACGCCCAACTGGAACGCTATATCCGTGAGGCCGTGCAGGTTTCCGGCAACAACCCCGTCCTCCTCGACAGCTATCTGTCCGGCGCGATAGAGGTTGATGTCGACGCCCTGTCTGATGGCCACAACGTCCATGTCGCGGGCATTATGGAACATATTGAAGAGGCTGGCGTCCATTCCGGCGACTCTGCCTGCTCCCTCCCCCCCCATTCCCTGTCGCCCGCGATCATCGCCGAACTCAAGGTCCAAACCATCGCCATGGCCCGCGCCTTGAACGTGGTTGGCCTGATGAACGTCCAATTCGCGCTGAAAGGCGACGATATTTATGTCCTCGAAGTAAACCCCCGCGCCTCGCGCACCGTGCCTTTCGTCGCCAAAGCCACTGACAGCGCCATCGCCTCCATCGCCGCCCGCCTGATGGCAGGCGAGCCGCTGGCAAACTTCCCGATGCGCGCCCCCTATGCCGCAGGCGTTGGCCCCGACACCGACCTGCCGCTGGCCGACCCGATGACGCTGGCCGACCCGATCACCCCGTGGTTTTCGGTGAAAGAGGCCGTCCTCCCCTTCGCCCGCTTCCCCGGCGTCGACCCCCTGCTCGGCCCAGAAATGCGCTCGACGGGTGAGGTGATGGGCTGGGACCGCACCTTCCCGCTGGCGTTTTTGAAGGCGCAAATGGGCGCAGGCAACGACCTGCCAACCGAAGGCCGCGTGTTCCTGTCGATCAAGGACATGGATAAAACCGCTGCAATGGCCGCCGCCGCCCACGACCTGATCGCCATGGGCTTTGAAATCGTCGCCACCAAAGGCACCGCCACATGGCTCGACTCCGTTGGTGCTGCGTCAACGCTGGTCAACAAAGTCTATGAAGGCCGCCCAAACATCGTGGACCGCCTTAAAAACGAAGACATCGCATTGGTGCTGAACACGACCGAAGGCACCCAGTCCATCCACGACAGCCGCGAAATCCGCAAAGTCGCCTTGTTCGATAAAATCCCGTATTTCACGACCGCTGCGGGGTCGATTGCAGCGGTAAGCGCGATGAAAGCACGGGGTGAGGGGATTGGGGTAAGGACGTTACAGGGGTGAAGAACGGCGGCGCACCCGCGCCGCGAAAACGCTCCAGTGGAGCGTTTTCAGTCCCGAACGCCCCCGCACGCTTGCAGGGGGCATGGTAGCCATGAATAGATGATAGCAGCAGTACGACCTACAATTTGAAGGAGTCAAACATGACGTTCGCGAAAATCGGCTGGTACTGCGCGGTATTAATTACATTCTTCAGCATAGTGAACCTCGGAATTGCAGCATATGTTGCCTTCATTGACAACCCAGAAGCGCGAGCTTTCGCTGCAAATAGTTATCTTGGAGGCAGATCATCTGGGCGAGTGTTGGATATGAGCCTTTACGGGTTTTTATTCGGTATTTGTCTCGGAATTTTTTCGAATATTGCAGAAGCGCTACAAGCTATTACAGAAAAAATGTGCCCTGAGAAAGACTGACCTTTTAGGCCCTCTCTGCTTTACAATTCCTTATTAGCCTGTTTTCGCCCCTCAAGTCTCCAAACTGGTCCCCCCGGCCCTCGGCATGGCCTCGGGCGTTCGATGTTCAAAACGCGCCACTGGCGCGTTTTGCCCCCGCCATTCGGCGGGGTCACATCTCACCCCTCCACCCGCTTCACCTTCATCCGCTCCTTCAACCGCGCCTTCCGTTCCACCGCAACCTCCTCCGCTGTCGCAGGCGCGTCCCCCTCCAACACCCGCCCCGTGTCGCCCCACATCGGTCGCTCGTCTGCATGGGCCTCCCTCTGCGCTTTGTAAAAATCCACGGTTTCCGCCCCGCGAATAACCCCTGCCAGCCGCGCGTGCATATAGCTGCGCAGCACCTCGTTCATGCGCGGCAAATGCCCCGCCCCCATCGATTTGAAAAACCGCAACACATCCGCGTCCATCCGCATCGTCACCCGCGCTTTGGGTGGCGCCGCCGATCCCCGCGCAATCTCGTGCCACTCATCAGGAATGCGCGACGTCGCCTCAATCGTGTTGTGCAGGTCCCACTCCAGCCGCCGCATTGCATCGGCCATATAGTGGTAATTCGCCCGCTGTTTCGCGGTCAGCTTTTTCAAATCCATAATGCCCTCCGTTCGCCTGACCTTGGCGAAAAATACCTAAAATTGCGTAAGTCGAGCGTATGTACGGATGGCATACGCATCGCATACACTTGACAGACGCCGCAAAAAGCCCCATCTGGCAGCTATCCGAGTGCCCGTGCCGCGTGAGCATGTGAACGGCCCGGATATAAGGTTCCCACCGTCACGCAGGGGTTCCGCGGTGCCGACGGGGTGTATGCAAGGTGCAGATACCCGAGGCGCGCGCCGCTCCCTCTTTGCCGCACGGTTGCGGCACTAGGCGCGTGGTTTCACGGGCCGGAAAGACTATTTATGACGACGTTTTCTGACTTGGGGTTGTCCCCTAAGCTTATGGCCGGCTTGGATAAAGCTGGCTACACGGCCCCAACCCCTATTCAGGTTCAGGCCATTCCGCATATCATGAAGGGCCGTGATATCATGGGCCTCGCGCAAACTGGCACCGGCAAAACCGCCGCCTTTGGCCTGCCCTTGCTGCACCGTTTGCTGGATATCGGCCACCCGCCAGCCCCCCGCACCGTGCGCAGCCTTATCCTTGCGCCAACCCGCGAACTGGTCGCGCAAATATCTGATAACCTTACGAATTATACCAAAGGCACCCCTGTCAAAGTGGTGACAATCACCGGCGGCGCATCGATTTTCCGCCAGTCGGAAAAGCTGGCCAAAGGCGCCGATGTCGTGGTCGCCACCCCCGGCCGCCTGATCGACCTGTTGGACCGCAAAGCCCTGACGCTGGAGGCCTGTGGCTACCTCGTTCTGGACGAGGCGGACCAGATGCTCGACATGGGTTTCATCCACGCCCTGCGCAAAATTGCGCAGTATATCCCCTTGAAAAGACAGACAATGCTCTTCTCGGCCACGATGCCGAAACTGATCGAAGATCTGGCAGGCACCTACCTGCGCGACCCTATCAAGGTGCAAGTCGCCCCCCCCGGCAAGCCGGTCGAAAAGATCGAACAATCCGTGCATTACACGCCCCAAGGCGACAAGGCCAAGCTGCTGGAAACCTACCTCAAGGATCACGTTGGCGAACAGGCGCTGGTGTTTGGCCGCACCAAGCATGGCTCTGAAAAGCTTATGAAATTGCTGGTGTCTTGGGGGTTCAAGGCCGGTTCTATCCACGGCAATAAATCGCAAAACCAACGCGACCGTACCCTGACCGAATTCCGCAATGGCGAGTTGGACGTGCTGGTCGCGACCGACGTTGCTGCCCGAGGGATCGACATTCCCGGCGTGCGCCATGTCTATAACTACGACCTGCCGAATGTGCCCGAAAACTATGTCCACCGCATTGGCCGTACCGCCCGCGCCGGTGCCGAAGGCCGCGCCGTTGCATTCTGCGCTCCCGCGGAAATGGGCGAGCTGAAAGACATCGAAAAGCTATTGAAAACAACGCTTCCCATCATCGGTGGTGCACCTTGGGGCTTGGCCGATATCAAAGCCGCACCCAAGCCGCCCCAGCGCGGCGCACGCCCGCCTCGTGGTGGCAGTGGTCAGGGCAAACCACGCTCGGCCCAAGGCAAACCGGGTGGCAAGCCGCAGGGCAAACCCCAAGGTAAGCCGATGCGCGGTGTCGAAGGAGGGCTGGGTGCCCCGAAAAAATCAGGGCAAAGCCGCAGCCCAAGGCCGCAAGGCCGCAGCAACGTAGCCTAACAAAAGGGCTGGCGCGGAGATCCGTGCCAGCCCTTTACGCTTTCGAAAGCAATTTGCTGTTAATCTGCTTCAAACTGAATGCAAAACGCCCTAATGCGCCTCGTCTTCCAGATTAAGCTTCATTTCCAGCAAAACCTGCTGAATTGATAACGTTTCACGCAGCAACCGCTTCGCTTCATTGATCGAGATTTTCCCATCGGAAATCGCGTTATTATACTCGCCCATCAACATCGCGAATCGCTGCGATAGCATCACTACATCCGAATTGATGCCCAGAGATTTTGAATTCCGCTTTGCCCCGTCATAGGCCATCGTGATCCCGCGTAAGTCGGCCAATGCACTGGTAACATGGGGGAAACTCGCGGCAGCCTCCAGCGCAGCGACAACATCGACCGGCATAAAACGATCTGAATGCTCATCGGCATCGGAATAATAGCGCCCGATCGTGGCCTTCGATTTTCCAGACAATTCGCAGGCCGCCTCTATGCCGACATCCTTGACCAAGGCCTCGGTGTGCTTTTTCAGATATCCGTTATGCTTCATGTCTGGCACTTTCACTCTTGTCCCCAAACCAACTTGGGGGAAATCATTTCAGCTTTTCCCATTAAGCTGCCCTTCAGGATTTGTCATCTATGTTTTCAGTTCCAGTGTGCGTTGGGATGGTAAAGAGTGGTCGGTGTCCCCAGCATCGACATGTGTCAGATCCGCCGTATCTTTACCTCGGGTGAGGGCGATGGACCTTGGTTCGTCGCGATGCGGCGGTCTGTTTTTACTGTTAAAGGTGCTTAGGGGGTTGTGATACTGTTCCACGAACAGGCTGCCACAACCCCTTTTTTCCAATCCACGCTCAACGCCTCCTTTCCTGTCACGGTGCCCCGCCAGACCGATAGATTTGCCCTTGTCGCTTTGGGGTGACCAAGGCTAAAACACCGTCATGGCAAAGCTCTATTTTCATTTCTCAACCATGAATGCGGGGAAATCGACCTCGCTTTTGCAGGCCTCGCACAATTACCGCGAAGGCGGCATGGCCACCTATTTGATCACGGCGCAGCTTGACAATCGCGCAGGGCAAGCCCGGATCGCCAGCCGGATTGGCATTGGCGAGCCTGCCGACACTTTCGCCCCGGGCGAAAATCTGTTCGCAAAAATCACGGCGCGTCTGACGAACGGCCCCCTGGCCTGTATTTTCATCGACGAGGCGCAGTTTTTAACCAAAGCCCAAGTTTGGCAGCTGGCTTGCGCAGTGGATGATTTGAACGTGCCGGTCATGTGCTACGGCCTGCGCGTTGATTTTCAAGGGAATCTTTTCCCTGGCTCGGCCGCGCTTTTGGCATGGGCAGACGAAATGCGAGAGGTCCGGACAATTTGCCATTGCGGCAAAAAGGCCACGATGGTGGTACGCAAAGGCCCGGATGGAACCGTGCTGAAAGACGGCGATCAGGTGCAGATTGGCGGCAATGAAACCTATGTTTCGCTGTGCCGCCGCCATTGGCGTCAGGCGGTTGGCAACAATTCCGCCGATTGATTTGCTCGTAGCGCGATCATTGCACCCGCGGCAGTGATCATCCCCATACCCAGCATGGCCCACAGCCCAAGGTCTTCGCCCCACAAGACCCACCCCCAGAACGCGGCCAGCGGTAGGTTCAGGTATTCAAACACCGAAACGCGGCTCGCCTCGGCGATCTGATAGGCGCGCATCAGCATCGCAACAGCGACCAGCGAGCCGGCCGCCTGCACAAACGTCCACCAATAGAATGCCAATGACGGCCAAACCCAGCCCCGCGCCACAAACCCCGCCGCACCCTCTGGCACAGCGACAGGAAACAGCGCCAGCACGATCAGCCCGACGAGCCCGAAAGCCCCTATCCCCGCGAAAAACCCCAAGGTCAGCGTCTCGGTCGTCTCATCCCCGCACCATTGGCGTGTGGCAATATTGCCCATCGCATAGAACGCGCCGGCCACAACCGGCATCAAGGCGGGCAGCGACAGCGCCGCTATTGCATCGCGCCCAAGCACAAATGCCACACCCAGAAACCCGATGCCCACCGCCAGAACCCGCACAATCCCGATGTGCCGACCATAAAAAAAGCGCGATATCAGCAGCACGAAAATCGGTGCGGTGAACAGCCCCGCGGCCACCTGTGCCACGGGCAAAAAGGCCAGCGACCCGAAATAGATCATCAACGCAATGCCATGCAGCCCCGACCGCGACGCCACCGCGCCAAATCGTTTGGGCCGCATCCGCAACCCTAATGGCCGCGCCACCAGCGCCAAAATCGCTACGATCATCAAGGTGCGGGTGACGTGAAATTGCCACAGCCCCGCCTCGATCGCGATCACCCGGACAAAGTTGTCAGTAAACCCGATGACCGTGGCAAAGCCCAGAACCAGGACGGCTGCGACCAATACGGGTTCAGATGTCGGTTTCATCGGGTTTTGCCTTTTTGTTTACCTTTACCGACTCGGATAAATTCGGCCATGATGCATGGCGGAAAGCGACATTTTCGGCGCCAAGGGGGGAAATATGGGTTGGCTTGCGGATGAAACTGGGTTGGAACGGTGTTCGGCGAACCATGTGGCGCTCTCGCCCTTGTCGCATCTGGCGCGCGCGGCCGATGTATTCCCTAACCATTTGGCGCTGATTTATGGCCAAACGCGGCGCACCTATGCCCAGTATCATACTCGCGTCAGCCGCCTCGCCTCGGCCTTGGCTGCGCATGGGGTGCGGCCCGGCGATGTTGTGGCGACCATATTGCCCAACATCCCCGCGCAGGCCGAGGCGCATTTCGGCATCCCCGCTTGCGGTGCCATTATCAATACCATCAACACCCGGTTGGAACCCGACACCGTTGGCTATATCTTTGACCACGGCGGCGCCGTTGTGGTGCTGTGCGACACAGCCTTTTTACCCTTGGCCGAGGCCGCGATAGAACTGCAAGCCGGCCCGCCCCCGCATATCATCGAAGTACCGGACCCAGAGGCAGGCCACCCCGCCACAGGCCGCTATTCAACCTATGAGGATTTGCTGGACCAAGGCGACCCAGCCGATGCGTGGCACATGCCTACGGATGAATGGGAAAGCATCGCGCTGAATTATACCTCGGGCACCACGGGGCGGCCCAAGGGGGTCGTGTGCCACCATCGCGGCGCATATTTGCTGACGATGGGCACAGTGGTCAGTTGGGGGCTGACCATGCATCCGGTATACCTGACCATCGTGCCGTTGTTTCATTGCAACGGTTGGGGTCACACGTGGATGATGCCGGTTCTGGGCGGCACCATCGCCTGTTGCCGCGATGTAACAGCGCGTGCCATTTATGACGCCATCGCCGACCACGGCGTCAGCCATTTCGGCGGCGCACCTATTGTCCTGAACACCCTGATCCACGCCAAACCCGACCAACGCCGCGCCTTTGACCATATCGTACAAGTCTTTACCGCCGGTGCGCCGCCTGCCGCCGCCACCCTTGCCGCGATTGAACCCTTGGGCTTTGAGGTAAAGCAGGTGTACGGGCTGACCGAAACCTATGGCCATATCACCGAATGCCTATGGCAAGACCGTTGGAACGCCTTACCCCAATCCGAACGCGCCGCGATCAAGGCCCGCACCGGCGTGATGCAACCGATGGCAGGCGAGGCCGTAGTGATGGACGAGGCGATGCAGCCCGTCCCGCGTGATGGCGAAACCGTGGGCGAGATTATGATCCGCGGCAATACCGTGATGAAGGGCTATTACAAAAACCCCGAAGCCACCGCCGAGGCATTCAAAGGCGGCTGGTTCCATTCCGGCGACATCGCCTTTCAGCACCCCGACGGCTATATCAAGATCACCGACCGCGCCAAAGACATCATCATTTCGGGCGGTGAAAACGTCAGCTCGGTCGAGGTGGAAAATGTGCTGATGCACCATCCCGCCGTGTCGCTTTGTGCCGTGGTGGCCAAACCGGATGAAAAATGGGGCGAGGTGCCTTGCGCTTTTGTTGAACTGAAAGCGGACGCACGTGCAACCGAAGGGCAGATCATCGCCTTTGTGCGCGACCATCTCGCCGGGTTCAAAACCCCGAAAATAGTAGTCTTTGGCGAATTGCCCAAAACCGCAACCGGCAAAATCCAGAAATTCGTGCTGCGGGTCACGGCAAAAACCTTGTGATGTCGCTGCAAGATTGTGCAAGCCGTGCCAACCCGCTATCGTTAGTATCAATAAGGCAGCAGGCAAGGCCATAAATGGCAAGTACGGCCCTAAGTAAGTATGAAAAGCTGGAATGCTCTGGCCTTTGGCGTGAAAATGCCCAAGGCCAGAGGCGGGAAGTTATTGCCAATTTGGGTACCACATCGCTTATCCTGTCCGACCCAAAGCAAGAGGTGGCGCTGAGCCATTGGTCGCTTCCGGCGGTCAAACGCCTGAACCCAAACGAGATGCCAGCGCTCTTTGCCCCTGATACCGCCGATGGCGAAACGCTGGAAATTGACGATCCCGAAATGATCGTGGCACTGGAAACCGTCCATGCCGCCATTCGCGCCACGCGTCCGCATCCGGGGCGGCTGCGCAATTCCTTTCTTGGGGCGACGGCCTTGGGTATTTTGGCCATCGGTGTGTTTTGGTTGCCCGACGCGCTAGAACAGCACACCGCGTCGTTTTTGCCTCGCACGACCCGTCAGGATATCGGCCGCACGGCCCTGGCAGACCTAACGCGCCTGACCGGGCAACCCTGCACTGCGCAGGGCGGCAAGACAGCCCTTGCCAAACTCTCGGCCCGCCTATTTGGGCCCGAAGCGGGTGTTGAGCTGATTGTCGTTCGCACAGGCCTTGCGCGGGCACAAAGCCTGCCGGGCCGTATGGTGGTCTTGCCCGAATCCCTGTTGGCCGAACAAGACGGCCCCGAACTGGCCGCAGGTTTTGCCCTGTCGGCCCGTATCGCCGCCGAAGTGAATGACACCATGATCCCCTTGCTGCACCACGCGGGGTTCATGGCGACCTTTCGTCTGCTAACCACAGGCGCGCTACCCGCCTCTGCGATTGCGGGCTATGGCGACAAGCTGATTGATGCGCCATTTTCGCCGCCACCGGATGATCTCTTGTTGGCTCGGTTTGAAGCTGCGGGCCTTGCGACCACCCCCTATGCCACGGCGCTGGATCCGTCAGGTGCCAGCACAGCCAATCTGATTGAGTCGGACCCCTTTGCCAATGTCGTGCCACCTGCCCTGCTGCCGGATGGCGATTGGGTCAGCCTGCAAGACATCTGTACCAACTGATCCGCATCGGTATTTAGTGGGCAAGGGTATCGCAGCCCCCACACTTGGTAGCTCGGCAATAAACCGCCGTTTTTGCCTTATTTTATTGAAAAAACTTGCCAGAATCGTTAGCCTTTGCCCCATATAAACACATTGGCAGGGCATACCCTGCATAGTATATGAGGCCGAGCCATGACAAAGACCCTTATCGCAGCAGCCCTGCTTGCGTTTGCATTGCCAATGACGGCCATCGCAGGCCCCATTGAAAGCGCGTGCCTGAAATCTGACCGCAAAGCTGCAAGCCGTGCGCTGTGTGGCTGTATCCAGCAAGTTGCGGACATGACCCTTAGCGGGGGCGAGCAACGCAAAGCTGCCAAATTCTTCCGCGATCCGGATCAGGCACAAAAGGTACGCATGTCCAAAAGTGACCGCGACAATGAATTCTGGGCGCGCTACAAGAATTTTGGTGAAACCGCAGGCGCGTATTGCGGCGGCTGATACGGTCCAACCGCCTATGCAAAACGGCCCCCGAGGGGGCCGTTCTTATGTTCGGTTGGGCAGGTTAATTCCCTGCACCTTCCTTCATTTTGCCGTGGCCCATCTTGCTGTGGTCCATCGCCTTACCCATTTCGGCGGCGCGTGCATTGTCCAAAGGCACCTCAACCGTCACGTCACCAGCCTTTTCAAAGGTCAGGGTCAGGCTGATCTTTTCGCCTTCGGCGGGCACTGATTTCAGGCCAAGAAACATCACATGCTCGCCACCGCGTTGCAGCGCGTGGTTTTCGCCCGCAGCAACGGCAAAGCCTTCTTCGACATGCACCATTTTCATCACGCCATTGGCGTCTTGCAAATGGGTGTGCAGCTCGACACGCTCGGCGATATCGGACTTGGCGCCGATCAGGCGGTCATCCGCCCCGTGATTCTCGATCACCATAAAGGCAGCGCCGCTGGTCGCCATAGCGCCCGAAACCCGCAGATAGGGGTCGGTGATGATGATATCGGCAGCAAAGGCCATCGGGGCCGAAGCGATTGCCAGAAAAGCCGCCGAAGCTGCCGCAAAAAGAGTCGTTTTGGTCATAGGTTTATTCCTGTGTTGATAGGGTCTGAAAAAGGTTGGGTTCAGCCCATCAATGGCGGTCCTCGGGCACGGGTTGTCAGTACGGCCGCTGCACGCAATTGGCTAACAGGCGCGCCCGCCGGCAGCCGTTCGCCGGCCGAAACCACAGCAATAATCACCGGCTGTGCAGGCGTCAGATAAGCGGCCAACCCTGCAAGGCATTCTGGGCAGGGATGGATCGGGCCGATAGGATTGCCCTGATCGTCCAGCGTGATGGTCGTCACGCCGTAACCCGAACAAATGACAATCGTGACCCCGCCTTTCGACAGCGCCACCGCTTGACCACGCGCAACCGCCATCGACACAGAGCCAAGGGCCAGTGCCAGGCAAAGCGAAATCAGGCTGAAAAGGCGAAGCATACGATTCATAGCTCCGTTTTTACACGGCCCCGCAAACCCGCGAAAGGGCCATTATGGCGCAGGCCATCCAGCGCTGCGAAACCAGCGAAAACGCAAAAAGCCCCGCCAGCAGCGGGGCCTTTCATAACGTTCCAGCGCAATCAGGCTGTTGCCTGTGCCTTTTCAACGTCTTTTTTGATCTTCAGTGCCTTTGGCGACAGCTCGTCGTTCTTGGCCTTCGCCAAAAACGCGTCAAACCCGCCGCGGTGATCGACTGTGCGCAAGGCAGCAGCAGAAATACGCAAAGAGAAAGACTGACCGAGCACGTCCGAAAGCAACGTGACATCATTCAGGTTTGGCAGAAACCGACGACGATTTCTGTTTTTGGCGTGGCTGACAGTGTTGCCAGACATTGGGCCTTTACCGCTCAGTTCGCAGACGCGCGACATAGTCGTGATCCTTGTTATTCAACGCCCCCAAGGGACATCATATCAACATCAAAGGCCACCGCAAACGGCAGTGTGCCAAAATTCCATCTGCGTCTGTTATGGGGAATCGCCGCCCTCGTCAAGCGGACAACACCCCCTTACGGCAGATTTCAGGCCCCGACACCCGATTGCGGCAAAAGCTGCACGGCGTTGATCTGCCAACCCTCTGGGGTTTCAATTACTTCGTAATCCAGCAGATGCATCGCCCCTGCCTGATCTGTCACCAATACCCGTTGCCACAACCGCCCATCCACATCGCGCAGCTCCAGCATCTGCACGCGGTCGGGGCGGTACACCATCGGATAGCCCCGCTTTACCATCATGCCGAAATTTTCAGACGACCCGAAAATCCCTTGGATATTGGGCGAGGCAAAGCTGAATGCCGTTGGAAAATCATCGGCCTGGAACGCCGCGATCTGATTGTTGATGATCGATTCTATGGCTGCCTGCTTGGCATCCTTGGCCATTGCCGGCACAGCCAACCCCACCAACAACGCCAAAACGATGAAAATTTGCCGCATGTGCAATCCTCCCTGTGACGTCCCCATGGAAAAACCTAGCGCAGGCCTGAAAAAAGACAAGCGGCGCACCGATTGGGCGCGCCGCTTGGGGACATGTCACAGCAAAGGGGGTTAGCCGACCAATTCGCCCGCCAGCCCGCGATCAATCAGCGCCAGTGATTCTGCCACGCCATAAAGGGCGATGAACCCGCCAAAGCGCGGCCCTTCGGATGCACCCAACAGCACCTCATACAGCGCCTTGAACCAATCGCGCAGCGGTTCAAACCCGTGATCCTTGCCCACGGCAAACACCATGCTTTGCAAGGCCTCGGCATCAAGGCCCCCATCCCACGCAGCCAAACGCGCGCGCAAATCAACCATTGCCGCGCGCTCAAGGTCCGTTGGCAGGCGGAACACCCGTTTCGGTGCCACAAAATCCGCGAAATAGCGCACGGCATAGCCCGCCGCCGCATCCAGATCGGGGTGCGTCTCGGCCGAAGCATCCGGCGCATAGCGTTTGATGAACCCCCACAGCCCTGCCGCATCGGTCGCAGCCGACACGCTGGCCAAATTCAGCAACATCGAGAACGGCACAACCATCCGGCTTTCGGGCGGATTGCCCGAATGGATATGCCACACAGGGTTATTTACCTGTGCTGCCACATCTTGCCCCGCATAAGCGCGCAACTGCTGGTGATATTCATCCATCGCACGCGGGATCACATCGAAATGCATCCGCTTGGCGGTTTTGGGCTTTTGATACATGAAATAGGACAGGCTTTCGGAACTGGCATAGGTCAGCCATTCGTCAATCGTCAGGCCATTGCCCTTGGACTTGGAAATTTTCTGCCCTTCTTCATCCAAAAATAGCTCATAGGTCATGTGGTTGGGCTTGCGCCCGCCCAGCACTTCACAAATCCCGTCATAGATAGGCGTGTTGGTGCTGTGGTCCTTGCCGTACATCTCAAAATCCACACCCAACGCGGCCCAGCGCGCGCCGAAATCGGGCTTCCACTGCAATTTCACATTGCCGCCCGTCACCGGCAGCGTCCATTCGCGGCCATCCTCGTCGTCAAAGGTAATGGTGTGGTTCACGCCGTCGACATGCTTCATCGGCACATACAAAACGCGGCCCGTTTCGGGGTGGATCGGCAAAAACGCGGAATAGGTTTGCTGACGTTCTTCGCGCAAACTTGCCAGCATGATCTTCATAATCGCGTCATAGCGTTCCGCGCACATCCGCAACGTGTCGTCAAACTTGCCCGACTTATAAAACTCGGTCGCGCTGATAAATTCATACTCAAACCCGAACGTATCCAGAAACCGCCGCAGCATGGCGTTGTTATGCGCGCCAAAGCTGTCGTATTCGCCATACGGGTCCGGCACCGATGTCAGCGGGCGCTGCATATGTTCGCGCAGCATCTCTTGGTTCGGCACGTTTTCAGGCACCTTGCGCATGCCGTCCACATCATCGGAAAAACAAATCAACCGCGTGGGAATGTCAGACATCACCTCAAACGCGCGGCGGATCATGGTCGTGCGCGCCACTTCGCCAAAGGTGCCGATATGCGGCAATCCGCTGGGGCCATAGCCGGTTTCAAACAGCACATAGCCCTTTTCCGGCGCCTTTTTTTCATAGCGTTTCAGGATCGCGCGCGCTTCTTCAAACGGCCAGGCTTTCGACGTCATCGCAGCATCGCGCAGGGCAGACATATCCCTCATCCTTTTATACACATGCGACAACACCGCGTTGCCGCAACCGCCCTCTCCTATTGCCCCCCCGCCAATAGGTCAATAATCTGCACCTAATTGACGCCCTGCAATGCCCCGAAAAGGAATACCAAATGTCCGAGACGCCCCATGTTATGACCGCCCAAGACGCCCTTTTGGCGATCATGGTCGCCGTTTCCGCCTCGGATGAGGATGTGCGCACCGCCGAACTGGTTGCCATTCAGCGGATTGTGAACCACCTGCCCGTGTTCGCCGATTATGATGCAGACCGCTTTTTGCGCGTGTCGCAGCTGGTGTTTGACCTGTTTGAAGAAGAAGACGGCCTAGATGCCCTGTTCGGCCTTGTGCAGGAATCGCTGCCCGAAAAACTGTTTGAAACGGCCTATGCGCTGGCCTGCGATGTCGCGGCAGCGGATGGGATGCTGTACGAACAGGAATTGCAGTTCTTGCAGGAAATCCGTGATGAATTGGCGATCGACCGTCTGCATGCCGCGGCAATCGAACGGGGTGCCCGTGCCCGCCATATGACCATATAACCAAGGCGCGGCGTGGTCACACGCACCTTTACCTTACGCGCCGCGCATTGCCATTTCAGGCACATCGGCGGCGTCAATGTTGGGCTCTTGGGCACGAATGGCGATCAATTCTGCCTCCATCGCGTTCAACCATTCTGCTTGCTGGGCGCAGCGTTTTTCGCTGTCCGCCAGAGCCGCGCGCAACCAGTTGATATCGGCAACTTGCGACCGCAACTCTAACCCGCGATCCCGCATAGAAATTCCCAGACGCAAGCCAGAAAAACCGCCGCAGGCCAGCAACACGACGGCCAGCAGTACACTTGAAAACATACCAAACTCAAACACTCTAAAACCCTGCCTCAACATACACATCCAAGCCTTTGGCCTTATTGGCAAGCTTGCCCTGCCGCGTCTATAAAAAACGCAAAGGGACATCATCTTTTGGCAGGATTCGCCGATTTCCAAAACACTGACAGGCGGCGGCTTTTACAACTCATCATGTCGTTAGGTGTATTGCGCCGCCCAATGCCTGATCAATTGGCCCTGCATATTGCGCGCGCTTCGGGTCCATTGCGGCCCACCATTGGGCTGCTCACGTTCCGACATAGGCAAGGCATCGCGCCGCCGCGTGTCGGCACTGAAAATCGCAAAGGTCAGTTCCTTGCCCGACGGCGGCTGGATATATCCCGCAAGGCCCGACACAAAATTCAGCGTGCCGGTTTTGGCCACGACGCGGATCGGGTGGCCCTTGATCTCTTTGCCTTTCGCGTCGCGAATGCCTTGCTCTTTCAACAGGTTTGGCAACATGCCACCCCGTGCAGCCCGAAACGCCGCCGCCATATCAAAGGCCGTAATGCGCGAACCGCCGCCAAGACCCGAATGATCGACAAGCTGGCCTTGCACCCCGTGCTTGGCCGCCAGCCA
Source organism: Pseudorhodobacter ferrugineus DSM 5888 (assembly GCF_000420745.1). GTDB lineage: Bacteria > Pseudomonadota > Alphaproteobacteria > Rhodobacterales > Rhodobacteraceae > Pseudorhodobacter > Pseudorhodobacter ferrugineus. Next base: position 26,252 of record NZ_ATVN01000011.1, read on the forward strand.
CGCATTCATCTGCGCCGCAGAGGCCCGCAGCCCCCCTGCCCCAGACGCCGTCAGCCCCACAGCCTCGGCCGTGATATTGGTCGAATATTTCAGCATGTCGCGCATCACATCGGACAACGCATCACTGCGCGTTTCGGCCAGAACCGCGCCCGCAGGCAAGCCGCCAATCACGCCCGCATCAGGCAGGCGCAACCCGTGCGCGCGCATCAAGGAGGCAAACACCTCGGCGGTGTAAACTTCTGGGTGGCGGACCGGTAACCAACGGCTGCCCGCCTTGCCCAGCGCGCCCTGCGCCACCGTCCAAGTGTCACGGTCTTGCCCGGATTTATAGGCGAACAACGGCGCGGCGCGCGAAACGGCACTGACATTGGCCATCGATACCGCAGGAACAAAGCGTTTGCCCCGTGCATCCATCGACAATGTATACCCGTTCCCTCCGCGCTTCCATTCAAAATTCACGCGGTTATAGTTCAGGTTTAATCCCGCCACAGCAGGGTTATACCCCACATAATCCGGCTGATCGCCGTCGATCTCGTCGATATGCGGAATGCCCCCTGCATAGGCGAGGTAGCGGCCGCTGATCTCTTTAATCCCTGTGGCCGCCAGCGCCTGTGCCAAATCCCCCAACCGGTCAGTATCAAGGCTAGGGTCGCCGCTGCCCACCAAAATCAGATCGCCTTGCAAGCGCCCGTTTTGCACAGGGCCCGTCGCCATAACCCGCGTGGTATAGCGGTAATTTGCCCCCAAACGGTCCAAGGCATAAAAACCGGTCAAGGCTTTGGCAACAGATGCGGGCGGCTGTGCCACGGTTTCGTTCATGGCCTCAATCACTTTGCCGCTGGCCGTTTCCATCACCACAAACCCGACAGTGCCGCCCAACCCCGCAGCACTGACAATCGCGTCACTGCCACCAGACCCCGCCACCCCCGAACCGGGACGCGATGCAGGGCGCGGCGACCGTGACGGTGCCTCGGCACACCCCGGAACCGCAACCCCCGCCATAAGTGCGGCCAAAACCCAGCGCCTTGAATACATACCCCATCCCCCAACAGGTTTCGACATTACCGTGAAACATCCCCCGCACAGAACGCGTTGACATCGTCAATTTCTGGCCGCGTTGTATCAGACGTCTCCAAGTCGAAACACTTTTAATACCCTACCGCAAACCTACCCCAAGCCAAAAGCCCAAGTCCAGAGCACCAATCAACCGTTGGCGCGGCGGCCCCAGCCCCCCTGCGCGCGGATGGTACTCGACGAGACATTCATCAATGGCATGTTCAAAAAACACCAGCGCGGCGCGGGCCCATAGGCCAAACGCTGTGCCGCTACCTCGGGAATTCGCGCGCGCCAAAACACCTCGGCGGTTTTCGACAATCGCGCGCCGATGCGGCTTCCAGGCCGCGCCAAAACGCCAATCGGCACCATCCGCATGATGTCTTGCCAGCGATCCCAGCGGTCAAACTGCAACAGATTGTCCGCACCCATCAACCAGACAAACCGCACCCCCGGATAGTGCGCACCCAATGCCTCCAGCGTCGCCGCCGTATAGCGCGTGTCCAAACGTGCCTCTATATCCGTAATAATCACACGCGGATCGTCTATCACCGCCCGCGCCCGCACCAGACGGTCAACCATCGGTGCAGGCTGGCGTGCCTTTAACGGATTGCCGGGCGAAACCAGCCACCAAACGCGGTCCAACCCAAACCGCTTCAACGCCTCGCGCGTTAAATGCGCATGGCCCGCGTGTGCCGGATCAAACGATCCGCCCAAAAGGCCAATAACCATGCCCTTGGTCGCAATTGGAAATCCTTGCCGCACGCGCCCTACCTTTTGCCAGACATCCAAGGCTTGCCAGCCCTGACCAGCAATTTCAACCGGAATGCAGCTATATTGCCGGGCAACCCTGATTGCCCTTTCCCGCGTTTCCCACTAAAACATCCGCCAAACACACGCAGCGGTGGGTTTCACCCACCCTACGCCCAGAACCCATAGGAATATCATCATGGCCAGCTATCAATACATCTACCACATGGACGGCGTGTCAAAAACCTATCCGGGTGGCAAGAAATGCTTTGAAAACATTCAGCTCAACTTCCTGCCCGGTGTGAAAATCGGTGTGGTCGGCGTGAACGGCGCGGGTAAATCCACGCTGCTGAAAATCATGGCCGGCATGGACACGGATTTTAAGGGTGAGGCTTGGGCTGCAAAGGGTGCCAAAGTCGGCTACCTCGCGCAGGAACCGCATCTGGACCCGAACTTGACCGCCAAAGAAAACGTCATGCTGGGCGTGGCCGATAAAACCGCGATCCTTGAGCGTTACAATGAACTTGCGATGAACTACTCCGATGAGACTGCGGACGAGATGGCAAATCTGCAAGACCAGATCGACGCGGGCAACCTGTGGGAACTGGAAGCATCGGTTGGTGTGGCGATGGACGCCCTGCGCTGCCCGCCCGATGACGCGAATGTCGAGGATCTGTCGGGCGGTGAACGCCGCCGCGTGGCGCTGTGCAAGCTGCTGCTGGAAGAACCCGACATGCTGCTGCTGGATGAACCGACCAACCACCTTGACGCCGAATCGATTGCTTGGCTGCAAAAGCACCTGATCAACTACAAAGGCACGATCCTGATCGTCACCCACGACCGTTATTTCCTGGATGATATCACCAGCTGGATTCTGGAACTCGACCGTGGTCGCGGTATTCCGTACGAGGGCAACTATTCCGCATGGCTGGAACAAAAAGCCAAGCGGATGCAGCAGGAAAGCCGCGAGGACAAGACCAAGCAAAAGGCGTTGGAAAAAGAACTGGAGTGGATCCGTTCCGGTGCCAAGGCCCGCCAATCCAAAGGCAAGGCCCGTATTGCGCGCTATAACGAAATGGCCGGTCAAACGGTTATGGAACGCTCGACCACCGCGCAAATCGTTATTCCGAACGGCGAACGCCTTGGCAACAAGGTGATCGAGGTTGTCGGCCTGAAAAAGCACATGGGCGACAAACAGTTGATCGAGGATCTGACATTTACCATCCCACCGGGTGCGATTGTCGGTGTGATCGGGCCGAACGGCGCGGGTAAATCGACCCTGTTCCGCATGATCACCGGCCAAGAACAGCCCGATGAAGGCACGGTCACTTTGGGTGACACCGTGCAACTGGCCTATGTCGACCAGTCGCGCGACTCGCTGGATCCGAACGCAACCGCATGGGAGGAGATTTCAGGCGGGGCCGAGGTGATCCACCTTGGCGACATGGACGTGAACAGCCGCGTTTATGCAGGCTCGTTCAACTTCAAAGGCACGGATCAACAGAAAAAGGTTGGCCTGCTATCGGGTGGCGAGCGGAACCGCGTTCACATGGCCAAACTGCTACGGTCCGGCGGCAACGTGCTGCTCCTCGATGAGCCCACAAACGACTTGGACGTGGAAACGCTGCAAGCCTTGGAACAAGCGATCGAAGATTTCGCCGGCTGCGCGATCATCATCTCGCACGACCGCTTTTTCCTTGACCGCCTGTGTACCCACATGCTCGCCTTTGAAGGCGACGCGCATGTGGAATGGTTTGAAGGCAACTTTGAGGACTACGAGCAGGATAAAATCCGCCGCTTGGGTCCGGATGCGTTGGAGCCAAAGCGGGCGAAGTATAAGCGTTTTTCGCGCTGACATTTCGCATAAGTGTAGGGTGGGTGATAACCCACCTTTGCTAAACAAAGGGGCGGTGGGTTGGCACCCACCCTACTCTCCAAATGCGCCGTCAGGCACCTTGCCTGACCATTCTGCGGGAACACGGCCAAGACGAATATCGCGGTGGATAGACGAATACGGCCAATCTTGTGCCGACTTTACCAGACCGTGCTTCACGGGATTGCCCCAACAATAGGCCAAATGACCCTGATAATCCGCATCGCTGCGAATGTGATGGTCCCAGAACCTGCGCTGCCACAAACCTGCTTCACCTTTGGTTTCCTTCGACAAAGTGCGCGGGCCAATCCGGCGCACTTTTCGTGAAAAGCCAGTCTTGATTTCTTTCCAACGGGTTGAAAAGTCGTGATCATTGGCAGGCAACGTCCAGATCGCATGGAGATGGTCCGGTAAAACGACCCACGCGTCAATCTTGAACGGTTTGCGGGCCATCACTTCGGCCACAGACCAGCGCAGAACGTCAACTTCACGCAACAACATATCACTGCCCCGCTCCGCAAGTTTGACCGTGAAAAAGATGGTGGCCCCGCTCACCTTTGGGCGAATGTAGTTCGACATGGCCCAGCATTGCCGAAATCTGGTTAATTAACCGTTTAAAGACTGAACTGTCGCGTCAGTGTAGGGTGGGTGATAACCCACCGCTCCGGTTTGACATGTCCAAAAGGTGGGTTATCACCCACACTACCCTAAAGGAACCGATCCACCCCGACACGCGTTCAACCTGCAGCAACAGCAAATGGAGAAGATCATGAAAGGCATCATCGCTTGGTTTATGGGGGTTCCGATTTTCGTGATTATCCTGCTTTACGTCTTCGGGTTCTTTTGATCGACAGTCAAAGGCGGCATTTGCCCCCTACCCCACCACCCTCGGCCGGCCCGCATCATCAATCGCCACAAAGGTAAACACCGCCTCGGTCACCTTTTCGCGGTCGCCAATCCGGCCCCGCCGTACCCACGCCTCAATCTCTATCCCCATCGACGTGCGGCCCACACGCACCACACGGCCATAGATGCACAGCACATCGCCCACCCGCACGGGACGGATAAACTTCATCGCGTCCAGCGCCACTGTCGTCACGCGGCCTCCTGCCCGTTCGCCTGCGATAATGCCCGCCGCGATGTCCATCTGGCTAAGTACCCAGCCGCCAAAGATATCACCATTGGTGTTCACATCGCGCGGCATCGCCAGAGTGCGCAGAGTCAGCTCGCCTTCCGGCCCGCCAGACAAGCCCGCTTCAATATCCTTTTCCATGCAATTCCTCCCCTGTCAGCGCCGGGGTAAAGGTGCACACCAACCGCATTTCATCAAAGGCCCGCAGGGTGTGGCGATCATGGGCGTTTAAGGCATAAATCACCCCCGGCGTGATGGGATGCACCTGCCCTGTCGCCAAATCCTCAATCTCGCCCCGCCCCGAAATGCAATAGCAGGCCTCAAGGTGCGATTTGTATTCCAGTGTCATCGCGGCACCCGCAAAAATCACCGTGTCGGTCATGGTATAGCCCATGCCATCGGGGGCAGTCAGCAAACGGCGACTGTTCCAGCCCGGCCCCGTCACGTCATGCGCGGTGCCGATCACCCCATCCAAACTGCGAACAATCATTCCAACCCTCCCACGTTGCTTTGCCAAGCCTGCCAAAGACCTGCCACAAACGCCAGCGGTTTACAGCGAATTGTTCAGCCCCACGACCGACCGCGCCAAGCCAAAGACCGTATTGGCCGTAGCCAGCGGGGATTCAGTCGCCAGCACGCTATCATCGGGGTTCACCTGAAAATTCCGCGCGGCGAACAAGCCGTCTGCGGTGGTCAAATCAAAGGTGAACACGACCTGCTTCATCACTGGTCCTTTTATCCCATCCGCCCGCAACGCCCGCACCGGATATTCGCGTAAAATCAATACACCTTTGGGATTGGCGCGAGTGTCATTGATGCCCCCAACCAGCGACATCGCCTCAAGCGCCGTAATGTGATCTTGGTCAAAGTACACAAGGCTTTCCGTACCCGTGGCGCCCAACGCCGTGAAATACCGATCATCGGCCCGCACGATCACCTTATCGCCGCCGCGCAAAGTGGTGTTTTTGCTGGCATCCGACAACAACCGATTCGCCCGAATTTCATAGGTCTTGCCATCACGGATCAACCGCACCAACGGGTTTTTCAACGTCGGCGCAATCCCCCCGCCTTGGGCCAGCAGGCTTAGGATCGAAAAATTCCGGTCGGGCATCGGATAGCTGCCGGGTTTGCCCACACCGCTGACCAAATCAACTGTATTGCGCGCGCCCGGTTCCACCGAAAGCTGCACCTGCGCCGATGCCGCAATCGGCTCCAACGCCTTTTGAATCTCGGCCCGCGCGGCATCGGGCGTCAGGCCGTTCACCACCACCTCACCCAGATAGGGCACAAAAATCGTGCCCGTGGCCGATACTTGTGTGGGTGCCAAGGACACGGTTTTCTGCCCGCCTGCGGCCAGCAAGGAATTTTCCTGACTATCCCAAATCACCACATTCACCGTATCACCCGACCGGATAGCCGAACTCGCAGGCCCCGCTTTGGCCCCGATCCACCCGTGCCCGCCACCACCACCCGTGCGCGGCCACTTTGCCAATTGGTCCATATTGCTGCGGCTGACGCCTATCACCGAAAATGTCGGCTCTTTGGCATCTTTTTCGCGCAAAATCTCGGATGACAAGGCCGCACCGCGCGGCAAACCGCAAGCCATCAGCGATACCGCTGCGATCAAAAGCGCGCAGATAGGTCCAAATCGCATAACTGCTCCCAGCCTGATTCCTCGGCCACGATAGTCGCGGCAAAAAGGGCGTACCACCGCACAGGTTGCAACGGCAAACGATAAATCAGCTTATGTGACTTTATTAAGCGATTTCAGCTCTGAACGCAGAGCTATTTTCCGGAATACTCCCGATACCAATCCACAAAATGCTGGATACCCGTCTGCACATCGGTTTCTGGCTTATAGCCCGTCAATCGCTGCAACAGGCTGGCATCGGCCCAGGTGCGCGGCACATCACCGGCTTGCATCGGCATCAGGTTGCGCGTGGTTTTCAGGCCCAGCGCCGCCTCAATTGCATCGATAAAATCGGTCAGCTTTACCGATGTCGAATTACCGATATTGACCACCCGCCAGGGCGCCACGGGCGACAGGCTATCGCCTTCGGGTACCACTCCATCCACAGGGCGCTGCGGCGCTACGTCCATCAACAGCCGGATTCCGCGCACCAAATCAGTCACATAGGTAAAATCGCGGTACATCTCGCCATAATTATAAACATCAATCGCTTGGCCATCCAAGGTCGCATCCACAAACTTATAAAGCGCCATATCAGGCCGCCCCCATGGGCCATAAACCGTGAAAAACCGGAACATCGTGATCGGCAACCCGTGAATATGCGCATAGGCATGGGCCATGTTTTCATTGGCCTTTTTGGTCGCCGCGTAAAACGACATCTGCGACTCGACCTTGTCCGTTTCCGCATAAGGCACCTTGTCATTCGCCCCGTAAACGGACGAGGTCGACGCCATCAGCAAATGCTGCACTCCCAGCCGCCGCGCCGCCTCCATCACATTGAACGACCCAATGACATTGCTGTCCAAATAGGCGCGCGGGTTTTCGATACTATAGCGCACCCCCGCTTGGGCCGCCAAATGCACGATGATATCGGGCGCAAACGCATCCGCCACACGGTCAAACAGCGCCTGATCTTCCAGCATCCCTTCGGTCGCAGTGAAGCCTGCGTTTTGCAACAAAACCTGATGTCGGCGCTGTTTCAGGCGTACGTCATAATAATCGGTCATGCCGTCGAAACCATGCACGACAGCGCCCTCGGCCAACAGCAATCGCGCAAGATGAAAGCCGATAAAACCCGCCGTGCCTGTTATTAATACCCGCATGTTAAACGCCCCTCACAATCACAATTTACCCGCGCCCACCAGCGGCGTCACCGCGCGGCGCTTCAACTGCGCCTCACGCCATGTGATATAACTGACCGCACCAATAATCACCGCACCACCCAGCAAAACAAACGGGTCCACAGCCTCGCCAAAGACGAAAAAGCCCAGCATCGTGGCCCAAACCAATTGCAAAAACGTCACGGGTTGCGTCACCGAAATCGGCGCCACCGCAAAGGCCCGCGTCATGCAATAATGCCCCGAGGTCGCGGCCAGCGCCACCACGGCCAACCAGCCCAGCTGCGCCAGCGACATCGGCACCCAAACCCAAATAGCAAAGGGCAACAGGCCCAACGTCACCGTCACCGACAAAATCCCCACAACGGCTCCCGCAGGCATCTTGCCGCTCAGGCTTTTTGCAAACAGATATGACCCCGCAAAACAAATCGCCGCCCCCAGCTGCGACCAATGCCCCGGCTCAATTTCCCTTACCCCCGGCCGCAGCACGATCAGCGCGCCAAGCAGCGCCACGCCAATCGCAATCAACCGCCGAACAGCCAGCTTTTCGCCAAACAACAGCGCCGCCCCCAGCGTCACACACACGGGGTTCAGGTATCCAATCGCCGTCACCTCGGCCACCGGAATGCGCGCCATCGCGTAAAACCACAGCACCACGGCCAGCGTATGCACAGCGCCGCGCAACACAATCGTACGCCCCAATCCCGTTGGCACACCGACCCGCCGCAGCGTGACCAATGCAGGTGCCAAAAACACCACCCCCCAGCCAAAGCGCAAAAACGCCGATTGCGCAGCGGGCAGGTCGGTTCCCAAATACCGCACAATCCCCGTCACCACGACGAACGACAGCCCCGAGGCCAACATCCACGCAACACCAACAACCGGATTAGAAGGAGATTCTCTCATACACCCCACAAAGCCCCAAACCGCCCCCGGCGGCAAGGGCATCTCACGGCGCACAGGCCAAGGTTGTGGCAGCCTCACCGACTGACCCCGCCCACACCCTGCGACTTGCTGTAGAACGGTCGGCGGGTTTTGCCACCCGTCATAAAAGATCCGCCCAATCCCAAACAGCGAATACTGGCCCAAAACCACGTGCAAAACCCTAGCTAAACGCCAAGACCCCCGCAATCACCCACATCGTGGCCCCCACGATCACTTCCAGCACGACCCAAGACTGCGGCCGCGCCATCACAGGCGCCAACAACCGCGCCCCATAGCCAAGCGCGGTAAAGAAGCTGGCCGATGCCGCCGCAGCCCCAATGCCAAAGCTAAGCCCATGTGGCGCGTATTGTGCCGAAATCGCCCCGATCAAAACAACCGTATCCAGATACACATGGGGGTTCGCCCATGTCAGCACCAAAACGGTCATCACCACCCGCCGCAACGCCACGGGTGCATTGGCCGCGGGCACCAAGGCGGCCCCGCCGTTCCACGCGGCCCGAAACCGCAGCGTGCCATAGACCAGCAAGAACGCAACCCCTGCCCACAGCATCGCATCGCCCAGCCACGGCACGCTTTTCGACACCGCCCCAAACCCCGCCACACCCGCCGCGATCAATGCCGTATCCGACGCCGCACAGACAAAAACCACCCAGCCCACATGCTCGCGCCGAATACCTTGGCGCAGCACAAACGCATTTTGCGCCCCGATCGCCGCGATCAGGCTAATGGCAACCAAATACCCCGCGACCAGCGCCTCAAACATTGCTTACCCCCTGCATCGCAGCCACCGCATCATGCCGCAGCACCCACGGTACAAACACGTGATCATGGTGGTATCCCGCAACCATATTCGCACTGATTCCCTCGGCGGTCAGCGCCGCCGATATCGCCGCCGTCAACCCGACCGCAGCAAGGTCCGAATGCACCGTCAGGCTGATCCGCGCCCACCCGCCCTGATGTGCGACCCCTGCCGCCACCAACACAACCTCGGTCGCAACCACAGTCATTCCCTCATCCTCGGCCACCATAGCAAAGGCTCCAGCCACCCAATCCGCCCCTTGCGTCAGGCCAAAACCATATGGCGCGTCATGCAGTACAGGTTCCATGCTACGCAGCAATTCCGTCAAATCCCCAAGTCCCACCATACCAATCCCCCTTGCTTTGGGCTTGACTTACCTCACACCATTCCACCCAATCAAATTAATCTTAATACAGTTAGATAAGCGTGGCTAATGCTCGACTATAACCAACTCGCCGCCCTCACCGCCATCCACCGCCGTGGGTCCTTTGATCTTGCAGCATCGGCCCTTGGCGTCACCCCCTCCGCCATCTCACAACGCCTCAAGGCGCTTGAGGATCGGATGGGAACCCTCCTCATCCGCCGCAGCCAGCCTTGCACCGCCACGGATGCAGGCCTGCGCCTGATCCGGCATTTTGAGGATGTGATGCTGCTGGAGTCCAACCTTTCAGGCGATCTCCCTCAGGGCCCCGACCCCACCACCATCCGCCTTGCCGTCAATGCAGACAGCTTGGCCACATGGGTCTTGCCCGCCTTGGCAACCACCCAAAATCTGCTGTTCGATCTCGTGATTGATGACCAGGACCACAGCCAAAACTGGTTGCGGCGCGGCGAGGTGGTCGCCGCCATCACCGGCCACGCGGGCCCCCTACAAGGATGCGACACCCTGCCCTTGGGCGTGTTGCGCTACCGCGCCACCGCGTCACCCGCCTTTGTCGCCCGCTGGTTTCCAGATGGTCTTACCCGCGCCGCTATCGCGCGCGCCCCCGCGCTGACCTTTTCCGACAAAGACCGCCTGCAACGCGATTGGATCGCCACGCAGTTTGGCACCAACACCAATATTTCCTTTCCAACGCATCGCATTGCCTCGACCCAAGGCTTTGTCGACGCGGCCTCCCTCGGCCTAGGCTGGGGCATGAACCCAGAACCCCTCGTCGCCCCGCATCTGGCAGCCGGAACGCTGGTCGAAATTGCCCCAAACACCCCGCTCGATGTGCCACTTTACTGGCAATTCGCGCGGCTCACGGCGGCGGCCATAGCACCGCTCACACGCGCCATTCTCCAAGCCAGCGCAAAACATTTGTTGTAAAACCTGACACCAGCACCCCAGCCATGTCAGCCTGTCATAAACTGTGACTGTACTTGCCCCAACTCCCACGGCATTACCCAAACGGACGACATAATCCAAAGGCCCCAGATGACCCTACGCACCCCGAGAACCGCAGTTGTCGCCATGTTCTTTCTCAACGGTGCGCTCTTAGGCATCTGGGCCTCTCGCATCCCAGCCATAGCCGCCACGCATGACCTGACGCACAACTTGCTTGGGCTACTTCTCCTCTGCCTCGCTGCAGGGGCCATCGTCTCTTTCCCCATCGCCGGCCGCATGGTCGACAGCTTTGGCGCGGCCCCCGTCACCCGCGCCATCGCGCTGGCCTATTGCGCCGCCCTTATCCTGCTGGGCATCGCCCCCAGCATCGCCCTGCTTGCAATCGCCTTGTTCCTTTTCGGCATGGCCCATGGCGCGATGGACGTGTCGATGAACGTCTGGGCGGCCGAGGTGGAAAAGGCGGCAGGCAAGCCCATCATGGCCTCATTCCACGCCATGTTCAGCCTCGGTGCAGGCCTTGCCGCAGCGCTCGGGTATTTCGCCATACGCGCGGGCACCAGCGTGCCCCTGCATCTTGCAACTGCCAGCACCGCGCTTGGCATCATCGCCCTTATCATCGCCTCCACGCCTTGGGCATCCCCGCGCAGTAGCGCACAAAAGGGCAGCCTCTTTGCCTTCCCCACTGGCGCTTTGCTATTTGTCGGCCTAATCGCTTTCGCCTCTGCGATGGGCGAAGGGGCGGTGGCAGACTGGGGCGCCGTATTCCTGAACGGCAGCCTAAATACGACCGAGGCGCAAGCTACCTTGGGCTACTCCGCCTTTTCCATCGCGATCTTTGCCATGCGCCTGATCGCCGATCCCGTCATCAGCCGCTTTGGGGCCGTCAGAACCGCCCGCACCTCGGGAATCATCGCCTTCATCGGCGTGCTGACTGTGGTCGCGGCCCAAAACCTCGCCACTGCCCTCTCAGGCTTTGCCCTGATGGGCCTCGGCTACGCCGTCCTCTTCCCCCTCGCCTTCTCCCGCGCGGCCTCTGACCCAACCATGAGCCCGGGCCGCGCCATCGCTTCGGTCGCCACCTTGGGCTACGGCGGGCTGCTCCTCGGCCCGCCCGTCATCGGCTTCCTCGCCCAGGCCTCCTCACTCCGGCTCGCCCTCCTGACCCTCGCGGCCCTCGCCCTCCTCATCATCGCTTTCGCGCCCCACCTGCGCAAACCAAGCAATTAATCTCCATTCTCTTTGACCTAAATATCCATCCGCCTTGAAACAAAAAGACCCCCGGTCGAAAACCGGGGGCCCAAAATCTAGCAATCCAAATCCGCTTACAGCTGTGCTGCAACATCCTCGGGGATGTCAAAGTTATGCGTCACATCCTGCACGTCATCATCTTCTTCCAGCAAATCAATCAGCTTCATCAGCTTTTGCGCGGTTTCAAGATCCACCTCGGTCAAAACCTGCGGCTTCCAGATCAGCTTGGATTCCAAACTCTCGCCCAACGCCTTTTCCAGCGCGTCCGACACATCGTTCAACTGCTCCATCGCGCAGTAAATCCAATGGCCGTCCTCATCCGACACAACATCATCCGCACCCGCATCCAATGCGGCCATCATCACCGTATCGGCATCGCCCGCCTCAACTGCATAAGAAATCTCACCCACGCGGTCAAACCCGTGGCTAACCGATCCGGTCTGCCCCATGTTCCCGCCCGATTTGGTGAAATAGCTGCGCACGTTGCTGGCGGTGCGGTTCAGGTTGTCGGTCATCGCTTCGACAATAATCGCAATCCCGTTCGCGCCATAGCCTTCATAGCGGATTTCCGTGTAATCCGCCGCATCGCCAGATTGCGATTTCTTGATCGCACGGTCGATCACATCCTTGGGCATCGACAGCGATTTCGCCGCCTTTACAGCAAGGCGCAAGCGCGGGTTCTTGTCGGGGTCCGGCTCGCCCATCTTGGCTGCCACGGTAATTTCCTTGGACAGCTTGGAAAACATCTTTGAACGCAATTTATCCTGCTTGCCCTTACGGTGCTGGATATTCGCCCATTTGGAATGGCCTGCCATGAACCCGGTCTCCGAAATCTGAAATCTCTATGCCTGCCCTATACACAAACGCCGGCTCTATACGCAACCCCGCCCCCTGCTGCACCAAGGCGGCCCCTAATTGCGGGCCGATCCGTCCGGCACTGGCACAGGCGACACAAAACGGTACATCCGCCCGGCGTCATCCGTCAACGTAACCTGCCCCATTGGCGCCAATGTCCCATCGGTCCCCAGCGCCGCAAAGGCACCTTGCACAAGACGGCGCAGCAGGTTTGGATTTTCTACCAATTCAACACGATACTCAAAACCGCTGCCGCAGCCCTCCATCCGCCCGGCCCCGATGGGCGCACGACACTGGCTGCCATCCGACAATCCCACTGTCACCTGATCGGCGCTCAAGCGGGCTGTCGCAGGAACAGGCGAACCGGGCGCGCCGACACAGCCCATCAAAACAGCCAACGGCACGGCGCATAACATCAACTTGGTCGTTTTCATCTCAATATCCTTCAAAATACGCGGCCCTAAAACGGGAAAAACCACGGGATCATCGTGCTCATCACCACCATCATCAATATGTTCAACGGCACACCAATCCGCAAAAAGTCGGTAAACCTGTACCCCCCCGGCCCGTACACCAGCGTGTTGGTCTGATACCCAATCGGCGTGGAAAAACTGGCCGATGCCCCGAACATCACCGCCACCACCAATGGCCGCGGGTCCACCCCAAGTGACGTGCCAAGCCCAATCGCAATCGGCGTCAAGATCACCGCAACGGCGTTGTTCGACACCATTTCTGTCAGCAACGATGACAAACCATACACCGCAAACACCAACACAAAGGGCGGCAAACCCAGCATGAACGGCGCAATGGCATCGACCATCAACTTGACCGCGCCCGAATGGTCCAGCCCAAGGCCCACGGCCAGCATCGCAAAAATCAGCGCAAGCAACCGACCCTCGATAAACCCGAATGCCTCATCCGCATCAATGCAGCGCGTGACCAGCACAGTCGCCACCCCGATCAGCGCCAAAATCACAATCGGGGCCACCTCCAGCGCCGACAGGCCAACAACAGCCACCAGCACCCCCAACACAATCGGCGCATGACCACGGCGATAGGCCCGATCCGATGGCTGCGCGATATCGACAACATCCATATCCAGCGCGAGGCGTTGAATATCCGCCGCCGCCCCTTCCAACAGCAAAGTATCCCCGACCTGCACAATTACATCATCCAGCTGCCGCCCGATATTCTGGTTTCTGCGGTGCACCGCCAGCGTATAAACCCCATAGCGCCGCCGCAACCGCAACGACCCAAGCGAACGCCCAACCATCTGGCACCCCGGCGTGATCAACACCTCTACCGTCTCGGTTTGCACCGACGACAGCTTATCCACCTGCCGCAAATCCTTGCTGCTTTGCAGCGCCAGCACCTCGGACATCGGCGTGCGCAATACCACACGGTCGCCGGCCTCCAACTCCACCCCCGCCAACGCGCGGCGCAAACTCGCATCGCCGCGCAGCACGTCAATCACCCGCATGCTGTCGCGCTTGAACAGATCCACATCCATCACCTTGGTGCCGATCAACCCAGACTCTTCTGGTACCGCCACTTCGGTGAAAAACTTCATCTTGGACCTGTCGGCCAGCAACATCCCCATGCTTTCGCGCGTGGGTAGCAGCTTGCGGGCAAACAAAAACAGATACAAAATCCCGATGCCCGACATCACAATCCCAAGCGCGGAAATGTCAAAAATCCCGAACGGCTGCATCCCCATCTGCCGCGCCACCCCGTCCACCAACAGGTTTGTTGATGTACCAATTAGCGTGATTGTTCCCCCAAAAATCGCCAAATAAGACAGCGGAATCATCACCTTAGATGCAGACATCTTCAACTGCTTGGCCAGCTGCATGAACACAGGGATCATCACCACCACAATCGGCGTATTGTTCAAAAACGCCGACATCACGACGATCGCAAGCGTCAAAGTCGCCAAGGTTATGACGGGGCGCTTTTCCACATTGCGCACCGCAAGTCGCGTCACCCAGTCCAGCCCTCCCGTGCGCACCAACGCCCCCACCAGCACAAACATCGCCGCAATCGTCCACGGCGCATGATTCGACAAAACAGCCAAGGCATCGTCTTGCGGCAAAATACCCGTGACCAACATCACGGCGGCCCCCGCCAGCGCCGTCACCTCGACCGGAAAGGTTTCGCGAATAAACAGCACCAACATGCCAAACAGAATGGCAATCGCCAGCCAAGCCTGCATCGTTTCAGAAAGGTCCAAGCCAAGCATCGCTGCGGGTCCGCCTTTGTTAATTTTGTTCAGTTTAGCCCGAGTGGTCGCACCGAAAACAGCCCCAAAGCGTGCTCAGGGCCGCGCTTCTTGCAACCGCCCGCCGATGCGGATCATCGCCACGCGGATAGCCTTGCCCGTTTTGTCGTCAGTTTCCACATAGACGCCTGATAAAGTAGCAACGCCACTTGCAGGCTCAAACCGCGCTTTCGGCATGCCCGTGATAAAGCGGCGCATCGGCTCCAGCTTTTCCATGCCGATCACGCTGTCATAATCACCGCACATGCCCGCATCGGTCAAATAGGCACAGCCTTGCGCCAAAATCTGAGCGTCCGCCGTGGGCACATGCGTATGGGTGCCCACACACAAAGACGCGCGCCCGTCACACCAATGCCCCATCGCCATTTTCTCGGATGTCGCCTCGCAATGCATATCCACGATGGAGGCGCTCACCATTCCACCCAAAGGATGGGCCTTCAACACCGCCTCAACAGCCGAAAACGGGTCGTCAAACGGACGCTTCATAAACACTTGGCCCAGCGCCTGCACCACCAGCACCTTGCGCCCGCCCGTGGCCGTAAACACCCGCGCACCCTTGCCCGGCGCACCCTTGGCATAGTTCAACGGCCGAATGATACGCGGCTCAGTCTCAATAAACTGCAACATATCTTTTTGGTCAAAGGCATGATCGCCCAGCGTCACACAATCGGCGCCCGCGTCCAAGATCCCCTTGGCATGCGCCCCCGTCAGGCCCATGCCACCGCTGGCATTCTCGCCGTTCACCACGACGAAATCCAACTTCCACTCAGCACGCAGCGCCGGTAACCGCTCGGTAATCGCGGCCCGCCCTGATCGCCCCATAACATCGCCAAGAAACAATAATCTCATAGCGCTGGCATAGGCGGGGCAATCGCCAAGAGCAAGCAAAATGAAGCGCATTCAGGGGCTTTGCTTGCCCCTGTGGCCGCCCTATCTTACCCGCATGATACTCCCGCCCCCCCTCTCCGAATGGCTCGCCGCGCGCGGCTGGTCCTTGCACCCGCACCAAAAAGCTATGCTCAGCGCCACGGGTAAACCCGCGACCCTGCTCATAGCGCCGACAGGCGGCGGCAAAACCCTTGCAGGATTCCTACCGACCTTGGCCGAACTTGGGGCCACCCCCGCGCCGGGCCTGCACACCCTCTACATTTCGCCCCTCAAGGCACTGGCCGCCGACATCCGCCGCAACCTGTCCACCCCGATCATGGGCGCAGGGCTGGCAATACGGGTTGAGGACCGGACAGGCGACACCTCCTATACCCAACGCCGCCGCCAGCGTGCCGACCCGCCCCATATCCTGCTCACCACCCCCGAAAGCCTTGCACTGCTTTTGTCTTACGAAGACGCCCCCCGCATATTCAGTGGCCTACAACGTGTGATCATCGACGAAATCCACGCGCTGGCCGAAAGCAAACGCGGCGACCAGCTGATGCTGCAAATCGCCCGCCTGCAAACCCTCGCCCCCGGCCTGCGCCGCGTGGGGCTCTCGGCCACCGTGGAAAACCCACCTGCGCTGGCCCATTTCCTCGCCCCCACAGGCTGCAACATCCTGAACGCCGACCCGGGTCCCGCCCCCGACATCCAGATGCTCCACACCGCCGACGCCCCGCCCTGGGCCGGCAACGGCGCGCATTACGCAATCCCCGCGATCCTTGCGCAAGTGGCACAGCACAAAACCACCCTCATCTTTCACAACACCCGCGCCCAAGCCGAACTGTTTTTCCACGCTCTCTGGCTGAAAAACACCGATAACCTACCCATCGGCATCCACCACGGCTCCCTCTCACGCGAACAGCGCGAACGCGTTGAATGGGCTATGGTCGCAGGCCAGCTCCGCGCCATCGTCTGCACCGGCAGCCTCGATTTGGGCATCGACTGGGGCGATGTCGATCTGGTGGTTCAAGTCGGGGCACCAAAAAACGTCAAACGCCTTGTCCAGCGCATCGGCCGCGCCAATCACCGCTATAACGCGCCCTCCAAGGCCCTTTTGGTGCCTGCCAACCGCTTTGAAGTCGTCGAATGCATCGCAGCACTTGAGGCCGTGCGTGACAACACCCTCGACGGCGATCCCCGCGCGCCCGGCCCTCTCGACGTGCTGTGCCAACACCTGCTGGCCACCGCAGCCGCTGGCCCATTTGACGCAAACGACTTCTACGCAGAGGTCAAAACCGCCGGCCCCTACGCCACCCTGCCCCGCGCAGATTTCGACGCCTGCCTCGATTTCACCGCCACGGGTGGCTACGCGCTGCGCGCCTATGACAAATGGCAACGCCTGATGCTGCGGAATGACAAATGGACTCTGCGCGACCCCCGCAGCGCCACCCTTATCCGCCAAAACCTCGGCACCATCATCGACACCGAAACCCTAAAGGTCCGTCTGAAATCCCGCATGGGCGGCACCCCTCTAGGAGAGGTAGAAGAAAGCTTCGCCGCCACCCTCACCACCGGCGACACCTTCCTGATCGGCGGCCAAATCGTGCGCTTCGAGTCTATCAAAGACCTGACCGTCCAAGTCACCCGCACCCCCGGCCGCACGCCAAAGGTCGCGGTGTTCAACGGTACCAAATTCGCCACCTCGACCCTGCTCGCAGACCGCGTCCTGCGCATCTTCCAACAACCTGATTGGCCCAACCTGCCCAGCCACACCGCCCATTGGCTCTCCCTCCAGCGCGCGCAAAGCCAACTGCCCGCACCGAACCGCCTGCTCATTGAAACCTTCCCGCATGATGGCCGCGAACACCTTGTCCTCTACGGCTTTGCAGGTCGCAACGCGCAGCAAACCCTCGGCCTTTTGGTGACAAAACGGATGGAGGACGAAGGCCTCGCCCCCCTGGGCTTCGTCGCCACCGACTACGCCACAATGATCTGGGGGCTGGACCCCGTGCTGAATCCTTTGACCCTCCTCAACCCCGAGAACCTGCGCGACGGGCTGGAAAACTGGCTCGGCGGCAACGCGGTGATGAAACGCACCTTCCGCAATGCCGCCACCATCGCGGGCCTGATTGAACGCCAAAACCAAGGCCGCCGCACCTCAGGCCGCCAAGCGACCTTTTCCTCCGACATCCTTTACGACACCCTGCGCCGCCATGACCCCGATCACCTGCTCTTGCGCATCACCCGCACCGAGGCGATGGGCGGCATGGTCGATTTCGGCCGGATCGAGGATCTGCTGGCCCGCACCCAATCGCGCATCGACATCCACCACCTCGCGCATGTCTCCCCCCTCGCCTTCCCGATGTTCCTCGAACGCGGTCGCGTTCCCGTTGATGGCAAAGGGGTGGATAGGTTGGTCGAGGAAGAAGCCGCCAAACTCATGGCCGCCGCAGGCCTTACGGATCCAGGCACAACCGAAAACGTTTCGACTTTAACGTGACTCAGCATCCATCACATAACGCGCCGAAATCTTTGATTTCACACCGCGTTTAAGTCGAAATGCTTTAACACCCGCTTTATCTTGCCAAAACCAGCAAAACGACCCCAAGGTCAATTCCACCGCCGCGCCCCAAAGCCCGATCCAAAACCCTCAAAACAAACACATTTCAGCGAAAACCAATCCCACCGCCTTCATCTTGGCAAAAATACCTAAAACCCACTCGCCAGCCCTACGCGACCAAATCCCTACACCATTTCATCTTTGCAAAAATACTCAAAAACCGTCTCCCCCGATCCCTCCCGAACAGAACCCACCCACGGCGAGATCGCCGCGAATGCGCGCCCCCTCAATGGGGGCAACCATTCGCCCCTCTTGCAACGCCCCCCATCCTGCGCCACCGTCCGCCTATGACATACCACCCTTTCACCTTTAACGGCCATTCCCTCCGCGCGCTGCCCTCAGGCGCGCTGCATTGGCCTGCACAAAATCTGCTCTGCGTCTCTGACCTGCATTTGGGCAAATCCGAACGCATGGCGCGGCGCGGCGGCGCACTCCTCCCGCCCTATGAGGTGGCAGACACCCTGACCAAACTCGACGCCGACATCGCCACCACAACCCCCGCAACCGTTATCTGCTTGGGCGACAGCTTTGATGATCCCACCGCCGCCGAAACCTTGGCCGAACCGCACCGCCTTTGGCTGATACGCCTCATGGCAGGCCGCCGCTGGATCTGGATCGCAGGCAACCACGACCCCGCACCGCTGGGCCTCGGCGGCACCGACCGCATGCAGCTCACACTTGAAACCCTCACCTTCCGCCACATCGCCGAACTCGATGCCACCGGCGAAATTTCTGGCCATTACCACCCAAAGGCGCGGTTCGCATCCCGCAGCCGCCCCTGTTTTCTGCTTGGTCAAAACCGCCTGATCCTGCCTGCTTACGGCACCTATACCGGCGGGCTTTGGTGCGATGATCCGGCCTTTGCAGGCTTGCTGACCCAACCCGCCATCGCCATCCTGACAGGCACAAAGGCCATTCCCATCCCGCTATCGAAAGCCGTAAAATGACCAACCGCATTCACGACAGCTTTGCCAAACAAGCCCTTATGGCAACCTTTGGCGCAAAACTAACCGCCGTTTCCCCGGGCAAGGTAGAAATCACCGCGCCCATCCTGCCCCTCGCGCATCAACAGCACGGGGTCGGCCACGCAGGCCTGACCTTCGCACTGGCCGATACCGCAGGCGGGTACGCGGCCCTGACGCTGATGGAAGAAACCCGCGAGGTGATGACGGTCGAGGCGAAAATCAACCTCCTCGCCCCCGCGCGCGGCGACCACCTCATCGCGCGCGGCGAAGTCTTGCGCGCAGGCCGCCGCCTTACGGTCGTCCGCGCCGATGTCTTTGCATATGAAAACGGGGCCGAGACGTGCATCGCAGCCCTCCAAGCCACGATGATCGCCGTCGACCCCGCCTAAACCGTCGCTTTTTTGGGCCTAGGCCGTCAAACCTTCAGGCTCGGCCAACCCATTGGCGCGGCAACAGGCCGTCACAGTATTGGCCAACAGGCACGCAATCGTCATTGGCCCCACACCACCCGGCACAGGCGTAATCGCCCCTGCCACCGCAGCGCAGCTCTCAAACTCCGCATCCCCAACCAACACCGTTTTGCCGCCCCGTTCAATCCGGTTGATGCCCACGTCAATCACCGTGGCCCCCGGTTTCACATAGTCGCCCGTAATCATCTCGGGCCGCCCAACAGCGGCCACCAAAATATCGGCCCCACGGCACACGGCGGCCAAATCCTTGGTCCGGCTATGGGCAATCGTCACCGTACAGCTATCACCCAACAGCAATTGCGCCATCGGCTTGCCCACAATATTGCTGCGCCCCACCACAACCGCATTCAACCCCGACAAGCTGCCATGATGGTCGCGCAGCATCATCAAACAACCCAGCGGCGTGCACGGCACCATGCTTTTCTGCCCCGTCCCCAACAAGCCAACGTTTGAGATATGAAACCCGTCCACATCCTTGGCCGGATCAATACTGTTGATCACCAACTCCGAATTCAAATGCGCCGGCAGCGGCAATTGCACCAAAATCCCATGAATTTTCGGATCGGCGTTCAGCTTGGCGATCAGCGCCAGCAAGTCCACCTCGGCCGTGTCCGCAGGCAGCTTATGCTCAATCGAGGTCATGCCAACCTCAACCGTCATCTTGCCCTTCGATTTCACATAAACCTCAGACGCAGGGTCAGACCCAACCAAAACCACAGCCAACCCCGGCGTGATCCCGTGCTCTTCCACCAGCCGCGCCACATGCGCCGCCACTTGCCCCCTTACCTTGGCCGCAAATACCTTGCCGTCGATGATCACCGCGCTCATTTTGTCTCCTTTGGGGCATCCGCCCCCAATACCGTTTTTTCGCGCGCAATCGACCAGCCAATCAACTGCCACCGCCTTTACCACAGCGGCGCGGTCAATAAATCCCGCCCGCAGGGCCAACAACCCAATCAGCGCCACATTCAGTCGGTCATTCTCGGCCAGAATATCTTGCATCGCCTCACACTCGGCTGGGCGCTTCTTCCTGTCTTTGTCTTTGCTATCGGGCCCGCTGCGAACCGCTCGGCAAGTCAGGTCAAGATCATCAAACAAGACGGGGGGGCACAGCGTCCGCACCCCCCCAATTATTTTAGAACAAGCCCTCAACATTGCCGTCCGCATTCAGGCGGATCACTTCGGCACTTGGCACCCGTGGCAGGCCCGGCATCGTCATGATCTCACCACAGATCACCACAATAAACCCGGCCCCCGCGCTCAGACGCACTTCGCGCACAGGGACCGAATGCCCCGTCGGCGCGCCGCGCAGGTTCGGATCGGTGCTGAACGAATACTGCGTTTTCGCCATGCACACAGGCAAATGGCCATACCCAGCCTCTTCCCACGCCTTCAACTGCGACCGGATCGACTTATCCGCAAGCACGTCATCCGCATGGTAAATCCGTTTTGCAATCGTCTCGATCTTTTGCATCAGCGGCATCTCGTCGGGGTACAAAGGCGCAAAGTTCGATGCACCCGATTCCGCCAATTGCACAACCTTCTTGGCCAGATCTTCAATCCCAGCCGACCCTTGGGCCCAGTGCTTGCACAAGATCGCCTCAGATCCCTGCGATTTCACATAGTCCTTAACGGCTTGCACTTCGGCCTCGGTATCCGACACAAAATGGTTGATCGCCACAACAACGGGCACACCAAACGACTTCAGGTTGCCAATGTGACGGCCAAGGTTCGGGCACCCCTTTTTCACCGCATCTACATTTTCCGCGCCCAAGTCAGCCTTGGCCACGCCACCGTTCATCTTCATCGCCCGCACAGTCGCGACCAACACCACCGCATCGGGCGCAAGCCCTGCCTTGCGGCACTTGATGTTCATAAACTTCTCAGCGCCCAAATCGGCACCAAAACCAGCTTCGGTCACAACATACTCGCCCAGCTTCAACGCGGTTTTCGTTGCAATGACCGAGTTACAGCCATGTGCGATATTCGCAAACGGGCCACCATGCACGAACGCCGGGTTGTTCTCCAATGTCTGCACCAAATTCGGCTGCATCGCGTCTTTCAGCAACACCGTCATCGCGCCATCGGCCTTGATGTCGCGGCAATAGACCGGCGTTTTGTCACGGCGATACGCCACAACAATATCCCCCAAACGCTTTTCCAAATCGGCCAGATCATTGGACAGGCACAAAATCGCCATGACCTCGGACGCCACGGTAATGTCAAACCCTGTCTGGCGCGGGAAACCGTTCGCCACTCCGCCAAGGTTCACCACCACATCGCGCAGCGCGCGGTCGTTCATATCCATCACGCGGCGCCACACCACACGGCGCGCGTCGATGTCCAGCTCGTTGCCCCAATAGACGTGGTTGTCGATCATCGCCGACAGCAGGTTATGCGCCGATGTAATTGCGTGAAAGTCACCCGTGAAATGCAGGTTCATCTCTTCCATCGGCACAACCTGCGCAAAGCCGCCGCCAGCCGCCCCGCCCTTCATGCCAAAGTTCGGCCCAAGGCTGGCTTCACGAATACAGATCACAGCCTTCTTGCCAATGCGGTTCAAACCATCGCCAAGGCCAACAGTCGTCGTGGTCTTGCCTTCGCCAGCAGGGGTCGGGTTGATCGCGGTCACCAAAACCAGCTTGCCGTTTTTACGATCCGCCAGGGATGCGATAAACTCTTGGCTCACCTTCGCCTTGTCATGGCCGTAGGGCAGCAAATGCTCGGACGGAATCCCCAACTTGTCGCCAATTTCCATAATCGGCCGCTTCTTCGCTTCGCGCGCAATCTCAATATCGGTCTTAAATGCCATGATGTCCGTCACTCCCTGCGTGAACCACCCCTATCGGGCCTTGGCATCGGTGTAGCCAGTCCGTTTGCGCCAAGAAAGGGCGTTTCCGACGCATCCCGCGCCAAATTCGCCAGTGCTGGTTTCCGATAAGAGAATCTTGGTCAATGCAGAAACTTTTTGCAATTTCGGACGGTCAAAAAACGCCATGTTAACGAAACCATAAGGAGCTGGGTGCGTTACTTCAGGGATGCTGCCACAGGAGGTTTCTATGCAAACGCCACGTATCGCCCTTTTCTTCAATACAGTTCTTGGTATCGGAATGCTGATATCGGCGGCAGTCCTGTCGCTGCTTTAGGCACCGCACCAACGGCGCTGGTCCGGAATATGCAGGGTAATTTCATCGCCCAGCCGGAACAGCCCTTCCCGCTCCACCCAAGCAGTCACGCCGCGCCGCCCTTTGGCCGCCGCCTTGAATGCCGCGCCCTTATCGGGGTGCTGGCCTTCAATCGGGCGGGCCGGCAAACTGCACGGGCGGTTCTCCATATCCACCACCAAAGTGGCCCCACTCTGGCCTTGCAACCGCGATGACGGCGGCACATGCGTAAAATCAGGGATCCCCGAAACAACCATCGTCGTGCCCAACAACGCGGGGTCCAAGGTCTCTAGCCCCATATCCTTAGCAATCACCGCCAACTCCTCGGCACAGAGCACCGCAAATTGCCGTGTATTGCGTATCTCGGTGCCGCGCGGGTGCTGCTCGGTGACACGGCTACACGATCCCCGCGTCAACCCGCCATGCGCCTCACCCGCGGGGCCCGCAAACCGTGCCATAATCTCGGGCACCGCTTGGCTGTTCAGCGCTGCACCACGGTCTGGCACCACGCCCAACCACACCACGCGCCCCACAATATCGGTCTTTTTCAACGCGGGCATGGCACCTCACACCGTTAGGGTAAAAAACACGCGTCGAAACGGCATCAAGGCCCCGCCATCCGGCAACAGCGGATAGGCTGCGCCCAACGCCGCATCATAGGCATGCAAAAACGCGGTCGTCTCGTCCTCGCTCAGGCGCTCCAACACGGGTCGCATCGCCGTACTTTGCGTGAACGCCCGAACCGGATGCCCGTCGGCTTGCGGCTCCAGTCGCTGCACATATTCGCTTTCCCAAGCCAAGACCTTACCCAAGGGGGCCAGCATTTCCCAATATTTCAAAGCGGCCAAAACAGGGGTTTCGGGCAAATCGGCAAAACGATCGGCAAACAGCGCCGCAGCAATATCGCGGATAAACCTGTGCGATGGCGCGCCCCATTGCCGTGGCATTTGCACCGCCAACACCCCGCCACGTGCCAACATCGCCGCCAGCCGTGGCATCATCGCCTCATGCCCGCCGACCCAATGCAGCGCCGCATTGGAAAAGATCAGCGCTGGCTTGGTGTCTGGGTCCCAGTCGGTCACGTCCGCCTCGAGCAGGTCGCAATAGGCCCCGGTTTTCTCCGCCTCGGCCAACATCGCGGGCGAGCTGTCAATGCCAATCAGCTGCCGCCCCGCCGCACCGCATCCAAAGCGTTCAGCCAAAGCGCCGCCAACCGCGCCATTACCGCAGCACAGATCAATCACCGCACCGTCCGGCAAATCCGGCACCTGCGCTAACAAATCCAGCGCAGGCCGCAAACGCAACCCGCCAAACCGCGCATAGCGTTCCGGATTCCAATCGCTTTGGGTCATAGGTGCCGCTCCACTCTGCTTGCCCGCAACATATCCCGCGCGCACAGCGCCAAAGCAAACGCTTTCCTACCAAGCCCCGAAATTCGCCACGCTTTCTCTCATCCCGTTGCCAAAGTGCAAAACGCCGCAGGTTTCCCCACGGCGTTTGCTCTCGCGCGTTCAAAAACCCTCAGGCTTGCGGCTCAGGCTCCATCCCACCCTTAGGCGCTTTGGGTTTGGTCTTGGGGATCGCCACGACCGACGCAGTTTCCCCTCCCGACGGCTTGTCATGATCATCATTGCCGCCCAGCTTTTCACCGGCCACGACCTTTTTGATCTCATCGCCCGTCAGCGTCTCATACTCCAACAGACCTTGGGCCAAACGCTCGAATCCTTCATTTTTTTCCAAAAGGATTTTGCGGGCAAGCGCATAGCCCTCGTCAATCAGAACCTTCACTTCTTCTTCGATCAGGTTCTTGGTATCGGCCGAAACAGAAAAGCCGCCCGTTTGCCCCTGATAGCCCTGATGCGCCTCGGCATAATCGATATTACCAATCTTATCCGACATACCCCAGCGCATAACCATCGCACGGGCCAAAGCGCTGGCCTGCATGATGTCGCCCGACGGGCCGTTCGACACGCCCTCTTCACCCCATTTGATAATCTCGGCAGCCTTGCCGGCCATCGTCATGGCAATCCGTTGTTTGCACTGATCTTTGTGCATGTTCAGCTGGTCCATCTCGGGCAGGCTCATCACCATCCCCAGCGCACCACCGCGCGGAATAATCGTGGCCTTATAGACGGGATCACATTTCGGCAGCGCCATGCCCACAATCGCATGCCCCGCCTCGTGGTACGCGGTATGCTCTTTTTGCTCGGCGGTGAGCACCATGCTCCGGCGTTCTGCCCCCATCATCACCTTGTCTTTGGCTTGTTCAAAATCGTGCATGGTCACAAAACGGCGGCCCACCCGCGCGGCCATCAACGCCGCCTCATTCACAAGGTTGGCCAAATCCGCGCCCGAAAACCCGGGTGTGCCCCGTGCAATAATCCGCAAATCGACATCGGGGCCAACCGGCACTTTACGCGCATGCACGGTCAAAATCTTCTCACGGCCCTTGATATCGGGGTTGGGCACTTGGATTTGGCGGTCAAAACGGCCGGGGCGCAGCAGCGCAGGGTCCAGCACATCCTTACGGTTGGTCGCGGCCACGATGATCACACCCTCGTTCGCCTCAAACCCGTCCATTTCCACCAGCAACTGGTTCAGCGTCTGTTCACGTTCATCATTGCCGCCGCCCATGCCAACGCCACGTGCGCGGCCTACCGCATCAATTTCGTCGATAAACACGATACAGGGCGCATTCTTTTTCGCCTGTTCAAACATATCGCGCACGCGGCTTGCGCCCACGCCTACGAACATTTCCACGAAATCCGAACCGGAAATGGTGAAAAACGGCACGCCCGCCTCACCTGCAATCGCGCGGGCCAGCAAGGTCTTACCGGTCCCGGGGGGGCCAACAAGCAACGCTCCTTTCGGAATTTTACCACCCAAACGGCTGTATTTCTGCGGGTTGCGCAGGAATTCAACAATTTCTTCCAGCTCTTCTTTGGCCTCATCAATGCCTGCCACATCATCAAACGTCACGCGGCCATTCTTTTCGGTCAACAGCTTGGCCTTGGATTTGCCAAAGCCCATCGCCCCGCCCTTACCGCCGCCTTGCATCCGGTTCATAAAGAAAATCCAGATCCCGATCAGCACAAGGAACGGCAACCACAGCGACAGCAGGCCAAAGAACCCCGATTGTTCCTGCGGCTTGGCGACAACCTCAACCTCTTTGGCGATTAGCCGGTCGGTCACATCTTCGCCTTGCGGCTTGATGACAGTGAAATCCTTGCCATCCTTGCCACGCACGGTGATTGTTTCGCCATCCAGCGTCACGCTGGCCACTTCGCCTGCGTCCACCCGTTCAATAAAGTCGGAATATGACACCGACCGCGATGATGTTGTCGTTTGCCCACCACTGAACAGGTTGAACAAAGCAAGGATCAAGACCAAAAGGACGACCCAGAATGCGATATTTCGTGCATTTCCCACGAAGCTTCTCCTTCACGCGCTGCACCAAAAGGGGCATCAGCTTTGAACTTAAAATAGACATAAGTTTCAACTGTTCAATGCGATAGTACAAATTGATTGAAAGGCGCGACAATGCGCGCGTCAAAACCTGCCGGAAAACCCGCCAACGGGGCCGCAATTACCACATCATCATACCACACCGCAGGCGAAACCAGCAAAGAATCCCGACTGTGGCCTGTGGCTTTCCAACCTTTGCACTGGCGCAAACCGTCAGGGCCCAAGGCCCGTACCTCCTGCCCCGCCGCAAACGGCCCGTCCACTTGCCAACGCCCGTCCCAATCGTCGCCCGCAACCGAAATCAGCCCCGCAACCGCCCGTGGTTCGCGCACAACCCGAAACGCCGCCGCAGAAACCCTGATCCGGCAACCTGCCAAAGTCGCGTCATGGCCCTGCGCAATCGCCATCATCACCCGATCCACGCCAGACCCGCGCGGCGCATAGCCCGCCCCAGAAATCCAGCGCAGCGCCGCAATCAGCAACCGCCGCTGCACGTCTTGTTCCGTTCTGTCCCACGCCTGCCTGTCAAAAACCACCTCGCCAGCCCGTTCACTGCACACCCGCATCGCCGCATCGCGGGCCGCAGTTTCAAGCGCGTCTTGCGCCATGCGCAAATTGTGGATCACATCGCCCAACGTCTCGACTGTGATCCCCAATGGTTTCAAAGCCTTTAACGCGCGGCGGGCTTTTATGCGCGTGAACCTGTCATTTTCATTGCTGGGATCATCCATCCACGAAACGCCGCGGCGTGTCAGATAGCTGCGCAAATCCTTGCGTTCGACTGACAAAAACGGCCGCATAAACCGCACGCCGCCTTGGTTCCACCCGCTTTGCATGCCGACCAATCCGCCAATCCCGGCCTTGCGTGCAAGCCCCATCAAAAACGTCTCGGCGTGGTCATCCGCCGTATGCCCCAGAACAATATGGGAAATTCCCTGCCCAGCCGCCCAGTCCGCCATCAACCCGTATCGCGCCCGCCGCGCGGCATCCATCAGGTTGCCCGCCACCGCGCCATGTTGCCAAACCAACACCGCATGCGGCACACCCATTGATGCGCACAACTGCGCCACCTCCGCCGCCTCGGCTGCTGATCTGTCACGCAGCGCGTGGTCCACCGTCACCGCATGCAGCGTAAATCCCTGCATCCGCGCCACCTGCATCATCACAAGCAACGCCCCCACAGAATCGGAACCACCGGAAACCGCAACAGAGACTCCGGTGGGTCTTTCCTTACCTAAAAACGGGCGTTGCGCAGATTGCATCAGGAACGCGTCCCGTTCCGCCTCTACCGTCAAATCGTCTACTGGCACCCCAGCCCCAACGCCGCATTCGCAGCCTCAACAGCCGCAGGGTCGGTCGGGAACCGCACGCCAACCTCTTGCAAGGTCACGCAAGCCTCAGGGCCCTGCCCCAATGTCCCCAGCGCTTGGCCCACTTTCAGCAGCGATTGCGCCGCCATTGGCCCTTCCATATCACCCGAAAACGCCTCCAGCCACGCCCGCGCCGCCTCTGATGTCTCACCCAGATTGGACAGCGCCTCTCCTCGGTAAAACTGCGCCTGCGCGGTTAGGGGCCCACCCGTATAGGTCTGGGCAAAGGTCGCAAAGAGGTCCGCGGCGCCGCGAAAGTCACCTTGACCGAGCACCCCCTTGGCCCGGTCAAAATCTGCCTGTTCATTGGTTGCAAGCGACCCACCACCCGAAGATGGCACGCTTGGCACCGCTGGCGCTACAACAGCCGCGCCACCCGTTTCACCACCCAAAGTCGGTGTGGCACCAATCGCCCCCAAATCGCCGCCTTCAAGCTCGGTCAACCGGAACTCAAGGTCGCCAATCCGGTTGGTGCCATCGCTGACAACCTTATTGACCCGAAACTCAAGGTCTTCGGTCTTGGCCGTCACCTGCGCAAGTGCTGCTTCGATCGCATCAACGCGGTCAAGGATCGACCCGCCAAAACCGCCCGTCGCACCGCCGCCCGTGGTCGACAACTCGGATCGCAAACTTTGCACCGACTGGTTCAGAACCGTCAATTCCTGCCGAATATCGGCCAAGGTTTGCGCGCGGTCCTGCGCAAACCCTGCCAGTGGCAGCGCCACCAGTACGATTGCCATAAAGCCCGCGCGCATCATCGTTTAGCTACCTGCGCCCAGCGACAAAACCGTCACCGCGCGGCGGTTGCGGCTGTAACAATCCTCAGTGGAACACACCTCTACCGGACGCTCCTTGCCATAAGAAACGGTACGGATACGGCTGGCAGCAACCCCTTGCGACACAAGGAAGTTCTGCGCAGCAGACGCGCGGCGCGCACCCAGTGCAAGGTTGTACTGGCGTGTGCCTTGCTCATCGGCATGGCCTTCAACGATAAGCGCATAATCGCTGTTGGTCTGCAACCACTGTGCCTGCCCCGTCAGGGTCTGGCGTGCCTCATCCGACAAGGTGTTCTGATCAACAGCAAAGAACACCCGATCGCCCAGCGTTTGCTGGAAATAGGCCACCGACCGTGGATCATTCGCGCCACCAAGGCCTTGGCTGTCAATACCGCCAGCCCCCGCGCCGCCAGCACCACCAGCGCCCGCCCCAAATCGGTCGGGGTTGTTACACGCAGCAAGGCCCAAAACGCCGACCAGCAGCATCGCTTTCGTAAGATAAGACATCCATTCGTCCTTTTATTAAATGCCCGACTTGGGCCAAAGCCATTAAAGGCTAACGTAGCAGGTTTAAACCGCCCTGTGAATCAGGCAATCTTCACATTTTTCACGGCAACAGCGGCGACCACGACGGGTCCGATGCGGCACCATTCGACCCAACTGGTTTCAAATTGCGCCCCGTAATATCCACCGAATACAGCGACGACTGCCCCGCAGCCCCCGAAGTTTCGCGGGTGAACATGATCACACGGCCATTGGGCGACCATGTCGGACCTTCATCCAGAAACGATGCAGTCAACAGGCGCTCTTCCGACCCGTCCACACGCATCACGCCAATATGGAACCGGCCCTGATGCTGCTTGGTGAACGCAATCAAATCGCCGCGCGGGCTCCACACCGGGGTCGAATACCGCCCTGGCCCGTTGGAAATGCGCCGCGGCTCTCCGCCACCCGCACCCATCACGTAAATCTGCTGCGTCCCCGAACGGTCGCTCTCGAACACAATCTGGCTGCCATCGGGGCTGTAATCGGGCGCGGTTTCAATCGACGGCGCATTGGTCAAACGCGTCAACCCGCCGCCACTCGTATCCACACTGTACAAATCGCTGTTGCCGCCTTGTTCAAGGCTGAACAGCACCGTCCGCCCATTCGGTGCAAAACGCGGCGCGAATGTCATGGTCCCGGGCTGGTCGCTCAGCGCACGCGCCTGAACCGATGCCACATCCATCAGATAAATCTTGGGAAAACCCGACTGATACGACGTATACAAAATCCGGTCGCCCGTAGGGCTAAACCGTGGCGCCAGCACGATCGACCGGCTATCGGTCAAAAACTGCACATTCGCGCCATCATAATCCATCACCGCCAACCGCTTGGCACGCTCGTTCTTTGGCCCGGATTCCGATACAAACACCACGCGCGTGTCGAAATAGCCGCCTTCGCCCGTGATCCGGCTGTACACGGCATCGGCCACCTTATGCGCCATCCGCCGCCAGCTTTGCGTGGTGCCTGCAAACTGCAACCCCTCGCCCATCTGCTGACCCGAGAAAATATCGAACAACCGGAACTTTACCACAATCCGGTCGCCACTGGCACTAACAGCCCCCGTGACCAAGGCTTGCGTATTGATCGCCTTCCAATCGGCATAGGCGATTGGCGCGTCAAAACTATCCACCCGCCCGATATGGGCACTGGCCGGAATTTCGCGGAACAATCCCGTTCCCGCCAAATCGGATGCAATCACCCGTGCAATATTGGCGGCATATTCACCCGCCGCCCCGTTTTCGGCCACAAAATTGGGCACAGCAAAGGGCAACGGCTCAATCACGCCTTCGGTAATCTCAATCCGCAGCGGGCCATTTTGTGCCACTGCGGGCGCGCCGTACAGGCCGCCAAAGATCAGTCCAATCGCAAGTAATAGGCCGAAGGGTCTCTGATAGGTCATTTGATCCTCATTCTCTCCGGGTTGAATACCAATTCCAAACTACGCCATTGATCATATTTTTCAGGGGGAAGTTTGAATCCATTTGCACCACAGCGGATAACCGCTCGTCTGGCGGCTTCATAGGCTTGGCGCGCAGCGCCCTCTGATCCGCCCTCAAATTCCGTCATCTTCATGGAACCGGCGTCCGGCTTCCCGTCCTGCCCCAATTCTACTGAGACTGTAACAGTCACCAACAGCGCCTCGGATGACAATGACCCTACGTTCCAACAGGCCTGAACCGCCACGCGCAACCCATCCTTTTCGCCCGCCGTCATCGGCGGCCCGCTTGGGGCTGTGGCAGGAGCTGGGGCCGGGTTTGATGCCGCCCCCGATGCCGCCGCCACCGCTGCATCAATCGCGGCTTGGGTCGCATCGGACGTTACAGGGGCCGCATCTGCATCCACCGGCGCATTTTCCGCCCGCCGCGCAGGCCGCGCCTTGGGCCGCGATGATGCCGAAGGGGCCAAAGATTCGGCTTTGTTGGCTTCGGTGGCAAGCTCGGTTCCGGCCTCCTCAGGCGCGGATTCTGGCTTGGCCTCTTCCACCACCTGCGCCTCGGGTGCGGCTTCTGGTGTCACCGCCGGGGTCGGCGTTGTATCGGTTTGCGCATCCGGCGCAGGGGCCTCGGTTGGCACAGGGGCCACACGTTCGGCAGGCTTGGCCCGTGGCCGCGCACTGGTCACGGGGGCCAAAACAGGGGGCTCCTCAACCGCCAAAGGCGCGGGCGGCGCAGGCTCATCTGGCGCTTGCGGCACAGCTTCGGGTGCCACCTCTAGCACATCAGGGGATGTTTCCGGTACGGGCTCTGGCTCGGGGCGCGGCGGTGGCGGCGTCACAACGGCAGGCTCTTCCGGCGCTGGCGTTGGTGCAGGCGTCTCAACCGCTGGCGTGGGCGGGGTGGGCGTGGCAATATCGGTTTGCGGCGCTTCGGGCGCAGGTGCCGTTGGCGATGCCGCCATAATGGCCTCGAACTCGGCGCTGGTCACCAACGATACTTCCGTCACCGCGACCTCGGCATTGTCATCATGGCGGATGAAAAACCCGCCAATAAACACCCACAAGATCAGGCCGACATGTCCGAGACCTGAATAAAGAACGCCCTTTTCCATCACGTCAGCCTAGCCGCCGCTCGCGCCAAAGGATGGCCCGTCCGTATCGGTCACAAGGCCGATGTTGCGAAACCCGCCCGCGTTCAGCGCGCCCATAACCTGCGCCACGCGGCT
The DNA here is from genome assembly GCF_000420745.1 of Pseudorhodobacter ferrugineus DSM 5888. Classification (GTDB taxonomy): domain Bacteria; phylum Pseudomonadota; class Alphaproteobacteria; order Rhodobacterales; family Rhodobacteraceae; genus Pseudorhodobacter; species Pseudorhodobacter ferrugineus. The sequence goes on from NZ_ATVN01000011.1 coordinate 58,230, forward strand.
ATAGGGAATGGAGCCGTCCGCGCGCAAGAAAACCTTGTCGCTGTCCCGCTCCGCCGCAATCGCCTGCAATTTCGGGATCAACTCACCCTCGGCCACCTCTTGCGTCTGGATCATCACCAAACCTTCAACCGTCAAAGTCACCGTCAACGGCTCTTCCTGCTCGGTCGGCAGGGCTGTCGCCGCCGTTTTGGGCAATTCAATCGGCACGCCCACGGTCAACATCGGGGCTGCAACCATAAAGATGATCATCAGCACCAGCATAACATCGACAAACGGCGTAACGTTGATTTCAGACATCGCAGCCGATTTGCCACGCCGCCGTCCGTGCCGCCCGCCCCCGCCCGATTTTTGAACAACCCCGCCGCCCATGGCTCAGGCGTCCAACTGGCGCGACAGAATGGTCGAAAACTCGTCGGCAAAGGCCTCATAGCCGCCAATAATCTGCTCGGCATCCGCATTCAGCTTGTTATAGAAAACCACCGCCGGAATAGCGGCCAACAACCCGATCCCCGTGGCCAACAACGCCTCGGCAATACCGGGGGCCACAACGGCAAGGCTGGTATTCTGGCTGATCGCAATCTCTTCAAACGCGTGCTTGATGCCCCAAACCGTACCGAACAACCCGATAAACGGTGCCGTAGACCCCGTAGTCGCCAAGAAAGACAACCCCGCGTTCAACCGCTCACTTTCCTTGTTGATCGCCACATCCATGCTGCGGTCAATCCGCGCCTGCGCACCCGCAATCAACCCGCCATCATCACGGTGACTGCGCCGCCACTCCAGCATCCCCGCCGAGAAAATCCGCTCCGATGCGCCCGTCGCTTCGGGGCCAATCCGCTCAAACAACTCGTCCAGCGGCTCACCCGACCAGAATGCCTGATCAAACACACTCGACTCCCGCCGCGCCAACCGGAACGCAATATGTTTGCGAATGGTGATCGCCCATGACCAAAAGGACATGACCAACAGCATCAGCATCACCAGCTTTACAGTCAGGGTCGCACGCGCAAAAAGCGCAATAAGCGAGAAGTCAAGCTCCTGCGCCGCCGCAAGGGTATCGGTGTTCATATCGCCTGCTCATATTTATGGGCCGTTTGCCGACCTCGGTATTTGGTGATTCTATCCGTTTTTAAAGGGGATTGCCAATAGATCATCGGTCACACGCGCAAGAACCCGCCAGTTAACCGGTCAAATTCGCGTCAACCTGTAACAATCCGCCCCCGCAGCCCCGCCCGTAGCCCTTCCGGAAACCGCACCGCGCGCCCTTCCGCCCCCAAACACACCAGCGTCACCTCGGCCTCAAACAGCCGCTCCGCCCCACGCCAAACCACTTGCTCCAACCGCAACCGCGCACCTGTGGCTTCCAAAACCGCCGTTCTCACCTGCAATTCATCGTCATAAACCGCAGGCCGCAAATACTCGGCCACCACCCGCCGCACCGCAAACACAACCCCCTCGCCCAGCAGCGCCGCTTGGTCCACCCCCAGCCCGCGCACCCACTCACTGCGCGCCCGCTCAATAAATTTCAGGTAATTCGCATAGTACACAATGCCCGCAAGGTCGGTATCCTCGTAATACACCCTCAGGTCGAACTGATGCAGCATTGTTTCGCCCCCGAACGCAATAAAACCCCCATTTGCCACAATATGAACCAGAATACACCCAAGATCAGCCGGATTGTCCCGTCATAAGGGTCTAATCGAGCAACGATTGTATATGAGGTAGTAAAATGCGTAAAATGACACTGGTGCTGTCCGCCGCAGGTCTTTCCCTGCTAAATTCAGGCGCCCGCGCCGAAAGCCAAGATCTCGGCACATGGGCCTCCACCATCGCCGCTCCACAGCCCGCAACGGTCGCAGTTTTGGCGCTGATCGGCATGGGCTTTCTGGTTCTCTTGGCCAGCACCCCACTCGGCACCGCATCCGCCAAAACACCCCCGCACCGGTTCAAATGGCCCAGCCTCAGCGGCGCATGGCCATCCCAACGCGCAACCCTCGCCCTCTTCGCAATGATCGCCGTCGGCGGCTCGCTCGGCATGGCCTAGGGCCCTGTCAGGCACCTCTCCCTCTCTGTACCCAAAATCGGGGCGCGTCTCAGGTTTCCGCGCCCCGCTCTAACGCCGCCGCCTCTGCCGCCGCCTCGGCCACAGCCACCCGCGCCGCCAAGCGCAGCGCGTGGCTCGCATCACGCGCCACAACCGGCATCGCCCGCCCGTACCCCGCACGGATCACCGCGCCAATCTCGGGCCGCAAAACCGCCACCCCGTCCACCTGCGCCAACGGCGACCGCCCGCGAAACGCCACATCCGACCACAGCAAAATCACCTGCACCGCTTGGTTCAGCGCCACAACCTCGGCCGGCACCTCGGCCAAACCGTCATCCATCCGCACAAACACAAACGCCGCCTTGATCGCCCCCGCCGCGTCAAACCGGAAACTGCGGTATTGGTTCGCCCCCGCGCCTTGCAACCGCGACACCACCGCCTCCAAATCGGGGATCATCTCGCCCAGCTTCGGCACCGCCAGCAACTCCTCCCAATCGGCAAGGAAAAACAGCATCAGGTTCGCCCCCAACTCGGGGTCCGTTTCCGCCATCTGATGCCCCGCAAGCGCCACCACCGCCTCCACCGCGCCTTTGACCACCGGCAAAACCGCATCCGTCACGCCAAACACCACCGGCACAATCGGCTGCCCCCAGCGCGCAAACACATACGCCCCATCGCCACGCGTGAACAGCGCCTCAACCTCACTCGCGTCCATAAGGCCCCTCCCTCAATCCAGACCCCGCCTTACCGCAAAGCCGCCCCCCGAAACAAGCACGGGCAAACCAAACACGCGCCAAACAAACACAGGCGTCCCATACACCCACCCCATTTCATCTTTGCCCAAATACTCACCGCAACCGCGCGCCCCAAAGCGCTTGCCTTGGCCCGCCGCCCCTACTTGCTGTCTTGCTTAATCAACCCCGAAAACCCCGCCACCGCCAACAACGTCAACGCCCAGCCCGCAATGATCTGCACCCACAGATACCACCGCGCAAACACCCCGAACGGGCTTTGGCCATTCGGCAACCAATAGCTTTGCATCTCAAGGCTCACCACAGGCAGCAACACATCCGCCGAATAGACCCAAGCATTGAACTGCGGATAAGACAGAGCCTCGTGTTGCCCCAGATAGCAATCATATTGCGTCTGCAACGGTTGCCGCAGCCCCACCGCGTCCTTGCCAAGGCTCGGCAAACGCACCGCTTCCCCAGCCGTCACCCCGCACAACACCCATTCCGGCGCGCGCTGCACCTGTGGCAAGTTGGGCTTGATCGCGCCAAACGTCTCGGCCCCGCCAAACACCAAAACACCTGCCAGCCAAAACCCCACCAGCCAAGCAAAGGCCAGCAACGGCGCACGGCCATAGCGCACAGTCGCGCCCAAAATCCCGTCCCAAACCGCCAACAAACCCGCCTGCCCCGTCCGGCTCTCCGCCCGCAACTCCTTGCGCCGCGCCGCCCGCTGCAACCGCTCCTTCTCAATTAAAATAGTCCGCGCGGCCCCGCCATGCCCCGCCTCGCGCAACGCCCGCGCACATTCCTCATAAGGCTGCGGCCAAAACGCCACCCCGTATTCCTCCGGCCGCTGCAACCCTAACCACCGCAACCGCGCCGCCGCGTCCACAGGTGCCTGCCCCACAAATGCCCCATAACGGCATCGATCTAAAAGGATTTCTGTTGGCCAACATACTTCTTGATCGTTAAATTGTCCAATTTGTGCCCCAGTCAGGTCTAGCGCCCCGACAATCATAGTCTCGCCTGCCAAAAGAAACCCGCCAGAGATTTCTGCTCTATTGCAGTTCAATGCGTTGCCATGTCTGGTTGCCTGCAAACTTGCATCACCGCAAGCAAGTAGACCGCCAACTCTTGCCCCGACTAGACGTACTGCACCACGTGCCTCGATCCCTCGCAAGATCAAGTCGCCCCTAACTGCCAGACCATCTAAATTCAGGGCGTCGTCCGCATCTCCTGCATTTAATTTTGCATCCTCACAATCAAAATAGCCTCCCACCTTAGCGCCAAGAAATCGCAGTTCGCCCTGCACCGTTATGCCGTCCAAGACGACAACACCACGCGCTTCTAACCCGTCAGCCACCATCCCGTGCATAAGCGCCGACCCGTTGAAAAATAGATTTTGAAGCTGTGCCACACGCAAAAATACAGGCTCTGGAAACCGGCAATCGAACATCACAAAATCACCTGTAAGCGTACAGCCTTCCAAATCCAACCCGCGGGTTTCCGCCCCCTCCCGCTCATCCCCTTCAATATAAGCGCCCTCAACCCCCAAACCCTTTTCCGAAGGCGCGCATTTCTTACACCCACCCAGCGCCAAATACCGCACAAACTCCGCCCGTATCCGCAGCGCTTTCGGCGCATCCTCGGGCGGCACGCTGTCCGAAACCCGAAACGGCTCTCGGTTCCCCGCCTGCAACCACGCAACCAGCCTTTTCTCGGCCTCCCACAGCGGTTCAAAATCACTCAGCTTTTTACCCATAACACCCCCGCAGGTCGGGGTTCACCCCGACTCCGCCGCCCCAAACCAACCCCAAATCCCCTGCGCGTCCGCATTAAAATTTGGTTAACAAAAATCACAATACCGTTCTAAATCAACACCTTACAAAAATGTCCGCGCGCGAACACCTGCGGGGCAAACGCCCCCTACGTCCCGTCAAACATATCCGCCTGCCCCGCTGGCCTCGGCGCCTCCAACCCCAAATGCCGCCAAGCCCGCGGTGCCAGCATCCGCCCCCTCGGCGTCCTTTGAAGCAACCCTTGTTGCAGCAAAAACGGCTCGATCACCTCTTCCAGCGCGTCCCTTGCCTCACTCAGCGCCGCCGAAATCGTCTCGACCCCAACCGGCCCCCCGCCATAATGTTCGGCCAGCAGCATCATATATCGTCGGTCCGCCCCATCGAGACCCAGATGATCCACCCCCAGCCGTGTCAGCGCCCGATCCGCAATTTCCCGCGTCAGCCTGCCGTCGCCCTCAACCAGCACAAAATCCACCACGCGGCGCAGCAATCGCCCCGCAATCCGAGGCGTCCCCCGCGCCCGTTTCGCAATTTCCCGGGCGCCCTCTGGGTCCGATGGAATCCCCATCAACCGCGCCCCCCGCGTCACAATCAGATCCAGCTCATCCTCGGTATAAAACACCAACCGCGTCGGAATCCCGAACCTGTCGCGCAGCGGCGTGGTCAGCAACCCCAGCCGCGTCGTCGCCCCCACCAGCGTAAAGGGCTGCAAATCAATCCGCACCGTCCGCGCCGCTGGCCCCTCACCGATCACCAAATCCAGCGCGAAATCTTCCATCGCGGGATAAAGCACCTCCTCAACCACAGGGGAAAGTCGATGAATCTCGTCGATAAACAGCACATCATTGGGTTCCAGATTGGTCAGGATCGCCGCCAAATCCCCCGCCTTGGCCAGCACGGGGCCAGACGTCATGCGAAACCCCACCCCCAATTCCCGCGCCATAATCTGCGCCAGCGTGGTTTTCCCCAAACCGGGCGGGCCATGAAACAGGGTGTGGTCCATCGCCTCGCCACGGATTTTCGCGCTCTCAATAAACACGCGCAAATTGGCCCGCGCCTCGGCTTGGCCAACAAACTCCTCCAACACCTGCGGGCGCAAGGCGCGATCGGCATCTTCGGGCAGCCCTTCGGGGCGCAAAGTCGGATCGGGCTCCATATCTTATCCCTTCGGTGCCAGCAGTTTCAGCGCGGCCTTGATCAGCACACCCGTCCCCGCCTCCGGTGCCTCACCCGCCGCCTGCGCCACGGCTTGCGCCGCATCGCCGTGCCCATAGCCCAGATTAATTAAAGCCGACAACGCCTCGGCACTCGCCGCCGCCCGGCCCGCAGCCGCCGAAGTATCCACCTTAGCCGCAGCCCGCACCGCCGCCACCGGCTCAATCACATCATCCTCCACCGCGCCTGCCGTACTGGCCGGATTAGCCCCCATCGCCATGACCGTTGGTGCCTTGGATTTCAGTTCCAACACCACCCGCTGCGCAATCTTTGGCCCCACACCGGGTGCCGCCTGAATGGCCTTAGCATCGCCCAGCGCAATCGCCCGCGAAACGCCGTCCGGCCCCAATGTCCCCAAAATCGCCATCGCCGCCTTGGCCCCCACGCCTTGAACCGTCACCAGCAACCGATGCCATTCCTTTTCCAACATGGTGGGAAAGCCGAACAGCTGCAGCAGATCCTCGCGCACCACCAATTCGGTAAACAGCGCTACCGCCTCACCCACCCGCGGCATCGCGGCCAGCGTCCGGTCCGACACATGCACAATATACCCAACCCCGCGCACATCGACCAAAACATGGTCGGTCCCGCGATAGTCCAGCCGCCCCGCAATCTTGCCAATCATCCTGCTGCCCTTTTCCCCGCCGACACCTTCAATGCCGCCTGCAACCGCCCCGCCGATTGCATATGATGCGCATGGCAAATCGCAATCGCCAAGGCATCGGCCGCATCGGGGCCCTCAATCACCACGCCGGGCAATTGCACGCGCACCATGTGGTCCACTTGCCCCTTGGCCGCGTGCCCCACACCCACAACCGTCTTTTTCACCGCATTGGGCGCATATTCCCCCACAGTGATGCCAAACTGGGCAGGCACCAGCAGCGCAATCCCCCGCGCTTGGCCCAGCTTTAGCGTCGCCACCGCATCCTTGTTCACAAAGGTATTTTCCACCGCCGCTGCATCGGGCGCATAAACCCGCAAAACCTCGGTCAATTGCCCATGCAAACTTAGCAACCGCGCGGCCAAATCGCCGATCCCTTCACCCGGCGCCGAATGGCAAATGCCATTCGCGACGTGGCTGAGCCGCGATCCGGCCACGTCGATCACCCCCCAACCAAGGTTGCGCAACCCCGGATCAATGCCCAATACCCGCATGCCCACCCCTTTTATTCGTTAAAACGCGAATAGCACGAATAGGGAACATCCGCCAAGCGCTTTACGCCACGCGCCAAAAACCCCCGCCAAAGCTCCAGCAAACCCACACCAAATCCACCCCGATTGCTGCACCTGCACGGTATTCGACGCTTCCCCAGCCAAAACCGACACCTTTACGTCATCCCCTTATAAAAAAGGCAAAACTAAGGCAAACAGCTATGCGAAAACTGCATCTCAGCCATGCCATATCGGGGGATTGCTTTGCAGTTGCAGCAGGCCTATTTGCCACTCATCGAAACAACCTGCTGCATATTTGTGCAGTTTAAAAAGGAAAACCGCAATGGCCGCTTTTGAGACCACCCGCACCGCGCCATTCGGCGCTATCGCCACTTACAGCGTTGTCCGCTTTTTCAGCAACGTTGCCACCGACGTTACCGCTTGGAATGACGCACGCGTTACCCGCAATGCTTTGGGCAAATTGTCCGACCGTGAACTCGATGATATTGGCCTGACACGCGGCGACATCGCCGACATAGCGCTGCAAAACCGCTTCTGATTTCTGGCGTATATGCGTGGGTATCGCCGCATCCGATGGATGCAACTGACGCGCGCCAATGAGGCGCAAAGTTAAGAAAGCCGCCTCCGATTGGGAAGGCGGCTTTTTTATGCAGGAAAATCTAGAACGGTTGCGCAAGACTATGGCATGCGCCCAGCACTGCGCGGGCTGAATGCGATCCGGTTTACCCGTGCTTTTGCAGACTGCGGCGAATGGTTTCTGAAATCCATAGCGTGATAGGGTCCGGCGCCATCAAAGTGGCCCCCAGCCTGTCAAAGCCTTCGCCTTGCTCCAACTGCGCCACGCGGCTTTCGTAGGTTTGCGCCCCCACAAAATAGTGGATCGCCCCCTTCACGCCAAACGCTGACATAGCAAAAAAGAGCACCGGCAACAGCGCTTTCAAACGTGTCTTACGCACGGGCCTGCGGTAATGCGACCGGCCCAAAACGCCAACAGCCTCATGGCCGTAACCTTGTGCATGGGCCTGCTTCAGCCGGCCCACACGCTCATAAAAATCTTTTACATTTGGGTCAAACATCACAATTTCCCAACGCTACGCCCCGTGCTGCCATAAAGCGCCCCAACTTAGGCAAAACTAAGACAAAACGGCGGGAAAACGGCCCCAAATGGCCTAAATGTCGCCTTAATTCAGCCCATTATTTCCGGCGCAGCACCAATGCCGCCCATTCGCCCAAATCCTCACGCGAAACGGAAACAAAGCCTGCCGCGTGATAGGCCGCTTCAATCGACTCTGCCTGCACAACCAGCAAACCAGACAGAATGCACAACCCATCCTCGGCAATATGGCGTGCCATATGCGGGGCAAGTTCCACCAACGGACCTTTTAGGATATTGGCAAAGACAAGATCATAGGGCGCGGCCTCGCGCAGGCGCGGATGGTCAAAGCCAGCCGCCTCAAGGCATTCTACCCGCCCGTCCAGCTTGTTGATCTGCATGTTGGCCCGCGCCACATCAACCGCAACCTGGTCAATATCCGACGCAATGATCAGCGCATCAGGCAGCACCCGCGCCGCCGCCAGCGCCAGAACGGCCGTACCGCAGCCAATATCGGCCACACGCGCAGGGGCAAAGCCTTGGTCGATCAAACGGTCAAATGCCCGCAAGCAGCCAAGCGTCGTGCCGTGATGCCCCGTTCCAAACGCGACAGTCGCCTCAATCTGCAACGGCACGCGGGCCGGATCGGTTGGCACTTTGTCCGCGTCATGGCTGCCGTACACGAAAAACCGCCCCGCCTCGACCGGTGACAATTCTCGCCGCACATGCGCAACCCAATCCACTTCGGGCAGTTCCGAGATCGCAAAGGATTTCGCCCCGAACGCCACCGACAACAGCTCTAACGTTACCTCATCCGGCGCTTCCAGAAAATACGCGCCCACTTCCCACAGCCCGCTGTCGTCCTCAATTTCAAACACGCCAACGCCGGTCGGCTCGGGTTCCATCCGCTCCATCGCCTCGGCAAGGGCTTCGGCGGCGTCTTGGCCGGTCAATGTGGTCAGGGCGGTATAGGTGGGCATGGCAAAACCTCATGTAAAGTTGCCAAGCGGCCTAGCCCCCGCATGGGCCAGCGTCAAGCGGCTTGCAAAGCCCAGCCATGGCCAGCCCCCTACTTCGCCAATAGCGCGCGTCCCAAAGCGTTAACAGATCGGCACCTTTTGGGCGCAACCCATTTGGGTAGACCCGTCATCACAACGGCACAAGTGGGCGTTCCATAAAATAAACACAGCTGCGCCACGCGTCCGGAAAGCCATCAGGATGCGGCATATCCAGAAAACTGGCTGCCTCATACATCGCTCTTGCATGGGTCAAAAACCTAGCAAATGAGAAAAACACTTTGTTAAAGCCATCAGCGTTCCACCTTGATCTCCACAAGGTTGTCGCCGTCCTTTACGCGCAGAACGACAACTGAAGCTACTTTCTTGCCACGAAGCCACTTAATAAGCTGGTATAGCCCAACAGATGGACCGCCAACTATGCCGATCCATTCAAGAATTTCCTTTGCCGTTCGAATATTGTCTTCGGCCAAAAGCAGCTTTGCTTGCTCCCATATTGTCAACGCGACGGATACATCAAGCTCAAAACATTTTTGCTCTACATCGGCGTTGACGTAGATACGCGCCGCCGCGCGATCACCATTGGCATATCTATTGGCCTCTTTGACAAGATCGCTGAGAGCCAGAAGCGCTGGGGCAAGATGCGCTACGTCCATAGACTTATCAGCCAGTGCTGGCCCATCATACTTAATGGTTGTGTCAACACGCTTCATCTTGGCACCTCCCCATCAAAGATAGTTGGCCTGAACCACAAATGCCCGCCTAATCGCGGCACGGTGATCAATTCCGCTACGAATGTTGCTGGTAAGACTCAGCCCCCGCTTGGTGCGTTTGATACATAAGGCCGCAACCTCCGGCCAGTTCTTTTGCCTTATTGGTGAATACGGTGGAAGGCTCCAACCCCAAAACCGAATGGGACGGAAATCGGTCAGCAATTCGTCGGGTTATACCCCCCGTGCCTGACCCAATATCAACAATTAGCCCTCCGTCAGGCACGCTCAATGCGTCAAGCACTGGGATCATGCTCGGGTCTGCGGCGCGGGTTTCCAAGGCGGTGGCGATTATCTCAATCATCTCGGCAGGTGCCGCATCGACGTCTTCAAATGGGTCGGGCATACATCACCTAAAATATTCAAGGCCGCAATTTGCGGCAGGCAAAAAAATCAAAAATGTAAATCATGTTCTCCTCGACAAACGATTCCACGCAACCACATTATCGATTGGTGTCGTTTCTTGCTCTCAAAGCCGTCAAATCGTCCGATTTCTGGAGATGTGCCAAAAGCGACCATGCCTATCGTTGACAGCGTCAGGCGCCCCCCTTCTGTTGAAAAACGCTGCTACTCACCCGAACTGGTCCAAAGCAGTCGGTGGTTTTCCGTCAGAACCTGCTTTTGGTGAAGCCTGTGTTCACGGGGTTTTGCCGCCTTTTCCGCAAGGCCGCGTCTTTCAACAAGATATGCACAAACCTGACCTCGGGGCGCAGGCCCAGCATTATGCCCAGTCGGCGCAACCCAATCTGCTCCACCATCACCCGCATCCTCCCCCCATCTGATCTAAATCAAGGCGTATATATTCAAACCCTGCCATATGACCCCATCACGATGGAGCATGACATGGACCTGATCCCCCTGATTGACCGCATCGGCGAGTCGCCAACTGCGGCCCTCTTTGGCCTGATCACCGGCCTCATCTTTGGCATCGCCGCCCAGCGGTCCAAGTTTTGCTTGCGCGCTGCCACCGTCGAATTCGCTCGTGGCCAAATGGGCCCGCGCGTGGCAGTGTGGCTGCTCACCTTCTCGACGGCCCTCGTTTGGGTCCAAGGCGCGGCCCAGCTTAACCTCTTCAACAGCGCCGATGCCCGTATGATGGCGGTGGCTGGCTCGTGGTCGGGCGCGGTGATTGGCGGGCTGATCTTTGGCGTTGGCATGGTGCTGGCGCGCGGCTGCTCTGGCCGTCTCCTCGTCCTTGCCGCCACCGGAAACCTGCGGTCTATCGTCTCGGGCCTGATCTTTGCCGTGGTCGCGCAAATGTCGCTGCACGGCATGCTCGCCCCCGCCCGCGATTACCTCGCCCGCCTCTGGGTCACGCCCGGTGGCCGCAACGTCGACCTTCTGGCCCTCCTCCATCTCCCTGACATCTCAGGCCTGCTGCTCGGCATCGCCCTCGCAGCGCTCGCCCTCGTTGTGTCCTACAAAAACAAAATCTCGGTCCGCACACTGGTCTTTGCGTCCGGCGTAGGCTTTGCCGTTGCCACTGGCTGGGTCCTCACTTTCGCCCTCGCCCAAGTCGCGTTTGAACCCGTCTCGATCACCTCCGCCACCTTTTCCGGCCCTTCGGCCAACACCTTGATGTTCTTCCTCACCCCAAACCCGATCTTGGAATTCGACGTGGGCCTTGTGCCCGGCGTGGTCATCGGGGCCTTCCTCGCCTCGCTCTGGGGCCGCGAATTCAAGTTCGAAGGCTTTGACACCGCAGGCAACATGCGCCGTGCGATGATCGGTGCCGTCCTGATGGGCTTTGGTGCCATGCTGGCAGGCGGCTGTGCCATCGGCGCAGGCGTCACAGGCGGCTCCATCTTTGCAGGCACTGCATGGCTTGCGCTGTTTTGCATGTGGATCGGCGCAATGGTTACAGACTTTGTCGTCGATCAGGCAGGCCAACGCGCCTTGGCATAACAACGCGGCAAAACTGGCTATATCAACGGCTTGAGTTCCCGAACGGCTCAGGGCATGGTCCCGCAAAATTGGGGCTGTCAAAGGGAACATCCAATGAAAGTTATCGTTATGGGCGCGGGCGTTATCGGCGTCACAACCGCTTACTACCTCGCCAAACAAGGCGCCTCCGTCACCGTCCTCGACCGCCAACCAGGCCCCGGCCTGGAAACATCCTACGCCAACGCAGGCGAACTTTCCTACGGCATGACGTCGCCTTGGGCCGCCCCCGGCATCCCGATGAAAGCGGTCAAATGGATGTTTATGAAACGCCGCCCCCTGTTCATCTGGCCCCTGATCAGCCCGACCATGTGGAAATGGGGCTATGACATGGTCCGCAATTGCAACGAGGAAAGCTACCGCCTCAACAAAGGCCGCATGGTCCGCATTTCTAACTATTCCCGCGATGTGATGCCCGACCTGATCGCGGAAACCGGCATAGAATACGATGGCCGTGAACAAGGCACCCTGCAACTGTTCCGCACCGCCAAACAGCTCAAGGATTCCAAGGCCGATCAGGACATCCTGTCCGAATACGACAGCCCGTTCGAGGTCCTCGACTCCGCAGGCTGCATCGCCGTGGAACCCGCCCTGGCCGAGGTCCGCAGCAAATTCGTCGGCGGCCTGCGCCTGACCGCCGACCGCACCGGTGATTGCCGCATCTTCACCACCGCGTTGGCCGAAAAATGCACTGAAATGGGCGTCGAATTCCAATACGGCACCAATATCCGAGCCATCGCGGTCGAAAACGGCCGCATCGCAGGCGTTGACACCGAAATCGCAGGCCGCCAAACCGCCGATGCCTATGTCTGCGCGCTTGGCAGCTATGCCGCAGGCCTTTTGAAACACACGGGCATCAAACTGCCGGTCTATCCGGTCAAGGGCTATTCGGTCACCCTGCCCGTCACCGATGATGCCTACGCCCCGCAATCCACCATCATGGATGAAACCCACAAAGTCGCGATCACACGTCTGGGCGACCGTATCCGCGTTGCAGGCACGGCTGAAATCGCAGGATATTCCAACCGCTTGGGCCCCCACGCCACCAACACCGTGCGGCACGTCATCAGCGACCTGTTCCCGCGCGGCGGTGATTTGTCTAAGGCCGAAGGCTGGACCGGCCTGCGCCCCATGACCCCCGATGGCACCCCCGTTCTGGGCGCATCGCGCTATGACAACCTGTTCCTCAACACCGGCCACGGCACGCTGGGTTGGACGATGGCCTGCGGTTCAGGCCGCGCGGTGGCCGATGTCGTGCTTGGCAAAACACCCGAGATTTCCTTTGATGGGTTGACGGCAGAGAGGTATGCGTGAGGGGGTAATTACCAACGCCTACTTCGATTGCGGGCTCAATAAGGCATGTAAAAACCCAACAAGGTTCATTTTCAAGTAACAAGCGTAAGGGGTATCTGTTCCAAATGTCTAATGCAGTATTTACCGCGTCTAACGCAGAGATCGAAAACCTAATTCTTGAGAAGAAGCTGATCGCTTTGCTTCCTACTGATTGGGACAGCGAGCTCAAAATTCGCCAAGGCCGAGTGACCTCGGCGACACAACGCAACAATAAACTAAGAACGCGCAGGTTTTGGCTAACCTTCCTTGGGATGCTGCCCATTTGCCTGTTCGCTCTTGATGTGTGGCCCGCCTTTGGCATTACCTTTCTCAGTGGTACCTTCTCGTTAATCCTCTCTTTGTGTATCGCTTGGTTGGCTATGGAGGTTGAGGAAGTTGAAGCAACTGATGATGGTTATGTCGAACTCGAAAAACGAATTGTCGCCGCATTGGAACGCTTGAACCACGATGACAAGATCATGGAGCGTGCCTTGGCAGACAGTTTTATCAAGCAAAGTTGGATCAATAATTTCAATGCACGACGACGGATTGAAACAGACATAGAGTCCGCTAGACGCGCCATTGGCAATTACACTTACTTAGAAGCCAGCAACAAAAGTGCAGGGAAACCCGCAAGCGCTTTTGCAGCAAGAGATTTGGCAGATGCCCAAGCAATGCTAAGCGTTGCACTTGCAGAACTGACCGCCTCAGGTGCTTGGACCTATCCAGATATGGCGAAATGTCGCACGAATTATCAAATTGAAAGAGACGGCTACATGGGCACAAGGCAGTAGTCCCTCCGTCATAATTACTCAGAGCGGCGTTTCGCACCTCCACCTATCGCCACTCACACCAAAAGGCCCTCAAATGACCCAATTCGCCGGCAGCTGCCTGTGCGGCGATACCCGCTTCACCACCTCTGGCCTGCCTAACCGCGCCGGCATCTGCCACTGCCTCGATTCCCGCTAACACGACAGCGCCTTGTTCCACGCCTCCGCAATCTTCCCGTAAACCGCCGTCACCATCACCGGCAACACCACAAATTACAACGGCCGCCATTTCTGCCCCCGCTGCGGCTCGTCGGTCTTTGGCCTGACGCGGGACGCGGTGGAACTGAACCTCGGCTCGCTCGACGCCCCCAACCAGCTCGGCCCCACCTATGAACTCTAGACCATACGCCGCGAAACATGGTTGCCCCTGTTCCCCCTGATGAAACGCTTTGGCCGCGATAGGGACCTCTGATCCCCCGCCCCACCCCTTTCATCTTTGCAAAAAATACGCACCTCGCAACGCCCCGACTCTTGCCCATCCTATCTTGGCAAGACCACCTGATCTCCCACCTCCCCCAAGCCGTAGGGTGGGGCTTCACCCCACCACTCACCCACCACTCCCCTCGCGCCCGTGGGCTGCCCTCGAACACAGCACCCGAAAACGCCATCACCACGTCGCATTTCTCCCAGACTCCCCCGCCGCCTCGGCTAAACTTTTCCAAAGGGCAAAGCTCGGAGCGCGCGATGTTCAACCCCACCTATTTGATCGACCTAAGCCGCTATCCGATCACCCAACCCGGCCCCGCGCTCGATGCACTGCTGACCCGCGTTCAGGCCGATCTTGGCGCCCATGGCTGCGCCGTCCTCAAGGGTTTCGTGCCACCCAGCGGCATCGCAACACTTGCAACACAGGCCGATAGCGTTGCCGACAAAGGCTTTCGCTCGTTCAACCGCACCAACCCCTATTTCACCAAGGATGATCCTAGCCTGCCCGCGACTGACCCGCGGCGCCGCTTCTTTGATCGCTCTAACAGCTTCATCCCCGCCGATAACTTCCCGTCAGGCAGCCCCCTGCGCAGCCTGTATGAATTCGCCCCACTGACCGCCTTTATCAAAGACTGTCTGCAAGAGCCGAACTTCTACCCCTACGCCGACCCATTGGCCGATGTGATTGTGAACATGGCCGAGGAAGGCAACGGTTTTCCGTGGCATTTCGACACCAACAACTTCACCGTAACCATCGCAATCCAGAACGCAGAAAGCGGCGGCGCGTTTGAATATGCCCCCAATATCCGCGCGGGTGCTGAAAATTTCGAGGCCGTGGAACAGGTGCTGGATGGCACATCAGACCGCGTCCGCACTCTTGTGCTGGAACCCGGCGATCTGCAAATTTTCCGAGGCCGTTATTCCTTGCACCGCGTCGCACCCCTTGCAGGCAAAACCCCGCGCTTTGTCGGTATCTTTTCCTATGTCGAACAACCCGACATGGTCGCAACGCCGGAACGCTGCAAGCAGCTCTACGGCCGCGCCTTGCCGGTGCATTACGAGCGGGCGGGCCAGCGGGCTGACAGCTTTCTGGACTAACCGGATTTGGGGGGGGCTACCTGCCCTGCGCCACGCCATCGGCAGGATGGACCACAGGGTTTTACCATTGGCAGGGTGCGCTTCAGCGCACCAAACCATCCCCGCCCAAAACGATACGATCAACGGGTTTTCAACGCGCCAAATCGGCAAAATCTTTTGCGACCTTGCATGTCGCGCCCGTTTCATGGCGCCAACAATGCACCGCAGCATCGCAAACCTTATCCCCGGTCAAAAAGACAAGCGCATCACCCGTCCCGTTTTCGGCAAGGCAAATCGCGCCCTCGGACCATCCGGCCCATTTTGTCTTTTCATTGGTTTCTCGCACAATATCATTGCACGTTCGCGCCAACCGCTTGCGATCAGATTTGTCCAGAATGGGGATAAGCTGCCATCGGTCGCCCGCCACTTTGACCTCGCCACCATTTTTCTGGATCATTGCGGCTCTGTAAGTGGGGGGCAGGCTGACACCCAGCTTTTCCTCTGCCTCAACAAGATATTTTTCATCTAAATCAAAGGACATGAAACCACTCCTAAAGGTCGGATACATCTCGAGTTTGACATTGCCAAAAACAACAGTCAATCACACATCAGCCGACCAGCCAGCCCTAGGGTGCCACCCTGACACCCGCCAAAAACCCTGCGCGTCCACATTAAAATTCAGTTAACAAAAAATATGTTATTGTTTAAAATCAGCAACTTGAAAAAATGTCCGCGCGCGAACATCTTTTCGTTCATGGCTGCGGTCACAGAAAACTCTGCGGATCGATGTCTACCGCCAACCGCACGTTATTTGGCAATCTCACCTGCGAAATCCACTCCGAAATCGCCGCCTGAATAGGGGCGTTTTTATCAGCCTTCACCAGCAGCCGCACCCGATGCCTGCCCCTCACGCGGGCAATCGGGGCAGGAGCTGGCCCGAAAACCTGCGCCCCGATTTTCCGCAAAGGCCCGTCTCTGCGCGCCAATTCCGCGCCTAGATCAAACACTGGCCCCACCTCTGGTCCTGATAAAATTATCCCTGCCATTCGCCCATAAGGCGGCACCCCGGCCTGCCTGCGTTCGCCCGCCTCGGCCTCCCAGAACGCCTCTTCATCCCCGCCCAAAATCGCGCGGATAACGGGGTGTTCGGGCTGAAAGGTTTGCATCATCGCGACACCCGGCTTTTCAGCCCGCCCCGCCCGCCCCGCCACTTGCCGCATCAATTGAAAGGTCCGCTCTGCCGCCCGCAAATCCGACCCCGACAGCCCAAGATCGGCATCAATCACGCCCACCAAAGTCAGCAAGGGAAAGTTATGCCCCTTTGCCACGATCTGCGTGCCGATAATAATATCCGCCGCCCCCGCCGCAATTGCCTCGATCTGCTCTTTCAACGCCCGCGCCGATCCGAACAGATCCGACGACAAAACCGCCACGCGGGCCTGCGGAAACAGCGCCACGACCTCTTCGGCCAGCCGTTCCACCCCCGGCCCCACCGGCGCCATTTTTCCCGCCACCCCGCAAGACGGGCAAACCTCCGGCATCGGTTTCGTGGCCCCACATTGATGGCACATCAGCCGGTTCAAAAACCGATGCTCCACCATTCGGGCATCACAATCATCGCACCCCACCTGCTCTCCACATGCGCGGCACAGGGTCACGGGGGCATACCCTCGGCGGTTTAAAAAGATCAGGGACTGCTCGCCCGCCTTGACCCGCGCCGTCACCTCGGTTTCCAGCGTCGGTGAAATCCAGCGGCCCTGCGGCAGCTTTTCGGCGCGCATATCAATCGCCCGCATATCCGGCATCTCTGCCGCACCAAATCGCGCGCCCAAATCCAGCCGCCCGTATTTCCCTGTCTTGGCATTGACCCAACTTTCCAGCGATGGCGTGGCCGAGGCCAGAACAACCGCCGACCCACAAATCGCCGCCCGCAGCACGGCCATATCGCGGGCGTTATAGATCACGCCTTCCTCTTGCTTGTAGGAACTGTCGTGTTCCTCATCGACCACGATCAGCCCTAAATCCTGAAACGGCAAGAACAGCGCCGACCGCGCCCCTGCCACAAATTGCGCGCCGCCATTCGCCGCCATCCGCCACAAGCGGCGCCGTTCGGTCATCGTGACACCAGAATGCCATTCGGCAGGCCGCGCGCCAAAACGGGTTTCCACGCGGTTTATAAATTCAGATGTCAGGGCAATCTCCGGCAGCAAAACCAACGCCTGCCGCCCGGCCCGCAGGCACTCGGCCACGGCTTCCAAATACACCTCAGTCTTTCCCGATCCGGTCACGCCCTTCAGCAAGGTCGCCGAAAACCCGCCCAAGGCCACCGATGCCACCAGCGCATCACCCGCCGCAATCTGGTCGCCCGCAAGCCGCACGACCATCGCATCAGGGTCAAGGCGCGGATAGGGCAGATCGCGCGGCGCGTCTTCCTCTAGTACCACGCCCGATTTGACCAAGCCTTTGATAACCGAAGCCGTCACCCCTGCCTGTTCGGCCAGTTCCGACAGGGTAAAGGACAGCCCGCCGTAATCACGCAGCACCTCCAGAACCTTGGCGCGGGCATCGGTGGCGCGGGCGGGTTCACCCGATCCCAGCCGATACACACGACGAGTGGATGGCGGGCTGTCAAGCCCCGGCGCGCGGGTGGCAAGGCGCAGCATCGCCTGCAAGGGCGTCAACGTATAATCAGCGGCGCGGGCCAAAAAGGACTGCATCTCATCCCGCATGGGCGGCACATCCAGCACACGGTAAGCGGCACGCAGCTTGGCCGAGTCAATCCCGCCAACACCCGCCCCCCAAACCACACCCAAAATCTTGCGCGGACCCAAAGGCAGTTCCAGAAAATCGCCCATCGCGCAGCCACCTTCGGGGGCGCTGTAATCCAGCAACGGCCCAAGGCTACGGCCAAAGCTTTCGGTGACGGCCACGCCGATCACCTCTCCTGCCTGCCAGAATGTTTGCGCTACCATAAACTTGCCCGCTCTCTTTCCCTTGGCCTGCATATGCGGTAATACACCCCAAACACCCGCAACAACACCCAAAGGACGCGCGCCATGAAATTCTTTGTTGATACCGCCGATGTCGCTGACATCCGTGAACTGAACGATCTGGGCATGGTAGATGGGGTGACAACCAACCCCTCGCTGATCCTGAAATCCGGCCGCGACATTTTGGAAGTAACCAAGGAAATCTGCGATATCGTGTCTGGCCCCGTGTCGGCCGAAGTGGTCGCGTTGAAGGCGGATGAGATGATCGCCGAAGGCCGCAAGCTGGCCAAGATTGCCCCAAATATTGCGGTCAAGGTGCCGCTGACTTGGGACGGTTTGAAAACCTGTAAGGTACTTTCGGGCGAAGGCCATATGGTCAACGTGACCTTGTGTTTTTCCGCAAACCAAGCGCTTTTGGCGGCCAAGGCGGGAGCCACGTTTATCAGCCCCTTCATCGGGCGTTTGGACGATATCAACCTGGATGGGTTGGACCTGATTGCCGACATTCGCACGATCTATGATAACTACGGCTTTGAAACCCAAATCCTTGCAGCCTCTATCCGCACCGCCAACCATGTGGCACAATGCGCGATGATCGGGGCCGATGTGATGACCGCGCCGCCAAGCGTTATCAAAGGCTTGGCCAGCCATGTGCTGACTGACAAGGGCCTTGACCAGTTCATGAAAGACTGGGCGAAAACAGGTCAGAAAATCCTGTAAGCTGCGCGATTTCGGATTGGGGGCCGAGGGTGTGATGCCCTTGGCCCTTTTTCATGGGCATGGCACAATTGCCCCAATCCCTTAGCCAAATGCCCGTTTGCCCCAGAAAACTGAGGAAATGGCGGGCAGGCCCTGCTATAAGCCTGCAAAACACGTAGGGCAGTAAGATGATTGAACAGGACTTGCGCGACCGCCTGATTGCGGCGCCAGAAAGTATTCTCGAGGACCAAGACGTCATGCGCGCGCTGATTGCTGCGAATGAACGGGCGATGGGGTCAAACATCGTCGATCTGCGCGGCATCGCGATGGAGCGGTTGGAAACGCGGCTGGACCGGCTGGAAGACACGCACAGGTCGGTGATTGCCGCGGCTTATGAGAATTTGGCCGGCACCAATCAGGTGCATCGCGCGATTTTGCAAATGCTGGACCCGCTGACATTTGAGGAGTTTTTACAAAGCCTTGGCACAGAGGTGATGCAAACCCTGCGCGTGGATTGCGTGCGCTTGGTGCTGGAATCGGTGCAAAATGCCGATGATCCGGCGCTGCGGAAATTGGGCGAGGTGCTGTATGTGGCCGAACCCGGCTTTGTGGCCGAGTACATCGCGGGCGGGCGCAATGTGTCGCTGCGCCCCGCAACCTTGCGCCAAGTCGTGCCTGCGTCGGACGCGCTTTACGGTGAACGCGCGGGGTGGATACGGTCCGAGGCGCTGATGCGGCTGGACTTTGGCAAAGGGCGTTTGCCGGGGATGTTGGTGATGGGCGCCGAAGACCCGCATCAGTTTAAACCCACCCAAGGTACGGATTTACTTGCGTTTTTCGCAGGCGTGTTTGAGCGGACGATGCGCCGCTGGCTGTCATGACCCTTGCCATTTCGCCTGCCGCCCGTTCGGCCATGGCGGAGTGGCTGGACCATTTGCGCGCGCTGGATGGGGCTGCGGATAACACGCTAAAGGCCTATGCATCTGATCTTACTGGATATTTGGCATTCCTGGCGCAGCATCGGGGCGGCACCGAAGGGGTGCGGGGACTGGTGGCTCTGCCGCAAACCGATCTGCGGGCGTGGATGGCACATGAGCGCGGGCGCGGGGTTGGGGCGCGGTCTATGGCGCGGGCACTATCGGCTGTAAAAGGGTTTACGGCGTGGCTCGCCGACCGCGAAGGTGTGGATGCAACGGCCGCCCTTTCGACCCGCGCGCCAAAGTTCCGGCGCAAGCTGCCGCGCCCAATTGCCGAGGATGCGGCGGCACAAGTTCTTGATACTATTGGTGATGATGCCCGCGAAGACTGGGTGGCCGCGCGCGATACGGCCGTGGTGACGCTGCTTTATGGTTGCGGTTTGCGGATATCCGAGGCGCTGGGGCTGACGGGAGCTGCGTACCCTTTGCCGGATGTGTTGCGCATTACGGGTAAAGGCGGCAAGGAACGGTTGGTGCCGGTTCTGCCAGCCGCCAAAGACGCGGTGGCGCGTTACGTAAGCCTTTGTCCTTATGAGATTTCTGGCGCAACCCCGCTGTTTTTCGGCACGCGCGGCGGGGCGTTGAACCCGCGCCTGATTTCGGCGGCGATGGAGCGGGTGCGCGCACGGTTGGGCCTGCCTGCTACGGCCACGCCCCACGCCTTGCGCCATTCCTTTGCCACACATCTGCTAACAGCAGGCGGCGATTTGCGCGCCATTCAGGAATTGCTGGGCCACGCGTCCCTTTCCACCACCCAAGCCTATACAGCGGTTGATACTGCCCGCCTGATGGACGTATACGCACAGGCGCATCCACGTGCATGAAACCAGCCAGAACCACAGATTGATCACGCTATGACATTGAAAATAAAAGCTCTTTTAGTCCATCTTTTTACCGCAACCGGTGCAGTTTTGGCCATGTTGGCGATGCTTGCCGCGGTCGATGAAAACTGGAGTCAGATGTTTTGGTGGTTGGTCATCGCCTTGGTTGTCGACGGGATCGATGGCCCATTGGCGCGGCGCTATCACGTCAAAACCAACTTTCCCATCTATGACGGCGTGCTGTTGGACCTGATCATCGACTACCTGACCTATGTGTTCATTCCGGCCTTTGCCTTGTTCAAATCGGGGCTGCTGCCGGATTGGACAGGATGGATTATCATCATCGGGATCACCTATGGATCGGTGATTTACTTTGCCGATACCCGCATGAAAACAAAGGATAATTCTTTTTCCGGCTTTCCGGCCTGCTGGAATATGTTCGTGCTGGTGATGTTTGCCTTGCAACCGGGATATTGGACAATTTTGGTCTTTGTCATAGCGCTGACTGTGGCAATGTTCTTGCCGCTAAAGTTTATTCACCCCACGCGGACTGTGCGTTGGAATTGGGTGTCTTTGCCGATGGCGCTGGGGTGGACCTTTTTCGCGGGCTGGGCCACTTGGGTTGATTTCCACCCGCAAAGCTGGGCGCATTGGGGGCTGATCGTGACCTCGTTGTATTTGTGCTTTGCCGGTATCGCGCAGCAGATCATTCCCGAAAAGCAGGCGTAAATTTTGCGTATGCCATCCGTATGCCATCCGTACATACGTTTGTCTGCACGCTAAATCAGCAGGCCGCCCGCGCCTTCCAGTTTCAGCAGCGCAATTTTGGTCTCCACCCCGCCAGGTGCGGAAAACCCACCCAGGCCGTTTGCGCCCAAGACGCGGTGGCATGGGATTAGGATGGGAATGGGGTTGGCGCCGCAAGCCTGCCCGATCGCTTGGGCCGGACGCCCCAGCAGCTTGGCAAGGTCGCCGTAGGTGCGGGTTTCGCCGTAGGGAATGGCGAACATCGCGCGGCGCATGTCGCCCTGAAAGCCGGTGCCGAAATCCAGCGGTAGATCGAACGTGGTGCGGAGCCCGTCGAAATAGTCACCCAACTGGCGGCACGCCTCGCGCAGCAAGGGTGTCGGGTCAGATCTGCGGGCGGTCCAGTCGATACGGGTGATGATGCCGCTGTCTTCGACCACCGCAAAGGGGCCGTAGGGGGAGTGGAAGACGGCTTGTTTCATGTTTGGTCAATACACATCGTCAATGGCAAGGGTTTTGCCGTTCAGCTCAAACGTCTCACCCTTTTTCAGACCGGCCATCGCGCGATAGATGGGGCTGCTTTCAGAAATGCCCAGGTATTTTGCGCCGTCACAGTCGAACTTGGTGGTCGACACAGCAACGACAAAGTTGCGGCCATCCACAACGACAATTGCGCCAAGATCCACGGTATCGGTCGGGCCGAAATCCATGTCTTCTAGCGCCTCGATCTTGGCGGCATGGACAAAGACGGGCTGATCCAACGCTGCCGCCTGGTCTGCGGCAGTGCGCGACAGGGCCATGTCGTCCTTGTCCCAATTGTCGCGGTCATCCAGCAAGGACTCTTCGGTAAAGCGTTCGTGCTTGTCTTCGGCGAAATCAAGCTCGGCCTGTTCCAGTGCCAGCATCTTATTGCGCACGGCGGTTTTGCGGGCGGTGGTATCCGACATATTTTATCCTATCCAATGAGCGATTTGGGCGAACCCATTCACAACACCAACGCACGACTGGCCTGCTGGTTCCGCCCCAAGGTCAGGGCGGAACCAACTATCATCACCCCAGCGCCGCGTTGCAGCGGGCGCAGGTGCAAGGGTGTTTGTGCGTGCCGACGTCGGGCAGGATTTGCCAGCAGCGCACGCATTTATCCCCCGGTGCCATTTCAAACACCACGGCGACACCCGGGACTTCGGGCAGGCGGAACGCCTCGGCCGGGGCGGGGTCGGCGGTCAGTTGCACAGCGGAGGTGATGCTGAGTTCGGCAAAGTTGACCGATTTCATCGCCGCCAGAAGGGCTGCATCCTCGACATGCACCACGGGGGCAGCCTCTAGGCTGGCACCGATGACCTTGGCGGTGCGCTGTACCTCCAAGGCCGCGATGGTCGCACGACGGGCGGCGCGCAGGCCAACCCATTTCGCGGCCAAAGCAGGGTTCAGCCAGTCATTTGGGGTCACAGGCATATCCTGAAGGTGGACCGAGCTGTCGGCACCCGGGAAGCGCGAGAGCCAGACATCTTCCATCGTGAACACCAGAATTGGCGCGAGCCATGTCGTCAGGCGGTGGAACAGCAGGTCCAGCACGGTGCGGGCAGAGCGGCGGCGCAGGCTGTCAGTTGGGTCGCAATACAGCGCGTCTTTGCGCACGTCAAAGAACACCGCCGACAGGTCTGTCGTGGCAAAGGTGAACAGCTTTTGGAACACGCCTTGGAAGTCGAACGCGGCATAGCCTTTGCGGACCTCGATGTCCAACTCGGCCAAACGGTGCAGCACCCATTGCTCCAACTCTGGCATATCCTTCAGGTCGACGCGTTCAGCATCCGAGAACTCGGCAAGGTTGCCCAGCATAAACCGCATGGTGTTGCGCAGGCGGCGATAGCTGTCTGCGGTGCCTTTCAGGATTTCTTTGCCGATGCGCTGGTCGACGGTATAGTCGGCCTGCGCCACCCAAAGGCGCAGAATATCCGCGCCATATTCCTTGATGATTTCTTCGGGCACCACGGTGTTGCCGATGGATTTGGACATCTTCATGCCCTTTTCATCCAGCGTAAAGCCGTGGGTCACGACGTTGCGGTAAGGCGCGCGGCCCAGCGTGCCGCAGGCCTGTAGCAGCGAAGAATGGAACCAGCCGCGGTGCTGGTCGGTGCCTTCCATATAGACATCGGCGATGCCATCCTTGGTGCCATCGGGCCGGTCGCGCAGCACGAAGGAATGGGTGGAGCCTGAGTCGAACCACACATCCAGCACGTCAAAAATCTGATCGTAGGCGTCGGGGTCATGCAGGCCCGCAAGGGTTTTTTCCTTGAAGCCCGCGACATACCAAACATCCGCCCCGTCCGCCTCAAACGCCGCTGTGACACGGGCGTTGACGGCATCGTCACGCAGCAGGAAATCGGGATCGGTCGGTTTCGCACCCTTTTTGATGAAACAGGTCAGGGGCACACCCCAAGCGCGCTGGCGCGACAGCACCCAATCAGGCCGCGCCTCGATCATCGAGTACAGGCGGTTGCGGCCGGTTTGCGGGGTCCATTTGACCAGCTTGTCGATGGAGTTCAGCGCACGAGTACGGATGGTATCGCCCATGTCGCCCATGCCATCATCCAGCTTTTTGTCGATGGCGACAAACCATTGCGGGGTGTTGCGGAAGATGACTGGGGCTTTGGAGCGCCATGAATGCGGGTAGGAGTGTTTGATGGTACCGCGCGCCAGCAGACCGCCCACCTCAACCAATTTCTGGATAACGGCGGTGTTTGCATCGCCTTCCCACGGGTTGGCCTTGTTCTTTTTGTTCGGCGCATCGCGCAGAATGGCCTTGCCACCAAAGAACGGCAGATCATCGCGGAAGCGCCCGTCAGACATGACGTTATAGGTGATGACCTGTTCCAGCATTCCCAGATCGCGGTACAGCTCAAACTCTTCCATCCCGTGGCTAGGGGCGCAATGGACAAAGCCGGTGCCTTCGTCATCGGTCACGAAATCGGCGGCGCGGAAATCGCGGATGTCATCCCATTCGCCGTTTGCGCCATCCGCGCCGGCAAGCGGGTGCAAAAGGCCGGTTATCTGTGTGGCATCCACATCGTCGACGCGCGTCCACATATCATCGTCCAGCCGTGCGCGGACCATCACACCAGCGGCGAGTTTGTCTGACAGGATGAAACGGTCGCCAACCGATGCCCAAGATTCCGCAGGAGTGCCGATGACCTCATACAGACCGTAGGAAATATCCTTACCGTAAACCACTGCTTTGTTGGACGGCATTGTCCAAGGGGTTGTGGTCCAGATCACCAGATGCGCGTCTTGCAAGGCGGGGGCCTCTGACAGCACCTTAAACTTGACCCAAACGGTAAAGCTTTCCTTGTCGTGATATTCCACCTCGGCCTCGGCCAAAGCGGTTTCTTCGACCGGCGACCACATGACGGGCTTGGAGCCTTGGTACAGCGAGCCGTTCATCAGGAATTTCATGAACTCTGCCGCGATCACCGCCTCGGCGTGGTAATCCATCGTCAGATAAGGGTCGGCCCAATTGCCGGTGATGCCCAACCGCTTGAATTCCTCGCGCTGGATATCGACCCAGCCGGTCGCGAAATTGCGGCATTCTTGGCGGAAATCGACCACATCCACCGCGTCTTTATCAAGGCCCTTTTGGCGGTATTGTTCCTCGATCTTCCATTCAATCGGCAGGCCATGGCAATCCCAACCCGGCACATAGCGCGCATCAAAGCCCATCATCTGATGGCTGCGCACGATCATATCCTTGATGGTTTTGTTCAGGGCGTGGCCGATATGCAGGTGGCCGTTGGCATAGGGGGGGCCATCATGCAGGGTAAAGGGCGTGCGGCCCCCCGTTTGCGCAGCGGCTTTTTCGCGCAACCGGTCATAGACCCCGATGTTTTCCCAATGGGCCAGCCATTCCGGTTCGCGCGATGGCAGGCCTGCGCGCATGGGAAAATCGGTTTCGGGCAAAAACACGGTGTCTTTGTAGTCGGGGGTATGGCTAGGGGTATCTGCGCACATGATTGGCGGTTCCTTACGGATCGGGAAAATAGGGGGGGGACAGGGCAAAACTGCGGCCCGCGCGTGGCGTGGCAAAGGACATCCCGGCGGCTGAACAAGGTCAGATCGCCGGGCCGCTAATTCGTGCAAATATCGCGTGTATCTGTCGCATGGGCGGGGTTATACGCGCGGTTTACGCTGCGGTCCAGCCATGCTGTGATGGCGGCCTGCGGCAAATGATGCGGTAAAGGGTCGGCGCTATGAAAACGGCAATTGCAGGGGCAGGTATTGGCGGCTTGGCAGCGGCCTGCTTGCTGGCGCAGGGCGGGCGGGATGTAGTGCTGTTTGACCAGTTTGATGTGCCGCGTCCTGTGGGATCGGGGCTTATGATCCAACCCTTGGGATTGGCCGTGCTGGACCTGTGCGGCGCGGGTGATGCTGCACGCGCAGCAGGCCAACGCATCGCGCGAATGTATGGGGTTGAGGTCACGCGCGGACGTCGCGTTTTGGACGTGAGCTATGACCCCAAAGGCCGCCCAGAGGCACAAGGCCTTGCCATTCACCGCGCCGCCCTACACGGTGCTTTGATGCAGGCAGTGGCGGCAGTTGGCGTGCGGGTTATCCCGTCAAGCATGGTGCAATCGGCCCCCCTGCTGGACCAGCAGCGCGGCTTGGTGATGCAGGATGGCCGCGAGCATGGCCCCTTTGATCTGGTGATTGATGCAACGGGCAGCGGCTCGGCTTTGTCCCCACTTAAGGGCCGCGCCCTGCCGTATGGTGCGATCTGGGGCACGGTTCCGTGGCTTGCGCAAACCCAGCTGCCAACAGATCAACTGTCGCAACGCTATGCGGGCGCGCACCGCATGGCGGGGGTGTTGCCCTTGGGCCAAGTTCCGGGTCGCAACGGCGCCCATGCGGCAATCTTTTGGTCAATGCCGCGCCGTGATCTGGCACATTGGCCCAGCCGCGATTTGACGGAGTGGAAGGCCGAGGCAACGGCCCATTGGCCCGATTTCGCGCCGTTCCTGCAAACCCTGACCAACACGGCGCAAATGACCGCCGCCACCTATAGCCACGGCACCTTGCGCCGCCCCTTTGCCCAAGCACTTGCCTTTATCGGGGACGCCGCCCACCGCGCCAGCCCGCAACTGGGCCAAGGGGCCAATATGGCGCTGTTTGATGCGTTGGCACTATCCCGTGCGCTACAGGCCAATTCAATCGAGGATGCCCTGCCCCGCTATGCCCAAATGCGCCGCTGGCATGTGCGAACCTATCAAGCGATGAGCGCGGCCTTTACCCCGCAATATCAATCTGATAGCCGCATCCTGCCTGCCCTGCGCGATTGGGTGCTGGCTCCGCTCTCGCTCACTTGGCCCCTACCGCGTATCCTGTCAAAACTGGTCGCAGGCGAGCTGATCCCCCCGCTGGCGGGTGAAGTGTTCACCGCTTCGCAATTTCATCTTGGCCCAAATACCTAAATCCTGCCCCCCGTCACACGCTCTTTGTGTCAGACCCGCCAAACCCGTCAAACACCCCCGTCAACGCGCGGCTCATCAAATTCGTCACCTTGGGCCTTGGCAAGGCGGCAAAGGGCATTGGGCGGCACAGGTCCATCGCGGCCACGCCGACCCGTGCGGTCAGCGCACCGTTCACCACCCCTTCGCCAAAGCGCCGCGACAGTTTGCCCAAAATCCCGCCGCCCGCGACCGACCCGATCAAATCATCGCCCAGCGCCAGTGCGCCTGTTGCCAACAAATGCCCGAACACGCGGCGCATCAGCTTCAGGCTGCCCAGCGTCCCCGACCGCCCACCATAAAGCGCCGCAATTTTGCGGATCATCGACAGGTTGGAAAACAGTGCCACCACCACATCGGCCAAGGCCAGCGGCACAAGCGCCGTCACGGTTGCCACACGGCGCGCCGCCGCCTCAATCTCGGCCCGCGCGGCCAGATCGATGGGGCCCAGCAGTTCCACCTCGGTCAGGTTCAGCAGCGCATCGGCGTCCATCACATCGCCGCGCCGTTCATTCAGCCGTGCTGTGCCCCAGCGCAAGTCGGGGCGGGTTTTGTACAAGGCGACCATATGGTCCGTCACTTTGGCAGCGGGTTTCAGCAGGTTGGCGGCCCGCGCGGCCTCTACCTCGGCGCGCAAACGGTCCAAACGGCCAAGGCGGTAAAACCCCAACGCCTCTCGCAGGGCCAACCCCAGCAGCACCGCAATCGCAAGACCCGTCAGGCCAAAGGCCACCCAGCCGAGCAGCGAATTGCGCGCCAGCATACCCATGACAAAATCATAGACCGCGACCGAGATCATAAAGCTGAACAGACTGCCCAGCGCCCACACCGCAAGCCGCATCAAGCGCGATGGTTGCGCCCCCGCGACCGATGCCGCCGTAGTCATCGCGCGGCCTGTGGGCAGACCCAAATCCGGCACCGGCGGCGCATCGGAAGGAGTTTGCGCAGAGGCCTTATCGGGGGCCTCATCCAGATCAATCAACACGGGTTTAGCCATCAAAGGCTCCTTTTTATCAGCATCTTAGCCCAAACGGTCGGTCAGCAAAAACTCGGCCGCGCGGTCCAGCCTTATATGCGGCGGGCCATCACCGGGGCGCAGGGTCAGGCGGGCGGGGGCGAATGACATCACCGAATAGTCAGCGTCCAGCCACGCGGCCTCGCCTTTGCGGGCGGGGCCAAGCAGGTGGTTCGGATCGTCGGGCAAGATGCCTGCAAACATCGCGGCTTGCTTGCCGGTTTCCAGCAATGTGCCGCGCACCAGATCAATGGTATCGCCGCCATGATTGCGCGTTTCTTCAACCGTGGCACGCAAGGCGGCCAGCGACATCGCCTGCGTTTGCGCGCCGGAAAAGGCGGCACGGTCGCGCGCGTCGCGCAAAAGCGCCTCGGTTATTGCGGTCAAGCGCGGGTGTTGGGAATGGTGCAAATGATCGGCTTTGGTGGCCGCGAACAGGATTTTATCGACCCGTTTGCCAAGCAGGATGGAACTGAGAAACCCGTTCTGGCCGGGACGGAACGCGCCCAAAATCTCGGCCATCGTGCGGCGCATATCCTCAAGCGCCATCGGGCCTGCGTGAATGGCGCCCAGCACATCCATCAGCACAATCTGTCGGTCGATGCGGCTGAAATGATCGCGAAAAAACGGGCGGACCACGCGGGATTTATACGCCTCGAACCGCCGGTCCATTTCGCGCCACAGGCTGCCGCGCGGCGTGCTGGCCGGTTTGGGCAAAGGCGCAAAGGTCAGAACCGGACTGCCCGCCAGATCACCCGGCAGCAAAAACCGCCCCGGCGTGCAATCAGACCAGCCAGCGGCGCGGGCCGCTTGCAGATAGGCGGTGAAATTTGCGGCAAGGGATTGGGCACGCGGTTCATCCAGCCTCAAGGCGGCATCCTCGGCGCGGGCTTGCGCCATGAACCCCTGCGCCTGCGTGCGGTGTGCGATACGCTCTAACGTCGCCTCGGACCAATCGGCATAGGTTTTGCCCATAAGCGCAAGGTCGAGCAGCCATTCACCAGGGTAGTCGATGATATCAAGATGGATGGTGCGCGGGCCTGTCAGGCCACCCCAAAGCCCGCCGAAGAACCCCGAAGGCTGCACACGCAACGACAGGCGCAGTTCGGAAATGGCGCGGGTTGAGGCGGGCCAATGCGGGGCGGCCCCCGTCAGGGCTGCCAGATGGGTTTCATAATCAAAGCGGGGCAAGATATCATCCGGTTGCGGTTGCAAGAACGCGCTAGCGATGCGAGGGGCCGCACTGAACTGTGGCATCCGCCCTCGATCCAGCAGGTTGGCCACGAGGCTGGTGATAAACACCGTTTTGCCCGCCCGCGAAAGGCCCGTAACGCCCAGCCGGATGACGGGTTCAAACAATGCCTCGGACACGCCCGACATTGCCGTTTCCACCCCGCGGCCAAGGCCATCTGTAAGTCCACCCAGCACAAACTGCCCTTTTCTGATCGCTTGCCCCAAGATAGGCCCTAAAGGGGCAGGTTCAAAGGGGGAAAGACAGGCAAGGCCTTGTCAGCGCTTGGGCCGCGCGGTAACCGGAGATTATGCCCAGATATGCACTGAAAATCGAATATGACGGCGGACCGTTCAATGGCTGGCAGCGCCAGGCCGAGGGGCAACCCACGGTTCAAGGCGCGATTGAAGCTGCTTTGGCGCGGCTGGAAGACGGGCCGCATACGATTGCCGCAGCAGGGCGCACCGATGCAGGGGTGCACGGATTGGGGCAAGTGGCCCATTGCGATTTGGCCAAGGACTGGGACACGTTTCGGCTGATGGGGGCGATTAACGCGCATCTGCGGCCCAGCCCCGTGTCTGTCGTGGCCTGTGCCTTGGTCGATGACACGTTTCACGCGCGGTTTTCGGCGGTGGAACGGCGCTATCTGTTCCGGCTTGTAACCCGCCGCGCGCCTGTGACCCATGATCGCGGGTTGGTCTGGCAGGTCGGGCATGATCTGGATCTGACGGCGATGCGGTACGGGGCGGCGCATCTGATCGGGCTGCATGATTTCACCACCTTTCGGTCAAGCATGTGCCAATCGGCCTCGCCCATCAAAACCATGGACGAGATTGAGATTGAGGAACGTGGCTACCCCGATGGCCGCGAGTACCGCTTTTCGCTGCGTGCGCGGTCATTTCTACACAATCAGGTCAGGTCTTTTGTGGGTACGCTGGAACGCGTTGGTGCGGGCGCGTGGCACCCAGAGCAAGTGGCCGAAGCCTTGGCCGCCAAAGATCGCGCCGCTTGTGGGCCAGTATGCCCGCCGCAAGGGTTGTATTTGAATGGGGTGGGATACCCTGTGGATCCCTTTGCCTGACATGCGCTTGCGGCTTGATCGGTAGCGGGGGCTGTCTGCCCCCCTGGCCTTGCGGCCATTCCCCCCGAGGATATTTTTGCCGAAAAGAAATCGCAGGGGTCCAGCACCCCATCGGGGATTACCTCCAGCGACGGGGTGCTTTCTCTCCGGGCGGTCATCGGCTTCCCAGCCTGTACCGCATCCATAGCCTATTCGGACAAGGTTAATATTTTCTGACCGAATTCTTTTCGGCAAAAATATCCTCGGGGGGTGAATTGGCCTTAAGGCCAAGAGGGGGCGTGAGCGCCCCCTGCCACCGCTGCCGCATATCCCGTCAGTTCAGATCCTTTAGCAACCGGCCGTGGCGGCGCAGTTCAGTCAGGACCGCGCCAAAGCTGGTAAGCCCGCGCCCTTGCAGCATTGGCAACAGCTTGAGGAACGCATCCGCCGTGGCCACGCTGTCGCCAATTGCCGTGTGGCGGGCCTCTTCGGGGATGGTGATCGACAGGCGGTGGGTCAGCGCGTCAAGGCTGTGGTCTTCGTGCTGGCCAAACACCACCGCAGACAGCAAGACGGTGTCAAGAATAGGGTTGTCGAACCGCGCACCGATGGCGAGTTCGTGGCGGCGCAGGAATTCCATATCAAAGGGCGCGTTATGAGCGATCAGCACCGCGCCTTCGGCAAATTTGTGAAAGGCGCGGCCTGCCACGCCGATATCGGGGGCGTTTTGGACCATTGCTTCGGTGATTCCGTGCACCACGGTCGAGGCGGAGGGGATAGACCGCCCCGGATTGACCAGCATGTCAAACACTTCGGCCTCGACCCGTTTGCCGTTGACGATGCGCACGGCGGCGATTTGTACGATCTCATCGCCTTGGTTCGGCAGCAATCCTGTGGTTTCGGTGTCGAACACCACATAGGTCAAATCCGCAAGCGCGGCATCGGCCACCTTTTCGTTCCGCGCCTTGCTCAACAGGTCAAAATCATAAACCACCGCCCGCGCGATGGGTTTCGGGCGCGGGCCTGCGCGGCGTGCGATGCGGATGGGCAGGCAGATGCATTGCCGGCCCCCGGCCAGTGTTTCGGGCCAGATATCGGTGGCATGGCCGGTCAGGACATGTCGGCCCGTTATGCCCGGGATGTCATCATCCAAGGGCGCATCCAGCCATCGTTCCAACTGCGCCACCCGCAGCGGAGCACCGTTCCAACACAGCCGCAACAAGGCGTCGGTGCTGTCTTCTGCGACGGTCAAGTCGAACGCCCGCGTGTTGGCAGCCTCTGCGAGACCAAGGGTCACCCGCGCCAAAAGCGAAACCACCTCGAACCCGTCGCAGCGCAGCAGCAGCGGTGCATCCGCCGCGCTGAGCGTCAAACCTTGGGCCTCAAGCCGGGCGCGCAGACCATCGGTCAGATCTGCGATGCGCTGGGGGGAACGGGGGGCAACGTCTTGCCGCCCTTCCTCTTGCCGCGCTGCGAGGTCTTTGACAGCGAGGCTTAGCCCATCCACCTCGGCGCGCACGGCGGCGTCCATTTCATGCGGGATATCGGCGCCTTTGGGCAGAACGGACAGCAATGTGCCCAAGTTGGCGGCGGGGCGGCGCACGCGGTCTAGCACGTCGGCCAGCAGAGCCTCGCGTTTGGCATGGGCGGCCAGATCGGCAGTAACGTCGCGCAATGTCAGGACATAGCCGGGGGCGGCCGCGCCATCACTGGGCAAAAGCCGCATCCGGGCGGCGAGGATTTCGCTGCCGTCACGGGTGGCGCAAAGCAGGTCAGACGCGGCATCGGGGTCTTCCGCCTCGATCAGGCGGTGGTGGGCGTGGCGGATAGGGCCTTCGCGCAGGTAGTCAAACAGCTTGCGGTCCAGCCCCGGTGCGGCGCCTTGGGTGGCGGCGCCGATCAGGTCCACCGCCATGCCATTGTAAAACACCAGTTGGTGATCGCCCGAGCAAAGCAGCACACCGACGGGGACATCGGACAACAGCGCCGCAAGCCGGTTTTTTTCGGATGAAAGGCGAGTGGTTTCGCGGGCCACGGCCTCGGCCAGCGCGTTGCGGGTTTCCGATAGGCTGTGCGCGGTGGCTTGAGCGGCGGGGGCAAGATCGCCCAGATAGCGCGCGACAGTCGGATCCATCACCGCCGCCACATCGGCATGGGCGCGGGCGCGCAAGGCCCCTGCCAGCAGGTCGATGGGTTTGGAGACGTTCACGTCAAACAGATACCAGACCGCCGCCGTCAGCCCAACCACCCCAAAACTGCCGATCACGCCGCCTTGGACAAAGGCATTCAAGCTGTCGGGTGCGCCAAGCCGCCGATAGCCGAGCATCAAGCCAAGGCACAAGAGCACCACCGCACCGATGGCGAGGGCGGCAAAGAACAAGAACACCCTGACCCGCAGGCTGAGACCGTTAAGCGAGAATTTGGGATCAGAGGTCATTACTGCCCCCGATCCGGCGCTTGGTATTGCGGCATGCTTGCATGGTCTGCCTTTCCGCGTTTTGTCTTTGTTAGCCTTCCAAAAGGCGGCGCACTTCGGCCCTGAGCTCTGTCAGTTCAAAGGGTTTCGAGATGAAGCCGTCAGCCCCCAAGGCCAGCCCTTTCTTGCGTTCGATTGCCGAGCCACGGGCGGTCATCATCAGGATTTTGATATCGGCCAAGTCGGGGTCCAGCCGCATGCCTTGGCAGATTTCATAGCCAGACATTTCGGGCAGCATCACATCAAGCAGAACCAGATCAGGGTGCATGGTGCGGATGCGGGCCAGCGCCTCGCCGCCATTGGCCACGCGGTCATGGGCATAGCCTTCGCGGGTCATCAGGTAATCAAGCGCGAGGGCGATGTTGTCTTCATCCTCGACCACCAGAACGCTGTGCTGTTTTACCCCATCCGCAGGCATGGTCCCTACCCCTCTGTGCAGGCTGCGCGTTGCAGCTCGTCTTCTTGTCCGACATCCATCCAGTCGCCGCCTGTCAGCGTGCCATCGGGGGCAAGCTCCACCCCTTCGATTAGATCGGCGCGCTTGCCGCCTGCGCAGTCAAAGGCCACGGGAATACGGCGTGTCGGCGTCCAGCGTTGAACCAGCAGCACTTCGGCCATACGGAAATTCGGATTGCCAGGGCTTTTGACCAGCCCTGTCCCGTCAAGGGCAGCAAAGCGCGATGACACGGGAAAGAGATAGGTCCAAGGGCGGTAGGCCACGCGGTCAACGGGCGACGACAGGATGATCACCTGTTCGGGCAGCGCATCGGTGGTGCGGATGTACCATGTGTATTCGTTCCAGACCGAAAACATCAACATCCCAAGCCCGATTGAGGCCGGAAGTGTCCATTTAGGCATGCGGCCCTTGGACAAATGGCGCACGATCACGACAAAGCCGAGAAGGCCCAATCCGGCCGCAAAGGTGGCAATATAGTCCATTAACATAAGTCTTTTACTTTCAAGAACGTGTCCCCCGGGCCTGACCGATGGCGGATTGCATTGTGCGCACCACGACAAACGCATCGCGCAGATGCGAGCGTTCAAAGTCTGACAGGTCAGACGGTGCCATAAAGTTATCGGGCTTCCGGCCCGAACGAATGAGACGTGCCTGATTTTGCAGGCGGATTTCGGCGATCATATCATAGGCCTCGATCAGATCACGCGCGCCCGAGACCGAGATCACGCCGGCCTCTTCGGCGGCAAGCAGGCGGGCGCGGGTGTTCACGGCTGTGCCTTTGCCGATGAGCGCATAAACGCGGCCCAGATCGGTGACAGGCACCACACCCGAATGTTTCAGGTCGATATGGTTTTTATACTCGCCCGAGCGGATGGTGGCAAAACCGCGCAACAGGCCAAGGGGAGGCGAATGGGTTAGGCTGTTTCCCACCATATGGGCCACAAAGATTGAATTTTGCGACGCCTTTTCAAGGGTTTCCATCTGCAAATCGCGGAACAGGCTGACGGCGCCACCGATGGGGCGCAGGTCGAACATCACAGAGGCGAGCATCTGCGCCTTTGGGTCGGGGGTCGCGATCCATTTGCGGAAATATTCGCGCCACACGCGCACGGGTTGACACCAAATCGGGTTGGTCGCCATCATGTCGCCGGGGCAATAGAAATAACCCGCAGCATCCAACCCATCGCTAACGAATTTCGCAAGGGCTGTGAAATAGGGCATGTCAGCATCAGTTACGCTGTCATCCAGCATCAGGCAGTTGTCCTGATCAGAGACGCCGGTTTGTTCCTGCCGGCCTTGGCTGCCGCAAGCCAGCCAAAGATAAGGCACAGGGGCGGGGCCAAGCTGTGCCTCGGCCAAAGCCAGCAGGCGGCGGGTGACGGTATCGGCGATATCGGTGATCAGGCGTGTGACCACCTCATGCGCGTTATTCGAGCCGACAAGCTGCACCAAAAGCGCTGGGATGCGGGCGGTGACGGCGGCCATATCGGCCACGGTTTCGGCCATTGCCGCGTCGCGCACAAGGCTGGCCGAAGAGACGGCGGCAAAGCGCGTGAGGTCCGTTTGCGTGACCATGCCGACAAGGCGGTCGCCTTCGACAACCGGCAAATGGCCGATGCGGCGTTCCAACATGATGTGCAGGATGTCAGACCCGAGGTCTTCGGGGGAAAGAGCGACCGGATCGCGGGTCATGATGCCCGCCACGGGGCTGGACGGGTCAAGCCCAATGGCCAGCACTTTGTTGGTCATATCGCGGGTGGTGACGATGCCGACAAAGCGGTCATCCTCGACGACCCCAAGACTGGACACATGCTTGTCGCGCATTTTCGCGGCCGCAGTCCGAATGGTGTCATCGGGGCCAATGGTGACGGGTTTCCGCGCCATCAGGTCGGCGACCTTTTGGGTGGTCAGATCCGAACCGCGCGCCTCAATGCTGCGGCCACGGCTGAAAAAGCGGGCGAATGCAGGGGAGTTGGCGATGAGGCGTTTGAATTCGGCGGTGGGCAGCATCAGTGCCACGGTGTCTTCGGTTGCGCGGGCTGTTGTGACAGCAAGGCCATCACGCAGCAAACCACGTTCGCCAAAGGAATTTCGGGGGCCAAGAAGCGACACAAGCCCGCCGGACGGTTCCAGCACCTCTACCGAGCCGCGCTTGACCAGATACAACCCATCAAGGGGGGCGCCTGTTTGGTAAATCGAGTCTCCGGCAGCATATTCGCGGCGGTCGAAAAGCCCTGCAACGCGCACCAGATCGTCCTTTGACAACGTGTCATAGGGGTGGACAGTTTCCAGAAAGCTGATGATCGCGGATTGCGTCATGTTTATTTCCGTTGTCCTGATATTCAAAGGGGAACGCCCCCCGGTATAAACCGGAGGGCGCAATCGGTGTTAGTGGCCGGTTGCAGCGCCCGCGCCTTTTGGCACGCGGATCGATTCAACCAGATCCTGCACGTCCTGTGGAGGCGGCGAGGTCATCATCGACACAGCATAGGCAACTGCAAAGTTAGCCAAGGCGCCGATTGGGCCAAAGGATGCTGGCGGGATACCGAACAAGAAGTTCGACGCCGTGTTTTCCAGCAAATTCGTACCTGGGATAAAGAACATACCCAAGTAGGTGAACAGGTAACCACAGGTGATAACAAGACCAGCCAACATACCCAAGGTCGCACCCATCGCGTTGATCCGCTTGGAGAAGATCCCCATCATCAAGGACGGGAAGATCGTCGCCGCTGCCAGACCAAAGGCCAAGGCCACGGTTTGCGCCGCAAAGCCGGGAGGATTAAGCCCCAACCATGTTGCCACCACGATTGCACCCGCCATCGAGATACGGGCAGCAAGCAATTCGCCCTTTTCCGAGATGTTCGGGTTCAAGTATGACTTGATCAAGTCGTGGCTGATGGCCGAAGAAATAGCCAACAGCAGGCCCGCTGCGGTCGACAAAGCAGCTGCAAGGCCGCCTGCCGCGATCAGCGCAATTACCCAGCCTGGAAGCTGTGCAATTTCAGGGTTCGCCAGAACAAGGATATCGTTGTTATAGGTGAACTCGGAACCAGTCCAACCACGCTCGGCTGCGGTTGCTGCAAAGCCTTCGTTCTTGTCGTTGTAGAACTGGATACGGCCATCGCCGTTCTTGTCCTCAAACTTCAACAGGCCAGTAACTTCCCAGTTGCGCATCCACTGTGGGCGCTCTTCGTACAGAACAGCTTCAGCTTGGGTGCCTTGTGGGTAGATGGTGGAGATGACGTTCAAGCGCGCCATTGCACCAACAGCCGGGGCCGACAGGTACAAAAGCGAGATGAACACCAGTGCCCAACCAGCCGACCAACGCGCATCGGATACCTTTGGAACGGTAAAGAAGCGGATGATGACGTGTGGCAGACCGGCAGTACCGATCATCAGTGACAAGGTGAACAGGAACATATTGAACATAGAGGTGTTCAGCGTGGTATACTGCGCAAAGCCCAGTTCAGTCACAACCTGGTCAAGCTTGGTCAACAGCGGCAAGCCGGATTCGATATGTGTGCTGAACAGACCCAGACCCGGGATCGGGTTACCGGTCAGCTGCAACGAGATGAAGATCGCTGGAATGGTGTAGGCGATGATCAAAACGCAATACTGTGCAACCTGCGTGTAGGTGATGCCCTTCATCCCGCCCAAAACGGCATAGATGAACACGATCGCCGACGCGATATAAAGGCCAGTGTCGCTTTCAACTTCCAAAAAGCGCGAGAAGGCAACGCCTGCACCGGTCATCTGGCCGATAACATAGGTTACCGAAATGATGATCAGCGAGATAACGGCAACCATACGGGCCTTTTGGCTGTAGAAACGGTCACCGATAAACTGCGGCACTGTGAACTTGCCGAATTTGCGCAGGTAGGGTGCCAAAAGCAGCGCCAACAGCACGTAGCCGCCCGTCCAACCCATCAGGAAGGTCGAGTTGCCGTAACCGACAGCAGCGATAAGGCCCGCCATCGAGATAAAGGAAGCCGCCGACATCCAGTCAGCCGCTGTGGCCATACCGTTCAGAACAGGGTGTACGCCCTGACCTGCAGCATAAAATTCAGCCGTGGTCCCGGCGCGGGCCCAAATGGCGATACCGATGTAGAGCGCGAAAGACCCGCCTACAAAGATAAGGTTTAGGGTATATTGATCCATCTGTTCCGATCCTTATTCTTCAACGCCGTGTTCGGCATCGACCTTGTTCATTTTCCACGCGTAGAAGAAAATGAGGCCGAGGAACACGAGAATTGAGCCCTGCTGGGCAAACCAGAAGCCGAGGTCAGTGCCCCCGACAGCGATGCCCGACAGCATGGGCCGTAGTAGAATGCCAAGCCCGAAGGACGCGACAAACCAGATTACCATGCAGATGGTAATGATCCGGATGTTCGCGGCCCAATAGGCGTTGGACGATGTTTTGTCCGCCATTTGCGTTACTCCCTGTTTTTGTTCTCTCGACCACTTTTCCAGAACAGAAAAGTGGCCGTCCCTCCTTAAGCCATCACCCGTTTTACAGCCGTTTGCATGGCATCTGCGACCGAAGCGATGTCAGCCATCGCATCAACCGTTTCCAACACACCCCGACCTTTGTAATAGGTGATAAGCGGTGCCGTCTGGGCATGGTACGCGGTTAACCGCGCCCCCGCCGTTTCGGCATTATCGTCGGCACGGCGTTTGAAATCCGTCCCGTTGCACTTGTCACAAACACCCGCTTTGGCAGGTTGCTTGAACTCGTCATGATACCCTTCGCCGCACGCAGCGCAGGTGTACCGGCCCGCAACGCGGGCAATCATCGGTGCGTCTTCGACTTCCATCGAGATCACCGAATTCACACGTTGGCCGGTGCTGTCCAGCACAACGTCCAACGCCTCGGCCTGCCCCGCGGTGCGGGGAAAGCCATCCAAGATCACGCCTCGACTGGTATCGGGGTCGGCCATACGGTCCTTTAGGATCGCAAGCACGATATCATCGGACACAAGGCCACCGGCCTGCATCACGGTCTGCGCCTGCTTGCCCGCATCAGTGCCTGCCGCCACTGCGGCGCGGAGCAAATCGCCGGTAGATAGCTGCACAAGGCCAAATGCCTCTTCCAGCATCCGCGCTTGGGTGCCTTTGCCGGCCCCGGGGGGGCCAAGCAGGATAAGGACTAACGGCGCTCTGTTTTCAGCCATGAATTACACCCGGTTCATACGGTTGGCGATCAGGTCATCCACCAACGATGGATCAGCAAGCGTCGAAGTATCGCCAAGCGCGCCAAAGTCATTTTCGGCAATCTTGCGCAGGATGCGGCGCATGATTTTGCCCGAACGGGTTTTTGGCAGACCTGGCGCCCATTGGATCAGGTCCGGGCTGGCAATTGGGCCAATTTCCTGACGCACCCATTTGACCAGCTCGCGCTTTAGATCATCGGTGGGTTCGACATTGTTCATCAAGGTGACATAGGCATAAATGCCTTGGCCCTTGATCTCATGCGGGTAGCCGACCACAGCGGCTTCCGCGACCATCGAATGGGCAACGAGAGCCGATTCAACCTCGGCGGTGCCCATGCGGTGGCCCGATACGTTGATCACATCATCCACGCGGCCGGTGATCCAGTAATAGCTGTCCTCATCCCGACGGCAGCCGTCACCCGTGAAATAATAACCGGGATACTGGCTGAAATACGCCTCTTCGAACCGCGCATGATCGCCCCACAGGGTGCGCATCTGTCCTGGCCAGCTGTCGGTAATGCACAAAACACCTTCGGCCACGGTTTCGGATTGGATTTCGGCAGTCGCAGGGTCCAGAATGACCGGCTTGATACCAAAGAACGGCTTTGTGGCCGATCCTGGCTTTTGGGAAATCGCGCCCGGCAGTGCGGTGACAATATGGCCACCCGTCTCAGTTTGCCAGAATGTATCGACAATCGGGCATTTTCCTTTGCCAACATGGGTATTGTACCAGTTCCATGCCTCGGGATTGATCGGTTCACCGACCGAACCGAGCAGTTTCAGGCTGGAGAGGTCATGCTTTTCTACCCATTCCGTACCCTGCGCCATCAGCGCGCGAATGGCCGTGGGGGCGGTATAGAATTGGTTGACCTTGTGCTTGGCGCAAACTTCCCAGAAGCGGCCAGCATCGGGATAGGTCGGCACGCCTTCGAACATAATCGTGGTAGCGCCATTCGCCAGCGGGCCGTAGATGATATAGCTGTGGCCCGTGACCCAACCCACATCGGCGGTACACCAGAACACATCGCCATCATGGTAATCAAAGGTCATCTGATGCGTCATCGACGCATAGACCAGATAGCCGCCCGAGGTGTGGACAACGCCCTTTGGCTTGCCCGTAGACCCCGAGGTGTACAGGATGAACAGCGGATCTTCGGCGTTCACTTCAACCACATCACAGGTTGGTGCGGCGGCGGCCATTTCGGCCTTTACGTCGATATCGCGGCCTTCAACCCATGTGGTTTGATCGCCGGTATGTTTGACAACCAAGCATTTCACGCGGTCATCACAATGCAACAGCGCCGCATCGGTATTGGCCTTGAGCGCGGTTTTGCGGCCACCACGGGGGGCAAAATCGGCGGTGATCACGCATTTCGCGTCAGAATCGTTGATCCGGTTGCCCAACGCATCGGGCGAGAAGCCTGCGAAAACGATGGAATGGATCGCACCGATTCGCGCGCAGGCGAGCATGGCATAGGCCGCCTCGGGGATCATCGGCAGATAGATGACGACGCGGTCGCCTTTGGTCACGCCTTGCGCCTTTAGCACATTCGCCATGCGGCAGGTGTTTTCCAAAAGCTGGGCGTAGGTGATGTGCTGGGCGGGTGTATCGGGGTGGTCGGGTTCCCAGATAATCGCGGTTTGGTTGGCGCGTTTGGCGATGTGACGGTCAACGCAATTGGCGGACACGTTCAGCTGGCCATCTTCGAACCACTTGATCGAGACTTTGCCCAGATCAAAGTTGGTATCTTTTACTTTGGTGAAAGGCTTGATCCAGTCGATCCGTTTTCCCTGCTCGGCCCAAAAGGCAATCGGGTCAGCTACGGATGCTGCGTACATCGACGCGTAAGCGGCCGCATCAACATGGGCATTCGCGATAAACGCATCAGAAGCGGGGTAGACCGAACCGGCCTGAACGGGTTGCGACATGACTGTTCCTCCTCAAATCGGGCGCAAATCGGGCTCAAATCGGGTGACCCGTTGCCCCTCGGCGATCCACCGCAATGCGCGGCAGCTCCCCTTCCCTTAATTGCACTATACCCCAACAGTCAATTTTTCCGTAACTCTTTTTGAAATAATGATTTTCTTGTAAATTTATTTACGGATAGGGGGAGATATTTGTAAATTATGAAAATTGCGTCAAAATTTTGACATTACTTTTCAACCTGATAGCCATTCACAAACAAGTTACTATCTGGGCGGCTTTCCGCCGGAAAGCTGGAGTTTTGCCTACTTACGCAGCGTAAATAAAAATCGGACGGCGCGGCGTCAGGTCTTGCTGCACCCGTATCAGCTAGGGCGCAGCATGTGATTCGCTGTGGTTTGATTCTGCCAAAACAGCATCGACCGCCGCAATATTCGGCAAGTAGGTGACAGCCGGTTCCCGCAGCCCGTGGCTGTGCAAAACGGCCCTGACATCGGGGTTGGTCGCGGTGAAAAACAGCCGCCCCCCCTTGCGCGCCGTCTTGCGGGCAAGCAAGGCAAACGACCGCGCACCAGAGCTGTCGATGAACGGCACCTCGGTAAAATCGACGGCAAACCCTTGGGGCGCGTCGGCGATCCGGTCAAGCACCGACCCCAACCGCGCCGCCGCGCCAAAGAAGTAGGGACCGCGCAGATGGCACACAACCAGCTCTGGCGCGCTGGGGTCGTGCTGCCCCGCCGGTTCGGGCAGGCCCGCATCTGCGGCATCCGACATGCGGCGGATGAACACCGCGCCACCAAGGGCCACGCCCACAACGATGCCCGTGGTCAAATCACGGAAAATCACCAGACCCAAGGTTACAAGAACCACCATCGCATCGGCGCGGCTGGAGCGTATCAGCGCCCACAGCTCTTCTTTTTCCGCCATATTCCACGCGACGATGACCAAAACACCTGCCAGCGCTGCAAGCGGGATATAGGCGGCAAGGGGGGCGGCGATCAGCATGAAGGCCAGTACAAACACAGCGTGCAGCATGCCAGAAACGGGACCATGCGACCCCGCGCGCACATTGGTTGCGGTGCGCGCGATCGTGCCCGTCACGCAAAACCCGCCAAACAACGACGAGCCGATATTGGCAATGCCCTGCGCCACAAGTTC
The DNA here is from genome assembly GCF_000420745.1 of Pseudorhodobacter ferrugineus DSM 5888. Taxonomy (GTDB): domain Bacteria; phylum Pseudomonadota; class Alphaproteobacteria; order Rhodobacterales; family Rhodobacteraceae; genus Pseudorhodobacter; species Pseudorhodobacter ferrugineus. The sequence goes on from NZ_ATVN01000011.1 coordinate 99,940, forward strand.
GGCGTTGGACCGATGTCTGCGCCCAGTCATCCCATCGGCCACCACCGCCGACAAAAGCGATTCAATCGCGCCCAGCAGGGTAAAGCTGATGGCCCAAGGCAGCGCGGCCCAGACCATCGGCACCGTCATTTGCGGCAAGGCGGGCTGTGGCAAAAGGTTGGGAAGGCCGCCAAAACGGGTGCCGATGGTTTCGACCTGCAAGCCCAAAACGGTAACGACAGTGGAGGCGGTGACAACGGCCAACAACAGCCCCGGCCAATTGGGGCGATAGCGTTTCAGCGCAAGGATCAGTGCGATTGTGGCCGCTGCGACCGCGCAAGCCGCTGGGCTGACGGTGCCGCGGGCCTGCCACAGCGCTGGGATTTTGTGCAACAGCTCACCCGGTTCGGCGCCTGAAAGCTGCAAGCCCAAAAGGTCACGCAGCTGGCTTGCAAAGATGATGACCGCGATACCGGCGGTGAACCCGACGGTCACGGGATAGGGGATAAAGCGGATGTAGCTGCCCACCCGCAAAACCCCGACCGCGATCAGCATCAGGCCCGACAGAAAGGTCGCAAGCATCAACCCGTCAATCCCTGTCGCCGTGGCACAAGCGGCGATCAGCACGATAAACGCCCCCGCAGGCCCGCCGATTTGAAACCGCGACCCGCCGAACGCGGACACCAAAAACCCGCCAATTATGGCAGTATAAAGCCCGCGTTCCGGCCCAACGCCGCTGGCAATGGCTATGGCCATCGACAACGGCAAGGCGACAATGGCGACTGTTAGCCCCGCCAAAGCATCCGCGCGCAGGTCACTGCGGCCATAGCCTTCGCGCAGAACCGTTACGATCTTGGGCAGAAATTCGGGTGCGTCGGTCTGGCTTGTCTTGGTCATGGGCTACCTGTATCTTTGATAGTTGCACCAGACGCCTCGCAAAATATCCTGTCAAGCGCCCAGCGCAAGCCAAGGGACGCCAATGCCGCAACGCCAAGACCCTACTCCCCCCGCCGACAAAGCCGAAATAGCAGCAGCGCAAGGGTTTATCGACCTGAAGCATGGAGCGCTTTCGTACATTGCCGCAGACGGATTGCCCGGGATTAGCCGGATCGCGATTGGGCGGGATGAGCGGGGTGTGCCGCTGACCTTGATATCATCGCTTGCGCCGCATTGGGCGGGGCTGCAGGCGCATCCAGATTGCGCCTTGATGCTGGGCGAGCCGGGCCCCAAGGGCGACCCGCTGACCCATCCACGGCTGATGCTGCGGGCGCGCGCGCAGTTTGTGGGTGCGGCAGAGCGCCCTGCCCTGCGCGACCTTTGGCTTGCCACCCATCCCAAGACCAAGCTTTACATCGATTTTGCAGATTTTGGGTTTGTTCGGCTGATCCCTGTCAGTGGCTTGTTGAACGCGGGTTTCGGCAAGGCGCGGCGGATTGCGGCGCAAGATTTGCTGCATAGCCAATAAACCCCAGAAAAAAGGCGCGCCATTTACGGCGCGCCCAGTTCGTTACCCTATGACGTTGGTCGCGTCAGTTTGGATTGTCACAACGAATGGTGACTTGCGCCCGCCCGCGCAGGGCTTGCGGCCAGCGCAAATGGATGCTGCGCGCGCCGGTCCCTCTTTCGGTTTCCGCATAGGGCATCGAATAGTCGATCACGTTTGCCGCAGTGCGCACCGCGTTTTCTTTGACAATTCCAGACACATTGCGCGCCCGCGCCCCGAAGGGCAGATAGCCTTCGGTATCAACAACCCACGTATCCGCCGCAGTGTTCTGGTCATGCTGAATCGTGACCGGACTTTGTGTGATCTGGTTCACGCCGTTATAGGCATTCGCCTCGATCATCACATTGCGAAAGCGCGTGAAATCAAGCGTGGAATGGGTGGTATCGACACTTTCGACCCGATCAATATTGGTGTTGATCGTGCGGAACACGTTGTCGTTCATCGTAAAGCCGTTGATGAAATGGCCGGGACCATAAGGCTTGATCACGAAAAAGTTGAACGAAACGGCTGTGTCATTGCTGGTGAAAATATTGCCCGTAACGGTCAACCCGCCAAAGGAATATTCAGAGCTGAATTCCGGCGCGGGGTCATGTTCATTGCCCCATTCGATATAGCAATTGTCGATGTAGTTCCCGATGATCAATGTCTTTACATTGGTCGAGGTGAACACAATCCCCGCGCGCCGCACGCCTGCGGTTTGGTCATCGCCCTGGAAAAAGTGGTTGCCGATGAACAGGTTGCCCGACCCGCCCATGATGGCAAAATGGGCAAAGCGCACGATGCGGTTGTTGCGGATTTTGGCATCGTTGGAATTGACGTTCAACGCAATGCTGGTGCGGTTTTGCACGGGCAAGGGTTGTTCGTTCGACAAGAACTGGCATTGATCGACGTGCAAGCCCTGACAGCCCTCGCCAATCGACGTGATCCCACGGTCTTTGGGTTTATTGAAGGTGCAATCGGAAATGATAAAGCCAATGCCCGCAGGGGGCAGCATCACAGCGCTGGACAGGCCGTTGCACTGGAATTCCATATCCTTGATTTCAAACCGGCCAAGTTTGGCAAAGCTGCTGAAATCCAACAGGTACTTATAGCGGGTAAAGGTATAGGTGCGGGTGCCCGCAGCCCCCCAAAGTGGCATGCTAAGCATAATGGTGCCAGCGGCCACGTCCTTGGACAGAACGTAAACCTCGCGGCCCACACCCGTTCCGGTGACGCGGGACCCGACAAGAATATTGGCGACATTGGCCACCCCTGTCAGGCGAAACGCGTTGCTGTTGGGCGTGTAGGTGCCAACCGACGTGGCGGTGGAATCGTTCCATGCGGTCGAAGTGCCGGCTTCGATCATACCATTGGCCAAGACGCGGCGTTGCACCAAGGTATCCAGACCCGAAACGGCTGCGACATCCAGCGGGCTGGTCAGGATAATCCGCCGCCCGCCAAGGTCAAACACAGCATGGTCGGTGAAATAGAACAGCACCTGAAACCCGCGGCGAAAGCCCTCTTGTTCGTCGCCAAACGCGGCCTCGTACGTGTCCATGTTATAGTCGCGCGTACAGGAGAGGCGGAACTGCGGCGGCATGACGACCGTGCCTTCAAACCGGACCTTGGCGCTGAAGGTGACATTGGTGTTCAAAAAGTAAGTACCGCGCGACACCAGCACAGACACCGCATTGTTGCGCGCAAATGTGTCGGCGGCATCGAACGCGGGCGCGTCATTGGTGACGCCATCACCAACAGCGCCAAAATCGCGCACATCCACCCAAGGCATCAGGTCGCGCAAAAAGGCGGATGTGATGTCTTCGATCTCGATATCATCAATCCGAACCACACCGCCGTTCGACCCTGTCAGATCCAGCCCGAAATGCCCGTAGATCGGTGTGCGGCCCCAAGCCATATTCACGCCCGACCGGTTGGACGTGGAAATGATCGCCGAAACCGTTTTCACCTCGCCATACGCCGTCAGCGCCACGGATGGCCCTGTTTGCGGCACCCCGATCACGTTGGTATTGTTGGAGGCCCCTGCCCAACCGGCGATCCGCACCGATGGCAAAGCCCCCGAAATCGCCTTGACCCGTGCCGTTACCCGCAAATACAGCCCCGGAATGATTGGCGTTTGCAGGTAAGAGCGAACCTTTTGGGTGTTTGATGTCTTTTGCAGCTCCATACAGCCGCCAAAATCCTGGTCAGCAGGCACATAGGCCGCATTGGGTTGCCCCGCATAGCTGCCCGACCCCGCAATCCCATCTTCACGCGACCACAGATTAAGGCCTGCCGAAAACGGGGGGGGCGTCAGCACCAGCCCGTCAGTAATCGCTATATTCATTGATCCAAACCCTCACGTTTTGTGCGCCAATCGCAAGGCTGACCCATCAAGGGCCCGCCGTGACAGGGGGCAGGATTAGCGAAAGGGGGTTAATGCGGGTTAAGAGGGGCGCGCGGTCATCCCGCCGCCAGCGCAACGCTTTAGCCCTGTGCCGATAGCTTGGCCAGCATGTCGGCGGCAGCACTGTCGGGGGTCATTTCGCCCCGTGCAACCGCGTCACCTGCGGCTTGCATTGCCGCGCGGGTTTCGGGTTTCGCGGTTAATGCGCGCAGCAATCCTTGGCGCACTTCGTCTTCAAACCAGTGGCGGGCTTGGGCGGCGCGACGTGTATCCCAATGGCCGTGGCTTTTGCGCCAATCGCGCAGGCTGCACATTTCCGCCCAAGCTGTGTCCAGCCCTGCATCCTCGATCGCGGAAACCGTCATTGCCTTGGGAAAGCCGTCGGGGTCTTGCGGGCGGCGGCGCAGCAGGCGCAAGGCGCCGGCATAATCGGCGCAGGTGCGCATGGCTGCGGGTTTCAAATCACCATCGGCCTTGTTCACCAAAATGATGTCGGCCATTTCCATGATGCCACGCTTGACGCCTTGCAATTCGTCCCCGCCCGCCGGTGCCAGCAGCAGGATAAACAGATCAGACAATTCCGCCACCACGGTTTCCGATTGCCCGACCCCCACGGTTTCGATCAGAACCACGTCAAACCCAGCCGCTTCGCACAGGGCCACCGCCTCTCGTGTGCGCCGCGCCACGCCGCCCAAATGCGTTTGGCTTGGGGAGGGGCGAATAAACGCAAGTGGTTGGCGGGTCAGATGTTCCATGCGGGTTTTGTCACCCAGAATAGACCCGCCCGACCGCGCCGAGGATGGGTCCACCGCCAGCACCGCCACCCGCAGACCTTGGCGCACTAGCATCAGGCCAAACGCCTCGATAAAGGTCGATTTGCCCACACCGGGCGTGCCCGACAACCCGATCCGCAGCGCTTGCCGCCCTGTGCCGCGCAGATGATCCGCCAAGGCCAACGCCTGCACACGGTGATCTGCGCGGGTAGATTCTACTAACGTAATCGCCCGCGCCAACGCGCGCCGATCCCCGGCTGCGACCTTTTCTGCAATTTCTGAAACATCCATGGCGCAGCTCCGGCAAGGTTCCGCTTGAAAACGGGGGATAACTGGACAAGGTGACGCTAATGTCATCTTTCCCCCCAAGCTTTGGGGTTTTTAGCCCCGCCTAACGTCTATATTCTAGTGATAACGGGAAAAAAACGCCCCTTTAGGTGCAAACTCCTGAAAAAAGTGAGGTTAGCATGAAAAATTCTCTGCGCATCGCAGTACTGGCTCTGGCTGTTGGGGTCGTGCCCCCCTCTTTCGTCTTGGCCGAACGGGTTGAGGATAAGGCCACGTTTGACGTGGTTATTCGAGGGATCAGTGCAGCTTCGCTTGGCTTTTCGGCTGTCGAGGAAGGCGACCGGTATGCTGTGTCCGGCTTGCTGAAAAGCGCCGGTATCGCCGCGATGTTTCGTAAGATAAGCTATACCGGCACCGCGAGGGGCGCTGTTTCGGAAACGAATTACACGCCTTCAAGCTATGTTGAGACATCGGACAACGGGAAAAGGACGTCGACCAGCAAGATGACCTATTCGCGCGGTGTGCCCAGCGCAGTGCAATATACCCCCGCGCGTGCAGGCCGTGAAAAAGACGTAGACCCCGCCAGCCAAGGGGGCACGGTCGATACGCTGACCGCACTTTACGCCATTTTGCGCGATGTCGATGCAGGGCAGGAATGCAAGGTTAGCCTGAAAATGTATGACGGGCGCTATGTCAGCTCGATCGCCATTTCCAAGCCTGCGACCAAGGGTAAAACCGTTGTCTGTAGCGGCCAATACCGCCGTATCGCGGGCTTTAAGCCGGAGGAAATGGCGGAGCGGACCAATTTCCCTTTCACCCTGACCTATGAACCCGTAGCGAATGGAAAAATGCGCGTGACTGAGGTGGCGATGGAATCCATCTATGGCAAAGCCGCGATGAAACGCCGATAAAGGTGGCGTGAAACAAGCCGTCCAACCCCTTCCCATTGACGAGGCCCTGCCTCGCCTGATCCAAGCCTTGCGCGCGCAGGGCATGGCCGTGCTGCAAGCGCCGCCCGGGGCGGGCAAAACCACACGGGTGCCGTTGGCAATGCTGGAGGCGGGGCTTTGCGATGGTCGCATTTTGATGCTGGAGCCCCGCCGCCTTGCCGCCCGCACATCGGCGGAACGCATGGCCGAAACGCTGGGTGAACCTGTCGGCCAGACCGTCGGCTACCGCGTGCGCGGCGAGGCCAAGGTCGGCCGCGCCACGCGGATCGAGGTGGTAACCGAAGGCATTCTGACACGGATGATCCAATCTGATCCCGGACTTGACGGCATCGGCGCGGTGATTTTTGACGAGTTCCACGAACGCAGCCTGAACGCCGATCTTGGGCTTGCGCTGGCGTTGGAGCTGCGCAGCGCGTTGCGCGATGATCTGGTTTTGCTGGTCATGTCGGCGACGCTGGATGCGGCACCCGTGGCAGCGCTTATGGGGGATGCGCCACTGATCACGTCCGAAGGGCGGGCCTTTCCGGTTGAAACGCGCTGGTTGCCCCGCGCCCTGCCCCCGCGCGCGCGGCTGGAAACCGAGGTTGCCGCCTTGATCTTGCAAGCGTTGGAGGATTGCCCCGAAGGGGGTTTGCTGGCCTTCCTGCCCGGTGAAGGCGAAATTCGCAGAACCGAGGCGGCGCTGAAAGGGCGTTTGCCCCAAGGCTGCACGATCCGCCCCTTGTTCGGGAATATGACCTTTGCCGACCAGCGCGCAGCCCTTACGCCGCAAACCCACGGGCGCAAGATTGTGCTGGCCACGGCGATTGCCGAAACCTCGCTTACCCTGCCTGACATTCGTGTGGTGGTGGATGGGGGCAGGTCCCGCCGCGCGCGGTTTGACCCCAATTCCGGCATGTCCCGCCTTGTGACCGAACGGGTGACAAAGGCCGAGGCGGAACAGCGGCGGGGGCGCGCGGGTCGTGTCGCCCCTGGCACCTGTTACCGGCTTTGGACCAAGGGCGAAGAAGGCGGGATGGCCGCGTTTCCCCCCGCCGAGATTGAGGCCGCAGACCTCACCCCGCTGGCGCTTGAACTGGCGCTTTGGGGCAGCGCCGACGGCTTGGCCTTTCTGACCCCACCCAACCCCGGCGTTATGGCCGAGGCCCATGCCTTGCTGACATCGCTTGGCGCGCTGAAACAGGGCCGGATCACCGACCATGGTCGCGCGCTGGCCGCCTTGCCGTTGCATCCGCGCCTTGGCCATATGTTGCAAACAGCAGGGGCAGGCCCCGATGCCGCCACGCTTGCCGCCCTATTGGCGGAACGCGACCCCGTGCGCGGCGCGCCGCCCGACCTTGGCCTGCGCCTTGCAGCCATCAAAAACCCGCGCGGGTTTGAAGAAAGCCACCCCTACATGGTTGATCGCGGCGTGGTTGAGCGGATCAAATCCGAGGCCAAACGCCTTAGCCAAACCACTGACAACAGTGACTTTTCTACGGTCCAACTTGCCGCGCTCGCCTACCCTGACCGCATTGGGCTGCGGCGCAAGGGCGACACCCCACGCTATATCCTGTCGGGTGGCAAGGGAGCAGTGGCGGATGAAGGCACGCCCCTTGCAGGCCACCGCCTGATCGTCGCGACCGACCTTGACGGCGACGCGCGCGAGGCCAGAATTCGCCAAGCAGCGCCCCTACATCTGGCCGAATTGCGCGACCTTTATGGCGATCAAATCGCATGGGTCGATGTCTGTGAATGGTCGCGACGCGAGGGCAAGATCGTCGCCCGCAAGCAGGAACGGTTCGGCGCGCTGGTGCTGGAGGATCGCATCTGGCCCGATGCCCCCGCAGATGCAATGGCCCGCGCCGCCTTTGAAGGGCTGCGCCTAATTGGCCTGCCCTGGACCCCGACAGCCCAGCGTTTACGGGCGCGGGTGAACCTGTGCCGCAAGGATGGCAGCGATTTGCCGGACCTGTCGAACGAGGCGCTGCTGGCAGATCCAGACTGGCTGCTGCCCTATTTGACAAAGGCCAAGACCGAGGCGCAGTTGCGCGGGTTGGACCTGACCGATGCTTTGCGCGGGCTTCTTGGGTATGAGGGCACGCAACTTTTGGACCGCCTGACTCCCAGCCATTTCACCACGCCGTTAGACCGCCGCATTCCCATTGATTACGATGGCGAAGCGCCGGGGATCGAGCTGCGGTTGCAAGAGCTGTTTGGCGTGACCGTGCATCCGGCTGTTGGCCCCAAAGCACTGCCGTTGCGCATAACTTTGCTGTCGCCAGGGGGCAAGCCTGTGCAGGTCACGATGGATTTGCCAGGGTTTTGGACCAATTCCTACGCGGATGTCCGCAAGGATATGCGTGGGCGCTACCCCCGCCACCCGTGGCCAGAAGATCCGCGGCAGGCAGACCCGACACTGCGCGCCAAACCGCGTGGGACATAGCGAGTTAGGCCGCTAATGCCCCACGATTGCAATGATTTGGGGGCTGGTTGATTTTGGCAGACGCCAATCGGCGACCAATCAAGACCTTTGCCTCATGCGCTAACAGAACGCGGCGAACAGCGGGTTTTGCACCAATCCGTTCCATTTCATAATCGAGCAACACAGCGCGAAGCGAGTCCACTGCGCGATGCGGCAAGGCGTCAAACACCTGCGGGCCAGGATACAGCGTTTCTGCCGCCGTGCCTTGGGCGATCACCAATTGATGCTGCTCCAACAGCAAGTGATGATAGCTGACTTTTCCAGTCCCGATGGCACGGTACACGCCGGGCAACCCCAACAAATGCTTGGCCGCGACCAGAACTTCGGCCTCGCCAAACAGCAATTCGCAATCGGCACCGTCAAGCATGACCAAGTGTTGGCCGGACACCCAAAGATCAGCATCATTGTCCAAAACACCTTGCGAAATGCACACAGGCAGCGCCTCGTCTTGCGCCACAACCGTACCGCCGCCGACCCACAACAAGGGTTGGGGACCATCATCCAAAGTGTCCACCAGATCACCTGCGCGCAAGGTTTCCACCCCACGCTCGCCATCCGGCGTAGCGATCATCGTTCCGGCCACAAAGCACACCGGATTGCCGTTCAAAAAGCGGGTGGACCACACACCATTCGGGTCGTTCGGGTCCAAAACCGCATTTGGATAGTTTGCAATTGCAGCCGCATTGCCCGAACCTGGGATAATGTAGTCGATGGCGCCGCCGTTTGTCAGACCCGTTTGGGCCACGCCCGTGTACCCATTGGTCCACTGAATCTGTTGATAGATAAAGTCGATTTCAAAGTTGCCGTTCTGCGTATGCTCTAGCACCAGCTGAAAGGTGTTCGTATTTGCAGTGGACCCTGAATAAGCGCGGACCCCAAGCCAAGTGATCGTGACGCGGTTCGTCGAGGGATCCAGATCCCAGTAGATGTTATTGGTGCCCGTGCCCGACCCCGCCGTGATGTTCACATCCGACCAAAACACAGCAATCGCAGGATAGGTCACGCTGGCCAAAGCCGTTGGCGTATAGGATGTCACGGGCGCGTTAAAGGTGATCAGACCGTTGGTGTTGATGTACAGGCTGGTATAGTTCGTACCGAAATAGTTGATCCCGTTAGGCCCGAACACCGACGTGATGTTCACCAAAATAGAGCCGTCATCATAATTGCCAGCCGTCAGGGCGGACGAGCGGAAACTGCCCTCACCCACGCCTTGCGGCCCACCTAGCCCTGTATTGATCGCTGCCATTTTGGACCCGCGTTGCTATATATCGTGGCACTAGAAATGCGCGCAGCTTGTGGCCGATTTGCGGGCGCAATGTGGCATTTGAGTGAATTTGGAAACAATTATCGCCGCAATCACGCCGCAATTGACAACAAATCTCCGTAAAATGCGCTATTGTTTAGCCGCGAGGGCAATTTTCTGCAAAGCTCGGGAGTTAATGCGGGACTAAAAATCCATGAAGTGTATCTGAGGAAACAATCGCTGCGAACTCGGCTAATGTTCCCAAAGTGACTGATAAAACCGTTTCAGGGCTGTGCTGCACACCATCGGGGCCCGTGACACCAAAGCCGAAAACGGCGTCTTGGGGCAAGACCACATCAAACCCCAAATTTGCAGCCATGCGCAGGGTGCTGGCCACACAATAGTTCACGGCAGCGCCAACAATAACCAAACGCGTCACGCCCATATCGCGCAAATACGCCTCTAGCCCCGTGCCGATAAAGGCGGAAGACCCGTGTTTTACGAAAACCGGTTCTCCCACACTTGGCAGGGCACAAGGCATGGGTTCGCCCCCTGATGTGCCCAGCCGAAACCCAGACTTGGGGTTTGGATCGTCATGGTGAACATGCAAAACCCGCAAAGCCTTGGCACGACAAAGCGCAATCGTGGCCGCAATCGCCGCTTCGGCCCCAAGGTTTGAGCGTGGGACACCCGCCAAGGTACGCCGCGCAAATTCCATCTGGCAATCAATCACCAAAAGCGCGGCGGTCATGGCATCAGACCCCAAGGCACCAGCGCATCACCGCCTTTTGCGCATGCAAACGGTTCTCGGCCTCATCAAAAATCACGGAATGTGGACCGTCCATCACCGCACTTGTCGCCTCGTCGTTGCGGTGCGCCGGCAAGCAATGCATGAACAACGCATCAGGTTTGGCCATCGTCATCAACCGTTCATTGACCTGATAGCCCCGCAACTGGTTATGGCGGCGTTCTTTGGCCGATTCAGGGTCATGCATCGAAACCCAAGTGTCAGTCACCACCAAATCGGCCCCCGCCATCGCCTTTGCGGGGTCACGCTCGACAGTCACATTCACACCTTTTGACCGCGCGAAATTTAGCCATTCCGCCTCGGGGTCGAGGGTTTCTGGGCCCGTAAAGGTGAAATCAAACCCGAACTGGCCAGCAGCATGCAAAAAGCTGGCGGCGACATTGTTGCCATCGCCACACCAGACCACCTTTTTGCCTGCAATGGGGCCGCGAACCTCTTCATAGGTCATGACATCGGCCATGATCTGGCAAGGGTGCGTGCGGTTGGTCAGGCCATTAATCACCGGAACCGTGGCATGTTCGGCCATTTCTTGCAGCGTTGCTTCCTCAAATGTCCGGATCATGATCAGGTCGACGTAGCGGCTGAGAACGCGCGCGGTATCGGCGATCGTTTCGCCGTGGCCCAATTGCATTTCCTTGCCAGACAGCACCATCGTCTGCCCGCCAAGCTGACGCACGCCGACGTCAAAGGACACGCGGGTACGGGTGGAGGGCTTTTCAAAAATCAACGCAACCATATGGCCCGCAAGGGGTTGGTCATCATCTGGCGTGCCTTTTGGTCGGCCTTTGCGGGCGGCTTTCATGGCATGGGCAAGGTCGATCATGCCCCGCAATTCGGCGGCATCTGTGGTGTGGATATCAAGAAAATGCTTCATGGTGTTCTTTCTGGGCAACGCCGGGGGGCCAGCCCCCCGGGCCCCCCGGGATATTTGGACCGAAAAGAAAGGGGTTAGGGGGTTGTGGCCGCAACGGCGGTGGCTGCTTTGTCGAGGCGGGTAAGGGCCTCGGCGATGTCTTCATCCGTGATGTTCAACGCGGGCAACAGGCGGATCACATTGTCGGCGGCGGGCACGGTTAACAGGTTTTGGGCATAGTTTGCTTTGACCACATCCGTATTCGCAGCCTTGCACTTTAGCCCAAGAATAAGACCTGCGCCGCGCACGGCCTCATAGACATCGGGATGGCTGGCGACGAGCCCCTCGAGCCCCTGACGGAATAGCGATGATTTGCGGTTTACCTCGGCCAGAAAGGCGGGATCAGCCACGATTTCCAAGACCTTAGCCCCCACCGCGCAGCCCAAGGGGTTACCGCCATAGGTGGAGCCGTGACTGCCTGCGACCATACCGGATGCTGCATTTTCGGTGGCAAGAACGGCCCCCAATGGAAAGCCGCCGCCGATGCCTTTTGCGACCATCATGATGTCGGGTGTGATGCCCGACCATTCATGTGCAAAGAGTTTTCCAGACCGGCCAACGCCACATTGCACCTCGTCCAAAATCATCAGCGCGCCGGTTTCATCACACAGATCGCGCAAGCCTTTCAGGCAGGCATCGGGCAGCACGCGAATACCGCCTTCGCCTTGGATCGGTTCGACCATGACTGCCGCGACCTTATTGGTAAGGGCGGCGCGCAAGGCGTCATGATCGCCGAATGGTAAGGACTTGAAACCCGGCATCAAGGGGCCAAAGCCCTTGACCATTTTTTCCGATCCGGCAGCGGCAATTGCCCCGGTGGAACGGCCATGAAACGCGCCGTCAAAGGTCAGGATTTCAATCCGTTCCGGCGCGCCTTTTTCATACCAGTATTTCCGCGCCATTTTGATGGCGAGTTCGGCAGCCTCGGTGCCCGAGTTGGTAAAAAACACAGTGTCTGCAAAGGTGTGTTCGACCAGCATATCGGCAAGTTTTTGCTGCTGCGGTATTTGATACAGATTGGACACATGCCACAGGTTGCCAGCCTGAGCGGTCAATGCGGCCACCAGATCGGGGTTGGCATGGCCCAAGGCATTGACCGCAATACCTGCGCCCAGATCCAGATAGCGGGCACCATCGACGGTGGTAAGCCATGATCCTTCGCCCTTTTCAAAGGCCAAGGGCGCGCGGTTATAAGTCGGCAAGACGGAAGGGATCATGTCATCGTCCTTACTAGGGAAGCCTTAGCCGTGCCAAAGGCTGGCGGCCAAGTCAACGGATATATCTGAAACGAGGGGTGCCGAGATGGCAGGGAACACTGGCCGAAAACGCGTGAATTAGCGTCGGCGTCGGGGCAGTTGGAAAGGGTGTACCGATGTGTTCATGCCAGTTTGGTAAGATGGTTTTACCCTTGTGTAAAGCGACATTTTATTCGGTTTGCGGGCATGGTAGACTCAAGCCCGCACAAAGAGGATGCGGGCATCGGCACCGGAGACCCTTGTATCTGTGGCCCTGCAGTAGTATCTAAGCCTGTCACAGCTATATTGGGGCGACCAAGCGCCGCCTGCGGAGCACCGTAGACTGCCCCCAACACCGGAGATAGGCATGTCCTGGACAGACGAGCGCGTTGAAACGCTTAAGAAAATGTGGGCTGACGGCCAAAGCGCCAGCCAGATTGCAAAAGAACTGGGCGGCGTCACGCGCAATGCGGTGATTGGCAAAGTTCACCGCCTTGGCCTGTCAAATCGCGCCACCGGCACGCCTGCAAAAGACGAGGCAGAAGCGCCTGTGGCCGCCGCACCTCGCGTTGAGGCGGCACCCAAGCCAGCGGAACCGGCACGTGCTGCCGAAGCCAAGCCCGCCGCCGCCGCGCCGCGCCCCTCTGCGCCCATCAACCCGACTGTCGCGCAAGTGGTGAATAACGTCACCCCATTGCCGCTGCGCAAGTCGATTGTGCCTGCGGGCCAGCCTTTGCCGCCACAACCTTCGGCCAATGAAATCAGCCCCGAGGCGCTTGCGTCGGTTCGGGAAGTTGAGAAACATGCCAAGAAAATCAGCTTGATGGAGCTGACCGAGCGGACCTGTAAATGGCCGATCGGCGACCCTGCAACCGAAGATTTCTGGTTCTGCGGCCTGCCCTCGACGGCGGGCAAACCCTATTGCGAAGCGCATGTCGGTGTGGCGTTCCAGCCGATGTCAGCGCGGCGGGATCGCAGGCGCTAAGTGCGGCCGTTCATCGACCCGAATGACCCTTTCTTTCGCCGCCCCGCGACACGCTGGGCGGCGTTTTTAGTGCCGCTGGTCTGGGCCGGATTTGAGGCTTGGCTGGGCAGCTACGGCTGGGCTTTGATGGTGGCCGGATTGGCGGGGTATGCGGGGTATATGCTGATTTGGAAGGGGCCATCGGCCTGAGCCATTTTGCCTGCCGTTTTCAGCAGTCACCGCACCGCCACCCCGTATTTTTTCCGTATGTTATGCGTATGACATCTGTATGTACAATGACCGGATGTCGGGTGGGTTTCAGAACATGAAAGTGGCGGCCAGAACCTCGGCTTGGGTGGTTTGTTCAAAGTGGATTGTCACGCCTTGATCGCTGAAAACAGTGGTTGCGCCGGATTGCTGCAAATGGGCCCCCACATCCCCACGAACAGTGTAGCCGAAGCCTTGAAACGACAGCGTGTCCCACGGTTCCAGCCCGACGACCTTGTTGGTTGCGGCATCGGCCCTGTGAAAGACGAACGTGTCGGCCCATAGCCCGCCAAACAGCAGGTTATTGCCAGACCCGCCATCCAATACATCATCGGCACCTTTGGCAAGGACCCACGCCTTCAGCGGCTCGGCTGTTTTGGTGATGAACTCGCGGCTTTGAACGAACCCGAACACCACGTTTTCGCGGCTGTGGCTGCCGCTGTCCAATCGGCTGACCCAAGCGTTCAGACCCGCGGCATCGGGGGCGCGGTTCAGCACATTGGCATAGAGCAAGGTCACAAATTCGGACGCGGTTGCCCGACTGTAAGTTGTTTGAAATTCGTTCGAGTTCACAAAGCCGGAAATGACGCTGGTCAGGGAGACACCGCTTGCCAGACGGTCCACCCATGTATTGAAGCCGCCCATATCGGGACTGCGGCCCAAAACGGCCTGATACAAACGAAACACATCGTCCATCAGCTCCATTTTCACGCCTTCATAGGAAAACGCCAAGGTGCCTGCCTCGGTTTTTTGCCGCAACTCGACGCTTTCGGAAAAGCCGTTTACCACCTGTTCGCGGCTGCGCGCCCCGCTGTTCAAAAGCCCTGTCCATGTGCTGTAGCCGCCCGGATCTGGGGCGCGGCCCAACACATTGGCATAGAGCAGGGTCACAAAGTTGCCGTTGTCGACATTGCCATATGTTGTGCGAAATTCGTTGGAATTTACAAAACCTTGGGTGATTTGCGGCAAATTGCGGGTGCCATCGATAAGGATGTTCGCCCAAGTCAGCAGGCCCGCAAGGTCTGGCGCGCGGTCCAAGGTTGCCTGATAAAGGCGGTAGACCTGCCCCGTTGCCGTGTCAAAAGGTCGGGTTTCGGACCCGCCGATCAGGGTGTCATTGCCCGCCCCGCCCATCAAGGTATCAGATGCGCCACCGCCGACCATACGGTCGTTGCCTTCGCGCCCGTCGATAAAGTCGGGTTGGCCTGTGCCTGTCATCGACACGGCAACAGGGGCAATGGGGGTGACATCAATATGCGTAAGGTCAAACAGATCGCCAAGGTCCAGCTCTGCGGCAAACAGGGTTTGTCCATCGGAGGTGCGCAACGAGATCCGCTCTCCTGCGAACCGGATTTCCAGACCGTCTGCCCGTTCGATAAACTGAAGCGCTTCCTTGGAATAAACGCGGCCCAGCGCGCTTAGGTCAATACGGTCAATGCCACGTTCAAAACCGACGACAATGTCCAATTCGCCATCGGGTTCGAAAATGAACACATCCGCGCCGGCCCCGCCATAGAGCAAGTCGCCTCCGGCGCCATCAACCAAGATATCATCGCCATCACCACCAAAAAGCCGGTCGTTCCCCGCGCCGCCGAAAATGATGTCGCGGCCGGCACCGCCGGTCAACGTGTCGGCCCCCGTGCCGCCTGTCAGGGTGACACCTAAGGGGCCGATAATGCTGTATAAATGGGTGATGCCGCTGCCTTGGGCCGACCCGGGCATACCGCCCGATGCCACAAGGTCTATGCCGCCGTTTTGCCACCGCAACGCCAGACCCGACACATTGGTCAACGCCATCGCATTGTCATCGACAATCGTTGTCAGATGCAGAAACCGACCATTCGGCAAGAGGGTCAGCAAACTGATCCCATCATCCGCCCCCGCAACCGCGACAAAAACCTGACCGTCTTGCGTTAGGGTGGCCAGTTCGGTCAGCCCGCCAAAGCGGGTGTTGCGGTCATCCATCACATGATCGGTCACAACCATCGTGCCATTGGCGTTCAGGGCCACAGCCGCAAGCGAGCTGCTGCCTGCCCCCCCGACCAAGGCAAAGGATTGGCCACCGACCTGAACCACCTCGATCACACTGCCGCCGCCGATCGCCAAACCATCGCGCGCATCAAGCCGAGACAAAAGCGTAAGCGTGCCATTGGCGGCCAATTGGTAATTCAGCAGTTCCGCACCGTTCGACGACAGCACAAGCAAATGCTGTTGCCCGCCAATCACCACCTGCGCCATTGCCTGCACGCCATTGGCAGGCAGCAAACCCGCAGCGGCCGATTGTGTCACACGTTGCAGGGTCGTCCCGCCGCCTGTGGCCCAAATGGTCAAGCCGTCCACCTGCCGTGACGCAATGGCAACATAGGTTTGCCCGCCAACGGTCAGGAATTCGGTGGCCGTGGACGCCCCTGTCAAGCTGCTGCCGGCCTGACGGTTCAGAACATAGGGTTGGGTGATAAGCCCTTGTGCATCCAAGGGAAAAACGTCGATCGTTGTGCCGTAGTGCCCGTTTGAGACAAGCGCGGGGGTGCCGTTTATCACCGTTTCAAGCAATTGCCGCGGGGCATCCAGCGCCACGGTATTGGACGGAAACGCCGCTTGATCCAACAGCTGCATCCCGTTGTTCATATCCATGACCAACACGCCGCCGTCCTTGGCGCTAACGGAATACAGCAAGGACTGTGACCCCGTGGTCCTGATCAGAAGATCAGACAGCCCAACCATATAGCCATTCGGGCCGACAACCCGCGTGGTGACATGCTGAAACTCCAACGCCCTTACCCCCTTCCACAAACCGGTGCCTTGGACTTTGCGAGGGCGAGGGGGGAGGGTGATGGTTTCAATTGGCCAAATTCGTGACGCTTAGGGCCAAGTCGATTCAACAGTTTTGAAAATACGATGGGTTCGGGCATTAGGGTGCTTGCAATTCAACCTAGAGCTGTAATTCTGCGGCTGTCGAGTATGAAGGATGAACGCGCGCATGACCCCCCAACGGATCACGATTATTCTGTGTACGTTCAACGGCGCGGCCTATCTTGAGGCGCAATTGCAATCCTATTTGGCCCAATCCCATTCCCTCTGGGACCTTTGGGTCAGCGATGACGGATCGACGGATGAGACTTGGGCGGTGTTGGAAAAGTTTCAGCGCGATCATGGACAAGGGCGCGAAATCAGGGTGTTGCGCGGGCCGGGGCGCGGGGCCTGCGTGAATTTTCTGTCCTTGCTGTGCCATCCGGATTTGCCCGCAGGCCCTGTGGCGCTGTCGGACCAAGATGATATGTGGATGCCCCAAAAACTGGCGCGGGCTTTGGCGGCACTTGGGGCGGCTGGGCCCCTAGCCCTTTACGGCGCGCAAAGCCTGCATTGTGATGCGGGCCTGCGGGTGCTGGGCCAATCTGTGTCGATGCCGCATCCACCGACATTTGGCATTGCGCTGGTCCAGAATGTGGTTAGCGGCCATAGCGCTGTGTTAAGCGCAGATGCGGTGGCGCTGGTGCGGTCGGCAGGGGTGCCAAATGCCGTGCCATTTCATGATTGGTGGCTGTATCAACTGATATCCGGCGCGGGTGGGGATATCGTGATCGACCCTGATCCTGTGCTTTACTATCGCCAGCACGGCGCGAATGTCATGGGGGCGCATCGCGGCCTGCGCGCGCGGATTGACCGGATCACGGTGGCGATGGGCGGCCGCTATGGCGATTGGATCGCGGCCAATCTGGCGGCCTTGGCGGGTGTTGAACGCCTTTTGACTGCGGAAAACCGAAAGGTCCTGACCCGATTGCGCGCCCAACCGCGACGGGCCGGACTGGCCCGCGCCCGTGCTTTTGCTGCGTGCGGGGTCCGGCGGCAAAGCTTGGCCGCTACGGCAGTTTTATATGTGGCGCTTATGCTGGGGCGGGTCTAACCCTTTGGATAATCGCTAAAATTGCCCCATGTTGTGGTTGTGGTGGCGAATGCCATCTTCGACATCGGCGTAATACTGCAGCTTGCCGTTTTCGAGCACTGCGGCGGCTGTGCATAGCTCCCGCACCTGGCTCATCGCATGGGTCACGACGATGGCGCCGGATGTCTGCATCCGGTCCCTGAAAACCATAGCACTTTTGGCACGAAAGGCCGCATCGCCCACAGCCGTCACCTCATCCACAAGATAGGTGTCAAACTGGATGCCCATCGAAATGCCAAAGCCCAAACGGGATTTCATACCCGAAGAATAGGTCCGAAACGGCAACCGGAAATGGGCGCCCAGATCGGAAAATTCTTGCACAAAATCAATCAGCTCATCCGAATCCACCCCGTAGACACGCGCCAGAAAACGGGTGTTTTGCGCGCCTGTAAGTTCGGGATGAAACGACCCTGCAAACCCCACCGGCCACGAAATGCTGCCATTGGACAGGATGCGCCCAGATGTCGGGTCAGTCGTGCCCGCGATCATTTGCAACAGGGTCGATTTGCCCGCGCCATTGCGCCCCAAAAGCGCCACGGACGCACCGCTTGGAACAGTCAGGCAGATGTTATCGGCCACGGTTTTGCCGCGCCCGTCCGTTGAAAAAACCTTGGTTAAATGGTCAAACTGGATCATCCCGATGGCCCCTTAACGGCGGTCCCTGATCGAATAATAGACCAGCGCACCAATCGACCAGCTTAGAAACAAAAACAGCGCAATTGTGCCCAGCAATGTGGGGCGTTCGGGATAGATTGAGGATTCGGCCTTGGTGGGTTGCATATAGGCGGCCAAATACCGGCTTTTGCGCCGCGCCTCGGCCAAGGAAGCGTCATAACTTGCCAGCGCCGTGGTATATGTGCGTTCGGCGAATTCCAGTTCCACCGTCAACCTCTCATACTCGCCCATGATGTCGGCCATGCCGGATTGGGTTCCATCGCCGCCCCCTATCCCCAACTTGCGGCGTTCTGCGTCAATGCGGGTTTCAATCACCACCAAACGGCGTTCAGCCTGCACCACACGGGGGTCATTGGCCTTGGTCGCATCCTGAAGCAAGTCGAGCGCAATCAAGGCGGCGGCCTGTTGGGCCTGAAGATTGCCCAACAACCCCGCCTGTGTTTGCAAATCAAGCTGCGGGTTAACCAACTGATTTACATTGCGAAATTTTGTCACCGCTTCACGTGCCGTTTTCAGCCGCTCTTTCGCCTCGGTCAGATCATCAAACGCGTTGGTGATCGCATCCTCACGCGCGATAGAGCTTAGCTCATTTATCATTTCCGAGCTTTTTTCAAACAGGCTTGTCGTGATGCGCAAGGCATCCTCGGGGTCAAAAGCGCGCGCCTCCACCTCGAGCAAACCGCCGCCTTTGCCGCGCGACAGCTTGACCATGACATTCCAGTAATCGACCAATTCTTCGAGCGTGGCATCAGGGGCAATCGCAAAAACGGGGTCGTTTTGCGGGCGTGACCAGATTTTGCGCAGGTCAATTTCGGCGTCAATATCCGCCACCAAACGCTGGCTAGGAATAAATTCGAATAAAATATCGGTATCCGACGAGCTGGAGTTCGAAATCCCCGTCAACCCGCTGAGAAACGACAGCGCCGAGGTTTGCTGTTCCAACCGCACCGCAAAACCGATCCGCGAATGGTACTGGTCGGCCGCACGAGTCCACAGATACCACGCCACCAGACCGGGCGGCAGCAGGACGCAAAAAACAAAGCTGATCAAAAGCAGATGATGGCGCAGTTTAAAGCGCGCCCGCGCCACAGGTTTGCGAACCGCCGTTGTATTTTGAGGCTGCGCCACGGGGATAGGCCGCGCAGGGGCAACTTCGGCCAAGGCGGGTCTGGCGGGTTTTTCGGCGGTCGAAGCTGTCACTGCAATCTCACTTGAATCACGCGGCAAGGTTCACCCTGAAGGCACATTGTTAATATTTAATTACAATCGAAAGGTTATAAACGATTTCTTCACTCTTGTACTGCCAAGCTGGGCCAAGCTGCGAATTGGAATGAGACGCGATGCAAAACAGGTTCCGTGCAAATGCCCGTTTTGGGGGGCAAAGGGCGATTGTCGCGTTGATGTTGCGCGAAATGTCGACGACCTATGGGCGGTCCCCCGGTGGGTATATTTGGGCGATTTTGTCGCCTGTTGCCGCGATTGCGTTTCTGTCACTGGCGTTTTCGGCCTTTTTTCACACGCCGCCCATCGGCAATAGTTTTGCGATGTTTTACGCGACGGGGATGGTGCCATTCTTGATGTTCAACGACATCCAAAACAAGGTGTCGCAATCCCTTATGTATTCAAAACAATTGCTTGCTTACCCTAAGGTGACGTTTCTTGATGCCTTGATCGCGCGGTTTTTGCTGAATTTCATGACCCAGCTTTTGGTCGCTTACATCATCTTTGGCGGAACGATGCTGTTTTTTGAAGGGACGCTTTCAATTGATATTTTGACCGTTTTGGATGGGTTGCTGCTGGCGGCGCAGCTGGGCCTTGGGATCGGGACGTTGAACTGCTTTATCTATCTGCGCTTTCCGGTGTGGCAGCAGATGTGGTCGGTTCTAAGCAGGCCGTTGTTTTTGGTGTCCTGCACCATGATCATGTTTGACGGGATTCCCGAACCGTTTCGGGACTGGCTGTGGTGGAACCCGCTGGTCCATGTTGTCGGTTTGGTGAGAGAGGGGTTTTACGATGGCTATGACGGGTACTATATTTCGTCAAAATACGTGATGCTTGTGGCGATGGTCTGTTTTGCGCTTGGCCTGTTGTTTTTGCGCCGCCATCACAGGGACCTGTTCGAACGCTAAACCTTTGTCTAAGGTCATGTTTTCAAAGGTGATGGTCGGCTTTTGGGCGCCAAAAAGCCTTGAACCCATCGACAATTTTACGCCCGCGTGATGGGGATACCACGCCGTTGCGCACCCGTTTATCGCAGGCGATAAGCTGGTCCATCACACCGCAAAGGGCGGCATCCCACTGCACCAAAGGGGCACCCATTGGCGGCATGGAGCGATTGGCCGCCCCCCCTGCCCTGATAATTCCGGCTTGTAAGCTATCCCACAAAGCTGGCAAGTCGGTTGGATCATCAAGCAAGGTTGGACCTACCAGCAACTCCTCATGATAGGGTTTTTCGGCCTGCCAGCGCGGCGCTTCAAACAAGCGGTCGCAATCTTGGGGCGACAAAATGCTGCGCAGCGCGGCAAGATTGTCGCGCACAATGGGGCGGTAGCCCAGTACCTGCGCAGACCCCACGGCCCAAGGTTGGCGCACGGCCAGTTTGGGGCACCAGCGTTGAAAAATGAATTCGGTTGCGGGTTGGTGCGCCGACGGGCGAAACCGCCTGTTGCGCAGCAAAAACCCGATCAAAGCAGGCGGAGACGAGCGGTTGCTGTCATGGCCAGACGTCAGTGGCAGACCATAGAGCCCTGCGAAATGGGCAACGACATCCGGCTTGGACGGGTAAACCCGCAACCGGACATTCGGGATTTGTGACCATGCCACTAGGTCCATCCCAAAGCTGTAGGTCATGTTGGCGCGGGTCATCCAGGCGTTCAAACTGGGCGCAGACCACACGCCCCACTGCCAATAGGACGCGTTAAGCCATTCCACCGGCGGCCGCAGAAACGTGACCACATCCACAGGGGGATTTCCCAAGAGTTCCAGCATCTTGGCAAAGTTGGCATGGCGGTAAATCCACCCTTCGTTCGACAAAATCGGGATGTGGCTTTGTGCCTTGCCATTGGCATGGGCCGTCCGCAAGGTTCGTGTAAACTTTTCAACCATTTGCGCGTCGGCCATATTCGGGCAGCAGGTATAACCGTAAGGCGACTGCAACCCCGCATGGGTCAAGGCGGCGCCATAGAGCGGCGTCAGCGAGAACGGCACTTTCGCCGCCGTCCCCCCTTGGACAAGTGTCGAGACATAGCGAAACCTGCGCCCGTCTTGGCCCGTCATATCCGGCATCTTGGTCAATGCGGCCTGCAAGGCAGAGCTGCCACATTTCGGCGCGCCTATATGAAGGATAAGCTGCGGCTGGATCATGATGCGAATTTGTACCTGCGTTTGCGCGGCTGGGCGTGGGCGGGGGGAGGTGACGGGATCGCAGGATTGGGATGAGGCGCGTTCAGACCCTGCAGTAATCTTTCGATTTCAATCTTGTAGCTGCCGTCCAAGGGCAATAGCCCGCCCCGCCCCCGGACCGCAAGAGACGCCCGCAGCGCATCGGCCTGCCCGCCCAGATCAAAGCAAAATACCGGAAGCCCCGTGGCAATCGCCTCATGCGTGGTGAAAGAGAAGGTTTCGGGCCAAATTGACGGGATCAACCACCCCGAAATGCCATAGCGGGCAACCAATGTGGGCAGGTCGCGGCGTTCATAATTGCCGTGAATGGTAGTGTTGGCATCAAGTTTGAAGGCGGGATCAAGCTGGCCGATCACCACAAGCTTTGCGCGGGGGTCACGGGCCAGATCGCGCGACAATTGCTGCACGACGCCCGCCCCTTTGTGCAGCCCGATATTGCCCAGAACCCCGATGACCGGACCGCCCGCAACGGGGGGAACGACCCTTGGAATTGTTGCCAGCAGGTGATGCGGGGTGACGACGGTGCGCGCCGCCGTTTCGGGCCAGACTTGGGCAAGGATCGCGCGGCTGCTGTCGGAAAACACGGTGATTTTATCAGCGGCTTGCATCAACTGACGCCAGGCATTTTGCCAGCCTTGCAGAGACATCGCGGGCAAACCAGGGCGATCTATGCGGTGGGCAGGGTCATCTGCGGCAGGGGTGCCCGCGCGCGGCGGGCCGTGATAGGCACCGTTTGCGCCAAGCAATGTATAGGACGGGCTGACCGGAAAGAAGTCATGCATCAACACCTCTAGGCCCTGCACCCCGCCCGCGATCGGGTTCGCCCCGCGCCCTGCCAGATCCAACAGCAGTGCAGGCAATGTGGCGGGGTCGCGGTCGCCCACGCCACAGGAATAGATGACCCGCCGTTCGGGCAAACGGGCGATCAAGCGACGGATCAGGGTGATGTCATTCGTGAGCCCTTGGGTCACACCGAACGGCGTGTGCAATTCCAGCTTCCAGCGGTGGCCTTGCCCGACGCGCAGCACCACGGCCGAGCGCCCCTGTTCCGTTTCACGCGCGATGCGGCGTTTCAGATCATTATCCGCCCCGCCCCCCATCGCATGGGCAAGCCAAACAGGCACCGCCTGCCCTACTTGCCGCCCCGCCGCCCATGTCAGGCCCAGCGCAAGACGGGCCGTGACCATCGGATCCTGACGGATAAAGCGCTGCACTTCGGCGTCATAAGCAGGATAACGGCCCGAGATGATTGCACCGTTGGTTTGCAGCAACGCCTGCTTGGCGGCAGCGCCAAAGGACCGCCCCCCCCGATGTTCGACGAACAGATTTGGGGTGCCAAGATGGAGGCCGCCCAGCGCGCGGATCCTTTGGCACCAATCGGTTTCTTCGCCATAACCGCGCCCGAAACCTGTATCAAATGTAGGCACTTGCGCCAAAAACTGTGGGGCCAGCGCCATGCAGAACCCCACACCAGTCGGGGCATGCACCAGACCGGCGGTGGGGTGCAGCAGCCGCGCGGCGGCGTCCAGCCTATCCGCTTCGCCGCGGTGCAGCGCGATGGGGCGGCAAGGTGCCGGAACGGTGAAAATTTCGGCATCATTGGACATCGGGGTGACGCTTGCGACCTGTGGATCGGCCAAGGGCGCGATCAGACGAGAGGTCCAGCCCGCAGGCAACAGCGCATCGGAATTCAGTAAGACCACGGGATCGTTTGGCCGCGCACGGGCACTGGCGAAGCCGCGATTGACCGCCCCGATAAAGCCGAGATTGACGTCATTCAAGATGAGATGGACCTGCGCTTTGCGGTCTGGGGATTGTGCCCATGCAACCAGCCAAAGCCGGACGCGGGGATCTGTGGAACAATCTTCAACCACGATGATCCGCAGGGGCAAATCCGCGTGACGTTCGGCGCGGTCCAACGCCTCCACCATCAGGTCAAACGCGTTATAAACGGGCATGACCACGGTGACGGTTTTGAACCTTTGCACGGGCGGGATGGCCGGCGACAGCACGGCATCCGACATTTCGGCGGCATCGGACCGAGACACAAGACCAAGCCGTTCCTTGACCACCTCACGCGCCACCAGATCGCCCCGCCGTTTCCAACGCCAAATGTGGGGGACCAGCGCCATAAGGGTTCGCAAATAGGGCAACCAAAGCCAAAGCCGCGCCAAATTGACCCGCGCGCGCGAAAAACCGGGCAACGACAGAGCGGTTTCAGCGCTGTCTTTGAACATCAAAAGCTGCGGGGTGCCCGGTTCAAACGGAATATCAACCGTAAAGCCGCGCGCCGTTCGGGATTGATGCGCAAGATCGGGCACCACCCAAACCGTTGCGCGGTTCAGGCGCAAGCCGATACGGTCCGCCTCGGTCCAGCCTTCGACAACCAAACGGTTGCGATCCAGCCGCAATTCGTCGATTTGTGCAAGGCCAGTGCTGTTCGGGGCAAGGCAGTTACAGCACAACCTTAGGTTTTCATCGGCATAGCGCGCAAAAATACGGGTAAGGCGGTAAAACACGGTCTGGCTTTCTGTCATCGCACAAAGAGCCTTGGTACGCCCCGCCCTGTGTCGCCAATTGGCGGCGGTAGCCTCGACTCATCCAAAAGGGATTTTTTGGATGAGGTTAATAAAGATAGTATAATCTTAACATATAATTAAGAAATATTTCGAATGTTCAGCTTGGACAATGGTTAATGCCTTGCTCTCCTGCCGCAGCAGACGGGAAATGGAAAAACTTTAAAAAAGAAGTTGGATGCGATCATGAAAACCGCTTTTATAACTGGTATTACGGGGCAAGACGGCGCGTATTTGGCTAAACTTTTAGTTGAAAAAGGTTATAAGGTGCATGGTGGGGTCCGCCGCATTTCACATCCCGAACTGGGGCGGTTAGAGGCGTTGGGCGTGGCCAAGGATGTCCATATCCATGACTTTGACCTGACCGAGCCAAACAACATCTACCGCGTTATCCGCGACGTCGCGATGGACGAATTTTACAATCTGGCGGGGCAAAGCTTTGTCGGCGCATCATGGGAGTTGCCGATCTATACCTCTGATGTCGATGCCATGGGCGTGGCGCGGGTGCTGGACACATTGCGCACATTGCGGCCCGAGACACGGTTCTATCAGGCCTCTACGTCCGAGATGTTCGGGTTGGTGCAAGAGGTGCCACAGCGTGAAACAACACAGCTTCATCCGCGGTCGCCATATGGTGTGGCCAAGGTTTACGGGCATTTCATCACGATGAATTACCGCGAAAGTTTCGGAATGCATGCGTCTTCGGGGATATTATTCAACCACGAAAGTCCGCTGCGGGGTAAGGAGTTTGTCACCCGCAAGATCACGCTGGCGCTGGCGAAACTGGCGCATGGCGGGGTGGATGCCGTGCAGCTGGGCAATATGGATGCCCGACGCGACTGGGGGTTTTCGGGCGATTATGTCGAAGGCATGTGGCGCATGCTGCAACAGGATGTGGCGGATGATTACGTGCTGGCGACCAACACCACCACCACGATCCGCGATTTCGTGAACTATGCCGCCGACGCGTTGGGGATGGATCTGGCTTGGGATGGCGAGGGGGTTGCCGAGACCGCAACCGACCGCAAAAGCGGCAAACGCGTGGTTGAGATCAATGAGAAGTTTTTCCGACCGGCCGAGGTAGAGTTGCTGATCGGCGACGCCCGCAAAGCCCGGGAAAAGTTGGGATGGACGCCAAAGGTGGATGTGCGTGAACTGGCGCAGATGATGGCGAAATCCGACTTTGACGCCTTGCTATGATGCGGGTCATGGCGCGGAGCTTGCCTGTTGCACTGCGCCGCAGCTTGCGACGGCAGATGCGGCGGTTTGGTATGGGCCCCGCGATCTCTGGATGTCTGGAGGGCGTTTGCGGGGTTGAGGTGACGGGGTGGGTGACTGCCGCCCCGCGCGATCGGGGCGGGCTGCCTGTTGGGCTGTTTGCGGCAGATGTGCTGCTGGCGGAAACGAAGGCCGACGAATATCGCGGCGATGTGCGCAACGCCGGGTTTGGCGATGGCGGGTCCGGGTATCGCTTTGCCCTGACGGGAAAGGTAATTGAGGCGGCGGGATTGGCGGAGGGGCGGCTGACGGTTCGGCTGCTGGACGGCACACAGACGGTTCTGGGCGACGTCATCCTATCTGCATCGCTTGCCACACCGCTTGAAGACACGACTTTGACCGATTTGCAAAGCTGCCGGATTGTATTGTCGTCGGAACTGGCGTCGCTTGCCGCAAGCCTGCGTCTGATGCCTGCGTTTGAGGCCGAGGCCGCCACGACCGAAGAGCCGCGACTGGACAAGCATGATGTGATGTTCGCCACGACGGGCATTCTTCCCGAGCATAGCGAGGACATTCTGCGCCCGTCGGGCCAAAGTGCGTATCTGGATTTCACCGCTTACCGGTTCCGGCTGAACGAGGGTTTCGATCGCTTTCAAGAGCATGAGGATCTGGACAAATACCTGTCTTGGTACATCGAGACTTACCGGATGAAATCACCTTGGCGGATCCCGCTGGGCAAGACCGAATTGGACCGGCTGAACGGTTTTGTCACAATGCCGGGCCTGTCACCGTCGTTTACCCGTGCGATGTGGTGGCGGCTAAGCGCGCAGCCCAAGCTTATGGGATCGCTTTGCCAAGAGCAGGTGCCGTGGTACATTTATTGGTGGTGCATATCCGAGGCCCCAAGCCTGGGGTTTGAAGATTGCCTGATCCCGCCGCATTTTGTCGAATTGATGCAAGCGATCCCCCCTGTTCGGCAATTGGATGGATTCGCCTTGTGCAATTTCACCGAACAGTACCTGTCGGGGCACAAACCCTTTCATTTCCTTGACAGAACCAAGGCCGACCATCGGCGGCTGCTCGTTTTGTGCCTAATGCTGATCGCAGCGGCAGGGCGGGCGCATATCATGCGGTATTTGCCCACGGCGCAGGTCGATGCGCTGTTGAAACTGCGCAACGGCGTATCGGATCTGGAACGCTTTGCCGCTGCGATTCTGCCAACCGACGATGCCCCCCCCCTGCCCGCCCTGACGCCGGAACGCTTTGCGGGATTGCTGCGCCTTCAAGGCTATGATCTGGCCGCGCGCGCCTTTTTGACCGTCACGCCGCATGGCGACCGTTTCCATGCCGCCGCAATGCCCGTACCTGCGGGGCCGCCAACAGTGGATGTGCAAATGATTGGCCCGTTTCAAAAGGCATCGGGTTTGGGCCAAGCGTCACGCCTGTCGCAGACGATTATGGAGCAGACGGGGTATAGCGTGAATGCGGTGGATTTCGGGATGGATAACCCCGCGCCGGAAGGCTTTAGCCAAGTGGGCGAATTGTCGGCCTATAAACGCGCCCGCGTGAACCTGATCCAGTTGAACGCCGAGTCCATCCCGCTGGCCTTTGCCTATCAGCCCGATGTGTTTTCGGGCGCGTATAATATCGCCTATGTCTATTGGGAATTAGATACGCCTGCGCTGTGCCACTATTTGGGCATGATGATGATCGACGAGATTTGGGTCGCGGCGGAGTATGGAGTCAAGATTTACAAGCCACATATGGACAAGCCCGTGACCAATGTGGGCATGTGCTATGAAGATGTGGGCGACGTGGACCGGACCCGCGCACGGGCCTTTGTGAACCGGCGGTGCCGCCTGAAGGGCGACGAATTTATCTTTCTCGTAGCCTTTGACAGCTTTTCTTTTGTGCAGCGCAAAAACCCCGTCGCGGTGCTGGAAGCGTTTCGCAAGGCGTTTCCCGATCGGCCTGATGTGCGGTTGGTGGTGAAAACCCAAAACCGCAATTCGGTTGCCGATCCGCAGCAGTTAAAGATTTGGCGACAGGTTGATGCGATGATGGCGCAAGACAGCCGAATCAAGCTGATCAACGAGACGTTGAGTTATGAGGATCTGTTGCTGCTGAAAAAGGGTTCCGATTGCTATATTTCGCTGCACAAATCCGAAGGCTGGGGCTTTGGCATGATTGAGGCGATGGGGATAGGTGTGCCTGTGGTTTGCACCGGCTATTCCGCAAACATGGATTTTTGTTCGGATGAAACCGCATGGCTGGTGGATCACGTCGAGGCGCGATTGGGCCCGCAGGATTACATCTTTGTGCGCAAGGATCAGCATTGGGCCGAGCCTGACGTGGACCACGCCGCACTGCAATTGCGCGCGGTCTATGACAACCCGGGCGAACGGGTCAGACGCGCAGAGGCTGCATTGAGAAACGTGCGCCAGAATTTTTCGTCGCACGCCATTGCACAGCGTTTCAAGACACGACTGGACGCAGTTTTCAAAGGATTAAGTGAGCCATGAAAGCAGGCGATTTGGGGATTGGGACAGGAATTGCGGGGATGGGACAAGGGAATATGATTGACCTTAGAACCTGGCCGCAGGGCGACAGCGTGGTGCTTGGGCTGCTGGACGAAATCGGGGCACAGCAGGCACCCAAGGGGCCGGTTGTGTTGGTCGAGGCCGAGACGTTTCCCGCGGCGGTGATTGCGCGGTTTGATACGGCGGTCAAGGCAGGGCGCGCCAAGGATACGCCCGACGGATTTGCCACATTCGCGAGCCGTGACTTTTCCAACCTTGCCGCGTTCCGGCACGCCAATCAGGCCGTCACCCGCCCTGCCATGACAATAGACCTTGCCGATCTCCGGGTCGATCCTGCGGCTGTATTGCCGCAGCTTTTACGGCTGCTGGCCCCTTCGGATGCGGCCCTGGCCGATGCGCCTGACACCGCCAAACGCTTGCGCATTTGGCAAGCCGCCAACCCACCCCCAGATCTTTTGCGCTTTCGGTATTATGACGCCACGATGTTCAAGCATCTTGCCGCCCTGACCCTAGAGCGGGATGATGTCGAGGCGGTGTTTCAAGACCTTTTGGGCAGATCGCCGTCTGTCAAAGGTGCCCTTGCTTTGCAAACCCAGCCAAGCCTTGGCAATTTGCGCGCGGCCCTTATGGCATCCGAAGAATATGTGAAACTGCACCGCCCCGCACACACCACAGGCGCCGAACAGACCACGACAGACCACAACGGGTTTGCGGGCTTCGCAGCCGCCTTTGATCGCCCCGAAACAGCCCTTGCCGTGACGCCGCCCGAAAACCGCGCAGCCGCCCGCGCCAAGGCCGAGGCGGCAACCGCCCCTGTGATCGCCGCCCAACAAAGCTATCAACCCTTTTACGGGCTGAGCGACCCGAAACACAGCACGCGCGAGGCGCTTTTGCGCGCCAGTTGCGACCTTTTGGTGCAGGAATTCGCCCATGTGCAACGCAAAAGCCAGATCCGCATTCTGGATGTCGGCTGCAACGCAGGCTTTGCATCTTTTGTGCTGGCTGAGACTTTTCCCAATACCATTGGCTTTGACGTAAACGCCGTCAACATCGCGCTGTGCCATGCGTTAAAGGCGCATTCTGGATCAGCCGCCATGTTTTTCAAAGCGGACCTGCTGAAAATCGCGGAAACCTCGGCCAAGGACTTTGAGGCCTTGGATGCGGTGTTGTTTTTGAACGTGATCCACCAGCTAATTTTTGCAAAAGGCATCCCTTATGTGAAAGCGATGCTTGCCACCCTGTCGCGCCATGTCGATTTGATAGTTGTCGAGCTGAGCCGCCCTGCGGAATATGTGCCGTTCGGCAAGGACCACCTGCTGCCCTTGGACCCCGCCGAGATTTTGGAAGACTGCCGCGATGCCACCCTGACCCTGATCAAGGATGGCAAACGGCCCGTCTATACCATTCGCCGCCGCGCGCTAGAGGTGGACGGGTTACGCGTGCCTTACAGCAAGGTGAATTACAGCCTGCATGACAAGGCGCGCGTGAACCGGAAATATTATTTTGGCAGCGACAGTTTTACCAAGGTCATCCGCTATACGGCGTTGCAATCGCGCGACAAATTACAAACAGAGCTGCACGGTTTGCGGGCTCTGACCGGGCAAAACATCGCCCCGGCGATCCGCAGTTGGGATGATGATGGGGTAACGGCAGGTCGGGTTGTGATGGAACGGCTTTACGGCCCGATGTTAAGCGAGGTTTTGGGCAGCTTGACTGCGGCC